>NZ_CP107954.1:6062087-7274504 GCF_036067295.1 Kribbella sp. NBC_00382
GGCCAGCACGCAGGACGCGCCGCCGTGCAGCAGTCCGTACGGCTGGACGTTGCCCTTGACCGGCATCGTCGCGACCACCCGCTCGGGTGCAGCCTCGGTGATGACGATGCCCATCAGGTCGAGCAGCGTTCCTTCGGTGGACATCCCCGGCAGGTCAATGCCCGTCTTCTCATCACTCATGACAGAAGGCTACGTGAGCCCCAGCGTGCGCGTGCGAGAACTGTCGGCGGGGTCCACTAGAGTCGGTACGTGGCTCCTGAAACAGACTCCTCGACGATGACCAAGGACCCGGGCACGGCGGTGGACGGCTCCACCGCGCGACCGCGGATCCTGCTGCTGGACGGGCACTCGCTCGCGTACCGGGCGTTCTACGCGCTGCCGGTGGAGAACTTCTCCACCACCACAGGTCAGCACACCAACGCGGTGTACGGGTTCACCTCGATGCTGATCAACATGCTGCGCGACGAGCAGCCGACGCACATCTGCGTCGCGTTCGACGTGTCCCGCAAGACCTTCCGGGCCGAGCAGTACACGGAGTACAAGGCCGGCCGGTCGAAGTCCCCGGACGAGTTCAAGGGGCAGGTCTCGCTGGTCAAGGAGGTGCTGGAGGCGCTCCGGATCCCGACCACCGAGATCGACGGCTGGGAGGCCGACGACATCATCGCCACGCTCGCGACGCAGGCCGACGAGCAGGGCTTCGAGGTGCTGATCAGCTCCGGCGACCGGGACTCGTTCCAGCTGATCAACGAGAACGTCACGGTGCTGTACCCGAAGCGCGGCGTCTCCGAGATCGCCCGGATGGACCCGGCCGCGGTCGAGGCGAAGTACGGGATCCCACCGCGGCTGTACCCGGACCTGGCCGCCCTGGTGGGGGAGAAGAGCGACAACCTGCCGGGCGTGCCCGGGGTCGGCGACAAGACCGCGGCGAAGTGGCTGAACCAGTTCGGCTCGCTGAACGACGTGATCGACCGGGTGAACGAGATCAAGGGCAAGGCCGGCGAGTCGCTGCGCGAGCACCTCTCCGACGTGATCCGGAACCGGCAGATCAACGAGCTGGTCCGCGACCTGACGCTGGACGTGACAGTCGACGATCTGGTCCGGCACCCATGGGACCGGGACAAGGTGCACACGCTGTTCGACAGCCTGGAGTTCCGGGTGCTGCGTGAGCGGCTGGTGGCCGAGCACGAAGAGGTCGAGGAGACGATCGAGGAGGGCTTCGACCTCGAGGGCACGCAGCTCAAGCCCGGTGAGGTCGGCGCCTGGATCAAGGAGCACGTCTCGACCGGCGCGCGGACGGGTGTCGCAGTACAGGGCAGTTGGGGACGCGGTACGGGCGAGATCACCGGCCTGGCGCTGGCGACGTCGACGGGTGCGGCGGCCTGGTTCGACCCGGCTGTGCTGACCCCGGACGACGACTCGGCCTGGCAGGCATGGCTGGCCGACCCGAAGCAGCCGAAGGCGTTGCACGACGCGAAGGGCCCGCTGCTCGGGTTCCTGGAGCGCGGCTGGTCGCTTGGCGGGCTCACGTCCGACACCCAGCTGAGCGCTTATCTGGTCCGGCCGGACCAACGGTCGTACGACCTGGCCGACCTGACTGTGCGCTACCTCAAGCGTGAGCTGCGCACCGAGGAGGCCGAGAACGGGCAGCTCAGTTTCGACGACGTCGAGGGCGGCCCGGCCGCCGACGCGACGATGCTGCGTGCCCGCGCGATCGCCGACCTGGCCGACACGCTCGACGCCGAGCTGGAGAAGCAGGCCGGTACGCAGCTGCTCGCCGATGTCGAGTTGCCGCTGATCGACGTGATCGCGGCGATGGAGCGGGACGGTATCTCGGTCGACCGGCCGTACCTGGAGGAGCTCGAGGCGCGGTTCGCCACGGGCGTGCGGGAGGCGGCGACCGCGGCGTACGAGGTGATCGGCAAGGAGATCAACCTCGGGTCGCCGAAGCAGCTGCAGGTGGTGCTGTTCGACGAGCTGCAGATGCCGAAGACCAAGCGGACCAAGACGGGGTACACGACCGACGCGGACTCGCTGCAGTCGCTGTTCGAGAAGACCGAGCACCCGTTCCTCGCGTACCTGCTGGCGCACCGGGACGCGACCCGGTTGCGGCAGACGGTCGAGGGGCTGCTGAAGACGATCAGCCCGACCGACGCGCGGATCCACACCACGTTCAACCAGACGATCGCGGCGACCGGGCGGCTCAGCTCGACCGACCCGAACCTGCAGAACATCCCGATCCGGACCGAGGAGGGTCGCCGGATCCGCGAGGCGTTCGTCGTCGGCGAGGGCTTCGAGGCCTTGATGTCGGCCGACTACAGCCAGATCGAGATGCGGATCATGGCGCACGTGTCGGAGGACCAGGGCCTGATCGACGCGTTCAACTCCGGGATGGACTTCCACTCGGTGACCGCGTCCCGGGTGTTCTCGGTCGAGCCGTCGGCGGTGACGCAGGAGCAGCGGGCCAAGATCAAGGCGATGAACTACGGCCTCGCGTACGGCCTGTCGGCGTACGGTTTGAGCCAGCAGCTGAAGATCGGCGTCGACGAGGCCAAGGGCCTGATGGACGAGTACTTCGAAGGCTTCGGCGGGGTCCGCGACTACCTGCGCAGCATCGTGCTCGAGGCCGGCAAGAGCGGCTACACCGAGACCATCCTCGGCCGCCGCCGCTACCTGCCCGACCTGACCAGCGACAACCGCCAACGCCGCGAGATGGCCGAGCGGATGGCCCTCAACGCCCCGATCCAGGGTTCGGCCGCCGACGTCATCAAAATGGCGATGCTCAAGGTAGACGCCTCCCTGAAGTCCTCCGGCCTGAAGTCCCGCATGCTCCTCCAGGTCCACGACGAACTGGTCTTCGAAATCGCCCCGGGCGAACGCGAAACCCTGGAGGAGCTGGTCCGCCGCGACATGGGCGCCGCCGTCGAGATGGCCGTCCCGCTGGATGTCTCGGTGGGTGTCGGCCGCACCTGGCACGAGGCGGCCCACTAGTAAGCAGTTGCGTAGGAAAATCGGGCGGTCTCTTCTTGGGTGTGCTGTTAACGTAAGTACGTGCGTACCAATGAAGAGGCCGCTCGACAGATCCTTCACGGCGCCGCATTGCTGGCGACCCGGGCCAGGGCCGAGCGCGCAGGCAAGATCACGCTCAGCCAGACTGGCGTGCTGCGCCACCTGGCGCACAGCGGAGCGCTGACTCCCGGCGAGCTGGCCGAGCGCCTCCGGACCCAGCCGCAGTCGCTGTCCCGGGCGTTCGCCGCGCTCGAGGACCAGGACTGGATCCGCCGCCGTCCCGACCCGGCCGACGGCCGTCAGTCGTTGCTGGAGATCACGCCGGCCGGCACCGAAGTACTGGCTGCGGAGATGCGGCCGCGGGAGCTCTGGCTGGCCGGTGCACTGGAGTCGTTGACCGAGGCGGAGCGGGACTTCCTCGTCGTGGCGGCCGGACTGCTGGAGCGGCTCGCGACGGAAGAGTACTGATGGTCGCCACCCTGAGCGCGGACGTCAGCGTCGACAAGGCCCCGGTCCGCCGCATCGCGGGTCTGTTCCGGCCCTACCTGGCCTCGATCTCCGTTCTCCTGCTCGTCTCGGTCGTCCAGGGAGTGGCGGGAGTGACCTCGCCGTTCATGGTCCGCGAGATCGTCGACAAGGCCCTCCCGCAGCGCAGCGCTTCCCTGGTCTCGTTGTACGCCGGAGGCATGGTCGCAGCCTCGGTCCTGACCGCCGTCCTCGGGGTGGCGTCGACCCGGCTGTCGAACGTGATCGGCCAGGGCGTGATCCACGATCTGCGGACCAGCGTGTACGACCACCTGCAACGGATGTCGCTCGGCTTCTTCACCCGGACCCGGGCCGGCGAGGTGCAGTCCCGGCTCGCCAACGACATCGGCGGCGTCGACAACGTGGTGACGAACACGGCCAGCTCGGTCGTCCAGAACGGGATGGCCGCGCTCACCGTCGCGATCGCCGCGTTGGTGATGAACTGGCGCCTGGCTGCTATATGCCTGGTCGTAGTACCGGTGTTCCTGGTGTTCTCGTTCCGGCTCGGACGGCAGCGGCGCATGATCGCTCGAGGCCGGCAGCGGCAGCTTGCCGGAATCACGGCTCTGGTCGAGGAGTCGCTGTCGGTGGCCGGGGTCTTGCTCGCGAAGACGCTGGGTCGCCAGCGGGCGCTGTCCGACCGGTTCGCGGACGAGTCGCGGGCGCTGACCAAGACGGAGCTGGAAGCGGCGATGAGTGGGCAGTGGGTGATCTCGAGCCGCCGGGCCAGCCTGACGATGATTCCCGCACTCGTCTACCTGGTCGCCGGACTCACCTTGGCGCACGGCGCAGCGGTCTTCTCGATCGGTACGGTGGTCGCCTTCACCTCGATGCTCAATCGGCTGGTCGCGCCGGCCACGGCCTTGCAGGGCATCGGCACCACCGCGTCCACCTCGATGGCGCTGTTCGGCCGGATCTTCGAGGTGCTCGACCTGCCGATCGACATTCAGGAGAAGCCGAATGCCCGCGCGCTACCCCGGCCGCGGGGCGAAGTACGGGTCTCCGAGGCATCGTTCCGGTACGCCGAAGACGCGGCCTGGACGTTGTCCGACATCGACTTCGTCGTCGCGCCGGGCACGACGACCGCGCTGGTCGGCGAGACCGGCTCGGGCAAGACCACGCTCGCGTATCTGATCGCCCGGCTCTACGATCCCGGGCGCGGACAGGTGACGATCGACGGGGTCGACCTGCGGGACCTGAAGCTGTCGTCGATCTCCGACGCGGTCGGGCTGGTCTCGCAGGAGACCTATCTGTTCCACGAGTCGGTCCGTGAGAACCTCCGGTTCGCCGCGCCCGGCGCAACTGACGCCGACGTTGTCGCAGCCGCCCGGGCCGCCCGTATCCATGACCTGATCATCGGGCTGCCCGACGGCTACGACACCGTCGTCGGCGCTCGTGGCTACCGGTTCTCGGGTGGTGAGCGGCAGCGCCTGGCGATCGCGCGGATGCTGCTGCGCAACCCGCCGATCCTGATCCTGGACGAGGCCACCAGCGCGCTCGACAACGAGACCGAGCGGGCGGTCCAGGCGGCGATCGACGAACTGGCACGGAACCGGACCACGATCGCGATCGCCCACCGGTTGTCCACGGTTCGCGACGCCGAGCAGATCCTCGTCCTGGACCACGGCCGGATCGTCGAGCGCGGGACCCATCAAGAGTTGCTGGCTCGCTCAGGCCGGTATGCCCAGCTGCACGGCACCCTCAGCTGAACCTAGGCGGGCCGGCCGGTGTAGCGGGGGAGTGGGTCTGAGGTGCGGGCGTTGGCGATGTAGGTCAGCTCGCGGTCCTGCAGAGGCGGCAGATCGTCGAGCGCGAACCACGTGACCTCTAACGACTCGTCGTCGTTGACGCGCGCCTCGCCTCGGAGGGGGCGGCAGCTGAAGCAGAGGTCGAGGAACTGGATCTGGTCGCCGTTCGGGTAGGCGCCCGGTGGCAGGGTGTCGATGCTGACCAGGCGGATGATCTCGGCCTCGACGGCCGTCTCTTCCTGGATCTCGCGCAGCAACGCGGGCGCCGGCTGCTCGCCGGGCTCGAGGATTCCGGCGGGGAGCGACCAGCGGCCGGTGTCGGCCCGGCGTACCAGCAGGATGTGCTCGGCGTCGTCCAGGACGACGCCGGTGATCCCGGTCAGCCAGAGGAGATCGTGACCGATCTTCTCGCGCAGGGCGAGGATGAACTTCGGGGTCGTCATGGCTCATACCCTAGGCGCATCATCCGATACTTTCTGTAGAAAAGTAATGACCGCAGGTGATCAGCCCTTCCCTGGTTAAACGTTATGTGTCAGTCTCCCGAATCACGGATCCGAGATCCTATTGGATATCTCATCGTCTGCATCGGGAGGCAGGATGCAAGAAGACCTGAGACCAGCCGGGGTGAAGCGACGCTCGTTCGTCGCTGGAGCACTCGGAATCGCGGCGGCCGGCGGGAGTGGACTGCTCAGTGGCTGCGGATCGGGTGAGCAATCGGCCGGTGCCAGTCCCGAGAGTCTGAGCGCGCCGCCCACGCCGCTGGGCGCGAAGAAGACCGGCATCAACTATCCGCCCGGGTACGTCGGCCCGGTGGCCCGCGAACAGCGCCCGATCGTCACCGAGCCGGCCACCTTCACCGTGGTCGTGCCGCAGAACCTGACCGTCGGCGACTGGTCGAAGAACGCCTTCACGCACTGGATGGAACAGAAGACCGGGATCAGGATCCAGTTCCGCCAGGTGGCCGGCAAGGGCGACGACCCGGAGACGATGACGAAGGTCAACGCGATGATGGCCGCGGGCGACATCCCCGATGCCTTCCTGGGCATCACGTTCACCCGCTCCCAGCTCTACCTGTACGGCGCGCAGAACCTCTTCGTCGACCTGGATCCGTACCTGGACAAGTACGCCCCGAACCTCCAGCACGCGATGAAGGACTACCCCGAGGCGCGCAAGCTGATGGTTGCCCCGGACAAGGGCATCTACAGCTTCCCCGACATCAACGACTGCTACCACTGCCGTGCGTCCAACGGCCGGACCTTCCTCAACGCCGACTGGATCCGCAAGGTCGGCCTGGCGATCCCGAAGACGACCGACGAGTTCCGCGAGGTGCTGACCGCGTTCAAGAAGGCCGACCTCGGCGGTCGTGGCAAGACGGTCCCGTTCGCCGGCTTCAAGGAGGCTCCGCTGGACACCTATTTCATGAACGCCTTCCTCTACAACCCCGGCGATCCTTGGCTGGTCGTCAACGACGGCAAGGTCGAGGCCAACTACGTCAAGGACGAATGGCGCGACGGGCTCAAGTACCTGCGCAGCCTGTACGCCGACGGCCTGCTGAACAAGGACATCTTCACCGCCGACCAGGACCAGATGAACCGCTACGGCAACAACCCCGGCGCCCCGGTGATCGGCGGTGCGCGCGCCTACTACTGGGGTTCGTTCCTCACCATCGACCAGACCGACCCGAACGCGCGCTGGCACCAGTACGAAACCGTCCCGCCGCTGGAGGGACCGAACGGCACCCGGTACGCCGCCTGGGACTACCTCAAGGTCGGCCTCGAGGTCTCCACTCTCGTCATCACCCGCAAGTGCCGTCGCCCCGACCTCCTGGTCCGCTGGGCCGACTTCCAGATGGATCTCGAGGCCGTACTGCGCTCTTACGCCGGCCCCGACTTCCGCTGGTCGGTCAAAGGCGACAAGGGCATCAACGGCAAGCAGTCCATCTACGGCTTCGACGCCACCTGGGATTCCGACGCGACCAAGGGCAAGACCTGGGACCAGTACGGCGTGATGTACCGCTCGGGCGACTTCCGCCTGGCCGAGCGGGTGAATCCGCAGAAGGCGACGTTCGAGTCGCCGCTGTACACGCAGACCCGGGATGAGCTCTTTCCCTACAAGCAGCCGATGGAGATGCAGTTCCCGCCGGTCACCCTGGAGGCCGACCAGGCCGCGCAGGACGCCGAGATCGGCCTGAACCTGAAGGGTGAGGTGACCACCTCGCTGGCCAAGTTCGTCACCGGCAAGCTCGATCCGAACGATGACGGGCAGTGGCGCGATTACACCGACCGCATCAACAAGATCGGGCTGCGGCCTTATCTGGAGATCCAGCAGGCCGCCTACGAGACCTACCAGGGGTGACTGCGATGGCAACGGCAACGGACGCGCCCGCCCCCGTGCGCGAGACCCGGTCCGACCGGATCGTGATGATCTGCAACTACACCGCGCTCGGCCTGTTCACCCTGGCCGTGCTCTATCCGCTGGTCTACGTGGTCAGCGCCTCGCTGAGCGATCCGAAGAACGTTGTCTCCGGCAAGGTCTGGCTCTGGCCGGTCGGCTTCAGCGTCGAGTCCTTCAAGGCGGTCTTCGACTACGACTCGATCGTCAGCGGCTTCGGTAACTCCGTCGTCTACGCCGTCGGCGGCGCGCTGATCGCGACCGTGCTGACCCTGTTCGCGGCGTACCCGCTGTCCCGCAAAGGCCTGCCGGGCAAGGGATTCATCATGGCCCTGTTCGTCTTCACGATGATGTTCACCGGCGGCCTGATCCCGACCTACCTGGTGGTGGACCGGCTCGGCCTGCTGAACACCCGCTGGGCGATCATCCTGCCGGCCGCGCTCGCGGTCTGGAACATGATCATCACCCGGACCTACTTCCAGTCGACCATCCCCGAGGAACTGGTCGAGGCCGCGAAGGTCGACGGCTGCACCGACTTCGGTTTCTTCTGGCGGATCGTGCTGCCGCTGAGCAAACCGATCATCGCGGTGAACCTGCTCTTCTACGCCGTCGCGCAGTGGAACTCCTGGTTCAACGCGCTGATCTTCCTGACCAACGAGCACCTGTTCCCGCTCCAGCTGGTGCTGCGCCAGATCCTGATCCAGAACAACTTCGACCCGTCCCAGGTCCGCGACACCGCCGAGCTGATCCGGATGAAGGAGCTCCAGGAGCAGCTCAAGTTCTCGCTGATCGTGATCGCCACCATTCCGCCACTGCTGATCTACCCCTTCGTGCAGAAGCACTTCGTCAAGGGGGCCATGGTCGGCTCGTTGAAGGGCTGACGCCGATGGCCACGGACACTCTGGTACGACGTACGCCGGCGCGCGCAAGCAGCCGCCCGGCCAAACAAGGTCTCGGCCTGGCCGCCAGGATGCGACGCAACTGGCAGCTGTACGCGATGCTCACGGTGCCGCTGATCTGGCTGGCGATCTTCGCGTACTGGCCGATGTACGGCGCGATCATCGCCTTCAAGGACTACAACGTGGTCGACGGCATCCTGGGCAGCCGCTGGGTCGGCCTCAAGCACTTCGAGCGGTTCGTCGAGTCGTACCAGTTCTGGCGGCTGATCAAGAACACGCTGATCCTGCACCTGTACGAACTGGTGGCGACGTTCTGGCTGCCGATCCTGCTCGCGCTCGGGCTCAACATGGCCCGGCGACGGTGGTACCGGCGGTCGGTGCAGCTGATCACCTATGCACCGCACTTCATCTCGACCGTCGTCGTGGTCGGCCTGATCGTGGTGATCGTCGACCCGAACAGCGGTGTGCTGAACCACCTGCTCGGCCAGTTCGGGATCGGGCCGATCGACGTACTGAGCAATCCGGACTACTTCCGGCACCTGTACGTCTGGTCCGGCGCCTGGCAGACGATGGGCTTCTCGGCGATCATCTACCTGGCCGCGCTGACCAGCGTCGCACCCGAGTTGCACGAGGCGGCGATCGTCGACGGCGCGTCCAGGCTGCGCCGGGTCTGGCACATCGACCTGCCGGCGATCCGGCCGGTGGCGGTGATCCTGCTGATCCTGAACATCGGCTCGATCATGTCGGTCGGGTTCGAGAAGGTGCTGCTGTTGCAGAACACGCTGAACCTGCAGACGTCGGAGGTGATCGACACCTACGTCTACAAGCTCGGCTTCGCGTCCCAGGTGCCGCAGTTCAGTTATGCCGCGGCGATCGGGCTGTTCCGGTCGGTGATCGGCCTGGTCCTGCTGGTGCTGGCGAACACGCTGGCGCGGAAGTTCGCCAAGTCCAGTCTCTGGTGAGTACTACGCCCTGTCGGCCGTCTGGCGATGCAGCCCGGTGGCCAGGACGGCCGACAAGGCGATCGCGCAGGCAGCTGTCATCCCGGCCAGGACCTTGATCGCGGTGAAGCCGGTGGCGAGGTCGGCGCCGATGACGATGAGGGCGGCGATCGCCAGGACGGCCAGGCCGATCCAGATCACCAGGGCGGCACGCTTCTCCTGCTGGGCGATCGCGGCGTACACGACCAGCTGCAGAACGGCGTACGCCGAACCGGCGAGCGCGAAGATCCACGCGAAGTCACCTAGGGCCGGGTACTTATCCTTGCCTCCGGCAACCGTCACCACTAGGTCCGGCAGCAGCAGGGCGCCGAGGACGCAGCAGACCCCGAGCGCTGCGACCGCCTGGATCGCCCGACGCAGCCTGAGTGTGTCGCCGGGGGAGCTGGCCAGCGCGGGGAACACGGTCACGATCACGAACTGGGGCAGGAAAAGGCATGCCTTGGCGACGATCACGCCGGCCGCATAGTACCCACTGTGCTCGCCATCCATCAGCCCCCGGGCGAGCAGGGCGTCCGCGTTCGCGATGGCGAAGAAGGCCAGCAGTGCGTGCGTACCGTGGATCGTCTCCCGCAACGCTTCCTTGACCTGCTCCGGCGTACCACCGGCAGACCCGCGCAGCAGGAAGGACCCAACCAGCGGCGGCAGCGCGGCCCCGACAGTGACCCCGATCATCGCCGCAGTCACGCTCGGGTGGATCACCAGCGCCCCGGCCCCGAAGGCGAACCGCCCAACCCCGACGGCCGTGTACATGGCCGCCAACTCGGTCCACCGCTCGCTACCCTGCAGCACGCCGAGCTGCGACCCCATCAGCGTCAGCCCACCGAGCGTAGGCGCCAGCAGCACGACCGCAAGCACCGAGTCGATGTGCAGCAGCCAGATCAGCAGCGGACTGGCCACCAGACACACCACAGTCAGCCCAAGCGCCGACCGCCGCCCCGCCCGCAACAACGAATCCGCCAACGCCTCCCGGCCAGGCCCGGCGTGGGTGGCGATCCGCCGCGCCCCGGATGCCTGCAGCCCGAGCGGCACCACGTTGCCGATCAGCAACAGTCCGAGCAAGGCCACCACAGCGCTGAATTGCTCCGGTACGAGCCGGTGCACAGCAAACAAGGTGAAACCGTAAGCCGCTACGTTCATGATGGCCATGCCGACCGCTACCACGGTGGCGCTGCGCAGGAAGCCGAGCTTCGGGGCGGCCGGCTGCTGGGCGGGAGTCATCTCAGAGGTCATCCGGCTTCTGTTCTGCTGGCTGGCGGGTAGGTTGCGCTGAACGATAGTTGCGAGGAGGTAGGCGTGGAGGGGGGATCCACCCGGCTGGGCCGGCTGTTGCCGTGGACCTGGCCGGTACTGCTGGCCATGCTCATCACCGTGCCGCTGCTCGCTCCTGGGTACGTGGTCGGCTACGACATGGTGTTCGTGCCGGACCTCACGCTACGGCTTGACCTGTTCGGAGTCACAACCGCCTTGCCGCGTGCCGTCCCCTCGGACGTACTGGTCGCGGTGCTGGACGAGGTGGCGGGCGGCCAGGTGCTCAACAAACTGGTGCTCATCGCGATCCCGCTCCTGAGTGGCCTGGGCCTGACCGCCCTGTGGCGGCACCTAGGCCTAGGCGGCCCGCTGGCCGGCGCTGCGGCCACGACGCTCTACGTGTGGAACCCGTTCGTCGCCGAGCGGTTCCACCTGGGCGCGTGGGCACTACTCCTCGGGTACGCCGCTCTGCCGTGGCTAGTGCGCGCTGCGCTCCGACTCCGTGAAGGCAAGGGCTTGCCAGGCTTCCTGCTCGCCGCCGCCGGATGCGCCCTGACCGCCTCGGGCGGAATCACCGGCCTACTGCTGGCAGCGCTGACCCTCCTGTGGCCAGGAGGGGACCGGCGCCTGACACGGCGTGCACTGCTCGGGGCAGCTCTCTTGAATGCCCCCTGGCTCGTCGCCGGGCTGGCGCGGAGTGCTCCCGCTATCTCGGACCCTGCCGCCGTTCCGGCCTTTGCGGCGCGGAACGAGGGGTACGGCGGCACTTTGCCGACCCTGCTCACCTTGGGTGGCGTCTGGAACGCGGACGTGGTTCCCGACAGCCGTGGCCAGTTGGTACCGGTCGTACTGGGGTTCCTGCTGCTGGTGGTTGCCGTCGTGGGCATGGTGATCTGGTGGCGGCAGGGGGAGCACCTTGTCCGGGTACTCGTGGTCGCAGCCGTCCTAGCCGTGGTGGTGGGGATGGCAGGCGTGGTGGCACCTGGGTTCATGGCTTGGGCGGTGCGAGAGGTGCCGGGGGCCGGCTTGTTCCGGGATGGCCAGCGGTACCTCGGTCCTCTGGTCCTGCTCGAGTCACTCGCCTTCGGCGTCGCGCTGGCCGCCGTACTCCGGGTTGTGCCGTTGAAGTGGGTAGTGGGCGCAACTGCCGCGCTGGTCCCGATCGCTGCGATGCCCTCGCTGGCTGGCGGTGACGGGCTCAAGGCAGCGCAGTACCCGGCTGACTGGGCGGAGGCCCGGCGCGTGCTCGCGAGCGACAAGGGGACGGGGGAGTTCATCCCATGGCCGTTCGAGTCCTACCGGGCGCCGGCCTGGAACGCCCGGCGCCCGGTGCTCGACCCGATGCCTCGCTACTTCTCCAGAGCCTCGATCGTCCCTGACGAGCTGATCGTCGACGGCCGCCGACTGCCTGGGGAGGATCCCAGAGCAACAGCGATCGCGACGGCCCTGCGGGAGTCTGTCCGCGCCGGCGTCGACCCGACCGGCACTCTGCAGCAGCAAGGTGTCGGCTGGATCGTCGTCGACCGCGATGCCGGCGGCCCGTCGCCGCGTGACATGTCCCCACAACTCATCGAGGAGTTCAGCGGCCCGACGGTCACCGTCTTCCGCATCGCCGGAACCCCCACCCCGCAAGGCACTCGCCCCTGGGTCGTCATACTCGTCCTGGCCGCCTGGACCCTAGCTGGTGCTGTACTAGCGGCCGCCGCAGCAGGAGCAATCACAGAACTCCGCAGAGTCCGTTCCAAGCTCTAGCGAAGTTACTAGCCGGTTGTTACCATCCGGTTTACTTGTCTAGGAGGGGACACGCTTCATGGGAACTCTGATTGGTGCTGTGTTGGCGATCATCGCCGGCATGGCCGTCTCGACCGCCGCTGTCGTCGGGGTAGTGCAGACGGTGAAGGACGAGCCGAAGGCGCCCGCTGGCCAGACCAGCACGGGCCAGGTGGACGTCCCGCTCGTCAACTACGGGGACAAGTAGCCAGTACTTCCAGCAAGGCCGGTCAGCGAACGCTGGCCGGCCTTTCTGCTGCCTCGACCTGGCCGGTGAGGACACGGTCGAACCCGCCGACCGTGGCCGACCAGGTGAAGTTGCCAGCTGACGCGAGCGCTCCTGCAGACAACCTGCGGCGGGTGGCCTCGTCCTGCAGCAGCGACAGGATGGCGGTGCCGAACTCGGCCTCGGAGTCCACCAGGAGCCCCGTGGCGTCGTGCTGCACCGACTCGGTCGGTCCGCCCGCACTGCGATAGGCGACAGTCGGTACTCCGTGCGCCGCGGCCTCGCCAACCACCAGCCCCCAGCCCTCCTTCAGGCTCGGCAGTGCGAGCACCCAGGCCTCGTCGTACGCAGCGTGCTTGTCGTCCTCGCTGACATGCCCACGGAGCTCGACCGCGTCCTGCAGTCCGCGCGACTCGACGTACGAGCGCAGTGAGTCCTCCCACCAACCAGACCCGACGACCAGCAGACGTGCGTCTGGCAGCACCTTGCGGGCCTCGGCGATGGCGTCCACTGCGTGCTCCACCTGCTTGTGCGGAACGATCCGCCCGACACAGACCACAGTCGGCGCAGCGGCCTGCGGTACCTGACGGGGAGGCGCAGGGTCGGTCCCGTTGTGGATCACGTCGATGCGCGCCCGATCCACACCGAGTGCCTGCAGTTCATCGCGCGACGCCGACGACACGGTGACGTAGCGGCAGTCGCTGTAGAGCCGGGGCGCCACGCGGGACTCAAGCCACCAACCGAGTCGCCCCTTCCAGCCCGGGTACACGACCTGCCATTGCTCCTCGTGTACGTGGTGGACGAGCACGACGACGCCGGTACGACGTACGAGGCGGGTAAAGAATGGCAGCCCGTTCTGCACGTCGATGACGTGGTCGGGCCGGTGCAGCAACGTGTAGAGCAGGCCGCGGAGGTAAACGGTCACTTTGCTGCCGCGGTACAGGTACCTGACGTCGTGACGGCGTGCCTCGCGCGGGCTGCCGGGGTAGGCCGCGCAGAGCATGGTGACCGACCAGCCCATCGCCGCAAGGCCTCTCGCGACCTCCTCCACACACCTCTCCGAACCGCCCCCCTCGGGGTTCGTCGTGTCCCGCCAGTTCAGCAACAGCACGGTCTTCTCGCGCACGTGTAGGGCCCCACCTTCCGCTAGTCCGCCCCCGCGGATGAGGCCGCGAGGTTACCAGGGAGTAACGATGTCCGCCAGAGGTCGCGATATCGGTTAGGGTCCGGCCTGTGTCCGAAGCGATTCCGAGCCCTGTGACCACCGTCGGCTGGACGGCCGATCTCGGCCGCGCCGTGCGGTTGTTCAAGGCGTTCGGGGTCGAGCAGACCGACCCCGACCGGTTCTACGGAACGCTCGCCGCCGACTCGGTCGGCCAGCTCTCGGCGTACGCCGATCTGCGCGGCGCGCGGATGCTCGACGTCGGTGGCGGTCCCGGCTATTTCGCCGACGCCTTCCGCGCCGCGGGTGCGACCTACTACGCGATCGACTCCGACCTCGGCGAGCTGAGCGGACGCGGCGAGCCGGTGCCCGGCACCGTCCTGGGCAGCGGGATGGCGTTGCCGATCGGTGACGGACAGATCGACATCTGTTTCTCGTCGAACGTCCTCGAGCACGTGCCGGACCCGTGGCTGATGGCCGACGAGATGGTCCGTGTCACCAAGCCGGGCGGCACGATCTTCTTGTCCTACACCGGCTGGTGGGGACCGCACGGCGGCCACGAGACGGCCCCCTGGCACTTCCTCGGCGGTCATCGCGCAGCGCGGCGTTACGAACGCCGGTTGGGCAAGCCGCCGAAGAACAAGTTCGGTGAGTCGCTCTTCCCGATCACCGTCGCCGGCGGGTTGCGCTGGGCGCGCTCGTGCCGCGACGCGGAGCTGGTGGCCGCGTTCCCGCGGTACCACCCGCGCTGGGCGTACGGCGTACTGGCGGTGCCCGGAGTGCGGGAGTTCGCGACCTGGAACCTCGTCGTGGTGCTCCGGCGCCGATGAACAAACCCGGCAACGAGAAGGTGATCTGGCGGACCCGGTTGGTGCTGGGCTGCTTGGTTCTGATCGCCCTGTGCTTCCATCAGGCGCCGGGCAAGATCGTCCCCGACACCAAGCTCGACCTGACCGCCGGACCCGGTCAGTTCCTGGCCCGTTCGCTCCACCTGTGGGATCCGCAGGGCGCGTTCGGCCAGCTGCAGAACCAGGCTTACGGCTACCTGCTGCCGATGGGACCGTTCCACTGGCTGCTGGACGCGATGTCGGTACCAGGCTGGGTCACTCAGCGGCTGTGGTGGTCGCTGGTGATGTGCGTGGCCTTCCTCGGGGTCTGGAAGCTCTGCGGCGCACTGGGGTACGGCGTGCCGTGGGCGCGTTTCGCGGCCGCCATCTTCTACGCGTTGTCCCCGCGGATGCTCGGCGAAGTAGCGGTCACCTCGATCGAGGTCTGGCCCCTGGCGATGGCCCCCTGGGTCCTGCTGCCACTGGTGACTCCCAAGGCGCGCTCCGGCTGGTGGCGGATCGGCTGGTCCGCGGTGGCGTTCGGACTGGTCGGGGGAGTGAATGCGGTGGCCACGGGGGCGACCCTGGTGCTCCCGGCCCTGTGGCTGCTCACCCGGCGGGTGGACAGGTCGAGCCTCAAGGTCGCGGCCGGCTGGTTCGGTTGCGTGCTGCTGGTCTCGTTGTGGTGGCTGATCCCGCTGGGGATCCTTGGCCGTTACAGTCCACCCTTCCTGGACTGGATCGAGAACGCCGCGATCACGACCAGCAAGGCGAGCCCCTTCGAGTCCTTCCGCGGTACGTCGCAGTGGCTGAACTACCTGCAGGCAGGAGACGGCCCGACCTGGCCAGCCGGTTGGCTGTTCGTCACCCAGCCGGCCCTGATCCTCACCTCCGCCGCTATCGCTCTGATCGGACTGGTCGGTCTGGCGATGGGCACCCTGAAGCACCGGGGCTTCCTGCAGCTCTCACTGGCCGCTGGTCTGCTGCTGGTCACTCTTGGGCATGCAGGTACGGCTGGCTCGCCATTCGCTCCCCAGCTGCAGGACCTGCTGGACGGGCCGCTGGCTGCACTCCGCAACACCCATAAGTTCGAGCTGGTTGTACGGCTGCCGCTCACACTGGCCGCAGCCCACGCACTGACCCGGCTGACCAGCTGGGCGGCCGCCCGTGGCGTCCACCGCCGGATAGTGCCGGCCTTGGCGGCTTGCTTGGTTGTCTCGGTCGCTACGCCTGCGGTGTTCGCCCAGCTGCCCAGGCCTGAGTCGTACCAGGCGATTCCGGCTCATTGGCGTGAGGCGGCGACCTGGCTGGACAGTCAGCAGACGGTCGGCAGCGTTCTCGTAGTACCGGCTGCGTCGTTTGCTGACTTCACGTGGGGTTCCACCAAGGATGAGCCGTTCCAATCGCTGCTGAAGCGGCCGATGGCGGTCAGAGACGCGGTACCGCTGGGATCAGCCGGTACTACGCGCTGGCTGGACGAGGTGGAGCGGCGTCTGGGCTCCGGCGTCGGCGACAAGACCTTGCAGCAGGCCTTGGCCAGGGCAGGCGTGAGATACGTGGTCGTCCGGAACGACCTCCGCCTCGATGCGCAGGTGAGCCCGACCCTGGCCGTCCACGAGAGCCTTGCCGACGCAGGCATCAAGCGGGTCGCGTACTTCGGCCCGCCGACCGGCAGCTCCATCGAGCAACCCCGCTTGACGCTCGACGAGCACACCCGCCTGCCGTTCCCGAGCGTGGAGATCTACGACGTCGGCCAGACCAGTGCCGCGCGGCTGGTCCCGCAGTCGCAGCTGGTCGAGGTGCGTGGCGCTCCCGAGGACGTACCGGCCGTGCTGACGGCGCTGGGCGGCAACCGCGAGGCAGTGACCAGTACTGACGCCAAGGGGCTTGGCAAGCTTCCACTCGTCCAGACGGACGGCTTGCAGCGTCGAGAGGTGTCCTTCGGCAGGGCTGCGGACAATGCGTCGCCGGTGCTGACAGCGGATGACCCGGGTCGGCAGAAGAGGCGCACGCTCGACTACGTCGTCGATCCCGCGGCCGTGCTGACAGCGAGATCGTGGGCCGGTGGCGTTACCGGCGTACAGGCGTCCTCGTCGGCCGCGGATGCGGACGCGACGCTGAGGCTCGGGCCTGGCAACGGGCCGTCGGCCGCGGTGGACGGTGATCCCGCTACCCGGTGGGTCTCCGGGAACTTTGGCCGCAGCAGTGGGGAGTGGCTCGAGCTGACGTTCGCTGCACCACAGTCGCTCGATCATCTCCAGGTGCAGTTCTCGTTGGCCGCGCCGACCGGGGAACCGGTTCGTACGGTGAAGGTCGACACCGATCGGGGCTCGGTGACGTCGGCCGTCCAGGGCACCGGCGCCCCACAATCGATCTCGGCGCCACCTGGAACCACCCAGCGGCTGCGGATCACCGTCGGCGTCACTGATGGGAAGAACCCCAACGGAGTCTCGATCGCTGAGGTTTCGGTGCCTGGGGTGACACCGGTGAGCAGGCTGATGGTTCCGGCCGGGCCGGATCGTCAGCCCGACGCGCTGGTCTTCCGTAACCAGCAGGTCGGCCGATCGGCCTGTCTGCACTCCGGGGCTCGGCCGTTGTGCCGGGCAGGCAGCGCGCGCGACTCCGAGGAGGCAGAGGGGCTGCTGCGCAGCGTCGAACTGCCCACTGCAGCGGCCTATCGAGTCGTGGGCACGGCGCTGCCGAAGGACGGTGCGGCAGTTGAGCGCCTGCTCGACCGCCGGGCGCCGATCCGGGCAACTGCCTCGTCCCGCGCGGTCACCGCCCCCGAAGGACGGCCGGGCGCGGTGGTCGACCGCGACCTCGGCACCGGCTGGGTGGCCGGTTTCGACGACCTGCAACCGACCCTGACCTTGCGGCTGCCCGGGGCGAGGAGAAAGCCCGTCAACGGATTGCAGTTCCTCAACGACCAGTACCTGGCGGCGTCGCGGCCGACCAGCGTCTCGGTCAGCTTCGACCGCGGGCCGAAGGCCGAGTACAAGATCGACCCGGAGGGCTACATCACCTTTCCCGCTGGGACCACGGTACTGAGAGATATCGAGCTGACCCTCGCCAGCGCCGAACAGTCTGTCGATGTGGATTCCGGCAGTGGATTCGCCCGGTACCTTCCAGTCGGCGTCTCCGAGGTGCGCGTCCTGGGCGTCGACGAGCTTCGCAAAGCGGTCGACCCGAAGACGGTGACCGGATCGCTGTGCGGCTTCGGCCCGCCGGTCCGGGTGGACGGCGTGGATTTGCCCACGGCACTCACCGGAACGGTCCGTGACGTGCTGCAGCGGCGACCGCTCACCTTCACGCTCTGCCAGCAAGGCAGTGTCCAGCTGCAGGCCGGCAGGCATTCGATCGACGTCACGGCGAGCCCCGACTTCGTACCGGTCGAGGTCAAGCTGAGCCGTCCCGGCTTCAGCGCCACGGCCAGTGAACCGATCAAGAGTGTGGCTGTCTGGCGCCCCACTCCGGCGTCGATGACGCTGGAGGTGCCGCACGCGGACGAGCAGTCGGTACTGACGGTCGCGCAGAACTTCAACGTGGGCTGGGAGGCCTACGACAGCAGTGGCCACAAGCTGGTCCCGCTACGGATCGGCGGCTGGCAGCAGGGCTGGATCCTCCCAGCCGGGCCTGAGCAGATGGTCACCGCGCAGTTCACGCCGGACCGGAACTACCGCGCCGGACTGCTGGTCGGGCTGGCCGCGTTCTTGGGCGTACTGGGGCTGGCGATCTTCGCTCGGCGACGCGCGCGGCGCAGAGGGCACGTGCTGCGCGAGGCCAGCCGCATCGGCCCTTGGGTCGCTTCGGTGCTTGCCGTCGCGGCCGGAACCTTCATGGCTGGTTGGATCGGCTTTGCTGCCACCGTGGCCGCCGCTGTGGTCGCCTGGGCGCTCGACGGCCGCCGGTTGGTCAGCGTCGCAGTCCTGGTCGGCGCCGTCCTGCTGGGCTCGGTGGTGGCAGCGGTTCAGCCCTGGCCGGCCGGTGGAGCGGGCCTCACCTCGGGCTTCGTCCAGTCATCGATCTTGTTCGGCTGCGCGCTGGCGCTGCTGGCCAGGCCGGTACCGGAGACGTCGTAGGTCCGGTCTCTCCGGCCCCGGCGCATGATCGGCCGCTCCATCCCGTAGTAGCTCGCAGCGGCCACCCCTGTCGTCGCCACCACCGTCGCCCAGAAGAGCAGCGCGAAGTGTCCGCTGAACAGCTGCTTGTCGAAGAGTCGCTCGACCAGGCTCAGCACGATCAAGTGATAGACGAAGACGCTGTACGACAGATCGCCCGCGACATGCCCGATTCTGCCGCCCAGTACTCCGGCCGTTCGGCGGGTCGGGCTGATCGCCGGGAACAGCGCGCAGGCGGCGATACCGGTGTAGAGCAAGCACTTCACGAACGCCTGCGCCGGCGTCGGCACACTGAGACCGTACGGACCCGCGATCGGCGTAGTGGCGATCAGGAACAGCGCGATCCCGATACCCCAGACGGTGCCGGGGATCTTGGCGAGCGTGTCCAGCGCGGACGGGCCGAGTCGGCCACTGGTCCGGGCGACCTGCCACAGCGCCATGCCCATGCCGACCGCGAACCAGCCGATGTAGCCGGGCAGCCACAGGCCCGCCAGGCTGTGGTCCGTCGCGTTGATGGCGGCCATCCAGGCCGGACCGAGCAGTGCGAACCCGAACAGCACCGCCAGCCGCCAGCGCACCCCTCGCCGGGTGGGCCGCTCGTAGCTCGTCAGCAACTTGGCGATCAGGGGCAGCAGCAGGTAGAACGCCACCTCGGTCGCGAGACTCCACAGTTGCGACAGGCCGGGGACAGACGGACCCTCGACATAGATCTGGGTGAAGGTCGCGTGCCGCAGGTAGTTCAGCCAGCCGATCGTGTGATCGTGGGGCAACAGGACGGCGGCGAGCAGTACCGCGACCCAGAGCGCAGGCACGATCCGCAGCGCCCGGTTGCGCAGGTACGGCAGCAGGCGGGGTGGCTCGCTCTCCTCGAACCAGGCGACCACATGCGGCCGGTACAGCAGGAAACCGGAGATGGCGAAGAAGAGCGCGACCCCGACGTCCAGCCTGGCCAGCAGCCCGGCGAACGGCCCGTTCAGCGACGTGCCGCTCTGGAAGCCGACATGGGTGGTCAGTACGGCGAGGGCGCCGATCGCGCGCAGCCCGTCGAGGGCCGGGAACCTCGGTCGTCGCGTCACGATGCCACCGGCAGGCCGAGCTGGAACTCGCCCAGACAGACGGTGTCGTCCGGATCCACGGCCCGCAGCCGGACGGCGGTCGCCTGGATCAGGTCGGACTGACCGAAGTACATCGTGGTGAACCCGGTCGGCCAGGAGTGATCCGGCAGCGGCATCGGTACGACCTTGCCCTCGGCATCGATCAGCTCGGCCTGCACCCGGACCTCCTGGTTGGTGAGATAGGACAGCTTCGCGAACCAGCGGGTCGGACCCTGGTCGGGCCCGACCTTCCGGAGCGGCAGCGTCACCGGCGACGTGCCTTTCAGCTCCTTCGCGCAGCCGCCAGGAGTGTGCGACGTCGCCCAGACCTTCAACGTCGACGGCCGGACCTCACCGGTTTCGGTCACGAGGTACGGGTCGGCGCCCGGACCCTGGAGCCGGAACGGGATGCCGGCGGTGCGGAGGACGGTGGAGAGCCGGTTGTCGGCCGCGAGCAGCCCGGAGATCTTCGAGGGCAATGAGACGTCCCAGAGGCTGACCGACGGGCCGGCCTTGTCGAGCTCGGCGGCGACGTTGTCGAAGTACGGACGAGCGGGGTTCTTGCCCCAGCTCTGGGCGAAGCCGGCGTCGGAGACGACGACTCCGGCGGTCCAGGCGACCAGGCAGCAGGCGATGGCCGCGGCTGTCGGCCGGGCCCAATCGAGGCGTGGGCGGATCGATCGCGCGGTCAGGACGACGGCCAGCGTCAGTGGGATCGAGCTGTCCGACCAGTAGTGGTAGTGCACGGTGAAGACCGAGCCGAAGAGCGCGGAGCGCCCGTACGACACCAGAAGCCACGTTGTCAGTACATAAGCGAGCAGAGATCCCCACAGCAGCAGGACCCGGCGGTCCAGGCGCCAAGCGGCCAACAGCAAGACGACCAGGACGAGGGCGCCCAGCACCACGGCCGCGATGGGTGCGTCGGCGATACCGAACGGGGTGTCGAACGAAGCCCAGCGCCACGGCCCACCAGCCAGCGTCCCGATCGGTACTGCGAACGCCCGGCCGCCCTGCCCGAGCAACTTGCCGAAGCTCGGCCAGCTGCCGTCGGACGGATTGCCGTGCGTCCCGTAAAGGATGCCAAAGGCAACGACTGGTACGACGAACGCGGCGCCGAGCGGCCAGCTCTGCCGCAGCCACTGGCGCAACGGCACCTTGCGCAGGTAGAGCGCCAGGGCGAGTGCTGTGGCCATGATCAGGCCGGACTTCTCCCAGCAGGCCAACGAGATCAGCAGTGAAAGGGGGCCATAGGCAACTGCCCGGCGGCGATGTCCGGCGTACCAGTCGACCGTGGCGTGCAGGATCAGCAGGCCGAAGACATGGGCGGGCAGATTGTTGACGGCGCTCGACAGCGACATGAAGGACGGCATGCTGACCGGGGCCAGCGCGTAGAGCACTGTGCCGGTGAGGACCCACCAAGTCGAGCCCAGCAAGCGGAGCAGCAGGAAGCCCATCAAGGCGATGGCCAGGGCTTGCATGAGCACTCGCCAGGCGACGGTGAGGTCGTAGTTCAGCGGGGCCAGCTGGGCGAAGACCGCGTAGACGAAACGCAGGCCGGGGGCGATGTGGTCGTTGACCGGGGTGAGCAGGTCGTTCGGCGCGAAGCCCTTGCCGCCCTGCACCATGAAGTCGAGGTCGTCGCTCAGCCAGGAACCCCGGCGGGCCAGCAGTCCGAGCACGATCGCCTGGACGGCCGCGACGGCCACCACCGCGACCCGCAGTACCGCCTCGTCCGGAGCGGCCCGTAGCCTTCCGGTCGCCCCCCAGATCGCACTCATGTGGCCGGACTATATGACAGTTCGGCCACTGCGGGATTTTCTGGCCACTGGTCTCTGTTCAGGGCCCCTACTCGCTGGTAGCGTCCCGCGAACAGACCGGGAGGGGTTGTTGTGGGGAATCGCAGTCGTGCGCTGGTGATCGCACTGGGGATCTTCTTCGTGGGGATCGCCGCACTGGCCAAGTTCTACGCGTATCCGACGCTGTCGGTGGCGCCACCGGACCAGGTCGCGCACACGGTGTCGGAGGGTCCGGACGCGACCTTCTTCAGCGCCAAGGAATTGAAGAAGAAGGACAACGAGACGCTCGAGGCACGGCGGACGGTCCGCGGTGACGTGAAGGCGGCCGAGGACATCAGCAAGAAGCTGAACCGCAAGGTGGTCGTCTTCGACACCGTCGTCGTCACCGACAACACGAAGAACTACCAGTTCCCCGACGACAAGTCGCAGACGGACAAGATGCCGCTGAGCTTCGTCCAGGAGCGGGTCGTGCTGGACGCGCACACCGGCGAGTCGGTGCGCTGGGCCGACAAGGACACGGGTGAGTACATCTCCACCACCTTGGAGAAGGCGGACCGTAAGACGGCCGAGAACGGTGGCGACCGGTTCTTCCACGGTCACGACGGACTGGTGCTGAAGTTCCCGTTCGGGACGAAGAAGCAGACGTACCAGTTCTGGGACACGTCCACCCGCAAGGCGTGGCCGATCAAGTACCAGGGCACGACCGAGCTGTACGGGCTGAAGGTCTACAAGTTCGTCCAGGAGGTGCCGAAGCAGAAGCTGGAGGCCGCCGAGCGGCTGAAGATCCCCGGTTCGCTGCTGGACGAGCCGGGCACGCCGGCCATCGAGGTCGACCGGATGTACTCCAACACCCGGACGCTGTGGATCGAGCCGATCACCGGCGCCATCATCAAGGGCGAGGAGAAGCAGCTCGCCGAGCTGCAGTCCGACGACCAGAAGACGCTGACCGCGACCGACGTGACGATCGCCTACGACGACGCGACCGTGCAGAAGAACGTGAAGGGCGCCAAGGAGAACGGCATCGAAGAGGGCGGCTACAAGGCCAAGGCCGCTCAGCTGCACCTGATCGGCTTCTGGGTGCCGCTCGTGTCGCTGATCATCGGCCTGCTCTTGCTGGGCCTGGTGGTCGCCCTGCAGCTGCGGGCGCGGCCCGCCGCCGCTCACGCTGGGGCCGAGGCGACGGAGCCGGACGAGAAGGACTAGTTCTTGTGGGCGGACCAGATCGCGGTACCGGGTACGAGCCGGCCGCGGTCTGGTCCCCAGCCACCCCAGGTCTGGGTGTTGGCGGCCGGCCACTCGGGTTCGAGTAGGTCGTCGATGACGAAGCCCGCGCCGGTGAGAGCGCGGATCCAGTCGCCGGTGGTGCGGTGGTGCTCGGCGTAGACGGGAGTGCCGTCGGCGTCGACCTCGACGTACGGGGTGCGGTCGAAGTACGACTGGGTGATCCGCAGACCGGCAGGCGTCGGGTCGTCCGGCATGCTCCATCTGATCGGGTGGGTCACCGAGAAGACGAGAAGGCCGCCCGGCTTGAGGGTGCGGGCGATCTCGCTGAGCGCCGCCTCCGCGTCGGCGACGAACGGCAACGCGCCGAACGCCGAGCAGGCGATGTCAAAGGTGTTGTTTTCAAAGGGAATCGCGACCGCATCGGCAGCAACAGTCCGTACTCCGACCCCGGTACGCCGATCCAACTGCCGCCCGACCCTCAATTGCTCCACTGAGATGTCGAAGGCAACCACGTTCGCGCCCTGCCCGACGAGCCATCGCGAGCACTGCGCAGCGCCACAGCCGACCTCGAGCACCCGCTTGCCCCGCACCGGCCCGAGCAACTGCGCCGCGGCCTCGTCGACTCCCTCGGGACACCAGATGAACTTGTCGTCCCCGAGAAAGTCGCCGTGCTCCTCGAGATACTCCTCGGCCGCCGAGTCCCAATAGGTCCGGCTGGCCTTGGACGTCTCCGGCTCGCTCAACTCCACCCGCCGCGGTTCCACCACGCGCGCAGCCTATCCGGCGGCCCGCGCGGCCAGCGCCCGGTTCATCGCGTCGAACTGAGGCTTGATGGTGTCGTTCAGCATGCTCACCGTGAACGGCACGGCGACGCCGTTGAACCTCTCCTCCTGGATGAGCTTCGAGCGCCCGCCCGGCAGGGCCTCGATCCGGAACGAGTGCTCGCCGTTGAAGATGCCGCCCGGGGCGATCTTGCCGATCCAGCGGAGCTCTTTGCCGGGGTCGACGGTGAGCAGTTCGGGGGTGAAGGTTGTTTCGTCGCCGTTGGTGTCCTTGAGGACGTTGGTGATGGTGGCGCCGGTCTTCAGGTCGCCGGTCGACGAGATGATGAACGGGTTCCAGTCGGGGTAGGCCGCGCGATCCGCGAGCACCTTCCAGACCTCGTCGGGTGTCGCGTCGATCTCGATCTCGGTGTGCAGGACGGTCGTGTGGGCAATGGCGTAGACGCAGTAGCCGGCGAGCAGTACTGCGATCGCTCCCAACGCGCTCAGCACGCGCCGACGGACCGGGGATTTCTTCTTGGCGGGCGTGGTGGTGGCGGTCATCTGGGCTCCTCAGGCTCTTCAGGGCCGAGGACGCTGCGCACGAGCGTCCTCGCGTAGTCGGGGGTCAACGGCCCGCCCGTGACGAGCAGCCGGTAGTACAGCGGGCCGACGAGTTGGTCGACCAGGACAGCGGGGGAGACGTGGTCGAGTACGACGCCGGCCTCCTGGGCCTTGGCGACCACGGCCGTCACGGCTCGGTGGCGCTCGGCCCATAGGGCGCGGACGCTTTCGCCGACGCGCGGTTCGCGAGCAGCCGCGGCGGCCAGGTCGGCGATCAGGGTCGCCGGGGTTGCGGCGAGGTTGGCGGTGATCGCGGTGACCAGCTTGGTCAGGTCGCCGCGCGGATCGCCGGACGGCTCGAACGGGACCTCCTCGCGCAGGTTCGTGATCAGGGCGACTACCAGTTCGGCTTTGGAGGCCCAGCGCCGGTACAGCGTCGTCTTCGCGACCCCGGCCCGCTCGGCCACCCGATCGATCGACAACGCGTCGTACCCGCCTTGGCGGATCTCCGCCGCCGCGGCCGCGAGCACTCTGCCCTCGATCGCGCTGTCACGCGGTCTGCCTCGTCCAGCCATCTCGACTCCTTTTACGCTACTGCAGTAGCGTAATTGATCTTCGGAAAGTTGTCAGCCCCCAGCTCTTGCCGAAAAGGTGAGTTTTCTTCAAGCTGACTCGTACTGTTACCGACCAGTCACTTAACGTTGAAGGCGGGCAGCACATGCAGAAGAGATCAGTACGTGCCCGGATCGTCGCGGTGTTCGCCGCGACCGGGTTGCTGGTGGCCGGCCCGGTTGCCGCCACCGCTCAGGCGGCTGAGGCGCCGCCGCTCGTCTATGTCGCGATGGGTGACTCCTACGCCGCCGGCTCCCTGGTGTTGCCGGCGAAGGAGTTGTTCACCTGTGCGCGCTCGGCGGTCAACTACGCCTCGTTGATCGCCCAGCAGGTCCACCCCGCGGCGTTCCGCGACGTCACCTGCGGCGGAGCCCTGACCACCCACTTCGCGCAGCCGCAGCCCGGGATCATCACCGGCACGGCGGCACCGCAGTACGACGCGCTGAGCGCCGACACCACGCTCGTCACGGTCGGGATCGGTGGCAACGACATCGGCCTGGTCGGACTCGCGGTCTCCTGCGTAAACCTGCTGCCGCAGCCGGTCGGGAAGTCCTGCAAGGCGACCAACACGGCCGGCGGCGTCGACAAGCTCGCCCAGAAGATCGACGCGTTCGCACCGACGTACGGCACGGTGATCGAGCAGATCCGGCAACGGGCGCCGCACGCGAAGATCCTGATGGTCGGCTATCCGACGGGCATCAAGAAGGGCGGCTGCTGGCCGGTCGTCCCGGTCTGGGCAGCGGACGCGGACTACCTGCAGGCGGCGCTGACCCGGCTGAATGTGCGGATGGCCGAGCAGGCTGCGGCGCACGGTGCCACGTACGTCGATCTGGCGACGCCCAGCGTCGGGCACGACATGTGCAAGGGCATCGCGACCCGGTGGATCGAGGGGCTCATCCCGAGCATCCCGACCAACGGGCTCGTCCCGCTGCACCCGAACGCGGCCGGCCTGCGAAACGCAGTACCGACGGTCCTCGCGGCGGCCGGACTTGCAGCACCCACCAAGGCGTAGCCCACCGCTGTCGCCACGCTCAGCCCGCCGGTGAGGATGCGCTCGCCGGCGGGTTGGTGTGTGGTGGGTGTCCGTGCCGTGCGGCAGGATGCGCGGCATGGACGACTTCGGCGCGATCGCGGCCAGTGCGGTGCCCCTTACCGGCGGGTACGGCGGGGAGACCTTCGCGGTCAGCGCCGGCGGTGAGGATGCCGTATTGAAGCTGTACGGCAAGCGTCCCGCGCGAGCGGCGGTGGATGCCTCGCTGATGCAGCTCGTGCGCGGGCTGCTCCCGGTGCCCCGGGTGCTCGACGCGATGCCGGACCCCGCTGGCGACGGTGCTCCTCCTTATGTCTTGTACGAGCGCCTGCCCGGCGTGAATCTGGAGACCTACCTCGAGACGGCCGGGGACGCGGAGCGGCGGAAGGTGGGGGAGCAGCTCGGTGAGCTCCTCGTGCGGCTGAGCGGGATGCCATTCCTGAGCTTCGGCGACTTCGTCGGGCGGGAGTTGGCGATCGAGTCGTTCGGGGTGGGCGACCTGGAGGAGTTCTTCGGGGCGCATGCCGGAGCGATCGGGCTGACGCGTGAACAGGTCGACCGGTTCGCCGGCGTGATCGACCAGGCGGAGGATCTGGCCGCGACCGGGGTGGATCGGTTCTGCCTGGTGCACAGCGACTTCAACCCGAAGAACCTGCTGGTCGATCCGGCGACCGCCGAGCTCACCGGGCTGATCGACTGGGAGTTCGCGCATGCCGGGTCCGTGTACGCCGACCTGGGCAACCTGCTGCGGTTCAATACCGACCAGGTACTCGCGGAGGCTGTGCTGCGGGTCGTACGGGCCGGTTTCGACCTCGGGGACAGGCTGGTCGAGCGGGCGCAGGCGGCGGATCTGTGGGCGCTGATCGACCTCGCCGGCCGGCCCGCGTCGAACCCCGTCGCGGCCGCGGCGAACGCGCTGATCACCCGGATCTGCGACACGGGTGAGCTCGCGGGCGGCCGTCCCGACCCGGACGTCGTACATTGAGACGAGTGGCACGTCGAGAGACCTCGGCGGGCGGCCGGTCGCTACCGGGTGCCCCGGGTTGCCGTGCCCTCCGTCATACACGTATTCTGTGAGATGCGCTATGGGCCCGCGCGACCTCGGACGGAGCAGGCTCGTGCTCGCACTAGCGGCGATCCAACGGCCATAACGCACCCGTACGACACCATCAGCCCACGGAGCAACTCACCACATGACGGCCAGCATCGAGGCACCTCTCGACCCCGCAGTACGCACCACCCCGCAGGTAGCGGTCAATGACATCGGGTCGGAGGAAGACTTCCTCGCGGCGATCGATCTGACCATCAAGTACTTCAACGACGGCGACATCGTTGAGGGGACCATCGTCAAGGTCGACCGGGACGAGGTTCTCCTCGACATCGGTTACAAGACCGAAGGCGTCATCCCGTCGCGCGAGCTGTCGATCAAGCACGACGTCGACCCGAACGAGGTCGTCAACGTCGGCGACCACGTCGAGGCCCTGGTTCTCCAGAAGGAGGACAAAGAAGGCCGCCTGATCCTTTCGAAGAAGCGCGCCCAGTACGAGAAGGCCTGGGGCACGATCGAGAAGATCAAGGAAGAGGACGGCGTCGTCACCGGTACCGTCATCGAGGTCGTCAAGGGTGGACTCATCCTGGACATCGGCCTCCGCGGCTTCCTGCCCGCCTCGCTCGTCGAGATGCGTCGGGTCCGCGACCTCCAGCCGTACGTCGGCCAGGAGATCGAGGCGAAGATCATCGAGCTCGACAAGAACCGCAACAACGTGGTTCTGTCGCGTCGCGCCTGGCTGGAGCAGACGCAGTCCGAGGTGCGGATGAACTTCCTCACCCAGCTGCAGAAGGGCCAGATCCGCAAGGGTGTCGTCTCCTCGATCGTCAACTTCGGTGCGTTCGTGGACCTCGGCGGCGTCGACGGTCTGGTGCACGTCTCGGAGCTGTCCTGGAAGCACATCGACCACCCGACCGAGGTGGTCGAGGTCGGCCAGGAGGTCACTGTCGAGGTGCTGGACGTCGACATGGAGCGCGAGCGCGTCTCCCTGTCGCTGAAGGCGACCCAGGAAGACCCGTGGCAGCAGTTCGCCCGGACCCACCAGATGGGCCAGATCGTGCCCGGCAAGGTCACCAAGCTGGTTCCGTTCGGTGCGTTCGTCCGCGTGGAGGAGGGCATCGAGGGTCTGGTGCACATCTCCGAGCTGGCCGAGCGTCACGTCGAGATCCCGGAGCAGGTCGTTCAGGTGAACGACGATGTGATGGTCAAGATCATCGACATCGACCTCGAGCGTCGCCGGATCTCGCTGTCGCTGAAGCAGGCCAACGAGGGTGTCGACCCGGTCTCCGACGACTTCGACCCCACGCTGTACGGCATGGCGGCGACGTACGACGACCAGGGCAACTACGTCTACCCCGACGGCTTCGACCCGGAGACGGGCGAATGGCTCGAGGGCTTCGACGCTCAGCGCGAGGAGTGGGAGCGGCAGTACGCCGAGGCCCACACGCGCTGGGAGGCTCACAAGAAGCAGATCGAGGACGCCAAGACCGCGGACGTCGAGGCCGGCGAGGCCTCCACGTACTCCTCCGCCACCGGCGGCGGCACCGCTGCTCCGAAGGACGACGCACCCGCTGAGGGCGCGCTCGCTTCCGACGAGGCGCTCCAGGCTCTCCGCGAGAAGCTGACCGGCCAGGGCTGATAGTTCCTTGTAGTACCTGCAGGACCCGAGACCCCCGCACCCCCGTACTGGGTGCGGGGGTCTCGCCCTTGTACGGTGCAGGCGTGCTGAGAGTTGGATTGACCGGCGGGATCGGATCGGGCAAGAGCTCGGTGTCGGCGCGACTGGCTGCTCGTGGAGCCGTCGTGATCGACTCGGACCTGCTGGCCCGCGAAGTGGTTGCCCGGGGCACCGATGGGCTGGCCGAGGTGGTCGCGGTGTTCGGTGACGTACTGACCGCCGACGGCGAGCTGGACCGGCCGGCCGTCGGGCGGATCGTGTTCGGCGACGAGGTCGCCCGGCGCAAGCTGGAGGCGATCATCCATCCGCGGGTGCGGGCGCGCGCGGCCGAGATCGAGAGTGGCGCGGCAGGTGATGCCGTCGTCGTCCACGACATTCCCTTGCTGGTGGAGACCGGGCAGGGCGGCAACTTCGATCTGGTGCTCGTGGTCGACGTACCGCAGGAGGTCCAGCTCGAGCGACTTCAGCGGGATCGCGGGATGACTGACGAGGAAGCGAAGGCCCGGATCGCCAGTCAGGCAACGCGGGAACAGCGGCTGGCGGTCGCGGATCTGATCGTCGACAACGCCGGCGACCTGGCGCAGCTGGACGCCCGGATCGAGGAGCTCTGGCCCGAGCTGCTGAGCCGGGCAGGACACGGTCCGGCCACGAAAAGGTGACCCTTGGGCGGGAAATGATGAATCCGGGCCGAGCTGTACGAGAATCTTCCGGTCCGTCAGTCCAAGGTTGGGAGGATGGCGTGGAGTGTCCGCGCTGTAGCTCTGCTGTTCCCGAGGTCTCGCATTTCTGCCACCACTGTGGCAATGATCTGCAGACCGGGGACGCCGAGCGCAAGAAGGCCTACGCGGCCAGACCGGATGAGCCGGTGGCTTCGTTCAAGCTGGTCTCGACGATCATGCCGCAGGGCGCAGGCCGCCAGCCGTACACCTACCGGGTCGCGCTGGGGATCGCGCTGCTGCTGACGGTCGTGACCGCCGCGCTGGGCGCGCTGCCGGTCGCGATCATGATCGCGGCCTTCGCCATCCCGATCGTCTACATCCTCTACATCTACGACGTGAACCTGTGGGAGGACGAGCCGGTACCGGTCGTCGCGGCGGCCTTCGTGCTGACCGGCGTACTGGCCGCGGTCTTCACCTGGCTCTGGTCGGACAAGATCGGCCTGTCGACCGACCTGATCGGCGGCAACTCGGGCAGCCCGTCCGGGCGCGACCTGCTGATCGTGATGCTGCTGGTGCCGGTCGTCTCGGAGCTGATCCGGCAGATCGGCCCGCTCTACCTGGCCTCGCGGCCGCGGTACGACGACCTGATGGACGGCTTCACGTTTGGCGTCGTGGCCGGTGTCGGGTTCGCCTGCTTCGAGACGCTCGTCCTGCACTGGGGCTGGATCAGCGGCGGCTTCGCCGGTCCGGGCAGCAGCGCGGGCACCTGGATCTCGGTCGTCCTGCTGCAGGGGTTCGTGAAGCCGCTGATCTACGGGTCGGCGACGGGTCTCGCGGTCGCGGAGTTCTCCGGGCTGGGAGAGAAGTACGACGGGTTCACCCCGCGCTGGGTGGTCGGCCTGATCCAGGCGATGGTCGTGAACGCGCTGTTCCAGGGTGGTGTCTACCTGCTCGGCTTCGTCGGCGGGCACGGCTCGACGATCGGCGCCGTGCTCGGCGTGGTCTGGGGCCTGGTACTGCTCGGCGCGCTGATCATCCGGGTCCGTACCGTGCTGCACAAGGGCCTGCTGGAGGCGGCCCTTGAGTCCGCCGCTCGCGGTGGCTCGAACCATGCCTCGGGCGAGCTGGCGTTCTGCTCGCGCTGCGAGATGCCGTTGCTGCCGCACTCGGACTTCTGCTCCGCCTGTGGCAACTCGGTCCGTTCCGTGCCGAAGTCCGAGCGTGGAGTGGCAGTTCAGACTGGGGAGACGCAGGGATGAGCAACCAGCAACCGCCGTACGGAGGCCAGCCGGGACAGCAGCGGCCACCGCAGGGACCACCGCCTGGCTACGGCCAGCCGCCACAGGGTCCGCCGCCTGGCTACGGGCAACCGCCGTACCAGGGCCAGCCTCCGCAGGGACGGCCGCCGCAAGGGCCGCCGGCTCAGGGCCAGCCGCCGCAGGGACGGCCGCCGCAGGGACCGCCGCCTGGGTATGGGCAGCCGCCGTACCAGGGGCAGCCTCAGCAGTACCCCGGCCAGCAACCCCCTCAGGGGTACCCGCCGCAGCAGCAGCCGGGCTATCAGCAGCAGTACCCGGGCCAGCAGCAGTGGGGTCAGCCGGGCCCGCAGTACGCCGCCGGTGGTGGCGGCAAGGGTCCGAACAAGATCCTGCTGCTCGCCGGTGGAGGCCTCGCCGCGGTAGCCGTCATCGGTGTCGTGCTGGCGTTGGTGTTCGGTGGCAACGACAAGAAGATCGACGCGGAGCCGAGCGTTCCCACCACCACGCAGCCGACGACTGAGCCGAGCACCGAGCCCAGTACTGAGCCAAGTACCGAGCCCAGTACGCCGGCCGACGACACCGGCATCGACGTTGCCGAGGGAGTCCGCGTCACCCCGGCCCCGGGGTACAAGCGCGAATCGCTGCCGAAGTACACCGGCGTCTACCTGCTCAACAAGGGCGAGGCCTACTTCATGGTCAACGCCTTCAAGCCGAACCCGGGTGAGACCCCGGCGACGGCACTGGCCAGCCTGTTCACGGTCGAGACCAAAGGCCTGACTCAGGTCAAGAAGAACAAGCCGTTCGAGGACTCGCCCACGACCGGCAACGTCAAGTACCTGGCGTCGCAGAGCTACAGCGCGGTCTCGACCAGTCAGAGCGGCACACTGAAGATCGTCGGCCTGGTCGGTGTGATCCAGCGCAAGGACGGCGTCCTGACGATCATTCAGGTGTACGGGCGGCAAGATAAGCAGGCCGCGGTCCAGAAGGCCGTTACCACGATGCTGGATTCGGTGATCAAGAGCCAGTGAACGGTAAGCGCGACAAAGGCCAGCCACCCCGCAACCCGTGGGTGCGGAAGACCGACGCCGAGGAGGACGAGGAGTCCACCACCCCGGAGCCGGAGCTTCCGCCGTCCCCGTGGTCGCTGGAGGTCCCCGCACGCCCACCGTCCCCCTGGGACACCCCAGAGGCCGGTACTGCGGGCTCGGCGCCGTCCACGTGGGACACGACCGCCACGGCGGCTACCCCAGCAGTGGGCGGCACCGGCGTACAGGGTGTTAGTGAGACTGAGGCGCCGTGGGGCGACCGGGTGGGGCCGCCGTCGCTGCGGCGGCCTGAGCCGGTCAAGAAGGGCTTCAAGCTGCCGCCGGTGGTCATCCCCATCGTTGCGGGTCTCGCTGTCGTAGTACTGGTTGCTGTTGCGCTTGTCCTGCTGACCGGAGGAGACGACAAGGCCGACCCCGGCCCGGTGCCGACGGTCACGCCGAAACCGTCGTACACGCCGCCGTCGAACGCGCTGCCCGTCCAGTTCGGCGTCTCGATCGTGCCGGCGCCGGGCTGGAACGTCGTCGCCAAGGAGACGAACGGCAAGCAGGTCGCCATCTACGGACCGGACGGCGCTCCCCGTGCGTTCCTGTGGGTCCGGCAGAAGCAGAACGTCACCGCGAACGCGTTCGTGGTCGGCATCGTCGAGGGCGAGACGAAGGACAAGATCGCCAAGCTCGACAACGTACGGAACCTGCAGTGCCCCAAGGACGTCTTGGTGGAGTGCGTTGCGCTCTCCTACACCATCACCCCGAAGCCCGGCGCCTCGATCAAGGGCGACGTCGAGGTGTACCGGCGCAAGGACGGTGTGGTCACCGCGCTGGACTACCAGGCCGGGGCGGACTTCGCGGCAACCGCCGATCCCGCGGTGGCGGCGATGAAGCAGTCAGTGCTCGACAGTCTTTGAGTGAGGGGCAGAAATGAGCCAGCAGTACCGAACCCCGCCGCCTCCGCCCGTGCAGGGCGGATGGGGTCCGGGCCCGATCGGGCCGCAGTTCCGGCAGCCCAAGCCGTCGAAGACGCCGTGGATCGTGATGGGCTGTGCCGTGCTCGCGGTGCTGCTGATCGCGGGCGGCGTGGTGCTGATGGTGAGCGGCAAGGACGACGACGGTACGCCGGCCGCCGGCGCGACTCCCGCGCCGGTCGGCACGCTGTTCACCCCTGAGCCGACCGCGCCGCCCAAGACCAAGGGCCCTAACGACGTCGGGGTCGAGGTCGGCAAGGGGGTCTGGTTCACGCCGGCGAAGGGGTGGCTGCAGGGACCGGACAAGACGGTCGGCGGCCAGTACTGGATCCTGCAGGAGAACCGCCAGGGTGGAAAACGCCGCGGCTTCATCGACGGCTATTTCTGGGTCCGGCAGACGCAGCTGTACGACGCCAAGGCGTTCGCCGAGCATCTGGTCGACATCGAGTCGAACGGGTACAAGAACGTCAAGATCGGCAAGGGGACGGCGCTGGAGTGCGCGGCGCCGGTGCTGAAGTCCTGCTACACGGTCACGTACACCGCGGACGTGCCGACGATGAGCGGGAAGCTGCTGCCGTTCAAGGGCTTCATGACGGCGTACGAGGACAAGTACGGGCAGGTCACCGCGACCGACGTGGGACTGGAGACCTCGGTGTACGACCGGCGGGCGAAGGATCTGGCCGCGATGAACGAATCGGTGGTCAAGAGCTACTCCGAGTAGCCGCTGACGTCCGCTCTGGGCGGATTTTCGGAAACTGCCAGACCGGGGCGGTGGGGTGGGGAATGAAAAGTGTCGGCGGCGGGTCGTACGGTGGGTGGCATGAGACAGGTCACCGATCTCCAGCGTATGGTCGCGCCCCTCAAGGTCGTGTCCGACTTCGATCCGGCCGGCGATCAGCCGGCCGCGATCGCCGAGCTCGAGCGCCGGATCAACGCGGGCGAGCAAGACGTGGTGCTGCTGGGCGCCACGGGTACAGGTAAGACGGCGACGATGGCGTGGCTGGCGGAGAAGATCCAGCGGCCGATGCTGATCCTGCAGCCGAACAAGACACTGGCCGCCCAGTTCGCCACCGAGCTACGGCATTTCTTCCCGGAGAACGCGGTCGAGTACTTCGTCTCGTACTACGACTACTACCAGCCGGAGGCGTACGTCCCGCAGACGGACACCTACATCGAGAAGGACTCCTCGATCAACGAGGAGGTCGAGCGGCTCCGGCACTCGGCGACCTGGTCGCTGCTGACCCGGCGCGACGTCGTCGTCGTGGCGACCGTGTCGTGTATCTACGGTCTGGGCTCAGCGGATGAGTACCTGAACCGGATGATCCACGTGAAGGTCGGCGACGAGATGGACCGCGACGGTCTGCTCCGCAAGCTGGTCGGCGTGCAGTACGCGCGCAACGACCTGGCCGGCACCCGCGGCACCTTCCGGGTCCGCGGCGACACGCTCGAGGTCTTCCCGGTCTACCAGGAGCTGGCCGTCCGGGTGGAGTTCTTCGGTGACGAGATCGAGCGGGTGATGACGCTGCACCCGCTGACCGGTGAGGTGCTGAGCGAGGAGGACGAGCTCTACATCGGCGCCGCGACGCACTACGTGACCGCGCCCGAGAAGATGGAGCGCGCGATCACCAGCATCGAGGCCGAGCTCGAGGAGCGGCTGGCTGAGCTGGAGCGTGGCGGGCAACTGCTGGAGGCCCAGCGGCTGCGGATGCGGACGACGTACGACATCGAGATGATGCGTCAGATCGGCACCTGCTCGGGCATCGAGAACTACTCGCGGCACACGGACGGCCGCGAGCCCGGTACGGCGCCGCATTGCCTGCTCGACTACTTCCCCGAGGACTTCCTGCTGGTGATCGACGAGTCGCACGTGACCGTGCCGCAGATCGGCGGGATGTACGAGGGTGACATGTCGCGGAAGCGGACGCTGGTCGAGCACGGTTTCCGGCTGCCGTCGGCGATGGACAACCGGCCGCTGCGCTGGGAGGAGTTCCTGGAGCGGATCGGCCAGACGGTCTACCTGTCGGCGACGCCGGGGCAGTACGAGCAGGACAAGTCGGACGGCCACGTCGAGCAGATCATCCGCCCGACGGGTCTGATCGACCCCGAGGTGATCGTGAAGCCGACCAAGGGCCAGATCGACGACCTGATCCACGAGATCCGGATCCGGACCGAGCGCAACGAGCGCGTCTTGGTCACCACGCTGACCAAGAAGATGTCGGAGGACCTGACCGACTACCTGCTGGAGATGGGGATCCGAACCCGCTATCTGCACAGCGAGGTCGACACCCTCCGCCGGGTCGAGCTGCTCCGCGAGCTGCGGATGGGCGAGTACGACGTCCTGGTCGGCATCAACCTGCTGCGTGAGGGACTCGACCTGCCAGAGGTCTCGCTGGTCGCGATCCTGGACGCGGACAAGGAAGGCTTCCTGCGCTCGGGCCGGTCGCTGATCCAGACGATCGGTCGTGCCGCCCGAAACGTCTCGGGCGCGGTCTTCATGTACGCCGACAAGATCACCCCGTCGATGGAGCAGGCGATCGAGGAGACCAACCGTCGCCGCGCGATCCAGGTCGCGTACAACACCGAGCACGGCGTCGACCCGCAACCACTGCGCAAGAAGATCGCCGACATCACCGACATGCTCGCCCGCGAGGACGCCGACACCGCCGAACTCCTCGGCAACGGCCGCACTCAATCGCGCGGCAAGGCCCCGGTCCCCGGTGGCGGCAAACTCAAGGCCGGCGAGAAGGCACGCGAGCTGGCAGGCGGCCTCCCGTCGTCCGACCTGGCCGACCTCATCCAGCAACTGACCGACCAGATGCACAACGCGGCGGCCGAGCTTCAGTTCGAGGTGGCCGCCCGCTACCGCGACGAGGTCTCAGAACTGAAGAAGGAACTCCGCCAGATGGTCAACGCCGGCGCCAAGTAGCTCAGGCGCTGCCCTCGTTGACGGTGAGGGTGAAGATGTCCGGTCGGCTGTAGTGGCCGACCGGGTCGAAGTCGAGGAACGAACGGTCGCGGTCGGCCAGGTCGATCTCGGCCAGCAGGACGGTCTCGCCGGCCCGCGCTGGGCCGGCGAGGATCTCGCCCAGCGGGGAGATGATCGTGCTGCCGCCGTTGATGAGGATGGTGTCGGGGGAGTCGCCCTGGATGGGGTGAACGTCCTCCGGTAGGTCGGCGCGGGTGAGGTACTGGTTCGCGCTGATGACGAAGCAGCGGCCTTCGAGGGCGATGTGACGCATGGTGGACTGCCACTGGTCGCGATCGTCGACGGTCGGGGCGCACCAGATGTCGATGCCCTTGGCGTACATGGCCTGACGGAAGAGCGGCAGGTAGTTCTCCCAGCAGATGGCGGCGCCGAGTACGCCGGACTGGGTGCGGACGGCGGGCATGGTCGAGCCGTCGCCTTGGCCCCAGAGGTAGCGCTCGGCGGCGGTCGGCAGGAGTTTGCGGTGCTTGGCGGCCAGACCGTCGGCGGGGGCGAAGAAGAGGGCGGTGCAGTACAGGGTGCCGCCATCGCGTTCGATGACGCCGGCGACGAGGTCGACGCCGAGCTGGCCGGACAGTTCCGCGAGTCGGGCGGTCTCGGGGCCGGGTACGGCGATCGCTGCCTCGCGGTACCGCCGGAACATCTCCCGTCCTTCGGTGGACCGCGACCCGACGGTCACCCCGAAGTCGACACCCTTCGGATACCCACCGAGGAAGGCCTCAGGCAGCACCACCAACCGCGCGCCGGATGCGGCAGCTTCGCGGATGAACCGCTCTCCCTTGGCGAGCGTCGCGGGGGTGTCGAACAGGACCGATCCAGCCTGAACAGCAGCAACGACAACGGAAGCCATGCCCGGAGAGTACTTCGTCACCGACGGTCGGCGAGTCGGTACGACGTGTTGGCGGCGGCCATATTCTCGATCGATGAGCACTCAGGAGCTGTCCGGGCAGAAGGCCCTTGTCACCGGAGCGACGTCGGGAATCGGGCGTGCGATCGCGCGCAGTCTGGCGACTGCGGGAGCTGAGGTCCTCGTCACCGGACGGCGGGCCGAGCTCGGTGCCGAGACGGTCGCGCTGATCGAGGCGGATGGCGGTCGCGCGACGTTCGTACCGGCTGATCTGGGGGAGTTGGACCAGGTCGAGCGGTTGGCGCAAGAGGCTGGCGATGTCGGGATTCTGGTGAACAATGCCGGGTTCTACCCGATGGTTCCGACGACAGCGCTGTCGGCTGCGGAGTACCAGTCGGTGTACGACGTGAACCTGCGCAGCGCGTACTTCCTCACCGCCGCGATCGCGCCGCGGATGAGCGCGGGCAGCGCGATCGTCAACGTCTCCTCGACCGGCGCCCAGATCGGGATGGCGATCGCGGCGGGCTACAGCGGCAGCAAGGCGGCGCTGGAGTCGATGACCAGGTCGTGGGCGGTCGAGTTCGGGTCGGCCGGTATCCGGGTGAACGCCGTCTGCGCCGGCATGATCAAGACCGACAAACTCCTGGAGCTCGTCCCCGAGGAAGGCATGCAACAGGTCAGTGCGCCCTGGCCGCTCGGCCGCCCCGGCCTGCCGGAGGAGATCGCTGAGGTCGCCCTCTTCCTCGCCTCACCTCGTGCCAGCTACGTCACCGGCGCCGTCGTCGTAGCAGACGGCGGCCAGACGATCTCCTAACCTGCTGGTTATGAGGCTGACCGCAGGGGAGTTGCTCGAGCACTGTCTGGCCAAGCCGGGGGCGTGGCAGGACGAGCCGTGGGAAGGGGATGTCGTCGCGAAGGTCGGGGACAAGATCTTCGCGTTCCTCGGCTCCGGGGCGGCGGTGGGGGTGAAATGCGGTGGCAACCGGGATGAGGCCGACGAGTTGGTCAATACCTATCCCGATGATGTGTGGAAGTCTCCGTACATCGGGAGGTCCGGCTGGAACACGGTCCGGCTCGGCGCTTCGGTGCCGGACGAGGAGCTGCTCGAACTCGTCGATACGTCGTACGAAACGATCGTCGCGAAGCTGCCGAAGGCGAAGCGGCCGTAGCTCCGTCCGCTACAACCTGACGCCTCAGGGAAGATATTCCCGTTGCTCGGCGTGATCATTCCGACACAGTTCGGCAGCGCGGCCGATTTGGAAACTTCGACATCGACCAGCGAGAATAGTGTCTGTTGAAGGGGAGTATTCCTTCGCGGCGGTGTCGTCATCACGGTCCAGGAGTTCAGCTCCGGCCCGGTACCGCCGGTCAGGTTCGGTTGATCGAGCCTGGCGGAAGAGACCTTCGGAGTCCGATTTTCGTCTGAGCTCCGGAGGTTTATTGTGCACGTTGCCGACTACGTCTGGTACATCACGGTCGGGGTGCTGCTCGCACTGCTGGCCTTTGATGTCTTCGTCATCGGCCGTCGGCCGCACGAACCGAGCACCAAAGAATCGGCCCGGGCGATCATCTTCTACGTCTCGCTGGCGATCGTCTTCGGGCTCGGCGTCTGGGTCTTCTCCGGTGGCCGGTACGCCGGGGAGTTCTTCGCCGGCTGGCTCACGGAGTACAGCCTGAGCGTCGACAATCTGTTCATCTTCCTGATCATCATGGCCAGGTTCCAGGTGCCCAGGAAGTACCAGCAGACGGCGTTGCTGGTCGGCATCATCCTGGCGCTGTTCTTCCGCGGCATCTTCATCGCCGTCGGCGCGGCCGCGATCAACGAGTTCTCCTGGGTCTTCTACCTGTTCGGTGCGTTCCTCGTCTACACCGCGATCCACCTGGCCAAGCAGGGTGAGAACGACGACGAGGACTACAAGGAGAACGCGGTCATCCGGTTCGCCAAGAAGCGGCTGAACGCGACCGACGAGTACAACGGCGTGAAGCTGACTGTGGTGCAGAACGGCAAGCGGCTCGTCACCCCGATGGCGATCGTGATCATCGCGCTCGGTACGACGGACCTGCTGTTCGCGCTGGACTCGATCCCCGCGATCTACGGTCTGACGCAGGAGCCGTTCCTGGTCTTCGCCGCCAACGTGTTCGCGCTGATGGGTCTGCGGCAGCTGTACTTCCTGCTCGGCGATCTGCTCCGGCGGCTGGTCTACCTGTCGCTCGGCCTGTCGGTCGTCCTCGCCTTCATCGGCGTGAAGCTGGTCCTGCACGCGATGCACGAGAACGAGCTCCCGTTCATCAACGGCGGCGAGCACATCAAGTGGGCCCCCGAGATCCCGATCTGGGTCTCGCTCGGCTTCATCATCGTCACCCTCGGCGTCACCACGCTGCTCAGCCTCCACAAGTCCCGCAACATGCAGTCGACGCCGGCGGTCGAGGCTCCGGCTGACGCCGAGGCCGGCACGCCGACCAACGCCGCTGCCACTCAGGCGGGGGGCGGCGAGCTTGACGAGGCAACTCGCGCCGAGCTCGAAGGCTTGAAGGCTCCGGAGCAGTCAGACACCAAGAAGTCCTAGCCACTGAACGATGCCGGCGTCCGATCCCTGCGGGGATCGGGCGCCGGTTCGCTGTCGCCGCCGACGCGCATCTCGGGGGTTAACCCCCGAGATGGTGGGTTGCCTAGCCGGAATCTGACGAGGCAACCTCCCATCTGAGGGGTTATCCCCTCAGATGGGGCCGGGCGCGGCCGGGGTCCGGCGGGGCTGGGGTCGGGCGGGGACGGGGCGGGTGGGGTGGAACGGGGGGAGGGTTACAGGCGGGCGGTGGCGACGAGGGTTTTGCGGCGGTCGGGGAGTAGGGGTTCGTTTTCCAGGCGTTTGCCGGTTTCGGAGGCGTGGAGCATGCCGGCGGGGGAGACGAAACCTACGTGGTGGACCCCCTTGCCGGGGCGGCCGAAGAAGTAGAGGTCGCCGGGCTGGGCTTCGTCGGTGGGGATGTGCTCGAGGGCGTCGCACTGGTCGTGGGCGTCGCGGGGGATCCGCTGGCCCAGCACCCGGTTGACGGCGTGGACCAACCCCGAGCAATCGAGCCCGTACGCCGAAGTGCCGCCCCACAGGTACTCGAGACCGAGGAACAGCGACCCCAGCCGGATCCGATCCTCCGGTACTGCGGGCGAATCGATCGCGCGCAACACCTCGTCCGCAAGCCACCCAGAGCCGCCATCAGGCAACGCGACCCGGGTGAACCCGTCAGCGTGGTCCACCGACGCCAGTACCGTCGCGAACGACAGGTCAGCCAGATGACCCGATCCAGGCTCGGCAAACAGCTGGGCAGTCGGCACAGCCACGGCAACCGGCGCAGTCGCGGCCCCCGGCAGCTCACCGAGATGGCTCGACGGCACCCAGCCCGGATACCCGAGCTCATCGGCCGACGACGGCTGCCACGGCGCGATGATCTCGGACCAGCCGTCGCGCTCGGACCGTACGAGCACCGGCTCGGCGAACAGCAACTGGGTCAGCGTCCGGCCGTGCAGTCCCAGTCGGGTCTCGGTGTCCATCGCCTTGGCCCAGGCGGCGACATCGGGCTGGGCGGCGATCGCCGGAGCATCGATGTCACGCGGCGCATCCGGTGAAGTCCATACGGTGCTGACCGGAACTTTGTTAGAAACTAACTTCATGAGGCCAAGCCTGCCACGCCGAGTCCAGCCGCCGTCGGCAGGTGGATCGTTGAGCTCTCATAACGCACCCCGCCGACCACCGGCGACTCCTTCAGCCACCAGGCGGCATCGAGGTCATTGACCGCCGTCGTCGGGTACGCCGCAACGAGCGCAGCCGCAGCCCCGATCCCCACCTGACTCTCCATCATCGACCCCACAATCGCCCCCAATCCATGCTCTCGCGCCAACTCCAGCAACGTCCGAGCGGTCGCCAACCCACCACACTTGGCCAGCTTCACATTGACCAGATCAGCCGCACCCAGCCGGATCACCGCCACCAGATCCCGTACGCCGTACACCGACTCATCGGCCAAAATCGGCGTACTCACCCGGTCAGTGACCCACGCCATCCCCTCGAGATCCGCCGCGACGACCGGCTGCTCGACCAACTCGATATCGCACCCCGCATCCTCCAAAGCGCGAATCGCGTTCACCGCATCCCGCCGGCTCCACCCCTGATTCGCATCGAGCCGTAGCCGCGGATCAGGCCCGATCGCCTCCCGCACCCGCCGAACCCGCTGGAAGTCAGCCCGAGCATCGCCCGTCCCGACCTTCACCTTCAAGACGTCGAACCCATCAGCGATCCGATCGACCGCCGACGCGGCCAACGCCTCCGCATCCCCGACGGACAACGTCACATCGGTGCGCACCGACGAGACGGTCGACCCGAGGAAGCCGTGCAAGGTCTGTCCCCGCCGACGCGCCACGAGGTCGTGCAGAGCGACATCCACAGCCGCCTTCGCCCCGAAGTTGCCTTGGACGGCACCCTGGATCCGGCGCAACGCCTCGGTGAAGTCGTCGGGTTCCAGCCCGTCGAGCGCGGACGCGATCGGACCTTCGGCGCAGGCCTGGGCGCCGGCCAGCGATTCGCCGGTCACCTTCCAAACCTGGGGCGCCTCGCCCCACCCGCTCAGCTCGCCGTCCGTCAGCTCGACGAGCAGGGAGTCGGCGCTGGTCGCAGTACGGAGTGCAGTGATGAAAGGGGTGTGCAGTGGCGCGGAGACCAGGTGGGTGGTGAGTTTCACCGGATCGCCTCCAGCTCGTGTCGGTGGTTCCAGGCTTCCACAGCGATCTCGGCGATCAACTGCTGCGCCTCGGAATCGGGCAGCTCGGACGTCGTGCAGACGACAAGTACGAAAGGCGAGGCATCGGAAGGCCGGACGATGCCGCCGTCGTGCCGGATCCGGAGGTCCCAGCCGTTCTTGTGCTCAACGCGAGTATCGCTCGGCAGCAGCGCCGGGATCTCGCCGTTCCACGTATTGCCCGCCAGCAAGTCCCGCACATACGAACCGGCCGGTGTCTTGTCATTGCCCACCGCAACCAAAACAGCGGCGAGATCGGCCGGGCTCATCAGATTGCTGATCCCCGCCGCCTGCGCTCCCGCGTCGTCGATGCCGCGCCGAATCACGCTGGCGCCAGACCCGTACTCGGCCAGCACAGCGTTCGCCGCATCCACCCCGGTTTGCTCCAACACCAGATCGGTGGCGAGATTGCTCGACCGCGTGATCATCTCGGTGGCCAGCCAGCCCAAGGTCACCTGCTCGCCGAGATGCGTCCAGGTCGCCGGCGCCTCGTCCTCGGCCGGATTGACCCCGAACCGGCCGCCCGCCGCCGAGGCGAAGTCGTTGTGCACGGCCACCGCCTGGTCGAGCGCCAGCTCACCGGCCTCGACCAGCCGCATCATCGCGATCGCGACCGGCAGTTTCATCGTGCTCGCGGCGTAGTGCGTGCGCTCCGCGTGGTGCCGCAACACCGCTTTGCCGTCGAGCCGCCCCAGCCAGACACCGAACTCACCCCGCCCGTCGACCCCACGGAGTTGGTCTGCAATTCCCATGATCGTCACCCTTCCACACCTGGGGCACCCTTGAACTTGCCGGGCCTGGCAGACTTCCGGGAGTGTCCAGAGCGCTAGGTCTTGTCCTCGGCTTCGCCGCCGATCGCTGGCTGGGCGACCCACGCCGCTTCCACCCGGTCGCCGGCTTCGGTCAGGTCGCCGGGCGGCTCGAGCGCAGCCTGTACTCCGATTCACGCGCAGCCGGTACGACGTACGCCGCCCTCCTCATCGCCTCCGTAACAACCGTCGGCGTGGCAGCCGAAAAGCTGACCACGGGCCGCCCCATTGCGCGGACCGTGCTGACCGCGGCCGCAACCTGGGCAGTCCTGGGCGGGCGGAGCCTAGAGCGCGAGGCCGAGGTAATGGCCACTTACCTGGACGCGAAAGAAATCGAGGAAGCCCGCGGCCGACTCAGCTACCTCTGCAGCCGCGACGCGACTGATCTCGAAGCGGACGAGCTGGCCCGGGCCACAGTCGAGTCGGTGGCGGAGAACACCTCCGATGCGACCGTCGCGCCGCTGGTCTGGGGTGGGTTGCTCGGGATCCCCGGGCTGATCGGCTACCGCGCGGTGAACACGCTCGACGCGATGGTCGGCTACAAGTCGCCGCGCTACCGCAACTTCGGGTGGGCGTCGGCGCGACTCGACGACCTGGTCAACCTGGCACCGGCGCGCGTCTGCGCAGTACTGGCCGGCCTGGTCTCGGGCCGACCTGGCGAGTCCTGGCGGGTCTGGCGGCGAGACGCTCCCGGCCATCCGAGTCCGAACGCGGGTCCGGTCGAGGCGTCCTTCGCCGGGGCGCTCGGGTTGCGGCTGGGTGGGGTCAATTCCTACGGTTCCGAGGTCGAGGATCGGGGAACGCTCGGCGACGGGTTGCCGCCGACGGTCGCGGACATCCGGCGTACCGCGTCACTCGCCCGGCGCGTCGCCTACGCGGCGGCAGCGGTTGCGGCGATCGTGGCGTTGCGTCCGAAACGGGGAGGGGAGTCTGAATGCATCTGACCCAGCGGCCGATGCGGATCGTGCTGATCCGGCACGGCGAGTCCGAGGCGAACCTGGACAAGGCGATCTACGAGACGGTGCCCGACCACTCGGTCCCGCTCACCGCCCATGGGCACGAGCAGGCGGCCGAGGCGGGCAAGCAGTTGCGCGAGGTCTTCGAGGGCGAGCCGGTACGCGTCTACGTCTCGCCGTACCTGCGGGCGCTGCAGACGCTCGACTCGCTCGGGCTGGACGACCTGATCGGGATCGCCCGGGAGGAGCCGCGGCTGCGTGAGCAGGACTGGGCGAACTACCAGGACACCGAGGACATCGTCCGGCAAGAGGCGCTGCGGGACTCGTACGGGCACTTCTTCTACCGGTTCACGCACGGCGAGTCCGGCTCGGACGTGTACGACCGGGTGTCGAGCTTCCTCGAGACGATGCACCGCGACTTCGAGACGCCCGACTCGCCGCGGAACGTATTGCTGGTGTCGCATGGGCTGACCATGCGGCTGTTCTGCATGCGCTGGTTCCACTGGTCGGTGAAGTTCTTCGAGACGCTGCGCAACCCGGGCAACGCGGAGACCCGCGTCCTGCTGCGGCAACCGGACTTCCGCTACAAACTGGACCGGCCGTTCGAACAATGGACCGAGCACACTCCGACTGAGAGGGAGCGATCGGCATGGTTGTAGAACAGTCCAGGGATGCCGCCGTCGAGCTGCTGGCCGCGTTGAGCCCGGAGCTGCGGGCGAAGGCCAAGGCGCCGTTCGACACGCCTGACCATCAGGTCTGGACGTACCTGCCGGGCGATCGTCCCGGGGTGACGCTGGGGGAGTTGTCGGTCGAGCAACGGCGGCTCGCCTCCCGCTTGCTCGAGATCGCGTTGAGCGAGCGCGGGCTGGCGGATGCGCGATCGGTGATGTTCACCGAGGCGCTCCGGCGCGGACTGCCGCAGGCCGAGCCGGGGTCGACGGTGGATGTCGGGTCCGAGCAGCGGTACTTCCTGCGGGTGCTGGGCGATCCGTCGGGCATGGATCCGTGGGCTTGGCGGCTCAACGGGCACCACATCGCGTTGCATGTGACGTTCGTGTCGGGTGCGATCGGGTTCACGCCGCAGTTCTTCGGGTCGGAGCCGGCGATGGTGTTGTCCGGGCCGCATGAGGGGTTGCGGACACTCGCGGCCGAGCAGGATCTGGGGTTCTCGTTCTTGGATTCGCTGGAGGCTGGTCAGCGGGAGCTCGCGATCGTCTCCGACACGGCACCGGCCGACATTCTCACCCGGTACGACCCGGTCGCTGACCCGCACGTTCTGCTGCGCGGCCTTCCGTACGGGGAGCTGACGCCGGAGCAGCGGCAACTCTTCAGCCTGCTGCTCGGTCAGTACATCGGCCGCGCGGCAGGGCCGATCGGGTTGCAGACGTGGCAGGACATCACGGAGCAGGGGATCGAGCGGCTGACCTTTGCCTGGGCCGGTGCGACGGCGCCGGGCGGCGGCCATTACTACTCGATTGCCGGGCCGACGTTCTTGGCGGAGTACGACAACACCCAGAACGACGCCAATCACATCCACTCAGTCTGGCGTTCGCTGACCAACGACTGGGGCACCGACCTCCTGGCCGCCCACTACGCGGCCCACTGACTTCAGGTGGGTTGCGTCACTCCTTGCCTCGTGCTGCATGCTGCGAAGTCGCCGCAATCGGCGTTGGAGTTCAGCCGACAGCTCGTCCGGGTCGGCGCCGGCCTCGATCCGCGCGGAGACCGCGTCGTGTAGCTCTTGAAGGAACATGTCTGTTAGACGCTCTCTGAGATCGACCATGGCGGTGGTCCGTCGTCAGAGACCGCGGCAGGCCAGCGCGGCCCAGAGCGCCGGACGGGTCAGGTCGACCGTTTCGATGGTTCTGAGGTGGGGGCCGGTCAGCAGTGGCGGCAGGTCGCGCTCGGGGTCGAGCATCCACCGGTGGACGGCGTTCACCGCGGCCGCCGGCGGCAGGCGATGATCGACGAGCATCAAGTGCGTCATGAAGAGGGCGAGCTCGGCGAACCGCGGTGGGACCGGCTGCTGCCAGCCGATGACGCTGGAGAAACCCACGTCGAGGAACGCGTCGGCGGCCGAGGCGAACTCCTCGGTGTCCGGTTTGGCGAGAACGACCAGTCCGTTGCCGTGCACGTCGTCGTCGCGCAAGGCGAGCACGTCGCCATCGGCCAGCAGGAGTGCCGGCCCGCCATCCTGTCGGAGCCCGCAGGCCAGATGAGTCGTCGATGCGCCGGACAGACTGTTTAGCACTTCGTCTCTCGTGCCGGCAGCGTCCACCAGCTCGATGGCTCGACCCACACAGGTCGACCGCGGGTAGAACAGACGCCGCAGCACCATGACGTCGGCCATCTCCGAGTCGCGGTCACCTCGGGGGTTGACCACGAACAACGCAGCGTCCGGGACCGGCGCGGGCGGGCGGCCGGCCAGGTCGATCACGCGTCTCCCGGACGACACATAGGCGACGCCTACGTCCCGGGCAAGGCGACGGCCTGCACCGGTGCGTACGGCAGGCATGGCGAGTCTGCTGAGGTTGCCGGTAGCAACAACGAAGAGACTGCCGGTGCTCCACCGCCCCGTGATCGCCGACCAACCGGGGTCGTCCAGCAGCAGCGGATCGATCACCGGTACGTTCGCGAGCACATCGACACGGTCGGTTTCCGCATCCAGGCACAACACCCCGGCGGTCCTGCCCGCGTCATCGGTCGGGTGAAGGTAGACGAGCGCCTTGGCTCCGGCCTTCCGAACCGCGGTGGCGACCTCGGCAGGCACCGGCACCTCGACCGCCGGCGAGGCCTGAGGATCGATACCGAGAACGACGCCGAGAACGTCCTCCGCGGTCGGCACTGGTACGCCGGATGCCGCCGCTGCGACTTCGAGCGCGGTGAACGCCTCCGCAGCGTGCGCCTCGGCCAGCATCTGTCCGGCGAACCAGGCGGCGCTCACGGTGTCCTGTCCGCCGCCGTCCAACGCGTTCATCCCAGCATCACGGCTGCACTCGGCATCTCCAGGCGCTCCGCGTCGACGGTAGGCCGTCGCGAGCCGCCACCACGATCGAGTGCGCAGCCCCATCCACTCGTCACCGAGTTGCTCGGCCGCGGCGGACAGTAGCCGGGTGGCCAGGTCCAGCGCCGAATGCTCCGAAACCAGCTCGAGACAGCTCGCGCCGACCACCGCGGCGTACGGTGGCGAAAGGACATCTCCGGCGAGCTCGTCGACGACCTTGCGAAGGGCCTGGGCGTCATCGTGAACTAGTGCGTCGAGCAGGCTGATGAGTCCCTTGGGTGCCGGTCCCGCGAGCGTGCGGACGGTGTCGGCGTCGAGCGCCCGGATTGCCGCCGCGAGCCGTACCTGTTGGACCGCGGTCGACAGCGCGGCGTACGCGAAATGATCGCTCGGGATGGCCGCGACAGCAGCCTCGAGTGGGCCCGCGTCGGCGTCGAGGCCACTGGTCACGACGCGACACAACTCGCTGAGCGCGACCACCGGAGCCGAGCGCGTGGAGACCTCCGCCGCGAACTCCGCGAAATGGCCACTGATCGTCGCGGCCAGCGGTCGTACTTCGTCCAGCATGCCGCCGAGCGCTTCCACGATCGCGGCAGCGGCCGGGTGGTGCGGCGGGACGAATCTCGCCGCGGCCTGGAGCTGCTTCGCTGCGGCATCGCTGACACCGGTCTCCTCCGCATCACCCCATCCGCTACCGTCACGCTGCTCCCGCATACACAGCCCGCAGGCCGCCACCAAACGATCAAGGCCTGCCTCAAGCTGGTAGCCGTCCTCAGCTGCGGCGACCGCTCCGACGGCCGCACCGACAAACGCGTCCAAGTCCGCGGCTTCGACCTGCTCCGGACCCGCTTGCAGCAGAACCAGCACCTGCTCCCAGGCAGGCCGTTCGGGAATTTCTGACAACTCCGCCAACCGGCTCCGCGCGGCCTGCCGAGCGGCGTCCGGTACGGGCGGGGCAACCCGGGCCGGCTCCGCTCGCCGTGGCCGCAAAGGAGGCGCCACCGGAGTCGAGCCGCGCATCGTGGCAACGGGATAGTCGACTGTGTCGACCGTGTCGAAGCTGACGCCGAAGGACATCGGCGAAGGCACTCCCGCGCTGCCCAGCAAGGCGAACGACCCGCCGCCCTGTTGCATCTCCTGCACCATCGCCATCGCGCTCATCATCTTGCCGAGGTCGAGGCTCGCCAGATTGCCGCTGAGCATCGGCAGAATGGCCTCGGCCATCGTGAGCAAGGTCTTGACCAGAGTGGTCAGCTGAGGGCTGAGCTCCGGACCGGCAATTACCTCCTGGAGGTACTGGATAGCCTTGTCCGCGTCAGCCTTCGACGCGTCCGATGTCCCACCCAGGAAGCCGCCGCGCGCTGCCGCAGGGGTCAGTGCCTCCGTCGCCCGGTTCAGATGCAGCTGGCCGAGGGTCACCCGCGTCGTCGTGAGCTGTACCGGCGGCAAGGCCGTACTGGCGAGCGCCTCGCCCAGCCGCTCGATCCCTCTGTCCCGGTCGTCCGTCGAACTCCCGTGCGCGCCGTGGCGGGCCGTCAGAAGCCAGCCGAGTTGCGCGGCGATCTGCCCGCGGACCGGGTCGTTGGGGTGGACGAGGCGATAGGCCTGGTCGAACGCGGCGATCGAGTTGTCCAGATCGGCCCGTGCACTTGGGGTCCCCGGGCCCGCACGCCAGTAAGCCATTCCGTGCTTCTGACCTTGCCGGACCCACTGCTCGACGGTCTGGTCCATCACATTGCCACCTTCCGGTTGGTCATTGTCCCGAGTGGACGAAGCCGGCCCACGAGGTGATGCGGGTGGGGTCGGTGTCCGCGAGCAGGCGGCGCAGCGGTGCCGGCATGTCCGGCGGTGGCGTACGGCCGTCGTCCAGCATCCACAACTGCGCCTGGCGGAGCGCGTCCCACGGGAGACAGCTCTTGGTGATCAGGAAGTGGTGGAACATGTACATCAGCAGCGAGGTGTCCCGGTCCGGGATGCTCCACTGGGTCGACAGCACCGACCGGGCGCCGGCAGCGAGGAACAGTGTGCCGAGGCTGTACGCCTCGTCATAGCCGTGAATCGACTGCCCGGTGTGACATCCGGCCAGCACCACCAGGCTGACGGGGTGCCGCTCGACGTCCAGGACACCGATCAGCTCCTCGGCAGTGAGGTTCCCGCCGGCCAGGAGCAGATGGGACGACGCCTTACCTGGATCGGTCTTCCTGTCTCCGTGGGTGGCGAAGTGGATCGTCGTTCCGGCGTGCGATCCCGCTGCCCGCAGCCACGCGCGAACCTGGTCGGGGGTGCCTGCGCCCGAGCCGCTGACGGTTCCATCGGGCCGGCGGCCGAGATAGGTCGCGCCCGGATAGAACGTCCGATGGATCGCGTACGCCTCGACGCGTGCCGACAGCAGATCCGGCACCGGCTCGCCCGTCGGCGGGTCTGCCACCATCAGCCCGGTCGCTGTGTGTGGTATACGTTCGGCCGCCGCTGAGGCGCACAGCATCCGGGCCGACGCTGCCTGCGAAAGAGCAACGAGCTCTGTCAGGTACGTCCCGTCGGGCCGTCGGGCCGCTTGCCACGGAACTCGCGCCAGATCGCCCATCGGAATGAGCACGAGCCGCGGCACCCGGCCCGACCCGTCGCCGAGAGCCGACTCGACGATCGGACCCATCGCGGCCTTCCACGCCCAGCCACACAACGCGTCGAGCCGCTCGGCGAAGTCTGCCGTCTCAGCCTGACCGACCTCGCGGCTACTGCGCAGCGCCCTGTCGGTTGCGGCCACGGCGGCGAGATACCGCTCGATCTCCGTCTTCTCCCCGATCGTGAGATCGGGCAGCGTGAGAAACCAGGGCTGCCCCTCGGCAGGAGCGATCACCGCCCAGCCCGTCAGCGGCGGCTCAGCGGGCACCAGGTAGACCAGAGCATCGACAGCGAGACCTCCCAGCGCATCCTGGATCTCTTCCAGGGTTGGCGGATCGAGTAGGTCGGTGTCGCGGGTCAGTACCTCGATGACGTCGTCCCGAATCCAGGCCGACGGCTGCTCCTCCGACCTCCACCGCTCGGCCAACACGTCCTCGCCGGCATCGGTAAGGCGGGTGTACGGATCGCGCAGCTCGGTCGCCGCGAACAACAGGAGGCCCCGGCCGGCGTCCAGCGCGCGCAGCGCGCCCTCGGTGTCGCCATCGATGAGACAGCGGGTGGCTGATTCCTTGGCATCGCGTGCGGCGTCCTCGGCAGTCGAGCGGGCGGCGCCCGGATTCGGCTGCGACATCACCTGCCAGGCGTAGCCGCGCAGCCCGTCCATCGCGATGAGGTTCGACGAGCTGCCCTCCCCGCGACGCCGAAGGTACTGGGACAGCATGTCGTTGACCAGACTCCAGTGTGGATGGGAAGGCCCGCCGGCCAGCTCCCGCGCTTGCTCCAGCACAGCGATCGCTTCGTCCACATCGCTGAGTGATCCGGTGACCTCCGAGCGGCGGTAGACGGCCGTTGCGAGGCCGACCAGGTAGAAGACGTTCTGTTGGTGATTGCCGGACAAGGTCACGGCCTCCCGTAGATCAGCGATGGCTCTGTCGATCTGTCCGCGGTCCAGCCCGCCGTGGGCCAATACGTTGCAGGCAGCGGTGAACAGGCACATCGCACGCTCGATGCCGGTGGCGTCCGGGCGGTTCGCGAGCTCGCGAACCGCGTCGAGCCGGCGCTCGCGTACGTCGACGTCAGGATCCGGCGCATCGTCGTCCATTGATCGCATCAGTTCCGACACGAGGGTGATGTCCGAGATCAGCTTCCGGACGATCGGCGAGTCCGGCAGATCCTCGGAGCGCTTCAAGAGATCGGAGGTCAGGGCGCGGGCAGCGGCCGTGTCGCCACGCAAGTGGGCTTGTACTGCGTCCAGGTACTGCGGCGCCACCTCCATCATCGGGCCGGCCTGTTCGCCGGCCACCTCACTGAGGTTTTCGAGCACCCGGAGCATCCCACCCACGTCGGTGACGGGTGCGATCGACAGCTTGATTACCAGCCGGGTGGACTCGACCAGAGCCTGGATCTGCGAGTCGTCCGCGAACTGCACCGCCAGCTGCTCCACCTCGGCCAAGGCCGCGCGGGGATCGGCCAGTTCCTGGTTGGACGCCGCGGTCTGCACCTCCATCATCCGGGCTGCGGCCCGCGCCCTCGGCCAGTTGGGATCCGTGGTCGATCCGTCCATGCGATGTTCCTCCTCGATCCGCCTCCTACTGTTCTGACGGACGGTCGAGGTTTCCGAGCAGCTCGAGGGTCGCTGTGACGATTCGCTTGAGCTTGACCGGGTCGTCGATCAGGTCGGCGACCTGGTCGAGGTCGCCCTCGTCGGTAGGTGTGTTCTCCAGGTCGTGGCCGGCCGGCCGGCCGCCGAACACCTCGGCGAGCACCTCGGTGACCACCGTGGTGGCGTCCTCGCCGCGGTTGATGCGCGTGGTCATGACCTCGATGGAAAGGCCCGCCAGCTCACGGAGTACTGACTCGTCACGCTCGTGCCGGCTCACCAGGGGAAGTGGCGTCGGGTCGGTGTCCGCGGTGGTGTTCGACGGGTACCAGACCTGCGCCTGCTTGCGGCCGAGCGGGCGCTCGACGTACTTCTCGTACCAGGGGAGCCGTCGGCGCATGGCGGCCAGAACGGTCTCGACCTCGGCGGCGACGACGGCCTCGCCGGCAGTGTGGCCACCGGTGATTCCGGCCCGCCTTTCGGCCAAGGCGCCCAGCGGCCACAGTGCGGATCCGGCCGTCGCATCGGCGCCGACCCACTCCAGGATCGCCTTGGCCAGGTCGACCAGCCAGGGGTCCCGGCCGAGCACGTCGGCGAGCCACGCGGGTACCCGGGGCTTCTGCGGTGCGCCGAGTTGGCCGCGGCGTACGCGGTGCGCGTCGACAGTGGCCCGAAGGAGGCGCGAGGTGAGCCAGCCTTCGAGGGTCGTGATCGGCAGGTCCGCGTGGGCGAACAGGTGGTCCACGACCGCGTCGACGTCGTTGTGGTAGCGCTCCAGGCAGTCGGGCAGCAGCCGCTGCATCTTGCCGGCGCACTGGTAGTGGTGCCGCTTGCGCTCGACCGGCCTGGTAACCCGCTCGTACACGAGTGGCCCAACGATCTCGGTGGCGCCGGCCCGCAGCCTGCGCTGCTCGTCGCGGGATCCGTCCCGGAACCGCTGGGTAAGCTCTCCGGTGGTGGCCAGCCGGCGTACCTCGTCCGCGTCGGCGGACGGTTGCTCTGGATAGGTCACGGCGAGCGCTCCTCTGCATCGACGTCGCCGTCGCAGCGGCGCTTGCACCGAGCGTGGAGGTCCGCGGAACCGTGAGAAATGCGGTCAAAAAGAGATACGGGAAACTACGTACGCGTCCCGGAAAAGGTGCTGGCATACGTACGGGCCGGGTCCTGAGCGGACCCGGCCCGAACGTCACCGGTCGGTCAGGACATCTCGCTGGGCTTCGGTCCCTTGGTGAGGTCGAGCACGACGCTGGCGGCGGCCGCGCCGTTGAGGAAGACCGTGACGGAGTGCCCGGCGGGGTCGTAGAGCTGGAGTTCGACCGTGCTGCGATTCATCATCGCGTCGCGGACGAGCCGGACGATGCCGTCGGCGTCCGCGTCGGCGATGCCCCACTCCTGCTCGCCGATGGTGAGTTTCTTGTTCATCCTGGCGCTACCTTTCGATGGTGCTCGTGAACGAGCGATTGGTTGGTTGGTTTGTTGTTCCGGACGGCTCGTCAGGCCACCGCCTCGACCGAGAAGGTGAAGGTGAAGTCCTGCGGGTGCCGCTCGTGGCGGCCGATCCCGAACTGCTCCTGCGCGAGCAGCGACGTGCGGTAGAGCCCGACGTTCTGGCCGACGACGCCGGTCAGCAGCTCGTACGCCGTGTTCACCAGCACCGCGCCGGCGCTCGCCGCAGCCACTGCGAGGGCGGCATGCGGCGCGGCCATGACGAGTCCGCCCACACCGGCCAACGCCGCTCGTCCCTCAGCGCTGTCGAGCTTGCTGGCCAGCAGGTCGCTGAGCGCGAGGCTGCCGGTCGCGTCCCGGGAGACCCAGACCGCGATGTCCAGGAACTCCACCGCAGGCCCGTGGTAGATCAGCAGGTTGTCGAGCGGCAGCCGTTCGTCGTCGCGGATGTTGCTGAATCGCGTGGTCTCGGCCCGGTAGACGGGTTGGGCACCGGCGCCGCCGGTCAGCACCATCGCGTCGACCCGGATGTCGGCGCTGCGCAGTGCCCGGTTGCGGTGCACGATCAGCTCGGCGATCCGGACCGCGACCTTGCTCGGCGCGGGGTCGCGCGGTGAGAGCAGACGTACCGGCTGTTGCGGCCGGTCGTCGATCAGGAACTCCGGCCGCTCCGCGGTGGGCGGCGGGGTCGGGCTCAGCGTGAAGTCGATCGACTCGACCGAGTAGCGGACCGACGCGGCCGGAGCATCGCCGACCTCCCGGCTGGCGCCGGTGACGATCTGGCTCAGCAGACGCTCGAGTCCTGACGCGTCCGCACGCAGACGGGGCGCGATGCCCTCCCGGGCGCCGTGCTGCCGCAGTACTCCGACATCGACCGGTCCGTCGCTGATCAGGACGAGGACCGACTCCGGCCGCGCGACCGTCTTCTCGGTGCCCTCGGGCCAGTGCATGTCGACGCCGGTGAGTTGCCCCAGGTCGTCGCTCCAGCCGTAGGTGTATGAGGCCCGTGGAGCCAGCCGAACGCCGCCCGGGTCAGAGCCGTTGAGGATCGAGATCGCGGAGGTCACGCCGATGTCGATCAGTGACACGAACACCGCCTGCTGGCCGTTGTTGCGGAGCCGGAAGAAGACGCGCTCCTGGTCGTAGGCGAAGAGCAGCGCTCCCGTTCGATCGAGTCGCTCCTCCTGGCCGTCCCGGACCCGGCCCCACTCGATCACTACGTCGTGCTCCAGCGGTTTGGTGGGATCGCCGGCCAGTCGCCGCAGAGCCTCGGCCTGAGCGATCCGCTGCAGGTTGGCCATCACTGAGTTGATGCCGGTCGCCGTTGGCTGGTGCGGCCGATGCAGCGGCACACCACCGTCCTGGACCACCAGCTCTCCCTGAGCGTCGACGACGACCTCGATGGGCGTCGGTCCGTCGGTGACCGCGTCGGCCTGCCGCAGGAGCGGCCGCAGCGCTATCGCCTCGAGCAGCTCCTTGGTCACCGGGTGATCCTGAGGCAGCTGTACCGGCAGAGCTGGTGCTCCGGCGTGAGTGCGGTGCGCGCGGGCGTCGAGGGGCAGTGCCTGCCCGGCCCTCTCGAGCCGCAGTTGCGCGACCGCTGACGTCGGCAGAAGGCGATCCACCGTCGCGTCGCCGAAGGCCGGTCCGTCCTTCGGTCCCGTGGCAGTCGACGGCATGATGGCAAACTGGTCGCCGAGTTCGACACCGAGCAACGGCGCACCGAGCAGTTGGATGCGGTCCGGTCCGTCGGCTACGACCGGCAACGTGGCCAGCGGCTCCAGATCGGTTGTCTCGAAGGGCTGCCGGTCCGACGGCCCTTCCGCCTCCGGCCGCTGGATGGGCGCCATCTCCTGTACGTCCCGGCGGACGACGTCAATGAGAGTGGACCAGCTGACGCGCAGCCCTTCCGATTCGCGAAGAGCCCGGGACAAGGCATCGGTCATCAGCCCCATCGTCACGCCGTCGCGGTTGGTCGCCTCGTAGGAGGACTCCGACGGCGAGCAGGCAACCACTCGGACGGCTCGCGGATTGCTGACGAGGTGGCGCTGGTGCACCGGCAAACCATTCTCCACCAGCCTCTTGAGGTGCCGCTCGAGAACCTCGTACGTCGGCTTCCAGGTCACCGGCCGGAGCAGCGTCTTGACCCGCAGGTTGGAGTTGCGGGACATGTGTGCGGCGTGGCAGCAGTCGAGGACGACTGTCGCGTTCGGCACCTGGGCGGTGAGCCGGGCAAGCAGCACGGACAGCTCGACACCGGTGACACCGCGGAAGTCGTCGTTGTCGGAGTCGACGTAGTCGTCCGGCAGGATGAACTGAAGCTCCGGGCCGTCCGGCGTCAGCAGCCGGCCGCCATGGCCGCTGTAGTAGACCACGACGGCGTCGCCCTCGTCGCTGTCCTTGATGAGCTTCTCGTACGCGTCGAGCACCGCGGCCCGGGTGGCGTGTGGTGTGACCAGGCGTTCGATCTCGAAGCCACGCGGTTGCAGAGCTCCCGCCATCGCCTCGACGTCGTTGAGCACACCGGTCAGGTTGTTGGTCTGCGCACCGATAAGAAGGGCTTTTCGCGTCATGCCCGTCTCTGACGGACAGTCCGCGTCAGTCGAACAGGTTCTCCTGGTGCGCCTTGGCGATTGCCTCCGGACCGCTGTTCACGCCCATCTTCTGGTAGATCGTTCCGAGCTGGGTTGTGGTCGTTCGCGCCGCCACGCCCCGCGCGGCGGCGATCTGCGCGGTGCTCTTGCCCTCGGCGCGCAAGCGCAACGTCTCGAACTGTGCTTCGGTCAGTCCGTACGGCCGCCCGATCCGCTGGGCCTTCTCGACATCGAGCCCGATTCGGTCGGCCAGCACGGCAACCTTCCTGCGCAACGGCTCGGCACGCAGCTTCACTGCCATCTTGTACGCGTCCCGCAGGACCGGCCGTGCGTCGCTGCGGGCAGCTGTCCTGACCATGACTGCTGCCTCGCGGAATCGCGCGTAGGCGGCCGGATAGGGCCGGTTCAGCTTGATCCAGCCCGCGACGATCTTGTTCCACCCGGCGGCGGTGTCCAGACGCTGGATTCGTTGCCGCTCTGCCGCGCACAGCCTGATGAGTTGATCCATCTCTTTCGTCGGCCGCTCGGGTTTGGCATCCGATCCCTCGCGGGCGAGCCAGTCGCCGACGGCCATCGCGGTGGTCAGCTGCGCGTCCTTCGCACCCTGGCGGGTCGCCTGATCTGCCACGCTGCGCAAGCCCACGGCGCAGAGCCGCAGCCGCTCCAGCGGGTTCTCGCTGTCTCGTACCGCCTCGAGCCCGAACTTCACCTCGTCGACGGCGCGGCCGAGGTCGCCCTCGCCGAGCGCCAGCTCGGCCTGGACCGTGTGCAGCGGTCCGAGGAAGCGTGGGTCCTCGCCGAGCTCGACGCCGGCGATCGAGGTGAGCAGCTCGCGCGCCTGGTCGTACTCGCCGCGGGCCACCTTGACCTCGGCGAGAGTCAGGCGCGGGTAGAGGCTTTCGCCCACCGGCCGGCCCAGCGACACCTCGGTGATGATCTCCTCGGCCTCGTCCCACCTGCCCAGCAGCACGAGCGAGACGCTGGCGGTGTTGGCCAGCAGGATGCCCCGACGACTTCCCGCCAGATCGAGCTGTCGCGCCTCTTCGAGTCCCTGTCGCGCCATGTCTGCCGCCTCTTCCGGCCGGCCGGCGTTCTCCAGGACGAGTGCGAGGTTGCCGTAGGCACGCAGCAGGTCCTCGATGTGATGGACCGAGTGGGCGATCTCGAGCGCCTCCTCCAACCGGCCCACACCGTCGGCCTGGCCGAGCATGCACATAGCCAGGCCGGAGGTGTTCAGCGCACGGCCCTGCTCTGGCAGGGAATCGATCTCGCGCGCCATGTCGAGCGCTCTGTTCGCCTCTTTCAGGCCGTCGTCGTAGCGACCAGCTTGCAAGTAGGACAGGGCGATCCCGGTGAGGACGCGTGCCTCTGTCGCCGAAGGTGGCTGCTCGGCCAACAGGCGTGCGGCCTGATGGGAGGTCTCGACGGATTCCTTGGTCTGACCGGCCTCCCACAGGTAGGTGGCGAGCCGCTCCTGCAGCTCCCCGAGCCGACCTGTCTCGCCCTCGGCCTCCTCGATGGCCTGCCGGATATGTTCGACGGCCCGATCGACGTGACCGGACCAGCGGGCAGCGTCGGCCGCCTCGATCAGCAGCTGGATCTTGTCGACACCCGCCAGAACCTCCGGACCGTCAACCTGCTGCCACAGCTGCAGCGCCCGGCCGAACTGGGTCTCCGCGGACGGGAAGGCCAGCGTGCGTGCCGCGAGCTGCCCGGCCTGCACGGCGGAGGTCAGTGCCTTCGGCCGGACGTCTGCCTGGTACCAGTGGCTGGCCTGCTCCGCGATCGCCGAACCTTCGGTGAGGCTCAGTTGCGGATCTGAGGTGAGCGCCTCCGCCATCGCCGTGTGCAGGTCGACCCGAGCGTCGCGGACGGTCGCCTGGTACACCGCCTCGCGCTGCAGGGCGTGCGGGAACTGGTACACGTCCCTGTTCTGGCCGGGTGTCAGCAACTGTCGGTCGAAGCAGTCCTGTAGTGCTTTGTGCAGTACCTCGGTCTGCAGACCGCTGACCGTGCGCAGTAGTTGGCGACTCGTCGCACGGCCGGCAACGGCGGCCACTCGCAGCACCTTGAGCGCGTCCTCGCTCAGACCGTGCAACCGGGCGAGCAGCAGCGATTGGAGGTTGTCCGGGAGCTGGACGTTGTCGGGGTCCGCCAGCGCGCCGCTGGCGATCAGTTGCTCGGCGTAGAACGCGATTCCCTCGGACCATTTCAGGCAACGCTCGACCAGCACGGGGTCGACCCGGCCACTGAGCTTGGCGGTGAGGAACACTCTCAGCTCGTCCTCGGTGAACGGCTCCAGCTGGTGCCGCTCGGTCCGGCGCAGGAACTCGGTTGCGGCCAGCAACCGCCACAACGGGTTGTCGAGGTTCACCTCGCTCTTGCGGTAGGTGCAGACGAGCAGCAGCCGCCGGTCGTCCTGGCGGGCCTGGCCGAGGTGCCGCACCAGGTCGAGCGTCGACGGATCCGCCCAGTGGAGGTCCTCGATGACCAGCACGACCGGGGCGTCCGCACCGAGGTTGTCCAGCATCCGGCGTACCGCGAGGAAGACCTGTTGGGGGCTGGTCATCGATTCGCTGCCGAGATCGAAGAACGTGGTCAACCGCTCGTACGCCGGTCCGCCGAGCTCGAGCGCCCGCTCCGGGCCGTGCCGACGGCCGAACGTCTCCAGCAGCTCCAGCAGCGGCCCGTACGGCATCGGATCACCGAAGTGCTCCTCGCAGCCACCGATCAGCACATGGGCGCCGCTGTCTTCGGCCGCCGCCGCGAACGTCGCGACCAACCGGCTCTTGCCGACCCCGGTGTCACCGCCGAACAGCACGGTCTTGGCCTGACCGTCCCGCACATCGATCAACCGCTGCGCCAACAGTTCCTGCTCTTTACCCCTACCGACGAACTCCGCGTCCCGAGCCACGCTCAGCGCCTCCCCGACTGTCACCGACCGTCATCAACCTAGGCGATGATCCGCCCTGTCCGTAGCCCTCGACAACCCCTCGTGAGCACTGTCCGTCAGATATCCCACAACAGATGCCAACGCAATGGGAGGCCAGACGTGCGGATAGCTTTGCTGGGCCTGGCGACCCTTTGCCTGGGCGGATTGATCGCGCTGTCGGCCGCGCGTTCCCGGCGGAGCTCTCCGAGGGAACGGATCACCGCATCGCCCTCGCTGCCGACGGCAGCCATGATCGCGGTCGCCCGAACCCATTTCGTCGACGGCGGCGGGTACATCGAGATCGGTGGCGTCCTCGCCTGGGCCTCGGCCGACCCGGTGCTGCGGATTCTTCCCGGCCAGGTCCTTGATCACGAGCCGGCCGGAGACGGCCACACATTCACGGTGTCCATTGCCGACTCAGTACGGGAGGAACAACACCCATGAGCCATCCTCTGACTCGAACCGTGCGCGCATCCCACAGTCGCGGCTTGATCACTCTGGTTGTCGACACCTCCGACTCGATCGCGCAGATCGGCGCGCTCGATGGGCTCAACAGTTCGCTCCGGGACTGGGGAGACGAGATGCGCAAGGACGCCAACCTGCAACGGATCGGTCAGGTCGCAGTGGTGACGTTCGGGCCCGACGTGCGAACGATCGACGGGAGCGGCGCGAGCCTGAGCACGCCGGCCGATCCCTTCGTCGATGTGGCGCGGTTCAACCCGCGCGAACTGTCGACCGGTGGCTTCAGTCCCATGCTGGAGGGGATCGAGCGCGGAATCGATGTCATCCGTGACGGTGCCCGGGCTCTGGATCGGCAGAATCTGCTGCTGGCCTGGCGTCCGACGCTGTGCCTCATCTCCGATGGGGCGCCGACGAGGATCGACGGAAGTCCGACCAACCGGCTGCGCGAGGTGACTCAGCGACTACGGGCCGAGGAAGACGCGCACAATCTGGTTTTCTTCGCGATCGGAGTTCCCGGAGCCGACGACCAGGCGTTGCGAACGCTGGCCGGTCCGGACGGCTACTACCGACTCGCGGAGGTGAACTTCATGCACGCTCTCAAGCTGTTGTCAGCCAGTGTCGTCCCGAACCGCTCCACGTCCGGCAACTCGGCGGAAGAGATCAAGCGGGACGCCCGACAGGATGTCGAGCAGAATCCAGGGTATCGGGACTGGCTGGTCGGCGCCGAGAAATGACAGATCCGTTTCCACCGCACTGGCGGATCGTCGGTGCGAGCGTGCCGGGGAGCCGCCATGCGGCTGTCGCCCAGGTCAACCAGGACTCCTGGCTGTACCGGCAGGTCACCGACGAAACGTTCGTGCTCGCTGTGGCGGACGGGGCCGGTTCCAGGCCGCGTTCCGCGGTCGGGTCCCGGCTTGCCGTGGAAGCGGCCTTCGCGTCAGCGTGCGCGGTGCTGCCGTTGCGGGCGCCTGAGCAGAGACAGGACTACGTCGAGCTGGCCGGTCGTTGGGCAAGCGGATGCCGGACAGCGTTCACCCGGGCGACGGAAGCGACCGCCGGAGCTCTGTCGGCCGGACACCGCGACGGTGCGACGTCGGACGATTTCGCCACCACCTTGCTCGCCGTGCTGGCTATGCCGCCGTGGTACTGCTACCTGACGGTCGGCGATTGCTTCGCCGTCGTGTACCGCCGGCCCGACGGACCACGCCTGGTCGTCCCACCGCTAATGACCGGCTCGCGTGGGGTCACTAGGTTTCTCACCACACCGGAATCCGCCACGAAGATGTCCTTCGGGGTGATCGACGAGCCCAGTCTCTCGGGGCTGGCGCTGTGCTCGGACGGCTTGATCGAGGCGACGCTCGACGTCGCCCGGAGTGCCGACGGCGGGTTGTGCTATCTCGCCCCGGCCGATTTCAGCGGATTCTTCGAGGCCGGCATCGACATCGACTGGACCGGCACCGACCTCGCGGCCGGCCTCGCCTCGCCGGAGTACGCAGCCGCCTCCGGCGACGACATGACCATGGTGCTGGCGGTCCGTCGGTGAAGTACTTCACCGACAGCGGCAGCGAGCTGCGGATCGGCCCGGGGATCGCCCGCGGGCGCGAGGGAACGGTCTTCCGTCTCCTCGGCGCCGACCAGACCTGCGTCAAAATCTATGGTCGCCCTGATCCACAGCTGGGGAACCGGCTGACGGCTGCGATCGCGCAGCCGCCGGCACGGTGGCGCGCTGATGCTCAGCAACACCGATATGTGGCTTGGCCCCGGGCGGTGGTCTACGACGCCGAGGGCCGCGCTGCGGGGTTCCTGATGGCCGAGGTCCGCGGTGTTTCGCTGGTGCACCTGTACGAGGCGGATTCGCGGGCCGACGCCCTCGACGATCCCACCTGGGCTACCTGTGTGGCGATCGCGCGGGAGATCGCGGTGATCTTCGGCGCGCTGCACCCGTCCATCGTCGTCGGGGACGTCAGTCCCAACAACGTGCTGGTCACCCGGGCCGGCCGGGTCTGCCTGATCGACTGCGACAGCATGCAGTACACCGATCCGACGACCCGCCAGGACTGGCCCGCGCGGATGGTCACGGCGGACTACGCCCCCTACAGCCCCGGTGGGCAGACGCGACCGCTGACTGCCGACCATGATCTGTTCGGACTGGCGATTCTCATCTGTGAGCTGCTGATGGCAGGGCAGCATCCTTACGACGGCCGACCGGTCGGCGCCGACCGACCGGAGGGAAGAGCCGGCAACATCAGGCTCGGGGCGAACCGGCTGACCCGTCCCGCAAGCCTGGGCGATCGTCCGGGCCTGATCCCGGCGACGATCCTGCCCAGCGGCATTCGCCGGCTGATCATGGAAAGCTTCACTGCTGGGACGCAGGCTTCGCCAGGACGCCCGAGCGCGCTGGACTGGGTGCGGGCGCTGGATGGGCTCACCAACCAGATCACTGCCTGTGGGCGATCGGTGTACCACCGATATCCCCGCTACCTGGGGCGCTGCATCTGGTGTGACCAGGTCAGAGCCGGCATCGGAGACTACTTTCCGCCCCCGACGGTTTCACCTCCCCGGCAGTCGACATCCGAATCGAAGCGATGGGTCCGCAAGCCCCCTCCACCCGACTACGGCCACCGGCCGAAGCCAGGGACGCCCCCGTTGCCGACCTGGCCGGATCCGCGCAAAATCTGGAAGGAACGTTGACCATGGCCGATTCAGTTGTCCGGCTGGCAGAGACACATCCACGCTGCACCGTGCTCGGCCCGGGGACGCGATTCGCCGTGTGGGTGCAGGGATGCCCGCTGAACTGCCGCGGATGTACGAGTCCGACCTGGATCCCGCAGGCCGGCGGCGTCGAGATCAGCGTCGGGGAGCTCGCGGATCGGATCATCGATCAGGCGATCGATGGACTCACGCTCTCGGGCGGCGAGCCCTTCGCCCAGGCCGGTGCGCTGGCCGAGCTGGTGCGGCGGGTACGGGCTACCCGGGATCTCTCGGTGATGAGCTACACCGGCTACGTCGTGGAGCATCTGCGCCGCCATGGTGATGCCGCCCAGCACCGGCTGCTGGAGTCGCTGGACATTCTTGTCGACGGCCCCTATCTGGACGATCGCCACGCCGTCCTGCGCTGGCGAGGGTCGGCGAATCAACGCCTCCACTATCTGACCGATCGCCACCAGCCGGAACCCGACGACGACAGCGCCGGTCTGCAGGTCGAGCTCGGCGCCGATGGCGGGATCAGATGGCTGGGCGTCCCGCCTGTCCGTCAGTTCCGGGTGGAGTTCGAACGTCGGCTGGGGCTGGCCCCGGCTCTGCCGCCCGAACAACCCTGACGAGGAGACGGTACGGATGAGCGGATCACCGAAGTACAGCAGTGTCGCCCTTGCCGCGGCGCGACGTGCGCAAGCGGCCGCGGAGCGGGCCCAGCGCGCCCGCCGCCGCGAGGAGGAGCTGCAGCGGCGTCTGGCCGCGGCCCTGCAGCTGACCCGGACGACCACCGCCGCCCGATGCGCCTCCCTGGCCTCGCGCGCCGCTGGTTTGGGCCAGGAGGCGACCGAGCAGATGGCGTCGGTGCGGCAGACCGCGGCCGAGATCGCCGGCGCTTCGAACCAGCTCGCGCTGGCGGCCGCCGGCCGTCGGCTGGACCTGCTGGAATGGCAGATCGACGCTCTGTCCGACGCGATCGGGCTGCGGCAGGAGGCGGCCGCCTCGGCACGTCTGGCGCAGTTGGCGGCCCAGCTCGGAACGATCCCGCGAGCCGAGCGTCTGCACCTGGATGCGGCCGGCGGGCAAGCCGCCGAGCGCGCGCTCGATGCGGTCGCCTCGGCCCCGGGCGTCCCGTCCGGGCAGAGCCTCGACAACGCTGCCCGGCGGGTAGCCGAACACCTCGGCCGGGTCCGTAGCGCGCAGGCCGAACGGGCGACCGTGGTGCGCGAGACCGAGCTTCGGATCGAAGAGCTGAGCTCGAGGCTCGGCGTGCTGGAAGCCGACGGGCGCGACCTGAGCGTCAAGCTCGAAGGTGCGGAGTTCGCCCACGACTACCTCGACCGGCTGCGCAAGGTGGTCGCCGATGGCCGTCTCGGCGAGCTGTCCACCCTGTTGCCTCAGGCCGTCGCGGCGGTCGACCGTACCGAGCAGACGTTCGATGAGGCGGTGGACCGCGTGATAGAGCGCCGTCGCATCCTGGCGTCCGTCGTCGCGGGCCTGCCGGACCTGGGGTTCGGCGTGATTGCCGACAGTCTCGTGGAGCAGCCGGACGGATCGGTGTCGGTACGGGCCCAGACGGTCCGCGGGCAGACGCTCGACGTTCTCGTGCACGACGGTGAAGACGGGCCCCACGAGGTCCTGTACTCCAGCTCGGAACTGGAGTACGAGGAGACCGCTGGAGGTATCACCGGAGCCACTTGCGGCAGCCTGGTGGACCTGGCCGGAGCCCTGAACGACAGGGCCGGCCAGGCCGGCTACATCACGGGAAAGGTGTCGTGGGACGACGGCGGTCCCGACCCGGATTCAGGTTCCACCAGCATCGTCCGGCCCTCGGTTGCCGGATCGACGCGGAACGCCCGCTGATGAGCGTCCTCGAGACCTCCGGGTTGCCCGGGTCGCTGTGGCTGCAGCGGTTCGGGCATGAGGTCAACCGGCATCGACACATTCTCATCCACGGCAACATCGAGGATCTGGTCCGGTCGAACAACCGGTACGACACCTTCACGAATGCCGTGTTCGACGTGCTGCAAGTACTCGGGTTCGCAACTGTGGCTCGCTACAGCGTCGCTGAGGGCCTGACCTTCCCCGACGAGTCTCATCGGCAACAGGTCGAGCGATTGTCTGCCCAGAACGCGTCCGCGTCCGTGACGTCCACAGCAGGCGTACCGGACCGAAAGAGCCGGATCACTGCCGCGCGGGAGCAGAGCCAGGAGCAGATGCGCGGCACGCAGCAGCCCAGGCCGCGCAACCCGGCCGAGGCGCTGGCCGCTCTGGTTCCGATGCTGACCCAGACCACGGCGCCGTGCGCCGTGATCATCGACTCGCCGGACCTGCTGATCGGGCCGGCCGGCCAAGTCACGGACCAGTTCCCGGCCCAGGTCGCCTACGTGCGGCACCTCCTCCAGGTCGCGGCGACTCCCGCTCCGGGGAACCTGCGCAACACCCTCGTCTTCGTCGCCCGGGGTCTGACCGACGTGCCGATCTGGCTGCGGGAGAGCCCCCACGTGGCGGTCGTTCCCGCGGAGGTACCGCGGATCGAGGAGCGACGGGCGCTGCTGGCGGAGACCGTGCCGTCCTACCATCGGGGCGGCGAGCTGTCCGATGAGTCGCGGGACCAGGCCGTGTCGGCACTGGCCAATCTCACCGATGGCATGACGATCATGGACATCCAGTCGTTGACGGCAACCTCCCGCACAGCTGGGATCGAGGCCAGTGACGGGCGCCGTCTGCTCGCCCGGCATCGTTTCGCCCTGCGTGAGGACCCCTGGGAGAAGCTCGACGAGGTCAAGATCCGTGGCGCGGAGCAACTGCTGGGCCGGCGGGTCGTCGGTCAGGAGCACGCCGTACGCGAGGTCAGCAACGTCCTGGCCAATGCCCGGGTCGGCATCGACTTCGTTGCCGAGGGCACCGACAGTAGCCGTCCGAAAGGAGTCTTCTTCTTCGTCGGCCCGACAGGGGTGGGGAAAACCGAACTGGCGAAGGCGATCGCCGAGCTCGTCTTCGACGACGAGACGGCGATGCGGCGGTTCGACATGAGCGAGTACATGCAGGAGCACGCCAGCGAACGATTGACCGGGTCCCCGCCCGGATTCGTCGGCCATGAACAGGGCGGTGTGCTGACCAACTGGATCTTGGAGCGGCCTTTCAGCGTGGTGCTGTTCGACGAGATCGAGAAGGCCGATCCCAAGATCTACGACAAGTTCCTGCAGATCATCGACGACGGCCGGCTGACCGACGGGCAGGGGCGCACCGCGTACTTCTCGCATTCCATCATCATCTTCACGTCCAACATCGGCGCCGCCGGCCTACCGGCCGATCCGACCTACGAGGTGGTCGCGAAGCACTTCCGTGACGAAGTGAAGGAGTACTTCGAGAAGCGGGAGCGGCCGGAGTTCCTGGGCCGCCTGGGTGGTGGCGTGATCCCGTTCGACATGTTGCGTCCGGCTGTCGTCGGCCAGCTGGTCGGCAAGCTGCTGGACCAGCTGGTCACCTCGGCCCTGGCCAAGGGGTTCGAGCTGGTGATCGACCGAGCGGACATCACCCGGGAGGTCGAGAAGCATCTTCTGGGTGCGGCACCTCGCTACGGAGCGCGGGAGATCTGCAGGCCGATGCTCGAGCAGTGGATCCAGGTCCCGCTCAGTCGCTGGATCCTCCAGCACTCGCCGGCTCCTGGCACTCGCATCCGGGTCTACCGGACGACCGAGTCGCCTCCGTTCGCCATCGAAGCCGACAACGACCATGCGACCGAGGGGTACCTACCATGACCACCACGAACGAGCAGGAAGACTGGTTCCACGAAGAGAACCGGGACCCCAGTCCGAACGGCCGACGCACCGACCCCACTCCGCCGGCTGCGACTCGTGCGCCCGAACCGGTAGTCGCCGGCGTACCCGTTCCGGCCGAGGAACCGACGCTCCTCGTCGACCCGGACCAGCGCAGGTACGAGCCGATCACCGAACCGGCGATGGCGCCGCCCACCGTCAACCCGTGGGAGCAGGACACCGACAGCGACGAGTTGGCGCCGCTGGCGATTCCGACTACCGCGCGCGCTCCGCAGGACGCCGTACAGATAGGGATCTGGGGGCAGCCTGAATCCGGTAAGACCACGTATCTCGGCGCGCTGCGGATCGCCGCCGCGCAGCAGCAGGGCAGGCTCGGACGATGGACGGTGTCCGGGTTGGACGATCCATCGTCGAACTTCCTGGTGGAACAGGCCGAGCGGATGACCCGGCAGCGGCGGTTTCCGGAGCCCAGCCTGGTGGAGGAGACGCTGAGATGGTCGTTCAACGGCCGGGCGCCCGGCCGGTTCGTACGCCGGCCGGTGGAGTTCGTCCTGTCGGTTCAGGACGCCCCGGGCGAGGCGTTTCGGCAGGGTCCGTTGATGCAGCGGGTCGTCGACCATCTGGCCCGCTCCCGCGGTCTCATCTACCTTTTCGATCCCATCACACTGAACAGTTCCAACATCGAGTACTTTGACAAGACGCTGCAGATGCTGTCGGCGAGCTTGCGGGCGGGCAGCCGGCTGCGCAAAGGCAAGCTGCCGCACTACCTGTCCGTGTGCGTGACCAAGTTCGACGACCCGGCGTTCTTCACCCGGGCCGTGCACGAGGGGTGGGTGACCCAGGACAGCACCGACCAGCGCCTTCCGCGCGTTCCGGACGATCGGGCGGAGGCGTTCTTCGACTGGGTGTGCCACGTGCTGCGGCGGCAGGGCGCACCCCTGATTCGTGAACTCATCCGATCGAACTTCGATGACGTACGGGTCAGGTACTTCGCGACTTCGTCGGTCGGTTTCCGGCTCAACGATCAACAGGTCTTCGACTTCCGTGACTTCCGTAACGTCGACGTGACGGCAGATCACGACCGGCGCATTCGCGAAATGGTGCGCCCGATCAACGTCCTGGAGCCGCTGATCTCGCTCGAACGCCGGATCAGGGGGTAGGGGTGCCGTGTCCACGGACGAGAACACCGCTCGGCCTGAGAACACAGTGCTGGCCGGGTGGGCGGTGGTCAGCAAGAGACTCGATCCCTCCGGCCGGTTGGCGATCGACGGCTACGAAATCGTCGGGACCAGCGGCAGCATGGCCTTCGCGCAGTCGCTGCAGGGAGCTTGTCTGACCGGAACACCTTCCAGCACGGCTGTCGACACCCAGGACGCGCTCCCTTGGGTGATCGTCACGGCCGGAGGCTCGCTGGGGGCGGTCACGGCGATGAGTGTCGTGACCTCGAGCACGATCCGCACCGAGGGCGGCCGGCCGGTGACGCCGACGCGGCTCCTCTGGACGAACTGGGCGGACGCTGCGCGCTGTCGGATGTCCTGGTCAGCGATGCTGACTGCGCATCGATCACTGCGCTGGTCGGACACCATCCTCCCAGCTGATGCGCAGGGTGCTCCGGTCGCCGTGGAGATCGCCGACACGGCTGCCGGCACGGTAGCCGACGACATCGATCGGTTCGGGTTCGACTGGGTCGCCGGCCTGGCCGGGATGGTCCTGGACGGCCGGCGGATCGCGATCGTCGCGGAGACGACGCCCCTGCCGGGTGTCGACGAGCGCTTGAAACTGTTCGACGCGGTGTGCGGTCTGCTGCCGTACGGGTACCGCGCTCGGTTCAGTGCGGCGAGTTGGGCCAAGGCGAACGTCGAGTCCGGCATTCTCCTGGTCTTCTCCGACGCCGTGGCCAAGGACCAGCGCAGGGTCGGGTGGCAGTCTCCAGCTCCGCAACCGCACAGTTCAGATGCGACGGCCTATGTCGAGACGCTGCTACGCCTCAGGCATGGCGAGGCGAGGTTCTCCAGCTCGGACATCGTGCAGCATCTGCTGGGGGAGTCGGATCCACGGCGCTGCGGTGATGCCGCCGCCGCCCTGACAGGTCTGCTGCGGATGGACCTACCGCGCGAGACCGCTCGTCTGATCCGGTCCGGTCGAGGCAGCGTCGCGAACGTCCGGTTGGCGCTGAGCGAGCATTCGCTGGACAGCCTGCCGTCCGAGATCGCCCAGACGCTGGTGCAGTTCTTGGCCGACAGCTCCGGACGGTCTGCGGAGGCAGCCGACCTGTTGGTACAGGTTTGGTCCCCCGAGACCGAACGCAGGCTGGGAGCCTACGGGCGTTCGTTCCTGACGCCCGCAGGCCTGCCCCACCTGTACACGTGGTTCGAGTTGGCCGATCGCGCCGGATCGATGTCGAAGCTTGCCCTACTGCGAGAACTGTTGCGGCCGACCGCCACGGTGCCGGATCTGACGCCTGAATCCGCGGACACTGCCGTGCGATTGCTGGCACAGTTCACCGGCGCGATCAATGATGTGGCCATTCAGCGAGTGATCGTCGATCAACCTGGCGTCTGCGTCGGCCTGCTGCGGAAGATCCTGGACCGCTCGATTTCGACCGCACGGGCCGTCGGGCTGATCCAGGACTGGCTACGCGATCACTCCGCCGAACGACGTCCGTGGCTGGCGTCCTTCGGCTTCGCCATCGGGCGGGGCGAGCCGACAGACGAGCAGTGGCGGACCCTGCGGACGATCGACGACCGGGTTTGGCGTGTTCTGCTGCAGATCGCCGCATCCGAACGGCACTCGGAGCGTGTTTTCGCTTCGATGTGGCCGTTCCTCGTGGACCGGGCCGGCAGTGAGACGACACCGAACCGCGACGCGGCCTTCGAGGCAGAGCTGGAGGCGATGACGCCGACGAGCTGTGGTCTGTCGAGTGCGGAGTGGCCTCGCATCGACTTGATCAACCTCGTCCGTTTCGGCTCGATGCCAGGCCTCAGGACTGGCGTGGTGCCGATCGATGCCTACGGGGGAGTATTCGGCGCGGCGTGGTACAGCCCCAATCTCGCCGACCGCCGGGCTGCCCTGAACCAGCGTCTGGTGGCGGAGATGTTCCCTCGGTCCGGTACTGCGGACCAGGCCACCCTGCTGATGTCCGTTGTAGCGAGCAACGACCCCGAACTCACCCAGCTCGCCGCGCAGGCGATCGCCCGGGAGATCGACAGACGCCCGGCCGCTTTCGACTCGGTGGTCTTCAGCCCGGAATGGATCGACCAGATCCGCGGTTTCTCCGCCAAGGAGGGTTTCTGGGCCTACCAGGCACTGCGCACCCTGGCCGGGACGAGCCCCGCCACTCAACAGATCGCCGCTGGATACGCGCAGGGTCTCCGGGTCGGTCTGAGCCACAGCACCCTGGAGAGAGCGCTGCGCCAGTGGTTCCGCGGTCAGTCGCCGCAACTGATCGAGCAGCTCCTGATCGACCTCTTGGACAACGACGCCGCGAACGGCGCCGAAATGCTACGTCGCTCCGTTGTCGACGGGCAGTACGGCGTTCCCACAGCGGAGCGCTGGCGCGACTTCGTCCAGGATCGCCAGATGCTCGCGCAATGGCTCGTCGGCAAAACCAAGCCGCCGAGAAGAAGGAGAGCTGACTCCGGTACCGGAGGAAGGATCGGCGCTGCGAGAAAGCGCATCGGAAGCATGCTTCCAGGCTTCAAAGGTGCCGACGGCGACCAGCGCCCGGCTGCAGACAACTGACGGAGACACGACCATGACCGCGATCCGACCGGGTTTCACCGCACACTCTGTCCGCACACTGCGGACGTTGTCAGTCTCGCTCATTGCGTTGTTCGCCGCCGTGGGTTTGGCGGCTGGGCCGGCGATGGCCGACCCGGCGCCGCCGACTCGTGACCAGATCTATCGCCAGCTCGGCGTCGACGCCGTGACGGCCGACTACATCGTCCTGGTGGACACCTCCGGCTCGATGGCCGCGAGCGGTCGCTACAGCAACGTTCGAAGGGTCTTGGGCAGCTTTCTGTCAGGCTTGGCGCCGAGCGACTATGTCGCGCTGTACACCTTCGACACCGCACCGCAACGGCGCTACGCCGGTACCGCCGCCAACCGCGCCGGAATCCTTGGCGCGCTGCCTGCCGGCCCGACTCCGAATGGGTCGACCGACATCGGCTCGGGGATCGAGCAAGCCCTCAACGAACTGAATCGAGCGGGTGCCGCAGACATCGCCACAGTCGTCTTGTTGACCGATGGTCAGCAGGATGCGCCTGCGAGTTCGGCGTACCGATCGATTGCCTCCCCGGCCTGGCAGACACTGAAGACCCGGGCGCGGTCGCTGAAGAAGACCTGGCTGGGAGCGTATGCCCTTCCGCTGATGGCTCAGACCGGGGCGGCGCTGCTGCAGCGGGTCATCCCGAGCACGGTCGTTCTGCAGCCTGCCAACGGGCCTGCTCTGGTCAAGTACCTCGACCAGTCCAAGCAAGCGGCCCGATTGGCCAAGGCACGTTCCCTGCTGGCGGGCGACCTCGGCAAAGGTGTGCGGGTGACGTGGACTGCGACGCAAACGGATCCAAGTGCAGGTACTGCGACACTGCGTGCGGACCTGTCATCCCTGACACAGCGGGTGCCAATCACAGTGTCGGACCTGCACGTCAACGCGAGCCAGGGGGTGACCTGGACCGGATCGCCGCCCTCGGCGGTGATCCTCAAACCGGGTCAAACCCGATCCTTCGTCCTTCAGGTGCGTCGGACCCCCGGCTTCAGTGCCAAACTGTGGCCGCATCAGGTCTCAGATTCGGCTCCGATGTCGCTGGCCGGGCGAGTTGGTTCGCCCTGGGCGAGCGCCCTCGCCCCGGACATCGCCTTGAAGGTACCGGGGCAGATCAACAACAGCGGCAACACCCAGGTTGCCAAGCAGGTCGGATCTTGGAAGGCGGTGGGAATCGCCGGCGGCGTGTTGGCCGTGATCCTGTTGGCGTTCGCCCTGGCTCTGTACCTTCGGGCCTTCCCGCGGCTGCCGCGGGGAGCAATCGGTATCTACGAGGTCGGCGGTCGTGGAAGCGACGGGTTTCGGCGGATCGACCAGATACCGGTCAGGGGGCGTCGTTTCGAGCACACCAGCCAGGCTGCCGACGCCGTCATCGAAGTACGGGGCCGACGCGTTCCGGCCTCGAAGTTCGCCACCAAGCACATCGGGTTGGAAGCCACCGTGGCACGCAACGACTCCCGGGGCACATCGCGCCATACGATCCGCCCCGGCCACGGCGGGTTGGTCAGCGGCTTCTACCTGCTACACGTACGGCAGGGCGACGATGTTCCAGGCCGACTGCGAGTGAGCAACGGTCAGGACGAAATCGCCGAAGGGTCGCTTTGGGCGATGCGCGAATCACCGGACAACGGCGCCGATGCCTTCGATCGCGCTGAGGTTCGCTGAGCCCGGCTACTGGACCGACGAACCGGGAGACGCGGCGATCCCCGCCACCGGTGGTACCAACGCTTGAACGTTGGGTTTGCGCCAGACGGAGACGTGGCTTTCGCTGTCGGCGGTGAACGGGGTCCGGTGCCAACCGGCGTACCGGGCTTCGAACTCGAGCCCGGCGAGCTGGGCCATCAGGTCGCATTCGGCCGGCCAGATGTAGCGGAAGTTGCCCGCGGAGTACCGGGTCGTGCCGTCGGGCTCGGTGAAGTAGTGGTGCGACGCGCAGGCCTGGGTCGCGAGGTCGTACGTGTCGAAGACCAGATGTCCGTCGCCGAGGGTCATCGGTACTGCGGACTGCCCGGGCGGCATCCGGCGGATTGCGGGCACCCACAACTCGATGACGAAGCGGCCGCCGGGCTTGAGGTGGCGGGCCGCGTTGCGGAAGCACTCGACCTGCTCGGCCTGGGTCCGGAGGTTCGAGATGGTGTTGAAGACGAGATAGACCAGCTCGTACTCGCCGGGCACTCGCGTCGTCGCCATGTCGCCCATCACGACGGGCAGCCCGGGATCCTTCTGGCGCAGCTGAGCCGCCATCGGCTCGGACAGCTCGATCCCGGTCACCGCGACGCCGCGGCCGGCGAGCGGGATCCCGACCCGGCCGGTACCGATCGCGAACTCCAGCGCCGGACCCGACCCGGCCAGCCCGGCCAGGAAGTCGACCGTCGGCTCGATCACGTCCGGCGTGAACATCTCGGCGGACGACGCGTCGTACCGCGTCGCAGTGTCCTCGTCCCACACTTCGCTGCTAGTCATCGCCTAGCAGCCTGCTGGTTTTGGGGTGATCCTGTCCATCGAGTTTTCCATGTCAAAGGCGGCCGGCCGGCTCCGACTCAGGGGTGAAAGCAGGCTTCTTCGAAGGAGAAAGATCATGGCGAAGGTACGCGTTCACAACTTCACGATCACGGTGGACGGCTATGCCGCCGGCCCGAACCAGCGGCTCGACGTGCCGTTCGGGGACGGTATGGACGGCCTGCACGACTGGATGAACGCGGCGATGGAGGACGCCGCGACCGGCGTCGACGCCGAGCGGCTGAGCCGATGGAACGACAACGTCGGCGCCACGATCATGGGCCGGAACATGTTCGGTCCGCAGCGCGGTCCCTGGGAGGACGAGTCCTGGACCGGCTGGTGGGGCGCCAACCCGCCGTACCACCACGCCACCTTTGTCCACACTCACCACCTCCGCCCCGACCTTCCGATGGAGGGCGGCACCACCTTCCACTTCACCGACAACCCGATCGAGAAGGTCCTCGAACAGGCCGTCCAGGCGGCCAACGGCCAAGACGTCGTCATCGCCGGCGGCGCCGCAACGGTCCAGCAGTACCTCCGCGCCGGCCTGATCGACGAACTCAACCTGGTCATCGCCCCGGTCCTGGCCGGCGCCGGCATCCGCCTCTTCGACAACCTGGACGGCGCGCTGTCGGCGTACCGGGTCTCCGAACAAACCAGCTCCACCACCGCCGCCCACGTACGCCTGGTCCGCCGCTAGCTCGTACTGCGAAAGTGCCCCACGCGGCCTCCACCCACCCCGTTCGCGGGCTCCTCCGTCGCCCCCACGGCGAGCGCCGGGTCGAATCACCTGCATCTCGTGCCGCTCGACAGGAGGTAGTCGATGGGTTCCTAGGGCGCTTGAGCGTGAATGGTTCCTCGGCGTACGCCGTACAGGGGTGCACTACCTGTCCGTAGGAACGCCACCTGAAAGGATTCGGGGCTTGCCGGACATGCATTGGTGTGACTTCCATGGTCGGGCGAGAGGATGTGCGGGTGCGCGAGGCTCGCTTTGAGGTGTTGGTGGGGGTGGTGGGGGCGCCGGTGCATCGGTATCTGGTGCGGCGGGCTGATGCCGATGCCGTTGATGATGTGCTGGCCGAGACGATGCTGGTGCTCTGGCGGCGGATCGATGAGGTGCCGGGGCTTGGCGACGGTACAGCGGTCGATCCGGATGAGGTACTGCCGTGGTGCTACGGGGTCGCGCGTGGGTGCTTGGCCAATGCGCGGCGGGCCGAGGGGCGACGGCTGCGGCTGGTGGAGAGGTTGGCTCGTACGGCCTCGGAGTTGCCGACGGCAACCACTGATCATGCTGAGCTGTACGAGGCACTCAAAACTCTCGGTGAGCTGGACCGCGAAGTCGTGCTGTTGTGGGCCTGGGAGGGACTGCCCCCACGGGGGATCGCCGAGGCGACCGGGCTGTCCGCGAACGCCGTCAGCATTCGGTTGCATCGGGCAAAGAAAAGGCTGGCTGTGCTGCTCGGGCGAAAGAACGTGGTCGGTGCCGGACAGGAGAAGGGTAAAGGAGGGAGCGAGCTGTGAACGATGACGAACTGCTGGCCCAGCTGAAGGCGGCCGACCCGGCATCGGATGCTCCCGAGCCCGATCTCGATCGCCTCTTGGAGGCCACGATGACCACGGACACCGAAGCCCGGCCCAGCACGACCACCCGCCGCCGCTGGCTGCCCGCCGTCGCTGCTGGAGTACTGCTTGCTGCTGGGGGAGTCGGCTGGGCAGTCGCTGGCAACTCGGACAACCAGCCTGTCGCCGGCCCGCCGACCAGCGCTGTCAGTACGCCGGCAGCAGTCCTCAAGCTGACCGTCGGCGCTGCTCCCAACGCCAAGTGCCGCGCGGTAGAGGTGGCAGACCTCCAAGGAATGCAGACCGCCTTCGCCGGTACCGCGACCGCGATCCAAGGCGAAATGGTCACCCTGCATGTCGACCACTGGTACAAGGGCGGCAACGCCACCACCGTTGAAGTCCAGTCCAACGCCGACGCCGTCACCACGCTCCTCGGCGTCGACTTCAAGGTCGGCGGCACGTACCTCATCACCGCCACCAACGCTCAGGTCAGCCTCTGTGGCGAAAGCGCCCCCACCAACCCGGAGCTCCTCAACCTCTACAAGCAGGCCTTCGGAGGCTGAGACTCAGGTGCCCGGCCGCTGCAGCAAGTAGTCCTCCGCGCGCATCGAGGTAGCTGCGTGGACGTCCTCGGGGAGCAACGTCCGCAGGTCCTGCTCCGTCAGCGTCTCGGGATCGCGCAGGGCGAGCCGGGTCGCCTGGTTGGAGATGGCCTCCTCGAGCATGTTCCGGATGAATCGGCCGTTGCCGAAGTTGTGCCCACGCGGAGCGGCGGGGATGAACTTGCGAACCACAGTCAGTACCTCCTGGCTGTGGATCATCCCCTTCTGCTTCGCCTGCAGCTCGAAGATGGCGACCAGCTGATCGGTGTCGTACTCGCTGAACGACAGCAGTTTCGGGAACCGCGACGCCAGCCCGGGGTTGGAGTCCAGGAACCGCTGCATCTCGCGGTGGTACCCGGCGACGATCACGACGCACTCGTCGCGGTAGTCCTCCATCATCTTCAGCAGCGTGGCGACGGCTTCCATGCCGAAGTCGCCGGGGTTGTTGTCCGGTACCAGGGTGTACGCCTCGTCGACGAACAGCAGCCCGCCGAGCGCCTCCCGGAACTTGGCCGCCGTCATGGGCGCGGTGGTACCGACCCCAGAGCCGACCAGGTCGGAGCGGTCGACCTCGACCACATGGCCCTTCTCAAGTACGCCCAGCTCTTTGTAGATCCGCGCGAGCAGCCGGGCGATCGTCGTCTTGGCCGTACCGGGCTTGCCGACGAACACCATGTGCCGCGCCCGATCCTGCGTCGGCAGCCCGAGCTCCTTGCGCCGTTGGTTGGTCCGGATCTCCGCCACCATCCGCCGCACGGATTCCTTGATCGACTCCAGCCCGATCAAGGCCTCCAACTCACCGATGGCCCCGGCCTGCTCAGCCGCCGGTACTACGGGAGTGGCCGGCGCAGGTACAACCTTGCTCACCGGCGTCGGTTCCGGCACCACCTGGGGCACGGCCTGCCGCACCACTGTCGGCACGGCCTGTGGTGCCGACCCGCCATCGAGGTGCTCGAAGAACGCACCGAGGTCAGGCACCTCGGGATCCGGCCACGGCCCGTTCTCGAGTACGCCCGCCAAGTGCACCGATACCCGCGTAGCCGCCGCCGCCCAAGTCCGCGCGAGCACCCGCTGATCCTGTGCGATCGCCTGTCCCAGCCACTCAGCGTTGCGGCCCAGCCAATCGCGCGGCTCGAAGCCATCCCTCAACTCGGCCAGAGCGTGCTCGACATCCCACCCGTCAACCCCAAGGATCTGCCCAACCTCCGCAGGCTGCCCGTCGAGTCCGGACGCCCGGATCAACCGCGCCAGCAACCGCGAGAAGTCCGGCGCCTCGTCATCGACAACGACCGCCGCCAACTTGGCGTGCACGTCGTGCAACGTGTCGAGCGAGTACTTCAGTGCAGCCTCTGAACCGGCGAGCTCCGGCAGTACTGCGCGCTCCGCGTCGCTGAGCACCGTCGTCCGCCAGAACTGCGCGATCGTGTCGTAGTCGGCGGCGACATGCATCCGGGTCGCCTCGCGATCGCCCAGCACCCGATCGAACCCAGCAGTCAACGCCCGAGCGCGAGCCGCCATCGGCGGAGCGTCGACGAACAGGCTCACCACGTCACGCGACAACTGCAATGCTTGCCGTCGGCCCTCTTCGGTGAAGCTCCGGGCACCGGACAGCACCAGCAACGGCCAGTCGGTCGCCGCGACCCGGACGACGTGTCCGGAACCCAGCCACGCCGCCGGGCGATAGAAGTCGCGGGTCAAGATCGCGCTGACGTCGGCGTATTCGCCGCGGAGTACCGGGATCCAGCCGGTCAGCAGTGGCGCGATCTGATGCGCGAACCACACCGCCGCTGGCGTCCCCTCGACGAACTCCGGAAAAGCCCCCGGCCGCAGCGCCGTCGGATCATCGGCCCACGCCCGGAGCTGCCCCCGGACCCCCGCCAGCCAACCATCCGGTACTTCCCAGGCCTGCTCAGCCGTGAGTACGTCGAGCACGCGCGCTCGCCGAGTGTGCTGCTCCACGAATTTCCTCTCCTAGCCGACCTCCAGGCCCGCCCACTTTAGTGCGTCAGGGTCCTTCACGTCTTGCGAATAGTTAACTGCCGATGTAACTATTAATCCATGGACGACGAGGTTGATCGCTTCTTCGAGGTACTGGCTGATCCGACGCGGCGGCAGGTCGTTCGGTTGCTAGGGGAGGGGCCTCGGCGCGCTGGGGAGCTTGCGGTGGCGACCGGGGCGTCGGCGCCGGCGATGAGCCGCCATCTTCGGATCTTGCTGGCCGCCCGGCTGATCGACGACGAGCGGGTGCCGGATGACGCGCGGCTGCGGGTGTTCCGGCTGCGGCAGGAGCCGATGGTCGCGGTACAGGCGTGGCTCGATCAGGTACAGGCGCATTGGCAGGAGCAGTTGGGGGCATTCAAGCGACACATCGAACAGGAGAAATGACGATGGTCAAGCAGTCAGCGTCCGCGGTGGTCGAGGTCGCGACCGATCCGGACACCGCGTTCCGGGTCTTCACCGACGAGATCGACCTGTGGTGGGTCCGCGGGCCGATCAACTTCTTCGATGCCAACCGCGCGATCGGGATGCAGATCGAGCCCGGCGTCGGCGGCCGGATCCTCGAGGTCTATCGGTACGCCGATGCCGCCGGTGCCGAGGATGTCCTCGAGATGGGGCAGATCACCGAGTGGGAGCCGGGCAAGTTGATGGCTTATCGCAGCTCGGTGGACGACACCGAGACGGAGGTCCGCTTCGAGTCCTTCGAGGGTGGGACCCGGGTGAGCGTCGAGATGACGCTGGTTCCCGGTGGCGAGAAGGCGTTCTACTTCTGGCCGAACGTGATCGGCTGGTTCGCCGACCGACTTGCCTAGGCGCTCCGCTTCGGGAGGAGCCAGACCAAGGCGAAGGTAACGCTGAAGAAGACGGCAGCGAGGGCGATCACTAGTTCGCCTGCATGGTTGAAGGGGATGGCGCCGCCGTGGTTGACGCGGGCGAAGAAGACGGTGCCGAGGGCCGCGACGCCGATGGCGCCGGAGAACTGCTGGACGGCGTTGAGCATGCCGGCGCCGGTACCGACTTCTTCGGCGGTCGCTGCGCCGAGGATGAAGTCGAAGATCGGGACGAACACCAGGCCGGTGCCGAATCCGATCAGCAGAAGCGACGGAGCCAGCGTCCACGAGGTGAGGTGGGTGTTCGCGACGGTCCACCACAAGACGATCAGGCCGATGACTGCGATACCGAGGCCGAGATGCAGAGTGGCGCGGCCGATTCTCTGGGCGAGTACGGCGCCGGCGAGCGTTACAGCGACGGCGCTGCCGAGCGCCCAGGGGATCAGGGTGAGGCTGGTGTGCAGCGGGGTCCAGTGCAGGCCGAGCTGTAGAAGCAGATTGAGCGCGAGCTGGAATCCGCTCAGGGATGCGTAGAAGGCGCCGGTGATGGCGAGGCCGGCGACGAAGCTGCGCTTGGTGAACAGCGAGGGCGTGATCACTGGGTGCTTGCTGCGTCGTTCGGAGGCGACGAACAGCGCCAAGGAGACGATTGAGCCGGCCATCGACAGGTAGGTCCACAGTGGCCAGCCGAGTTCGCGGCCTTGGATCAGCGGGATGATCAGCAGCGCCGAGGACAGAGTGAGGAGAGCGACGCCGCCGAGGTCGAGTCGGGCGGTCTCGTCCTCACCGGTCTTGGCGGGCAGGATTCGCCAGGCGAGGGCCAGGGCGACGATGCCGATCGGCACGTTGATCAGGAAGATCGAGCGCCACTGGCTGCCGAACAGGTCGAGGTGCAGCAACCAGCCGGCCAGGATCGGTCCGGCGACGGTCGCGAGTCCCATCACGGGACCGAACGGGATGAGTGCTTTGCGCAGCAACTGCGGTGGGAAGACGACCTTCACCATCGCGAAGCCCTGCGGGATCATCACGGCGCCGAACAGTCCTTGCAGGATGCGTGCGGTGATCAGGAAGGCGACACCGGGGGCCAGGCCGCAGGCGAGCGAGGCGAGGGTGAAGCCGGTCATGCCGAGCAGGAACAGCCGGCGGCGACCGAACAGGTCACCTAGTCGGCCGGACGTGATCAGGCCGATCGCGAAGGCGGCGGTGTAGGCGGTGAGGACCCATTGCAGGGTCGTCTCACTACCGCCGAGGTCGGCGCGGATGGATGGGCCGGCCAGGTTGGCGATCGTCGAGTCGATCACGTCCATCACGTCGGCGATGAAGACGACGGCGAGGACGAGCCAGGCCTGGCGCAGAGGAAACGGAGCGATACTCGACGCTTCTAACGAACGTTGTTCTATAGTCACGAACTAAGTTCTACGCTTGGAACATTGTTCGTGTCAACTGTAGGGTCGGTCACATGCCAGTCGATCCGAGAGAACGCCGTGCCGCCCGCCACGCTCAGCCGGCCGCAGCGCCGGTCCGCCAGACCCGGCGCAAAGACCCGATCACCGTCGACCGGATCACCGACGCGGCGCTCGAGGTCGTCGCCACCCAGGGGTACGACGCCCTGACGATGCGGAGCGTCGCCGCCGTCCTGAACACCGGGCCGGCCTCGCTGTACGCGCACGTCGTCAACAAAGCGGACATCGACGAGCTGATCATCGGCCGGCTCTGCTCCCAGCTGGTACTACCAACACCCGACCGGTCGGCCTGGCGCGAGCAGATCCACGACGTCTGCGCCCAGGCCCGCGACCAGTACCTGAAGTACCCCGGCATCTCCCGCGCCGCCCTGGCGATGGTCTCCACCAATCTCGACGTCCTACGCGTCAACGAAGGAATGCTGGCCATCTTGCTTGCCGGCGGCATCGAATCGCAGACGGCAGCCTGGGCCATCGATGCCCTCTGGCTCTATACCTGCGCCTACGCGCTGGAGCGTTCGCTGGTCGCACAGCATGAGGACTGGGTGGTCAGCCGCAAGGATTTGGTCGAGCGGTTCAGCGCGCTGCCCGCCGATCAGTTCCCCCAGATCCGGCGCCATGCGTTCCAGCTGACGGCCGGCATGGGCCATGAACGTTTCGACTTCACGCTGAACCTGATGATTGCCAACCTACGATGACCACATGCATTGGGGCGAGCAGGTCGCAGTACGGGGTGCCCGGGTCCACAACCTGAAGAGTGTCGACGTCGACGTGCCGCTGCGGCAGCTCGTCGCGCTGACCGGCGTGTCCGGGTCGGGCAAGTCGTCGCTCGCGCTGGGGGTGCTTTATGCGGAGGGTTCGCGCCGGTACCTCGAAGCCTTGTCCTCGTACACGCGTCGGCGGCTGTCACAGGCTGCTCGCGCGGACGTCGACGCCGTTGACGGGGTGCCGGCCGCGATCGCGCTGCACCAGCGTCCCGCAGTACCGGGTGTTCGCAGTACGTTCGGCACCGCGACGGAGCTGCTCAATTCGCTGCGCTTGATGTACTCGCGGCTGGGGGAGCACCTGTGTCCCAACGGCCATCGCGTGAAGCCGACGCTCGAGATCGCGTCGACCGCGCATCTCACCTGTCCTGAGTGCGGCGAGCGCTTCGCAGTACCGGGTGCGGAGTCGTTCGCGTTCAACAGCGATGGCGCCTGCGAGACATGCGCGGGCACGGGCGAGACGCGGCAGATCGACCAGGATTCGCTGGTACCGGACGAATCGCTCAGTATCGCCGACGGTGCTGTGGCTGCTTGGGGTTCGTTCGGCGCCGGCCTCCTGCCTCAGGTGGTCGCCCAGCTCGGCGTGCGAGTAGACGTGCCGTTCCAGGAGCTGACGCCGGCCGAACGCGAGATCGTGCTGCACGGCGAGGAGACCAAGCGGACAGTTGTTGTCACGAGCAAGAAAGGCAACGCCTTCGAGCTCAACGCGACCTACCGCAACGCCAACCGGGTGATCGAGGACGCGCTGTCCAACGCCCAGAGCGAGAAGTCGCTCACCCGCCTCGACCGCTTCGTCCACGTCGCCGAATGCCCGGCCTGCCATGGCTCCCGACTCAACGAACGCGCGCGATCGGTACCCCTGAACGGCGTCACGCTCGACGTCGTCTCGACCTGGAGCCTCGACCGTACGACCGACTTCGTCCGCTCGTTGCCGGCGGCCGCGCCGACCGAACTCACCCGGATGGCGGAGCAGATCGTCGACGCGTTCACCCCGACCGCCGAACACCTCCTCGGGCTCGGACTCGGTTACCTGTCGCTCGGCCGGGCGTCGCGCACGCTCTCGACCGGCGAGCTGCAGCGAGTACAGCTCAGCCGTACTCTGCGGAGCAGCGCGACCGGCCTGCTTTACGTCCTCGACGAGCCGTCCATCGGGCTGCACCCGAGCAACATCGACGCCCTGATGACGGTCGCGCGCCGCCTGGTCGAGACCGGGAACTCCGTGGTCCTCGTCGACCACGACGTCCGGGTACTGCGCCATGCCGACTGGCTGATCGAGATCGGCCCGGGAGCCGGCGCGCACGGCGGCGAGATAGTTGCCACCGGCACCGTCGCGGACCTGTCCAAGTCGCCCACGTCGGTGATCGGCGGCTTCCTCAGCGGCCAGGAGCGGACGGTCATCCGCCCCCGCGTGCCCCTCGACGACGTCTTCGAACACGGCCGGATCCGCCTCGAGACCGGCCCCCGCTTCACGCTTCAGGCTCTCGAAGCCTCGTTCCCCTTGCTGCGGCTGACGGCGGTCACCGGTGTATCCGGCTCAGGAAAGACGACGCTCGTACTCGATAGCCTCGCCGCGGCGCTGACCGGCCACGCGCCGAAGCATGTACGGCACCTGGATGCCGGCGGCATCGACCGTACCGTCATCGTCGACGCCGTCCCGATCGGGCGCAATGTGCGCTCCACCGTGGCGACGTACAGCGGCGTCCTCGACGACCTCCGCCGGGCCTTCGCCGCCACCCCCGAGGCGCGGGCGCGTGGCCTCAAAGCAGCGGACTTCTCCTACAACACCGGCAGCCTGCGCTGCCCCCAATGCGACGGTACCGGCCAAATCTCCCTGGACGTGCAGTTCCTCCCCGACGTCGATATCCCTTGCCCCCTGTGCGAAGGCCGCCGCTACAGCCCCGACGCCGACACGATCACCCTCGACGGCCTGACCATGGCCGAAGCCCTGTCCCTGAACGTCGAACAGGCCCGCACAAAGTTCACCACCCTGCGGAAGATGCAAGCCCGCCTACGCACCCTCGACGAGGTAGGCCTCGGCTACCTCCTCCTGGGCGAGGCAACCCCAGCCCTCTCCGGCGGCGAGGCCCAACGCCTCAAGCTCGTCGCCGACCTCGAGAAGCCCCAGCAAGGCACCCTCTTCATCTTCGACGAACCGAGCGTCGGCCTCCACCCCGCCGACATCCGAGTCCTCCTAGCAGTCTTCGACCGCCTCATCACCGCCGGCGCCACCGTCATAGTCATCGAACACGACCTGGACATGATCGCCAACGCCGACTACGTCCTAGACCTAGGCCCCGGCGGCGGCACCCAAGGCGGCCAAATCGTCGCCGCCACCACCCCCGCCCTCCTCCCACATATCAAACAAAGCCTCACCGGCCAGTACCTCCGCCGAGTTGACTGATCGGAGCGTCGGGCGGGTGAGCGATGGAGGAGCGAGCGGGAGCCTGGCCATGGGGGAGTACATCTCCGTCGACTAGAGTCGGCGATGTCATCGACGGCTGATGCAGGAACCCGGTGTGAGTCCGGGGCGGTCCCGCCACTGTGACCGGGGTAGACCCGGGAGTCAGGAACTGCTGCTGTCGTACCTGCCACCTGGGGCGTGGACACCCCGAGGAAGGACCGGCCGCGCGTGCCCGCGAACCTTTTGCTGCTCTCCACCGCCGATACCGACTTGCTGGCCGCTTCGCAAGCGCAAGCCGGCTGGAAGGTCGCCAACCCGGCCCGGGTCGAGCTCGATGGCGTTCCCACCCTGCTTGACGGCGTCGAGGTCGTAGTGGTCCGCCTGCTGGGCGGTCGCCGCGCCTGGGAGGAGGGTCTCGACGCCGTCATCTCCTCGGGCATCCCCACGGTCGTACTGAGCGGCGAGGCAGCCCCCGACGCCGAGCTCATGTCGATGTCGACCGTCCCCGCCGGCGCCGTCACCGAGGCCCTCGCGTACCTCCGCGAGGGCGGCTCCGAAAACCTCCAAAACCTCGCAGGCTTCCTCCGAGACACCATCCTGCTCACCGGCGACGAGTTCGACCCACCCAAAACCCTCCCGACCTACGGGATCCGCGCCGGCCGTACCTTCGCCAAGGACCACAGGCCAGTAGTCGGCATCGTCTACTACCGCGCCCACGAGATTTCCGGCAACACCGCCTTCGTCGACGCCCTCGCCACCGCGATCGAGCAGGCCGGCGCCCAGCCCCTTCCCCTGTACTGCGGAACGCTGCGCGGCCTAGACCCCACGCACGAAGACAACGCCGACCTCTTCACCCTGCTCAAGGAATGTGACGTCCTAGTCACCACCCTCCTCGCAGCAGGCGGCACCGTCGCCTCCAACGCAACAGCTGGCGGCGACGACTCCTGGGACGCCGGCGCGCTCGCGTCCCTCGACATCCCTCTCCTTCAAGGCCTCGCGCTGACCTCGACCAGGGAGCAGTGGCTCGAGAGCGACGCCGCGATCAGCCCGCTCGACGCCGCCACCCAGGTCGCGATCCCCGAGTTCGACGGCCGCCTCATCACCATCCCGTTCTCCTTCAAGGCGTACGACGCCGAGGGCATCGCCAGCTACGCACCCGACGAGGAGCGCTGCGCCAGGCTCGCCGGCATCGCAGTAGCCCAGGCCAAGCTCCGCCACGTAGAACCCAAAGACAAGAAGCTAGCGCTCGTACTCTCGTCGTACCCGACCAAGCACGCCCGGATCGGCAACGCCGTCGGCCTCGACACGCCGGCCTCAGCGGTCGTCATCCTCGGCCAGCTCAAGGACGCCGGCTACGACCTCGGCCCCGACCTCAACCTCGACGAACTCCAGGGCGCTGACGGCGCCGACGGCCTGATCCACCGGCTGATCGCGGCCGGCGGTCACGATGTCGACTGGCTGACCGACGAGCAGCTGTCGAGCGCAGTCGCGAAGATCCCGCTCTCGACGTACCAGCACTGGTTCGGCAAAACCCCCGAAACGTTGCAGCAAGCAATGATCGAGGCGTGGGGTGAGGCACCCGGTTCCCTGTACGTCGACCAGTCCGGCCCCGAGCCGGCGATCGCTCTGGCGGCGCTCCAGTTCGGCAACGTAGTACTGATGATCCAGCCGCCCCGCGGATTCGGCGAGAACCCGGTCGCGATCTACCACGACCCGGACATGGCGCCGTCGCACCACTACCTCGCGGCATACCGCTGGCTCGAGGCGCCCGTAGAAGAGGGCGGTTTCGGCGCCCACGCGGTCGTCCACCTCGGCAAGCACGGCACGCTGGAATGGCTGCCGGGCAAGGGCATCGGTATGGCCGCAGACTGCGCGCCCGACGCCGTACTGGGCAACCTTCCGCTCGTCTACCCGTTCATCGTCAACGACCCCGGCGAGGGCACGCAGGCCAAGCGCCGCGGGCATGCGGTGATCGTCGACCACCTGGTACCACCGATGGCGCGCGCCGAGACGTACGGCGACATGGCCAAGCTGGAGTACCTGCTTGACGAGTACGCGACGGTCTCGGCGCTTGACCCGGACAAGGTCCCGACCCTGCGCGCCCAGATCTGGACCCTGATCCAGGCCGCCCAGCTGCACCATGATCTGCACACGTCCGAGAAGCCGGAGGACGAGGAGTTCGACGAGTTCGTCCTGCACCTCGACGGCTACCTCTGCGAGATCAAGGACGTCCAGATCCGCGACGGGCTGCACATCCTCGGCGGCGGGCCGGACGGCGAGGCACGGGTCAACCTCGTTCTCGCGGTATTGCGTGCGCAGCAGATGTGGGGTGGCGTCTCGGGCGCCGTGCCCGGGTTGCGGGCCGCGCTCGGCCAGACCTTCGGCGTCGACGAGGCTGCCATGCTGGAGAACCCGGGCGTCGCAGTACCGGAGCTGAAGGACCTCGCGACATTGGCTGATCTCCCCGCCGTGAGCGGTGCCGACGGTGTGGACCTGCTGGAGGCCGTCGCGCGCAAGCTGGTCGTCGGGATGGAGACGCTCGCGTGGGATGCCGCCAAGGTCCCGGTCGTCATCGAGGAAGTACTCGGGCGCTCATCAATCCAGGTTGAGAAGTCGTTGCAGTTCGCGGCGGATGAGGTCGTACCGCGGCTGGCCCGCACCGGCGATGAGCTGACCAACGTACTGCGCGCGCTCGCCGGCCGATTCGTCGAGGCCGGCCCGTCGGGTTCGCCCACTCGCGGCCTGGTGAACGTCCTGCCGACCGGACGGAACTTCTACGCGGTCGACCCCAAGGCGATCCCGAGCCGCAACGCCTGGGACGTCGGCGTCGCGCTCGCCGACTCGCTGCTCGCCAGGCACAAGGCGGAGACGGGGGAGTGGCCGCGATCGGTCGGCCTGACCGTCTGGGGAACGTCCGCGATGCGCACCCAGGGCGACGACCTCGCCGAGGTGCTCTGGCTGCTCGGCTGCCGCCCGGTCTGGGACGAGGCTTCGCGCCGCGTCACCGGGTTCGAGGTCGTCCCGCTCGAGGAGCTCGGCCGGCCGCGCGTCGACGTGACGATCCGGATCTCGGGCTTCTTCCGGGATGCGTTCCCGCATGTCGTCTCGCTGCTCGACGAAGCGGTCCGGACAGTCGCCGCGCTGGATGAGGATGCCGAGAGCAACTACCTCCGGGCGCACGTCGACGCTGATGTTGCTGCTGGCAACGACATGCGCTCGTCGACCGCGCGCGTGTTCGGGTCCAAGCCCGGCTCGTACGGCGCTGGGCTGCTGCCGCTCGTTGACGCGCGCAACTGGCGTACCGATGCTGAGCTGGCAGAGGTCTACGCGGTCTGGGGCGGGTATGCGTACGGCAAGGACCTCGACGGCGCGGAGGCTCGCCCGTCGATGGAGCGGGCCTACGCTCGGATCCAGGTCGCGGCCAAGAACGCGGACACCCGCGAGCACGACATCATGGATTCGGACGACTACTTCCAGTACCACGGGGGCATGGTCGCGATGGTCCGGCACCTGACCGGTTCCAACCCCAAGGCGTACATCGGCGACTCCGCAGTACCGGCCCAGGTGAAGACTCGGAGCCTGGAAGAGGAGACCAAGCGCGTCTTCCGGGCCCGCGTGGTGAACCCGCGGTGGATGGCGGCGATGCAGCGGCACGGGTACAAGGGCGCCTTCGAGATGGCGGCGACGGTGGACTACCTGTTCGGGTACGACGCCACGGCCGGCGTGGTCGACGACTGGATGTACGAGACGCTGACCACGGAGTACGTCGCGAACCCGGAGATCGCCGAGTTCTTCCGCAAGTCCAACCCCTGGGCGCGGCACGGGATCGCCGAGCGGCTGCTCGAGGCCGCCCAGCGTGGATTGTGGGCCGAGCCGACCGAGGAAGCACTGGAAACCCTGCGCACTGCGGTTCTGGAAACAGAAGGTGACATCGAGGATCGCGGCTGAGACATCCGGCCGCGGCGACGGCCAGGGTGTGATTGGGTGGACGCATGGCGCCCGAACAGCTGAGAGTCCTGGTCACCAACGATGACGGCTACGAGTCCCTGGGGATCCAGGCGCTCGCTGCGGCCATGGAGGGCCTCGGCCATGCGGTGCAGGTGGTGGCGCCGTGGGACGACCAGAGCGGCGTCGGCAGCTCGCGCGCCGGGATGATCGGCAAGGCGGTCGCGTCGAAGACCGGTGAGAACGGGTTCATCGGGATCGACGGGACGCCGGCGTTGGCCGTCACACTCGCCCGGCTGGGCGCGTACGGGCCGTCGCCTGATGTGGTCGTATCCGGCATCAACAACGGGCAGAACATCGGCCCGATCCTGCACTCCGGTACGGTCGCCGCCGCGCTGACCGCCTCGAGCCAAGGGTTGTCGGGGCTCGCGATCAGCATCGACTCGGAGGACCCGCAGCACCTCGACACGGCGGGCGCGGTCGCGGCGGAAGCGCTCTCCTGGCTGCTGGAGCAGCCGCAGGGCACGGTCATCAACATCAACGTTCCCGACGTACCGATCGCTGAGCTGAAGGGCGCTCGTTGGGCGCGGCTCGTTGGTTATGACCGGTCCCGGCTGGTGCTGGAGAAGGCGCCGACGGGGGAGCCGGTGGTCGGCCTGGTACTGCGTGAGCCCCCGACCGAGACCGACACCGACGAGGCCTTGCTGCTCGCCGGGTACATCACCGTCACCCCGATCACCGGCGTCGGCGAACTCCCCGGCGACTCGGCCGCCACCCACCTCTCAGCCGCCTTCACCAACTGACACATCCGCCACACCCACCTTCCCCACCGCCCCACCGCCCCGCGAGCGCCCACCGCCCCGCCGCCACGCGAGCGCCCACCGCCCCGCCGCCACGCGAGCGCCCACCGCCCCGCCGCCACGCGAGCGCCCACCGCCCCGCCGCCACGCGAGCGCCCACCGCCCCGCCGCCACGCGAGCGCCCACCATTTCGGTGGTTAACCCCCGAGCCGGTGGGTTGCCTCCCGTGCATACAGGGTGGCAACCCACCACTTGAGTGGATAACCCCCGAAATGGTGGACGCTTGGGGCGGTGAAGATCGCCACAGGGCTCCCGGCCGTACGCGGGGTGGTTGGTGTGGAATGATCGCCGGGACGGTAGTGGAGGAACACCGGTGACGGCCTGAGACGGCCGGATTCCGGGGCGGTCCCGCCACTGTGACCGGGGTCGTTCCCGGAAGCCAGGACATCTGCTGCCGTCCGCCAGGGAGCGCTCTCCGCGCGCCCGGCGTGCCAAGTGCCGAGGCGGGCGTGGACACCCGCGGGACGAAGGGACACCACCCGTCATGCGGTCTGCTCCAACCGGATCAACCCCCTCGAACAGCAACGAGCCGCCGCCTCCGGCCGGCCAGCGCCCGCCCGCCCCCGCCGTCGGCCAGCGCCCGCCCGCCGCTTCCGTCGGCCAGCGCCTGACTGCTGGTTTCCCCTTCACAGCGGTGGTCGGCATGTCCGACCTCCAGTTGGCGCTGATTCTCGCTGCGGTCTCGCCGGCGATCGGGGGCGTGCTGATCCGGGGCGAGAAGGGCACGGCGAAGTCCACCGCGGTCCGGGCACTCACCGAGATCCTCCCCGCCGTAGACGTCATCGAAGGCTGCCGCTTCTCCTGCGACCCAGCCAACCCCGACCCGACCTGCCCCGACGGTCCGCACCCGTCAGACTTCAGCTCTCAGGCCCGTCCGGCCCGCCTGATCGAGCTGCCCGTGGGCGCGACCGAGGACCGTGTTCTTGGTTCCCTCCATCTCGAGCGAGCGCTCTCTGAGGGCGTGACCGTCTACGAGCCGGGTCTGCTGGCTGCCGCCCACCGCGGGTTGCTGTACGTCGACGAGGTCAACCTTCTCCACGACCACCTGGTCGACGTACTGCTCGACGCCGCGGCGATGGGCCGCGCGACCGTCGAGCGCGACGGCGTCTCGATCACCCACCCGGCGCGCTTCGTCCTGGTCGGCACGATGAACCCCGAGGAAGGCGAACTCCGCCCGCAGCTCCTCGACCGCTTCGGCCTGACCGTCGACGTCGTCGCCAGCCGCGACCCCGCAGTACGGGTCGAGGTGATGCGCGCGCGACTCTCGTACGAGGCCGACCCGACTGCCTTCATCAACCGGTACGCCGGTGCGCAGGCCGAACTGTCCGAGCGCATCGTCAAAGCCCAGTCCCGTCTGGCGGACGTGATCCTCACCGACGCCGCGCTGCGCCAGATCGCCGAGATCTGCGCCTCCTTCGACGTCGACGGCATGCGCGCCGACCTCGTCACCGCCCGCACTGCGGTCGCGCACGCTGCCTGGTCGGGCCGGACTGTCGTCGAGGTCGAGGACGTCCGAGCCGCCGCCAAACTAGCCCTCCCACACCGCAAACGCCGCAACCCCTTCGACGCCCCCGGCCTGGACGACGACCAACTAGAACAAGCCATCCAAAACAGCACCCCACCGGACGACGACCCCGACGACGACCCAGACGGCGGTCCCGACGGCCCGCCCGGCGGGAACCCGGATGGTGGCGACTCGAACGGCGACGACCCCGACAACACCCCGCCGACCGACACCGACCGCGCGCCGAACACCGACGCCGAACTCGACCGCCCCGACGCGACCCAACCGCCGACGAACGCCTCCGATCCGGACCAGACGAAGAACCCGGGGAGCGCTCTCCCCGGTCCGGCACCGATCGGCGAGGTCGCTGCCAGCTCCGAGCCGTACAAAGCCCGCCTCCTGAGCGTGCAATCAGCCGGCGCAGGCGTCGCCGGCCGGCGCTCCAAAGCGCTCACCGACGTCGGTCGCGTCGTCGGCGACCGCCCCCGAGCCGGCCGAGAATCCGGCCGCCCCCACCTCCTCGCCACCATCCGCGCCGCCGCCCCCCACCAACACGCCCGCGGCCGCTCACTCCCCGGCAGCGCCGATCGCGATGGCGCCGGCCCTGGTCGCACTGCCCCCGGTAGCACCGGCCCTGGTCGCACTGCCCCCGGCAGCACCAGCGCCGGCCCCGGCAGTACTGGTCTGGCCCGCTCGGGTGGCGGCCTTGCCGTCCGCGCCTCCGACGTGCGGCTCGCCGTTCGTGAGGGCCGCGAAGGCAACCTCGTGTTGTTCTGTGTGGACGCGTCCGGCTCGATGGGGACGAAGAAGCGGATGACCGAGGTCAAAACAGCGATCGTCTCGCTGCTGCTCGATGCCTACCAGCGCCGCGACACCGTCGGCCTGGTCACCTTCGCCGGGGCCGAGGCAACAGTCGCCCTCCCGCCGACGGGCAGCGTCGAGACCGCAGTGCGGCGTCTTGAGTCCCTGCCCACCGGCGGTCGCACCCCGCTGGCCGAGGGATTGCTGAAGGCTTCCGACGTACTCCGAATCGCCGCGATCCGCGATCCCCGCAGGCGTCCCTTGCTCGTCCTCGTCACCGACGGTCGCGCAACTGCCGGTGACAAGGCGTTCGCCAGGGCCAAGCAGGCCGCTGGCTGGCTCGGGCAGCAGGGGATCGCTTCGGTCGTGGTCGACTGTGAGCCGCGCCGCGGAGTCCGGCTGGGACTAGCAGGGGAGTTGGCCGCCGATCTCGGCGCGGAGTACCTGGATCTGGGAGAAGTTGCCGCGGGCAATCTTGTTCGCGCGGTCACCGATCGGAGCGCCGCCTGATGCCGCAGGGACAGCCAACCGTCGTACCGCAGGACGGCCTGACCACCCGGCAGCGCCGGAACCGGCCGCTGCTGATGGTGCACACCGGTGAAATGAAGGGCAAGTCGACCGCCGCGTTCGGGATGGCGCTGCGCGGCTGGAACCAGGGCTGGAACATCGGCGTCTTCCAGTTCGTCAAGAGCGCGAAGTGGAAGGTCGGCGAGGAGAGCGCGTTCCGGGCCCTCGGGAAGTTGCATGAGGCAACGGGTGAGGGCGGCCCGGTCGAGTGGCACAAGATGGGCGAGGGCTGGAGCTGGTCCCGCAAGGCCGGCACCGAGGAGGACCACGCCGCCGACGCGCTCGAGGGCTGGCGCGAGATCCAGCGCCGGATCGCCGCCGAGACCCATGACCTCTACGTGCTCGACGAGTTCACCTACCCGATGAAGTGGGGCTGGGTGGACGTCGACGAGGTGGTCGAGACGCTGACCAACCGCCCGGGCCACCAATACGTGGTGATCACCGGCCGCAACGCTCACCAGAAGCTGCTCGACGCCGCCGACCTGGTCACCGAGATGACCAAGGTCAAGCACCCCATGGATGCCGGCCAGAAGGGCCAGAAAGGCATCGAGTGGTGATTCCACGGGTGGTGATCGCGGCGCCGTCGTCCAGCGCGGGTAAGACGACGGTTGCGGTCGGATTGATGGCTGCGCTGCGGCGGGCCGGGCACACGGTGGCCGGGTTCAAGGTCGGGCCGGACTACATCGACCCGGGCTTTCACGCGGTGGCGACCGGACGGCCGGGGCGCAATCTCGATCCGATGCTGTCGGGTGAAGAACGGGTCGCGCCGCTGTTCGCACATGGGAGCGTGGGCGCGGACATCGCCATCGTCGAGGGCGTGATGGGCCTGTACGACGGCGCGCTGGGCACTGAGGGGTACTCGTCGACCGCCCACGTCTCCAAGTTGCTGCAGGCACCGGTCGTGCTGGTGGTGGACGCATCGGCGGCCGGTCGCAGTGTTGGCGCGGTCGTCCAGGGGTTCGTCGCTTTCGACACCGGCGTGCGCATTGTCGGGGTGATCCTCAACAAGGTTGGCTCCGACCGGCATGAGGCCGAAGTGCGGGCAGGGGTTGCGCCAACCGGCGTACCGGTTCTCGGTGTACTGCGTCGCGATACCCGGCTGACCGTTCCCAGTCGGCACCTCGGACTCATCCCCGCCGACGAGCAACGCGAGCAGGCCGTGACGGCAGTCGACGCCGCCGCCGAACTGGTGAAGCAAGGCGTCGACCTGGAAGCCTTTGTCGCCGCTGCACGTGCGGCCACTCCGCTCGATGTGATCGCTTGGGATCCCGCCGCAGAGGTGGCCCCGGCCGAAGAAGGCCGCCCGGTGATCGCCGTGGCCGGTGGCCCGGTCTTCTCCTTCCGCTACACCGAGACCGCCGAGCTGCTGACCGCCGCCGGCGCCGACGTCGTCACCTTCGACCCGCTGCATGAATCCTTGCCTGAGGCAACATCAGCGCTGTACCTCGGCGGCGGCTTCCCGGAACTCCACGCGGAAGCGCTCTCCGACAACGTCGCGCTCCGCGACCAGGTCGCTGCCGAGATCGCCGCCGGCCTGCCGGTCGTCGCCGAGTGCGCCGGCCTCCTGTACCTGTGCCGCGAACTCGACGGCCACCAACTCACCGGCGTCCTCCCCGCCAAGGGCCAGATGACGAGCCGCCTCACCCTCGGCTACCGCACCGCGATCGCCGCCTCGACGACGGCGATCTTCGACGAGGGCCGCCGCGTGCACGGGCATGAGTTCCACCGGACCACTGTGGAGTTCGACGAGGACGTCCCGGCCGCCTGGTACCTACCGGGCGGCAAGCAGGAGGGCTTCGCGCGAGCCCAGATCCACGCCTCCTACCTCCACCTGCACTGGACGGCCACGCCCGACGTCCCGGCCAGGTTCGTGGCGGCCGCACGAGTCCACGCGGGGCTGGAGAAGTGAGCCTCATCCTAGGCATCGGCCTACGCTCCGGTACGTCGTACCGGGAGCTCCGTGACCTCGTGGACTCGGCGCTGGTCTCGCTGCAGCCGGCAACCGTGAGCCAAGTGGTCACAGTCGACGGCAAGGAGACAGAGCCCGGTCTGCAGCGACTAGTGGCCTCACTGGGAGCGACGCTGTTCACCGCGACCAAGCTGGAGCTCTCTCAGCAACCAGTACCGACTCCCAGCGAGCAGGTCGACCGCCTGGCCGGTACTACGAGCGTCGCCGAGGCAGCTGTCATCCTCAGCGGCGCCGAGCTCGTACTACCGAAGCAGGCCTCGGCGCGAGCAACCGTCGCCGTCGGCCGGCTGCCAGAGACGGCCGGTGGCGCGGCGGGCGCAGCCGGTGAGGCGTCGGCCGCGGGGGTGACACCTGCTCCTGGGTATGCGGTGGGGGAGCGGGACGTAGTTCACCGGGTACTGGCAGAGCGGCGTGATGTGAGGCGTGGGTTCCTGGACCGGCCTATTGCCGATGACGTGCTGACCAGAGTGCTGGAGTCGGCACATCGGGCACCTAGTGTCGGCCTAAGCCAGCCGTGGGACTTCCTGCTGATCAAGGACGTCGCTACCCGGCGGAAGATCCATGACCTCGCCTCTGCGCAGCGCGACGCCTTTGCGGCTTCACTACCCGCCGACCGGCGCAGCTCCTTCGACGGGTTGAAGATCGAGGCGATCCTCGACACTCCGCTGAACATCGCCGTCACCTGTGACCCAGGGCGAGGTGGCCGGCACGTACTGGGTCGGCATGCGGATCCACGGACCACCTGGTTCTCCGCGGCCATCGCGATCCAGAACCTGTGGCTGGCAGCACGCGCGGAAGGGCTCGGCGTCGGCTGGGTGTCCTTCTTCGAGCCTGGTGAGGTCGCAGCGGTACTGGATCTGCCTTCGCACGTTGAGCTGGTCGGGTACCTCTGTATTGGTCACGTGGTGGAGTTCGCTGCGGCCCCGGAGCTGGTGAGGAGCGGCTGGGCTGCTCGGAGGCCGCTGTCGTGGGCAGTGCACCAGGAGTCATGGGGACAGCGCGGGTTGCCGGGTGTGGAGCCCAGTGCCGTGATTGCTGGGGATGCTGCTGCGGCGACAGGCGTAGTACGGGCTGTAGGTGCACAGGTGGTTCGCATGATCGTGGCTGAGGTCGCGGCTGCCAGCTATCTGGAGCAGGCGGATGCGCTCGTAGTACAGGTTGGTACTGAGAAGCCTGCTGCCGACTACGGAGTGCTGTGGCGTCCTGCACGGACAGTGGATGAGGCTGTCGAGCTAGGCGTGGAAGTAGCGCGGGATCTTGTGCTGCAAGGGGTTGGGGCGATCCAGCTGGAGCTGGTCTCGGACTCGGCGCATGCGGCCGGACTGGCGCGCGGGGTGCGGTTGGGGGCGCTGGCCTGCGGAGTGGTCATGGATGAGCCGGTGGAGGTGAAAGACTCCTCTGCATGACCGTCCCACCCCAAGGCCCTGCGCCTATGTACGTTCCCGCCTTCTCGATGAAGCAGCGGATCACCCTGATGGCGAACAGGTACGAACTGCTCACCACCAACCCGGATGGCACCGACGGGCCGCTGCTGGCGTTCGCGCAGCAGAAGCGGATGGCGTTCAAGGAGCAGGTGACCTTCTACGCCGACGACACCAAGGCCCAGGCGGTCTTCTCCTTCAAGGCCCGCAAGCGCCTCGACCTCGGGTCGGGGTACGACGTCTTCGACGCGAACGGCCAGCCGATCGGCTGGTTCAAGAAGGAGTTCGGCAAGAGCCTGCTGCGGTCGAGCTGGCAGCTGACCAGCCCGGGGCTGGAGTCCGACGGCAGCGAGCGGAACCCGACGATCGCGATCGTCCGGCGGATCTGGCAGTTCGTCCCGTTCGTCGGCGAGATCCCGCTGCCGTTCATCTTCCACTTCGACTTCAAGGACCGCGCCACCGGTCAGCCGGTGCTGTCGGTCGAGCGCAAGATCTCGGTCCGCGACCGGTACCGGGTGAGCGTGCAGGACCCACGGCTCGACTTCCGGGTCGCCGCCGCGATGACGGTCGCGCTGGACGCGCTGCAGAGTCGCTGATCTGTACTACGCCCGCAGTACGTTCCGCACCTGGACGTACTGCGGGCGTAGCTGTCTGCTCACTCTTTTGGGTGAACGGACCCTGAGCCGCTTGGTTCGGCGGGTGCGCGGTGCGAGTCTTGTAGACATGGGTGCAGCGAAGCGCAGTCGACGGTGGTTGGTGCCGGTCACGGCAGTCGCAGTGGTGGCAGGGGTGGGGGCGTTCGGGCCGATGGTCGCGGACGCGTCTCCAGACCTGCCCGGGATCACCGCGCAGGAGCTGCTTGCCCGGGTGCAAACGGCGAAGGTCGACGGTCTGTCGGGCACGGTGAAGTCGTCGACCGACCTCGGTCTGCCGACGCTGCCCGGGATGGACGGCCAAGCCACCCAGTTCCTCGACCTGCTGACCGGTGACCACACCGCGCGGGTCGCCTTCGCCGGACCTGACAAGGCACGGGTCTCGGTGCTCGACAACATGGCCGAGCGGGTGCTGACCACGGACGGCAAGACCGCGTGGGCCTATGACTCGGCCAAGCGCGAGGCGACCAAGATCGCAGTGCCCGCGCATACGGCCAAGCCGGAGGTCGCACCGGAGAAGCAGACCTATGACCCGCAGGCGGTGGCGCAGAAGTTCCTGGCCGCGATAGACCCGACCACCAAGGTCGAGGTCAGCGGCACCGAGAAGGTGGCCGGCCGTGACGCGTACAAGCTGCGCCTGGTGCCGAAGACGGACCAGACCACGGTCGGCTCGGTGACGCTGGCGGTCGACTCCAAGACCTGGGTACCGCTGCAGGTGACCGTGATGCCGCGGACCGGCAAGGACCCGGCCGTGCAGCTCGGGTTCTCGGCGGTCTCGTTCGACGTACCGTCCGCGAGCACCTTCGCGTTCACGCCGCCGAAGGGTGTGAAGGTGACGGAGCAGAAGGTCCCGTCGAAGGCCCCCGGCAAGAAGACCCCGCCGATCGTGCCGAAGCCCGGCGCCCCGAAGCCGTCCCAACCGTCCCAGCCGTCTACGGACCGGCCGACCGTTGTCGGCGAAGGCTGGAACGCCGTCGTCGAGCTCCACGGCAAGGCCCAGACGGGCAACCCCGCTCTCGACCAACTCCTGGCCAAGGCGCCGACCGTGCAGGGCACGTGGGGCAGCGGCAAGATCCTCTCCACCAAGATGGTCAACGCCCTGATCACCACCGACGGCCGCATCTTCGCCGGCCTGGTCACCCCAGAAGCCCTGCAATCCGCCGCCGCCAAGGCCCCCCGCTGACCAACCAGGCGACCCCGGTGCCCGACGTGACCCCAACCCGCGGTGAGCCAACCTCACCACCCACCGACCCAGCCGCTCCGATTGTCACGCAGGGGCTCACCAAGCGGTTCCGGGGTGGGCAGGTGGCGGTGGACTCGATTGATCTGGTGGTGCCGGCGGGAAGTGTCTTCGGTTTTCTCGGCCCGAACGGGTCGGGCAAGACGACGACCATTCGGATGCTGCTCGGGCTGATTGCACCGACCTCGGGGTCGGTGGAGCTGCTGGGTGAGCCGATGCCGAAGGCGCAGCTGTCCGTGTTGCCGCGGGTTGGAGCGCTGGTCGAGGGGCCGGCCTTCTATCCGTTCTGGACCGGGCTGGCGAATCTGCTGCGGTTCGATGCGGCTGACCGGACGGCCGATCCGCGGACGCGCAAGCTGCGGGCGGGGCAGGCGTTGGAGCGGGTTGGGTTGTCGAACGCGGCGGGTAAGAAGGTTCGCGCCTACTCACTCGGGATGCGCCAGCGCCTCGCGATCGCCGTCGCGCTGATGCAGCGCCGGGACCTACTGGTGCTGGACGAGCCGACCAACGGCCTCGACCCGCAGGGCACTCGCGAGGTTCGGACGCTGATCCGCGAGCTGGCTGACGACGGTACGACGATCTTCACCTCCACCCACTTGCTGGCCGAGGTCGAGCAGGTCTGCACGCACGCTGCGGTGATGAGCCGTGGCCGGATCGTCCGCCAGTCGACGATGGCGGAGCTCCGATCCGAGCTGCGTCCGCGGCTGGTGGTTCGCACGCCCGACCTCGAACAGGCGACGAAGACGTTGACCAGCCTCGGCGTCACCGACGTACGGCGGCTGGAAGAGACCGTCGACGGCGATGCCGGCGAGCTGCCGATCGACAAGCTTGCGGCCGCGCTCGTCGCCGCGGACGTGCGGATCCACGGCTTCAATCTCGAGCACCCCAGCCTCGAGGACGCCTTCGTGGCGCTGACCGGGGAGGGCTTCGATGTCGCTGAGTGAGACCGCGGACCGACGCGACCTGGGCACGGTGGCTGATCAGAACGTGCGACGGCCGACAGCCGGGCGGCACGCGATCGCGTTGTTCGCCTCTGAGCTGCACCTGGTGTTCGGACGAGCCCGGACGTGGGTGACGCTGGCGGTGCTGGCCGGTGTGCCTGTGCTGGTCGGGGTTGCGATCAAGCTGTCCGGGGCCGAGGGCGGCGGCGATGGTTTCATCGGCCAGGTCGCAGGCAACGGGTTCTTCCTGGTGGTCGCGAGTCTTGGGTTGTCGCTGCCGTTCTTCTTGCCGACCGCAGTGACCGTGGTGGCGGGGGAGTCGCTGGCGGGTGAGGCAAGTCTCGGCACCTTGCGCAACATGCTGACGGCGCCGGCCGGGCGGTCGCGATTGCTCGCGGCGAAGTTGGTGGCGCTGGTGGTGTTCTGCCTGGCCGCGACGATGACGATCTGGCTGTCCGGACTGATCGCGGGCGTGGTGCTGTTCCCCGTCGGTGATGTGGTCCTGTTGTCGGGGACGACGGTCTCGCTGGCCGATGGACTGCTGCGCGCGTTCGGGATCGCGATCCTGGTCGCGTTGTCGTTGCTCGGGCTGGCCGGCGTCGGCCTGTTCGTGTCGTCGCTGACCTCGACGCCACTCGCGGCGATGGCGGCGACGTTCGGCGCGTTCATCGTGTTCGGCATCCTCGGGGCGATCCCGCAGATCTCCGAGATCCACCCGTGGCTGTTGATGTACGGCTGGCCCTCGTTCGCCGACCTGCTTCGAGATCCGCCGTACTGGGACGCGATCGTCCGCAACCTCCTGCTGCAGGCCGCCTACCTGTTCGTCTTCTACACCGCAGCCTGGGCCCGCCTCACCACCCGCGACATCAACAGCTAGATACTCGTCCGTATGTCTGTCACCAGCCCGCCAGTCGGCCGGGTCGCCAAGCGGGTGTCCTGGGCTGCGCTCGCAACATTCCTACTGGCCTTCGTCGTGCTCGAAGTGATCAACCATGGCATCCCGGCGCTGGTCGCCGCGGTCCTGTTCCTCATCGTCCCCGACCTGCCGATGCTCATCGGCGCCAGCACAGCAGCCCGCGGCAAGCTGTCGCCGAAGGCCGTCCCCTACTACAACCTCGTGCATCGGCCCTGGATCCCCTTGGCCGTCTTGGTTGTCTACAGCGTCGGCGCCCTTGGCGACTGGGTCCCACTGTTCACGGCGGGGCTTGGCTGGCTCACACACATCGCCTTGGACCGAGCTTTCGGCTACGGCCTTCGCGAACGAGACGGCAGCAGGCGTGTCTGAGCAGAACTGCTAACCACCTGCGGCGGTGCGGTCGGTGGTGAACCAGGTGGCCGCTTGGTCGGCGATGATGCGGGCCAGCTCGTTGGGGGCGTCGTGGGCGATCAGGTGTCCGGCGGTGGGCACTCGGGTCACTGCGACTGCTGGGTTGGCGGTGCGGAAGCGGTTTACCTCGGCGTCGGTCAGGGGCGATGTCGGTCCGCCTCTGACGATGAGGATGGGGAGCTTGAGCATCGTGGCTGTTGTGAGGAGTTCGGGGCCGTGGTTGAAGATGTCCTCGACGAGGGGATCGTGGGTACGGAGGCAGCGGTCGTCGAGCCAGGCGCGGACGCGGACCGGATCGGGGTTGGGTACGACGTCGACGAGGATCAGGCCGGCGACACCTTGCGCCACGCCTGGGTCGGCGAGGGACGCGATTGCGGCCAGCCCACCAAGCGAAGCGCCGACCAGGACGACCGGGCCCACCTCGCTCCGGATCATCGTGGTCACGTCCTCCGCAATAGGACCGAGCCTCGTCGCCTGCCCGGAGCTCTCGCCGTGTCCACGCAGGTCATAGGCCACGGTCCGCAGAGGCCGGAGCGAAGAGCTGCTGGGCCGGCCGGCGCCAGTTCCGGTAGGCCGGCCGGTCTGTCCTGGAGGCCGACTGGCTGATCCCGGAGGTCGGCCGGTCTGTACCGAGGGCCGGCCGGGCGGATGCTCGCGCTGGCTCAACGCCCCCGCGACTGGTGCCCACACGCTGCGGTCTTCACCGCCGGCGTGGAGTAGCAGGAGAGTTGGGCCGGTGCCGGTGGCCGTGCCTCGGAGTTGGGCGTCGGGGCGGGTGAGGGTGAGTTCGGTCATGGGCGGACCTCCATACCTTGGGTTGTCAAGGTAAGTCTTGCCGCCTTGAGGGGTCAAGGTAGAGTCCAGGCCTATGACGACGCAGCGCACCCGACGATCGCCCGAGGAAGCTCGCCTCCTCATCCTGGACGCTGCAGCGGCGCTGCTCGCCGAGGGAGGCGTTGCAGCCGTACAGGTTCGGGCGGTCGCGGCGCGGGTGGGGATGACCGATGCGGGCGTGACGCATCACTTTCAGAGTCGCGACAACTTGCTGCGGGAACTGCTTCGGCATGGTGGGCGGCAGTTGCGGGGCGCGCTGGAGGAGACGCTCAGTAGGTGGCTGGGGGAGGACGCCGAGCTGTACGAGCTTGTTGAGGCGCTCGCGGGGTTGTACCGGCGGGGATACGGCGAGCTGGCGGTCGCGTTGCATGCGGCCGGTTGGCGGGATCGTGGCAGCGGGATGCTGGATCCGGTGGTGCAGGCTCTTCATGAGCTTCGGCCGCGAGGGGCGTCGATCGAGGACACGCGGCTCGCGGTCGCGGCTCTGCATCAGGCGATGGCGACTGAGTCGCTCTACGGGAGCGCCTTCCGTCGGAGCGCTGGACTTACCGGTACGGCGGCGAGTGACTCGGGTGCGCAGCTCCGGTGGTGGACGCGCCAGCTCCAGCTCGCGCTCGGAATGGCTTAGTGTCCGGGTGTGCATCCCGAGTTGGTTTCTGTGCTGCGTTGCCCGGTCTGCGGTGACGGGCTGGCGCTCGTCGGCCGCACTGCGAATTGCCCGCAGCGGCACGCCTTCGATCTGGCCAAGCAGGGCTACCTGAATTTGTTGCCCTCGGCGTCCAGTGGGATCGACGGCGATTCGGCCGAGATGGTCGAGGCTCGGGAGCAGTTCCTTGCCGGCGGGTTCTACGAGCCGGTACGCCAAGCCCTGATTGCTGCGGCCAAAGAGCCCAGTGGCGGCCTAATCGTTGAGGTTGGTGCCGGTACCGGCTACTACCTGGCAGGTGTGGTTGCGGCCGGCAATGGGCGGTCGGGGATTGCGCTGGATGTTTCCCGGTACGCCGCCAGGCGAGCGGCGAAGGTGGATCCGGAGCGAGTCGGGGCCGTGGTCTGCGATGCGTGGCGAGAGCTCCCGATACGGGATGGCGCTGCCCGGGTTGTGCTCAACGTGTTCGCCCCTCGGAACGCCACGGAGATGGCCCGGGTCCTGGCGCCGGACGGGACGTTGCTGGTGGTGACTCCCAATCAGGGGCACCTTAAAGAGCTGGTCGAAGTACTGGGGCTGGTTCGGGTGGATGAGGAGAAGGAACGGCGGCTCAGCGAGTCGCTCAAAGGGTCGTTCACCCGGATCGGCAGCGAGATCGTGGAGGTCGCGATGCAGCTCGACCACGAGGCGGTCGAGCGGCTGGTGGCGATGACGCCGAGTGCGCGCCATACGCAGAAGGCCGAGTTGGCGGAGCGGATCGCAGTACTGGCTGATCCGGTCGAGGTGACGCTGTCGGTCACCCTGTCTACCTGGCAAACCGTCTGATCAAGCGCCGGCTCGAGCACGGCACTGAAACAGACGCAGCGGCGTACTAGGCAGCGGCGCCGGTGAGTTCCTTGGCAACGGCGACCGCGTGCTCCTTGGCGCTGACGTGCGCCTCTTCCTCAGCGACCTTCGATGCCGGGATCAGTTCAGCCATCGCCGGGGTCACCGAGGCGAGCGTGAGCTCAGCGACGGCCTTGCGGATGTTCATCCCGAAGACGTCACCGAAGATGCGCTCCAGGTACGGCGTCGCGTGGTCCCAGCCCTCGCGCGGAGTGCCGGAGCCGTAGCCGCCGCCACGGGCGAGCGTCATGATGATCGGCTTGCCCGTGAGCGGACCTGGGCCTTGGGCCAGCTCCATCTCGGAGAGCAGCACATCCATCCACGTCTTCACGTGCTGGGAGATGCCGTAGTTGTAGAGCGGTACTGCGAGCAGCACCGCGTCGGCGTTCTTGATCTCGGCGATCAGGTCCGCGGCCAGCGCGAGCGCCTCGGCGGTGTCTGCGCGGTCAGCGTCCGGTCCTGCGTCCAGGCCCATCTTGGCGCCGATCACCGCCGGCCAGACGTTGGACGGGATCGGGTGCCGACCGAGGTCGCGCCGGACCACGACGCCGTCCGGGTGCTCCGCCTGCCAGGCAGCCTCGGCGCTGTCGGCGAGCGCGCGGCTGACAGATCCGTCGACCCGGATGCTGGCGTCGACGCGAAGGAGGGTGGTCATGTGGTTCCTCTCAGAATGCTGGGGGCTGCTCAAAGTGAGCTGTCCTCAAGATAGTCTGATGAACAGAACATATTCAAGCCAGATCGTATTCCGGGTGGCGTAGACCACGTACGATGGGTGTCATGAGCAGTTCGTCGCCCGAGGTGGACGCCCGGGCAGTCCGCGGCACTCCGGTCGAGGACGACCTCGGCTGGGCGCTGGGCGTCGTCTTCCGGCGGTACGCGAAGGCCGCCGCCGATGCGCTGACCGACATCCCGGGCGGACCGCGCGGCTATCAGGTGCTCGCCACCACGATCAGGGAAGAGCCGAAGCGCCAGCTCGATCTGGCGGCTCAGCTGGATGTCGACCGCACGGTGATGACCTATCTCCTGGACGACCTGGAGAAGGCCGGGCTGGTGCAGCGTCAGCCGGATCCGACCGACCGCAGAGCCCGGCTGATCGCGCCGACCGAGCAGGGCAAGGAAGTGCTCTGCGATCTCGAGCGCCGGCTCCAGGCGCGCGAGGACCTCGTCATGAGCGGTCTCGACGACGGCGAGCGGATGGTCTTCCGGATGCTGCTCCAGCGGATCGCGGCCCAGGCCAACCAGATCGACCCACTGCGCAACGCCTGTGCCCTGGCCGAAGAGACCGTCGACCCAGCCGACACATAGATCAGCGCAGCGGGACGAAGCCGGATTCGTACGCCTGGATGACGGCTTGCGTCCGGTCCCGGGCGCCCAGCTTGGACAGCAGGTTGGCCACGTGGGTCTTGATCGTCTGTACGCCGAGGATGAGCTCGCCGGCGATCTCCGCGTTGGATAGCCCGCGCGCCATCAGGCGCAGGACCTCCTGCTCGCGCTCGGTCAGCTGGAACTCGTCCAGCCCCGTCGACTGACCCTGCTCGGCCACATGCGCGAGCGCCAGCGCCCGGATCGCCTCGGGGAACAGCAGCGACTCGCTGCCCGCGACCGTACGGATCGCCGCGATGATGTCGTCCGGGGGAGTGCGCTTGAGCAGGAACCCGGACGCGCCGGCCCGCAGCGCGTCGTACACATAGTCGTCGTTCTCGAAGGTGGTCACCACCAGCACCCGCGGAGCCGGGTCGAGGCCGTCCAGCAGTAGCCGGGTCGCCTGGATGCCGTCGACGGCAGGCATCCGGACGTCCATCAGGACGACATCAGGCTGGGTACGCCGAACCACCGGCAGCACCTCAGCGCCATCCCCGGCCTCGCCGACGACGCGCAGGTCGGGCTCCGCGTCGATGATCGCGCGCAACCCGCTCCGGATCAGCGGCTCGTCGTCCACCACGACTACAGAGATCTCCACCAGTTATCCCTTCGTTGTGACGGCGACGGGCAGTGTCACCGCGAGCCGCCAGCGATCCGCGACCAGGCCGGCCTCGACGGTGCCGCGGAGTACGGCGACCCTTTCACGGATACCGGCCAGTCCCCGGCCGCCGCCCGAGTGATCAGCGGCGCCTGCAGTGACCGGGTTGGTCAACTCCAGCAGCAGCCCGGACTTGTCCAGGTTGATCAACAGGTCGACACTCACCTCGCCGGCCGGTCGCCCCGCGTGCCGGATCGCGTTCGTGAGGCCTTCTTGGATGATCCGGTACGCCTCCCGCGAAACGGCGGCGGGCAACTGCTCAAGATCCCCGGTACGCCGTACGCCGACCGTGATGCCGCCGGCCCGAGTCGCCTCGACCAACCGGGTGAGGTTGCCGAGCGTCGCCTGCGGAGCCGTCGCAGACCCTGGCCGGCGATCGTCACGGAGCAGCCCGAGGACGTGGTCTAGATCGGCGAGCGCGGCCCGGGCAGACGTCTCCATCGCGGCCAGCGCCGTCTCGGCGAAGGCGGGATCGGTCGCCAGCACCTTGCGCGCGGCGGCCGCCTGGATGGTGACCAGGCTGAGCGTGTGGCCGACGCTGTCGTGCAGCTCGCGGGCCAATCGGTTGCGCTCGGCAAGGGTTGCCGTCCGGCGTTCGAGCAGCTCGATCCGCTCGGCCGGCGTCGGTCCGAGCAGCCGCGGCGCGGCGTACGCGAGCAGGGCGCCGATCCCGGCGGACAACAGGATCAGCCCGATCACCGCCGCGATGGTTGCCAGCGGCATCCAGAAGTCGGTCCATCGGCCGGTGGTCGTGTAGTCCACGCCGGGGATCAGCTCGCGCCGATCGGGGGAGCGGAAGGGTGCCGCGATCAGGACGGCGCCGAGACCGAAGACGATCGTGGAGAGCACGCCGACGAAGCCGCCGGCGGCCAGGTGCAGGCAGAACCAGGTCGTCGTCCGGCGTCGTTGCGGCCAGGTCCGGGACGGGCCGAGCGGCCGCTCCTCGAAGCGGACGCCGAGCAGCGACTCGACCGCGATGCCTTCCACTTCTCGTACGGCGGGCAACGTGCCCAGTACGAGCGGCGGGACGACCGCGATCAGGATGACGAAGATCGCCGACAACACCGGCGGGAGGTCCAGGCCCTCGAGCAGGGACGCCAGACCGCTGTCGACCAGGATGAAGGCGAGCACCAAGGCGGCGCCGAGCAGCAGGTAGACCCATCGCAGATAGGTCGACCCCCGGACCAGCACGTTCGCCACCCGGCCATCCTTCCAGCCCGCCGGTCTGCCCACCTCCCTCGGCCGGGGGATACGTTTGCAGGTCTGGGTCGGTTCCCGGTGCGCGAGAGCGTTTGCATGATCGAGATCACAGTTCGGGCGGGTTTACACAAATTTGTCCTGGACCGACCCGGTTGGTCCTCGATCGACGTCGCGATCTGCTGTCCGGACGGGTACGGTCTGTGGTCGGGGCGGGGTGCTGGTCCGGTGACGGAGCGGCATGGGGAAACGGCTCCTGGACGGGCGGCAGTCGGATTCTGAGGGGATCCGGACAGTGTTGGACAGCACACGTAAAGACACTGTGAAGTCCCCGAGGGGCCGATTGACCACCCTTCCATATTTGATGTTTGATCAAATATCGGAGAGGAGAAGTCCAGCATGAGGTTCAGACGTTCGGCCGTCGCCCTGGTCGCAGTGCTTGCACTGGCCACCGGGATGAGCGCGTGCAACGACGACAGCAAGACCGGCACGAACGGGGACGCGAAACTGGAGAAGGTCAGCTACCTGACCTCTTTCGGCACCTTCGGCCGTGAGGCCTATGCCTATGTCGCCCTGGACAAGGGCTACTTCAAGGATGCCGGCTTCGACGTGACGATCACGCCGGGCAAGGGCACCGTCGACGTGATGAAGATCGTGGCCGGCGGTCAGGCCGACTACGGGATCGGCGACTTCACCGCGCTGATGATCACGCTGGCCAAGCAGAAGCTTCCGGTCACCACGGTCGGGATGATCCAGCAGAAGTCGATGGCGGCGATCGTCGGCCTGCAGGGCGGTCAGATCAAGGACCGCGACCCGAAGTCGCTGATGAAGGCCAACGGCGAGAAGACCCGGATCCTGGACCAGCCCGGTTCGACGAACCAGGTGACCTTCCCGCTGTACGCCCAGCAGGCCGGGGTGGACAAGTCCAAGGTCGAGTTCGTGCCGTCCCCGCCGCCGGCGCTGGCCGGGCTGCTCGCCGCCAACAAGGGTGACGGCATCGGTCAGTTCGTGGTCGGTGTCCCGCTGGTCGAGGCGGCCGACAAGGAGAAGCACCGCAAGGCCGTCGTGCTGCCGTACGGCGACAAGGTGCAGGACCTCTACGGCAACGCGATCATCGCCCGCGATGACCTGGTCAAGGACCACCCCGCCCAGGTGCAGAAGTTCACCGCGGCGCTGCTCAAGGGCATGGACACCGCACTGGCCGACCCGGCCGCGGCGGCGAAGATCCTGAAGAAGTACGTTCCGGACACCAATGAAGAGGTGGCCGCCAAGGAACTCGTGCTGATGAAGCCCTACGTGAAGCCGGACGGCTACAAAGGGGTGCCCGGTGGGGTCGAGACCGATCGCATCGAGCGCGTCATCGCCGACCTGGTCAAGTACAACGTCATCCAGCCGGGTTCGATCAAGCCCACCGATGTGGTCGACACCGACCTGACTCCCAAGGGCTGACATGATCCGGCTGGACGGTGTGGGGCAGGTCTTCGAGGGCCGCGGAGGAGAGGTCCGCGCGCTCGAGGAGATCGACCTGCACGTCCAGGAGAACGAGTTCGTCACGGTGATCGGCCGGTCCGGTTGTGGCAAGTCCACACTGCTCCGGCTGATCGCGGGACTGTTGCCGCCGACGTCCGGCGGGGTCGAGGTGGCCGGTGAGGCCGTCACCGGTCCCCGCCGGGACGTCTCCTTCATGTTCCAGCGACCGGCCCTGCTGCCGTGGCGGTCGGTGGTGTCGAACGTGATGCTGCCGGTGGAGATCTCCGGCGGCGACTCCGAGCGCGGCAAGGCGCAGTACCGGGACCGCGCGCACGAACTGCTCGAGCTGGTCGGGCTGAAGGGCTTCGAGAGCCGGCTCCCGCACGAGCTGTCCGGCGGCATGCAGCAGCGGGTGTCGCTGTGCCGGTCGCTGATCCGCAGCCCCAAGGTGATGCTGATGGACGAGCCGTTCTCGGCGCTCGACGCGCTGACCCGGACCGAGCTGTCGGCGGAGCTGCAGCGGATCCAGATGGAGTTGGCCACCACCATCGTCTTCGTCACCCACTCGATCGAAGAGGCCGTCGTACTGGCCGATCGGGTCGTCGTGCTGACGCCCCGGCCGGGCCGGTTGCGCGAGATCGTCGAGATCGAGATCCCGCGCCCCCGCACCCTGGGGCAGAACGCCCACCTGGCCGAGGTGGCACAGATCAGCGCGCACCTGCACAGCCTTTTGTCCGAGCAGGAGCGCCCCGTCGACCTGCCCGAGGCACGGCGATGACGAACCGTTCCTGGCTGACACATTCCCGTACTGCGGCAGTCCTGCTGCCCATCGTCGGCCTGATCCTCGCGCTGGCTCTGTGGTGGGTGGCCACTGTCGTCTTCTCGGTCGACTCGTACCTGCTGCCGAACCCGGGTGAGGTGGTGAGCAGCTTCGCCGACCAGCCCGGCTACCTGCTCGAGAACACCTGGATCTCGCTGGTGGAGACCGTCGAGGGCTTCGTGCTGTCGATCCTGGTCGGCGTACCGGTGGCCCTGCTGATCGTCCGGTCGGTCGTGGTGGAGCGGTTGCTCTACCCGCTGCTGCTGGCCGTCAACGCGATCCCGAAGATCGCCATCGCGCCGCTGCTCGTGGTGTGGTTCGGTTTCGGTCAGTGGCCGAAGGTCCTGATGGTGTTGCTGGTCTGCTTCTTCCCGATCGTGATCTCGACCGCCAGCGGGATGAAGTCCACGCCGGCCGAGCTGGTCGAGCTGCTCAAGTCGCTGAACGCCAGCAAGACGCAGGAGTTCTTCAAGCTGCGGCTGCAGTACGCGCTGCCGCAGATCTTCACCGGGCTGAAGGTCGCCATCTCGCTGGCCGTGATCGGGTCGGTGATCGCCGAGTTCGTCGGCGCCACCTCCGGCCTGGGATATGTGATCACCAGCTCCGGCGCCAGCGCCGACACCGCGCTGGCCTTCGCCGCGATGACGCTGCTCAGCATCATGGCCATCATCTTGTTCTACGGACTGGTACTGCTGGAACACCTGCTGCTCCCGTGGGCGCGGGAGACCAGGTGACCACCCAGGCCTCGGACGCCGACCGCCGCGTACTCGTCCGGCCCGCGTGGCTGGAAGCGACCGTCTCCGGCGTCTTCACCGCCCTCGGTTTCGAGCCGACCGACGCGACCCGGATCGCCGTCGCGCTGGTCGAGGCAGACCTGCGTGGCGTCAGCTCGCACGGCGTGATGCTCGTCCCGATGTACGTCGAACGCCTGAACGCCGGTGGGGTCACCCGGGAACACGAACTCGACATCCTGCACGACGCCGGCGCGGCCCTGGTCGCGGATGCGCGCGGTGGGATGGGTCAACTCTCCAGCCCGCAAGCGATGGGCCATGCGATCGAGCGGGCCGGCCGGTACGGGATCGGTCTGGTCTCGGTCCGCAACGCGCACCACTTCGGCGCGGCCAGCCGGTGGGCGATGCAGGCTGCGCAGGCCGGTTGCGTGGGCATCGCGATGTCGAACACCACGCCGCTGATGCCGGCGCCCGGTGGGGCGGAGCGGATCGTCGGCAACAACCCGCTGGCGATCGCGGTACCGACGGAGGCCGGCTCGGGGATCGTGCTGGACATGGCGTTGTCGGCCGTTGCCTTGGGCAAGATTCGGCTGGCGGCCTCGGCAGGGCGGCCGATTCCGGACAGTTGGGCCACGGACCAGTCCGGAGTACCGACGACGGATGCTGAGGCCGCGGTACTGGGGATGTTGCTGCCGGCTGCGGGGCACAAGGGGTTCGGGCTGGCGTTGATGATCGACGTGCTGACCGGAGTACTGAGTGGTGGCGGTTGGGGCGACCAGGTGCGGCCGCTGTATCGCGAGCCGGATCGGCCGAACGACTGCGCGCATCTGTTCCTCGCGATCGACCCGGAGTTGCTGGGTGGGATCGATGGCTTCCGGCAGCGGTCGTCGGCGCTGGCGGCGAAGGTACGTGGCAGTGCGACCGCTCCTGGGGTGGAGCGGCTTTACCTGCCGGGGGAGATCGAGGCCGATCGCGCCGCGAAGCAGCGGCGGAACGGCGTACTGATCGAGAGGTCGGGACTGGACGGCTTGCTGCAGGCCGCGCGTGCGGTCGGCGCCGTCGTCCCGACGGGAGGGGTGCTGAGCTGATGGCGAAGACACAACTGACGAGCGCGGCGCTGCGGAGCCCGAACGGGGTCTTCTCGCAGGCGACCACGATCGAGGCGACCGGCCGGCTGGTGTTCGTGTCCGGGATGACCGCGCGGACGCCGGACGGCACGATCGTCGGCGTCGGCGACGTCCGGGAGCAGACCCGGCAGGTCTGCGAGAACGTGCGCGCCGCGGTCGTCGAGGCCGGCGGCACGCTGGACGACGTCTGCCGGGTGGACGTGTACGTCCGCAACATGGAGGACTTCGGCAAGATCCACGAGATCCGCGCCCAGTACTTCCACGAGCCGCTGCCCGCCTCGACGATGGTCGAGGTCAGCAAGCTGGCCCACCCTGACTACCTGATCGAGATCTCCGCGATCGCGGTGATCCCATGAAAGGCAACACGCAGCCGGGGAGGGGTGATTCAAGTGCGCGGCGTCGAGTGGACCTGAGATGCGGTTCGTGACGATCGAACACGGCGGGCGTGAGTGGCCCGCCGTACTGGACGGCGAGGACGTCGTTCTGTTGCAGGCTTCGGACCTGGTCTCGGTGATCGAGGCGGGTCCGGCCGGAGTGGTTGCCGCGCGCAACGAACTGATCACCGGCGAACGGTTGCCGTTGGCATCGGTATCGTTGCGCGCGCCGTTGCGGCGGTTCCGCCGTGACGTGCTGTGCACCGGCTGGAACTACTGGGACCACTTCGAGGAGAGCAAGGGCAAGCGCGACGGTCAGGACGTCGACCGGCCCGAGCACCCGACCTTCTTCACCAAGGGCCCGGACGTGGTGATCGGCCCGTACGACGAGATCGCGTACGACCCGGCGATCTCGGCCAAGTGGGACTACGAGGCGGAGCTGGCGCTGGTGATCGGCAAGGCCGGGCGCAGCATCCCCGTCGCCGATGCGCTGGACCACGTCTGGGGCTACACGCTGGCCAACGACGTGTCGCAGCGCGACCTGCAACGCCAGCACGGTGGCCAGTGGCTCAAGGGCAAGAGCATCGACCAGACCATGCCGCTCGGCCCGTGGATCGTCACCGCCGACGAGTTCGGCGACCCGCAGGACGTGCACCTGCAGTGCCTGCTGAACGGCGAGGTCATGCAGGACGCCTCGACCAAGCAGATGGCCTACGACGTGGCGACGCTGATCAGTGAGCTGTCGTTCGGAATGACGCTGCGCCCAGGCGACCTGCTGCTGACGGGTACTCCCGCCGGCATCGGCAACGCCCGCGAGCCGCAGGTGTTCCTGGCCGAGGGCGACGAGGTAGTGACCCGCGCGGACAAGATCGGTGAGCTGCGCAACAAGCTGGTCTACCGGGAGCTCGCATGAGCAGCCGGTTGGAGCTGCTGCCCGGTGGCGGTCGTGGTGGACGCCGTACGTTGGCAGAGACGGCCGCTGCCGAGTTGCACCAGCTCATCCTGTCGGGCGAGCTCCCGAGCGGTACTCCGCTCCGGTTGGTCGAGCTGGCCAACCGGCTGGACATGAGCCAGATGCCTGTCCGGGAAGGCCTCCGCCGGTTGGAGGCGCTCGGGCTGGTCGACATCATCCCGCACAAGGGCGCTTGGGTTCGGGAGCTGTCGCTGGAGGACCTGCACGACACCCATGAGACTCGGCTCGCGCTGGAGAGTCTCGCAGTACGGGCTGCTGCTGAGCACTTCGGCGAAGAGGACGCAGAGAAGGCTCGCCTGGCACTGGCTGAGCTACTGCAGCTCTCGCGGTCCGAGGACTCCATCGGGGCGCGGCAGGCACATGCTGACTTCCACTTCGCGCTTTACCGGGCTGGTGGGTCGCAGTGGCTTGCCCGGGCTATCGAGCCGGTGTGGCAGAACAGTGAGCGCTACCGGTTCGGTAGCCGGCAGACGGCTTTGCAGATCGAGCGGAACCGGCAGGAGCACCAGGCGATCCTGGACGCCTGTGTCGCCCGTGACGCCGACGCTGCCGAGCAGGCCTTGCGCAATCACCTGGCTGGCGCGGTACAGCGGATCACCGAGACGATGACCTCCAAGCACTCACAGCGCGAGGGGACGTCATGAAGGTGAGCTTCGACGCGACCGGCGAGGTCGTGGTCATCACAGGTGGAGCGCAGGGCATCGGTGCAGCCCTGGCTGCGGCCGTGGTTGGTTGCGGCGGTACTGCGGTGGTCTTTGATGTTGTCTCCGGGGCTGTCGTTGGTGTCGAGTACGTGCTCGTAGACGTATCGGACCGGGCCGCTGTGCTCAAGGCAGTGGATGGAGTAGTCGAGCGGCACGGGCGGATTGACGGACTGGTCGCCGGGGCCGCAGTACAGCCGCGTTCGGCGGTCTTGGACACGACTGCTGAGCAGTGGACCCGCACGCTCCAGGTGAACCTGGATGGCGTGGTCTGGGTCTGCCAGGCGGTGGTGCCGCACATGGTCTCTGCGCGCAGCGGGTCGGTGGTCGTCTTCACGTCGGGGATGGCGGTGACCGGGTTCCCGGGCGCTGCGGCGTACGCGTCGAGCAAGGCGGCGCTGGGGGCCTTCGCCCGGTCGCTGGCCGCCGAGGTGGCCGAGCACCGGGTCCGGGTCAACGTGATCGCACCGGGGGTGATCGACACCGAGCAGTTCCGGTCTGCCAACATCGGTGCCGACTTGGAGCACTGGCGTGACACGACTGGGATCGGCGATGCCGAGGATGTGGTCGGCCCGTTGCTCTTCCTGTTGTCCGACGCGGCTGCGATGACCGGCTCGCAGCTGACCCGTGAGCGGGTCTTCGCCCGGCTAGAGACCTTCGAGGAGAGCTGAGAGTTGCCCACTGACCAGCAGCTGCCCGTGGCCGTCGTCGGCGCCGGGCCGATCGGCCTGACGACGGCCCTCGGCCTGGCTCACTACGGCGTGCCGTTCGTGCTGCTCGAGGAGGACGCGGTGCTCTCCTCGGACACCAAGGCCGGTACGACGCTGACCCGGACGCTGGAGATCTGGGACCGGTACGGCGCCGTCGAGGGCATTCTCGCGGCCGCGCTCCGGATCGACGAGATCGGCGACATCGACCGGGCCACCAACACGCCGCGCGCCTCGGTACAGCTGGCCGAGCTGGTCAACGACACCCAGTTCCCGTTCGTGATCAACCTGCCGCAGCAGACCATGGAGCCGATCCTGGAGGCCGCACTCTCTGGTGGCACGCTGCTGAAGCAGCACAAGCTGGAGTCGTTCGAGGTGCTCGACGACCGGGTGGTGCTGACCGTCTCGACGGTGGATGGTCTGCAGCAGATCGAGGCGTCCCACCTGCTCGCCTGTGATGGCGGCAAGAGCAAGGTGCGGGACGCGCTCGGCGCCACGGTGTCGGGGGAGACCCTGCCCGAGCGGTACATGCTGATCGACGTCGTGGTCGACCTGGACGTCTCGAACGCTCGCGACTACCCGTACCTCGCCTACTTCTCGGACCGGTCCGAGTGGATGGTTTTGATCCGGCAGCCCAACTGCTGGCGCTTCCTCTTCCCGCTCGCCGAAGGTGCTGAGCAGCCTGGTGAAGAGGACATGCTGGTCAAGGTCAAGCAGTTCATCGGCGAGGTGGACCGGATCGAGCTGCTCGGCTCGGTCGTCTACAACGTGCACCACCGGGTGGCCGACCACTGGTCCGCGGAGCGCAAGGTGTTCCTGATGGGCGACGCGGCCCACCTGATCACACCGATGTGGGCACTGGGCCTCAACACCGGAGCGCTGGACGCGTCCAACCTGCCCTGGCGGCTTGCCTGGGTACTACGCGGCTGGGCCGACCCGTCGCTGCTGGATGGGTACGAGCAGGAGCAGCGGCCGGTTGCCATCAACGGGTCGGGCGAGATGGCCGAGGCGGCTCGCAAGTACATGTCCCACCAGCGGGGTGCGGTGACCGCGGCCGGGAGTGATTGGGCGACGGCGTACACGCGCACGCTGCTCGGTGTACGGCTGGATGTGGATGGGGAAGGCGACTGGTCGATGGTGATGACCAGTGCTGAGCCGCCTGCGGTCCGGGCCGGCGACAGGGCGCCTGACTTGGCGCTGCAGGGTCCTCGTGGGCGTCAGACGATCCACGGGTTGTGCCGGGAGTCCTTTGTCGCGCTGTACTTCACGGACGTACGGCGTCGGCCTGCTGTGCCTTTGAACGACTCTCCGGCTCTGAAGCACTATGCGGTGTCGCGGTGGGATGCGCCGCTGGACTCCGGGCTTCGGGACCGCTCGCTGTTCGACCCGGGCAGCATCGCGACCAACCGGTACGGCGTACCGGCTGAGACGGTTGTACTGGTGCGGCCGGATGGGCATATCGCTGCAGTGGCGCCTATGGCTGATGGTGTGGCCGAGGAGCTCTACACCGGGATCACTGGCCGGCCTGTGCCGCGGGAGGGGCTCTGATGAGTTCCTTCGACGAGCAGTTGAGCGAGGTGCTGCTGCAGACGGATGACCTGGAGTGGGTCGAGAAGTCGCTCGCCGGGTTGTCGCACAAGATGCTGTGGCGGGATCCGGCTTCCGAGGCGTCGATTGCGCTAGTGCGCTTCGAGAAGGGCTCTGGGATTCCGGAGGCGCATCAGCACGCGTCGAACCAGTTCATGTTCTGCCTGTCCGGCCGGTACGTGTACCTGCCGACGGGGACGACGCTGACCAAGGGCAGCTTCTACTGGAACCCGAAGGGCGTAGTACACGGGCCGACGATGGCAGAGGAGACCTCTGTTCTGCTCGAGGTGTACGACGGGCCGCACTACCCGGTACGGCCGTCCTTCTACGACAACGACGAGGACGCTCGCTGACATGGCCGGCTGGGACGTCCACACCCACCTGATACCGCCGACTGTGCTGTCGGCGGCTGGCCGGCGTGCCTTCGGGCTGGCTCTCGAGGACGGCTTCCTGCTGGTCGACGGTGAGCGGCTGCCGTTGAAGCGGCTGGCCGATCCGGCGGCGCTGCTGGGGTGGATCGATGAGCAGGGCCTGGACGGCGCCGTGGTCTCCGTACCGCCTGCGCTGTTCCGCTACGACCAGGGCGTCGAGTGGGCAGAGCTGGTCAACCAGGGGCTTCGTGAGCTGGCTACGCCGCAGCTGCGTGTGCTGGGGCAGTTGCCGCTTTCGGATGCTGCCGCTGGAGCGGTGGCGGCTGAGTTGGCGAGTGAGGGCGCCTTCAGCGGCTTCGCCCTCGGTACTGCGGGCTACACCGGGCTGGACCCGGTCTGGGAGGTGCTCCACTCGCTGGAGGCCTTCACCTTGATTCACCCGAGCCACAGCCACGACGAGCGGCTCGGCAGGTACTACCTGTCGAACCTGCTGGGGAACCCTTACGAAACAGGGCTCGCCGTGGCGGAGCTGGTGTTCGGGGACGTGGTCGGTCGCTTCCCTGGCATCAGGTTCTGCCTGTGCCACGGTGGCGGGGTCACGGCGGCTCTGGCTGGCCGGTGGCAGCGCGGGATCGACACGGAACGACCAGGGATCGAACCACTCTCGCTGTCGGTGGCCGAGGCGCTGCAGCGGTTCTACGTGGACGACCTGGTGCACGACGACGCAGTACGGGCGTTGCTGGGGGCGACCTTCGGGGCCGAGCGGGTGCTGGCCGGTAGTGACTGGCCGTTCCCGATGGGCGATCAGGTGGACCGAGGCCGGGCGGCAGCTCGATCAACGGTGTGCGAACAGCTCACCCGGCCGTTGAAGAAGGGGGCCGTTTCAGCGTGAGAAGGCCTTTTCGGCAGGACCGAGATGTGATCAGATATCAAATCCAGGTGGGGACTATGCGGACGAGTGGGGTGGCAGCATGAGCGCACGGAGGGCTTACGTGCTGCGCTGCTACGGGCCCGGCCAGCAGCTGAAGGTCGAAGAGGTGGAGTTGATCGCCGGGGAGGGCGAGACGCTGGTGGAGATGCAGTACGCCTCTGTCACCCAGCTCGACCGGACAGTGCTCGCAGGCAAGCTGGCACAGCAGCAACAGCCGCCGTTCGTACCAGGGTCCGAGGGTGCTGGGGTAGTGGTCAGTTCAGCCGTCTACCAGCCCGGTACTCCGGTAGTGGTCCGTGGTGGGGGACTTGGCGTCTCCAGGCCGGGTACTTGGGGGCAGCTGGCCGTAGTACCGGATGCATCGGTGCACCTGTTGCCTGCTGGGCTGGATCCGGCTGCAGCTGTGTCCATGCTGGGTGCTGCGTTGACCGCGCACACCGCAGTACGGCGGGTCGGTCAGATCGTGGAGAACGAGACTGTGGTCGTCACTGGCATCACCGGGCTGGTCGGTCGGCTGTGTGCCGCCGTATCCCGGGCAGCTGGGGCGATGAAGGTGATCGGCCTGGCACGGAGCGATGAATCGGTCGAGCACCTGCAAGGGCTGGTGGACCAGATCGTGCGCGTCGACGAGCTGGGCCAGGTCGGCCGTGAGCTGCCCTGGTGCAACGCGGCGATCGACACCGTCGGTGGACCGGTCACCAGTGGGGTGATGAGCCACATCACCCCGGGCGGACGGCTCGTGGCGCTCGGGTACACGGCAGGGGAGTTCGCCACTCTCGACCTGCACCAGCTGATCGGCCGGGACCTGCGGGTGCTGCCGGTGAACATGCAGCGGACAACGATCGAGCCTGGCACGGTCACCCAGGTACTGACCGACATCGCACCGGCAGGAGTCCGGCCGGCCCTCGAGGTCGTGGCGGCGCCGCTCGCGGAGGATGCCCTGGATCTCCTGGCCAGCGGACCTGCCGACCGACGCGTCCTGCTCGATCTGGGGCGATTCTGACGAACAGTTCAGCTACGGTTACCTCCCAGATGCGCGTGCAGTGATGGAGAGAGGCAGCCCACACCCCATGACCCGACGACTCGAGCTCACGCCCGGGGGACCGAGCGGCCGGCGCACACTCGCGGAGGAAGCCGCCGCGGAGCTGCACGAGCTGATCCTGTCCGGTGAGCTTCCGAGCGGTACGGCGCTGCGGCTGGAGGAACTGGCCAAGCGACTCGACATGAGCCAGATGCCGATCCGCGAGGGGTTGCGCCGGATGCAGGCGCTCGGGCTGGTCGAGATCGTGCCGCACAAGGGCGCCTGGGTTCGCGAGCTGTCGATGGAGGATCTGCGCGACACCCACGAGACCCGGATCTCGCTGGAGACTCTGGCCGTCCGGGCCGCCGCGACCCGCTTCAGCGAAGCGGACGCGACGGTCGCCCGGGCGGCACTGGCCGAGCACGTGCGGCTGTCGAAGGTGGGCGACATCATCGCCTCGCGGCAGGCGCATACCGAATTCCACTTCGCGATCTACCGGGCCGGTGGCTCGCGGTGGCTGCCACGGGCGATCGAGCCGGTGTGGCAGAACAGCGAGCGGTACCGGTTCGGCTCACGGCAGACGAAGGCGCGGATCGAGCAGACCCGGCGTGAGCACCAGGCGATCCTGGACGCCTGTATGGCGCACGACGAGCCCGGCGCCGAAGCGGCATTGCGGGAACACCTCGAAGGCGCCATGCAGCGCATCACCGAGACGATGGCCCGCCGCTACAACAAGGACTGAGGCTTCTCAGGCCAGGTGGGCGGGGAAGCCGCCGGTGGCTACTGGGCCCCAGCGCTCGGGGGTGATGCGAATGAGGCATTTGCCCTGCTTGCGCATCGCCTCGCGGTACTCGTCCCAGTCGGGGTGCTCGCCGGAGATCGCGCGGTAGTAGTCGACCAGGGGCTCCACTGCGTCCGGCAGATCGATCACCTCGCCGCTGCCGTCGATCTGCACCCACGGGCCGTTCCAGTCGTCGGACAGCACCAGCACGCTGGTCTGCGCGTCCCGCTTCACGTTGTTGCTCTTGGCTCGCCCGGGGTACGACGAGATGACGATCCGCCCCTCCGAGTCGACCCCACCTGAGACCGGCGAGGCCTGCGGCGTACCGTCCGCGCGGCGGGTGATCAGCAACATGTGATGACGCGGCCGGACGAACTCCAGCAGCGCGTCGGTGTCCACCTGGGTGTTGGTCGCAATCGATCTCGGCATGCCTCTACCTTCTCACTTCCTGCGGGCGATCCTGAGATTGACAGGAGTCGAACAGGTGTTCGAACATGGGGGTGTGACGGGGACTTCTGCTACTGAGCTGCCGGCGCGGGTGACCGCGCTGGATCAGGCGCGCACGCTGCTCGCCCGGGCCAAGGAACAGAAGGCCGCCCGGCTCCTCCAAGCGTCGGAGGAAGCCGTGGTGCCGACCGTGCTGGCGCCGCGGACGACCGAGACGCGGGTCCAGCAAGCGCTGGACACTGCCACCGTCGACCGGGCACTGCCTACTCTGCCAGCCATCGCCGACCTTTTGCCCGGCGCCGTACTACGAGGTGGCTCGGTGTACTCGGTGCGCGGGTCGACCGCGCTCGTGATGGCGATGATGGCCGGACCGTCCGCCGAGGGGGCCTGGTGCGGAGTGGTCGGGATGCCGTCGTTCGGTGCGGAGGCGGCCCGTGGTCTCGGGGTCGACCTCGAGCGGCTAGTGCTCGTCCCTGAGCCGGAGCGCGACTGGCTGAGCGTGGTGGCGGCGCTGGTCGATGCCCTGACGGTGGTCGTGGTCCGGCCGCCAGGGGAGGTGACTCCGGGGGAGGCCTCCCGGCTATCGGCACGGCTGCGTACTCGCGGGGCGATGCTCATCGCGGTCGGCTCCTGGCCGGGGAGTGAAGCCCGCCTGGAGGTCCAGGCCAACGCGTGGACCGGTCTCGGTGAGGGCGAGGGGTACCTGACCGGCCGCCAGGCGACCGTCGCGGTCACCGGCCGAGGCGCCGCCGTCCGCCCTCAACTGCACCACCTCTGGCTGCCGGCCTCCGACGGCACCATCGGCCGGATCGAGTCGGCACAGCCACTCGAAGACCCGGCTCGTTGGGAGGCGGTGAGCTGATGACTCGGACGATGGTGGTGTGGGTGCCGGACTGGCCGGTGACGGCGGCGGCTTCGGCTGCTGGGTGTTCGCCGGAGGCGCCGGTCGCGGTGCTGGCGAAGGGGCGGGTGCTGGCCAGCTCGGCGGCTGCCCGGGCTGAGGGGGTGCGACGCGGGTTGCGGGCCCGGGATGCACAGTCGCGGTGTCCGGAGCTGGTGGTGCTGAAGTACGACCCGGTGATCGATGCCCGGGCCTTCGATCCGGTGATCGGCTGTCTGGAGGCGCTCACCCCGGGCATCCAGGTGATCCGGCCGGGGATGTGCGCGTTGAAGGCGCGCGGTCCGAGCCGGTTCTACGGGAGCGAGTCCGTCGCCGCGGAGAAGCTGCTCGACCGGCTCGAGACGTTCGACGTACCGGGTGGGCGGGTCGGGATCGCCGATGGGCCGTTCGCTGCCGAGCAGGCGGCACGGGGGAGCTCGGCGCGGACGCGGGTGCTGGTGATCCCGGGTGGCGGGTCGGCGGAGTTCCTCGCGCCGCTCACGGTCGACACCCTCGAGCGGCCGACGCTCACCGACCTGCTCCGGCGGCTCGGGCTGCGGTCGCTCGGCGCCTTCGCGCAGTTGCCCGCGACCGAAGTACTGACCAGGTTCGGGCCGGACGGGGCGTTCGCGCACCGGCTGGCCCGCGGTGACGACGACCGTCCGGTGGTGGCTCGGCAGGCGCCCCTCGAGCTGACCCGCAAGCTCGACTTCGAGCCGCCGGTGGATCGGGTGGACCAGGTGGCGTTCGCGGTGCGCGCGGTCGCCGACGAGCTGATCGAGAAGCTGACCAAGCTCGGCCTGGTCTGCACCACCTTGCGGGTTGAGGTCGGGACCGAGTCGGGCCGGGTGCACGAGCGGGAGTGGCTGCATCCCCGCTGGTTCAGCCCTGCGGACCTGGTCGACCGGGTCCGCTGGCAACTGCAGGGCAGTGGGACGGCGACCAGCGAGCTGACGTCGGCGGTGGTGCGGATCCGGCTGATCCCGGAGCAGGTCGACCCGGTCGGCGCCCACGTCGATGGGCTCTGGGGAGGCGGGCCCGACGAGCGGATCCACCGAGCGCTGTCACGGGTGCAGAGCATGCTCGGCCACGGCGGAGTCGTCTCGGTGGTGGTCGGCGGCGGCCGCGGTTTCCTGGAGCGGCAGACCTTGATCCCTTGGGGAGATCGTCCGGTGCCAGCCAACCCTCCGGAGCTCCCATGGCCCGGCGCGATCACTGGCACCGGGAGTCGCTGGCCGACGCCGGCGCCCAGCTCGATCTACCCGAAGCCGAAGCCGGCCCTTGTCCTCTCGGCGGACGGCCGGCAGGTCTCGGTGAGCGCCCGTGGCGTCCTGTCGGGCGCTCCGGCGGCCTTCCGGTTCGAGCCGTCCCCACAAGTTGCTGATAGCAACAAGCTCCACCCGATCACCGCCTGGGCCGGTCCTTGGCCGGTGGACGAACGCTGGTGGGACTCCGACGGCGAGAACCGCCTGGCCCGCTTCCAGTTGGTAGGCGCAGACGGCCGCGCCTGGCTCTTCGCAGTACGCAACAACCAATGGTGGACAGAAGCGAGCTATGACTGACCAGTGCTGCCGATGCTCCGGTAAGCGGGAACTGTCCTGCGGCCGACGCCAGCTGCTCACCAACCGCCGGCAACGACTACCTTTCCAACGGCACCTGTGGTGCGCGCGAAGACACCTGCTCGCCGCCCATCGCCAGCGACGACACTTGGCTGCCCAGCATCATCTGTTGTGCGCCAGGCGCCATCTCCGGGCCGCCTGTCAGGCCTGGGTGCGGAGGCCCGCGACGAGGAGTTCGACCATCCGGCGGGCGTTGTAGCGGGAGTCGCCGTAGTCGTCGCCGGCGCAGAGGTTGCCGATGGCAAACATCAGCTCGAAGGCGTTCAGGTCGGTGCGGACCTGGCCGGCTGCCGCGGCCTCGTCCAGTAGCTGGGCACACACCGGCACGAGCCGATCGATGAAGCTGCCGTGCAGCGTCTGATAGGCCGAGTCGCCGGACTGCATCGCCTTCGCGAGGCCGTGCTTGGTGACCAGGAAGTCGACGAACAGGTTGATCCAGCTCGCCAGGGCCGCGTACGGCGTACTGGAACTGGCCAGTAGTGCCGGGCCGGCCTCGACGCAGGCCTCGACCTGGTGCTGGTAGACCGCGACGATCAGGTCGGCCCGGGTCGGGAAGTGGCGGTAGATCGTCCCGACGCCCACGCCCGCCTTGGCTGCGATGTCGCGCACGGGCACCTCGACGCCGGAGGTGACGAAAGCCGCCGCGGCCGCGTCCAGCAACGTCTTCTCGTTGCGCCGGGCGTCGGCCCGTTTCCGCGGCGCGGGCGCCGATCCGACCTCGGTCTCAGCCACGCACAACCCCTCCCGCTTGATAACCGGAACATGGTTCCGTATGTTGGTTATCGGAACCACGTTCCGCTTCTCCTTGAATGATGCCAGAAAGGGACAACCATGCACTACCGCACCTTGGGCCGGACCGGAGTTCAGGTCAGCACCCTCGCGCTCGGCGCGATGAACTTCGGCCAGATCGGCCGCACCACCCAAGACGAGGCCACCGCCATCGTCGACGCCGCCCTCGAGGCCGGGATCAACCTGATCGACACGGCCGACATGTACGGGCAGGGCGAGTCGGAGGAGATGGTCGGCAAGGCGATCGCCGGCCGCCGCGACGACCTCGTCCTGGCCACGAAGGCGACCATGCCGATGGGCGACGAGCGCAACCATCGGGGCAGCTCGCGCCGCTGGCTGGTGACCGAGCTCGACAACAGCCTGCGCCGCTTGGGTGTCGACCACGTCGACCTCTACCAGATCCACCGCTGGGACCCGACGACCAGCGATGAGGAGACCCTGTCGGCGCTGACCGACCTGCAACGCGCCGGGAAGATCCGGTACTTCGGTAGCTCCACCTTCCCGGCGTACCGGATCGTGCAGGCCGAGTGGGCCGCTCGGGAGAACCACCTGAGCCGCTATGTCACCGAGCAGCCCAGCTACTCGATCCTGCAGCGGGGGATCGAGACGCATGTCCTGCCCGTGACCGAGCAGTACGGACTCGGTGTACTGGCGTGGAGCCCGCTGGCCTCTGGCTGGTTGTCGGGTGCGGTCCGGGCGGGCCAGGAGATCACCACGAGCCGGGCGACCGTCGTACCGGCGCGGTTCGATCTGAGCATCCCGTCCAACCAGGCCCGGCTCGACGCGGTGGAGAAGTTGGCGAAGGTCGCCGACGCGGCCGGGCTGACGATGATCCAGCTCGCGCTCGGGTTCGTGACCGCGCACCCGGCCGTCACCAGCGCCCTGATCGGTCCGCGCACCCTGGAGCACCTGCACTCGCAGCTGGCCGCCGCCGACACCGTGCTCTCCGCCGACCTGCTCGACGCCATCGACGAGATCGTTGCCCCCGGCACCGACCTTGCGCCGGCGGAGAAGTTCGACGCCCCGCCCTCGCTGCTCGACCCGTCGCTGCGGCGTCGACTCGCATGACCATCAGTTTTGGGATCATGACCGCTCCGCAGCAGGTTCCGTACGACGACCTGCTGCGGGTCTGGCGGGAGGCCGACGCCATCCCGGCGATCGAGCACGCGTGGCTGTTCGACCATCTGATGCCGATCGGTGGCGACCCGGCCGGACCGATCTTCGAGGGCTGGACGCTGCTCTCGGCATTGGCTGCGCAGACTGAACGACTACGCCTCGGCCTGCTCGTGACGAGCAATCGGTTCCGGCCGCCCGCGATGCTGGCGAAGATGGCCACGACGGTGGACATCGTCTCGGGCGGGCGGCTCGACTTCGGGATCGGCGCTGGGTCTCGGCCCAGTCTGCCGGCGGCTCGGCGCGAGTACGACGCGCATGGGCTGCCGTATCTCGACGCGACCGAGGCTGTGGAGAGTCTGGGTGAAGCGTGCACGATCATCCGGCGGCTGTGGACCTCGGCCGAGCCGTTCGACTTCCACGGTAACCGTCATGAACTCACGGGCGCGTTCAGCAATCCGAAGCCGGTCCAGCATCCACACCCGCCGATCCTGATCGGTGGCCGGTCGCTGGCGACCCTGCGGGTGGTCGCCGAGCACGCTGACATCTGGAATCACACCGGCGAGGATCTGGACGATGCTGTCAGCCGGAGTGCCGTGCTGGATCGGTACTGCGCCGAGATCGGCCGGGATCCGTCGGCGATCAGGCGGTCGATCCATCTGCCGGTCTCGTACGACGATCCGGCCGCCACGCGCGGGGCTATCGGCAAGGCCACCGCGGCCGGCTTCCAGCACGTCATCCTCAGTCTGCCGGCGCCCTTTCCCGTCGGTGTCGCCGAGTGGGTTGCCGAGGAACTCATCGCCCCTTCCGTGTAGTTGCTGTCGATCCGCAGGTCCGCCACTCGTGTAGAGGGTGAATGTTTGCTCGATGAAATGAGGTGGCGTGATGTCCGAGCCGAAGGTGTTGCTGAGTGGGTTGGGGATTCCCGAGTCGCCGCGCTGGCATGACGACCGGCTGTGGTTCTGCAACTGGATCGACCAGCAGGTGGTGGCCGTCGATCCGGACGGCAAGGCGGAGTACTTCGACGTACCGGTCGAGCAGTTGATGGGATGGTCCATCGACTGGCTGCCCGATGGGAGATTGCTGACGACGGGCGACAAGCTCCGGCGCTATGAGCCGGACGGATCGGTGGTCGTGCTGGCCGACCAGAAGGCGAACGAGATCGTGGTGGACGGGCGGGGCAACGCCTATCTCAACGGCGCGGACTTCGACTTCGCCGGTGGTGAGGCGCCCAAGCCCGGCTTCATCAAGCTGCTCACGCCGGACGGCCGGCTCCGCGAGGTTGCGGGGGACATCCAGTTCCCGAACGGCATGGTCATCACTCCGGACAACCGGACCCTTGTCATCTCCGAGTCGTTCGCCGGGCGGCTTACCGCGTTCGACATCGAGCCGGCCGGCGGACTGTCGAACCGGCGGGTCTTCGCCGAGGGGCTCGGGCCGGACGGCATCTGCCTCGACGCGGAGGGGGCGATCTGGGTATCGACCGGTGGCTCCTCGGTCGTGCGGGTGATCGAGGGTGGCGAGGTCCTGGAACGGGTCGAGCTGGCTTCGGAACGGGCTCCTTTTGCGCTCGCGCTTGGTGGTCCGGACGGGCGGACGTTGTTCGTCATGACCGCCGAGTGGCGCCCGGGGGACAGTATCGGAGACAACCTCGGGCGGTTGACCGGCGGGCCTCGTACGGGCGAGGTTCTGGCGTTCGAGGTCTCGGTGCCCGGCGTGATTTGACTCTTTCGAACAAGTGTTCGAACATCGGGGTATGGCGTCAGGTAGCGGAGTTCTCTGATGGGGTGGGACAACCCGCCGATTCCGTGGTCGGAGTTGGAGCGGAAGTTGTCGAACCGGTCGCGGCCGCCCGCGCCCGCGGACGAGCTGCTGGACGCCGACGGGGGAGACGGGCCGGCCTGGTCGCGGCACCGGCCGCCGTACGATCCGGACCCGGCGGACAAACCGCGCCGCCCCGACGGGCCGGTGGTGCCGTACGCGGAGCTGCACTGCCACTCGTACTACAGCTTTCTCGACGGCGCCTCCTCGCCGGAGCAACTGGTGGAGGAGTCGGTCCGGCTCGGGCTGAACGCGCTCGCGCTGACCGACCACGACGGGTTCTACGGCGTGGTCCGGATGGCCGAGGCGGCGGAGGAGTACGACGAGCTCCAGACCGTGTTCGGCGCCGAGCTGTCCCTCGAGCTGACCAAACCGCAGAACGGGACGGCCGATCCCGAGGGCAGCCACCTGCTGGTGCTGGCCGAGCGCCAGGAGGGGTACCACCGGCTGGCCGGCGCGATCACCGAGGCGCAGTTGCGCGGCCAGGAGAAGGGTCGTCCCGTCTACGACCTGGAGGAGCTTGCGGCGATCGGCGGGGACCACTGGCTGATCCCCACCGGTTGCCGCAAGGGCCTGGTCCGCCGTGCGCTCGAGCTGGGTGGTCAGGCCGACGGGCCGGCCGCGGCGGCGCGTGAGCTCGACCGGTTGACCGCGTTGTTCGGCAAGGACCGGGTGGTGGTCGAGCTGATCGACCACCAGTTGCCGGCGGACAGCACGCGCAACGCGGTGCTGGCCCGGCTCGCGGCCGACGCGGGGTTGCCAGTGATCGCCACCAACAACGTGCACTATGCCCAGCCCCGGCGGCACAAGCTCGCCGCCGCGATCGCCGCCGTCCGGGCTCGGCGCAGCCTCGACGCGATGGACGGCTGGCTGCCACCCGCCGGCACGGCTCACCTGCGCTCGGGGGAGGAGATGCTCGCCCGCTTCCACCGGTACGACGGGGCTGTCGCTCGGACCGTCGAGCTGGCCAACCAGCTGGAGTTCAGCCTGCGGGCGGCCAAACCGAGCCTGCCGCGTCAGGAGGTGCCCCAGGGGTACGACGAGATGGGCTGGCTGGAGAAGCTCTGTGAGGACGGGGTTCGCAAGCGGTACGCCGACAAGCCGAGGTACCGCGACGAAGCCGTCGCCAGGGTCAAGCGTGAGCTGAAGGTGATCAGGAGCCTCAAGTTCCCTGGGTACTTCCTGATCGTGCGCGACATCGTCATGTTCGCCAAGCGGAAGGGGATCCTCTGCCAGGGCCGGGGATCGGCGGCGAACTCGGTGGTCTGCTACGCGCTGGAGATCACCGCGGTCGACCCGGTGCAGTACGACCTTCCCTTCGAGCGGTTCCTGTCCGCGGCGCGGGACGAGGAGCCCGACATCGACGTCGACTTCGACTCCGACCGGCGCGAGGAGGTGATCCAGTACGTCTACGGCAAGTACGGCCGGCGCAACGCGGCCCAGGTGGCGAACGTGATCACCTACCGCCCGAAGCTCGCGGTGCGGGACATGGCCAAGGCGCTCGGGTTCAGCACCGGGCAACAGGACGCGTGGTCCAAGCAAGTGGACGCGTGGGGTGCGGTGCGCAGCAGCGTCGACCACGACATTCCACCTCCAGTGGTGGCGCTCGCCGAGGACCTGCTGAAGTTCCCGCGGCACCTCGGCATCCACTCCGGTGGCATGGTGCTGACCGACATCCCGGTCGGGCACGTGGTGCCGGTCGAGCACGCCCGGATGGAGAACCGGACCGTGCTGCAGTGGGACAAGGACGACTGCGCCTGGATGGGGCTGGTGAAGTTCGACCTGCTCGGGCTCGGCATGCTGGCCGCGCTGCAGTACGCGATGGATCTGGTCCGCGAACACCTCGGCGAGGACTGGAACCTGGACACGATTCCGAAGGAGGAGCGGGGCGTCTACGACCAGCTCTGCAAGGCGGACTCGGTCGGGGTGTTCCAGGTGGAGAGCCGGGCCCAGATGAGCACGCTGCCCCGGTTGCGGCCGCGCAGCTTCTACGACCTGGCGATCGAGGTGGCGCTGATCCGGCCCGGCCCGATCCAGGGTGGTGCGGTGCATCCGTTCATCCGGCGCAAGCTGGGGGAGGAGACGATCACCTATCTGCATCCCGCGCTGGAGCCAGTGCTGAAACGGACCCTGGGCGTGCCGCTGTTCCAGGAGCAGCTGATGCAGATCGCGATGAAGGTCGGCGGTTGCAGCGGTGAGGACGCCGACCTGCTCCGCCGCGCGATGGGCTCCAAACGCGGCGTGGAGAAGATCTCGTCGCTGAAGACCAAGCTGTACGACGGGATGGCGGCGAACGGCATCACCGGCGACACCGCGGACGAGATCTACGAGAAGATCGAGGCCTTCGCGAACTTCGGGTTCGCCGAGTCCCACTCGATCAGCTTCGCACTGCTCGTCTACGCCAGCACCTGGCTGCGGCTGCACTACCCGGCGGCCTTCCTCGCCGCGCTGCTCCGGGCCCAGCCGATGGGCTTCTACTCCCCGCAGTCGCTGGTCGCCGACGCCCGCCGGCACGGCGTCGAGGTGCTCCGTCCCGACCTGTTCACCTCCGGCGTCCATGCCACCCTCGAGTCCGGCGCCGGTGAGGTGGTTGCTACCGGCAATGATTCTTGCCTGGTGAGGGAGCAGCCGCCGATCGGGGATTTCGATCCGACGGTGCCGTTCGACTCGGACCTGCACCGGCGCGACGGCCGGCTCGTGGTGCGGCTGGGGCTGGCCGGGGTGAAGTCGGTCGGGGTGCCGGCGGCGACCACGGTCGTCGAGGAACGCGAGAAGAACGGGCCGTACGCCGATATGGCGGATCTCGTCCGGCGGACCGGGCTGACCGCGGTACAGCTGGAGGCGCTGGCGACAGCGGGGGCGTTCGACTCGTTCGGGCTGTCGCGGCGGCAGGCGTTGTGGAACGCGGGACGTGCTGCCGAGGAGCGTCCGGGGCATCTGTCCGGCGTGAGCAGCTCTGGTCCACCGCCGATGCTGCCCGGGATGACCGGAGTGGAGACGACGATGGCCGACCTGTGGGCCACCGGCATCTCACCCGACGACCACCCGATCCGGCATGTCCGCGCCGCCCTCGACGAGCGCGGCATCCTCCGCGCGAGCCAGCTCTCCACCGCCGAGGACGGCAGCCGTGTCTACGTCGGCGGCGTGGTGACCCATCGCCAACGTCCCGCCACCGCGGCCGGCGTCACCTTCCTCAACCTGGAGGACGAAACCGGCATGATCAACATCGTCTGCTCGAACGGCGTCTGGAACCGCTACCGCCGGATCGCCCGCGAATCCAGCGCGATGATCATCCGCGGCCGCCTCGAACGCTCCCAAGGCGTCACCAACCTGGTAGCCGACAAACTCGAACGCCTCCCACTGGCCGCCAAGACCACCTCCCGCGACTTCCGCTGACCGCCCACTAGCCTGACGGTTGTGGATGACCTTGCTGCTCAGGCGAAGTTGTGGGTGCAGAAGTGGCGGTGGTACCAGCGGAATTCGTTGCCGTGGAATCGGGGGCGGATCCACTGGGAGCTGATGCGTCGTGGGGCGTTCGCGCGGTGGCCATTGCACGGGAACGTGCTGGAGGCGTTCGCGGACGGGCGGCTCGAGGTCGGGGCGCAGACGATGTTCGAGCCCAATGTGTGGATCACGATGGGCGATGAGGGACGGGTGCGGATCGGCGAGGGGACGTTCCTGAACATCGCGGTGATGGTGGCCGCGCACGAGTTGGTCGAGATCGGGTCGCACTGCATGCTGGCCAACGGGTGCTTCGTGACGGACGCCAACCATCGCTTCGACGATCCCGACAGGCCGGTCCCGTGGCAGGGGTTCGATTCCAAGGGGCCGACGCGGATCGGGGACAACGTCTGGCTCGGTGCGAACGTTGTCGTCACCAGCGGGGTGACGATCGGCGATCGGTGCGTCATCGGCGCCAACAGCGTCGTCACGCAGGACATCCCCGCGTACTCGATCGCGGCGGGTGCGCCGGCGAAAGTGCTGCGCACCATCACGTACGAGAGCGCCGCGACGGACGGCTGAATTGTCGGTGGCGGCCGGTAGTACTGGGTGAATGGAACAGATCGGTCGACCCAGGGTTGTGGTCTCGGTGACGATGTCGGTCGACGGACGGGTCACGCTCAGCCGCGATCGGCTGCTGATGGACGAGAGTGCCTCGAAGGTCTGGCAATCGTTGGCGCCTGCCAGTGCCCAGATACTCGACAAGGCGCGCTCCGCACAGCTCGACAGCCTGTATCAACCTGAGGCGATCCTGGAGGGCAGCGGCTCGTTGGTCGCTGACTCTGCCGGACCGCTGACCGATCTGCCGACCGAGTTCGACTACTCGGTGGACCTGCTCTACAGCGATTTCCTGCCCGATGAGGTGGTCAAGCGACCCGGTCATGAGAAGTGGTTCGTCGTCGTCGACAGCCGCGGCCGGGTCACCTGGGAAGACGAGGACCACGGGGAGTGGGACGTCCTGGTGCTGGTCGCGCATTCCACTCCGGCGGCTTATCTCGCGCATCTCCGGACCCGACGCATCTGCTACTTGGTTGCCGGTGACGAACGGGTTGATCTCGCCGTCGCGCTGGGGCGCATGCGGGACCGGTTAGGTGTCAGTTGCGTCTTGTCCACAGCCGGCGGCGGGCTCAACGGCGCGTTGCTTCGGGCCGGTCTGGTTGATGAGATTCAGCTTCTGGTGCTTCCGGCTGTGATCGGCGGGCTCGGCACCCCGACGGTGTTCGACGGTCCTGAGCTCGGCGATCACGACCTGCCGACGCGACTGGAGTTGCTCTCCAGCCATACCGAAACAGACGGCATGCTCTGGCTCCGCTACAAGGTGGTCCGATAGAACACCCGCGCTGGCTCGTTGCTCGCTCCTCCATCGCGCGGGAACGAGAGTAGGCATGAGTGCCCGAGCGAGCGGGCCGAGGGTCGACCGTCTGGCGGGTTAGGTCGGGTGGGGTGGGGTTAGGTGGTTTATGAGGGTTTCGACCAGGGTGAGGAGGTTGGTGCGGGCTTGTCCGGCGCGGCCTCGACGGTAGCCGTTGTGGTGGCCCCAGAAGGCGGTTTGGACTGCGTGGAGTTGGGCCCAGCGGCCTACGCGGGTGCGGTCCAGGTGGGCGGCTTCAGAGAAGATGTCGAGGGTGCGGTGGAGGCGTCGGCCCGCGTCGGGGATGGTGAGGATGGTGAGGGCGCGGGTCTTGAGGAGGGTGCCGGCGTCGTAGGCGGGATCTCCGGCGTAGCCCTTGGGGTCTACTGCCAGCCAGGGTTCGCGGTCGGAGCGGAGGATGTTTTTGCCGTGGAAATCGCCGTGGATGACCAGGTTCGGTTGCTTGCGAGCGAGTTCCTGGATTGTTGATCGTGCGGCATCGAGCGCAGCGACAGGAAGTCCGTGGTCCAGCTCTCGGGCGTCCCTCTCGAGCTCCTCCTCCCAGGAGTCCGCTTGAGCCTGTAGGCGGGGGAGTACGGCAGGGGCGGGAACGGCTAGCCGCTGGCTCAGGCGGCCTGCTACCTCGGCGATCTCGTCCTCGTCGGTGAGGGAGGCGAGCGTTACCGGGTGGGCGCGTTCGAGGAGCATCGCGAAATGCTCGTCGTCGCGTTCGTACAGTTCGACGGCGCCGCGGCCCTGCCAGGTGGCGAACGCGTCGGGCTCGTACAGGTTGCCGGGGTGGGGGAAGGACACCTTCAGTACTGCGGGTCCCGCGCCTCTTCGTAGTACCGGAACGATGATCCCGACGCCGCCGAACATGACGGCGCCGTCCGGCTCGCAGTTCCAGCGCTCGAGTAGTTCGGCGACTAGCGAGGGGAGCGCGTCGAGCCACGGAGTACAGGCTTCGCCCTCACGAGCGACTGTGGTGCGAGTGAACTCGGCCGGGACGACGATCATCCGGATCAAGCTACCTCGCTGACGGAGCACTGATCTGGCCGAGCGCTAACTTCGGAGGATGCACAGAAGCCGAGTGTCTACTTTTCTGATCGACGTCCCGCGGGAGCAGGCGACGGAGGCTGCGACGTTCTGGTCGGCGGCCTTGGACGCGACGCCGGAGAGTGAGCCGGGCGAGCCGCAGTACACGGATTTGAAGGGAGCGTTGCCGGGGTTCGTGCTGGCTGTTCAGGCAGTGGATGACGAGCCGCGGTACCACCTCGACATCGAGACCGACGATGTCGCCGCTGAGGTTGCTCTGCGTCATCCCGCTCCACAGTGCGCCGGAGGACTTCGCGGCGCACGCTAATACGTGGGTGTAGGTGATTACCTTTCTGATCACGGGCAGTCGGCGATCAGAAAAGTGATCACGGGAGATGCTTTGGTTGCTGGTGGCATGGACTAAGGAGAACACCGTGCGCACCTAGGGTCGGGTGGGTGAAGACGGTATGGCGGGCGGTGGGGTTGTTTTGGTTGGCGCCGTTGGTGGGGGAGTTCCTGCTCGGGAATCAGCCGGTGACCGAGTTGCCGTCGATCTTGTTGTTCGCGCCGATGTACGGCGGTGGCGCGTTGCTGATCCGGGAGGTGGCACGGCGGGCCGGGATCGGGTGGACGGGGATCGTGCTGCTGGCAGCGGCGTACGGGCTGCTTGAGGAAGGGCCGATCGACCAGATGCTGTTCAACCCTGGGTACCTCGGGCTGGACAGCTTCGCAGGGTTTGCGCTGGTCCCGGGGCTCGGGGTGAGTGTGTCGCTGGTGCAGGGGACGGTGACGCTGCACACCATCTGGAGCATCTGCGTGCCGATCGCGCTGGTCGAAGGGTTCGCCCCGGAGTCGACGCGGCCCTGGCTTGGGCGGCTGGGGCTGACGGTGGTCGCGCTGATCTTCACTCTCGGGTCGACGTTGCTGGGGGTCATGCAGGCGGTCGGCTTCCACTTCGTCGCGTCGCCGGCGCAGTTCGCGGGCTCGGCGGTGGCTATCGCAGTACTGGTCGTCCTTGCCTTCGTACTGGGCCGGCGTGCAGGTCATCGGCGTACGGGCAAACCGGTGCCGAGCCCGCTCAGAGTAGGAGTAGTGGCCTTCGCGGCGACCAGCCTCTACTGGGTGGAGTCCGAGTTCCTCCCGGACGACTGGCTCCCCGAGTGGGTCTCCATAGCGTGGTGGTTCGTCCTCTTCGGCGGTACTACGGCCGCGATCGTCCACTGGTCGCGTGGCAAAGGCTGGGGCCCCCGCCACCGCCTGGCCCTCGCCACCGGCGCCCTACTGACCTACGCCTGGGCCGGCTACTCCCACGCGAGCGACATGGACAACGTCTCGCTACCCATAGCTCTACTCGGCAACACCCTCTTCGCCCTCGCAGCAGGCATCCTGGTCCTGATCCTCTGGCGAAGACTGGGGACGCCGAGAGGGGTGGAGCATGTCCGGTGACAGCATCAAAGAGCTGTCAGTACCAAGCGAGCTAGGGGTAATTGCCGACCTGGCACCAGTGGACGGCCAGGACCGGCCCGTATGGCTGGTGCTGGGGGAGGACGGCCAGATCAGCCGGTGGGACCTCGAGACTGGTGAGCACACGCCTGTCGGGATCACCACCGTCCCGTTGGAGCCAGACCATGATCCGTGGGACGGGCATGAGCTCCGCCGCCACCTCCATGCGTCCAGCGACGGCTCCTTCGCCGCGGTGGTCAATGACTTCGGCCGGTGCGGCGAGGTGCTCGACCTGCGGACCGGCGAGCTCACGTTGACCCTCGACAACGAGAGCGACGATCTGGAGACGGTGCCGTTCTCGCTGGCGTTCGCGCGACACAGGGGACGGGATGTCGTCATCCACCGCGCCGATTGGAACCGGCTGGACGTGTCGGACCCGGCGACAGGGAGGCTGCTCACCGATCGGGCGAGTCCGGTGCAGACCGAAACCGAGCACTCGCCGGAGCATTATCTCGACTACTTCCATGGCGCCTTGCGGGTGAGCCCCGACGGGCGGCAGGTAGTCGACGACGGTTGGGTCTGGCAGCCCGCCGGATTCCCGACCGTGTGGAGCCTCGAGCGCTGGATCGAGGACAACGTGTGGGAGTCCGAGGACGGTCCGACCAGAATCGAACTGTGCGACCGGGGGTACTACTGGAACCGCTCGGTGGTCTGGATCGACTCGGTCCGGGTGGCTCTCGAAGGGCTCGGTGACGACGACGCCAACAACATGTTGCCCGGTGCACGGATCTTCGACACCAGCCGGCGTACTCAGCTGCCGGGATGGAAGGCGGAGACAGCCCTGGAGTTGCCGGCCGTCGACGGACCGGCCGGGCGCTTCTTCAGCGATGGCGTCAGCCTGTTCAGCTCGGCCGAGACCGGGTTGTCGAAGTGGGACCTGGAGAAAGGAAGCCTGATCGAGGAGTGGGAGGGGTTCTCGCCGACCCACCACCACCGGGGTGCTGGGCAGTTCTTGCAGCTGGCCGACGGACTGGTCCGGCTCTGGCCGTAACGCGGTGCCGGGCTCGGGCCAAGTACTGGTGTAAACCGAGGCGAGAGGGTGGGTAGTGGCAGAACTACTGGAGATCGGGCGGGATCCCGCCGCGTTCGAGGCGTTCTATCGGGAGCACATCGAGAAGGTGCAGCGGTTTGTCGCCCGGCGAGTGGATGATCCGTTCCTGGCGGCCGACCTGACCGCCGAGGTCTTCCTCGCGGCGATCGACTCCGCGCACAGCTACCGGCCGGGCCGCGGTACGCCGACCGGGTGGCTCTACGGCGTTGCGCAGAACGTGGTCTCGTCAGAGCGGCGCAGGCAGGCCAGAGAGCTGAGGGCGAACCAGCGTGTCTCCGGGCGAAGGTTGCTGACGCCGGACGACGTGAGCCGGCTGGAGGAACGCATCGACGCCGAGGAGGGTGCACGCACGCTCCTGCGGGCAATGGACGAGCTGCCCGACGGCGAACGCGCGGTACTGGAGTTGGTCGCGCTGGATGGGATCTCACCGCAGGAGGCGGCGCAGGTCCTCGGTATCCGGGCCGCCACCGCAAGGGTCCGGCTGCATCGAGCCCGTACCCGGCTGCGTGACGGCATGCCACCGCCGATCACCTCACTCGCCGACATCACATCGGAGGCCACCTCATGAAGACATTCGAAGACGAACTGCTGACCGAACTCAAGACCGTCGTCGCGGAGCGAACCCACGCCGAGCCGACCGTAAAACGCAGGCGTCGCCTGGTCGTCGGCCTGGCTGCCGCCGTGACGCTGGCCGCCGGTACTGCGATCGCCGTACCGCTGATCGGTGGCGACAAGACCACCGCGACCGCGACCGCGACGACGTTCTCGGTGACGAGGGCGGCGGACGGCACAGCCCAGCTGACCATCACCGGCCAGGACCCGGATGAGCTGGAACGGGCCTTCGCGAAGACCGGGATCAAGGCAGAGGTGACGTTCCTGAAGCCAGGCGAGTACTGCCGCCGTACTCCGGTCGGCCAGAGCTCGCCAGAGCACATGCTGATCCGCTATTGGCTGGCCTTCAACGTGGCGAAGGCGGGCGGGCCTGGCGACCAGCTCCCCCGGCCGAAGTCCCGTGGCTGGACGCTGATCGTCGAGGCACCCACGCAGCAAGAGGTCCGGGTACGTCCCACCGATGGCGGGGACGGCGTGTATGGCGGGCTGGGCAAGAAGGACGCCCTCTCGGTCGACTTCCTGAAGGACGGCACCTTCGGCCCCTGCGTGGTGAGTCGCTAGAGCGAACCGGCGCGGCCGAGTAGGTACTGCTGCTCGGGGCCGCTGAGCGTCAGCCGGGCAGCGAGGCGGTACGCGTCTCGGGCGGCAGCGCTGTCGCCCGAGAGCTCGAGCAGATGCGCCCGGACGGCTTCGACCCGGTGGTGGTCTTTCAAAGCTGGGTCGATGGTGGCGAGGCGTTCGAGCCCGTACTCCGGGCCATGGACCATCGCGACCGCGACGATGCGGTTCAAACTCACCATCGGACCGGGGGCCAGCGTCTCCAGCAGCTCATAGAGGACGAGGATCTGGCGCCAGTCGGTGTCCTCGGCCCGGGCCGCCTCATCGTGTACTGCGGCGATCGCCGCCTGCAGCTGGTACGGGCCGATCGGTGCCGTCCGCAACGTGCCCGAGATCAACTCGGTGCCCTCGGCAACAAACCCACGGATCCACAACGACCGGTCCTGCTCGGGCAGCGGGATCAGCGCGCCGTCCGCCGACGTACGGGCCGGGCGGCGCGCGTCGGTCAGCAGCATCAGCGCGAGCAGCCCGGCGACCTCGCCCTCCGACGGGAGCTGGGCGAACAGCTGCCGCGCCAACCGGATCGCCTCAGCACTCAGCTCGACCCGCTGCAGGCTCTCACCCGAGCTGGCCGTGTAGCCCTCGTTGAAGATCAGATAGAGCACCTGCAGTACTGCGGCCAGCCGCTCCGGCAGCTCATCAGGCGGCGGCATCCGGAACTCCGCGCCCTGCTTCTTGATCGAAGCCTTGGCCCGGCTGATCCGCTGGCCGATCGTCGACTCCGGCACCAGGAATGCGCGCGCGATCTCGCCCGTGGTGAGCCCGCCGACCGCCCGCAATGTCAGCGCGATCTGCGACGGGGGAGTGAGCGACGGATGGCAGCAGAGGAACAACAGGGTCAGAGAGTCGTCAGAACCAACGGGCGCAGGCTCCACCGGCTCCAACGAAGCGACGGTCTCCTCGCGCCGGAGCCGGGCCGCTTCGCTGCGCAGCATCTCGATCCGCCGGCGCGACGCGACGGTGATCAGCCAGCTGCGCGGATTCTCGGGCAGCCCGTCGACCGGCCACTGCTGCGACGCGGCCAGCAGCGCCTCCTGGACGGCGTCCTCGCAGGTGTCGAACCCGCCGTACCGGCGTACCAGCGGGCCGACGATCTGCGGGGCGAGCTCCCGCAGCAGCTGGTCGATCATCAGCTGAAGGAACTCAGGTCCCGGATCGGCCGGACCTCGACGATGCTGAACGGCGCCTCCGGGATCTGCGGCACGATCTCCAGCGCACGCTCCATCGAGTCGCAGTCGAGCAGGTAGAACCCGGCCAGCTGCTCCTTCACCTCGGCGAACGGCCCGTCGGTGGTCATCGGCTGACCGTCGCGGAACAGCACCTGCTTGGTCGCCGCCGGATCGCCCAGCGAGTGCGACACGACCAGCTCGCCGCTGGCCGCGAGGGCGTCGTTGAGGGCGGTGTAGCCGGTCATCGACTCGGCCTTCTGCTCGTCGGACAGCCCGTCCCAGACCTGCCGCGACTCGGGATTGCCGTAGATCAGTACCAGAAACTTCACCGTCCCACCCTAGGACCAGCGGAGGCCGCACTACGGCTGATCTCGATCAGGTCACCGCCGGTGTGGCCGGGGCATGGCCCGGTACCGGGCCCAAGTACAGTAACGACCGGGACAGGGGCGCCGTTCGCGGTCGCCCGATTCGCAGAGCTGGGGGAGGATCGCGTGCCGGACTTGGAAGTGTCCGACCGGGTACTGACGATCCCGAACGCACTGAGCTTCATCCGGCTACTGGGCGTACCGCTCTTCCTCTGGCTGATCCTTGGGCCGAAGGAAGACGGCTGGGCGCTGCTGGTGCTCGCGATCTCGGGCTTCACCGACTGGGCCGACGGCCAGATCGCCCGCCGGATGAACCAGACGACCCGGCTCGGCCAGATGCTCGACCCGGTCGCAGACCGGCTCTACATCTTCGCCACCGTGCTCGGCCTCGCGCTGCGCGACATCATCCCGTGGTGGCTTGCGATCGCGCTGCCGTTGCGGGACCTGCTGCTCACCTTCGCCCTGCCGGCCCTGCACCGCCGGGGCGTCAACGCGCTGCCGGTGCATTTCCTCGGTAAGTCCGCGACCTTCTGTCTGCTGTACGCGTTCCCGTTGCTGCTGCTCGGTGATGGGGACAGCACACTCAACCTGCTGGCCCGCGTCTTCGGCTGGGCCTTCGCGATCTGGGGTACCGCTCTGTACTACTGGGCCGGCGCCCTGTACTTCGCACAGCTGCGCCACCTGATGCAGACCGTGAAGCCGATCAGCAACCAGGCGGGCTAAGGGCGATCCCGTGACCCAGTCTCCACCCGGCCAGTCCCCACCCGGCCAGTCTCCACCCGGGCAGCGACGCGTCGACGCGTCCATGTCGTTGCTGAACAACCTGATGGCCCACCCGCTGGACGAGGGGTACGCCGTCGCGGCCCGGCAGCGGCCGGCCCAGGGTGACAAGGCCAACAAGTCGCGGCACCGGATCATCCTGGTGATCGCCCTGCTCTTCCTCGGTTTCCTGCTCGCCGTCGCCGCGTCGCAGAACTATCGCAGCGCGCCCGAGGCGGAGAAGCAGCGCAAAGAGCTGATCACCCGGATCAACACGGCCGACAACCGGTTGACCGACCTGCGGGGCCAGCAGACGAAGCTCGCCGACGAGGTCCGCGGTCTGCAGGCCGGTGGGCTGAGCAACACGAGCGAAGGCGCCGCGCTGCAGCAGAAGCTGAACGACCTCGAGCTACAGGTCGGCGCGGTCGCGGTCACCGGCCCGGGCCTGAAGGCCGTCGTCGACGACGCCAAGGACTCAGACGACAAGCAGGGGCGGCTGCTCGACGTCGACCTGCAGCAGTTCGTCAACGGTCTGTGGACGGCCGGCGCGGAGGCGATCTCGGTGAACGGTCACCGGCTCACCACGCTGACCGCGATCCGCGGTGCGGGCAGCGCGATCACCGTCGACTACAGTTCGCTGACCCCGCCGTACACAGTGCTGGCGATCGGGGACACCGCGACCATGCCGGCCCGGTTCGCGCAGAGCTCGGGCGGCCAGTGGGTGCAGTACCTGGTCTCCAATTTCCATGTCCGGATGACGATCACGACGGAGGATTCCTTGCTGGTGCCAGCCGATGCCACCATCGCGCTGCGGTACGCGAAGGTGGGCGGGAGATGATCGCCGTCCTCGGCCTGGTGATCGGCGTCGTCGTCGGTCTGCTGGTCGCTCCCGACGTACCCGACTGGGCGCAGCCCTATCTGCCGATCGCGGTGGTCGCCGCGCTCGACGCGGTGTTCGGCGCTCTGAGGGCGTTCCTGGACGGCATCTTCGACGACAAGGTGTTCGTCGTCTCGTTCGTCTCGAACGTGCTGATCGCGGCCCTGATCGTGTACCTGGGCGACCAGCTCGGGGTCGGCTCGCAGCTGTCCACCGGCGTCGTGGTCGTGCTCGGGATCCGGATCTTCACCAACATGGCCGCGATCCGGCGTCACGTCTTCAGGGCCTGAGATGAGTACCGACGACCCGTTCCCGCCGCCGGAGCCGGCCGAGCCGACGCCGATGCCCAAGCCGAAGCCGAAGGTGCCGAACCTGGCGCTGCGGCGGCTGCGGACCGGCTTCAAGCCGTCCCGTGGGCAGGCGATCGTGGCTGTCGTGCTGGCGCTGGTGGCCTGTATGGCGGTCGTCCAGGTCCGGGTGAACCGGGCCGACGACGGCTACCAGAACGCCCGCCGCGAGGACCTGATCGCGATCCTCGACGGCCTGGGCCAGAACACCCGGCGGCTGGAGACCGAGATCACCGAACTGGAGGCGCGCAAGAACACGCTGACCTCCAGCGCGGACAAGGCGCAGACTGCCCGCGAGCAGGCCGAGCAGCAGGTGCGCGTGCTCGGCATCCTGGCCGGTACGTTGCCGGCCGTCGGCTCTGGGGTCCGGATCACGCTGACCGACCCGGAGGCCAAGATGCAGTCCAGTAACCTGCTGGACGCGATCGAGGAGCTCCGCGACGCGGGCGCCGAGGCGATCCAGATCAACGGCCAGGTCCGGGTGGTGGCCAGCACCGATCTGGTCGACGATCCGCCCGGCGTGAAGATCGACGGTGAGAAGGTGCAGTCGCCGTACGTGATCGAGGCGATCGGGGAGTCCCACAACCTGGCCGAGGCGGCCAACTTCCCCGGTGGTCTGGTGAGCGAGGTGGAAGGCCCGCAGATCGGTGGCCGGGCCGAGGTGAGCGAGCTGCCGAGCCTGTCGATCACCGTCTTGCACACGCCGGAGGAGCATCGTTACGCTCGCCCGGCACCGAGCCCGACAAAGTAGCCCCCCAGTAGACCCATTGCCTGGCAGTTTCCATTGGAAGAAAGAGGGACCGAGGTGTACCCCGAAGACCTGAAGTACACGGCCGAGCACGAGTGGGTGAAGGCCGGCGACGGCCCGGTGCGGGTCGGTATCACCGACTTCGCCCAGGACGCGCTCGGCGACATCGTGTACGTGCAGCTGCCCGAGGTCGGCACCGCTGTCCGGGCCGGCGACTCCTGTGGTGAGCTGGAGTCGACCAAGAGCGTCAGCGACCTGTTCGCGCCCCTCAACGGCACCGTACGGGCCGTCAACGAGGCGCTGGCCGACCAGCCCGACCTGGTCAACACCGACCCGTACGGCGAGGGCTGGCTGCTCGACATCGAGGTCGACGACGACGACGAGATCGAGGCGTTGATGGACGCCGACACGTACAAGGGCCAGCTCGACCAGAGCTGAGCGGCAACAACTGGTAGGTTCTGTCGGACCTCAACCGCCGGTCGAGGGTTGGGGCCGCAGGCCACACTTGTCATCACGGGGTCAACGAGAACGTCGCCGGACCGCCGGCGATCGGGAGGATCACAGCATGCCGTTCTGCAACCAGTGCGGGCACGAGAACTCCGAGGGCAGCCGGTTCTGCTCGCAGTGCGGAACGATGCTCCCTGGCGCGGACCGTCCGGTGACCGCCCCCGGGGTGACCGACACCGCGATGCTCGCACCGATCAGCATCGAGCCGGAGACCGAGCGGTTCGACGCCGGCGAGAGCCTGTCCGCCGAGGACGAGGCCGCGGTCGGCGCGCTGCCGCAGGGCTCGGCGCTGCTGATCGTCCAGCGCGGCCCGAACGCGGGCAGCCGGTTCCTGCTCGACGTCGACGTGGTCACCGCCGGCCGGCACCCGGACAGCGACATCTTCCTCGACGACGTGACAGTCTCGCGTCGGCACGCGGAGTTCCGCCGCGACCCGCAAGGCGTCAAGGTCCGCGACGTCGGCAGCCTGAACGGCACCTACGTGAACCGCGACCGGATCGACGAGCTGCAGCTGTCGAACGGCGACGAGGTGCAGATCGGCAAGTACCGCCTGGTCTACTACGCCAGTGGTCAAGCCTGAGCCGGACGGCTCCGCTGTAGGCAGCAGCATCGGTGAGGTGCTGCAGCTTCTGCAGGCCGAGTTCGCCGACGTCACCATCTCCAAGATCCGCTTCCTCGAGGCGGAGGGGCTGGTGACGCCGGCCAGGACCGCTTCGGGGTACCGCAAGTTCAGCGCGGCCGACATCGAGCGGCTGCGCTATGTGCTGACCGCGCAGCGCGACCAGTACCTGCCGCTGAAGGTGATCAAGGACCACCTGGGTGCGATGGATCGCGGGTTGCGTCCGCCTGCGCCTGGTGGCCGGCCAGCAGCGCCGGAGAAGTTGCCGCAGCCCGCGGGTCTGCCTGATGCCGAGGACTTCTCGACGTACGGGACCGAGCTGAAGCTGACGCGGGACGAGCTGCGTGAGGCGGCCGGCATCACGCCTGAGTTGCTTGAGCAGTTGGAGAGTCACAACCTCGTCGTGGCCCGGGGCAACCACTACGACGGCGACGCGATCCTGATCGCCAAGGCGGCGGCCGAGTTCGCGCAGTACGGGATCGAGCCGCGGCACCTGCGGCCGTTCCGGGCTGCCGCCGACCGTGAGGTCGGGTTGATCGAGCAGGTGGTCCAGCCCCGGCGGGACGACAAGACGCTCGAGCTGGCAGCGCTCGCGGTTCGGTTGCATGCGGCACTGGTCCGCTCCCGGCTCACCCGCTGACCCCGGCGGGGCAGCCCCGGCCTGGCCCGCAGAGTAGGCTGAAGGAGTGCGCGAAGTCGACGTGGTCGGAGTCCGGGTTGAGATGCCTTCGAGTCAGCCGATCGTGCTGCTCCGGGAGGTCGGCGGCGAGCGGTACCTGCCGATCTGGATCGGCGCGGCCGAGGCGAGCGCCATCGCGTTCGCCCAGCAGGGGATGGAGCCACCCCGGCCGCTGACCCACGACCTGTTCGCGGAGACGATCCGGATGCTCGGCCACACGCTGAGCCAGGTCCGGATCGTGAACCTGACCGACGGCGTCTTCGAGGCGATCCTGGTCTTCGACGACAAGACCGAGATCTCCGCCCGCCCGTCCGACTCGATCGCCCTCGCGCTGCGGACCGGTACGCCGGTGTTCTGCACCGAGGAGATCCTGGCCGAGGCCGGCATCCCGGTCCCGGACAGCGAGAACGAGGACGACGAGGTGGTCGAGGAGGAGGAGGTCGAGCGCTTCCGCGAGTTCCTCGATCACGTCACACCGGAAGACTTCGACAAGAGCTGACAGGTAACGATTCGTATTGGATCCGCGACACGCATCCGGCTCCGGGCCGTTGTCGTTGACCCGGCCTGAGCGGCGGCTTACCTTGAAGGAGTCGTGGGGGTGTTGTAACTCCACGGATGTGATCCGTTCCAGTCGGTACCCAGGGAGGCTCAGGCGTGACACGCACCGGCGACACTGATCTGACGGCGCAGTCGACGTCCGAAGCACACGCCGAGGCGGCCGTCACCGCCGGCGTTCAGGGTCTGCTCTTCGAGGACGACCTGAAGCCGATGCCCGACGACGTCGGCTTCCGCGGCCCGACGGCCTGCGCCGCGGCCGGTATCACCTACCGCCAGCTGGACTACTGGGCCCGTACCGGACTGGTCTCACCGTCCGTGCGCCCGGCGACCGGTTCCGGCACCCAGCGGCTCTACGGCTTCCGCGACGTCTTGTTGCTCAAAGTGATCAAGCGGCTGCTCGACGCGGGCATCTCGCTGCAGCAGATCCGCAGCGCCATCGCCCACCTGAGCAAGCGTGGCATCGATGACCTGACCCAGATCACCCTGATGAGCGACGGCGCCTCGGTCTACATGTGCACCTCGCCCGACGAGGTCATCGACCTGCTGGCCGGCGGCCAGGGCGTCTTCGGTATCGCCCTCGGCGGCGTCTGGCGCGAGGTCGAGGGGTCGCTGTCGGAGCTGCCGACCGAGCGTCTCGACGCGCACGGCGAGACCGGCGACACGCACGCCAACGACGAGCTCGCTGCCCGCCGCCGTGCCCGCATGACGGGCTGAGGTACCCTCGTTCTCAGCCGTACACAACACTCGGGAGAGTCTCAGCCTGCTGTTTGGCTGGGCGCCGAAGGGGCAATTCCTCCCCGGAACCTCTCAGGCCCATGGACCGAGTGTCTTAGGCGACTCTGAAGCGCGCGCCGTGTGACAGAGGGGGAGGCCACCGGCAATTGTCAGCAACGGAGCCTCCTCACGATGACTGAAACCCCTGCACAGGTATCGGCCGTGTTCGCCGACCGCCACATCGGACCACGCCAGGACGAGATCGCGCGCATGGTCGAGACCCTCGGGTACGCCGATGTCGATGCGCTCGTCGATGCCGCGGTGCCTGCCTCGATCCGCTCGACCGAGCCGCTCCGGCTGCCCGAGCCGGCCTCCGAGGTCGACGCGCTGACCGAGCTGCGGCAGCTCGCCGCCCGCAACAACGTCGCCACCTCGATGATCGGCCAGGGGTACTACGGAACCTTCACCCCGTCGGTGATCGTCCGCCGCCTGGTCGAGAACCCGGCCTGGTACACCGCCTACACGCCGTACCAGCCGGAGATCTCCCAGGGCCGCCTCGAGGCGCTGCTGAACTTCCAGACCGTCGTCTCCGACCTGACCGGTCTGCCGACCGCGAACGCGTCGCTGCTCGATGAGGGCACCGCCGCCGCGGAGGCGATGACGCTGGCGCACCGCTCGAACCGGAAGAGCAAGAGCAACCGCTTCCTCGTCGACGCGGACTGCTTCGCGCAGACGATCGCCGTCGTCCAGACCCGGGCCGAGGCGCTCGACATCGAGGTTGTCGTCGCCGACACCACCGAGGGCCTGCCCGAGGGCGACTTCTTCGGCTTCCTGGTGCAATACCCGGGTGCCGGCGGCGTCGTCCGCGACCTCAAGCCGTTGGTCGCCGCGGCTCACGAGCGCGAGACCCTTGTCGCCGTCGCGTCCGACCTGCTCGCCCTGACGCTGCTCGAGGCGCCGGGCGAGGCGGGGGCCGACATCGTCATCGGGTCGTCCCAGCGCTTCGGCGTCCCGCTGTTCTACGGTGGCCCGCACGCTGGGTTCATGTCGGTGCGCGCCGGGCTGGAGCGCTCGCTTCCGGGTCGGCTGGTCGGCGTCTCGGTTGATGCGGATGGCGCGCCGGCGTACCGGTTGGCTCTGCAGACGCGTGAGCAGCACATCCGCCGTGAGAAGGCGACCTCGAACATCTGTACCGCGCAGGTGCTGCTCGCCGTCGTCGCCTCGATGTACGCCGTCTACCACGGTCCCGAGGGGCTGAAGGCGATCGCCGAGCGCGTCCACCGCAACGCGGACAGCCTGGCCGCATCGCTCAAGGCCGGTGGCGTCGAGGTTGTGCACGACCAGTTCTTCGACACCGTGCTCGCCAGGGTGCCCGGTCGGGCGGCTGACGTCGTCGACACGGCGCGGCAGAACGGCATCTGGGTGCGTGAGGTCGACGCGGACCACGTCGGGATCTCCTGCGACGAGAAGACCGACGCGACGGCGCTCGTCGGGGTCTGCCGTTCCTTCGGCGTGACGTACGACGCGACGCTCGGTGGCAACAACCTCGCCGAGACGGTCACCCGGACCTCGGAGTACCTGACGCACCCGGTCTTCAACACGCACCGGTCCGAGACGGCGATGCTGCGCTACCTGCGCAAGCTGTCGGACTACGACTACGCTCTCGACCGCGGCATGATCCCGCTCGGCTCCTGCACGATGAAGCTGAACGCGACCACCGAGATGGAAGCTGTCACCTGGCCCGAGTTCGCCGACATGCACCCGCTGGCGCCGATCGAGGACGCCGCCGGTTACGTGAAGCTGATCAGTCAGCTCGAGCGCTGGCTGGCCGAGGTGACCGGCTACGCGAAGGTCTCGATCCAGCCGAACGCCGGCTCGCAGGGTGAGCTCGCCGGACTGCTCGCGATCCGCGGCTATCACCGGGCCCAGGGCAACGAAGACCGCAACGTCTGCCTGATCCCGGCCAGCGCGCACGGCACGAACGCGGCCTCCGCGGTGATGGCGGGCATGAAGGTTGTTGTTGTCAAGGGCAACGATGACGGCACGATCGATCTGGCCGACCTGCGTGCCAAGGCCGACGAGCACGCCGACAAGCTGGCCGCGATCATGATCACCTACCCGTCCACGCACGGCGTGTACGAGGAGAGCGTGACCGAGGTCTGCCAGATCGTCCACGACCACGGCGGCCAGGTGTACGTCGACGGCGCGAACCTCAACGCGCTGCTCGGGCTGGCCAGGCCGGGTGAGTTCGGCGGCGACGTCAGCCACCTGAACCTGCACAAGACGTTCTGCATCCCGCACGGTGGTGGCGGCCCGGGTGTCGGTCCGGTCGCGGTCGCCGCGCACCTGGCCCCGTACCTGCCCAACCACCCGCTGCTCGACCAGGCCGGTCCCGAGTCGGGCGTCGGCCCGATCAGCGCGGCACCGTTCGGCTCGGCCGGCGTACTGGCGATCTCCTGGGCGTACATCCGGATGATGGGCGCGGAGGGCCTGACGTCGGCGACGAAGGCTGCGGTGCTGACCGCCAACTACGTGGCCAAGCGGCTCGAGGACGCCTTCCCAGTGCTCTACACGGGTGAGAACGGGCTGGTCGCGCACGAGTGCATCCTGGATCTGCGGCCGATGACCAAGGAGACCGGCATCACCGTCGACGACGTCGCGAAGCGGCTGGTCGACTACGGCTTCCACGCGCCGACGATGTCGTTCCCGGTGGCCGGCACGCTGATGGTCGAGCCGACCGAGTCCGAGGATCTTGGTGAGCTGGACCGGTTCTGCGACGCGATGATCGCGATCCGGCACGAGATCGACCGGGTCGCGGCGGGGGAGTGGCCGGCCGGCGACAACCCGCTGGTGAACGCGCCGCACACCGCGTCGTCGGTGATCAACGACAAGTGGGAGCACGCCTACACCCGCGAGGAGGCCGCCTTCCCGCAGTCGGTCGACCGGACCACGAAGTACTGGCCGCCGGTCCGCCGGATCGACGGCGCGTACGGCGACCGCAACCTGATCTGCTCCTGCCCGTCGCCGGAGGCCTTCGAGTAACCCAGGCATACTTGTGCGGGTGACTGACGTACGTGCTGACACCGCAGCGGCCCTGTACGCCGAGATCGCGGCAGCCCAGAGTGAGACCAAGCTGCCGTCGATCACGGCCGGTGTGCTGAAGGACGGCGCACTGGCGTGGACCGGGTCGCGCGGGCAGATCGTGGACGGTGAAGGGCTCGCGCCCGGGCCGGACGCGCAATACCGGATCGGGTCGATCACCAAGACGCTTACCGCGATCCTGGTGATGCAGTGCCGCGACGACGGGCTGCTCGCGCTGAACGATGCCGTGGGCAAGCATCTGCCCGGGGTTGCGTTCGGCGACCTGACCATCCGGCAGTTGCTCGCGCACTCGGGCGGGATGAACGCCGAGCCCGAAGGCCCTTGGTGGGAACGCAATCCAGGCGTTTCGTTCGAAGCGCTGACGGCGGCGATGGACGAGTCGCAGGCGGCCGGCAGCCCCGATCGGCGGCATCACTACTCGAACCTCGGCTACGCGTTGCTCGGTGAGGTCGTCGCGCGTCTTCGGGGTGCCGCATGGATGGAGCTGGTGGCGGCCCGGATCCTTGACCCGCTGGAGATGCGGCGGACGACGTACTTCCCGGTGACCCCGGCCGCCAAGGGGTTCTCGGTGCATCCGTTCAGTGGGCGGCTCGACCTGGAGCCGGCGTACGACTCGGGTGCGATGGCGCCGGCCGGGCAGTTGTGGAGCACGATCGAGGACCTGGCGAAGTACGCCGCGTTCTGGATCGACCCCGGCTACGAAGTACTCAACCGGGACACCGTCGACGAGATGGCGGCGCCGGCGGCCGCGGATCCGCGTGAGGCACTGACCGCGTCGTACGGGCTCGGGCTGCGGATGCATGCCGACGACCCCTATCTCTTCGTCGGCCACACCGGCTCGATGCCGGGCTTCATGGCCGGGCTCTTCGTCGACCGGGGCCGCCGCATCGGCGCGGTGACGCTGGCCAACTCGACGTCCGGCAGATGCGCCTCGGTGCCCCTCGACCTGATGCGCATCCTGGCCTCGTACGAGCCGCCGCTGCCCATCGAGTGGGTGCCGGAGCCGGAGCTCGCCCAGGGCGAGGAGCTGCTCGGCCATTGGTACTGGGGCAACACCCAGATGACGATGACCGTCGCCGGCGGCATCCTGCAGCTCACCACCGGCTACCCGTGTCGTTTCTCACCCATCGGCCCAGACCTCTACCGCGGCCGCGACGGCTACTTCGCCGGCGAACGGCTCCGGGTGATCCGCGACGGTGACGTCGTCAAGCAGCTGGATCTCGCCACTTTCACGCTCACCCGTACCCCGTACGGCCGCTGAGTCGTTCACCCAGCACCCCGCCTCGTCAACTCGGACGAGGCGGTTGTTGCTGTGTTTCATCACGCAGGTCACCCCGGTTGACACGCACAGCTTCGAGGTTAGTAGGTTAGGGCTACCTAAGTAAGGGCTGCCTTACTCGACAACTTTCCCAGGAGAAGCTGGATGTCGTCCCTCGACGCACCCCATAGTCCCTTCGATCGCGATGAGCGTGTGGTGGAGCTGCATCGCTGGCCCCTGGCATCGACCGTGCGGGACAGCAAACGGGGACCGTTGCCGGCCGGTACGCCGGCCGCCGTCCAGCAGCGGACTGCCGAGCTGCTCGGTGCGCCGCGGGTCCCTTCGACGGGGGTCGGCGAGTCGGCGGCGCTGGACCTGATCGCCGGACTGCTCGATCGGGATGGGATCGATCTCAGCCACCCGCACGCGGCCGCGCATCTGCAGCCGCCGGTGCTCCAGGTGGCCGTCGACGCCGATGCGCTGGCGTCCGCGAGCAACGCGTCGATGGACACGTACGACTCCGGGCCGGTGACGCTGGAGATCGAGCGCTGGGTGGTCCGGGCGCTCGCGACGATGGCCGGTTTCGGGCCGTCCGCCGATGGCGTGCTCACGCCTGGTGGGTCGATCTCCAACCTGCTCGCGGTGCTGATCGCCCGCGACAATGCCGCCGCGGCGGTCGGTATCGACGTACGGCGCAATGGGCTGGCCGGGTTGGAGAAGCCGGTGGTGTTCTGCTCGGAGCTGGCCCACTTCTCCGTGCAGCGGGCTTGCGCGGCGCTCGGTCTTGGCGAGGACGCGGCCATCACGATCCCGGCCGACGGCGACTTCCGGATGCGCTTGGACATCCTGGGCGACGAGCTGGCCAAGCCGGGCCGGACGCCGCTCGCGGTGATCGCCACGGCCGGTACCACCGACTACGGCTCGATCGACCCGATCGCGCAGATCGCGGGGCTGGCACGGCAGTACGGGGCATGGGTGCACGTGGATGCGGCGTACGGGTTCGGCGCGCTGTTCTCGGACCGGCTCGCGCCGCTGCTCGCTGAGCTTCCGTGCGCCGACTCGGTGACGCTGGACCTGCACAAGATCGGCTGGCAGCCGGCCGCGACCAGCATGCTGCTCGTCGCCGACCGGGAACGGTTCGCCTCGCTCGGCCGCTCGGTGGAGTACCTCAACCCGGCCGACGACATCGACTCCGGACTGGACGGGTTGCTCGGCCGCAGCCTGCAGACCACCCGGCGTCCGGACGCGGTGAAAGTCGCGACCACGCTGACCGCATACGGCCGGGCCGGACTGGGCAAGATGCTCGACACCTGTCACGAGCTCGCGCACGCCGCCGCGGCCCGGGTCGTTGCCGACAGCAACCTTGAGTTGCTGGCACCGGTGACCCTGACCACGGTGTTGTTCCGGGTCGCCGGGCAGGGACTGGCGGCGGCCGAGCTGGACGCCGTCCAGGGTGAGGTCCGGCGCCGGTTGCTGACGTCGGGACGGGTGCTGATCGGCCGGACCAGGATCCCGGCCCGGGGCGGCCGCCCGGCGGCGGTCGCGTTGAAGTTGACGCTGCTGAACCCGAATGCCACCGCGACGGACATCGAGGAACTGCTCGACCAGGTCGTGGCCACCGGTCACGACGTCCTGCCTCGCGAAGGAGCAGCGTGATCTCACCCACCTCAGTGGCGGTCGAAGCTCATCTCAACGCGATCCTGCGGTGCTACACGCGGGAGACCTCCGTGCCAGTCACGGCCGGCCCACTGACGCTGGCGGTCGGCTCGTCGACCGTGACGGCGACAGTGCTGCACGCGTCGAGAACTGGGTTGCACGGCTTTGCCGAGGTACGGGTCGACGGCGTGCCGGTAAGTCCGGAGGGGTTGGTGCGACTGCTGTCGGTCGACGCCGACCCGGCCGAGATCGACGACCTCGCGGCCCGTACTGCGGAGTCCGTCCGGAACGTGACGGTCTTCGTGGCCGACGGCGGTGAGCGTGGCCCCGGACGCTTCCTCGAGGCCGAGCAGGCACTGCTGTTCGGCCATCTGAACCACCCGGCTCCGAAGAGCCGGGATGGGTTGAGCGGTGCCGAGCTGGCGGAGTACTCGCCGGAGCTGGGTGGCCGCTTCGCGGTGCACTGGTTCGCAGTGGACGCCGAGCTGGTGTCCTCGGACCAGGTGGCCGGCGCGCCATCACTGCAGGGACTGGACGCCTTGCAGCTGATGGCCGCGCTGGCCGGCATCACGCCTCCCGACGGCCGGGTGCTGGTACCGGCGCATCCCTGGCAGGCCGGTGACCTGGTCAAGCGGCCGCGAGTCGCCTCACTGATCGCCGATGGGCGGATGGAGGCGCTGGGGCCGCTGGGTGCGAAGTGGTACCCGACCTCGAGTCTGCGCACCGTGTACCACCCGGATCTGCCCGTCATGCTCAAGCTGTCGCTGGGGCTGCGCATCACCAACTCTCGCCGTGAGTCGACACCGACGGAGCTGCGGCGAGGCCTGGAGATCAACCGGTTGCTGGACGCCGCGTACAACGCCGGTACTGCGACGGCGCACCCGCGGTTCTCCATCGTCCGGGACCCGGCCTGGGTTGCACTGGATGAGGGTGGGCCGCTGTTGACCGGGCTGGACGTCGCTGTGCGCGAAGTACCGGCTGCTGTTGACAGCTATGCGTGTCTGGCCGGGCTCGTGGCACCGCGGCCAGGTGAGCTCAGTCGTCTTGGGGCTGCTGTCGCAGGTCATGGGGACGGTGGAGCAGAGGCGTGGGTGGCGTCGTACGTGGACGAAGTACTCGTACCGATGCTGCACCTGTACGCCGAGACGGGGATCGGGCTGGAGGCCCATCAGCAGAACACCCTGGTACGGCTGGACGACGCAGGGCGGGTTGCTGGTGGGGCCTACCGCGACAACCAGGGCTACTACCTGGCTTCGTCGTACCTGCGTGGGTTGCTGGACGTGACTGGGTTGAGTGACTCGACCCTGGCTGTGGTGGAGGACGTGATAGTCGACGACCGGCTGACGTACTACCTGCTGCACAACCAGGCGCTTGCAGTGGTGGGCTCCCTGGCCGTCGACGGGCTGGCTGACGAGGATGCGCTGCTTGAGGTCGTCCGGGATCGGCTGTCGGAGGCGCTACCGGCGTTGAAGACTGCTGGGCCTAGTGGAGACCGTCTGGCGCAGCGTTGGCTGTCCGCCGCCCAGCTGCCTTGCAAGGCCAACATGATGACCCGGCTGCGCGGTATCGACGAGGTAGTCGCACCGCTGGACGCGCAGTCGGTCTATCTGGACGTACCGAATCCCCTGCGGTTGGGTGCGCGCAGTGAAGTGTGATGTCGCGCCGCTGTTGCACCTGGACGGCGGCTTCGATCTGCGGCCCGCCGCCGCGTCGGATGCTTCGACCGTCGCCTGGTGGATGGCGCAGCCGCATATCCAGAAGTGGTGGTGCCAGGACTGGTCGGTCGAGCGGTGGGCGCAGGCGATCGAGGGGCAGCTCGCGGGCGAGCACTCGATCCCTTGTCTCACCACTGTCGACGGTGAGGACTTCGCCTACCTCGAGCTGTACAGGGTGCGGCACGACCGGCTGGCGGAGTACTACGCCTGGCAGGAGCACGACTGGGGCGTACATGTGGCCATCGGCGACACCGACCGGCTCGGCCAGGGCCTGGGCCGTCGGCTGCTGCGAGCGCTCGCCGATGCCCTGCTGCGGGCCGATCCGCTCAGCCAGCGGGTAGTCGCCGAGCCCGATGTCACCAATCTTCCGTCGGTCCGCGCGTTCGAGGCGGCCGGCTTCGTCACCCAGGGGGAGCTGGAGTTCCCCGAGAAGAAAGCACTACTGATGGTCCGCACCCGGACCGTGGAGGCCTGAGATGACTACCGAGCCGTACGACGTGATCGCCATCGGCTGTGGCCCGTTCAACCTGGGGCTGGCCGCGCTGGCCAGTGGCTTGGACGATCTGAAGCTGGCGGTACTGGACAGCCGGCCCGAGTTCACCTGGCATCGCGGGCTGATGTTCGGCGACGCGATGCTGCAGGTGTCCTTCATGGCCGACCTGGTCAGCCTGGTGGAGCCGGCGCATCCGCTGTCGTTCCTTTCGTACCTGCGCGATAACGACCGGCTGTACCAGTTCTACGTGCGGGAGAAGTTCCACCCGACGCGGCGCGAGTACGAGGCGTATCTGCGCTGGTGTTCGGCGCAGCTGGACTCGCTGCACTTCGGGCACCACGTGTCGGAGGTGGTGTTCGACGGGGACGCGTTTGTGCTGACCGTGGAGCGCGCTGGGACGGTTGAGGTGTTCAGGGCTCGCCATCTGGTGCTGGGCGTTGGTACTGAGCCGGCAGTACCCGCTGCGCTTGCCGACTTGCCGGAGGAGCGGTTCCTGCACTCCGCCGACTACCTGTTCCGCCGGGAGGACCTGCTGCGTGCTGGACGCGTGACAGTGGTCGGGTCGGGGCAGTCCGGTGCTGAGTGCGCACTGGACCTGCTGCGGGCCAATGCCGAGGGTGGGCCGGGTGTTGCGTGGCTGACCCGCACAGCGGCGTACACGCCTCTGGATTACTCCAAGCTGGTACTGGAGATGACTACGCCTTCGTATGTGGACTACTTCCATGCGCTGGGGGAGTCGACGCGGGACCGGCTGGTCAAGGATCAGTGGCGGCACTACAAGGGCATCTCCTCGGACACCTTGGAGGAGATCCACGACGTGCTCTACCAGCGCGACCTCAATGCTTCGGCGGTCGCGCCTGTCGAGCTGCAGGTAGGGGTAGCCGTGGAGTCGGCGGTGGCGCGGGCTGACGGCATCGAGCTGACCATGCGGCACGCTGACAGCGGGCGGACCTTCCAGCACGTGACGGACGCGGTGGTGGCCGCTACTGGCTACCGCAATCGTCCACTGCCGTTCTTCACGGCTTTGGACCCGCTGGTGCACAGAGATGCCGCTGGGCGGTGGGTGGTGAACCGGGACCACAGCATCAGTACCGATAGCCCGCTTACTGGTCGACTGTTCGTCGCTAACGCGGACCTGCACAGCCATGGTGTCGCGGCTCCCGACCTGGGCATCGGGGCCATCCGCAACGCCACGATCCTCAACAGTGTGGCTGGAAGGGAGATCTTCCGGCTGCCCAAGTCCACGGCGTTCACTAGCTTCTCCATCCCGGGATGACCTGGGCGTCGAGTTCTTCCGCGCTGCTGGCGAAACTCATCTCGCAGCTCTGCACGGAGGACCTGCTCCGGCCTGACGGAGATCGCTTGTCGTTCGGTGCGGCGACCTATTCGTTCTCCGCGAGCCGTGGTGGCTTTGGCAGCTACCAGGTGGTCGCTGGGTCGGTACGGCGTACAGCGGCCGGCATCCTCGGCAATGACGAGAGCGAGGAGGCCACTGACCCAGTGCAGTTCCTGGTGGATGCAGCGGGTGCCCTTGGGCTCTCGGGCTCCACCGTCGCTGGGTATGTGGCCGAGCTGTCCAGCACGTTGGCTGCCGACGTACGGATTGCTTCTACTGCTGTGCCTAATGTTGATTTGGTGGGGTTGTCGCACACTTCGCTTGAAGGGCACCTGACCGGACATCCGCTGCTAGTGGCCAACAAGGGCCGGCTGGGCTTCTCTGCCTCGGACAGTCTCCGCTACACGCCTGAAGCCCGTACTCCGCTCCGCCTGGTCTGGCTGGCCGTGCGGCGAGGGCTGGCCGAGTTCCGGGGGACTCCGGAGCTGTCGGAGCACTCAGTCCTCAAGCAGGAACTTGGCTCGACTTGGGACGCCTTCCGCTCCCAGTTGGTCGACCCTGACTCCTACGTGTGGCTCCCTTGCCATCCGTGGCAACTCGACCACGTAGTAGCGACCCAATGGGCGCGAGAGCTGGCCACCGGCGAGATCGTCGTGCTGGGGGAGGGGCCGGACGATTACCTGCCGAGCCAGTCGATCCGAACCATGGTCAACACCTCGCAGCCCGACCGCTACCAGGTCAAGCTCCCCCTGAAGATCCTGAACACCTCTGTGTACCGGGGCATCCCGCCGCATTGCTCGCTGGCGGCGCCGATGGTGACTCAATGGCTGCGCGGACTCTGGCACCGGGATGAGGTCTTCAACCGCCTGGGGACCGAGTTGCTGGGCGAGGTCGCGTCGGTGACTGTGCGGCATCCGCAGTTGTCCTCTGGCGTTCCGTATCAGTGGACGGAGACGCTTGGCTGCATCTGGCGTGATCCGCTGACGACGCGTCTGGCCGCGGGCGAGACTGCTTGGCCGCTGGCCGCAGTACTGCATCGAGATGCCGATGGGGAGCCGTTGGTGGCTGCCCTGATCGGCGAGGCTGATGCTGAGGTTTGGATTGCTGAGCTCATCTCGACCCTCATCCGCCCACTGCTCCACCTCATGCACCACTACGGCATCACCGTGAACCCGCACGGCGAGAACCTCTCCATCATCTGCGGCCCCGACGGCCTCCCGTCCCGCCTGGTGATCAAGGACCTCATCGACGACGTCAACATCTCCACAGCCCCGATCCCGGCCCGAGGCCCCGAACCCGACTCCCACGACCGAGTCCTCCCACGCAAGCCGTGGCACATCCTCCGCCAGTACCTCGTCGACGCCCTGTTCCTAGGCGTCCTCAGCCCATTGGCAGACGTCCTTGCCAGTTCCGATTTGGTTGCTCCTGACAAACTCTGGTCCCTCCTCCGCGGCGAGATCGAGGAGTACGCCCGCGCCCACCCGCAGTACCAAGACCGCCTGGAAGCCACCGCCCTCCTGGAAGAAACCTTCGCCCGCTACCCCCTCAACGGCTACCGCCTAACCCTCGGCTACACCGACCTGGACACCCGCCCACCCATCCCTGTCACCGGCCGAATGCCCAACCCGCTGCACGGAGTGCAAAGCATCAGACCAGCTCGCGAGTGGTAACTGGCATCTGGCCCGCTCGTTGGATACTTTGTGGCGTGCGCCACACTGCGCACGCAGTTCAACTCCCCACAGAAGGTCCTGAACCAGTGTCGTTCACCGGCAGCCTGAGCCGCCCCGTCACCTCCACCACCCCGTCGCTCCACAGCCGCTCGTACCCCCGCTGGACCGACGACCTCCCAGGCCTCCGAAAACGCCTCCAGGACGCCTGGTCCGACAAAACAATCCACGAAAGCTTCAAGAGCCCCGCCGGCATCCAGGTAATGCCCTCCCACGGCCAATGCGGCGTCAGCTCAGCCTGGCTGATCGAAACCCTGGCCGCCGCCCACGTGCGTGATCTCAGCTACTGCTACGGCGACGTCTACTCGATGGACGAGCCCGAGCGCATCGAGATCGAGCGGCACTGCTGGGTCGAGGTGATGTACGGCGAGGACCGACTGGTCGTCGACCTGACCGGCGACCAGTCGGAGATCCTGCGGGCACACCCGGTCGTCAGCGAGTGGCATGACGAGCTGCAGACAGTCCTGCGCGTCAACTACCGCCCGAAGCACCGGATGACGCCGCTGCAGCTCAAGTACGACCCAGTTCGTACCCGCCTCGCCATCCTCAAGCAACTGCTGGAAGCCAAGCGCTGACCTTGTCCGCCCTCACCATCAGCACGGATCCTGTCCGCAGGCCGGCTGGACTACAGACGAAATTCTCGCTCGACGAGTGCCGCGCTCCTGATTCACCGTTCACTGAGCTGGTCGCCCGCTCGGCGACGGCTCATCGGGTCGAGCCGCGGGCGCTTGCCGTCCGTACGCTGCTCCACCTGCCCCGAGTGGCCGGCCACAACGGCCGGTTGACCGGGCGGCAATTGGACGCGGAGTTGCACCACTGTGCGGTCGGATTGCGGGCGGACCAGGCTGAGATCCTGGATTTGATGCCGACCGACTCCTATGCCCTGCAGGATCTCCGGTTCGTCTCCTACGACGCCCAGAATGCGGCCAATATATTCAGTCACCTGCATTATCTGCGGAGCGCGCGGGCAGGCTCGAAGAATTACGCGCTGGTCGATCCGCTGCACGGCCGGCCGGTGTCCTTGTGCAGCGTTTCTCCGCTCGAGTGGTCGGTGGTCGGACGGCAATTGCGCAGCCAGTTCGGCGTGCTGCCGGAGCGGGTGTGGGACGTGTCCCGGGTTTATTCGTTCGACCTGGCGCCGGCCAATGCGATCTCCTTCCTGCTGGCCAAGGTGCGCACCGCCGTGCGGCAGAGTGAGCCGACGGCGGAGCTGCTGGTGACGGCAGTCGATCCGAATCTGGGCTTCACCGGCTCGAGCTACCGGGCGGCGAATTGGCAACAGTGGATGGCGATCCGGGCTCGTCCCTACCTCTATCTCGATCGCCGCTACGTCAGTCCGCGCAAGCTGCGGGAGGGCTACGGTACGGCGAACCTGGCCGAGGTGCGGGCGCAATCCGGAGCGATTGTCGAGCAGAGCCGGGCGACGCTGCTCAATTCAGCGATCTACTGCTGCCGGATCAAGGGCGAGACCGAGGTCGTACCGGCAGGGGATCAGCGGCTGCTCCGTCGCTGACCCCCTCCGGGTGCCTCAGCTGGCCAGGCTGACCGCGAAGCTGTAGATGCCGAAGCAGAAGATGGTGACGACCACCATCAGGAGCGCCAGCAGGATCTGCTTCCAGAAGCGGTAAAGGATGGCGGCCACGATTCCCATCAGAATCATTACCACTGCGTGGTTGTCGGTCATCGGTATCCCTCACTTCCGTTTGCCTCGAGCGGTTTTGTTTTCAGTGAACAGCACGGCAATTGGGTGTCAATGTGATTTAATGGCGCGGGCTGAAGCCGATCTTCGCGCCGGTCCAGCCGCCAATTGGAAGCCGTCGTTGCCAATTGGCAACGGTCCAGCCCGAAATGGCAGGGGTCAGCGGCCGGCTCGGGCGCTGCGGAGCTTCCGATCGATCCGGTCCCGGTCGGGCATCGTCGTTGAGTGCGTGTGGTCCTCGGCGACGCAGGCCATCGCTGCGGTGGCCCACTCGGCGACCGTGTCGGTGAAGGTGCCGTCGTCGATCAGCTTCGCGGCCAGCGCGGCGCAGAAAGCGTCCCGGGTGCTCGAGGACTCCTTGAACGGCGACGAGACCGTCGGCAGCCGGTCGATGCGCGGAGTGGTCTGCGAGTAGACGAGCCCGCCGCCGTAGCCCAGCAGGCAGAGAGTGCCGACGCCTCGCTCGAGCAGATGTTCTCCGACCCGGTCGGGGTCGAAGCGGCTATGGCCGGCCGGGATGTACCGCTCGAGCTCCCACGCATGAGCGACGAGGAAGTCGATCTGCGACAAGGCCAGCCGGGAGATGCCGCCGTCGGCGTAGGGCTGTCCCGGAGTGACGATCACCGTCGGACCCGAGTGTTCGTCCGGGTGGGCCAGGTCCGTGGCACGCTGGAAGGTCTCGCGCGGCACCTCGAAGGTGAGCAGGACCGCGTCGCAGTCGGCGATCTGGCGGGCGAGCAGGTCGAGATCGCGGACGCCCAGATTGATCTCGCCGGAGTTGCGCCAGACCGCCGCGATGCTGTCGCCTAGTCGCAGCTCGAAGACGCCGGTCATCGGCGTCCGCGCACCGCGGACGATCTTGAGCAGCGAGGTGTCGACGTTCTCGGCCCGCAGATGCTCGACGATCTCCTGACCGAACCGGTCGTCGCCGAGCGCCGCGACCAGGCTGACCTTGAGCCCCAGCCGGGCGGCGGCAACGGCCTGGCTCACACCTTTGCCACCGGGGGTTATCAAGCAGTCGTCGGCCAGCGTCGAGGTCTCGTGCTGCGGGATCAGTTTGGTCCGGAAGACCACATCCATCACCGCTCCACCGACCACGATGACGCGGCCGGACGGTGCCACCCGCGGCGTGCCCGGAGGTACCGGAGCTGGTTCTGGTACTACGAGGGGGTGGTTCTCGGGCTGGAGCAGCTGCCGCGCCAGCTGCCGTAGTACGTCGGACTCCATCGTTCCCCGAAGTGTCCGGTCACTGGGCGGATGGCTGGGCACCAGCCCCATCGCGAGGTGCAGATGACGCCAGTTGTTCAGCAGAGTGGCTCGGCGGCGTCCCAGCGAGTCCGCCCGGAGCGCCTGGATCACCTTCTCCTCGAGGCCGTACTGCGAGTAGCCGTCACCCAGTACGCCGAGGCCGAGGACCGCGTCGGCGACGATCTGGTGAGTACCGTCAGTGGTGTCGCGAACGCACTGGGCGACCACCTGCAGTGCGGCCAGCGCGGGGTCGATGTCCTGCAGCCGGGCGAAGTCCTGGACCAAGGGGATCTTGAGCAGCGGTGCGACGTCGCTCTTCCTGGTCGTGGTCTGCAACCGCTCTAGCACCAGACCGTCACGCGCCCGAAGCTTCTCCAGTGCATGAGTCAGCACAACGGCATCGGACGAGTCCAATTCTTCGCGGTTGGCCATTCGCCCCCCGGCGCTGTTGTCTGTCGTCTCCAGTATCGGAGAGAGCCGGGCTCACCGCAGCCGCTCCGGAGTGGCGACGGCCCGGATCAGCGCAGCGAGGTTAGCCAGTGGGCTGCTTGTTTGGCGGTTTTTAGGTGGCGTTCATAGGTGGCTCCTACTGTCAGGAGGATTAGGCCGGCGGTGGCCAGGGTGATCCAGCGGGGGATCAATGGGGCTACCTCTAGGAATTGCCAGAGGGCGATTTTCAGGAGGACGGTGGCGCCGATGATGAAGGGGGCCTGGAGGGAGTAGCGGGTGCCGATGAGGATCACGGCTACGGCGGCGGCTACTACGAAGGTGGTGCGGAGGTAGTCGTAGTTGCTGTTGGCAACTAGGGCGGAGGGGGCGAGGGCCAGGAGTAGGCCGGGGCCTAGGTAGATCCAGCTGGGTTGGGTGCGGTAGGCGTAGATGCCGATCGCGAGGATGACCGCCGCGGGAGGCAGGGTGAACCATTCGAGGGTGGTGGCGGTGGTTCCTAGGGCGAAGGCTGTGTTGGCGAGGGATAGGAGGAGGCCGGCCAGGAGTAGGGCGGGGCGGCGGGTGGGACGCATGCCGTAGGCAACTAAGGGGGCTGCGGTGATGGTGAGGACGATGCCGGTGATGGTGGGGCGGGTGTCGATGAGGGCGATGGATTCGGCGATGGCTGTTGCGAAGGTTGCGGGGATCAGGAGGGCACGTTCCAGGTCGCCGTTGCTGACCGGGCAGGCGGTGGAGATCGAGGTTGCGCCCACCACCGATAGCAGGATGGCGCCGGTCCAGAGGGTGAAGAGGCCGTCGTAGGTGGTCAGGACGATCGCTAGTTGAGCGGCGATGCTGGCGGTGATCGCTGCGGTCGGTGGGTTTAGGCGTTTGCGCCACGCGGCGACCAGGGCCAGGGCAGCGACGGTGGCGGAGATCAGGCCGAGTTGCACGAGGTCGTCGGCGGCGGCGCAGACGACGAAGTTGACTAGGGCAACGACTGTCGTCGCGGTCCAAAGCATGGTGGTCCGCTTGAGCATCAGGAGAGCTGCCAAGGCGAGGACGGTGGCTAGGGCAGTGTCGAGCCAGCGGCCGGTGGTGGGGATTTGGGGGAGGCAGGTGGCTAGGGCGAACGCGGCTGCCGCAGTACAGGCTGATTCGCCGAGGGCTGGTGGGAAGGAGAAGGGAAGCGCGATCGTGCGGAGCAGGAGGATGCCGACGGCTGCTGAGAGGCAGATGACAGCCGTTGTGGCGATGACGGGGGAGAGCGCTGCCGCCGAGTCGAGGCTGATGAGGATGCGGCCGCAGCCGGTGATCATCAGGCCCCAGAAGACGACGGCGGAGCAGAGTGCGCCAGTGATGCGGATGAGCTTGGTGCTCTTGGACGTCCAGTAGAGGGTGATCGCTACCTGGATGAGCAGGCCGAGCAGGAAGGGGGCGAGGGCTACGCGGTCGGCCAGCAAGAAGGGCAGCGGGAGTTGACCGATGATGACGACGGCGACACCGTACGTGATCACGCTGGGTGCGATGCGTGACAGCAAGAGGTTGGTCGCGGCAACTATCGCGGCGGCCAGGCCGAAGTAGGTGAGGCCGTCCATCGTGTCTGGGGAGATCAGGCCGAGGGCGCGGGCGCCGTACAGGTCGACCGTGAGCAAGCCGCTGCCGAGAATGGCCAGCGCTTCAGCGGTACCAGTGAGCTTTCGGCGTGCTATAAGGACGGATCCGGCCAGGGCCAGTGCGGCGAGGGTGGCGATGATCGAGGCCTGGACGGGGACGGAGAGACTGTCCCAGGTGACGGCTAGGAAGGTGACGCCGGCGGCTAGCAGGAGGAGTACGCCGAGGCTGAGAAGCGTTGCTTGCGGGCTCAATCGTCTGCGTGGGCGGGGCGCGCGGCGTGGCTTCGGCAACGGTGGCGGGCGCAAAGGGCCTTGCTGACCTGGGAGTTTGTGGACGGGCATAGGGGGCGGCGGTGGTACCGGTCGAGGGACGGCAACCGGCGCCGGTGCGGCCAGATGGATGTCCACTCCGAGCTGGGTGTGGCAGACAGGGCACTGGAAGGTGTTCATCTGGCGTCCTCCTCGATCGTCCAGCTCACTATCGCCAGGTGGAACGGGTGGACGCTTGAGTACGTCTACTCAGTTCGTCGCGTAGGCTGCTGCGGGTCTGCCGGTTCGCAAAGACCGGCGAGGCGAACACGGGGAGCAAGATGAAGACTGGATACGTGGAGCTCGCAAGGGCTCAGCAAGAGCGATGGCAGACGGCCTACGAGCAGCATCCGAGCCTGCACGGCGCGGACCCGTCGGCGGCGGCCCGCTGGACGGCGAAGCTGTTCGGTGCCGCAGGCATCGATGACGTGCTGGAGCTGGGCGCTGGGCAGGGCAGGGACGCGTTCTACCTTGCCAGGCAGGGATTCAGCGTGCATGCCACCGACTTCAGCGACTCTGCGCTGGACCAGCTCCGGCTGGAGGCGCAGCGCGAAGGGCTGGACGACCGGGTCACCGCGGCCCTGCACGACGTCCGCGACCCGCTGCCACCGGCCGACGCGACGGTCGGCGCGGTGTACGCGAATGTCCTGCTGAACATGGCCTTCTCGCGCACCGAACTCCGCAGCCTGGTCAACGAGATCCGCCGGGTACTACGCCCTGGCGGGCTCTTCGTGTACACGGTGTGGTCGACCGATGACAGCCGCTTCGGCCACTGCGTCGAGATCGGCGACGGACTGTATGCAAAGGACGGCTTCGCCGGCCGGTTCTTCGACCTCGATCTGGTGCAGGAACTGGCCGACCGCTGGGAGCTCGGCGGCGCCGATCCGTACGAGGAGAACGGCCGCCGGCTGTGGCGGGTCACCCAGGCGAAACCGGCTCCGCTGATCTCAAGTTGACTGTAACTACGGCGTGCCGTGTTGCGATCTGGTCACTGAAGCGAAACCTTGCATTGACGAACCAAGTGGGTACCGACAGGCTCGGTCCGCGTTCACTTTCGACCATCGGAGAAACACCCATGCAGTGGTACACAGATGTCATCAAGAAGTACGCCGAGTTCAGCGGCCGTGCGCGCCGCAAGGAATACTGGATGTTCGCGTTGTTCAACGTGATCATCTCGCTGGTGCTCACCGCCATCGACAACATCGTCGGCACCACCTTCGGTTCGGCGAACCAAGGTGTACTGAGCACGATCTACTCCCTGGCAGTGCTGGTCCCGTCGCTGGCCGTCGGTGTCCGCCGGCTGCACGACACCGGACGCAGCGGTTGGTGGATCCTGATCAACCTCGTTCCCTGTGTCGGCTGGATCGTCTTCCTGGTCTTCGCGATCCAGGAGGGCAACGCGGGAGACAACGCGTACGGTCCGGACCCGAAGGCCGCCGAGCGCTTCGGTCCCGGTGGCGAGCCGGGCTACCCGGGCTACCCGCCGGCGCCCCAGGCCTGATTGCCTGACGCAACTGCAGAGGCCCGGCATCCCGTACTACGGGATGCCGGGCCTCTGGCGTTGGGTCAGGATGCCTGGCTCACGCTGGACATGTTGAAGTCCGGCACCAGCAGCGGCGGGGTCGCCGTCCGGGAGAAGTCGTCGCCCCACTCCCGGGACAAGGTCGGCACGGTCGCGCCGGCGGCCGTGAACCGTGCGAGCAGGTCGACCGGGCTCTCGTTGAAGCGGAAGTTGTTCACGGCACCAGTCACCTCCCCGTTCTCGACCAGGTAGACGCCGTCCCGGGTCAGTCCGGTGAGTAGCAGCGTTTGCTGGTCGACCGGCCGGATGTACCACAGCGACGTGAGCAGCAGGCCGTGGTCGAGTCCAGCGACGAGGTCTTCCGTCGTACCGGAGGCGCCGTCGACCGAGAGCACGTAGTTCTCGATCTCCGGGGTGACCGCCGGTGCGCCGGTGAGGTCGGCGGTGAAGCGGCTCTGCATCAGGTTCTCGAGCTTGCCGCCGCGGATCCAATCGGTCGCGCCGAGGGCGAGGCCGTTGTCGAAGACGCTGGACGAACCGCCCGACGCCCGCGCGACCGCGAACGGGAAGGTCTCCAGCCCGGAGAGCCGCGGATCCGAACGCAGGTTGACGGGCTGCGGGAACAGCACCTCACCGATCCGGGTGCCGCCGGACGGCTTCGAGAAGACACTGCGGCCTTCGTGGGCGTCCCGGCCGTCGAGCTCCCAGAAGAGGAAGGTCGTGAGGTCGGCCACGGCTGCGGGCGGGAGCACCGTCGGGTGCCGGCCTGCATCGACCGAGACCGTGCGGGTTGCCCAGCCGAGCCGGCGGGTGAGCTCGGCGTCGATCGCGAGCGGGTCGATGTCGCTGAAGTCGCGGGTAGCTGCGCCGGCCCAGGCCGACTGGCTGAGGTCGCCTGACTTGCCGGTGGCCGAGACGAAGCCCCGGGGGAGGCTGTGCCGCAACCGGAGTCCGGTGGACGAACCGACGTACAGGGTGACTACCTCGTGGTCGGCGAAGCCGTAGAGCCAGCGGCTCTCCTTGGTCGCCCGGGTGAGCGTCTCGCCGAGTGCGGGCGCGAAGTCGGCGTACACGTTGACGGAGGTCTCGTCGGGCTCTTCATCCCAGCCCTCGCCAACAGTGCCCTCTACAAGCGGCCGGGCGTCTTCGGCCGGGCTGGACTCGCGTGCCGCGGCTACAGCGGCTGAGACGAGCTCCTGCAGGCTGGCGTCAGTAGCGGACGAGCGGCCGATCACGCCGGCCGCAGTGCCCTCTCCTGCGCCGACAGTGGCGATCACTGTGACCCGGGAGCCGCGCATGGCGCCGTTGGTGGTCAGGGTGTTGTTGGCCCAGCGCAGGTTGGCACTGGAGGTCTCAGAGACCAGTACTACGCAACCCGAGGCCCCTGCGGCCGCAGCCAGGTGCAGGCCGCGCTCGATGGTGTCCTGCGGGCTGAGCTGAATGGCGGACGTCACCGGCCGGCCTCCTGCGTGGTGTTGAGAATGCGGACGTCGCGGAACAGGGCGGACGGGCAGCCGTGGGTGACGGCACCAGATTGGGAGGGCTGCGCCTTGCCGCAGTTGAGGGCGCCGCCGAGCACGTACGTCTCGGGGCCGCCCACTGCCTCCATGGAGCCCCAGAAGTCGGTGGTGGTGGCCTGGTAGGCGACATCGCGCAGCTGGCCGTCCAGCTTGCCGTCGGTGATCTTGTAGAACCGCTGCCCGGTGAACTGGAAGTTGTACCGCTGCATGTCGATCGACCACGACTTGTCGCCGACGATGTAGATGCCGTTCTTCACCCGGCTGATCAGCTCCTCGGTCGAGGGGCCGTCCACAGCGGGCTGCAGGGACACGTTGGCCATCCGCTGGATGGGGATGTGCCCGGAGGAGTCGGCGTACGCGCAGCCGTTGGAGCGGTCGGTGCCCAGTACGTCCTGGTTGACCTTCGCCATCCGGCGGTCCACCTGGTACCCGACCAGGACCCCGTCCTTGACCAGGTCCCACTGCTGGCCGGCCACGCCCTCGTCGTCGTACCCGACGGTGGACAGGCCGTTCACCTGGGTACGGTCGCCGGTCACCTGCATGACGGGTGAGCCGTACTTGAGGCTGCCCAGCTTGTCGAGGGTGGCGAAGCTGGTACCGGCGTAGTTGGCCTCGTAGCCGAGTGCGCGGTCCAGCTCGGTCGCGTGGCCGATCGACTCGTGGATGGTCAGCCACAGGTTGGTCGGGTCGATCACCAGGTCGTAGTTGCCGGCCTCGACGCTCGGGGCGGCCATCTTGTCGGCCAGCCAGACGGGGAGCTGGGCGAGCTCCTCATCCCAGTTCCAGCCGGTACCGGTCATGTACTCCCAGCCGCGGCCGGCCGGCGGCGCGCAGCTGGCCATGGTGTCGAACCGGCCGGTCTCGGCGTCCACTGCCGTCGCCCGGACCTTCGGACCGATCCGTACCCGCTGCTGCGTGGTGGAGGTGCCTTCGGAGTTCGCGTAGAACTTGCACTCGTTCACCGACGACACGTGCGCGGTGACGTGGGTGACGGCGTCGTGTTGGAGCAGTTGGTTGCTCCAGCCGACCAGCAACGCGACCTTCTCGGCACGGGGGAGGCTCAGCGGGTCGATCTCGTACGCCGAGACCCAGGTGACGTCGTCGTAGACCGGCTCGTCGGCGAGCTCGATCGGCTCGGAGTTGATCGGCCGCGAGACCTGAGCCAGGTGCACGGCCTGCTCGGCCACCCGGACGGCCTCGTCGGTCGTCAACGCGACACCGGCGGCGAACCCCCAGGTCCCGTCGTGGATCACCCGGACGGCCAGGCCGAGATCCTCGTCGTCGTGGGCACTCTCGAGCACCCCGTCCCGCACGCTGATCGACTCGGACCGGATCCGCTCCAGGCGGAACTCGGCGAAGGTGGCCCCCAGATCCTTGGCCCGCTGCAAGGCAGCACCGGCCAACTCATGTCGGGGAAGGGCTAGGAAGGTCGCATCGACTTCAGGCACGAATGCGACCCTAGGCCATCGCCGGTACGACGCTCATCCGATATCTGTGTCGTGCCTGCGCGGTGGTGGCTGGGTGGTGGCGGTCGGCTAGCGTCGGCGCTGTGCTGTTGCCTGATCCGTCGGTGCCTGGGGCCGACCTGCCTGTTCGTGCGGTGCTGCCCGCGACCGTTGAGGCGGTACGCCGGCACGGCACGGCGGTGCTGGTCGCGCCGCCGGGGTCGGGGAAGACATCCCTGCTGCCGCTGGCTCTCGCCGATGCTTTGCCGGGCACGATCATCGTGGCCGAGCCGCGGAGGATGGCGACTCGGGCTGCGGCGACCCGGCTGGCGATGTTGGTGGGTGAACCGCTCGGGCGGCGGATCGGGTACGCGATGCGGGGTGAGCGCAGCGGCGGGAAGGACCTCCGGGTGGAGGTGGTGACGACCGGGCTTCTGGTACGCCGGTTGCAGCAGAACCCGGAGCTGCCCGGGGTGGCCGCGATCGTGATCGACGAGTGCCACGAGCGACATCTCGATGCCGATCTGCTGCTGGCGCTGTGTGTCGATATCCGCACGAACTTGCGGGAGGATCTCGCGATCGTCGCGACGTCGGCCACCGCGGAGACGGTCAAGCTGAGCCGCGTACTGGGCACCGGCGCGGGTGCAGGCGGAGGCGCGGGCGAGGGTGAGGCGGCACCGGTGGTGACGGCGTCGGCGGCGATGTTCGGGGTGGAGATCGAGTGGGCGCCGCCTCCGGTGCCGGTGCCGATTCTGCCTGGCGGGCGGGTGGATCCGCGGTTGCTGGATCACGTTGCCGCGGTCGTCCGGAGGGCGTTGGCCGATAACGAGGGCGACATCCTCGTGTTTGTGCCAGGAGAGGCTGAGATCAACGGCGTCACACGCCGGCTGGCCGGGCAGCCTGAATTGCTTGTGGGGTCTGGTGCAGGGGCTCGGGCGGTTGTTTTGCCGTTGTTTGGGCGGCAGTCTCGGGCGGAGCAGGAGCGGGCGTTGGCGCCGGGGGTTGGGCGTCGGATCGTGGTGACGACCTCGGTGGCGGAGAGTTCGTTGACGGTGCCTGGGGTTCGGGTGGTGGTTGATTCGGGGCTTGCTCGGGAGCCTCGGACTGATCAGTCGCGGGGGCTTGGTGCGTTGGTGAGTTGCCGGGTGTCGAAGTCGTCGGCCGATCAGCGGGCCGGTCGTGCTGGGCGGGAGGCGCCTGGACGGGTCTACCGGTGCTGGTCCGCGACCGATCACGCGCATCTCGACGATCATCCCGCGCCGGAGATCGCCACCGCTGATCTCGCGGCCTTCGCGCTGGACCTTGCCGCGTGGGGTGCGCCGGGTGGTGACGGTCTGACGTTGCTGGAGCAGCCGCCGGAGGTGGCGATGAGCGCGGCGACCGAGCTGTTGCATCGCTTGGACGCCATCGACGACAACGGCCGGATCACCTCCAGGGGACGGCAGATGGCCGCGATCGGCGCCCACCCCCGGCTGGCCCGCGCGTTGCTGGATGGCACGTCGCGAGTCGGAGCCGACCGAGCCCGCGAGATCGTCGCGCTGCTCTCCGACGACTCCGGCCGAGACTTCGGCGACGACCTCCCGGCCCGCTGGCGTTCCCTCCGCCGAGGCACCGACCGCGCCGCCACCGCCCGCTGGCGAGAAGAAACAAAACGCCTCGGCCGCGGCTCGGAACCAACGACAGCCGGAGGCTCCCGGTCGACGGCCGATGGCGCTTCGGCCGGCCAGTCGGCGGGAGGTGCGGCGGGCGTAGTACCGGATGATTTGGCGGCGGGGATTGTTGTTGGGTTGGCTTATCCGGATCGGATTGCTCGGGCTCGGGAGGTGGACTCGGCGACTTATCAGATGTCGGGTGGGACGGGGGCCGTGCTGGATCCGCAGTCGGGGTTGCGGAGTACGCGGTGGTTGGCGATTGCGGTGGCGGATCGGGCGCCGGGCAGGGCTGACGCGCGGATTCGTTCTGCGGCGCCGATTGATGAGGCGACGGCTCGGGATATCGCTGGTGATCTGGTGTCGACCACAGATCAGATCCGGTGGGATGACGGGCGGATCGTGACCCGGCGGGTGGAGTCGTTGGGTGCGATCGTGCTCAATGACGTGCCGCTGACGAAGCCGGATCCGTTGCTGGTTCAGGCGGCTGTTCGCGATGGGCTGCGCCGTAGCGGGCTCGGCGTACTGCGATGGTCCGAGGCCGCCGACTCGTTGCGCGAGCGGCTCGCGTTCTGCCACGCGCACCTCGGTGAACCTTGGCCCGCAGTCGACGACGCGGCGTTGCTGGCTGGCCTCGACGACTGGCTCGAGCTCTCCTCGGTGCGTGGCGCGCGCGATCTCGCCCACCTCGACGTCGCCACGGCGCTCCGGCGACTTCTGCCATGGCCAGCCGCCACCCGGTTCGGAGAGCTCGCGCCGGAACGCATCCAGGTGCCGTCCGGATCTCAAGTGCGCCTCGCGTACGACGGTGCCGAGCCGCCGGTCCTCGCGGTCAAACTGCAAGAGGTCTTCGGCTGGACGACGACCCCGACCGTCGCGGACGGCCGCGTCCCGGTGGTACTGCATCTGCTCTCGCCCGCAAGACGCCCGGTCGCCATCACCAGCGACCTCGCCTCCTTCTGGGCTCAGGGCTACCCCCAAGTGCGAGCCGACCTCCGAGCCCGCTACCCCCGCCACCCCTGGCCCGAGGACCCCCTGACCGCTCCACCCACCAAGCGAGTCAAACCCCGCCAGTAGCTGGAACCGATGGCCCCACAGAGGTGTAGTGAGGGCGTAGGCAGCGAATGGGAGGCCGGGATCGGCGAGTTGGGCGAGGCGGAGATTCTGGCTCGGGTGCGCGGTGGGGAGACGGCCGCGTACGGCGAGTTGGTGCTGATGCATGCCTCGGTGGCGAAGCGGACGGCGGTGTTCCTGGGGGCCGGCGCTGATGCGGACGACGTGGTGCAGGAGTCGTTCGTGAAGGCGTTCCGGGCCCTAGGGTCATTCAGGGACGGCGCGACGTTCCGGCCTTGGTTGCTGCGGATCGTAGCTAACGAGACGCGCAACCTGATGCGGTCGCGAGGCCGTCGGGCGAAGCGCGAGGAGCTGGCGGTACTGCCGGAGGCGGTGCTCGATCCGGCGGATGAGGCGGCCGACGCTGAGCGGCGTGCTGAGTTGCTGGCGGCGGTACGGGGTCTGCCTGAGCAGTACCGGCTCGTGGTGACGTGCCGGTACCTGCTGGAGCTGGATGAGCAAGAGACGGCCACAGTCCTGGGCTGGCCACGAGGGACCGTGAAGTCGCGGCTGCACCGGGCTCTGGGGCGGCTACGGACGCAACTACCTGACAGGGAGGTGCAGCGATGACGTCATTGGAAGATGAGCTCCGGGCGCTCGGCCGCAGCGCCGCAGTGCCTCCTGTTGCGGACGGGCTGGCCGCAAGAGTGCTTGAGCGGGTTGCAGAGCCTCCGGTACGCCGTAGCTTCGGCGCGGCTCTCCGGAGTCGCTGGCGTTCGCTGTTGGCCCTCCTAGCGATCTTGCTAGCGGGTGCGCTCGTCGCCGAGCCAGTGAGGGCGCAGGTGGCTGAGTGGCTCGACATTGGGGGAGTGGAGGCCGTGCAGGTGCCTAGTGGGCCGACGACTGCTCCAGGGGCTCCGGAGGTGGTCGGAGATCTGACCGTGGCTGAGGCTGCCAAGAGTGCTGGGTTCACACCGGTGGTGCCCAAGGCACTGGGGACACCGAAGCATGTCCAAGCATCCGCTGGGTTCGTGGCGATGAGTTGGCGGACGGCGACTGGCGTCGTACGGCTGGAGCAGTTCCAGGCGGAGCCGCAGCCGTACTACTTCAAGAAGTACTACTCAGAGCTGGAGTATGTGCAGTCCATCGACGGCTACTGGTTCAGTACGCCGCACGAGCTCGTACTGGTGAAGAAGACCGGTGCCGAGCAGACAGTGCGGGTCGCGGGGCCGACACTGGTCTGGGTGCGGGATGGAGTGACGTACCGCCTCGAGGGTGTGCCGGAGAAGGATCGCGCGGTCGAGCTAGCCCGGTGATACGGGAACCAGCTGGCGGCTAGCGGTGTATCAAGGGCAGTCGAGTGAGGAGACCGCCATGAAGCACTGGGTACGCCGTACCGTCCTGCTGATCGTCCTGGGTATCGCCGGCGTCGGCACCCTCCCCGCCCACGCGGGCGGTCCGACCAGCGTCCTACTGAGCCGCCCGGACTCCGGCAAAGTGGTTGCCGCCGGCTACGACGACAAGTCGTACACCGAACTGCAGGAGCTGCTGACCACGGAGCCCAAAGGCCCTGACGACGGTGTGGACCATGCCGCCGGCACCTTCGTCCGGGCGACCTGGCTGATCCACGACATGACCCCATGGCGCCTAGACGTCATCTACCCCGACGCACCAGGCGGCCCGTGGATCGCGACCACCCAATCGGACCTGGGCACCGGCACTCTCCCGGACAAGCCGGTCTGGCACCGCGCCGCCGACGACGTGAAGCTCGTCAAACTCCTGGTCGGCCTCGGCCTGCTCCACGGCAAAGGCCACGACAATGCCGTCGGCGGCCCCACGATCCTTCCAGCGGCCCCGCAAACCCCGGCCGAGGTAGCCGCCGTGGACGACACCCCCACCACCACGGTCCTGAAAACGGAGCAGAAGCCGCTCCTCGGCTGGCGCTGGTCCATCCCCGGATTCCTGGCCGGCGCGGCCGCCGCCTACCTCCTGATCCGCCTCCTCCCACGCCGCAACTGGCAACTCGTCGACGAGGAGTAGTACACCGGTAACGCAGCGATCGGCGAGGCTTGACCAAACCCTTGTGCGTGGACTGACATTCTCATCATTCAAGATGTGGTGTGGATGGTGGGAGACTCTGGCCTACCGTCATTCGGCTTGGGGTTAAGTCCATCGTTGTCAGGAGTGCTAGTGAGTTCCTCGGTCGCTGCGGCCGTCTCACCGACCCGTCAGGCATTGCGTCGCGTGCGACGGGACCGGAGCGCGCGGTTGGGGGCGTGGCTGGTACTTGTCCTGGTGCTGGTCGCCGCCGCCGCGCCATTGCTGGTGAAGCTGGCCGGCCAGGACGCGTACACCTACAACATCGGGCTGCTCGACCCCGCGCGCGGTAATGCCCCGCGCGGCGCGGTCGGCGGTCTCAGCGCCGACCACTGGTTCGGCGTCGAACCCCTGACCGGCCGCGACCTGTTCTCGATCGTCGTGCTCGGCCTGCGCACCTCGCTGTTCATCGCGCTCGCCTGCACCGTCATCACGACCGTGCTCGGCACTCTCGTCGGGATCAGCGCGGCCTACTTCGGCGGCTGGTACGACGCGGTCGTGTCCCGCCTGCTGGACTTCCTGTTCGGCTTCCCGTCGCTCGTCTTCATGATTGCCCTCGGCATCATCGTGCCGACCGGCTTCCCGCGCTGGCTGCTGCTCATCCTGGTGATCAGCGTCTTCGGCTGGGCCGGTCTGGCGCGGCTGATCCGCAACCAGGCCAGGTCGCTGGTGACCCGCGAATTCGTCGAGGCGGCGCGCAGCGTCGGGTCGGGTGGCTGGCACGTGATCACCCGGGAGCTGCTGCCGAACCTGCTCGGCCCGGTCCTCGTCGTCGCGACCATGTCGGTCCCGGGCTACATCGGGCTGGAGGCGGGACTGTCGTTCCTCGGCGTCGGCATCCCACCGCCGACGCCGGATCTCGGCCGGTCGATCTCCGACTCGATCGTCTGGGTCTACACCGGTACGGACCCGTGGTTGCTGTTGTTCCCCGGCGCCGTGCTGTTCATCGCGGTCCTGGGCTTCACCCTGCTCGGTGACGGCGTCCGTGACGCCTTCGACGTACGGCTGCGGAGGACGAACTGATGCCCGACCTCCTCTGGTTCCTGATCCGCCGGCTGTTCTCGACCGTGCTCGTCCTGCTCGCGCTCAGCCTCGCCGTCTTCCTGATCTTCTACGCCCTCCCGGCCGACCCAGCGACGCTCGGCTGCGGCAAGCCCTGTACGCCGGACCGCCTGGAGCAAGCACGGCACTTCATGCAGCTGGACCAGAGCACCATCCAGCAGTACCTGGCGTTCCTGAAGGGCATCGTCGGCGGGCGGACCTTCGGTGAGGGCGGCGCCGCCGTGCAGTGCAACGCGCCCTGCTTCGGGTACTCGTTCCCGCTGGCCCGCCCGGTGACCACGCTGATCCTGCAGCGTCTTCCGGTCACAGCGTCGATCGCGATCGGCGCTGCGGTGATCTGGCTGATCGTCGGCGTCTCGCTCGGTGTCGGCGCCGCGCTCCGCCGGGGCAAGCTGTTCGACCGGCTCGCGGTCGGCGCAGCGCTGATCGGCGTCGCGTCCCCGGCCTTCCTGGTCGGCCTGCTTGCCATCCTCGTCTTCGGGTTCTGGCTGAACATGGTCCCGGTGAACGGCTACGTGCCGCTGACCGAGAGCCCGGTCGACTGGGCCTGGCACCTGGTCACGCCCTGGCTGGTGCTGGCCGCGATCTCGGCCTCCTCGTACATCCGGCTGACCCGTTCGCAGATGCTCGAGGAGATGAACCTCGACCACATCACCACCGCCCGGGCGAAGGGCGCCGGCGAGCGCCGGGTCGTCTACGTGCACGGCCTGCGCGGTGTACTGGTACCGATCGTCACCATCTTCGGCCTGGACCTCGGCGGCCTGCTCGGCGGTGCGATCCTGACCGAGAAGGTGTTCAGCATGCAGGGCCTCGGCGAGTTGCTGATCAGCGGTGTCAGCCAGCTCGATGTCGCGGTGGTGGTCGGCGTGACGCTGTTCGCGGCGTTCCTGGTGATCCTCGCCAATCTCGTGGTGGACCTCCTGCACGGCGTACTGGACCCAAGGGTGACTCATGGCTGACCGTCCCGTTCTGGAGGTCCACGACCTCCATGTCACCTTCAGTACCGAGGGCGGCCCGGTCCCTGCCGTGGCGGGGATCGACTTCGCGGTCGCACCCGGCCAGACGCTGGCGATCGTCGGCGAGTCCGGCTCGGGCAAGAGCGTCTCGTCAGCCGCGGTGATGGGCCTGCTGCCCAGCAACGCCGAGGTCGGCGGCGAGGTGCTGCTGGGCGGGCGTGAACTGGTGGGCCTGCCCGCTGACGAACTGCGCAAGATCCGCGGCAACGACATCGCGCTCGTCTTCCAGGACGCGCTCTCCGCGCTCAACCCGTACTACTCCGTCGGCTGGCAGGTCGCCGAGGCCTACCGGCTGCATCACGACGTGTCGAAGAAGGAAGCCTTCCAGCGGGCAGTCCGGATGCTTGATCTGGTCGGCATCCCGGCGGCGGCGCAACGGGCCAAGGACTATCCGCACGAATTCTCCGGTGGCATGCGGCAGCGCGTGGTGATCGCGATGGCGCTGATCAACGACCCGAAGGTGCTGATCGCCGACGAGCCGACGACGGCACTCGACGTCACCGTGCAGGCGCAGATCATGCGGCTGCTGGAGGACGTGCAGAAGGAGTTCGGGACCGCGCTCGTACTCATCTCGCACGACCTCGGGGTGGTGGCGGAGGTCGCGGACGACGTACTGGTCATGTACGCCGGACGCGCGGCCGAGCGTGGCTCGGTGAAGGACCTCTTCTACCGGGCAGCGCATCCGTACAGCCTCGGCCTGCTCGGCGCGATGCCACGGGTCGATGTACCGCCGCGGCATCGGCTCACGACGATCCCCGGCAGCCCGCCGTCGCCCGGCGCGATCAAGACCGGCTGTGCGTTCCAGCCGCGCTGCGCGTATGCGAGCAAGGTGGGGGAGCGCTGCGTCACCGAGCGTCCCGAGCTCACCCCGCGGCCTGGCGAGGGCTATCACGAGGCCGCCTGCCATCTCGGCCGCCGACCGGAGGTCACCCCATGACCGAGCCGACCACGCAGGACGAACTGCTCCGCCTCGACGGCGTGAAGAAGTACTTCGGTCTCGGTACCGCGCCCTGGCAGCGCTCTCAGTCGGTGAAGGCGGTCGACGGGATCGATTTCGTCGTCCGCCGGGGGGAGACCGTCGGCCTGGTCGGCGAATCGGGATCCGGCAAGTCCACCCTGGCCCGGCTCGCGACCCGGCTGCTGGATCCGACCGCCGGCAAGGTGTTCATCGGTGGTCAGAACGTCACCACCTGGCGGGGCCGCAAACTCCGCCCGGTCCGCCGCAAGATCCAGATGGTCTTCCAGGATCCGCAGGCCTCGCTCAACCCGCGCCAGTCCGTCGGCACGATCCTCACCACCCCGTTCCGGGCGCAGGGAGTCCGTCCGACCCGCGCGCAACTGGTCCAGCTGGTCGGCCAGGTCGGCCTGTCCGAGGAGCACCTCGAGCGCTATCCGCACGAGTTCTCCGGCGGCCAGCGGCAGCGGATCGGGATCGCGCGAGCCCTGGCGGTGAAGCCCGATCTGCTCGTCTGTGACGAACCGGTGTCCGCGCTCGACGTCTCGGTGCAAGCCCAGGTGCTCAACCTGCTGGCCGATCTGCGCGATGAGCTCGGCCTCTCCTACGTGCTGGTGGCGCATGACCTCGCGGTGGTTCGCCAGGTCGCCGACCGGCTCGCCGTGATGTACCTCGGCACGATCGTGGAGGAGGGGCCGGCGGCCGAGGTGTACTCGTCGCCGGCCCATCCCTACACGCGCGCGCTGCTGTCCGCCGTACCGGTGCCCGACCCAGGTGCGGTCCGGGACCGGATCGTGCTCAAGGGCGATGTGCCGACTCCGATCGACCCGCCCTCCGGGTGCCCGTTCCGGACCCGGTGCTACAAGGCCGAGGACATCTGCGCGACCACCCGGCCAGTGCTCGAACCAGTCGCCGGCGGCGCGCACCGGGTCGCCTGCTACTTCCCCGAGACCCCCATCGAACTCTCGAGCCCCCCAATGTCTGAGAGGACACTATGAAGCGCACCACCCGAGCGGTCGCGGTCGCGGCCGCACTGGCGTTGGCGGTCACTGCCTGCAACGCCAACGACAAGTCCACCCCGAGCGGTGCCGACACAGCGGCCGCCGGGCCGGGTGGCACCTTCCACATCCTCACCACCAGCAAGGAACTCAGCCTCGAGCCGGCCAAGAGCCAGAGCCTGGGGATCAGCGCGATCCACCTGGTGCTGCGCGGCCTGACGTCGTGGAAGACCAACCCGGACAAGTCGACGGAGCTCGTGCCCGACCTGGCCACCGACATCGGCCAGCCCAGTGACGGCGGCAAGACCTGGACGTACAAGCTGAAGCCCGGCCTGAAGTACGCCGACGGCTCGCCGATCGTTGCCGCTGACATCAAGTACGGTGTCGAGCGCTCCTTCGCCCCCGAGCTGTCCGGCGGTCTGGGCTACCACAAGTCGCTGCTGGCCGGCGGCCAGAAGTACACCGGGCCCTACAAGGGCGGCGAGCTCGCCTCGATCGAGACCCCGGACGAGTCCACCATCGTCTTCAAGCTGGACAAGGCCTTCGGTGACTGGCCGTGGATCGCCAGCATGCCGGCCTTCGCGCCGGTACCGAAGAAGGCCGACACCGACCCGGCGCACTACGGCGAGAAGCCGGCCGCCAGCGGTCCGTACCAGGTCAAGTCGTACGCGCCCGGCTCGAAGCTCGAGCTCGAGCGCAACCCGAACTGGGACAAGGCCACCGACCAGGCGCGCACCGGTCTGCCGGACTCGGTCGTCTACGACATGGGCCTGCAGGGCGACGTGATCAACCAGCGGCTGATCTCGGACTCCGGCGACGACAAGTTCGCCGCCACCACCGGTACGTCGGTACCGGCCGCGCTGATCCCGAGCGTCACCGGCAACCCGGCCGTGAAGGCGCGGGTGGCCACCTCGCCGTCCGGCGCGCTGATGTTCCTGGCGATGAACAACAAGCGCCCGGCGCTGGCCAACCCGGCCGTCCGCAAGGCGATCGAGTACGCCGTGGACAAGCAGGCCGTCCAGGTCGCCGAGGGCGGCCCGGAGTTCGGTGGCGAGATCGCCACGACGCTGATCACGCCGGGCATCGAGGGCTACAGCAAGTACGACCAGTACGAGGCGCCGCCGCAGGGCGACCCGGACAAGGCGAAGTCCATGCTGGCCGCGGCCGGGGTCAGCAACCTGAAGCTGACCATCGTCGCGGACTCCGAGTCCGGTACGCCGGTCGCGCAGGCGATCCAGCAGGGCCTGAAGCGGGCCGGGATCACCGTGACGATCAAGCCGATCCCGTCCGAGGCGCTCTTCGACTGGGTCACCGGGCCCAAGGGCGACTACGACCTGAACGTGTCGAGCTGGCTGCCGGACTTCCCGAGCGCGATCGGCAACATCCAGCCGCTGTTCGCGTCGTCGGAGATCGGCAACGGCGGGTACAACCTGGCCCGCTACTCCAACCCGGCGGTCGACACCGCGATCGCCGCCGCGACCGGCGAGCAGGACCGGGCCAAGGCGGCCGGCCTGTGGGGTGCGCTCGACAAGCAGGTCATGGCCGACGCTCCGGTCGTCCCGCTGCTCTACGCCCGCAACGCGTTCCTGCACGGCTCGAAGGTGCAGAACTTCTACCTGCCGGCGTACCCGCCCTACCCGAACACGCTGATCGTGGGCCTCAGCAAGTAACTCAGGTACGTCCTTCTGTTTCCTGAGCTTCGAAGAGGGTCGGCTGGGTCTCGGCATCGAGTCCCCAGTCGGCCCTCATCACGGTGTAGCCGGCTTTTTCGGCGGCGGCGCAGACCTTCACGTCGTCGTCGACTAGTACTGCGACCTGCCGCTCCTGCGCGAGTGTCCGGAGCCGGGCGAGCTTCATCATGGCCGATGGGCGGCGGTCGTTGTTGCCGCGCATCAGCAGCTTGCCTTCGGGGAAGCCGTTGTCCTCGAACCACTTCACAGTGTCCCGCCGGAGCCGCTCGGGCCGCCCGGTCAGGTAGACGATCTCGTGGTCCGCCGCCAGCGTCGTCGCGACCGCGAGTCCTTCGTCCAGTACGGCGTCGTCCTTGGCGTGGGCGAAGAACGAGTCCCAGTCCTTCGGCTTCTTGTCGAGAAACTTGATCCGCTTGCTGGTGTCGGACAAGGTCGCGTCGATGTCCAGGACGGCGTACGGGCGTGGTTCATCAGGCACGAGCCCCAGCTTCCCAGGTACTCCGATCGATCGCGTACTCGACCTCGCCGTACTCCGTCCCCGGCAGCGGGTCGTCGAACGCCACGTGGAAGACCCGGACGAACCGGAGCCCCGACTTCGCCATCACCCGCCGCGACCTGGTGTTGACCGCCATCGTGTCCGCGACCACCCGGGTCATCCCCAACGTGCCGAACGCATGGTCGATCAGCGCACGGGTGCCCTCGGTCGCATACCCCTGACCCCAGGCCGACCTGGTCAACCGGTATCCGACGTCGACAGTCCCCGCCTCGCCAGTCGGCTGCAACCCGAACCACCCGACGAACCGCCCACTCGACGTCTCGTGCGCCGCGAAGGTCCCCAGCCCCGGATGCGTCTCGTACCGCGCGAGGATCTCCGGCAGCACCTTCCGCTCCACCTCGTCCCGCGGCGTCGGCTCACCGGTCAGGTACCGCATCACCTCCGGATCGGAGTCCAGCTCCACCAGCAACTCGACATCCCCGCCCGTGAAACGGCGCAGTACCAGCCGCTCGGTCTCGAGATAGGTGTCCATGAAGTGATCCTCGCGACCCTGATCCGCCGCTTCAACTCGATTTAGTGTTCGAATGGCGGGCACTCCGGGGGTTGTGGGTGTGTTGATTGGGTGCAGGTGAGCACGCCGGGTTAGCGTTCTCGCGCGATGAAAGACTCGATCACCTTCCTGCACAGCTCTGACTGGCAGCTGGGCATGATGCGCCGGTTCCTGGGGCCGGACGGTCAGGCCCGCTGGGCCCAGGCGCGGCTGGACGCCGTCATGCGGATCGGGGACGTCGCCAAGGAGACCGGCGCGGCCTTCGTGGTGGTCACCGGGGACGTGTTCGAGCACAACCAGGTCGAGCGGCCGACGATCCTGCGCGCTTGTGAAGCGCTGAAGCGGATCGAAGTACCGGTGGTGTTGCTGCCGGGGAACCATGACGCGCTCGAGCCGGGGTCGCTGTGGTCATCGGCGCAGTGGTTGGGGCATGCGCCCGATCATGTGGTCGTGGTGACGGACAGCCGGCCGATCGAGATCGTGCCAGGGGTCGAGATCGTGGGGGCACCCTGGCGTTCGCGCCGGCCTGTGTCCGATCCGGCGGCTCCTGGGTATGCCGAGCTGAAGCCTGCTCCTGCCGGTACGACGCGGATCTTGCTCGCGCACGGGCAGCTGACCAGCCTCAGCGGCGGCATGTCGGACGTACCGACCATTGACCAGGTGGCGCTCGAGGCCGCTGTTGCCGATGGGCGGTTGCATTACGTCGGTCTTGGTGACCGGCACTCGACCACTGAGGTGACCGAGCGGATCTGGTTCTCCGGGACGCAGGAGGTCACGGCGCCGGAGGAGACGCACCCGGGCAATGTTTTGAAGGTGACGGTCAACGCCGCGCAGATCGAGGTCGAGCCGATCCGGGTCGGGGCCTGGCACATGGTCGAGCATCACGCGGAGCTGTACGACGAGGAGTCGCTGACCGCGCTGGAGGACTTCTTCGCCGAGTTGCCGGAGAAGGAGCGGACCTATGTCCGGCTCGCCGCCGACGGGTCGCTGCCGTTGCCGCTGCTGAGCCGGCTGGACGCGATGGTCGACGCGCAGGGCGAGGTCTTCGCCAGTGTCGAGCGGTGGGCGAAGTTCTGGACGGTACGCCCGGCGCCGGATGCCGCGGATCTGGACTCGTTGCAGTTGAGTGGTCCCGCCCGGGCCGCGATGGAGGAGTTGCGGCAGGCGCTGGCCGGTGGCGACGAGAGTGCCGGTGCGGCGCTGACGTTGATGCACAGACTGGCGCGGGACGCGGGATGAGGCTGCATCGACTGACGCTGCGGAACTTCCGTGGCGTCAAGGACCGTACCGTCGACCTGCCTGGCATCGGTACCACCGTGATCGTCGGCGACAACGAAGTCGGCAAGTCGAGCCTGGTCGAGGCGTTCGCGCTGGTCTTCGACTTCCCCGACGACTCCAAGTCGACCCGGATCCGAGACATCCAGCCGGTCGGCCAGGACGTTGCCCCCGAGGTCACCGTCGAGCTGACGCTGGGCGGCCGCGAGCTGGCCTACACCAAGCGCTGGCTGAAGAACCGTTCCACCGAGCTGTCCGTCGTCGAGCCCGACGGCCGCCGGCAGACCTTCACGGGCCGCGAGGCGCACAACGAGGCTGAGCGGCTGTTCGCGGAGAACGTCGATCCCGTGCTGTGGCAGACGTTGATGGTCGGTCAAGGCCAGTCCCTCGTACTTCCGACGCCCGCCGACGCCGAGCCGCTGATCACCGCGGTCACCGCAGAATCCGGTACGCCGGTCGATGGCGCCTCGATGCCACTGGTCACCGCCGTCGAGCACGAGTACCTGCGCTACTGGACCCGTGGCGGCCGTCCGACCGGCGATTTTGCCAAGTCGGCGCAGCACGTCGCGGCAGCGGAACTCGCAGCCGAGCAGGCGTTGAAGGCGATGGACGAGGTGCTCGCCGATATTCGTCGCGCCGAGCGGCTCGCACTCGACCTGGCTGACCTCTCGGGAAGACTCGACGCGCACCTCGTCTCCGTTGAGGGACTGCGCGAGAAGAAGAAGGCGACCGACGAGATCCTGCTCCGGCGGGACTCGATCCGCAGCCGCGCCGAGACTGCTCGTGCGCGTTTGGAAAACCACACCCGCACGCGGCTCGAACGCGAGCGGTTGCTGGTCGACGTCGAGCGATTCACCAAGGCCGATGCGGAGCTGGCCGAGCGCTGGAAGCACGCTGACCAGACTGCTCGCAAGGCGGCTGAGACGGTTCACGCTGCCGAGGCTGCGCTCGCCGAGGTGGTCGAGCTCAAGGATGAGCGGCGTGGCGAGGTCCAGGATGTGGAGCGGCTCGTCTCGTCGCTGATGGACCGGGCCGAGCTTGATCGGTTGCTTGGACAGCAGGCTGAGCTGATCGACGTACGGGCGCGGATCGCTGCGGCTGGTGCTGTGCTCGACGCGATCTTGGTCGATGACGCGTTGGTGAATGCGTTGGAGGATGCGCGGGCGAAGGTTGTCGAGGCTCGCGCGGCGCTGGCGGCCGGAGTACCGGAGGTGTCGGTACGGCGGCTTGGTGGTGAGGCTGTCGAGTTGTCGGGGACCGGGTTGGATGCCGGTTCGTCCAAGGTGCCTTCGTCGTTGGGCGAGGACGGCAGCGTTGAGTTGCTGGTGTCTGGCGAGTTGGTGGTCGGCGTACCGGGTGCGGTGGAGGTCCGGGTTCGTGCGGGTGGCGAGGCGGCGACGCTGCGGGCGGCCGTGGATGAGGCTGTCCGGCGTGAGAAGGATCTGCTGAAGAAGGCGCGGGTCAAGGACCTGCCGGCTGCGCGGGAGTTGTTGCGCAAGGGAGACCTGGCGTCGGCGGAGTTGCAGGAGGCCCGGCGTACCGAGCGGTCGTTGACGTCTGGCGGTGACCCGGCCGAGCGGATCGCGCTGCTGACCTCGCGGCTCGGGTTCGTCGAAGGCGAAGAGGCCGAGCAGCCGCCCGCGAAGCAACAGGCTCCGGTCGAGGACGTTCCTGGGCAGATGTCGTTGTTCGAGCAGTTCGAACCGGACGAGAACGCCTTTGATTTCGCGGATCTGGAGATCCCCGAGCCGATGGACGTCGGCGAGCTGGCGGTTGCGCAACGGCGGTTGGAGAACGCGCGGAGCGGGCTCGCCGAGGCCGAGTCGTTGCTGGCGGATGCGGAGTTTGCTGCAGCGCAGGCGCGTAAGGCGGCCGACGAGGATCGGTCGGAGGCTCAGCAGGCGCGGGCTCGGGCGGAGTTGGCGGGGGAGCGGTTGGCTGCTGCTGTCGAGTCTCTTGAGGCTGCTCGTTCGTTGCTGGCCGATGACGACGTCGAGGGCGCTGAGGTCGAGGCCACGGGTGAGGTCGAGGCTGTACTTGAGGAGCTGACCGCAGTACAGGAGCAGGTCGATGAAGCCGGGGCCGATCAGGTCGCGGGGGAGTTGGCGGATGCGCTGGCGGTCGCGACGCGGCTGCAGGGCGAGCGGGACGTACTGCGTGATTCGCTGCGCACCACCGAGGGCCGGCTGGAGCAATCCGGGCGGGACGGCCTGGCAACCCGGCGCGACACGGCTGAACTCGATCTGGCCGCTCTGCGCACCGAACACGAGAGCTTGAAGCGGCGCGCGGATGCGGCCCACCGGGTCTACGAAACCCTCGGCCGGCATCGGGCGGAGGCGCAGACGAAGTACTCGGAGCCTTTGCAGACCCGGATCGAGGCGCTCGGCCGCAGCGTCTACGGTCCGTCGTTCCGTGTCTGGCTGGATGACGACCTCGCTGTCGCCGAACGCGAACTGGACGGCGCACGACTCCGCGTCGAAGCCTTGTCGACGGGCGCCCAGGAGCAGCTCGCGATCATCACCCGCCTTGCGATCAGCCACCTGGTCAGCACCGGCGAAGGCAGCGTCCCGATCATCTTCGACGACGCTCTCGGCTGGTCGGATAAGGCGCGGCTGCGGGACATGGGCGCATTGCTCGGCCGGGCCGGCGACCATGGGCAGGTCATCATCCTGACCTGCATGCCGGACAGGTACGAGTACGTGCCGCGCGCGACGTACATCAAACTCGAGTCCTGACGGCCCGCTGACGTTGTAACGTGCCGCGCATGAGTTTGCCGGTCGTGCGCGCGTACACCGCTCGGTTCTCCGGTGCGCTGACTGCCTCGTCGCTCGATCGGCTCCGGGCGGTCAGCGGGTTGGAGGCCCGCGGGCGGCTCGATGACGAGCGGTCGGAGGAGTTCGGCGTACGGCGGCTGCGGGACACACCCGGTACGCCGGTGGTGCTGCGGCTCTACCGGGAGGACGGCCGGTGGTCGTTCGTCCTCACGTACCAAGGGGATCCGCCGGCAGCCGGTGAGTTGGCGGCGGTCCGCGATCAGGTGCGGGCGGCGGTTGCGGCGGCTGGCGTAGTACTGGATCAAGAGGCCTGAGCCGGTGTTCCCCGTCGATCCGGCCAACGGGTATCAGGTGCGGGCGCGGGACCTGGAGTTCCTCGGCTACTCGCGTGAGCAGCTCGAGTGGTGGCATGGCCGGACGGCCCCGAACGGGCTGACGCCTGGGCAGTTCCGGGAGTTCAGGTCGAGTCTGCTCGATGCGCTGCGCTCGGACGACGTACCGGCCGAGTCGGTCGAGGTGTTCCTCAAGGGGTCGAGCGTCAGCTTCTTCGCCAACAAGCGGAAGGCGTTGCCGACGCCGGCGGAGTTGGCCGATCAGCCGGTGGCCAAGGCGCGGCTGGAGCAGTGGCTCGGTGACGATGCGGATCGGCCGCAGTCGCGGTTGTTCGATGCGATGCACCGGCTCGGGCTGGAGCCGCCGAGTGATGTCGATCTGGTGATCAGCTCGGACGAGATGGTGCGGCGGGCACGGGAGCGGTTCGAGGCGGATCCGACGCACGGGCCTGACGACTACCTGCATCCGAAGTACCGGTTCGTCCGGAAGTCGTTGATGAACGAGACGTTCCCGAGCATCGCCGACTGGACGGATCGGTGGCAGGCGATGCTCGGCCGGGAGGTGACGCCGGCCGTGTTCGGGCTGCGGGAGGAGCAGCTCGAACCACCGGACATCGACCAGGCCGTGCGCTGGAAGATCGTCGGGCCGGAGGCCCTTGCGATGAACACTCTGGGGAGTGAAGCGGTGCGGCAGACGAGCTATGAGGACAAGCTTCGGATCACGCCGCCGGAGCTGCCGGTGCCGGGTATCGACCTGCGGATGCGCGCTGATCAGCAGCAGCGCGGGATTGATCGGGCGTTGCTGCGGTTCCTGGACTCTGAGGTCAGCCTGTCGGCCGATGCGTACCGCGTGCTGGGTCAGCGGGTGGCCGACGTCCGGCAAGCTTTTGTGGAGGATTCGCTCTTCGCTGCGAACGAGAATCGGCTGCTCGGACAGGGGAGTTGCTTCTACGGTACGGCGATCCAGCCGGTCGCCGGGCGCGGACTCGACGTCGACGTACTGCTCGAGCTTCCGTACCGGGCGGACTGGAATCCGCAGCATTATCTGGTCGAGGCCGAGCGGGCGCTGAACGAGAGCCGTACATGTGCGGGGGCGGCTCAGCGGCAGAGCCGGAACGTGCGGATCGACTTCCCGGGTGAGGTACACGTGGACGTCGTACCGATGGTGAAGCTGCCGTCGGGGGAGCGGGCGATCGTGAACTTCGACGAGAACGCCTTCCAGCCGGTCGATCCGGTCGGGATCGCGGAGTGGATCGACCAGCAGGACTCGCGGGCGGGTGGCAGCTTGCGGCCGGCTGTGCGGTTGCTGAAGTACGCGAACGCTATGGAGGGGAAGTTGCCGCTGGCTCCGATCGCTTTGACGATCCAGCTGGGTGAGCAGATCAAGAGATCGGGGCTCGATCAAGCAGGACTGACCGAGGACCTGCGCCAGTTGACCGATGGGCTGTGCGAGGCGACCGCTGACCCGTCTCGCAAGCCGCGGATCGATGACCCGAGCCGGCCGGACGTGAACTTCGATCATCGGTGGAAGCCGGAGGACTACCAGCGGTTCCGGGTCGGGATCCGGGAGTACAACGATCGGCTGGCGAACGCTCTCCGGACCGATCCGGAAGGGACTCGGGCCGATGTGTGGTTGCCGGTGTTCGGGAAGGACTTCGCGCAGTACCTGGACCGGGTGGAGGCGGACAGTTCGTTGCAGTTGTCGGCAGCGAAGGCTTTCGGCGGGAGTGCGCCGGCGGCTCGGGCTGTGGAGGGCGTGGGCGGACAGGGATCGGCGCGGCGGGCGGCATCACGTAGTACCGGCGAGCGTGGGCGTGAATGAAAGTCGCTGAACGGGGTTGACCTGGAGTGCACTCCAGGTAGTTGGCTAGGGGCATGACCTCGATTCAGGTGCCGGACGGTGGGGTGACGATCGGTGAGGCGGCCCGGGTGACTGGGTTGTCGATCGATACTTTGCGGTACTACGACCGCGAGGGGCTGCTGGGGGAGTTGCCGCGGGACGGCGGTGGGCGGCGGCGGTTCGATCAGCTCAGCATCGGGTTGCTGGATGTGCTGATCCGGTTGCGGCGTACTGGGATGCCGATCGAGCAGGTACGGCGGTTCACCCGGCATGTGCGGGAGGGCGATCGCGACCGGGCCGGGCGGCTGGCGTTGCTGCGGGAGCACCGGATCAAGGTGCTCGAGGATCTGCAGCAGTTGCAGGCCGATCTCGAGGTCATCGACTGGAAGATCGCGGCCTACCAGGCCGCCGAGGACGGCATCGATCCGCCGCCTCGCGACTGACTTTTGCGATGGGACACAGATGACTGAGGCAATGAGCAAGAAGCTCGGCGGGCGTACTACGAGCGCGCTGGGAGTCGGATGCTGGGCGATCGGCGGGCCGTGGGTGGCCTCCGGGCGGCCGGCCGGCTGGGGTGAGGTGGATGACGAGGTCAGCATCCGGATGATCCACACCGCCGTCGAGGCCGGCATCCGGTTGCTGGACACAGCTGACGTCTACGGCACCGGGCACAGCGAATTGGTGGTCGGCGAAGCGTTGCGTCGACTGCCGTCCAGCGTCCGCGACGAGGTGATCGTCGCAACCAAGTTCGGCAACCTCTTCGACGAGACCACCCGGATCGCCCAAGGCCAGGACGTCTCACCTGCCGCGATCCGCAACGCCTGCGAAGGAAGCCTGCGCCGCCTGGGTGTCGAATCTCTCGACCTGTACCAAATGCACGACGGCGCCGGCACCGCCGCCGCTGCCGAGGACGTAGTGGCAACCCTCGACCAACTAGTTGCCGAAGGCAAGGTCAAACAGTTCGGCACCAGCGTCGACGCCCCCGAGGTAATCGCAACCTACGGCAAGGCAACGGCCGTAAGCGTCCAGTCCCAACTCAACGTCTTCGGCCACAACCCCGAGGTCTTGGCGACCGCCCACGAGTACGACCTAACAGTCCTGGCCCGAACCCCACTAGCCATGGGCCTGCTAACCGGCAAGTACAACCTCTCGAACCGCCCCGCCGAAACCGACGTCCGCCGAGACACCCCCTGGTGGACCTACTTCGACGACGACACCATGACCGACTGGCTCCGCCGCCTGGAAGCCGTCCGAGAAATCCTCACCACCAACGGCCGCACCCTAACCCAAGGCGCCCTCGCCTACCTCTGGGCTCTGGACCCGATCATCATCCCGCTCCCCGGAGCCCGAACCCCGGAACAGGTCAGCGAACACGCGGCCGCCATCACCTTCGGCCCGCTGACCGACGCCGCGCGCCAGGAAATCGACACCCTCCTAGCCGACTCCCCAGAACGGCACTAGTCGAGGACCGCGCCGAGAAACTCATCCACCCGCCCGTACCAAACGCAGTGCCCGGCAGCGACGACCGACCTGACCCGAAAGCCGAGCCCCTTGAGTTCACCAGCCCGCTCCGGCGAAACGAACCGACTGGGCTCGGCTCGGATCAGTACCGAGGGAATGCTGGTACTCGGCGGACCCGGTAACGGATTTCGGTCGTATCTCAGCTGCAACGCCACCGCCGTCGCCGGATCGAACTGGCGAGCAGCCTCCGCTTCGACCCTGCGATCTTCTTCGGACCACGCGGGCTTGCTCACCCGCAACTGCTCAACGGTCCGGCCGGCTTTGGCGCCGCTGAACCGGGCCAGCAGTTCGTCAGCGCCGGCACCCGTATCGGCGGGCGAGAACGGCACGTCGACGTAGACGGCTCTCGCCGGACGCAGGAGCGGGAGAGCAGCAGCGAGCACGATGGCCCCGAGCGAGTGCCCGATAGCCAGTTCGACCACAGGACCGGGCGCGGCTCGAGTGTCCAGTTCGGCCCGGACGGTTTCGGCAACGGACTCGGCGTACGACTCGATCGTTGGATCGGCGGTTGCGGGTGAGCGTCCGTGGCCAGGCAGATCGACACCAATCGCCCGGTAGCCGCGGCCGGCCAGAGCTGGGCCCAGCTCGTGAAACTGCCGGGCCGACCCCAACATCCCATGCACCAGCACGGCGATCTTGTCGCCAGCACCCCACGCCAGCCGGTTCAGCAGCACGCAGTGTCTGACGCCGGCGAGGCGCGACTGGTTGGCGGATGGGTGGGGGTGGGGGAGCATGAGGGGATGGAAGCGGGCCGGGTGGCCGCTGGCTGGGGGCTTGCTGGTCGGGGTGTTGAGCAGGAGTTGCTCGAGGGTGCCTTGGGAGGGGCTGCGGGCGGGCGGCCCCGTGCGGTGGTCGTGCATGGTGAGGCCGGGGTGGGGAAGACCCGGCTGGTTCGGGAGGCGTGCGGCGATCCGGAGCTCCTCGTGCTGTGGGGCGCCTGCGTTCATTTCGGTGGTGGGACGGTTCCGTATGCACCGATCATCGGGGTGCTGCAGGACTGGTATGCCGGAGCGGATCCGACGGAGCGTTCGGAGGTACTGGCCGGCGCCGACGAACTGGGAGCACTGCTGCCGGCCATGGGGACCGGGCGGATCGCACCGACCATCCGCCTGATCCCGTTGATCGACACGGTCCTCAACCGGATCGCGGAGCGCCATCGAACAGTCGTGGTGATCGACGACCTGCACTGGGCGGACGTGGCTTCGCTGGATGTGCTGGCCTACCTGATCACCGGCTTCCGCGGGCAGCGGCTGACCGTGCTTGGGACCTGCCGGGACGAGAACCGGACCGAGGGACACCCGCTGCACAGCTGGCTCGCGGACATGCGGCGGATGCCCGGCTTCGAGGAGATCCACCTCGACCGCCTCGACCTGGACGCCACAGCGATACAGCTGGAGCAGTTGCTCGGACAGGTGCCGGATATCGAGCTTGCTGCCCAGGTGCAGTCGACCTCGGGAGGCAACCCGTACCTCACCGAACTGCTGGCCCAGCAACTGTCCGGTGGGGAATCCGTCTTACCGGCGACTGTGCCGCAAGCTCTCCGCGACGCGCTCTTGGCCGCCTGGCACAAGCTGTCCGCGCCGACTCGTCAACTGGTCCGAGTGCTCGCCGTCGGCGGCCGCCCGACCACCCTCCCGATCCTGGCCGCCGTCGCATCGGAGCACGGCATCGACACCGACGTACTGTCCGCGTGTCTCGGGGAGGCCCAGGTCGGGGGAGTTCTCAGAGCCGAGTCGACCGACAAACCGTGGTTCCGCCATCCCCTGCTCGCCGAGGTCCTGTACGCCGAACTGGCGCCACTCGAGGCCGCTCGCATCCATGCCACCTACCTCGAGGTGCTGGAGCCCCTGGCTGGTCCGGCGGAAGCTGCCGACCTCGCCGTCCACAGTCAGCATGCGGGTCGTGTCGACGACACCTATCGCTGGTCGAAGCTCGCCGCCGATCACGCGACCGACCTGCGCGCGCCCGCCGAGCAAGCTATCCAGCTGATCCGGATGTGCGACCTGTGGGAGCAGGTCTCGCCGACCATTCGTGGCACCGCCGCCGACCGGGTGGAACTCGTCCTGCGGGCCAGCGCGGTCTGTCTGCGGGTCGGCCGGGACGACATCGCGATCGACCGGCTCAACGAGGTGATCGGCTTGGTCGACCGGGATCGTGAACCGCTCCAGGCGAGCAACCTGCTGGTCGACCGAAGCATTCTGCGCTGGCACCGGACCGAACCGATCGAGGCCGTGCTGGCGGACATCCACGAGGCTCAGGAGCTCACGGCCCCTTTCCCGGAGAGCGCCGAGCACGCCCGGGTCCTGGCTGAGCTCGGATCCGCCGAAGGCTGGATCGGTAGCCCCGAGGCACTCAGGCACGCGGAAGAGGCCGTGTGCATCGCCCGCGGTGCCGGCTCCGAACGGGTGCTGGCCGAAGCGCTGACCGCACGAGCGAATGCGATCCTCGACCACTCCACGGTACGAGCCCTGACGGACGCACGGGCAGCCGAACCGCTGGCACGCTCGTCCGGATCGATGGGCGACCTACTGAAGGCCTTCGTGTGGCAGGTGAACGCCCTGGTTGGCCTCGGGAGGATCGAGGAGGCAACCGAGGTTGCACTGCGCGGGTACAGCGAGCTCGTCGCGCCCGGGCCGGACCTGTTCGCGTACTCCCTGGCCTACCTGGCCTGTGAAGGTCTGCTGCCGTCGGGGCGCTGGAACGAGTGTCGCGAACTACTGCGTACCGCGCTTGCCGCCCGGTGTGTGGGCATCGCCGGCGCCGCTATCAGATTGACGGCCGCGACGCTGGCGGTCCGCTGCGGCAGCCTGCCGGAGGCAAGACAGCATTTCGATCGCGCTCGTGAACTGATCTCCGATGACTTCCTGGGAGTGCGGGCCGCGTTGGCGGAGGGTGGCGCCGAGGTCCTCGTCGCCGAAGGGAAGCCCCTGCAGGCGCTGCATTGGCTCGACAACAAGTTGAGCCGACCGGGCGGCGTACCGAGGGATGATGACGACGACCTGCTGGTGCCTTACGCGAACGCTGCGGCAGAGGCCGCACGGATGGCGCGCGATGCCGGTGATCCAGCGGCCGCCGGCGAGGTCGTCGCGATGCTCGGCGAGGTGGTCAGCGATTGGCCGTGGGAGCCGTTCACCACCGTACGGCCGGACGCGGCGGTGCAATCGATGAATCAGAGCCTCTTCCTCGCCGAGGTCGCGCGCTGCCGCGATGACCCAGACCAGCCTGGCCGATGGCGAGTTGCGATCGAAGCCTGCGAGGCCGCGAACGCGCCGTGGCACCAGGCTGTCGCGCAATGCCGATGTGCTGAGGCGACGGTGGCTGCTGGTCAGCCGGCGGTCAGTGTCAGTGAGTTGATGCGGCGGGCACACCACACTGCCGCCGAGCTGGGTGCGGAACCGTTGCAGGACAGCGTCGCGGCGCTGGCCCGGCGTACGCGGATCAGCCTTCGCGAGCCGGCAGCTGTCGCCGCCCCTGGCCAGTCGCGCACGCCGCTGTCCGCCTTGACCGCGCGGGAGCTGGAGATTCTGGGCTTCCTCGTCGCCGGCCGTTCGAACGGCGAGATCGCGAAGGAGCTCTTCATCAGCGGCAAGACGGTCAGCGTGCACGTCTCGAACATCCTGCGAAAGACCGGTACTGCGAGCCGTCTGGAGGCCGCTGCCCTGGCCGAGCGGCTAGGCGGTCCGAAGGGTTGAACGACGCCGGTACAGCCAAAGACCGGTGACGGCCAGACCGGCGCCACCCACTGCGCCGGCGCCGGTCTGCAGCGCTTCGGCCAGGCCGTCGTCGACCGCGACTACCTGCGTGGGTCCTGGCACGTCGATGAACATGACGGCGTCGCCACCACCACCGCCGCCGGGTTCGACGTTCTGGGCCGATGCCTGTGACGTTGCGGCGACGGCCGTACCGCACACCAGCACCGGTACTGCGATGAATGCATACCTGAGTTTCATGGCTCCTCCTCGCGGCGCGAATCGCCGCCTGCCTCCACGATCGGACGGCAGTGGAGGAGCCACATCAGGCTTACTGCCTTAGATTTCTCACCCGTTCGCCCTTAGGCCATCGGGATGACGGTGGCGGTGGTGAGGGTGGGTTGGGTGGCGCCTGGTTTGTTTTCGATGGTGAGGCCGAAGGCGATCTTGTCGGCTACGCCGCCTTCGATCAGGTGGGGGCCGTCGGTGGTGGTGAGGCCTACCGAGTGCATGTCCTGGGACTTGTCGCTCAGCCAGAGTTGGTAGGTCTTGTTGTCGGGGAGTTTGGGGAGGTTGTTCAGCAGGACGATGGCGGTGTCCTTGGTGGGGGACACCACGACTGCTGCTTGGCCGCCGGTTTTGAGGTTGGCTCGGACGGTTTTGGCGTCCGGCTCGGCTAGGAGGGACGCCAGTTGCTGGTTCTGGCGGTGGGCCTCGGAGTTGTCGCGGTACTGGTCGATCGCTATGCCGCCGGCGCCGGCTACCAGGAGTCCGGCCGCGGCCAGGCTGAAGAGGGAGCGGCGGGTGAAGGACTTGCGGTGGACAGCGATCGGCTCAGCGATCGGTACGTCGGGCCTCACCAGCGGGTGTAGTTGGCGGGTGGTGGCGATCTCGGCGAGGACGCGCGACTTCAGGGCCGGCGGCGGCTCGGTGGCGACCGCAGTACCGAGTTTGTTGGCCGCCTCGCGGAGCTCCGCGACCTCGGCGCTGCAGGACTGGCAGTCGGCGAGATGCGCCTCGAAACCGATCCGCTCGTCCTCGGGCAGTGCATTCAGTACGTAGGGACCGGTCAGCGCGTGCACTTCCGGTGTCGTCATGGCCCTCACCTCCCCGTCACACCCAGGCAGTCGCGCAGCCGGATCAGGCCGTCGCGCATGCGTGCTTTGATCGTCGCGAGCTTGGCGTCGAGCAACTCCGCCACTTCCCGGTACGAGTATCCGCCGTAGTACGCCAGCGTCACCGACTCCCGCTGCAGCTCGGTCAGCGAGGACAGACAGTGCCGGACCTGCTCCACCTCGAGGTTCGTCGTCACGGCTTCGGCGACCTCGTCGTACTCCGTGGTCGAACTCGCCGCCGCGACCGCTTGCTCCCGATCGGTGGACGACTGCTCCGAGCGAACCCGGTCGATCGCCCGGCGATGCGCCATCGTCAGGACCCACGAGGTGAGCGAGCCGCGATCGGCGTCGTACCGAGTGGCAGTGCGCCAGATCTCGACCATCACCTCTTGGGTCACCTCCTCGGACTGTGCAGGGTTGCGCAGTACGCGCCTGATCAGGCCGTAGACGCGGGGCGCCATCAGGTCGTACAGCTCAGCGAACGCGTCGGTGTCGCCGCGTGCCACCCGCGCCATCAGGTCGGCCGGGCTACCAGCAGCCGGGTCGACAACCCGCGGCCACGGTAAGGCGGTCTCCTCGCTCACAAGGCGCTTCCTCCGACTCGGTTGGAATGGTCGCCTGTACTTCGGAGCGCGATGGTCGTCGGATAGGTCAGCGCAGGACCCGGTCGGGTGAGCTGTAGATCACACAGCGCTCGCCTCGGGTGAAGCCGACCAGGGTGACGCCGAACCGCCGGGCCAGGTCGACGGCGAGGCTGGACGGTGCGCCGACGGCGACCATCATGCCGATGCCGGCAGCTACTGCCTTCTGGATCAGCTCGTAGCCCATCCGGCCGCTCACGACGAGCGCGAGGCCCTTGCGGCTGCGCTGGTTGAGTACGGTCCAGCCGACCACCTTGTCGACGGCGTTGTGGCGACCGACATCCTCGCGTACTACGACCTTCTCGCCGTCCGGGGTGAAGAGGCCTGCCGCGTGCAGTCCACCGGTACGGCCGAAGGTGGGCTGTGCCTCGCGGAGGAGGTCCGGCAGGCGCAGTACTACGTCCAGCGGCACCTCTACTGGGTCGACTGGTTCGTACTGGCGTTCGGCGAGCTCGTCGAGGCTCTGCTGGCCGCATACGCCGCAGGCGGCTGAGGTGACGCCGTACCGCTGGGGTGGTTCGCGGTCGGGCGGTCCGTCGAAGGTGACCGTGACGGTGTTGAACTGCTGCTCGCGGGTGAGCTTCACGTCGGTGCAGTAGGCGACCGTACTGATCGCGTTCGGCCGTACTGCGAACCCCTCGCCGAGGCAGAAGCCGGCGGCCAGCTCGAAGTCGGAGCCGGGGGTGCGCATGGTGATGACGAGCGGCTCGGGCGGGCGGCCGGGCCACTCGAGGCGGAGCTCGAGCGGTTCCTCGGTGACGACCACGTCCTCGCGGCGGGACGTCTTAGCGCCGTCCTGCACCTCGACCTTGTACCGGGTCGTGGGTCCTTTGCTCATGTATACAAACTAGCGCCCCGTGCTCGGATTCCGCTGGCGCTTGCGGCGCCCAGGCACGCACCTCGCGGCACTGGCGAAGCGTCCACGATGCTCCGCATCGAGGACGCTCCTCCAGCACCGCGATGCACGCACCTGGACACCGCAATCGCTCACCGGAATCCGAGCACGGGGCGCTGGGCCTTTACGCCCAGTCACGCCTCAAGGCGAGCCAGTCGAGGAAGGCCCAGGCGTAGAGGCGCTGGTGGCGGCGGATCTCGGGGGTGCAGCCGGGTGGGGGCGGGGCGTCGAGCTTGTTGAGGAAGTAGACGGCGAGGACTGCGGCGAAGCAGTCGAGGTGTTCGGCTGGTGCTGCGCTCGTGAGCGGGCTGGCCTTGAGGGCGGCGAGGGTGTCGATGCCGTCGCGGTGGGCGAGGGGGAGCAGGCCGACCCAGTCGAACCAGGCGGGTCCGAGGCACAGCCAGTTCCAGTCGACGGTCCAGCAGGTGTTGTGGGCGTCGATGAGGAGGTTGTCGGGGCGGATGTCGGTGTGGATCGCGGAGGTCGGGGCGAGGGCGGTCGGGTAGAGGTCGACCAGGTCCTGCAGCTCCTGCAGTCGGTCCGGCAGCCACGGCTGGAAGCCGTCGGGCATCGGCTCTTTGCCGGCCAGGATCTCGGTCGGCCGGTACCGCGGGAAGTTGCGGTCTTCGATCTCCTCGGTGAAGGGCCGCAGGTCGTCGAACGGGCTCGGCGTGAGGGCATCCGCCATCAGCTCACAGGTCGCGGTCACCACCGCGAAGTCCTCCGGAGTCCAAGGCATCCCCGGCATCCGCGCCTCGACCCGCTCGGAGGCAACCGCGAACCATCGGGCTTCGCCTTCAGTGGCGTGCGCCGTGGCCAGGATGCGGGGGACGCGGATCGACTTGGGCAGGCGGGGGACCAGTTCTGCCTCGCGCTGGTAGGCCAGGTACGGGTGCTGGCTGTCGTCGGCTGCTTTGACGAAGATTTGGCGGCCGTCGGCGAGTTTCAACGGAGCTGCGAAGCCGCCGGTGAAGCCGGAGGCGACTGATGGGCCGGCTTCGAGGATTTCGGTGCCTAGGGCAACTGCTAAGGCGGTGCGGAGGGAGGCGGGGAGAGCGCCCCACGGAGGTCTGGACGACGTGGCGGTGTAGTCGACGTGGGGTGGTCCGCTCATGGTTGAAGCGTAGGCCGGTCGGCGTGGCGGGCGCCTTGGGTTTTCGCTGGAGCCAGGGTGGGCGGCTACGGTGCGGTGGTGAGTGGATGGGCTTTGCATGTGCTCGATCTGGTGGGGATCTTCGTGTTCGGGATCACCGGAGCGCTGGTCGGAGTACGCAAGAAGCTGGACGTGTTCGGGATCCAGGTGCTGGCGCTGGTGACCGGGCTGGGTGGTGGGTTCATCCGCGACGTACTGATCGGTGCGACGCCGCCGGCCGCGCTGGTCGACTGGCGCTACCTCGTCGTACCGGTGGCCGCCGGGCTGATCACGTTCTTCCTGCATCCCGGGATCGGCCGGGTCGAGCGCCTGGTCAACGTCTTCGACGCGGCCGGCCTCGCGCTGTTCTGCGTCACCGGCGCTCGCAAAGCGCTCGAGTACGGCCTGCCGCCGCTGTCGGCCGCGCTGGTCGGCACCATCTCCGGAATCGGCGGCGGCGTCATCCGCGACCTACTCTCCGGCCGCGTCCCCGTAGTACTGCGGAGCGAGATCTACGCCACCCCGGCATTCCTCGGCGCCGGTATCGTGGTCGTCGTCAACGCTCTGCACTACGACGCACCCTGGACCACCCTCGCCGCGGCCGTCGTCTGCTTCCTCATCCGCTTCATCGCCATCCGCCGAGGCTGGAACGCCCCACTACCCCGTATGACGTAGCGCCCATCCGTTGACTACGGCAAGCAGATCCAGATAGCGGCTCCACCGCGGATCCACGGTCGTCCGCTGCAGATGGGCGAAGCGCTCCCGAAGCGACCCCGGGCGCCCGGCGGCCACTGCATAGTCGGCCGCCATCAACCGGACGGCAGCGCGGAAGGATGCCTGCTGGGACAGCTCCGCGAGCTCGACCCAGGCTTCCAGTTGCTCGGTCGATGGGTGGTCCGGCAGCTCGGCGGTCAGCGTCTGGCGGATGCCCGCGAACACCGGGTCGGATCCGAAGACGCTGGTGAGGAAGTCGTCGACCAGTTGTCGTCGTTCGGTTTCGGAGAGTCGGGCGAGTCGGTGCATGAGGTTCAGCTCCTCGGGTGTCGAGCCACGCTCGGCTACCGCCGTGAGGATCGCGCGTCGCAACCGCAGGGTCTGGATCTGGACAGCGAGCGCCTTCGCATGCGCGGCGGCGACCTCGGAGAGCGCGACCTCGCGGTCCAGGACCTGGCGGATCGTGCCGAGGTCGAGGCCGAGTTCACGCAGCGAGCGGAGCAGCTCCAGACGGGCGACGGCGGCGTGGTCGTAGCGGCGGTAACCGGCCGGGCTGCGGTCGGTCGGTGGTACGAGCCCGTGATCGGAGTAGTACCGGACGGCCTTGACCGTCAGCCCGGTCCGCCGGGCCAGTTCGCCGATCGAGAAGAGTTCGTCCATGCCAGCCACCTTCGCGTCTCCCGCCAGGGGAGAGTCAACCTCAGTTGTGGGCGAAGCGGGTCTTGGGGCGGGCGAAGGTGACGGCGACGCTGGCGATCAGGGCGCAGGTGATGCCTGAGATCACCGGCACCCAGTACGCATCTGAGGCACCCCAGACGTCGACTGCATGACCAGCGGCTGCGTTGCCTGGGGCAACACCGAGTAGCAGGCCGGTGACCGTCCAGGTGATCGCCTCGGTGAGGCGCTGGGGCGGTACCCACTCCTCGATGCAGGCGGTGACCGCGACCATCGTCGGCGCGATCGTCAGGCCGGCCCCGAACAGCACTGCGCCGAGAACGAGGATGTTGCCGACGAAGGGCAGTGGCGACAGCGTGATGGCCAGCGCGATCGTGCCGATCAGCAGCCGGCGCTCGACCGGCGCCTTCCAGTGGACGGATCCGTACCAGAGGCCCGCCAGCATCGACCCAAGCGCCCACACGGCCAGTACGACGCCTGACATGCCCGGCTGGCCCTCGGCGGCGGTGAACGCCACAGTGACCACCTCAGCGCTTCCCAGCGTCGCTCCGAGTCCGAGCCCGATGATGCTGAGCAGGAGCAACGAGAGCCAGGGGAGGGGCGCCTTCTCGGTACCGTCCGCAGCACCCCGGCCTGGCGGGTCGGAGGCGCGCAACGCGGCCAGCCAGATGCCCCCGCCCAGACCGAGCGCCCCGGCCGCTGCAAGCGCGGCGTACGGGCTGATCTGGGTGGCGAGGGCGGTGACCAGGACCGGGCCGAGGATGAAGACGACCTCGTCGCCGACGGCCTCCAGTGCGAACGCGGTCTGGAGAGCGCGACCCCGGCCGAGCAGATGGGTCCAGCGGGCCCGGACGAACGAGCCGACCTGCGGACGGGTGCCTCCGGCAACGAACGAGATGACGTACAGCACCCACGACGGCGCATCCGCGCGGACGGCGACGAGCAACCCGGCCAGCGCGACCGTGCAGAGCACCGTACCGACGAGGAGCAGCAGTCGCTGGCCCCAACGGTCGACCAGCCGGCCCTGGACCGGCCCGGTGAGAGCTCCCGCGACCACCCCGACGCCGGAGACGGCGCCGGCCAGACCGTAGGAACCGCTCTCTCGCGCGATCAGGATGACGATGCCGAGACCGAGCATCGAGATCGGCATACGCCCGACGATCCCGGCGACGAAGAAGGCACGGGCGCCGGGTCGGCGCATGAGGTGTACATAGGGCTTCAGCATGGGAAATCGAGTTCACCCTAGCTGTCCCAACCGGGACCGCGCGCATCAGTTCTCCGCGCGCCTGGGATCATCGGGGTATGCCCGTCGAACCGACGCCTGACCCAGCAATTGACGCAAGCCCGTACGACGCCGTGCTGCTGCTCTCGTTCGGTGGTCCCGAGAAGCCCGCGGACGTGCTGCCCTTCCTCAAGAACGTCACCCGGGGCCGCGGTATCCCGGACGAACGGCTGGTCGAGGTCGGTGAGCACTACTACTCGTTCGGCGGCCGCAGCCCGATCAACGACCAGAACCGTGAGCTGCTGACGGCGCTCCGTGAGTCCTTCGACGAGGTCGGCCTGGACCTGCCCCTGTACTGGGGCAATCGCAACTGGGAGCCGTACCTGACCGACACGCTGCGCCAGATGACGGCCGACGGCATACGCCGGGCTGTGGTGATCGTCACGAGCGCCTACCCGTCGTACTCCGGCTGCCGGCAGTACCGGGAGAACCTGGCCGATGCGACGGCTGCTGTCGAGGGTGCTCCGGTGATCGACAAGCTGCGGCACTACGCGAACCACCCCGGCTTCGTCGGCTCCTTCGTCGAGTCCACCGCCGAGGCGCTGAGCAAGCTGCCCGAGGGCTCGGCTATCGCCTATGTGACGCACTCCATTCCAAACAAGATGAACGAGACCAGTGGCCCCGACGGCAATGGGTATGTCAGCTGGCACCTGGATGTGGCCGCCGAGATCACCGCAGAGCTGCAGCGGCGTACAGGGGTCGAGCGCAGGACCGACCTGGTCTACTGCTCGCGCTCCGGCCCGCCGCAGGTGCCGTGGCTCGAGCCGGACGTCAACGACCACCTGGAGGCGCTCGCGGCCGAGGGGGTGCCTGGCGTTGCCGTAGTACCGATCGGGTTCGTCAGTGACCACATGGAGGTCATCTACGACCTCGACACCGAGGCCCTAGCGACTGCGGAGAAGCTCCGGCTGCCCATGGCGCGTGCTGCGACTCCTGGTACCGACCCACGGTTCGTGACGATGCTGCGCGACCTGGTGATCGAGCGGGCCGCCGCGGAGCGTGGCGAGCAGCCTGCCCGGCCCTGTCTCGGCAAGCTCGGCCCCGGGTGGGACAACTGCCGCCCGGACTGCTGTCCCGCCCTCCGCCGCCCCGGAGCGCCCACCTCCCACGAACCAGCCGCACCGGCAGCGAAGGAATCCGCATGAGCTCCGAGAACCCCCAGGACCTGCTGAAGCTGGCGGTCGAGGTCGCCGCCGAGGCGGCCCAGCTGATCGTCGAGCGCCGCCGCGGGACGGTCACGGTGGCCGACACGAAGAGCACGGCGACGGACATCGTCACCGCCGTCGACCGGGAGTCGGAGGAGCTGATCCGGGCCAGGGTGCTGGCGGCCCGGCCGGACGACTCGTTCCTCGGCGAGGAGGGTGACGACGTCAACGGCTCCAGCGGCGTCCGCTGGGTCGTCGACCCGATCGACGGCACGGTCAACTACCTGTACGACATCCCGACGTACGCCGTCTCGATCGCGGTCGAGGTCGACGGGCAGACGGTGGCCGGGGTGGTCGTGGACGCGCCCAAGGGGGAGATGTTCACCGCGACGCTCGGCGGCGGGGCGTTCCTCGACGGCAAGCCGATCCGGGTCTCGGAGTGCCCGGACCTGAGCAAGGCGCTGGTCGGTACCGGCTTCGGATACGACCCGGACCGCCGCCTGGTGCAGGCCGAAGTTGTGCAATCTCTGATCGCCAAGGTCCGGGACATCCGCCGGATCGGGGTCGGCGCGATCGACCTCTGCTACGTCGCCTGCGGACGGCTCGACGCGGTCTACGAGCGGGGGCTGAACCCGTGGGACTACGGCGCCGGCGCGCTGATCGCCGCCGAGGCCGGCGCGACGGTCGGTGGGATCGGCGGAGCACCCGTTTCGCCGGAGATGTCGATCGCCGCAACCCCTGCCGTGTTCAGCGCGCTGCACGATGCGCTCGCTGCCGCCAACCCGCTCAGATCGTAGAACTGCTCGTTAGTGCGCGCTAGTACGCACTAATGAGCATTCGACTGTTCGGTCCTGTCTCAATCTGCGACACGCGGGCCAGAAGGTGGACCCCGACGCGCGCGAAGGCCCGTTGATAGGGCACAATCCCTGCCTCGGGGGCGGTACTGACACCGCTGCCAGCCTGTCTGTCAAGGGTTTCGGGGGACGAGAGCTTCCATGATGGAATTTCTCGGCCGTGTTACCCGTTCAAGGGCTCAGCAGGCAACACCACGGGTACGAAGAGGGCAGGGAACACCATGGCGACTGATTACGACGCCCCGCGCAAGACGGACGAGGACTCCAGCGAAGAGTCGATCGAGGAACTGAAGACTCGCCGTCACGACAAGAACTCCGGCAAGGTCGACGAGGACGAGGCGGAAGCTGCTGAAAGCTTCGAGCTCCCCGGCGCGGACCTGAGCCACGAAGAGCTGGCGGTGCGGGTCCTCCCGCGCCAGGCCGACGAGTTCACCTGTTCGAGCTGCTTCTTGGTTCACCACCGCAGCCAGCTCGCGAACAGCAAGAACGGACAGCTGATCTGCCGCGACTGCGCTGCCTGAACCACAGCATCGTCGCCCTGCTCGGCTGAGTCCGTACCGACTCACGGGACCGTCCCCTTCTCCACGGGGACGGTCCCGTTGTCATGTCTTGAGATAGGTAGCTCCTACCGATGTCCAGGCGCCATCCGCGCTCCTAACCTGGCCGCATGAGCAAGCAGATGCGAGACCTTTGGGCGGAAGGACTGGGGCTGCTGCGCCACGAACCGACCGAGATGCGGGTGCGGATCCGGCAGGACGGTCATGAGCTGGTGGACACGGTCAGAGCGATCCTGGTCTGGGAGCCGCGCCGGGTGGTCCCCTCGTACGCCGTACCGGCGACCGAGCTGCACGCCACCCTGAGTCCGTCGGACGCATCGGTGCTGCCGCTGCCGGACGGCATCCTCCATCCCGGCATCCCGTTCGCGGCGCACTCCTGCCCGGGCGAGGTGATGGACGTCGACGGGTTGATCGGCGCCGGCTTCCGCCCGGAGGATCCGGAGCTGGCCGAATACGTCGTGCTGGACTTCAACGCGTTCGACGAGTGGTACGAGGAGGATGAGCGGCTGGTGGCGCACGCCCGCGAGCCGTACCACTGCGTGGCGACCCGGCAGAGCTCGCGGACTGTACGGATCGAGCGGGACGGGCAGGTGCTCGCGGAGAGCTCCCGGCCGACGCTGGTGTTCGAGACGAGCCTCCCGATGCGCTTCTACCTGCCGCGGGAGGATGTCGTTACCGAGCTCGAGGCGACCGACCTGGTGACCTCCTGTGCCTACAAGGGCGTGGCCACCTACTACGGCGACAACCTCATGTGGAGCTACCTGGAGCCGTTGAAGGAGGTCAGGGAGCTAGCAGGGCTCGTGGCGTTCTACGACGACGTACTGGACGTGTATGTCGACGGGAAGCTCCGGGAGCGCCCAGGTGGTCCTGTTGCGGAGGCGCTGCGTCAGGAGTTCGGCTTGTCCTCGTAGCCGGGCGGCAGGCTGCCGGTGGACTTGAGCCAGTACTTCGCCGCGCGGTCCTCGGCGAACCGCTTGGCGGCCGCGGCAGACGCGCCACTGGCGACGGCCCACGTGACGATCTCGATGTAGCCGGCCTGGTTGCCCTTGGGTGGCTTGCCGCCCGACCCGATCTTCCAGGCCGTCGTCACCGCCTTGTTGGCGACCAGACCCACCACGATGGTGAACGCCATCAGGACAAGCTTCCAGCCGATCTTGGCTCCGACCACGACTACCTCCTATGGGACCCGTTGCTCAGGATCTTGCCACGCTGTCGGCTGTGAGTGCCGCTGCGAGCTGTTCTGGGTGCCGCGTGGCGATCAGCCAGTAGGGCGCCGGGTCCTGCGGGTCGGTGATCTCGACCCGTACTGCGCCCGGCAGGTAGCTGCGCAGTACTAGGTACGCCTTGGGGTCGCAGTCGCGGCCGAACGCGTTGCGGGCGTCCTCACCGGACAGCGGCTCGGCCTTGCCCACGTACTCCCGCTCGATGGCGGCACGGCCGGCCCGGAGCTTGGTGGAGTCGACAGCGACCACAGCACCGCCGTACCGGGTGAACAGGGTGAGCAGCAGGATCGCAGCGACCCCTCCGACGGCAGCGCCCGCTATGACCCCGGCCGGGACCGCAGTGATGACGTACAGGGTGATCACTGCCGCAGTGGCGATGATCCACCAGCTCACTGGCACGCTCAGCCGTTCCCGGTATTGCTCCACGACACCAGCCTGGCACGGCCTGTGCCGGACGCCGTCGGTAGGGTCCTCTCCCATGACTGAGGTACTGATCCAGCGGCTAGACGAGGACCTGCCGGTACCGGCGTACGCGCACCCAGGAGACGCGGGTGCCGACCTGGTCGCGGCCAGCGACATCACCCTGAAGCCAGGGGAGCGGGGGCTGGTCGGTACCGGGATCGCGATCGCGTTGCAGGACGGGTACGCCGCGTTCGTGCACCCGCGGTCAGGGCTGGCGGCGAAACACGGGGTGTCGATCGTCAACGCGCCGGGCACCGTGGATGCGGGTTACCGTGGCGAGATCAAGGTGTGCCTGATCAATCTGGACCCGGCTGCCGAGATCACCCTCAAGCGGGGCGACCGGATCGCGCAGCTGATCATCCAGCGGGTCGAGAAGGCCCGGTTCGTCGAAGTGACGAAGCTGCCGGGGTCGGATCGCGGCGAGGGTGGCCACGGCTCGACCGGTGGCTTCGGCGGTGTGACACGCTGATCAGGTGCACGCGATTGACCTGCGTGATGCGCGAGACTACGGCGGGCTGATTTCACGGCCGCCAGATGACTATGGAAGTAGGGCTAGAGCAGTGATCTTCCGTCGCAAGGGCAAGAACGACGACGAGCCGACGACCGGCGGTTTCTTCGGCGACGAGGAAGACGTCGTTGAAGGTGACGACGCCGAGGAGGCTGCGCCGGTCGGTCGCAGCGCCGGCCCGTTCGACTCGACCGAGATCGACCTGGAGACGCTCGAGGCCGAGGACCGGATCGACCTCGGCGCGCTGGTGGTCACCGGGCTGCCCGGCATGGAGCTGCGGCTGCAGGTCGACGAGGCCAGCGGCGACGTCCAGGCGGTCCTGCTGGTGCTGGAGGACTCCGCGCTCGAGCTGCGGGCATTCGCTGCGCCCAAGACGAGCGGCATCTGGTCCGAAGTACGGCGTGAGATCGCTGCCGAGGCGACCCGGATGGGTGGCACCGCGTCCGAGACCGAGGGTCCGTTCGGGACCGAGCTCGTACTCGTCGTACCGGTCGAGGACCCCGAGGGGCAGATCTTCAGCCAGACCTCGCGCGTGATCGGCGTGGACGGCCCGCGCTGGCTGCTGCGGGCCACCGTGCTGGGCCGCGCCGCGGTCGAGCCGGACGCCGCGCCGCCGATGGAGCAGTCGTTGCGCAACGTGGTCGTCGTGCGCGGTGCGGAGCCGATGGCGCCGCGCGAATCGCTGGCGCTGCGGCTGCCTGCGGGCGCCCAGGCGGCCACCGAGGAAGAGGCCTGATCGACATGTCCGGATACCGGCCGAGCACGCTCACGAACGGCCTACACTGGGCTCATGGGTAGTGATAAACCCGGGGGGCTGTGGAAGCGCGCCTTCAAGGGACTGGCCGGCGATCGGGACGAGCAGGACGCCGAGGTGCTCAAGGACTACGCGCACGGTTGTGGCGCGCGGTCCATCACCGGCTGCCACGACCGGGAGATGGTGACGCTGTACGGCACGCTGCGCACGATCACCTTCAGCCCGCGCGGCGGCGTACCGGCGCTGGAGGGTGAGCTGTACGACGGCACCGGCACGGTCAAGCTGGTCTGGCTGGGGCGGCGCAAGATCGCCGGCATCCACCCCGGCTCGGAGCTGACCGCGTCCGGGCGGATCGGTGTTGTGGACGGGGACCGGGTGATGTTCAACCCGAAGTACGAGCTCCGTCCGACGGCCGCGCATGGCTGAGCCGCACGGAACGCCGCAGGGAACCCAGCGTGACCAGCTCGACGAGGACCTGAACGAGAAGCTCGTCGAGATTCTGAAGCCCGAGTTCGAGGCCGCGGAGACCGTGCCGCCGGCCGAAGACGAGCCGGCTCCGGCCAAGCCGACTGTGTCCAGGCCGGAAGGGACCACCGACAAGGACTTCTTCCAGGCCCTCGGTGGCTGGGGAGCCCTGCTCGACGTCGGTCTGCCGTGGATCGCGTTCATGATCGTCTACGCGGCGTCCGACCATGATCTGAAGCTCGCTCTGATCGTCGCGGTGGCCTGTGGTGGCGCGGTCGCGCTGCTGCGGTTGCTCCGCAAGCAGCCGCTGCGCAACGTGATCGGTGGCTTCATCGGGGTCGCGTTCTCCGCCTGGGTGGCGAACCGCAGCGGCAAGGCCGAGAACGTCTACCTGCCCGGCATGATCCTCAGCGCCGGCTACCTGCTGATCTACGGCATCTCGATCGTCGTTCGCTGGCCGCTGTTCGGCGCCCTCTACGGCGTGATCACCCAGACCGGCGGCGACTGGCGCCGCGACCCCGACATGTACCGCGGCTTCAACCGCGCGACGTTGGTCTTCGCGGGTCTCTTCGCCGGCCGCCTGGCCATCCAGATTCCCCTGTACCTGACCCACCAACTGAACGCCCTGGGAATCGCCAAGATCGGCCTCGGCCTCCCGTGCTACGCCCTGGCCCTCTGGCTTGCGTACTCCGTCCTCCGAGGCTCCCTCCCAGCCGACAAGTGGGACGAGACCCGCGACCACGTGACCGGCCTCCTCCGTGGCGGCAAGAAGTAGTCCTCCTCGCTAACCCGGCTGGCCTTCGAGTAGGGGGAGGCGGACCGAGCGGTGGGGGATGATGCGCAGCTCTGCCAAGGCTGCCTTGGAGTTAGCGGCGCCTTGGGAGGCTGCGGTCAGGGCTGCTGTTACGGGGATCTGAGAGCGGTGGATTGCGCGGGCGGTGTCGAGATCGCCGGTGCGGATGGCGTGGATGAGGTCGGCGTTGGGGGTGGCTGTGAGGTTGGCGGTGACGCTGACCAGGCCGGTGGCGCCGGCGGCTAGGTACGGGAGGTTCAGGTCGTCGATGCCGCAGTAGTACGCGAGGGTCGACATGAGGGTCATTGCTTCGGCCAGGTCGCCCTTGGCGTCTTTGATTGCGTGGATGTGGGGGTGGGTGGCTAGGTCGGTGATGGTGGCTGGGGCGAGGGCCAAGCCGGTGCGGTGGGGGACGTCGTAGAGCATGACGGGGAGGGTGGTGGCGTCGGCTACCGCTCGGCAGTGGGCTATCACGCCTGCTTGGGTCGGCTTGGAGTAGTACGGGGTGACTAGTAGGAGGGCGTCGGCGCCTGCTGCTTCGGCTTCCACGGCGCGGCGGATTGTGGTGGCGGTGTCGTACGTGCCGATGCCGGCGATGACTTTGGCGCGGCCGCGGGCTTGGGTTGCTACCGCGCGGATCAGGGCGGTTGTCTCGGCGTCGGTGAGGGTGGGGGATTCGCCGGTGGTGCCGGCGACGACCAGGCCGTCGGCGCCGGTGGTGATGAGGTGGTCGACGAGGCTGTTGACGCCCTGGGTACTGATCGAGCCGTCGGGGTTCATCGGGGTCACCATGGCGACGAGGTTGGTGCCGAAGAGGTGGTCAGCGGTCATGGGTCGATCCTGGTCGAAGATGATCAGTGGGGTCTAGCGACGGGTTTTTGCCGGTATTGATTACCGTGGCTTCATGATCGAGGTCGGTGCGTTGAGGGCGTTGCGGGCGGTGGCCGGGCTGGGGACGTTGGCGCGGGCGGCTGAGGAGCTGGGGTTCACGGCTTCGGCGGTGTCGCAGCAGCTCAAGCGGTTGGAGCGGCAGGTCGGCGTACCGGTGATCGCGCCGGCGGGGCGCGGGGTGGTGCTCACGCCGGCCGGGCAGGCGATCGTCGACTCGGCGCCGGAGGTGTTCCAGGCACTCGAGCGGTGTGCTGAGGCGGCTCAGTCGGTGTCGGAGGGGACGCCGCGCGGTGTACTGCGGGTGGTCGCGTTTTCCACCGCCATCCGCGGCCTACTCGCGCCAACCCTGCCGCGACTCGCGAAGACCGCACCTGACCTCCGGGTACACCTCACCGAGCAGGACCCGGACCAGGCACTCCACAGCGTCGAAGCCGGTACTGCGGACCTCGCCCTCATCCACGACGCCGACGGCCTCCCGACCCCACTCCCGCCGTCCCTGACCCAACGCCACCTCCACACCGACACCGGCGACGTCGTCATGAGCACAACCCACCCGTTGGCGATGGAGGACGAACTACTCGCCGCGACCGGCGATCGATCGGCTCGCCGCGACCAGCCGCTGACTGCTGCTGATCTCGTCGGCCATGCGTGGGTGACCAGCCCGCCTGGGACTGTTTGCCACCAATGGTTCCGCCGGCTCGTCGCCGATGCGCCGGAGGAGCCCGATGTGCGGCATCTGGTTGACGACTTCGCTACCCAGCTTGCGCTGGTCGCTGCCGGGGACGTGATCGCCCTGATCCCGCGGCTTGCTCGCCCGGCGCTGGGTGAGCTGGTTGCCAGGCCGCTTGCCCGGCGGCCGACTCGCGAAGTACAGGCTGCTTGGCGGCGGAGTGGTGATGCGAGTCCGGCGATTCGGGCGATGTTGACGGAACTGACACAGGGGTAACCCGCGTCGTAGGGAACAATCGGGGGCTCGGAGCAACGAGGGAGAGCGCGTGAACAAGGCCGTTGTGATCGTCTTGGTGATCGCCGGTATCGGCGCCGCCATCGGTCTCTTCGCGATCATCCGCCGCCAGCGGTACGTCAGTTCGCTGCGGGATCGCGGCTGGACCTTCGAGGGCAGCCCGACCTGGGACGCCGTGGCCAGGCTCGCGAATCCGCCGTTCGGGCTGGGGTTCGTGCGCAAGCCCGATGACCAGATCACCGGCTCGACGAGCACGGGCCGACCGTTCCAGGTCATCGAGTACGGCGCCGAGCACTGGAAGGGCTGGGTCGGCATGGTCACCCTATCCCGCCGGCTCCCCGAGCTGTGGATCATCGGCGGCCAAACCCAACTCCGGTACGGCGTAACCGCGACCAGCGTCCCAGCCCCGCCGCAACTCGGCCCCGGCTGGAAGGTCGGCGCACTCGACTCGGCGTACGGCGCTGAGGTGCTCACCCCGCAACTGTGCGAGCGGCTGACCGTGATGGCGGCAACGCAACCCGGTCTGAATCTCAGCATTGACGGCGACCAACTCGTAGTACTGGATCCGCCGCGCAAGGACCCGGCCGTGCTCGCCGAATGGCTGGAGCAGCTCGCCTCCATCGCCGCGGTGATCGACGCGACGCCGCTGGATCGATGGATCCAGCCGGAACGGCCACAGCGGTTGACGTTCTACCAGCACCCGGAGTGGTACTGGGTCGGCGTCGACGACAGCTTGCTGCAGACCACCCGGGTGACCAGGTCCGGTCACAGCCACAGCACCTCGGACGTGATCCGCGGCCGCGACGGCAACGGTCCGCCGTTCGTCGCGTTCACCCACGAGTGGAAGACGACCCGCACCGAGTCGTACACCGACAGCGAGGGTCGCAGCCAGACCCGGCAGGTGACCGAGAACCACAGCGAGGCTGTGCTCGGGTTCCAGCTGCCCGTTCCGATGCCGGCGCTCTCGGTCGGCCGGCGCGGTGGTTTCGGTCGCGGCATCAGCTTTGAGAGCGGTGCGTTCAACGAGCAGTTCAAGGTCAAGGCGGACGACACCAAGTTCGCGTACGACGTGATCCACCCGCGCCAGATGGAGTACCTGATGGCCAGCCCGCCGGCCCCGTTCGAGTTCGCCGGGGACTGGGTCTGGTTCAGCCCGGGCCAGCACAGCCACGAGCTGATCGAGCACTCGTCGGTGTTCCTCAACGGCTTCCTGACCCGCATCCCGCGCTTCGTCTGGCGCAACCTCGGCCTGCCCGACACCCCGTACCCGGACTTACTTTCCGGGGTGTCGCAAACGTGACACGGCTGGTTCTGGCCAGCTGAATCGGTTAATCAGGACGGATTTCCAGGCCTACGATCTGGCGACTCATTCGTAGACCCCCTGTGAGGCACTTGTGACTCCACGTCCTGGCCGCGGTCGAAGACTCTCGGTCCTTTCGGTGGCGCTGCTGGCAGCCGCCGCCACCGTGACCGGCGGGTACGCCGCCGCGGCACCGCCCATCGCTCCCTCCGGCTCGTACGCCGCCACGGCCGGTCACGTTGCACAGTCCCTCACCTTGATCACCGGGGATCTGGTCAAGGTGAGTGTCGGTGCCGACGGCAAGAAGAGCTATCTCGTCACCGGCCCGGACGGCCGGCTGGTCGACAACGACGTACGGGTGAACGGGAAGGACACCTACGTCTACCCGCGATCCGCGGCTCGCTTCCTCGCGGCGAAGCTGCTCGACGAGGAACTGTTCAACGTCACCAAGCTGCTGGCCGACGGGTACGACGACGGCCTTCCGCTGATCGTGACCTACACCGATGCCGCCGCCAAGGCGCGCACGCAAGCCGTCCCGGCCGGTGCGCGCAAGCAGACCACCCTCAGCAGCATCAAGGGTGCCGCCTTGACGGTCGACCGCACCGCTGACTTCTGGCATTCGCTGACGGCCGCCACCACCGGGCGGGCAGCGTTCACGGCCGGCATCAAGAAGGTCTGGCTGGACGGCAAGCTCAAGGCCGACCTGGCCGACAGTACGGCGCAGATCGGCGCGCCCGAGGTCTGGCGCGGCGGCAACATCGGCGAGGGCGTCGATGTCGCAGTACTGGACACCGGCGTCGACCTGGAACACCCAGACCTCGATGACCGCGTGACCGCCTCGACTAGCTTCGTGCCCGGCCTCGACGTCACTGACCGGCACGGCCATGGCACCCATGTCGCCTCCACGATCGCCGGTACCGGTGATGCGTCGGGCGGTGTCGAGCGCGGGGTCGCGCCAGGGGCCCACCTGCACATTGGCAAGGTCCTCGACAACGAGGGCAGCGGCCAGGAGTCCTGGATCATCGCCGGGATGGAGTGGGCGGCGCGCGACCAGCACGCCAAGGTCGTCAGCATGAGCCTCGGCGGCGGGCCGACCGACGGTACTGATCCGATCAGCCAGTCGCTCAACGAGCTGTCCGCCGAGACCGGCGCGCTCTTTACTGTTGCCGCAGGCAACGCTGGTCCGGGCTACTACACCGCCAGCGCGCCGGGCATCGCCGAGTCAGCGCTGACGGTCGGCGCGGTCGACGGAGCTGACAAGCTCGCCGACTTCTCCAGCTGGGGTCCGCGCGTGGGCGATGGCGGGTTGAAGCCCGACATCACCGCGCCCGGCGTGGACATCCTTGCCGCCCGCTCGCAGTACGCGGCGGAAGGTAGCGGTTCGTACCAGGTAATGAGCGGTACTTCGATGGCTACACCGCACGTCGCCGGCGCGGTCGCGCTGCTCGCCGCGCAGCACCCGGACTGGACCGGCCAGCAGCTGAAGAGCGCCATCGTCAGTACTGCGAAGCCGACCCCCACCTACAACCCGTACCAGGGTGGCAATGGGCGGCTGGACATCGCCGCCACGAGCAAGGCGACCGTCTTCGCGACCTCGAGCGCGTACTCCGGTCACTACGCCTGGCCGGTCGAGCCGGGCACGGTCGTCGACCGCGACATCACCTATACCAACACGGGTGATGCACCGGTCACCCTTGACCTCACCACCAAGGTCGCGGACGCACCGGCCGGGCTGTTCACGCTGTCAAGCCCCACGGTGACAGTGCCCGCCCATGGGACCGCCACGGTGAAGCTCACCGCTGATGTCGACGTAGCGCCGGTCGACCGGCAGCTGTCTGGTCAGTTGATCGCGAAGAAGTCCGACGGCACCCAGGTGAGCACCATGATCGGCATCGGCCGTGAGGGGGAGCGCTACAAGCTGACCCTTGACGCCAAGGACCGCAGTGGTCAGCCGCTGACCGGCGACGCGATCCTGATCGGTGGTACGAGCTACGGCCAGTTCACCGTCGAGGAAGGCGGTACGTCGATCAGCCTGCCGCCTGGTGACTACACCACCTGGCTCACCACGGATGTTGAGGGCACGCATGGGCCGTCGTCGCGCGGACTCGCAGTACTGACTCTGCTCGACATCCACCTCGACAAGGACCGTACGGTCACCTACGACGCGCGCAAGGCGAAGCAGCTCACCGTGGCTGCTCCGCAGGCGACGACGCTCGGCGAGGTACGGGTGAACAACTACCGGGACTTCGGGCGGGACGTCTTCTCGGTCGGGTCGTCGCGGTGGCCGGACGGCAGCTACGACAGTGTGTGGGAGCTGCCGACGGGCAAGGCGACCAGTGGCACCTTCACGACCGGCGCGCGGTGGCGGTTGGAGCAGCCTGCGTTGACGATGAGCTCGTCGAAGCAGACGTTCGACGACCTCCGGGTACGCCGGGGTGACACCCCGCTGTCGAAGGGGAAGCACCAGCTCGAGGCCGTGCTCGCCGACGCGAAGGACCAGCGTGGCAAGGCGGTCGTCGTACGAAACGACGGCTCGCTGTCGGAGCAAGCGGCTGCGGCTGCCGAGGCCGGCGCGAAGGTACTCGTCGTGGTCAACGGTGGGGTTGGCAGGCTGGCGCCTTGGGATGACTCGATCTACTGGGTGCAGCCGGTGCCGCTGACGGTAGTCACGCTCACGCATGACGAGGGCGAGGCGCTGATCGCTCAGGTGGAGCAAGGGCGGGGGAGTCTGACCGTGAACTCCAACCCGACTGAGGAGTACACGTACGACTTGTCGAAGTACTGGGATCACTTGCCCACCGATCCGTCGTACCGGGCGCGGACGGGCGACCTTGCCCGGCTCAACGTCTCGTACCGGAACTTCCGGCAGGGCACCGGGATCGAGAACCGGTTCGACATCTGGAACGTCGACTGGGAGTCGGCGATGAACACGACCGGGATGCCGCTCGTCGCCGAGCGCGCGGACTACGTGATGGCCGGCGTGCCTTACCAGGCGAAGGCCGAGATCGTCCGGGAGGCGCAGCAGGCCGAGCCGGAGTGGACGTCGTACCCCGCCGGCAGCCGCACCGATGTGCAATGGTTCGGCCCGATTCAGCGGCCGCGGTTGAGCAAGGGACTGTCGCCGGTGCGGCTGCAGGACGGGCTCGCGATGGTCGCGCCCGGCTGGAGCGACGGCGGCGGCAACCACACCGGTACTGCGTTCGGCAACTTCGACCTCACCCAGAAGCTGAGCCTGTACCAGGGCTCGACACTGGTCGCCGAGGCTGACCGCGACCAGCTGACCGTGAGCGGCCTGAAGGCCGAGTCGCAGCCGTACCGGATGGTCGTCGACAACACGCGTGGGACCTACCCGAGCCCGTACTCGACGGCGACTCGCACGGAGTGGACCTTCAACTCCGCCTCGACCGCCGACGCTTCGCCGGTGTCGTTGATCCAGCTCGACTACGCGATCGACACCGATGTCGCTGGTAGGGCCGGCAGGCATGACGATCTGACCATCTCGCCGAAGTGGTCGGTCAGTTCGACGGCCGAGGGGCTGCGTCAGCCGTCGCTCGACATCTCCTACGACGATGGCAAGACGTGGCAGCGGGCGGCTCTTCGGAGTACCGGTAAGGGCTGGACCACGCGGCTCGACGGTCCGCGGGATGGCTTCGTCAGCCTGCGGGTGCATGCGGACGACGGCAAGGGTGCGGGGATCGACCAGACCATCACCCGCGCCTTCGGCCTGAAGTAATCAAAGCCGCTGCCGGGCGGAGTAGCAGCTCCGCCCGGCAGCTTTTACTTCTTGACGCTGAAGGTCCAGTGACCTGATCCGACCGCATGTGAGGTGCCGCCGAGCAGGACGGTCGCCGTGGTGCCGACCGGGATGGTGACGGCCAACCGGATCTCGTCCGCTGTCTGCGTCCAGCGCGAGGCGACCTTGCCCCGGACCGTCTCGATCGATGCCGAGACGGTCCCGAGTTGCGGTGGGATCTGCGGCGCGATGGTGACGGTTCGATAGGCGGGGGAGGTGGGCTTGATTCCGCCGAGCTCGGTATAGAGCGACGCGTTGATCCCGGCGAACATCGCGTGGTCGTGCGTCTCCATCGCCGAGCTGTACAGCCATTGCTCCCATGAGGTCGTCGCCTGGTGCGCGATCTCGAAGCCGAAGCCCGGATAGGTCCGCTGGTTGAGGATCGTCATCGCGACGTCGATCCGGCCGATCTTCGCCAGCGCGTCGACCAGGTACCGAGTCCCGAAGATACCCGTGTCGAGATGGCCGTTGTCCTTGGTGAGGATCGTCGCGACGAGTTGGTCGCCGACCGCCTTCACGTTCGCCGCCGGCACCATGCCGAAGGCGAGCGGGAGCACACTCGTCGTCTGCCGACCGCTCCCGTACGTCGTGCCGTCCGCGCTGAGGAAGTGCTCGTTGAACGCCTGCCGAATGCTCTCGGCCAAGTCGGTGTAATGGCTTGTTTCCGTTGCGGTGCCGACCACCCGCGCGGCCTTCGCCACATCGACGGCTTGTTGATACGACAGCGCCGTGTTGACCAGCGACACCTCGCTGAAGCAGTCGCCGGCCGACGGACTGCCCATGCCGTCGTTGGCCTCAGGGCCGTGGTCAGGCGGACACCAGTCACCGAAGCCCTGATCCGCCGGCCAGATATGGCTGGGCACGTCGGCCGCGTTCTTGTCCACGAACGCCTTCATCTTCGGATAGGTCTCGGCGAGCGTCGCGCGATCGCCGTACTGCTCGTAGAGCGTCCACGCCAGGCTGATCTGTCCGCCGGCCATGTCCGGGTACTGCGCTTTGGCCGCGTCGCTCGGCAGGGCGGTGCCGGGCGGCAGGTCACGCAGGTACTTCGCGTAGAAGCTGTTCATCCCGAACTCGCGCACCGAGGCGTCGCGGTACGCCTGGACGTCCATCGTCGGTGGGGTCCGCTCGTCGCGGACGGGCGTGTCGGTGGGCAGGCTCATCGAGTTGTTGAGGATGCTCCAGCGGTTGTTGCGCCAGATCTGGTTGAGCAACTCGTTGTCGGAGTCGAATGAACCTGTCGACTCGACATCAGCGTGGACGACCCGGCCCTGGATGGTGTCCAGCGCGGGTTGGCCCGGGTAGCCGGTCAGCTCGACGTACCGGAAACCGTGGTAGGTGAAGCGGGGCTCGTAGGTCTCGGGGCCTTGCCCGCTGAGAGTGTAGGTGTCGGTCGCCGCCGCGCCCCGGTTGGTGGCGGTGTCGAGCAGGCCGTCTCCGCCGAGCTCCTCGGCGGTGCGGAGCTTGATCGTGGTGCCCTTCGGGCCTTGCATGGACAGGCGTGGCCAGCCGGCGATGTTCTGGCCGAGGTCGTAGATGAAGACGCCGGGCTTCGGCTGCGTGAGCTTCGCCGGCCGAAGCGTTTGCGCCAGCCGGATGGCCGGCATGGTGTTGGGGGAGAGGTGGGCGCTGGGGGCGGCGACTGTCTTGGTCGGCTGCCAGTGCGAATCGTCGAAGCCGGGTTTGTCCCAGCCTGGTTGATTCAGCCTGGCGTCGTACGTCTCGCCGCCGTAGATGTCGTTGCCGACGATCGCGCCCGTCGACCACTTCCAGCTGGGATCCGACGAGATCGTCCGGTGGGTGCCGTCGGCGTAGGTGACATCGATCAGCACTATCGCCTGCTTCGGCCCGAGCCAGCGGAAACCGTACGGGTTGTACTTGGCGCCGTAGCCGTTCCCGAGCCAGACGCCGACCGCATTGGCTCCGCGTCGCAGCGCGGCGGTCACGTCGTACGTGTCGTAGAGACTTCTCTCCCCGTACTGCGAACTGGCCGGCGTCAGCACGCGATCGCCGACCTTGTTGCCGTTCAGGTGGAGTTCGTAGAAGCCGAGTCCGTAGACGTAAGCGCGGGCACTGACGATCCGCTGGTCGAGGGTGAACTCGCGCCGCAGCATCGGCGCATCGGGGTCGCGCTGGATCAGTGTGGGGTCGCCGGTCGGCTCCAGCTGCCCGCCAGGCTCAGTGTCGAAGCTGTCCCGATAGAGCTCGTCGCCGTTGAGACCGTGGATCGCGAGGTTGTCATAAGCCGCTCGCTCCTGGACACCGCCACTCGTCGAGGAGCGGAAGCCCACCGTTCCCTTGCTGAGCGCGGTGTCGGTGAGCTGGCTGACCTGGGCGCCGTCGATCCAGGTCGTGAGGGTGGCGCCCTCGGCGCGGACCTTCAGGTGGTGTTGAGCGCTGGTGTCGAACGCGCCGAGGTCGATCTCCGCGAGCGTCGTGAACCGGCCGCCGACTTTGGCGTGCGGGCGAAGTAGCACCTTGCCGGGGGACAAGGCGGCATTGATCTGCCAAAGATAGAAATTGTCAGTATCTTTCGCACGAAACACTACGCTCGCAGCGGCAGCTTTGATGGTGAAATCGACGTCAAGAAAGAAATCGGTCCACGACTTGCTGTCCGCGGTGTCCGGACTGATCCATTGCGCGCCCTTCCAGTCCGCGACGGCAGTCTCCCACCAGGCGGTCTCGGTCGAGGTGGTCGACCGGCCGTGCGAGTCCCAGACCTGGACGGCCCAGTAGTACCGATGCGCCGGCAGCAGCGCGGGACCGGAGTACGGGATGGCGACCGATTCGTCGGACTCGACGCGGCCGCTGTCCCAGACGTCCGGCCGCTGCAGCAGTACCGGATCGCTGGCGACCATGATCCGGTACGCCGATTGCCGCTCACCGTTGATCGCCGTACCGAGCCTCCAGCCGAGCGCTGGCCGTGGATCCTCGGTAGCCAAGGGATTGCGCGTGTTGCCGACGCTGAGCCCACTGACGCTGAGGCTGCCCGCCGCAGCCGTCGCGTCAGGCATCGGCCCCAGGCCCACCAGGCTCAGCGCGCCCACCAGCGCCGCTGCGATCCATCGCCGAACCATCATGACTCTCCCGCCCCAGCCGGATGAAACGATTCATGGTGGGACGACGGTAGACCTTCGCGCCGCCGATGCGAAATCGGTGGCGGCCCGATGACCGGATCCGGCCAACCGGCCGGCCAACCAGCCGACCGGCACGATCGCCTGTCGGCGGAATGCCGCAATTGTCCGGACGAATGGGCGATCGGCCAATGAATTGTAAGAGCGGCGCAAGGCTGTCCGGATGGCGTTTTCGGACAGCGGTTGCCGGGCGTAAATTCCGAGTCACCGCCCCCACGGAAGCGATGGGAATCAGGAATGATCCATCGAAGAACTGTCACCACGCACGTCCACGGACCGGCCGCGCGGGCCGGCTGGTTCCTGCTTTATCTCGAGGCACTGCTGGTGCCGCTCGTCCTCACCTGGCTGTCGCTCGGCCCCGATGATCTGAAGGCCGGCGAGGCGGTCGCGCTGAGCCTCGGGCTGGTTGCCTTCTCGGCCCTGGTGGTCGCGGTGATCCTGCCGGCCAGGGTGTCACCGCTGATCGCCGCGTTCGGGATCGAGACGATCCTCCGGATCCATCGGTCGATCGCCAAGACAGCAACGATTCTGGTGCTGCTGCACCTGCTCGCAGTACTGATCGAAGACCCGCGCGGCTTCTCCATCTTCAACCTGGCGCACACTACCTGGGCCGCTCGGGCAGCCACCTGTTCGACGGTTGCCTTGCTGCTCCTGGTCGTACTCGCGATCACCAGGCCGAGCCGCCAACCGCGGTACGAAGGTTGGCGACTGGTTCACAACGCGCTGGCGTGGATCGTGCTGCTGACGGCCTGGATGCACGTCTGGTGGTTGCGGCACCTGATGTCGATGCCGTTGCTGGCCGCCTGGTTCTTCGGCACAGGGCTGCTGGTGCTGGCGCTGACGGTACGCCGCTGGCTGTGGTTGCCCTTGCAGGCAAGGCGCCGCTCGTACCTGGTGGAGGAAGTACGGCGCGAGCCCGGCGACGGCGTCACCCTGACGATCCGGGCAGACCGGCATCCCGGCGTACCGTTCAACGCCGGGCAGTTCGCCTGGCTGAAGTTCGGCTCAACTGCCTTCGTCTTTGAGGAGCACCCCTTCAGCATCTCCTCAACAGCCGTCCGCCCTCACCGCAAACAATTCACCATCAAGGCCCTAGGCGACTTCACCGAGTTGCTGAGCGCGCTACGCCCAGGCCGCCGAGTGTTCCTGGACGGCCCCTACGGCGGGTTCACGATCGAAGGCCACAACGGCTCAGCCGGCTTCATGATGATCGCAGCCGGCGTAGGCATCACACCCATGCTCAGCATGCTCAGAACCCTCGCCGACCGCCACGACCCCCGCCGCCACTGGCTGATCGTCGCGTCGCGAACAGCCGACGAAATGATGCTCCGCCCCGAGATCGAGGACGTCCGGCGCCGCCTCAACCTCAAAGTCGTAGAAGTCCTCAGCAAGCCAGACCCGAACTGGACCGGCGAGGTCGGCCGAATCAGCACCGACCTACTGACCCGCCACCTGCCCCGCAACCCGTCCCACCTGAACTACTTCCTCTGCGGGCCGGCACCGATGGTCCACGCCGTCAGCCACGAGCTCGCTGCCCGTGGCATCCCGCTGCGCCGCATCCACACCGAACGCTTCGGTGCCGCCTAAACCAAAACCCAAACCCCAACCACTAGCCAAGGGTTAGCTAAGAGCACCCCGCAACCCGACTACCCCAAGGCTGACGGTTGCTACTTCTTGCCCAACGAACCCGCACCAACTCGCCGAGGCAACGCGGCAAGAAGTAGCAACCGGCAGCTAAGTGCCACCTACCCGACAAACCGCCGGCCGCGCCGCGAGGCTAGATCCACACCGGCGGAACCAACACGGCTTCCACCTGCGCCGGATCACTTCCGATGGTGCGGAGACAACATGTCTTCGAGTTGTTCCTCGGTCTCGTCCGCTGCGACGAAGAGGAGTTCGTCGTTCAGTTCCAGCGTGCCCTCCGGGTCGGGGCGCAGGACGCGGCCCTCGCGGATGATCGTCACCAGTGCTGTGTCGACCGGCCAGTCGATGTCGCCGACGCGGAGGCCGATCATGGGGGAGTCCTCGGGCAGGGTCAGCTCGACCAGGTTCGCGTCGCCCTGACGGAAGGTGAACAGGCGTACCAGGTCGCCGACCGAGACAGCTTCCTCAACCAGCGCGGACATGATCCGAGGCGTGGACACCGAGACGTCCACACCCCACGCCTCGTTGAACATCCACTCGTTCCGCGGATGGTTGACCCGCGCAACAGTCCGCGGCACGCCGAACTCGGTCTTGGCCAGCAACGACACGACCAAGTTGGTCTTGTCGTCCCCAGTACTAGCGATCGCCACCTGGCACCGCTGCAGCGCCGCCTCCTCCAGCGAGGACAGCTCGCAAGCATCCGCCAGCAACCACTCGGCCCGCGGCACCGACTCGGCCTTGATCGCCCGGGGGTCCTTGTCGATCAACAGGACCTCGTGGCCGTTCTCCAGCAGTTCTGCCGCGATCGATCGCCCGACGTTGCCCGCGCCGGCGATGGCTACCCGCATCACAGCTCCTCAGGCTTGGTACCTAGTTGGGACTCGATGGCGGCGGCGTCCTTCTCCAGCATGACCACGTGCACCAAGTCGCCTTCCTGGATCACCGTGTCGGCCTTGGGCATGAAGCCTTCGCCGAGCCGGGTCAGGAACGCGACCTTCGCGCCGGTGGCCTTCTCGATGTCCATCGCCAGCCGGCCGACCCAGCCCGAGTTCACGTAGACCTCGGCCAGCCGGACGGTGCCAGACGGATCGCGCCACTCGGGCTCCGAACCGCTCGGCAGCAACCGCCGGATCATCTGATCGACGGTCCACTTCACCGTGCCGACGGTGGGGATGCCGAGCCGCTGGTAGACCTCGGCCCGGCCCGGGTCGTAGATCCGGGCGACGACGTTGCCGACGCCGAAGTTCTCCCGGGCGACGCGCGCGGCCAGGATGTTGGAGTTGTCGCCGTTGGAGACCGCCGCGAACGCCTCGGCCTCCTCGATCCCGGCCTCGGTCAGGACGTCGCGGTCGAAGCCCATCCCGGTCACCGTACGACCGGAGAAGTTCGGGCTGAGCCGGCGGAAAGAGTCGGCGGACTGGTCGATGATCGCGACGGTATGGCCGCGCTTCTCCAGCGTCCGGGCGAGCGTCGACCCGACGCGGCCGCAGCCCATGATGACGACGTGCACTCCGTGATCACTCCTTGCCCCACCTGGGGCCGCTGGCATCGGTCTCGGCAGGGATAGACGCTACACCGGACCGGTGCTGCCTCTAACATCACCGGTGTGACTCCCGCTCTAGGCGACATCGGCAAACGCATCCTCATCGGACGCAAGCTGCGCAGCGCGCAGCTCGGCGAGACGCTGCTCCCGAAGAAGATCGCGCTCCCCGTGTTCGCCAGTGACGCTCTGTCATCGGTCGCGTACGCGCCGGACGAGATCTTCCTGACCCTGTCCGTGGCCGGTCTGGCGGCCTACTCGTTCTCCTGGAAGATCGGCCTGCTGGTCGTCTTTGTGATGCTCGTCGTGGTCGCGTCGTACCGGCAGAACGTGCACGCCTACCCGTCCGGCGGCGGCGACTACGAGGTTGCCACTGTCAACGTCGGGCCGACCGCCGGTCTGACGGTGGCGAGCGCGTTGATGGTCGACTACGTGCTGACCGTGGCCGTGTCGATCTCGTCGGGGGTACAGAACGCGAAGTCCGCGCTGCCGTTCCTGGCCGGCCACGAGACCCCGCTGGCCGTGACGCTGGTCCTGATCCTGACGGCGCTGAACCTGCGCGGAGTACGCGAATCGGGCGCGCTGTTCGCGATCCCGACGTACATCTTCATGGCCTCGATCATCGGGATGGCGATCTGGGGCTTCATCCGGCTCAGCGCGGGGAACCTGCCGCTGGCCGACAGTGCGCAGTTCGACATCGCGCCGGAGACGGGGCACGAGATCTTCGGTGGTCTGGCCGGGGCGTTCCTGCTCGCCCGGGCGTTCTCCTCGGGGTGTGCCGCGTTGACCGGTGTCGAGGCGATCAGCAACGGCGTACCGGCGTTCCGCAAGCCGAAGAGCAAGAACGCGGCGACCACGCTGCTACTGCTCGGCACGATCGCCGTGACGATGCTGATGAGCATCTTGTTCCTGGCCAGCAAGATCAGGCTCCGGTACGCCGAGGATCCCGCGACCCAGCTGCTCCAGAACGGGCAGCCGGTCGGCGACAGCTACACCCAGAAGACGGTGATCGGCCAGATCGGCGACTCGGTCTTCTCCAACTTCTCGCCCGGCTTCTACCTGGTGATCGGCGCGACCATGCTGATCCTGGTGCTGGCCGCGAACACGGCATTCAACGGCTTCCCGGTACTGGCCTCGATCCTGGCCAAGGACGGCTACCTGCCCAAGCAGCTGCACACCCGTGGCGACCGGCTTGCCTACAGCAACGGCATCATCTTGCTGGCGCTCTGCGCGGTCGGCCTGATCATCGCCTTCAACGCCGAGGTGACGAAGCTGATCCAGCTCTACATCGTCGGGGTGTTCGTCTCCTTCACGCTCAGCCAGTTCGGCATGATCCGGCACTGGACCAGGCACCTGAAGACCGAGACGAACGGCGCCAAGCGCGCGCAGATGATGCGCTCCCGGGTGATCAACGCGATCGGCCTGACCATGACCGGGCTGGTCCTGGTCATCGTGCTGCTGACCAAGTTCACCCACGGCGCCTACATCGCGATCATCGCGATGGCCGTGCTGTTCCTGCTGATGAAGGGCATCCGCCGGCACTACGACACGGTCGGCCGCGAGATGGCAGTCGACGCCGACGACTCGCTGATGCTGCCGGCCCGGGTGCACTCGATCGTGCTCGTCTCCAAGCTCCACAAGCCGACCCTGCGAGCACTGGCCTTCGCCAAGGCGGCCCGGCCCTACATGCTCGAGGCAGTGACGGTCGATGTCGACCGGGAGGAGTCGGAGCAACTCCAGGCCGAGTGGGACTCCCGGGACATCCCGGTACCGCTCAAGCGGCTCGCGTCGCCGTACCGGGAGATCACTCGCCCCATCGTGCAGTACGTTCGAGACATCCGGCGGCAGTCACCGCGGGATGTGGTCATGGTCTACATCCCGGAGTACGTCGTCGGGCACTGGTGGGAGCACATCCTGCACAACCAGAGCGCACTACGGCTCAAGGGACGGCTCTTGTTCACACCTGGTGTGATGGTTACGTCCGTTCCGTACCAGCTGATCTCGTCCCAGGCAGCTGAGGAGCGGCAGGACCGTGAGGAACGCGTAGCCGGCCAAGTACGGCGCGGCGCGCGCAAGAGTTCAGGAGACCGGTGACGGCTGAGCAGATCGTCGGGACGCTACTGGAGCTGGAAGTAGGGCCAGTAGCTCACGGCGGGCACTGTGTCGCGCGCTACGAGGGCCAAGTGGTCTTCGTGCGGCACGCGCTACCAGGTGAACTGGTGCACGCCCGTGTGACCGAGCAGACCAGCAAGTACCTCCGCGCGGACGCAGTACAGGTACTGACGCCCTCACCGCAGCGGATCGAACCGCCCTGCCCGTTTGCCGGGCCTGGCCGGTGCGGCGGTTGCGACTTCCAGCACGCCAACATCGTCGAGCAGCGGCGGCTGAAGGCGACCGTGGTGTCGGACACGCTGCGGCGGATCGGCGGCATCGAGCGGAACATCGTCATGGAGTCGCCTGGCGACGACGGCCTCGGGTGGCGGACCAGGATGCGGTACGCCGTAGTCGGCGGCCGGCCCGGGATGCGTGCGCACCGGTCGCATGACCTGGTGCAGATCGACAAGTGCCTGATCGCCCACCCGGGTACTCCGGACGTACTGCATGAGCAGTGGCCGGACGCTACGTCGGTGAAGGCAGTGGTGTCGTCGGAGGGCAAGACGGCGGTACTGACCGACGACAACTCCGGTGGGCGAGTAGTGGAGGTCGTGCGGAACAGGCGCTTCCGGGTGGAGGCCAATGGGTTCTGGCAGGCACACCCGGCCGCTCCCGAGACGCTGGTGGACGCAGTACTGGCTGGGCTGGAGCCGCGCTCTGGTGAGACCGCTCTGGACCTGTACTCCGGCGTGGGGCTGTTTGCTGCGTTCCTGGCCGAGGCGGGGTGCGCAGTACTGGCTGTCGAGGGCAGCAAGGATGCAGTGAAGAACGCGCGTCGGAACCTGCATGACCTGCCGGCGGTGACGCTCGAGGCCGGTGATGTCGGCAAGGTACTGAACAACGCGGCCGGGCAAGGGCTGGAGTCGGTCGACCTGGTCGTGCTCGACCCACCGCGGACGGGGGCCGGCAAGGACGTCGTACGGCGTATCGCGGCGCTCTCGCCTCGCAAGATCGCGTATGTCGCGTGCGACCCGGCGGCGCTGGCGCGCGACCTGAAGACGTTCGGGGAGCTGGACTACGGGGTGAGCTCGCTGCGGGCGTTCGATCTGTTCGGGATGACGCATCACATAGAGTGCGTGGCCGTGCTCGAACCGCGACCTGCCTAGCGGCGCTTTCTCGGGTACCGTTCTGGCTTGTTCGCTGGATAGGCACTAGCAGGAGACCCGATGCCGCTCGTCGACCTGGACGACCCGGAGGAGTTGCGCGCCCGCTGGAGCGCGCTCGCCGCGGTCGCCCATGCCACCGGCTACGACCGGCGCTGGTACGCGGACGAGCACGGCTGGTACCACCAGGACGAGACCGGCAGCGACCTGCGGATGGTCCGGCTCGACGGTGGGCGGGCGGTGCTGTTCGGGTTCCACACGCAGCACACGCAGACGGCTGAGGCTGATCTGCTGGCGGGTGCTCCCGACTGGATCGGCCAGCCTGAGGTCAAGCGCCGGATCGCTGGTGGGGATCTGGGGTTCGTCTACGGCAGCTTCAGCGGGACGTGGGCGCGGGCGTCGTACCCGGGTGACCCGTGGCAGCCGCTGGATGACGGGTTCCTGCCGATCGGCGAGTGGATCACCTCGGACGAAGAGGCCGCCCGCGAGATGATCGAGTGGGCCGCCGAGTGGTCCGACTACCTCGGTGGGCTGGACGAGCTGCTGCCGATCGGCGTGCGGTTGATCCGTACTGCGGCGACCACCGGCATCACCTCCGAGTCGCTGTTGGACCTCTTCGAGCGGCTCGGCATCGGGCCGCATTCGCCGCAACACCCAGACCTCCGCGCTGCCCTGGCCGCCGCCAACGCCTTCAACGGCACCGCCGCCAGCGAACCGGCCCCCGCCACAGCCTCACCCCGCACCCCGTCCCCAGCCACACCCCGACGCCCCGCGCCCCCCGCTGCGCCAGGCTTCGAGGCACCCGCTGGGTACACCGCGCCGTCCGACGCCTATGCGCCCGCAGAGCCGCTGGCCGACGAAGCGGACGATGAGGAGTCCGTTCTCGTCCCACCCGGCATCAGCCCCTTCACCGGCCAGCCGATCGGCGACGACGCCGACCTCATCATCGGCGGCAACGAGCCCTTCACCGTTGATCCGCAGTACGCCTCGGAACCGCCGTACGCTCCAGAACCGCCCTACGCCTCCGAGCCGCCCTTCACCTCCGAACCCCCCTTCACCCCGGAACCGCCGCTCAACCCGGAGCCCCCGTTCCGCCCTGACTCACCCTTCGCTCCGGACCCCCAGCCGGATCCTCCGGAGCCCGAGCCAGACCCCCCGTACCAGCCCGAAGACGCGGCAGCCCACGCCGACGACTACGGCGTAGTCGCCAAGAAACCCCGCCTCTTCCGCCGCCGCAAACACGAAGACCCCGACCCGCAGCCCCCACACACCGGCACACCACCCGCCGGTACGCCGCACGCGCCCCCGGCAGGCGCTCCGTACGCACCACCCGCCTCTACGCCGCACGCGCCCTCTGCCGGTGCGCCGTACGCGCCGACGCCCGGCGACCCGTATCGCTCGCCCGTGCCGTACACCTCACCAACCGACGGCCCCAGGACCCCCGCGCCAGGCACCCAATACGCGCGATCCACCGGTGACCACCCCGGCCAGGCGGACGCCCCCGTTCCGCCGATGGACCGGCTCCCGTCATCCGAGCCACGGGTCGGCGGCCCGGTCAACGACGGCGAGGACTTCTACGCGAGCCTCTTCGCCGACGCCCCAGCCGCCGCGACGTACGTACCAGACGTAATCCGCGACACCCCAGCGGACGCAGACGCCTGGTCCGCCGACGACGCCACCAACGAAATCGCAGCAATCCCCGACGACACGGGCGAGATCACCACCGCCCCCGGCGTCCCCACCTCCTACGAAGACGCCCCCACCCCAGACGTCTCACCCCCCGACGACGACACCGCCTCCAACGAAGTCGGCCTCACCCCAGGCGTCTCCGCCTCCGACGACACAGGCGAGCTCGCGCCCGTCCCGGACTTTCCCGCCGTCTCCGCCTCCGATGACACCGGCGTCATCCCCCCGATCCCCACCGACGAAGACGCCTCCCCAGCTGCCCCGAATCCGCCCCGAAACCCCTTCGCCCGTCCTCCCTCCGCCCAACCCCAAGACCCCGCGGTCCAACGCCCGAACCCCTTCGCCCCACACCCGAACCCCTTCGCGCCAGCCCCGTCCAACGCGCCCTGGCCGGCCAGCGACAGCGAGCCGGCGATGCACGCCGAGTCGCCCACGGACGTCCGTCCGACCGCAGACACCGAGCGTCACGCAGCCCCCGAACACGATTCGAACCACGAGCCGGCGGAGCACACCGAACTAGCCGCCGAACCCGCTCGGCTCGCGCCCCCCGAGCGTCACCCGAACCGCGAGTCAGCCGCACACACCGGCCTGGACGCCGGGCCGACCGCGGACTCCGGCCGTGACCCGAACCGCGAGCAGGCTACCCAGACCGAGCCGCCCGCTCACACCGAGCGTGAGCTCGCTGCGGGCACCGGGTGGGCGGCGGACGCCGAGCGCGATCGGGACCGCGGATTGGCTGGGCACACCGGGTTGGCCGCGGACGCTGGTCTGCTTGCGGACGGTGCCTACCCCGACCTTGATCCCGGCGACGAGCCGGCCGCGCACAGCGGTCTAGCTCAAGACACTGGGCGAGCTACGCACACGGAATATGGTTCAGACGACGAGCTCGCTGCGGACGCCCGTCGGGCCGCGAACACAGAGCTGACCGGGCATACGGGGCAGGCCGCGGACGCCGAGCGCGATCCGGACCGGGAGTCGGCTACGCACGCCGGGCTGGCTGCGGATGCCGGGCGGTTTGCTGGCACGGAGCTGACCGGGCATAGCGGGCAGGCCGCGGACACCGAGCTTGAACCGGGCCGGGAGTCGGCTGCGTACGCCGGGCCGGCTGCGGATGACGGGCGGATTGCGGATGCCGGGCGGGTTGCTGGCACGGAGCTGGTCGCGGGCGCCGAGCGTGGTCGGGACCGTGGGATGGCTGCTGACACGGATCTGGGCGCGGACGCCGGGCTGGCTGCGAGAGCGGGTTCCGGTGCGCCCGAGCGAACCTTCGGCGACAGCCAGCACGAGCGGACGACGGACGGCGCTGGCGCCTCGGAGGAGCGCTCCGAGTCCTACGGCGTGGAGCCTCGGGCGCAGGCAGGTCTAGGGGGCTTCGAGTCCCGCCAGGCAGCGTTCGGGGACGGTGCGCAGCGCGGTGCTCGGGATGCTGGAGATACAGGGCTGGGTGCGAGCGCGGATCCTGATGCTCGCGAGCGCACCTTCGGTGACCGCCAGCAGGAGCGGACGGCGGACGGCGCTGGCGCCTCGGAGGAGCGCTCGGCGCCCTTCGGTGTAGACCCAGGAGCGCAGGCGGTAGACCCAGGAGCGCAGCCGGGTCTGGGGGGCTTCGAGTTTCGCCGGGAAGCGTTTGAGGACGGCACGCGGGCCGGTGCCGGGGATGCCCTTGATGCGGATCGCGGGCTGGATGACGACACCGCGGCGTACGAGCGTGTTGCTGAGGCGCAGTCGGAGCTAGGGCTGGCCGCACGGCCAGAGCCGGAGCTGGAGCCAGAGGCGAAGTACGCGCCGGAAGCGGTGTCGGAGGCGGAATATTCGACGGAAGCGGTGCCGGAGGACGTGCCGGAGGCGCCGGTTGAACCTGCGAAGCCGGAGTGGATCGGGGGCGCTTGGATCAACGGCGTGTGGGTGGAGGATGTTGCCGCCTACCTGGCCGCTCAGAACGCCGCGGGTCCTGCGAAGGCTGCCGAGGGAGATGCCTCTGGTGCAGCAGACGTCGGCGACGTCCAGCCTGCTGACGAGTCTCCGACTGAGGAGCACGTACTAGGGTTGACCAACCTCGAGCAGAGCGCGGAGGAACCTCCGACTGAGGAGCACGTGCTTGGGCTCACGAATCTTGCGCACGGCGCGGAGGAGCCTCCGACTGAGGAGCACGTACTAGGGCTGACCAACCTCGAGCAGAGCGCGGAGGAGCCTCCGACTGAGGAGCATGTGCTTGGGCTGACGAGTCTTGAGGAGGAGTCGGAAGGGCCTCTGGCTGAGGCGGCGTCGATGGATGAGGCGCCGACTGAGGAGCGGGTTCTTGATGTTGGCCGGTTCGAGTTGGCTGAGGAGCCGGGGACTAGGGAACGGGCTCGAGGCTTCAATCGGTTTGAGGAGCAGGCCGATCGGATCTTCGGGCACCGGCGGTCTGAGCAAGATGTCGACGGGGCGGATGCTGACCAGGCTCACGGGGCTGGGGAGGTTGAGCGGGAAGAGTTGGACGGGCAGTTCCCAGGGGGTGGCGAGCAGGTTGTTGATGAGCCGCCGACCGAGGAGCGGGTCTTTGGGCTCGTGGGTGGGGAGGCCGACGAGGCGGCGGCTGAGCAGTCGTTGGACGTAGTACCGGCTGAGGTGGAGCAGTCTGGGGCGGAGCGGTCTGGGGAGGGGCTGCCGGGTGACGGTGGCCTCGAGCCGGAGGGTGAGGCTCAGGGGGAGGTTGAGGGTGATGCTCCTACGGCTGAGATCGCGGCCGTGGTTGAGGATGATCCTGAGGATGAGTACTACGCAGCCGGTAGTTCGCCTTTCGCGCCGGTAGCGCGGGATATCCCGCCGAACGGGTTCAGCAGTCTTGAGCCGTTCGGGGACTTCGACTACCGGATGGGCGACGAGGCGTTCCACGACGAGATCCTCGGGGAGGCCGACTGGACCGCCGACCAGCTAGGCGAGCCGCAACTCCAACAGCCACTGCCCCAACAGCAGCAACCCCAAGAGTCGCGACACGAAGAGTTCCAGCAGCGGCAGGCCGCGGACGAGGCGTACGACCCGGAAGAGGTTCGCGAGCCGGAGGAAGTGGCGGCGACTGACGTCACGGCTCAGTTCGAGGCGATCCGGGTAGACGACGAACCGCAGGCCTCGGAGCAAGCACCCTCAGAGCAAGCATCCTCAGCGCAAGCGCCCTCAGAGCGGGCATCCTCAGCGGAAGCGCCCTCAGAGCGGGCATCCTCAGCGGAAGCGCCAGAGGAGGTACCGGAGAAAGCGGGCGACGCCCACGTCGACGCTGCAGCCAGAGCGGCTGAGGGTGTCGCTGAGGCTGAAGCGCAGGTTGAGGCTTCGGAGCGCCCGGAGAAGTTGGTGGTGCCCGACGAGGGCGGCGGTGCCGTCGCCATCCCCGGGCTCGGTGTCGTCGGTGGCGAGAGCCCCCGCGTCGAGACGCCGCCCGGTTCGATCGAGGAGGCTATGCGCGCCGAGGTTGAGCGCCCCCGCCCGCGCCCCAAGGAGTCGGCCGCCTTCCACGCGCTGCGCGACTGGTGCCGCGCCCGGACCAAGGTCGTCCCGTCCGGCTTCACCATCCAGGTGCAGGTGCTCGACCCAGCAGCACCCAGCTATCGGTTCGACCTCGAGCCACCTGAGGTCGACGACCCGCAGTACGGGGCTGAGATGCTCACCGAGCTCCTCGGCGACCTCTGGCTCGCCGAGTCGCAAGGCGAGCAGGGTGGCTGGCTGTTCGCGCGGCTGGATGCGGCCGGCCGAACGCTGCGGATCGATCGCTGGTACGACAGCGTGCCCGACTGGTGGGACAACCCGGTCGAGTCGCGGCTCGACGTGCACGGGCTGGTCCGGCGGCTCAACGGGCGTGGTCCGGACTGGCAACCGTCGTACCTGGAGAAGCTGTACACCAGCGCGAGATAGCGTTGCGGCATGTTGCTCAGGATCTTCACCGAACCCCAGCAAGGTGCCACCTACGACGATCTGCTGGCGGTCGCCCGCAGGACGGAGGAGTGCGGTTTCGACGCGTTCTTCCGCTCAGACCACTACCTCGCGATGGGCGATGGCGACGGCCTGCCCGGCTCGACCGACGCGTGGATCACGTTGGCCGGACTGGCTCGCGATACCAGCCGCATCAAGCTCGGTACGTTGGTCAGCCCGGTCACCTTCCGCCATCCCGGCGTACTGGCGATCTCGGTCGCGGGGGTGGATCAGATGAGTGGCGGCCGGGTGGAGCTCGGTCTCGGTGCGGGCTGGTTCGAAGCTGAGCACCAGGCGTACGGACTCGACTTCCCGGACACGCCCGGGCGCTTCGACCTGCTGGAGGAGCAGCTGGAGCTGATCACGGGTCTGTGGGACACGCCGGTGGGGGAGAAGTACAACTTCGACGGCGAGCACTACCAGATCAAGGACTCGCCGGCGCTCCCGAAGCCGGTCCAGCAGCCGCATCCGCCGATCATCGTCGGCGGCGCGGGCAAGAAGCGGACGCCTGCCCTCACCGCGAAGTACGCGTCCGAGTTCAACGCCGGCTTCCGCAGTGTTGAGGAGACCAAGGCACTCTTCGACCGCGTCCATGCAGCCTGCGAGGTAGCCGGCCGGGATCCCAAGACGCTCACGCTGTCGACCGCACACACCGTTGTCGTGGGCAAGGATGACGCCGAGGTACGCCGGCGCGCGGCCGTCGTCGGTCGCGACCCGGAGAACCCTGGCGACGGCTCCATCGTCGGTACTCCGGCGCAGATCGTCGACCACCTCGGACGGCTCGCGGCAGCCGGTTCGCAGACCCACTACCTCCAGGTGCTCGACCTCGCCGACCTGGATCACCTCGACCTGCTCGCATCGGACGTCCTGTCGCAGGTCTCCTGACTCGATGCTGCTCAGGATCTTCACCGAACCGCAGCAGGGCGCCACGTACGACGATCTGCTCGCAGTTGCCCGCAAGACGGAGGAGTGCGGATTCGACGCGTTCTTCCGGTCGGACCACTACCTGGCGATGGAGGGCTGGGACGGTCTGCCGGGTCCGACGGACTCGTGGATCACGCTGGCCGGGCTGGCCCGCGAGACGAGCCGGATCAAGCTCGGTACACCTCGAGCTGATCGCCGCAGAAGTCCTGCCCCACTTCTCCTAGCAACGCTATTCCGAGTTAGAGTGCCTAAGTCGGAATAACTCCGGCGCTATTCCGACTTAGGCGGGGCAGATGGCGACAGGTGATCAGGCCGAACCGACCTGGCCTGCTCACGTGCCCGAGGTACGGCCTTGGCGGCAGACGCAGCGACGGGGACGTCCGAGGACCGGAAGCTGACCGAAGTGGTCACCATGCGGCCGCCACTGATCGCGGAGTTGGAGGTCCGGTTGGCCCCCGCGGTGAGCGCGGCCGCGGAGACCTGCGTGCGCGAGATCGTCGCGCTCGATCATTCGCACGGCGCCGACCTGAAGGGTCTGGAGACGCTGCTGATGCGGACCGAGTCCGTTGCGTCGTCCAAGATCGAGCGGATCGAGGCCTCCGTCGACGACTTCGCGCGGGCGCTGCACGGGGTCCGGTCGAACGCGTCCGCGACGTCGATGGTCGCCGCGGCGGACGCGCTGGTGACGATGATCAACTCGGTCGAGAGTGGCGCCGACATCGAGGTGAAGCATCTTTTGAAGGCGCACCGGGCGCTGATGATCGACGACCAGCACGAGCGTGCTTACGCCGGCCGTCTCCGGGACATGCAGAACTGGATCGGTGGCAGCGACTACTCGCCCCGGATCGCTTGGTTCGTGCCACCGGCCGCGGACACCGTCGAGGAACACCTCGAAGACCTGGTCTCGTTCGCGAATCGCGACGACTTGCCGGTACTGGCCCAGGCGGCCATCGTGCACGCGCAGTTCGAGTCGATCCATCCCTTCACCGACGGCAACGGGCGGATCGGCCGTGCGCTGATCAACGCGGTATTGCGACGCCGCGGCGCGACCCGGCAGGTCGTGGTGCCACTCGCGTCAGCGCTCGTTGCGCGGCGCGACGAGTACTTCGGCTTGTTGACCGACTACCGCGCGGGCCGGATCGAGCCGATCATCTCGGCGTTCTCGGCAGCGGCGGCCATCGCGGCGCGCGAGTCGCAGCTCACCGCCGGCCGGATCCTGACGATGCCCGAGGTCTGGCGGTTGGTGATCACCGCGCGCCGGGGGAGTGCGGCGGCCAGATTGCTGGACGGCCTCGTGGCTGCTCCGGTGTTCTCCGCCGATGACGCTGTCCAGGCGATCGGCGGGTCGACGAGCAGTGTCTATTCAGCGATCGAACAGCTGCATGAGGGTGGTGTGATCCGGCCCCTCACCCGGCGCGTCCGCGATCAGGTGTGGGGCGCGTCCGACGTACTCGATGAAGTGGAACTCCTCGGCGCGCGGATCGCGGCCGCGTTCGTGCAGTGAGGACCTGCGGAAGTGGCTCGATGTCGTGTATCTTGATGTCGAGAGAGTTTGTGGGCGAGGTTAGGGGAGCCTGACCTCGCGGCCGGGCCGGTGGCTCGGCAGGATGGGTTCAGCGGATACAGGACCGGATAGAGGAGCAGGTTGATGGCCAGCGTCGACAGCTTCGGTGCCAAGGGTGCACTCGAGGTCAACGGAACGTCGTACGAGATCTTCAGGTTGGCGGGTATCGAGGGCGCTGAGACGCTGCCGTACTCGCTCAAGGTGCTGCTCGAGAACCTGCTGCGCACCGAGGACGGCGCGAACATCACCGCCGAGCACATCAGCAAGCTCGGCAACTGGGACGCGAGCGCGGCGCCCGACACCGAGATCCAGTTCACCCCGGCCCGGGTGATCATGCAGGACTTCACCGGCGTGCCGTGTGTCGTCGACCTGGCCACCATGCGGGAGGCGGTCGCCGAGCTCGGGGGCGACCCGACCAAGATCAACCCGCTGGCGCCGGCCGAGCTGGTCATCGACCACTCGGTCATCATCGACGTCTTCGGCCGTCAGGACGCCTTCGAGCGCAACGTCGAGTTGGAGTACGGGCGCAACAAGGAGCGGTACCAGTTCCTGCGCTGGGGCCAGACCGCGTTCGACGAGTTCAAGGTCGTACCGCCGGGCACCGGCATCGTGCACCAGGTCAACATCGAGCACCTGGCCCGGACCGTGATGGTCCGCAACGGCCAGGCGTACCCGGACACCTGCGTCGGCACCGACAGCCACACCACGATGGTCAACGGTCTGGGCGTGCTCGGCTGGGGCGTCGGCGGGATCGAGGCCGAGGCCGCGATGCTCGGCCAGCCGGTCAGCATGCTGATCCCGAAGGTCGTCGGCTTCAAGCTGACCGGGTCCGTCCCGGCCGGCGCGACCGCGACCGACGTCGTACTGACGATCACCCAGATGCTGCGCAAGCACGGTGTGGTCGGCAAGTTCGTCGAGTTCTACGGCGACGGGGTCGCGGCGGTGCCGCTGGCCAACCGCGCCACGATCGGCAACATGAGCCCGGAGTTCGGCTCCACCTGCGCGATCTTCCCGATCGACGACGTGACGCTGGAGTACCTGCGCCTCACCGGCCGCGGCGACGACGAGGTCGCTCTCGTCGAGGCCTACGCCAAGGAGCAGGGCCTGTGGCACAACGCCGACATCGAGCCGCGCTTCTCGGAGTACCTGGAGCTTGATCTGTCGACGGTCGTACCGTCGATCGCGGGCCCGAAGCGGCCGCAGGACCGGGTCGTGCTGAGCGAGGCCAAGGAAGGCTTCCGCGGCGCGCTGGCCGACTACGCGAGCAACGACGACGAGGCCGACGTCGACCCGTCGGAGCTGGGCAGCTTCCCGGCCAGTGACGCCCCGAACGGTCACGGCCACACCAACGACGACCCGCACGTCCCGCACGGTGCGGGCGCCGCCGGCCGGCCGAGCAAGAAGACCAAGATCAGCCTCAACGGCCAGGAGGTCGAGCTCGACCACGGCCACGTCGTGATCGCCAGCATCACCTCCTGTACCAACACGTCGAACCCCTCCGTCATGCTGGCCGCCGCGTTGCTGGCCAAGAACGCGGTCGACAAGGGCCTGACCAGCAAGCCGTGGGTCAAGACCTCGCTCGCGCCGGGCTCGAAGGTCGTCACCGACTACTACGACAAGGCCGGCGTCACGCCGTACCTGGAGAAGCTCGGCTTCCACCTGGTCGGCTACGGCTGCACCACCTGCATCGGCAACTCGGGCCCGCTGCCCGAGGAGGTCTCGGCCGGTGTCCAGGAAGCCGACCTCGCGGTCGTGTCGGTACTGTCCGGCAACCGCAACTTCGAGGGCCGGATCAACCCGGACGTGAAGATGAACTACCTGGCGTCCCCGCCGCTGGTGATCGCGTACGCGCTGGCCGGCACGATGGACTTCGACTTCGAGACCGACGCGCTGGGTCAGGACACCGACGGCAACGACGTGTTCCTGAAGGACATCTGGCCGGCCGCCGACGAGGTCGAGAAGGTGATCGCCTCCTCGATCAACAAGGAGATGTTCACCAAGGACTACGCCGACGTCTTCGCCGGTGACGAGCGCTGGCAGTCGCTGCCGACGCCCGAGGGCAAGACCTTCGCCTGGGACGCCGACTCGACCTACGTGCGCAAGCCCCCGTACTTCGACGGGATGGCCAAGGAGCCGTCGCCGGTCACCGACATCGCCGGCGCGCGGGTGCTCGCCAAGCTCGGCGACTCGGTCACCACCGACCACATCTCCCCGGCCGGCTCGATCAAGGCTGACGGCCCGGCAGGTAAGTACCTGGCCGAGCACGGCGTCGACCGCAAGGACTACAACTCGTACGGTTCCCGCCGCGGCAACCACGAGGTGATGATCCGGGGCACGTTCGCCAACATCCGGCTGCGCAATCAAATCGCGCCGGGCACCGAGGGCGGCTTCACCCGCGACTTCACCAAGGACGACGCGCCCGTCACCTCGATCTACGAGGCGTCGGAGTCGTACCTGGCCGCCGGTACTCCGCTGGTCATCCTGGCCGGCAAGGAGTACGGCTCGGGATCGTCCCGCGACTGGGCGGCGAAGGGTACGGCGCTGCTCGGCGCGAAGGCCGTCATCACCGAGTCCTTCGAGCGCATCCACCGGTCGAACCTGATCGGCATGGGCGTACTGCCGCTGCAGTACCCCGAGGGCGAGAACGCGGAGTCCCTCGGCCTGACCGGCGAGGAGACCTTCGACATCACCGGGGTCACCGCACTCAACGACGGACCGGTACCGCCGACCGTCCACGTCAAGGTCACCGGCACGGACGGCTCGGTCAAGGAGTTCGACGCCGTGGTCCGGATCGACACCCCTGGTGAGGCCGACTACTACCGCAACGGCGGCATCCTGCAGTACGTGCTGCGGTCGCTGATCGCCAACTGAGCACTGCCGGTACGGCGTACTCCGGGCTGCCGCCTGGGGTACGCCGTACCGGTCTGTTAATGGGGTTGGTCGCTCGTCGTAATACAGTCCTGGTTAGCTGTCGCTGCCTGGTCGGGCGGCCGGGCCTCTTTTCCGGGGGGAAACTTGCGTTACCCAGCTCTTGTACTCGCGGCGGTTCTGCTTGTCGCGGGGTGTGCGGCCGAGGAGCCGACCACGTACGGGCCGACCACCGCCGGACCGACGATCCGGCCGAAAACTAGTGCGCCGGTGGACGAATCGACGCTGCCTCCGATCGAGGAGGAGTCCACCGCGCCGCCGAAACCGCTCTGCGAGATCTTCAGCACGGCGGAGATCAGCACGACGCTCGGACTAGCGGTCCGCAAGGCCGTGACTAGCAAGAACGGCCCGTACATCACCTGCACCTGGGCGACGGTGAAGCCGGTGGACGGTCCCGGGGTCGTCACGATCACCCGGGGCGACGGGTCGCTCTACACCGCGTACTCGCAGAAGATGATCGGCGAGGCGAAGGCGAAGAAGGCCCGCGGCAAGAAGCTGCTCGAAGGGGTCGGCGACCAGGGCTTCGCGATCGGCGCATCGGTCAGCGGTATCCCGATCTGGTACGCCGCTGTCGAACACGCCGGTGTGCTGACCGGGGTGCAGCTCTCCGGGGCGGGCAGCAAGGCCAGCGTCGGCACGATCAAGGCGTTCATGATCGAGATCCTGGCCCGCGGCTGAAAACTGTCGGCCGGGTCCGGTTGACTGAGGGCATGGAACGGGAACATCCACGCGAGGTGATCCACGCCGCCTGCGCGAAGTACGGCGAGGACGTGGTGATCGACTGGTGCGTCGCCTTCCTCACCGGCGAGATCTCCGGCGAGGACGCCTACGGCCCCGACCTCCCGAAGCTCGTGGCGATCACGGGCTCCGCGAACCCGGGCGGCTGGTCACAACCGGTCGACCCGGTGAACTACTACTGGATCCGGGTCTGGGCGGCCCGAGCCTTCCTCTACATCTGGCGCGACGACGTGGTCGAAGCCCTGGCCGCAGTCGCCGACGACCCAGCCTGGCGAGTCAGCGAACACGTAGCCCGCATCACCGCCCAACGCGAACTCGGCCAACTGGTCGACGCGCTGCTGCCGATGCTCGACCACGAGTTGCCTCGCGTCCGCGCAGCCGCAGTACGAGCCATCGGCGCCGCAGGCGAATACGAACACGCCGCAGCAGTCGAAGCACTTCGAGAGGACCCGGACAACGCAGTACGAGTAGCCGTCGACCGAGCCCTCGAAAAGCTGTCCCAACGGCTCGACCGCCCGCTGAGCTAAAGGGCGTTGCGCAGCCTTTCGGCGTACTGCGCTGCCTCGGCGTCGTCGGCGTATTTGGTGCGGGGCCAGAAGAAGCCGCGGAGGCCGTCGCCCTTCGTGCGGGGGACGACGTGGACGTGCAGGTGCGGCACCGACTGGGAGACGACGTTGTTGGCGGCAACGAAGGACCCTTGGGCGTCGTACGCAGTACGGACCGCAGCCGCGACGGTGCGAGCAGCGCCGAAGAGGGGCATCATCAGCTCGTCGGGCAGCTCGACCAGGGTCGGGATGTGCTCGCGGGGGACGAGCAGGGTGTGGCCCTTGAAGACCGGCCTGATGTCGAGGAAGCCGAGCACCTCAGGGGTGTCGTAGACGATGTGGGCCGGTGTCGAACCGGCGATGATCGAGCAGAAGAGACAGTCCGCCATCAGCCCAGCTTCTCGTCTACGAAGCACCAACGCCAAGTCTCACCCGGCTCGAAGCTGCGCATCACCGGATGCGCGGTCTCGTCGAAGTGCTTGCTCGCGTGCCGCGCGGGCGACGAGTCGCAGCAGCCGACGTGACCGCAAGCCAGGCACAACCGCAGGTGGACCCAGGTACCGCCGTCGCGCAGGCATTCCTCGCAGCCGTCGGGCGTGTTCGGCGTGAGCACGCAGGGCGCCGAGGCGAGGTGCTCGCACTCGGCGACCGTCGTCGGGGGAGCGGTGAGGTTGTCCGACGTACCGCCGACGTCGTCGGCCTCGGAGCGGTCGAGGATGGACTCCTCGATGTCGAGCGCCATCTGGGCGCGTTGCAGCACCTCGTCGGCGACCAGACCGTCGTCGCGGATCTTGAGGATGTGTGACCGCTCGGTCTCCAGCATCGCCATCCGCAGCCGGCGGTACGTCTCGCTCGGCGTCTCCAGATCGGTCTCCGCCCGGCCGAGGCGTTCCCAGGCGGCCAGGGCGCGCGACTCGCCGCGCTGCCGGAGCAGGCTGACAACCTCGGGAGAGTCATTCGGCGTGACGAGCTCGTCGAGCGTCTGCTCGGCGGCACGGTGAGCACCCTGCAGTACTGCGGCCTCCTGCAGCGCATCCTCGGCCGGGTCGGGGCCGGGCAGGCGCAACCGGCGTACGAGCCAGGGCAGCGTAGAGCCCTGCAGCAGCAGGGTTCCGGCCGTCACCACGAGCGCGATGAAGACCAGTACCTCGCGATGTGGCGTGTTCTCCGGCAGGACGAAGACGGCCGCGAGCGTGACCACGCCGCGCATCCCTGCCCACGACACCACGATGAGCGCCCCCACGCTGACCGGGCCCGGCCGGGAGCGGCCGAGGATCCGCCGGGACAGGTAAGTGACCGGGAAAAGCCAGATGGGCCGGAGCAGGACGGTCGCCGCGAAGACACCGGTCGTGGCCGCCGCGATGGTCCAGGCCGAGAGCGGGCTCTGCGAGAGGTCGTCGAGGATCCACCGGGTCTGCAGGCCGATCAGCAGGAAGACCGTGTTCTCGAGCAGGAACTGGAACGTTCGCCAGTTGGTCCGCTCGGAGATCCGCGACGCCGCCGACTGGATGATCGGCGCCTTGTGGCCGAGCAGCAGGCCGGTGACGACGACGGCGAGCACGCCGGACGCATGCACGTAGTGGTTCTCGGCGGCGACGTACGCGATGAACGGAGCGGTCAGGCTGAGCGTGGTGTCCAGGACCGGATCGGTGAAGCGCTTGCGGACCTTGGCCAGCACGATCGCGACGACCAGGCCGACCGCGACGCCACCACCGGCGGCGCGGAGGAAGTCGAGACCGACGTGCAGCAAGGTCGGCGTGATCAGGGCGGCGGCGATCGCGGTGTTCAGGCAGACCAGGGCGGTCGCGTCGTTGAGCAGGCTCTCGCCCTCGAGGATCGTGACGACCCGGCGGGGGAGACCGACCTTCTTGGCGATCGCGGTGGCCGCGACGGCGTCGGGCGGCGCGACGACGGCGCCGATGGCGAACGCGGCCCACAGTGGCAGCGGGTTCTCGCTGACCATCGACGGCCCGAGCAGCCAGTACGCGACCAGGCCGACTCCAGCGGCGGTGAACGCGACCAGGCCGACCGACAGCAAGCCGATCGAGCGGCGGTGCTGGGAGAAGTCGACCAGGCTGGTCTTGATCGCCGCGGAGTACAGCAGCGGCGGCAGGAAGCCAACCAGGACGACCTCATGGGACAGCTCGACCCGCGGTACGAACGGCAGGTACGACGCGGCGATCCCGATGACGACGAGCAAGAGGGGAGCCGAGATCCCGATCCGCCGGGCGAGAGCGGCACCGGCCGCGACCACGGCGACGAGAGCAACGATCTCGATCGCGATATCCACGCGCACAGTGTCGCAGGCCACCCGGGCTGCCGTCGCACGGTTCGCCCACAGCGGAGATCAGGAACTGTCCGAGCGGCCTGCCATCATCTACCGTGTGCGCACCGGCACGCTCCGCTCACTGGAGGTCGCATGTCCAGTCGCTTCGCCCGCAGCGTCAGTTTCCGTACGGCTATCAGCCTCGCGCTTCTCGGGTCGGTGGTCGTCGCCGCACCGGCGCATGCGGCAGGGCCGGTCACGACCAACGGGTGCGTCGCGAGCGTGCCTGAGCCGGGCACGACGACGCCGGTGAAGATCTGCTACTCGTTGTTCCAGCCGGCCGGGGCGTCGGCGGCGCATACAGTGCCGCTGATCTTCCACAGTCACGGTTGGGGTGGCAGCCGGACGAAGGACGCGGCCGCCTTCAAGTCGTGGCTCGACGCCGGGTACGGCGTACTGAGCTTCGACCAGCGCAGCTTCGGGGAATCGACCGGGGTCGCTCATGTGATGAACCCGGATCTCGAGGGGCGTGACGTGGTCAAGTTGGTCGACCTCGTCGCCGGGCTGGACTGGGTGACCAAGCAACGGCCTGGTGACCCGCTGATCGGCGCGATCGGCGGCTCGTACGGCGGTGGCTATCAATTCGCCGGGGCCTTCGCGGAGATGCGGGAGAAGGGCCGGACTCGCTTCGACGCGCTGGCGCCTGAGATCACCTGGTGGGATCTCAAGGAGAGCCTGGCGCCGTCCGAGGCGGCCCGGACGATGTGGCTGGCGCTGCTCTACGCGGGTGGTGGCACGCATCTGCCGCCGGCAGTGCAGGCCGGGTTCGTCGCGCTGATCACGACCGGGCAATGGCCTACCGGGCAAGCGGGCCGGGACCTGGATGCGTTCTTCCGCCAGAACGGTCCGTCCTGGCAGGTCGCGCACGGACGGAAGCTGAACATTCCGGTGATCATCGGGCATGGGCTGCCGGACAACCTGTTCAACCTCAACCAAGGGCTGCAGAACTTCGACAAGGCGCTCACCGGGCGCGCCCGGTCGAGGTCGATCTTCGTCGGCTACAACGCCGGTCACACGCTGCCCAGCGTCGTTCCGCCGGGGTACGCCACGCCGGGGGATCCCTGCTCGATCGCTTTGGGCAGCCCGAACTTCGGCGCGCTGGAGCAACGGTTCATGGACCTCAACCTGAAGCACGAAGCGAGCGGGCTGACCGGCTTCGGCAGCTATCACCTGGCCACCGCGGATGGCCGTTGCCTTACGCAACGACAACTCGGCGTCAATACGCAATACCGGCTGGGCCGGCTCGGTGCGGTGACGACTGCTGTGGCCCGGGGACCGATCACGGTGGCCGGGGTGCCTCAGGTACGAGCTCGAGTGAGCAGTCTGGTGCCGAACGCGGCCGCGTTCTTCGCCTTGAGCGTCGGCACGACTCCGCTGGACGCGAAGATCGTGCAGAACAACACGATGCCGCTACGGGAGAAGAGGCCTGTCCACGGAGCCCGGCGCACCGTTGACCTGCCAGGGATCGCGGTCGACGTACCGGCGGGGAAGACGCTCTTCCTGACGGTCTCGCCGGTGGCCGACATGTTCGCCGGCCAGGACGGCCATGTTCCCGGTCAGCTTCGCTTGGACGACGTGACAGTGCGGCTGCACCAGGTCCGCTGACTGGCTACTTCAGTTGGTAGGCGTGGATCAGGGTCTGGTCGACCGTGGCTCCTGTGGTCCCGGTGAGCTGGGCCCGTAGGGAGATGTAGGTGCCTTTCGGAGTGCCGAACAGTGCGACGAAGGTGCCGTTCTTCTTGCGGATCACGGTGGCTTGGCGCCAGGTCTTGCCGTCGTCACCGGAGTACTGCAGCTTGGCTGACTTGGGAGGCGGCACTCCGTCGCGAGAGTCGGCTTGGAAGGGCAGGACGGTCAGCGGCGTACGGCGTACCAGGTTGGCGGCGTCGGTCTGCGGACGGAAACGGACTGTCTGCAAGGGCAGGTCCGCGTACCCGACGACAGACTGCGAGGAGAAAGTCCAGACCGCCGAGCCTCGCACCGACAGCTGCGACCAGCTCGGCCGCGAGTAGTTGACTTCGAGGCGGTATTTGGTGGCCTTGCTGGGCAGGTCGGCTGCTTCGAGTCTCAGGTTGGACGACTTCAGCAGACGGCCGTCGGCGTACAGCCGCATCGCCTCGGTATCGAGGGGCGAGTAGCCGGGGTGGCCGTCCTGATCGCTGTGGGACATCAGATCGAACGTCATCTGGTTCTCCTGGCGTTCAGCCCGGCCGAGTAGGCGCCAGGAGGGATAGAAGGGGGCGGCGTTCCATCGGCGGACGTCGGCCGTGGGTAGGTTGAGGCCGAAGAGATCGGTGCTCCGATCGCCGCCGCCCAGCTCGACGAACTCGACGTCCCACGGGACCGGATCCATGTAGTGCGTCACCGTGCCCGACCGGCGGAAACGGAACTCGGCGATCGCTCCGGGAATGTCACCCGCCGAGGAGGACACCTCCTTCAGCAGCGGCCGGGCGGAGGTTCTGGTGTGCTGTGAGACGACCTTCGTCAGGCCGGCCTCGCGAACGACCCGCTGATAACCGGTCGGAAAGCCCGAGATCCGCTGCGAGAGGTCGTAGCTGAAGGGCGTGTCGGCGAAGTCGCCCTTCGGCCCAGGGACGGCCCAGTTCGAGCTGATGTGGGATTGGAAACTCATCCCGGCGGGGATCGGGCCGACCTGTGCCGTGAACAACCGATGCCCTGGCTCGGCGTGCAGCGTGTCTGCCACCCCGGCGTCACCCAACCGCGCTATGTAATCCACCTGGATGCTGTCCATCACCCGGGCCGACTTGCGCGGCACCGTAGTGGTCACCGGCTTGGCCAGGCGGGTGTCTACGACGATGGGCTTGTTTCCCTTCACCTGCAGGCCTGGCTGGACGAGTCGGTACCTGTCCCCGCCAGCCGTCGGCACGCTGCTGTCGAGAAGGTAGAGGCCCTTGGGTACCCGCGTCCTGGCATGGCCGTTCGTGACGGTGATCGTGCCTGGATCCTCGCCTTCTTCGGTGAGCGGTGACAGCAACAGCTCGGCGTCGTGCGCGAGCCGGCCGTCCGGGCCGATCACTGTGAAGACCAGCTCGTACTTCGCCGGCGTCGGCGCCGCTCCGCCAGTGGTCACCAGTACTGCGGCCATTCCGGCCGCGATCCATCGCATTGCCATGGTCGTCCTCCCCAGGTCGTTTGCTGGTTGACGCTGGGAGGACGGTGTTTGTTGGCGGAGCTGCTAGCGGACCTTGTCGAGCCAGGTCTTGAAGACGGTGAGGAAAGGCTCTTCGGTGGCGACCGCCGTGACCAGCCAGTCGGCGGTGGCCTGGGCCTGCTCGATCACCTCGGGCGGGTAGCTGTACTTCACCTGGTGCTCGGCGAACTCGTCCTCGTCGTCGATGTAGATCGAGCCGTCGCGCTTGCGGATGACGTCCAGGTCGAGGTCGACCATCGTGACGACGTCGTCCTTGAACTCGACGAGCGTGGTCACGTCGCAGTAGATCTCGGTCGAACGCGGCTCGTCGTTGAAGATCGCGGTGAACCAGCGGTCGCGCGGGAACAGCTGAACATGCGCCTGCTCGTGGTGCAGTTCGGGCTCGTCGCCGCGCTGGGAGACCGAGTTCGGCGGGGCGCCGAGCCACACGCCGTACTGGTCCTCGCCCAGGTACTGCATCCACTGGTGCCAGTGGAGCTTCTCGTCGAACTTGCGATAGACCACCCGGACGTTCCGCATGGCGTCACCGTACCGGCGCGCCCGGTCACCGCGCCGCTGGATATCGGCTGGCTATCCTGACCGCATGCAGCGGATGCTCGTCACGGGTGGGGCAGGATTCATCGGCTCGAACTTCGTCCTCGACACGCTGCGGCGGTCCCCGGACCTGGCGATCACCGTGCTCGATCTGCTGACGTATGCCGGCAGCCAGCGCAACCTCGACCAGGTGTCCGACCGGATCACCTTCGTCCACGGCGATATCTGCGACGCCGCGCTGGTCGACGGGTTGGTCCGTGATACCGACGTACTGGTCCACTTCGCCGCCGAGTCGCACGTCGACAACTCGCTGAACGACCCGTCGCCGTTCATCCGGACCAACATCCTCGGCACCTTCACGCTGCTCGAGGCGGTCCGTCGCCACGACAAACGAATGCACCACATCTCCACCGACGAGGTCTTCGGGGACCTCCCGCTGGACTCGGACGAGCAGTTCACCGAGCAGACGGCGTACGACCCATCGAGCCCGTACTCCGCCAGCAAGGCGAGCTCCGACATGCTCGTCCGCGCCTGGGTCCGCTCTTACGGTGTCGCCGCCACCCTCTCCAACTGCGCGAACAACTACGGCCCGTACCAGCACGTCGAGAAGCTGATTCCGCGCCAGATCACCAACGTCCTGCTGGGCGACCGGCCGAAGCTCTACGGCGCCGGCGACAACGTCCGCGAATGGACCCACGTCGACGACCACAACGAGGCCGTCCACCGCATCATCGCGAACGGCCGTATCGGCGAGACCTACCTGATCGGCTCCGGCGACGAACGCAGCAACAAGCAGATCATCGAACAGATCCTGCAACTGATGGACCAGCCCGCCGACGCCTACGACCACGTCCCGGACCGCCCCGGCCACGATCTGCGCTACTCCAACAACACCACCAAACTCCGCACCGAACTCGGCTGGCTCCCCACCTACGACTTCACCGCCGGCCTCACCGCGACCATCACCTGGTACCGCGAAAACCCCAGCTGGTGGAAACCCGCCAAATCCCAAACCGAAGCCAAATACAAACTCCTCGGCCGCTGACCCCGCGCGTTACCTCCGTTGCACGTTGCTGCAAATATCCACCCTTCGATAGACACCGCCCGCTGCACGCCGCAGGCTGATCCGGCCTGCGACTACACGAGCCGCCGGCGATGGGGAGGACTACATGGCCGGGTGGGGTAGGCGACGCGTGCGCGGAGTCGCCGTCATTGCTGCGTTGACACTGGGGATCGCAACTCTGACCGGCCTGCAGGCCTCGGCCGGCTCACTCGACGACCCGCCGGTACCACCGGCCGCGCCGCAGATCACCGCGACCTTCAACGGCGCCGCGATCCTCAACTGCCTGGACCAGCCGACCTGCCCGCAATCCGCGGTCACCGGCGAGCCGATCACGTTCACGATCACCACGACGTCGCCGAACGTGGTGCGGCAGCGCTACCGCTTCAACTCCATCACCCAAGAGGTCGACGGCGCGAACGTCACGCTGTCGCTGGTCTCGAACGGTCCCGGGCTGCAGCAACTCGAAGTCCAGAGCTACAACGAGATCGGGCAGTTCAGCGCGACCTCGTACTTCCGTCTCAACGTCGGACCGCGCCCGAAGGCAGTCGGTTCGTGGGGGTTCGACGACGGCTCCGGTACGACGGCCGCCGACGGCGCTGTCGTACCCCATCCGCTGACCCTCGTGAACGGGGCGGCGCTCGACGGCAAGGGCCGCATCCTCGGGTCGGTGGCCCTCGACGGGACCGACGACTACGCCGAGACCGCCGATCCGGTGATCGACACCTCGAAGAGCTTCACCATCTCCGCCTGGGCCCGGCCGACGAACGCCAGCAAGACGGGCGTGGTCGCGGCGGTGGGCGGTACGAACAGCAGCGCGTTCGTTCTGTACTACGACGCGTCGGCCAAGCGCTGGCTGTTCGCCCGGACCTCGGCGGACGTGAACAACCCGACCCGCTACCAGGCAGCCTCCAAAGAGGCGCCCGTCAACGGCGCCTGGACGCATTTGATCGGTACCTACGACGCCGCGACCGGTGCGCTGCAACTGTTCGTCAACGGTCGTCTTCAGCAGAGCGCTAGCTCTCCGACCACTCCCGCCTGGCACGCCGCCGGACCGCTCACGATCGGCCGGGCCAAGTACGCCGGCGCGCTGACCGGCTACTTCGCGGGCTCGCTCGATCAGATCAACCTGTGGCAGCGGGTGATCGTCGCCGGCGAGATCGGGCCGCTGGTCGACCCCCGGCTCGGCGCCAGCGGACACGACCGGCTCGCCGCGGGCGTAGCGGCGTACTGGCCGCTGGACAACGCGATCAAGGGCTCGAACAACGTCTGGCACACCCCGGAGGCCGTCCGCGGAGCCGACCTCACCGTTGCGGGCGTCGGGTCCTCGAGCAACCAGTCGGGTGCCTTCGTCGACGACCCGGAGCGCGGCCGGGTGCTGCAGTTGACCGGCAAGTCCCGCGAGTCCGTCACGCTGAACCGCCCGGTCGTCGACGGCAGCCTGAGCTTCACCGTCGCGGTCCGGGTCAAGATCGCCGACCCGTCCAAGCCGATGGTGATCGCTCGCCAGGGGACGGCCGGGAAGGACACCTGGCGGCTGGAGTACAAGCCGGTCGACCAGTTCAGCAGCCAATGGATCTTCGCTCGGGGCGACGCAGCCTCCGCCACGGAGACGCTGGCGGTCTGGCCGGTCGATCGCGAGACGCTGTCCGAGTGGCACCTGCTCGCCGGTACCTACGTCCCTGCGTCGGGTGAGTTCGATACCACAAAGCTGGAGCTGACCGACAACCTTCGTTCCTTCGACGGCTCCACCGTCCCGTACGCCGCCACGCCGCCGCGAGCCGGTGACACCGTGGTCGGTGCCGCCCGTACGACCGGCAAGGCATTCAACGGCCGCCTCGACGATCTGCGGCTCTACGCGGGCAATGCGCAAGGACCGAAACTCTGCGAAGACTACCCAGACCTCGACAACTGCGGCTCCTAAGCTCTCTTATGGTCCGATGAACGTACGAACGGTCGCCGGGCAGCATGGCGACGGCTGAGCGGGTGCTCTCGGTGGTGGACGCCACCGAGGGCTGGGACACGGAACTCGCCGAGCTGGGGGCTCGGGCGGAGGCCGCGGAGTACGGGCTGGTGGCCGATCTCGAACTCGAGGTCACCTTCCGGGGACCGAGCGACCTCACCTGTTTGCGGGTCGAAGGCTTCGATGAGGAGGGCTCCACGCTGGCCGTGGTGGTGACGTTGCCACACGGGCTGGTCCGCGAGCGCGACCAGGCGCTCCTGATGCTGCTGCAAGAGGCGCTGGACGCCGCGGACACCTTCGCCGAGGAGTCGGCCCGTGCAGCCGACCTGTGGGCCGCCTGGCAGGTCATGGTCCGCCTGACGTCGGGCGGTACGCCGTACGAGCGCTGGATGGACGCCTACATGCTGGCCCACCACGCCCCGGAGTCCCTGCGCACCCAACCCTGCCCAGATTGCGGCGCGTACCAACTCCACCTCGAATTCGAAGTACGCGACCCCTGCGCCGACCACGGCACCGCCTACTTCTGGTGCAACGCCTGCCTCAAAGGCCCGATGCCCAATACCGCCCCGCTCCCACCCAACGCCCGAACAACCCCGTGGGGCACCCTCAACCCACCCAACTACAAAATCATCCCGGAGAGCTGAGGGACATCGCAGGAGCTGGAATCGCCTACCATCCAGCCATGCAATGGCTTCGGCGCACCAGACGACAGCCTGCGCCACCCCTAGCCCGTCCGAATCCTCAATCAGTGGCCGAGTTCGAAGAGTTGGGCGCGAAGTGCCTCCCCGCGGCTGGCTGGCGGGAAGGCCGGCAGGTCGACGCGGACAAGGACCGGCAGGCTTATCTCGACGATGGATATGAGTGGCCGGGTTTCGTCGACTCACTGCTGGCGGAGTTCGGTGGATTGATCTTCGGCGAGCCATTCGGCCCTTTTGGCGACATCCTGACGATCGATGCCGCCCTGGCGGTCTCCGGGATCTACAAAGAGCGGGTCGAGGAGTACGAGGAGTTTCTGAGGCTGAAACTGTTCCCTGTCGGTGTTGGAGCCCGGGGCGTCCTGACCGTTGTGCTCAGCCCAGACGGCTCGTTCCACGGCGGCTATGACGATCACCTGGAGTTCCTGGGCGGCACCGTGCGCGAAATGCTCGGCCGGTTGACCGCAGGCGGCGGCGTCAAAGTGCGCTAGATGTGCTCGGATGAGCGAGTCCGCCCAGCGGATCGGAGTACCGACAGAAGACTGTCGTCGAGGAGTGGGCTAGCTGGTGATGCTTAGGGCCCGGAGGTTTTCGAGGTAGGTCTTGTAGACGGTGGTGAAAGGCTCGGCGGTGGCGATGTTGGCTACTACCCAGGCGCAGGTGGCTTGGGCGGTGGCGACTATTTGGGGCGGGTAGTCGTAGAGCTTTTGGTGGGTGAGGAATTCGTCTTCGTCCATGACTTTGATGGTGCCGTCTCTCAGGAGGCGGATGTCCAGGTCCAGGTCGACTGTGGTGACCGAGTCGACGCCGAAGACGGGTGGGGTGGTGATGTCGCAATAGATCCGGGTGGGGTGCGGGGTGTCGTTGAATAGGGCGCTCCACCATTGGCCTCGGGGGTAGAGGCGGACTCGGTGGTGGTCGATCGTCACCCAGGTGCCGTCGGCTCGCTGGCCGCGGGAGCCGGGTAAGGAACCCACCCACAGGCCGTGTTCGTCCTCGCCGAGATTGATGGACTCAAGGAGGCGGTGTGGCTTGCCGTCGTACTTGCAGAAGAGTGTCCTCACCATCTCCATGGCGCTCACTTTAGGTGAGGGTGGCATCACAAGCGAGCAAGCGCGCTCCGGCCGGGTCGGGCTGAGCGTGGGGGAGTGTGAGAAACGCATCTGCCGGGCTGCTGAGTTCGGTTTCGTCGCTGTCCGTGCATAGACTCAAGCGTTCGAGGACAACCCTGCGGAGGAGCTCGATGCGCGTTCTGGAGACCGTCGAAGGCCCGGCGGACCTCAAGGCGATGGCCGACGCCCAGCTGCGTGAGCTGGCCTCGGAGATCCGTGACGTCCTGGTGGAGACGGTGTCGCGGACGGGTGGCCACCTCGGGCCCAACCTGGGCATGGTCGAGATCACGCTGGCGATGCACCGGGTGTTCGAGTCGCCGCGCGACCGGCTGATCTACGACACCGGTCACCAGACGTACGTCCACAAGCTGCTCACCGGCCGGGCGGCGAAGTTCGACACGCTCCGTCAGGAGGGCGGCCTGTCCGGCTACCCGAGCCAGGCCGAGTCCGAGCACGACGTGGTCGAGAACAGCCACGCCTCGACGAGCCTCTCGTACGCCGACGGCCTGGCCAAGGCGTACCGGCTGCGCAAGGAGGACCGGCACGTCGTCGCGCTGATCGGCGACGGCGGCCTGACCGGCGGGATGGCCTGGGAGGCGCTCAACAACATCGCCGCGGCCAAGGACCTCAAGCTCGTCATCATCGTCAACGACAACGGCCGCTCCTACAGCCCGACCGTCGGCGGCCTGGCGACGCACCTGACCAGCCTGCGCACCAACCCGCGGTACGAGAAGATCCTCGACCTGGTCAAGAAGAACCTCGGCCGCACCCCGTATGTCGGCCCGCCGATGTACGAGGTGCTGCACGGCGTGAAGAAGGGCCTCAAGGACATGCTCGCCCCGCAGGGCATGTTCGAGGACCTCGGCCTCAAGTACGTCGGCCCGGTGGACGGCCACGACCGGCAGGCGATGGAGGACGCGCTCGCCAAGGCGAAGGCGTTCGGCGGCCCGGTGATCGTGCACGCGGTCACCCAGAAGGGCTTCGGGTACGCCGCCGCCGAGCAGGACGAAGAGGACAACTTCCACCAGGTCCGGCCGAAGAGCAAGCCGCGCGGCTGGACCGACGTGTTCGCCGACGAGATCATCGAGATCGGCCACCGCCGGCCCGACGTGGTCGCGATCACCGCCGCGATGCTGCACCCGACCGGTCTGGCGGCCTTCGCCGAGGAGTTCCCGGACCGGATCTTCGACGTCGGTATCGCCGAGCAGCACGCGGTGACGAGCGCTGCCGGCCTAGCGATGGGTGGTCTGCATCCGGTCGTCGGTCTCTACGCGACCTTCCTCAACCGCGCCTTCGACCAGCTCCTGCTCGACGTCGCGCTGCACAAGTGCGGCGTCACCTTCGTGCTCGACCGGGCCGGGGTAACCGGTGACGACGGTGCGAGCCACAACGGCATGTGGGACATGTCGATCCTGCAAATCGTCCCGGGCCTGCGGTTGGCCGCGCCCCGCGACGGCAGCCGGCTGCGCGAACTGCTGAACGAGGCGGTCGAGGTCGACGACGCCCCGACCGTACTGCGCTACGCCAAGGGCGAGGTCTTCCCCGACATCGAGGCCATCGACCGCGTCGGCGGCTGCGACGTCCTGGTCCGAACCGGTACCGACGTCCTCATCATCGGCATCGGTTCGATGGCCGCCACCGCGGTCGACGTCTCGCAAAGGTTGCAGCAACAAGGCTTCGGCGTCACCGTCGTCGACCCCCGCTGGGTGAAGCCGGTCGACCCGAAGCTGGTCGAGCTGGCCGGCCAGCACAAGTTCGTCGTCATCATCGAGGACAACGGCCGGGTCGGCGGCTGTGGTGCGGCGATCTCGCAGACGCTGCGCGACGCGGGCGTGACGACGCCGGTCCGCGACTTCGGCATCCCGCAGAAGTTCCTCGAGCACGCCAAGCGGGACAAGATCCTGCAGGAGATCGGTTTGACCGGCCAGGGGCTGGCCCGGGACGTGATAGAGATGATCGCCAAGCAAGGGGACGCGATCACCAGTGAGTCAGACACCGCGAGCGGCAGGCCGGGCGGGGCCTGACGGGGGACCGGCGAGGGGCCGTCACTCGGCGGCCCCCCGGCAGCGACGGCTGTGGCCGCTGCTGCTCTCGCTGGTTCTCATCGCCGGCGCTGTCGCCGGCGGTCTCGCCCTGCACCAGTCCAGCGCCGATGGCCAGGCGAACCTCGCCACGCCCAATCCGTCCGGTTCGCCAGAGGTCGACGAGACCGCCCGCGCGGCCGGCGTCAACAAGGTGCTGGTCCGACGCGCGCAGGCGATCCGGAACAACGACGAGGCCGAGTTCCTGCAGGACGTGGACCCGGCGGACAAGCTGCTCGTCGCCCGGCAGAAGCTGCTCTTCGAGAACCTGCGGCAGTTCGGGTTCGCGAGCCTGAGCTACGAGCAGCTCCGTGAGCAGTTCGACCAGCGGCTCGTCGACAAGTACGGGCCGTCGACGTACCTGGTCGGCGTGGCGATGACGTACCAGATCAAGGGCATCGACCCGCAGCCGGTCCGGACGATGCTCGGCTACACGTTCACCCAGAAGCGCGGCGGCAGTTGGCAGTTGGTGTCCGACTCGGACATGGACCACCTGCTCCCGCGCGGATCGCACCAGGAGGCTTGGGATCTCGGCGAGGTCCTGGTGAAGCGCGCGCCCCGGGTGCTGATCGTGGTCGAGCGCAACGAGGCCAAGCTCGCCGACAACCTCGCGGCGAAGGCGGTGAGCGCGGTCCAGGCGGTCAGCAAGGCCTGGCCCGGCGGCTGGACGGGCTCGGGCGTGGTGATCGCGCTGGACGACAAGATCGTCCGGGGCGCCGACTACACCGTCCCGAAGAACGCCGAGGACGCGCTCGCGATGGCGACCTGGGTGTACCGGACGCTGCCCGGTGAGACGACGGAGCTGGGGGAGCGAGCCGACTCGTACGTCGTGATCAACCCGCGCAACCGCGACAAGATCGACGCGCGCACGCTGGCGCACGAGTTCACGCACGTGGCGACCGCGCCCTACGGGGCCTACGCGCCGCGCTGGCTGGTGGAGGGCGCAGCGACGTACGTCGAGTTCCTGCCGATGGCCGGCGAGGAGAACCTCGCGCTGGACAAGTACCGCAAAGAGGTCCAGACCAAGTACCTGGCGAAGGCGAAGAGCCTGCCCACGGACAACGTGTTCTTCAAGGACTCGGACAGCTCGTACCCGATGTCCTGGCTCGCCGTCGACTACCTGTTCCAGCACTTCGGCGCGGTCGAGGTCGGCACGCTGTACCAGGAGATGGCCTCGCTCGGCTCGACCCAGGCCGAGCGCAACCGGATCATGCTGGAGCACCTGAATCTCACCGAAGGCCGGCTCTTCCTCCAGCTCAAAAAGGAAGCGGGCAGCTAGGGGCAAGTTGTATACCCGGCGTGTCGGTGGTGGAAACGGCTGGACCGAGTAGGGTAGCCGGGCTGTAGCAGGACGGGCGGACCGGAGGAATCGACCCGACGTGAGTTCCACACCACCTAGTGCCGCACCGTCCGGCACTATGGCTCCGCCCCACGGGCCCCGCCGCTGGCTGGGCCTGCTGATTGCTGTGGCCGTGGTCTCCGCCGGCGTCGTCTACGCGGTCGAGGACCGGGAGCAGGATGCCCGGGCCAGGCCCAGCGCGCCCCTCACCAAGACCCCGACGACGCAACCGAACAACGGTAAGAAGCCGCCGTCCAAGACGGCTGCCGCGGTCGCGGCCCGCCGGCTGGCCGTCGACACGATCCTGCTGCGCCGCGCCAAGGCCGTCCGGACCGTCAACGAGAAGATGTTCCTGGAGGACGTCGACCCGGCGAACACGAAGCTGCGGCAAGAGCAGAAGGTGCTGTTCGCGAACCTGGTCGAGCTCGGCCTGGACGAGATCGGCTACAGCCAGGCCGAGGAACGGTTCGACCAGAAGGCGGTCAAGGCGCACGGCCCTTCGACGTACCTGGTCCGGGTGCTGATGCGGTACCAGATCCACGAGGTCGACCTGACGCCGGTGACCACCGAGCTCGGCTACACCTTCGTGCATCGCGGCGGCCGCTGGATCATGGCCGACGACAACGATCTCGACGACGAGCTCGGCCCGGGCGCGCACCAGGAAGCGTGGGATCTGGGCCGCTTCGAGGTGCATCGCGCACCCCGTGTGCTCGTGCTGGTCGACAAGGGTGACACCCAACGCGGCCGCTCGATCGTCACCGAGGCCACCGAGGCGCTCGGCGAGGTCACGGCCTACTGGCCGCGCAAGTGGCGTGGCTCCGTGCTGATCGCCGCGCTGGACGACGCCGATGTCCGCGACGCGCGGTTCAACGACGAGGACGTGGAGTCCGCCGCGAGCGCCGGGTCGACCTTCTCGTCGCTGCCCGGTCAGGACACCGCCGACGGTACGGTCGCCGGTGCCTACATCGTGGTCAATCCCAAGGAACGCGACCGCGTCGACGAGATCCTGCTGTCGCATGAGATCACTCACGTCGCCACGGCCGACCTCGGTGGGTACGAGCCGTTGTGGCTGGCCGAGGGCGCAGCGGAGTACGTGTCCTGGCGTGGGATCGAGGCGATCAGCGGACCTGGCGAGGTCGGCAAGTGGGAGCAGGAAGTCATCGACGACGCCCTGCCGTTGCTCAGCGCGCTGCCGTCCGATCAGGGCTTCTACAACAACACCGCCGACGTGTACGGCGTGAGCTGGCTGGCTGTCCGCTTCCTGGTGAAACGGCTTGGACTGGCGGCTGTCGAGGACCTGTACGAGGATCTGGCTAAGCATGGAACCGATCAGGCGTCGCGGGACCGGATCCTCCTGACTCGCACCGGGTTCACCGAGGCGACACTCTGGATCTACCTTAAGGACTACGAGCCTCAACGCTGAGTGGCGGTTTGACCTCAACCCGTCAGCTTGGCAGGCTCGGAGGGTTCCGTCCGAGTTTGAGGAGGCGTACAGATGAGTCTGTTGCGAACCAAGACGATCGAGCAGTCGATCGCGGACACCGACGAGCCGGAGTACCAGCTCAAGAAACGCCTCACCGCCCTCGACCTGACCGTCTTCGGCATCGGCGTCATCATCGGCGCCGGCATCTTCACCCTGACCGGCCGGGCCGCCAAGGCCTACGCGGGTCCGGGCATCGCGTTGTCGTTCGTGTTCGCGGCGATCTGCTGCGCGCTGGCGGCGCTGTGTTACGCGGAGTTCTCGTCGACCGTGCCGGTCTCCGGTTCGGCGTACACGTTCTCCTACTTCTCGCTGGGCGAGATCTTCGCCTGGATCATCGGCTGGGACCTGCTGCTCGAGTTGATGCTCGGGGCAAGCGTCGTCTCCCAGGGCTGGTCCACCTACGCGAAGCTCTTCCTCGACGAGATAGGACTGGGCTGGCCCGACTCGATCGGGCCGGACGCCCACGTCAATGTGCTGGCGATGCTGTTGGTGATCGTGCTGACCATCTTGGCGACGGTCGGCATCAAGGAGTCGCTGCGGGTCAACCTCGTGCTGGTCGCGGTCAAGCTGTTCGTCGTGCTGTTCGTGATCATCGCCGGGCTGTTCTACATCAAGAGCTCGAACCTGACTCCGTTCATCCCGCCGGCGGTGCCGGCCCCGAACCATGACGCCACCATCACGACGCCGCTGATCCAGTGGATCTTCGGGGCGCCGTCGACGTTCGGCGTGATGGGCCTGGTCTCGGGCGCGTCGCTGGTGTTCTTCGCGTTCATCGGCTTCGACGTGGTCGCGACGACCGCGGAAGAGGCGAAGAACCCGCAGCGCGACCTGCCCCGCGGCATCCTCGGCTCGCTGGCGATCTGCACGGTGCTCTATGTGCTGGTCTGCATCGTCATCACCGGCATGGTCAAGTACACCGATATCAGTGGTGAGGCGGCGCTGGCGGAGGCCTTCCGGTCGGTCGGTAAGCCGGGCTTCGCGACGCTCATCTCGGCCGGCGCGGTCGCCGGTCTGACCACCGTCGTGCTGACGCTGATGATCGGCGCCGCGCGCGTCGTCTTCGCGATGAGCCGGGACCACCTGGTGCCGGCCAGGCTGGGCAAGACGCACCCGAAGTTCGGTACTCCGTACCGCCTCACGATCGGTATCGGCGTGACGGTCGCGATCGTGGCCGGGGTGACGCCGATCGGCAAGCTCGAGGAGATGGTGAACATCGGCACGCTGGCCGCGTTCACGCTGGTCTCCATCGCGGTGCCGCTGCTGCGCCGGAGCCGTCCGGACATCGAGCGCTCGTTCAAGGTGCCGGGCAACCCGGTGGTACCGATCATCGCCGCGGCGATCTGCATCTACCTGATGCTGAACCTGTCGCTGGAGACCTGGATCCGGTTCCTGGTCTGGATGGTGCTGGGCTTCGCCGTCTACGCCCTCTACGGCTACCGCAAGAGCCGCGTCGGCGAGACGGAGCGCACCGGCGAGAGCACCAGAGCGTAGTCGGGCAGGGCCGCGTCCTCAGGATCCATTCCGGGGACGCGGCCCTTTCGACGGTTTTGGGGAGTAATATCCGTCCGGCCGGATCGGGCCGGGCGAGGAGCTGGACATGACGATGCAGCGGGGACGCCTGTTCGCGGGCGCTACCGTGCTGGTCCTGGCGAGTGCCGTCGGCGTCGTCGTGGTGACCAAACCGGACGGCAAGAGCGCCCCGGGCGGTACTGCGGCCGCTGCCGAGGCCACCCTCAAGACCCCGTCGCCGACGTCCCGGACGGCCGCGCTGAACGCGATTCTGGCGCAGCGTGCGACCGCGGTCCTCAAGGACGACGTGAAGGGGTTCATCGCCTCGGTCGACCCCAAGCAGCCGAAACTCGTGGCCGAGCAGCGGGTGCTGTTCGGCAACCTGCGGCAGTTCGACTTCACCACCCTGCGGTACTTCGTCGCCGACGAGCGGGTCGCGCCGACGATGATCCAGAAGTTCGGCAAGACCGCCTTCACCACCCGCGTGATGATGCGCTACGAACTCACCGGGCTCGACCCGAAGCCGGTGCAGACGGACCTCGGCTACACCTTCGTACTCCGCTCCGGCCGCTGGATCCTGGTCGCCGACGACGCGATCGAGGAGGCACTGAGCGAGGACGGCCACCGCCAGCCGTGGGACTTCCAGCCGGTCAAGGTGGTCCACCGCGGCACGGTCACCGTCGTGGTGGACAAGAAGGAAATCCCGATGGGCAAGAAGATCGCCGGCATCTCGCAGGACGCCGTCGCCGCCGTCCGCCGGCACTGGCCGCGGCCCTGGAACGGCAAGGTGCTGGTGGTCGCGATGCCGGAGCCGCGGGTGATGTCGATGCACTGGACGACGGGCACCGGCAACGGCTGGACGATCGCGGCCAAGGCCGTCACGCTGTACGACGGTGAGCCGCTGAGCGTGAAGGCGGTCGCACCGGTGGGCAGCAGGATCGTGATCAACCCGGCCGTCCGCAAGAGCCTCGACGAGGATCTGCTCGTGCACGAGATGACGCACGTCGCCACCGTGCCGACCGGTCTCGGTACGCCGACGTGGCTGGTCGAAGGTCTCGCCGAGTACGTGCGGTGCCGGTCGATCGAGGACGACCCGCAATGGACCGTCGATCCCTACCGCAGGACGGTCAAGACGAAGTACCTGCCGTCGATGAAGGTGCTGCCGGGAGAAGCGGAGTTCGACGCGAACGGCGACCGCTCGTACGGGCAGGCCTGGTGGGCGACGGAGTACCTGGTCTCCACCGAGGGCGTGAAGGGGATGGCGGCGCTCTACCTGGATCTCGCCCAGCACGGGGTCAGCCCGGCCGCCGATGCCACGATCATCAAGAAGCACACAGGCAAGACGACGGCCGAGCTGGTCACCGCGGTGAAGAAGTTCCGGGGCTAGTCGTCAAGCGGTGGTAGTGCCTGACGGATGACGACCAAGCCGAACAGGATGATCGTCAGGCCATGGACGACCGTGCACCACAGGCAGATCGCGTCGATCTGGAACAGCTCGGCCCAGATCAGGTAGCAGACGAAGACCACTCCGACGACTACGGCCGCCAACCGCAGCCGACTCGGCCACGAGGACGTAGTACGCCAGAGCGGTGGCAACGAGAGCGCCGTCATCCCGACGAAGAACAGCAGGCCGAGCAGCGCGACCGGGATGCCGAACAGCTTCGAGTACTGGCTGCTGGTGACCTTCATGCAGTTCACGACACCCGTGTCCGGGCAGGCAAGCGTCGTACCGGCGGTGAAGTGCTCGTAGGTCAGGTACGCCGCCACCGCGACCCCGGCGACGGAGAGCACCAGGGTCGTCCAGGGGAGCCAGCCGAGCGACTTGCGCTCCGTCGTCGTGACACCGGCGCTCATCTGGTCAGCTCTTCTTCTCGAGCTTGCTCGCCGCTGCCTTGACCACGTCCGTCGAGCAGACGGCGGCGGGCTGGTTGTTGGTCAGCGCGCAGATGGCCGCGGTGTAGACGTTGGCCGAGCCGTCGACCGCCTTGGCGATCGGGCTGCTCGCGTCCTTCAGCGCGTCGGCGATCTCGGCCTGGGTCTTCCCGGCCAGGATCTCCGGCGAGTACGTCGCGCCGGAGCCGACGAACTTGCCGCCGAGGTCGACGAACGGGATCGAGCCGCCGCTCTGCACGTAGGGCGGCTGGTTGAACGTCGAGAAGGTCTTCTGGTCCTCGGCGGTTGGCGTGTCCAGCGGCGCGTACTGGCCGTTGACCTGCTCGTTGGTGGTCGTCTCGACGCCGGTGAAGGCGAGGTACTGGCTGGTGTAGGTGGCGCCGTGGAAGGACAGCGTCGCGGTGTTCGGGAAGACGTCGGCGGAGGCCGAGTGGGTCGTGCCGAGGTTCTTGAAGGTGCCGAAGCGGGAGAGCGCGACCGTGACGGGCCAGCGCTCCGCGGCGCAGTACGGGCAGAACTCGGCGCCGATGTAGAGCACCTTCGGCTTGCCGCCGGCGGTCAGGGCCGGGGCGGTGATGGCTGAGGGAGAAGCGTTCACGGCGCCGGTGCCGACCGCGGCGAAGGTCTCCGGCGGGATGCCGGCCAGCGTGGAGATGAGGTTCGTGTCGGCCGTACCGGAGGGTCCGGCGGCTTCGTCCTTCTTGCCGCCACCGGCGAGGCGGACGGCGACGAGCCCGCCGATCACCACGATGACCACCACGACGGCGCTGACTGCGATCAGCAGCTTCCTGCGGCGCTCGGCCCGCGCCTGCTCGGCGGCCAGTGCGGCCGCCCGCTCGCGAGCCTGAGACTTCTGTTCCACGCGCTTGCTCATGTTCTCCCCAGCTCTGGTTCAGTCCACCAGGGACAACTGCCGACAAACCAAAGAAGTTCCGCGCGACATGTTGCAAACCCGAGAAAGTTGCTGGGGGCCGGACCGGGCTTCCGGCGCCGGACCGACCCCCAGCAGTTCAGGTGGTACTACGCGATGCTTGCGACGCCCTTCGCCAGGAAGCGCTTGCCGTTGGTCTTCTCGGCGATGCCGCTGCGGTCCAGGTACGGCGTGATGCCACCGAGGTGGAACGGCCAGCCCGCGCCGAGCAGCAGGCACAGGTCGATGTCCTGAGCCTCCGCGACCACGCCCTCGTCGAGCATGATCTGGATCTCCTCGGCCAGCGCCGACAGCACCCGGGTCCGGAGCTCCTCGGCCGTCGACGGCTTGTCGCCGACGGTCACCAGCGCCTCGACCTCCGGGTCGACCGACGGCTTGCCCTCGGCGCTCCAGACGTAGAACGAACTCTTGCCCGCGGCAACTACCTTGGCGAGGTTCGCCGACACCGCGAAGCGATCCGGGTACGCCCGGTTCATCGTCTCCGCGACGTGCAGCGCGACCGGCAGCCCGACGAGCTGCAGCAGCACGAACGGCGGCATCGGCAGACCGAGTGCCGAGAGCGCCTTGTCCGCCTCGGGAATCGGCGTGCCCTCGTCGACCGCCGCGCTGACCTCACCGAGGAAGCGGGTCAGCAGCCGGTTCACCACGAAGGCCGGCGCGTCCTTGACCAGTACGCAGGACTTCTTCAGCGTCTTGCCGACCGCGAAGGCCGTCGCGAGCGAGGCGTCGTCGGTCTGGTCCGCGCGGATGATCTCCAGCAGCGGCAGGACCGCGACCGGGTTGAAGAAGTGGAACCCGACGACCCGCTCCGGGTGCTCCAGATCGGCCGCCATCTCGGTGATCGACAGCGAGCTGGTGTTGGTCGCGAGGATCGCGTCCGGCCGGACGATCTTCTCCAGGTCGGCGAAGATCGTCTTCTTCAGCTGCAGCTCCTCGAAGACCGCCTCGATCACGAAGTCGGCGTCGGCGAAGACAGCGCGATCCACCGAACCGGTGACGAGCGCCTTCAGCTGGTTGGCCTTGTCCGGCCGGATCCGGCCCTTGCCGAGCAGCTTGTCGATCTCACCGTGCACGTAGCCGACACCACGGTCGACCCGCTCCTGGTCGAGGTCCGTCAGTACGACGGGAACCTCGAGCCGGCGCGCGAACAGCAGCGCCAGCTGACCGGCCATCAGACCGGCGCCGACGACACCCACCTTGGAGACCTTGCGGGCCAGCGACTTGTCCGGCGCACCCGCCGGACGCTTGGCGCGCTTGTTGACCAGGTCGAAGGCGTAGAGGCCGCTGCGCAGCTCCTCGCTCATGATCAGGTCGGCGAGCGCCTCGTCCTCGGCGGCGAAGCCACGGTCGCGGTCGTTGTCCTTGGCCGCCGCGATCAGATCCAGGGCCCGGTACGGCGCCGGCGCCGCGCCGCTCACCTTGAGGTCGGCGAACGCCTTGCCGCGGGCAACCGCCGCGTCCCAGGCTTCGCCCCGGTCGATCTCGGGCCGCTCGACGACGATCTCGCCGGTCAGCACCTTGCTCGCCCAGATCAGCGACTGCTCCAGGAAGTCGGCCGAGTCCAGCAGCACATCGCCGATGCCGAACTTGACCGCCTCGGGACCGCTGAGCATCTTGTTCTGGTTCAGGGCGTTCTCGACGACGACCTTGACGGCCTTGTCCGCGCCGATCAGGTTCGGCAGCAGGAAGTTGCCACCCCAGCCCGGCAGCAGTCCGAGGAAGACCTCGGGCGTCGAGATCATCCCGGCCGCGACCGAGACCGTCCGGTACTGCGCGTGCAGCGCCACCTCGAGGCCGCCACCAAGAGCGACCCCGTTGACGAACGCGAACGACGGCTTGCCGCCATCGAGCAGCTTGCGCATCACGCCGTGCCCGATCTTGCCGAGGTTGAGCGCCTGCTCCCGCCCGGCCAGCTTCGGTACGCCGCTGAGGTCCGCGCCCGCCGCGAGGATGAACGGCTTGCCGGTGACACCGATCGCGACGACGTCCTCACGAGCCAGTGCGGCGTCGATCGCCTTGTTCAGCTCGGCCAGACCCTTGGGGCCGAAGGTGTTCGGCTTGGTGTGGTCCTGGCCGTTGTCGAGGGTGATCAGGGCCAGCGTGCCGGCCTTGTTCGGCAGGACGACGTCGCGGCTCGGCGCCAGCGTGACGAGCTCGTCGTTCTCGATCGCCACGGCCTCGTCGATGAGGTCTTGCAAGCTCATGCCTTGTTCCCCTCGAAGTTCGGGTTCTCCCAGATGACGGTCCCGCCCATGCCGAGGCCGACGCACATCGTGGTCAGGCCGTACCGGACCTCGGGGCGCAGCTCGAACTGCTTGGCCAGCTGGGTCATCAGCCGGATGCCGGACGAGGCCAGCGGGTGGCCGTACGCGATCGCGCCGCCGTACGGGTTGACCCGTGGGTCGTCGTCGGCGATGCCGTAGTGCTCGAGGAACGCCAGCACCTGGACGGCGAACGCCTCGTTCACCTCGAAGGCCTGGATGTCGTCGATGGTCAGGCCGGCCAGCTTCAGCGCCTTCTCGGTCGCCGGTACCGGGCCGAAGCCCATCACCTCGGGCTCGACGCCGACGAAGCCGTACGAGACCAGCTTCATCTTCGGCTTCAGGCCGAGCTCCTCGGCTGCCTCGGCCGACGTCAGCAGGGCAGCTGTTGCGCCGTCGTTGATACCGGCCGCGTTGCCCGCCGTGACCCGGCCGTGCGGGCGGAACGGGGTCTTGAGCTTGGCCAGGTCCTCCAGCGTGGTGCCCGGGCGCATTGGCTCGTCGGCGGTCGCCAGGCCCCAGCCGTGCTCGGCCGAGCGGATCGCGATCGGGACCAGGTCCGGCTGGATCAGGTCGTTCGCGTACGCCTTGGCGGCGCGCTCCTGGGACAGTACGGCGAAGGCGTCGGTCCGGGCCTTGGTGATGCTCGGGTACCGGTCGTGCAGGTTCTCCGCGGTGGAGCCCATCACCAGCGCGCTGGTGTCGACGAGCTTCTCGGAGATGATCCGCGGGTTCGGGTCGACGCCCTCGCCCATCGGGTGCCGGCCCATGTGCTCCACACCGCCGGCGATCACCACGTCCTGGGCGCCGAAGGCGATCCCGGAAGCGAGCGTGGTCACCGCCGTCATGGCGCCGGCGCACATCCGGTCGATGGCGTAGCCGGGGGTGGTGTTCGGCAGGCCGGCCAGCAGGGCCGCGGTCCGGCCGATGGTCAGGCCCTGGTCGCCGATCTGGGTGGTGGCCGCGATGGCGACCTCCTCCACCTTCTCGGGCGGCAGCGACGGGTTGCGCCGGAGAATTTCCCGGATGCACTTGATCACCAGATCGTCGGCGCGCGTCTCGGCGTACAGGCCGGTGGCCTTGCCGTTTCCGAACGGGGTGCGAACGCCGTCGACGAAGACGACATCGCGGATCTCACGGGGCACGAGGCCCTCCTCTGGGTTCCAGGAGTGGGAGCACCCCCGATGCTACCCGCCGGTAACACTTCACCCCAACCCGCCACGCCTGTGCCGCTGCTCACAAGCCGATTCGAGTGACCCGTGGCGTCGGCGGGGTTTCGGGCGCATTCTGGGACGAGGAGCGTCTCAGGAGCCGCAATGAATAATTTCGAGCTTGCTGTCCCGGTTCTGTCGCGGGGCAAACATCGCAACCCTCGCAAGGGTGCCTGCTTCATGGAGTTCGCCTCGTACCTCGCGGGCGAGCCCTGGTCGGATCACCCGGCCTGTACCCATCCACTGCTGGCCGGAGTGGCCCGCGACGTCAACGACTGCACCACGGACGCAGGGCGGTCGCGCCTGGCTCCGATGATCCCCTCGGTGATCGGGCTGGTCCCGGAGGACCCGCACGTCGTACCGATGGTGACGGCGATCTGCATCCAGCACGCGTTGCCAGTGGTGTCGCAGGAGCGGCAGTACATCCTGGCGGTCGCACTGCTGGTGGGGGAGCGCCACCTGGCCGCGCTGGACGGCCGCCCGCTCGACAGTCTGCGGCCTGAGGCTCAGGAGGCGCTGGACGGAGTACCGGCGGCTACCAAGTGGGCCAGGACCTTCACTGCCCGGCCACACCGCGGTACTCCGGACTTCGAGCGCCGGACGGCTCCACGGGCTGTCTCGTGTGCCGTGGAGGGCATTTCGCAGGCCTGCGTGTCCAACCCGGACGAGCGGCTCTATGAACTCCTTCGAGCAACCATCGCGGAGTCCGAGCGCTGGATGCCTGCGCCGGTAGCCCCGGTGTCGCAACGGGAGACTGTAGAGGCGAAGTAGGCTCCAAGGTGTGACCTTGGAGATTGATACCGGCTCAGGGTTGATGCCGGCACACGAGTGGGGACCTGCCAACGGATCCGGGCCCGGCATCCTGCTGCTGCAGGAGATCTTCGGGATCTCCGACTACATCAAGCAGCGGGCCGAGGACCTGGCTTCACTCGGGTACTACGTGATCGCACCGGAGATCTACTGGCGCCTGGACAATGCCGAGCTAGACGAGTCGGGTCCGGACCTGCTGGGCCAGGCGGTCGGGCTGATGCAGCAGGTCGACTGGCCGACCGCCGTGTCGGACTCGGTGGCCGCGCTCGACTACCTGCGCAGTCGTGAACAGGGCGTCGGCATCGTCGGGTTCTGCTTCGGCGGGGGACTGGCCTTCAATGTGGCCGCCGTGTCGTCTCCCGACGTACTGGTGAGCTACTACGGCTCCGCCCTGCCGCAGTTGCTGGAGCTCGCTCCCGACGTCGACACGGTCAGCCTGCATCACTTCGGTGACGCCGATGACTACCTGACCGACATCGACAAGCTCGTCGAGGCCCTTGACGGTCCCGAGAACGAGATCTACCGCTATCCCGGAGCCGGGCACGCCTTCGACAACCCGATGCCCGCCTTCCACCACGCCGCGGCCTCAGCCCTCGCGTGGAGCCGTACCGAAGACTTCCTCAACCGCCACCTGCCAACCGCTTAAGGATTTTGATGAGCCTGTACGACATTCCGCTGCAGACCCTGTCCGGCGCCGACACCTCGCTGGCCGAGTACAAGGGCAAGGCCGTGCTCGTCGTGAACGTCGCCTCCAAGTGCGGCCTCACCCCGCAGTACGAGGGCCTGGAGAACCTGCAGAAGCGCTACGAGAGCCGCGGCTTCACCGTGCTCGGCGCGCCCTGCAACCAGTTCGGCGGCCAGGAGCCCGGCACCGCCGAGGAGATCGAGACCTTCTGCTCGACGACGTACGGCGTGACGTTCCCGATGCTCGACAAGCTCGAGGTCAACGGCGACGACCGGCACGCCCTGTACTCCGAACTGACCCTGACCCCCGACGCGGAAGGCGCCGCCGGCGACGTCCAGTGGAACTTCGAGAAGTTCCTCCTCACCCCCGAGGGCACCGTCGCCGCCCGCTTCCGCCCGCAGACCCTCCCCGAGTCGGACGAGGTCATCACCGCAATCGAATCCCAGCTCCCGGCCTGATCGTCCCGAGGCTCGGCGTCCCGGCGCCGAGCCTCGCTGCGTCAGCGCCCTCTGCCTCGCCGGCGTCAGCCTCGTGGCTGGATTCGGGTGCTGTTGATTGCCGCGACCAGGAGCAGGGCCGCGGCCGATCCGAGGCTGATCCGCAGCCCGGTGAGGAAGGTGTCCGGGTTGGCGATCAGGGCGCCGAAGACGGCGATGGCGACTGCTCCGCCGATCTGGCGGAAGGTGTTGAACACGGCGCTGGCGGTTCCTGCCCGCTCGGCCGCGACACCTTCGAGCACGACTCCGGTGATCGAGGGCATCGCCAACGATCCGCCGGCGCCGATCGGCACGACGCAGAGGGCGGTCACGACCGGCGACTCCAGCGGTGCCGAGACGAGCAGGGCCAGGAGTCCGGCGGTCATCGACAGCAGCCCGGCCACGACCGGGACCCGCGCTCCGAACCGGTTGGTGATCGGGCCACTGGCGAGGTTCCCGGCGATCGCGAAGAAAGCGGAGGGCAAGAACGCCAGCCCGGCGTGCAGCGGCGACAATCCGAGGTGCTGCTGGAGGTACAGGCTGACGACGAACACGTTGCCGTAGTTGCCGACCATGAAGGCGAACCCGACGGGCAGGGCCAGTCGGAAGCCGCGCGCCCGGAACAGTTCCAGCGGCATCATCGGGTGCCGGCCACGGGCCTGAACGGCCAGGAAGGCGGCGAGGGTGATCACGGCGCTCGCGAGCGCGGCGACGACGGCGGGATGGGTGAACCCGCGATGGCCGCCTTCGATGAGTCCGTAGACCAGGGTGGACAAGGCAACGACGGCGAGGATCTGGCCGGCCCAGTCGAACCGGGACGGTCGGGTGGGCGAGGCGGCCACCGCGACCAGGAAGGCGACCATGCCGACGCAGACGGGCAGGTTGATCGTGAAGACCCACCGCCAGTCGAGAGTCGTGAGCAGCCCGCCGAGAGGTTGTCCGACCAGTCCGGCGACGGCGCCGCCGACCGCCCAGACGCCGAGCGCACGGGCTCGGCGGCGTGGGTCGGGGAACGCTTCACGCAGCAGGGCCATCGACGCCGGCAGCATGATCGCGGCGGCAGCGCCTTGCGCACAGCCGGCGGCGACCAGTACGCCGATCGTGGGCGCGGCCGCACAGGCGGCCGAGGCCAGTCCGAACCCGACGATGCCCGCGCCGAGAGCCTTCTTCGCGCCGATCCGATCCGACAGGTTGCCCGCGAACAGCAGCAGCGCGGCGAACAAGAGGGTGTAGCCGTCGATCGTCCACTGCTGGCCGGTCGTTCCGCCGCCGAGCTCGGTCCTGATCCGGGACAGGGCGACGTTGACGATCGAGATGTCCAGCGTGATCAGGAAGAAGCCCAGTGAGGCGATCGTGATGACGATCCGCGCATGCGGCGCATCCGGGATGGCTGCGTCCTCGGTCGGGCGGCTCGGCTCTGCGTCGGTACGTGACAAGGCATTCCGCTCTGCGCACAGTTGCGCGGTCGGTCTCGATACATCAGCTCGCGTACCGAGTCTCCCAAATTCGCTCGCGACAAGGCAGGTACTGCGATTACCCCGGTTCATGTCCGCACAGTGCGGCTGGGCTCCCTAGAGCTGCAACATTGGTTGCTGTTTCTGGGACAGTGGGTGGATGGGCGAACAACCGGCGTACCAGGCGGTGCTTGACGAGGTGGGGGAGCGGCTGCGGCGGTTGCGGGCGCAGCGGGGGATCACGCTGGCGGTACTGGCCGAGACGACCGGTATTTCGAAGAGCACCTTGTCGCGGCTGGAGTCGGGCCAGCGTCGGCCGAGTCTGGAGTTGCTGTTGCCGCTCGCAACGGCGTACCGGGTGCCGTTGGACGAACTGGTCGGGGCTCCCGAGGTGGGTGATCCCAGGGTGCAGTTGAAGCCGCATAAGTCGGCGAGCGGGGAGACGTTCGTGCCGCTGTCCCGTGCGCCGGGGCCGCTGCAGGCGTACAAGCTGATCGTTCCGGATCGCGGGACCGAGCCGAAGCTCCGCAGCCACGAGGGTTATGAGTGGCTGTACGTGCTGCACGGACGGCTGCGGGTGGTGCTCGGCGAGCATGACGTCGTGCTCGGGTCCGGCGAGGTCGCGGAGTTCGACACAAAGGTCCCGCACTGGTTCGGCAGTGCGGACGGCCGGCCGGTGGAGGTGCTCAGCCTGTTCGGCCGGCAAGGCGAACGCATGCACGTCCGCGCGAAAACCACCGACTGAAAGCGCAGAAGCTAGGGAGCCTCGGGCTCGGTCGGTTCCAGCGGCGCACTCGGGGCGGCCTCGGTCGCGAGGGCGTCGGTGAGGACCTCGGCGGTGAGACCGATCTGCCAGTCGCGGGCGTTGTGTTCGCGCAGGAACGTCGACACCGCCGTGAGGTCCGCGTCCGCTGGCGGGGTCCAGGCGAGCCGCCGGATCGTGTCGGGGGAGAGCAGGTTCTCCGTAGGCAGTCGGTGCGATTCGGCGATCTCGCTGACGGCCGAGCGCGCTGCCGACAGCCGAGCGGCCGCGTCGGGGTCGCGATCCGCCCAGGCGCGAGCCGGTGGCGGTCCGTCGTACCGGGGGCCTTGCTTGGGGAGCTCGCTGTCGGGCAGGCGGCGAGCGTGGTCGATCGCCTCCCACCAAGTGCGCATGTGGCGATGAGCGCCGCGCCCCTTGAAGGCGGTCAACTTCTGCAACGTGTCGCGATCGACCGGCATCGCGGCGGCCGCCTCGACGATGGCCGCGTCCGGCAGGATGCGGCCGGGGGAGATGTCGGCGGACTCGGCGATCTGGTCGCGCGCTTCCCACAACGCCCGTACCACGGCCAGGCTGCGGCGGTTGCGGACGCGGTGCATGCCCGACGTCCGTCGCCACGGATCCGGCTTGGGCTCACGCGGCGGAGCGTTCAGGATCGCGAGGAACTCCTGCTGCGCCCACTCCCACTTGCCCTCGCGGCGCAGCTCGGCCTCGATCGCGTCGCGCAGCTCGATCAGCATCTCGACGTCGAGCTGGGCGTAGATCAGCCACGGCCCGGGCAGCGGACGCGTCGACCAGTCGGCCGCCGAGTGCTCCTTGCGCATCTTGTAGCCCAGTACTTCGCTGACGAGCGACGCCAGCCCGACCTTGGGGTAACCGAGCAGCCGGCCGGCCAGCTCGGTGTCGAAGACGGTCTGCGGGACCATCCCGACCTCGGCCAGGCAGGCCAGGTCCTGGTTCGCCGCGTGGATGATCCACTCCGCGTCGACGATCGCGTCGCCGAGCGAGGACAGGTCGCCGAACGGGATCGGGTCGACCAGCGCCGAGCCGGAACCCTCCCGGCGCAGCTGGACCAGGTACGCGCGGTGCGAGTAGCGGTAGCCGGAGGCCCGTTCGGCGTCGACGGCCACCGGGCCGGTGCCGGAGCGGAAGGCTTCGACGACCTCGGCCAGGGCCGGGTCGGTATCGATCACGTCGGACAGTCCGTCGCGCAGTTCGAGCAGAGGCTGTTCCTCGGCCGGGTCGTCCGGCACGGGCGGCTGCTGCTGGGTCTCGGCCGGGCTCATCGGCCCCGCTGACCGCGCCGGGTCGGCATCGCGACCACCCCCGGCGGTACCGGCGGGAGTCCCGCCGCCGTACAGAGCACCTCGCCCCAGGCCTCGGCATGGTGACTCACGTCGACCATCCCGTCCGGTCCGGGGACAGGACTCCAGGACGCACGGATCTCGATCTCAGCCGTCGCGTCGTCATCGGCCATCCCGCCGAAGCTCTCGGATACCACCCTCGTGACGGTACCGCTCGGGGCCAGGTACTCCGCGCCCCGGTCGGCCAGTGCCTCCATCAGCCAGGTCCAGCCCACGCCACCGAGCAGCGCGTCCGTCACCATCTCCGGTTCGACGGCGGCACGCACATACGCGACACAGCGGAAGGTCGACTGCCAGGCGTCGTTCCCCGCGGGGTCGTAGAGGACGACCAGCCGGCCGGTGGCGACATCATCGCCATCGACCGTCACGTCAGCGCTGACCGCCGCCGCATGCGGTGCGATCCGCTGCGGTGCGGGCATCTCCTCGACGAACACCTCGGGCCGGAACCGGGCCTCACGCAACTGAGTGAGGGCCTCGGCGAACTCCGCGGGTGGCGCGTCGACCTGCTTGCGGGCACCCATGCTTCGCAGCCTACGACTGATTACTCACCGACGCCGGTGACGACGCGCCGGTGACAGGTTCCGGGCATGGGATCATCGGACCTGTGCCCGTGACGCAACCTGCCCAATCACCCACCGCTACCAGTGCCCTACCGGAGTCCGCCTTCCTGCGGGCCGCCCGGGGTGAACCGGTCCCGCACACGCCTGTCTGGTTCATGCGCCAGGCGGGTCGCTCGCTGCCGGAGTACCGGGCGATCCGCGAAGGCACGACGATGCTCGAGTCCTGTATGCGGCCCGACCTCGTCGTGGAGATAACGCTGCAGCCGGTACGCCGTTACGGCGTCGACGCGGCGATCTTCTACTCCGACATCGTGACGCCGCTGAAGTCGACCGGCTTCGGTGTCGAGATCAAGCCCGGTGTCGGCCCGGTGGTCGCGGACCCGATCCGGGACCTGGCCGGTCTGGATGCGGTTCGGCCGGTCACTGAGGCCGACGTTCCGTACATCATCGAGTCGGTGCAGGAGCTGGTGTCGCAGCTCGGTGGGACTCCGTTGATCGGGTTCGCCGGGGCGCCGTTCACGGTCGCGTCGTACCTGGTCGAGGGTGGGCCGAGCAAGGACCACGCGAAGACGAAGGCGCTGATGCATGGCGACCCCAAGCTGTGGCACGCGCTGGCGGATCGGCTGGCGGATGTGGCGATCGCCTATCTGTCGGTGCAGATCGAGGCGGGTGCGTCGGCGGTCCAGCTGTTCGACTCGTGGGCCGGCGGGTTGTCGGCGCGCGACTATGCGGAGTTCGTGCAGCCGCATTCGGCGAAGGTTTTTGCTGCACTCGAGCAGTACGGCGTACCGCGGCTGCACTTCGGGGTGAACACGGGCGAGCTGCTCGGGCTGATGAGCGAGGCCGGCGCGGATGTCGTCGGTGTTGACTGGCGAGTGCCGCTGGATGAGGCCGTACGCCGGATCACCGCGGCCGGCGGTTCGCCGAAGCCGGTCCAGGGCAACCTCGACCCGGCCCTGCTGATCGCCGGCTGGGACGCCATCGAGCCCGAGATCGACCGCATCCTGGCCGAGGGCAAAGCCGCCCCGGGCCACATCTTCAACCTCGGCCACGGCGTCCCCCCGACGACCGACCCTGACGTCCTCCACCGAATCGTCAAGGCGGTCCAGGAGAAGTCCGCCCGTGGTTGATGGAGGTCTGCCGGGCGGAGCTCGGTTGGAGCGTCTACGGGTTGAGCACGGACCGGCGCTGCTGGCGTTCGAGGTGGAGAACCGGGCGTACTTCGCCGGCTTCATCTCCGATCGTGGGGATGCGTTCTTCGCGGAGTTCGATGAGCGGCTGGCGGCTCTGCTCGGGTATCAGGCGGACGGGACGGATCATCCTCATGTCTTGGTCACTGACTCGGGTGAGGTGGTCGGCCGGGTGAATCTGGTCGATGTGACGGACGGGTCAGCCGAGCTCGGGTACCGGATCGCGGAGAAGGCGGCCGGGAAGGGGCTGGCGACGGCGGCCGTGCGGGAGGTCTCTGCGCTGGCGGCGGGGGAGTACGGGCTGCGGGAGTTGCGGGCAGGGACGAACCTGGACAACGCGGCCTCCCGGGCGATTCTCGAGCGGACCGGATTCGTACCGGTCGGGGAGCGGGACTACGGCGGCCGGCCGGGGATCGAGTACGTGCTGGCTTTGACCGTCTGATCTGATGGGGCTGTGGAGCGTCGTTCGGTAGTTGTCGTCGGTGGCGGGATCAGTGGGCTGGCTGCGGCACACGCGTTGGCGAGTGGACCCAACCCGCCGAAGATCACCGTGCTGGAGTCGTCGCCACGCCTCGGCGGGAAGCTGGCAGGAGCCGAGCTGGAAGGCGTCCCGGTGGACCTCGGTGCGGAGTCTGTACTCGCCCGCCGGCCCGAAGCTGTCGAGCTGATCAAGGCCGTGGGGCTGGGGGACGACCTGGCGCACCCGGCAACGACCTCGGCCGGGCTCTGGATCGGCGACCGCATCCGCGCCATCCCGCCGACGGTCATGGGCGTACCGACCGACTCCTCATCGACGGTCGATGTCCTCGGCGAGGAGGCGGCCGAGGTGGTCGCGCACGAGCCCGAGCTGGCGGCGCCTGCGTTGACGGAGGACGTCGCGATCGGACGGTTCGTCGCCGAGCGGATGGGTGCAGCCGTCTCCGACCGGCTCGTCGACCCGCTGCTTGGTGGGGTCTACGCCGGCCGTGCCGAGGAGATCTCGCTGGCGGCCGCAGTACCGGAGCTGTACGCCAAGCTGAAGACGGCTCCGAGCTTGCTGGCGGCAACGGCCGAGTTGCGGGAGATCGGCCAGCGCCGCAACACACCTGGCGCACCTGTCTTCGCAGGCATCGTCGGAGGCATCAACAGGCTGATCACCGCCCTAGAAGCCGAACTGGTGGCCCGCGGTGTCCACATCCAGCGCAGCGCGACCGTACGCCGGATCCGCCGCACTCCAGACGGCTACGAGCTGGAGTCCGGCCCAGTGCCCGCTCCGACCTTCCTCAAGGCCGACGCGATCGTCATAGCCGTCCCCGCAGCCCCGGCGGCCCGCATGCTCGCCGACGTGGTCCCGCAAGCCTCTACCGAGCTCGCAGCCATCCAGTACGCGAGCATGGCGATCGTCACCCTCGCAGTACGCAAGGCGGACTGGCCGGCGGGTACAACCGGCTCCGGCTTCTTGGTGCCGTCCGTCGAGGGCCGCACGATCAAGGCGTCGACCTACTCCCACGCCAAGTGGCAGTGGTCCGCCGATGCCGGGGGAGACCTCGCGGTACTCCGCTGCTCCGTCGGCCGCCTCGGCGAGGAGTACGTGCTCCAGCGGTCGGATGAGGAGCTCGCAGCCCTCGCAGCCGCCGACCTACGAGCCGCCATAGGCCTTCAGGCGCCCGTAGTCGGTTCCTTGGTGACCAGGTGGGGTGGTGGGCTTCCGCAGTACGCCGTGGGGCACCTGGACCGCGTTGACCGGGTAGAGGCGGCCGTTGCTGGTCAACCTGGGCTGGCCGTGTGCGGAGCGGCGTACCGGGGTGTTGGGATCGCTGCCTGCGTCGCCAGTGCTGGAAAGGCGGCAAGCCAGGTGCAAGCGCATCTGCGCAGGTGATTCCCGCGGGTAGTGACTGTTGTCACGAAGAGTAGGAGCAACCCGGGTGCACGCTTGGGCGGATCCATTGGTGACAATGGCTGGGTGACCGAGACGAAGCCGAAGGCGCGCGAGCTGAACAATGTGATCCGCTACACCATGTGGTCGGTGTTCAAGGTGGAGACGCCGCTCGGTGAGGCCGATCGCGAGGAGCTGGCGGCGGAGCTCGAGGAGGCGCTGGGCAAGCTCGGTGCCGACGAGGATGTGGTGATCCGCGGCTGGTACGACGTGGAGGGCTTCCGCGCCGACGCCGACTTCATGGTCTGGTGGCACGCGCCGACGTCCGACGCGCTGCAGAAGGCCTACCACCAGCTGCGTCGCTCGCGGCTCGGGCGGCACCTCGCGCCGATCTGGTCGCAGTTCGCACTGCACCGGCCGGCCGAGTTCAACAAGAGCCACATCCCGGCGTTCCTGGCCGACGAGGAGGCGCGGGCTTACATCTGCGTCTACCCGTTCGTGCGGTCCTACGAGTGGTACCTGCTGCCCGACGAGGAGCGCCGGTTCATGCTCGCCGAGCACGGCAAGATGGCGCGCAGCTACCCCGACGTCCGGGCGAACACCGTGGCGTCGTTCGCGCTCGGCGACTACGAGTGGATGCTCGCCTTCGAGGCCGACGAGCTGCACCGGATGGTCGACCTGATGCGTGACCTGCGGGCGTCGACGGCTCGTCGCCACGTGCGCGAGGAGGTCCCCTTCTACACCGGCAAGCGGACCGACCTCGGTGACCTGATCGCGAACCTGGCCTGACGATGGAGCGCAAAGCCTTCCCGGTCCTGTACGTCACCGACGTCCGCCGGTCACTCGAGTTCTACGCCCTGCTCGGCTACGAGTCCCGGTACCAGTTCCCGCTGGAAGGCGATCCACACTACGTCGGCCTCGAACGCGGCGACTCCTCGCTGGGAATCGCCGACGCCAACTGGCCCGAGGCCCAACTCGGCATCACCGTCGGCACGGCGCCCCGCTTCGAACTCTTCGTCTACGTCGACGACGTCGAAGCCACCGTGGAGACCTTCCGCACGGCCGGCCACCCGATCCTCCAGCAGCCGGCCACCATGCCCTGGGGTGAACGCCAGGCCTACGTCTCCGACCCGGACAACAACCCGGTCGCCCTGGCCACCCCGATCTGAGTTACTCCGCGGGAGCCAGCGCGAGGCTGACGGAATTGATGCAGTAGCGGAGGTCGGTGGGGGTGCCGTAGCCCTCGCCTTCGAAGACGTGGCCGAGGTGGGAGCCGCAGTTCGCACAGCGGACCTCGACGCGCTTCATGCCCAGGTCGTGGTCCTCGATGTACTCGACCCGGTCCTCGGCGAGCGGGGCGAAGAAGGACGGCCAGCCGCAGTGCGAGTCGAACTTGGTCTCGCTGCGGAACAGCTCCGCGTCACACGCGCGGCACTTGTAGACGCCGATGGTCTTGGTGTCGGTGTATTCGCCGGTGAACGGACGCTCGGTACCGGCCTTGCGAAGGACCTGGAACTCCGCGGGAGACAGCTTCGCGCGCCACTCCTCGTCGGACTTCTGTACTGCGTACTGCCTGGTGCTCTCTGTCATGTCCCCATTATCGGCGGCCGGTCAACCAAAACCCCGCGCTGTCCGCCGACGTAAGCGTGCCGCAATCGCCGGGGCCTGTCCGCCCCAGTGGGACAGGCCCCGGCGATGCGGCAGCTCACCTCAGTTGACGCTGACCGCCGTCCAGGCAGTCGCCACGGCGGCCCGCTCGGCGCTGGCGGCGCCGTACAGGTCGGTGGCCGCGTTGAGCGTCGCGACCCGCGCCTGGGCGTACGTCGTACCGGTGGTGAAGTACGTCGTCAGTGCCCGGTACCAGATCTTGGCGGCCTTGGCCTCCGTGATCCCGTTGAAGGTCGACCCGGTGCAGCTGCTGCCGTTGTGCGGCAGACCGCCGATGGTCTTGGGGCCGGTGCCCTCGGAGAGGAGGTAGAAGAAGTGGTTCGCCACCCCCGAGGAGTAGTGGACGTCCAGGTTGCCGGTGCCGGACGTCCAGCAGTCGACCGAGTTGCCGTCCTTGCTCGGCTTGTCCATGAACCGCAGGGCCGGCCGGTCCTTCATGATCTCTTCGCCGATGTAGTAGTCGCCCGGGTCGTTGGCGTTGTTGGAGTAGAACTCCACCGCGGTCCCGAAGATGTCACTGGTCGCCTCGTTCAGGCCGCCGGACTCACCCGAGTAGGTGAGGTTCGCGGTCGCCGAGGTGACGCCGTGGGACATCTCGTGACCGGCCACGTCGATCGAGACGAGCGGACCTGCCACGACGTTGTCGCCGTCGCCGTACGTCATCTTCTTGCCGTCCCAGAAGGCGTTCACGTAGTTCGTGCCGTAGTGCACCCGGCTCGGGACGCCCTTGCCGTCGTTGAAGATGCCGTTCCGGCCGTGGATGTTCTTGTAGTAGTCGAACGTGGTCGCCGCGCCGTAGTGGGCGTCCACCGCGGCCGAGGCCCGGTCCGTGTTCAGGCCGGTACCCCAGTGGTTGTCCGCGTCGAGGAACTTCACCGCGACCGGGCAGCCCAGCCCGAACAGCTGGCACAGGATCGAGTCGGTCTTGTTCTGCGCGTCGAGGGTGGTCCCGCCGCCGCGCACCGTGTCGGTCAGGTTGAACCCGCCGGTCACGGCCGTGGTGTCGATCGGCACCGTTCCGGAGTACAGGCTCTTGCCGTCACCGGTGACCGTCTCGATGTGCTGCTCGCTGACGAGCTTGGCGCCGGTCAGTGCGTCGATCGTCGTGGTCACATTGCTGGGTGTGCCATCGGCCTGCGTACCGCCGCTGGTGACCAGGTAGGCGAGCCGTGGAGCTCCCTTGCGGGCCTCGATGACCAGGGACGGCTTGCCTTCGGCCTTGAGGCCGCCGGCGACTCCCTTGGCGAGTGCGGTGGCGGTGCTGACCTTGGGCGTCCGGCTGACGTTCGCCGACTGGGTGAGGGTCTGGCTGACGCCCTTGAGGGCGCCGTCCTTGGCCTGGTGCATGACGAGGTCGCCACCCAGGACCGGCAGACCACCGATCGTCCGGTCCATCCGGACATGGCTGGTGCCGTCGGCGTCCAGGATGACGTCCTTCACGACGAAGGCGTCGGCGCCGGTGGCTCTGAGCGTGCCGAGATTCCCAGGGATCGCAGCCTTGGCCCGGGCGACCGCTGCGGCTGGGGTGGTGCCCGGGTCGGCCTTCGGTGCGCCGGTGGCGGTACCGGCACCGAGCCCTAGGGCGGTTGCGGTCGCCACTGCGGTAGCAGCGGCGAGCAGGGCGGATTTCTTCATCCTCGTGCTCCTTCAAGAGTGTCCCGGGGGCCTCACGCCCCAGGAACGAGGTGCGGGTACGTTACCGCTCGGTCACCTAGGGTGGCCAGGGGTTGAGAAAACTTCCCTTTTCCGTGGGCCTCACGGCATTTGGTCCCCGCCGACCGGTAGCGTCCCGAGCATGGCGGCGACCAAGGCAATCGAGCTGGAGATCGCGGGGCGGACCGTCCGGGTGAGCAATCCGGACAAGCCGTACTTCGCGGACCGTGGACTGACCAAGCTGGACATCGTGAACTACTTCGTCGCGGTCGGCGACGGCATCCTGGGCGCGCTCCGGGACCGGCCGACCACCCTGGAGCGCTGGCCCGGCGGCTGGTTCGAGGGCGCCAAGCTGTCGACCCGGATGGACAACAAGGGCGACGCGTTCTACCAGAAGCGGGTCGCCAAGGGCGCGCCCGAGTGGGTCGAGACGGCGACGATCAAGTTCCCCAGCGGCCGGCCCGCCGACGAGGTCTGCCCGACCGAGTTGGCCGTCGTCGCCTGGGCGGTCAACCTCGGCACCCTGACCTTCCACCCGTGGCCGGTCCGCCGCCCTGAGCTCGACTCGCCGGACCAGCTCCGCATCGATCTCGATCCTCAGCCAGGTACGGACTTCAAGAGCGCTGCGGTCGTAGCGCCGGTACTACGTGAGCTGCTGGCCGAGCATGGACTGGAGGGGTACCCGAAGACGTCGGGCGGTCGCGGCCTGCACGTGTACGTCCCGATCGAACCGCGCTGGGACTTCATCCAGGCACGCCGGGCCGTCATCGCGGTCGGTCGCGAGTTGTCCCGCCGGATGCCCGACCAGGTCACGGTCAACTGGTGGAAGGAGGAGCGTGGCGAACGCGTCTTCATCGACTACAACCAGATGGCCCGCGACCGCACGATCGCCTCGGCGTACTCGGTCCGCCCCAACGCCCGGGCCCGCGTCTCGGCGCCGCTGCGCTGGCAGGAGGTGTCCGAGGTGGTACCGGACGATTTCGACGTACTGACGATGCCGGCCCGCTTCGCCGAGGTCGGTGACCTGCATGCGGCCGTCGGCGAGAAGGCGTTCTCGCTCGAGTCGCTGCTGGAGCTGTCCGCCAAGCACGAACGCGACTTCGGCGAGGGCGACATGCCGTACCCGCCCGAGTACCCGAAGATGCCGGGCGAGCCGAAGCGGGTCCAGCCGTCGAAGGACCGCGACAGGCCCAAGGATGAACCGTCAGAGTGAGCGGAGCGCGCCGCCGTCGATCGGGATGATGGCGCCGGTCAGGTAGGACGCGGCGGGGGAGAGGACGAAGGCGGCCACCCGGCCGAATTCGTCCGGGTTGCCGTAGCGGCGCAGCGGGATCGCCTTCTCCGCGGTACGCCGGGCAGCGTCCGGGTCACCCGTCTTGCCGTCGAGCTCCTTCAGCCGGTCGGTCGCGATCCGGCCGGGCATCAGCCCGTTGACGCGGACCCCTTTCGGGCCGAGCTCGTCGGCGAGGGTCTTGGCGACCATCGCGAGCCCCGGCCGCAGCCCGTTGGAGATCGCCAGTCCCGCGATCGGCGCCTTCACCGATGACGAGAGCACGAAGGCGATCGAAGTACCGTCGGTGCCCGCGCGGGCGACCGAGCGGGCGATCCGCAGGCCGCCCAGGAAGACGCTGTCGAAGGCTGCTCGCCAGTCGTCCTCCTCGGTGTCCATCGCCGTGCCGGGCCGGGGGCCGCCGACACTGATCAGGGCGCCGTGCAGGGCACCCCACTTGGCGACCGCGGTCGCGGCCAGCCGCTCGGCGCTCTCCGGGTCGGCGTTGTCGACCGGGATGCCGACGACGTTCTCGCCGAGCTCGGCCGCCGCCCGGGAGATCGACTCCTCGTTGCGGCTGGAGATCACCAGCCGGGCACCCTCCGCGGCGAGGGCTTTCGCGGTGGCGAAGCCCAATCCACCGCTGGCGCCGGTGACGATGTAGATGCGATCGCGCAGTCCTAGGTCCACGGCTCCATCCTGCCTGACGCCGGCTGATCTCGCCGCCGAGCGCGCCACGACGGGTGGCAACGATCTCACCCAATGGAACGCTGTCTCACCGCAAGGTCGTTGCCGCCAGCGTCAGACGCCCGATCACCGTCTGTACAAGGCCCGACACGCCGGTGGTAGCCAGAGGCAACGGCAATCGGTACTACGGACCGTCCGCGCCTGATCGCGATCCGGCCGTCGTCGTTGCAGGGGGCAACGACTCCTCGGGACTCCCGGACTCACTTTCTGTACTGGCGTTGTCACCCGTCACGTCGCGCCGGGAGAAGTAGACCAGCCCGCCGATCGCCAGCAGCGCGAAGAAGAACCACTGCAGCGCGTAGAAGAAGTGCGGCCCGTCGTCGATCTCCGGCCCAGGAAACCCGTCGAAGGCCGGATCAGCGGCCGGAGTCTGCTGCGTCACCGTCATGTAGCCGTCGTACAGCGTCAGGCCGAGTACAGGGGCGAATTCGGGCCCGTTGATGAGCCGGGCGGTCCCGTTGTCCGGCGTACCGCCGTTGGTGTGCCCACCACGCTCGCTCCGGCGGAGCCGACCGGTCACGGTGACCTCGCCGGTCGGCGCCGCCGGGATGCTGCTGGGAGCCAGCTCGCCGCCCTGCTTCGGCAGGAAGCCGCGGTCGACCAGTACGGCGCTGCCGTCGCTCAGCATCAACGGCGTGACGATCTCGAACCCGGGCCGGTCGTTGATGTTCCGGTACCGCATCACGACCTGCTTGCTGGAGTCGTACCGTCCCGTGGCGACCGCCGTCCGCCAGTCGTGCTGCTCGCCGATCACCCGTTGCGGCCCGACGATCTCGGCCAGCGGCGCCGGCGGAGCGGCCAGGTTGGTCCTGGTGACCTCGTTGCGCGCCTTCCGGGCGTCCAGCCGATGCAGCTGCCATCGGCCGAGCTCCACACACACCCCGGACAGGAGGAGGATCACCAGCGCAGTGGCGATCCACCGGACATTCATCAGACGACGCACAGCTCGAACTTAAGCCATCCACCGAAACGCCCGGCCGTCGGCTGCTGGCTGCGACGTAAGCTGGGCCGGATGACAGCGCCCAGCACGACCCAGACAGGCCTGGCCGACAGCTACGGCCGGGTCGCTACCGACTTGCGCGTGTCCCTTACGGACCGCTGCAACCTGCGCTGTACCTACTGCATGCCCGAAGAGGGCCTGGACTGGCTCGGCAAGCCTGAGCTGCTGACCGACGACGAGATCGTCCGGCTGATCGAGATCGCCGTCACCCGCCTCGGTGTCGACGAGATCCGCTTCACCGGCGGTGAGCCGCTGCTGCGCCGGGGCGTGGTCGACATCGTCACCCGTACTGCGAAGCTGGAGCCGCGACCGCAGTTGTCGATCACCACGAATGGGATCGGCCTGTCCCGGCAGGCGAAGGCGCTCCGCGAGGCCGGCCTGGACCGGGTGAATGTGAGCCTCGACACGATCCGGCCGGACACCTTCAAGGAGCTGACCCGGCGCGACCGGCTGAAGGACGTACTGGAAGGGCTTGCGGCGGCTCACGAGGCCGGTCTGACGCCCGTGAAGGTGAACGCGGTCCTCATGCGCGGCGTGAACGACGACCAGGCGCCGGAGTTGCTGCAGTTCTGCCTCGACCACGGTTACGAACTGCGGTTCATCGAGCAGATGCCGCTGGACGCCCAGCACGGCTGGAGCCGCGACCAGATGGTGACCGCGGACGAGATCCTCGAACTGCTCGGCGAGCGCTTCACGTTGTCGCCGACCGATGCGGCGACCCGTGGCAGCGCGCCGGCCGAGTCCTTCACGGTCGACGGCTACGCGACGACCGTCGGCATCATCGCGAGCGTGACGCGACCGTTCTGCGGCGATTGCGACCGGGTCCGGCTGACGGCCGACGGTCAGGTCCGCGATTGTCTGTTCGCGAGGACCGAATCAGACCTCCGTACGGCGTTGCGCGACGGCGCCGACGACGAGGAACTGGCCGACCGCTGGCGGCGCGCGATGCGCGGCAAACTGCCCGGCCATGGCATCAACGACCCGAGCTTTCTGCAGCCGGTCCGGCCGATGTCCGCGATCGGCGGCTGACCTTTCTAAACCGGAAATTTACTTTTTCCGGTGTAACGCAGACCGGCGTCCCAGTAAGGGGCGCGTTAGGGCCGCGGGAAAGCCTCGACCTCGCGCAGGAAAGAACGCGCGCCGAGGAAGTCGGACAGGCTCTGCTTGTGGTCGTCACAGGCCAGCCAGGTCTTGCGCCGGTCGGGGGTGTGGATCTTCGGGTTGTTCCACAACAGCGCCCAGGTGGCCGGTTGGCCGCATCCCCTTGCAGAGCAGGTGGACGGGATGGCTTCTTCGCTCACAGCTGGGTCTCCTGGGGGGCATTGCGGTCGGCACAGGCAATTGTTCCTGACCACTCAATAATCAATAGCCTGGGCAAAATGAAGCGACGTCGGACAGCCACGGGGGGAGCCGTCCGACGCCGCATCAAGTCTCTGAATTCCAACCGTGAACTTCAGAGCACGCAGATTCTGACACGGATCCGTCGTGAGAATCCAGTCCCGACGCAGATCACTTTTCGGTGTCGTGATCCGGACCGAGTTCGGGCCGGGCCGGCGGCACGTAGACCGCGGCTCCGGACACTGCTTTCGTCCGCCGCGCATTGGCCAGTACGACGGCCACCGACGGCAGGAAAACGGCCCCGACGAGCAGGATCCAGCGCCACGGCGACGGGGTGATGACGGCGGCGACGAAACACACCACCCGCAGCGACATCATCCAGGCGTACCGGAAGATCCGGCTCTCCAGGTCCTCCGACCGGCCGGGCTGCGCGCTGGTCACCGAGATGACCTCTGCTTCTGCCCGCTCTCGAGCCCGCTTACTGCGCTGTGACATCTATTCTCCTCACCAACACCCAACGGTACGCCGGTGCAGAAGTTCCGGCGCACCCAGGCGAAGGGGAACAGTCATGACCGATCGGACCTACCGCGTCACCGAACTCGTCGGCACCTCCAAGGAGGGCGTCGACGCGGCGATCACGAACGCGATCAGCCGGGCCGGCGAGACGCTGCGGCACCTGGACTGGTTCGAGGTGACCCAGATCCGGGGCCACATCGTCGACAACGCGATCGACCACTACCAGGTCGGCCTGAAGGTCGGCTTCCGCCTCGAGGACTCCTGACCCCCACCCACCTGTTCATTCGCCCCGTTTTCACCCGCCACGCCGAGCCGCTGAGGCCCGCGAGCCTGTAGAGCGGGTGAAAACGGGGCGAATGAACAGGTGTGGGGGTGGGGGAGATAACGTTCGTGCGGCAGCGCCGTACAACGGCTGGAAGCACTTCTGTGAGGAGATGGAACGTGGCGAGATCGGTACTGGTCACCGGGGGCAACCGGGGCATCGGCCTGGCCATCGCGACCGCCTTCAAGGAGGCGGGCGACCAGGTCGCCATCACCTACAACAGCACCGAGCCGCCGGAGGGCTTCCTCGCCGTCAAGTGTGATGTGACCGACACCGCGCAGGTGGAGGCCGCGTTCGACACGATCGCGGCCGAGCACGGCCCGGTCGAGGTACTGATCGCGAACGCCGGCATCACCCGCGACACGCTGCTGCTGCGGATGTCCGACGACGACTGGGACGCCGTCATCCAGACGAACCTGACCGGTTCGTTCAAGGTCGCCAAGCGCGCGGCCAAGGGCATGCTGCGGCTGCGCCGGGGCCGGATCGTCTTCATCTCCTCGGTGGTCGGCATGCTCGGCTCACCCGGTCAGGTGAACTACGCCGCCAGCAAGTCGGGTCTGATCGGGATGGCCCGTTCGATGGCCCGCGAGCTCGGCAGCCGTGGCATCACCACCAACGTGGTCGCGCCCGGTTTCGTCGAGACCGACATGACCGCGGTACTGCCGGAAGAGACCCAGCAGCAGTACCTGAGCCAGATCCCGCTCGGCCGGTTCGGCCTGACCGAGGAGATCGCCAACGCCGTGCGCTGGTTGTCGTCGGACGAGGCCGGGTACATCACCGGCGCGGTGATCCCGGTCGACGGCGGCATCGGCATGGGCAACTAACTACTTTTAGAAGAAAGGGCATGCCGGTGGGCATCCTCGACGGCAAGCGGATCCTGGTGGCGGGCGTGACGCTCGACTCCTCGATCGGCTTCGCGACCGCCAAGGTGGCGCAGGAACAAGGCGCCACGGTGCTGATCTCGAACTTCGGCCGGGCGCTGAACATCACCAAACGGATCGCCGGCCGGCTGCCGGTCACGCCGCCGGTGATCGAGCTGGACGTCACCGACGAGGAGCACCTCGCGGCGCTGCCCGACGCGATCCGCGAGCACGTCGACGGCCTGGACGGCGTCGTGCACTCCATTGCCTACGGCAACCCCGAGACGATCCTCGGTGGCAAGTTCCTCGAGGGTCCGTGGGACGACGTATCGCGCGCGGTGCACGTCTCGGCGTACAGCCTGAAGTCGCTCGCGGTGACGTGTGCTCCGCTGATGAGCCGGGGCAGCAGCGTCGTCGGGCTGACCTTCGACGCGTCGGTCGCCTGGCCGGGCTACGACTGGATGGGGGTCGCGAAGGCGGCGCTCGAGTCGACCTCGCGCTACCTGGCGCGTGACCTCGGCGCGCAGGGGATCCGCTGCAACCTGGTCTCAGCCGGTCCGCTGAAGACGCTGGCCGCGAAGGCGATCCCGGGCTTCGAGAAGTTCGAAGGACCGTGGCTGGACCAGGCCCCGCTGGGCTGGGACCCGTCCGACCTCGAACCGACCGGCAAGACGATCGTTGCCCTGCTCAGTGACTTCTTCCCCTCCACCACCGGCGAGATCATCCACGTCGACGGCGGCTTTCACGCGATGGGTGCCTAGCTGTGTCCACCTCTTTGGTCGAGCTCCGTGTTCTGGACGGGGCCAACCTGTACTTCAGCCGTGCGGCGGTCAAGCTCACGCTCGACCTGACGGCTCTCATCGACGCCCCGGCTCCGGCCGCGAAGGCGTACGCGCAAGCGCTCGGACTGGGCGCGACCCGGCCCGGGCGGATCGGGTCGGGGTTCCGGCAGCGGTTCGCGGTGCGGGTGGTCGGGCACATCGTCCGGCGGATCGCGCGCGAGGCGGGGATCGGGCGGATCGGCGTACGGGTCAGGTCTGAGACCGATGTGCATCGCCTCGTGGTGGCGTTCCCGTGGGCGCATGAGGGCCGCGCCCGGGCGCTCGGTCAGGCGATCGTCGATGTGGTCGACGCGTTCGGCGCAGAGCACCTGCCCGAGCTGGTGGCGACCGTCGGCGACCGGGTCCGCAACGAGCCGGCCGGCGACGCGCCGCCGACGCTGCGGCCGAAGATTCCCGTCGTCGCGGTCACCGGGACGAACGGCAAGACGACCACCTCGCGGATGATCGCGCACATCGGCCGCGCGGCCGGGCTGCACGTCGGTTGGTCGAGTACCGATGGCGTGTACTTCGACGGCGAGCTGGTCAAGTACGGCGACTTCTCCGGCCCGAGCGGCGCTGGTCAGGTGCTCTCGCAGCCTGGCGTCCAGCTGGCCGTCACGGAGACGGCCCGCGGCGGCATCCTGCGACGCGGGGTCGGCGTGGCGTACAACGACGTCTCTGTCGTGACCAACGTCACCGCTGATCACCTCGGCCTCGGTGGGATCGACACCGTCGACCAACTCGCCGAGGTGAAGGCCGTGATCACCAAGATCACCCGCCCGCGGGGCTGGTGCGTGGTGAACGGCGACGACCCGCGGACGTTCGCGATGCGGCTCGACTCGCCGGCCAAGTGCTGGGTGTTCTCCCGCGACCCCGACTCGCCGTCGATTCGCAGCGTGCTCGACGAGGGCGGCCGGGCGACCACCGTGCTCGATGGGTTCATCACCGTGCTCGACCAGTCCAGTGACGCCGAGCCGCTGCTGAAGGTCGTCGACGTGCCGATGACGCTGTCCGGGCTCTCGCACTACAACGTCGAGAACGCCCTGGCTGCAGCCTCTGCCGCGCTCGGTCTCGGACTGCCGCGCGCCGCGGTGATCGAGGGGCTCAGCACTTTCTCGCCGTCCGAGAACAACCCGGGCCGGATGAACATGTACACCGTCCGCGACTTCACCGTCGTGATCGACCTCGCCCACAACGAGGCCGGCCTCGAAGCGCTGCTGGAGATCATGAACGGGGTCCGCCAGCCGGGTGGGCGACTGCTGCTCGCTCTCGGCTCGCCGGGCGACCGGGCCGACGACATGGTCAGCGCGATGGGGGCGATCGGTGCCCGTGGCGCGGACCGCGTCGTGATCGGGCACAAGGGCGAGTACCTCCGTGGCCGGCCGCCCGAGGAGCTGGAGGCGGTCTTCCGCGAAGGCACCAGTTCGGTCGGCGTCGACGACGTACCGTCCTTCCCGACCGAGCTCGAAGCGGCCCAGGCACTCGTCCGGGAAGCGCAGGCCGGTGACGTGGTCGCGGTGATGTCTCTGCAGGATCGGGCGAGTCTTGACGCCTGGTTGCGGTCCGAGGGAGCTACCGTCGATAACCCGGAGACCTTGAAGGCGAAGGTCGAACGAGCACAGCACTGATCCCCGGGACTCCACCGCCCGGGGCGGATCGGGGTTTCATGCGTTACTTGTGGTCGATACCGGCGGCGGTGGTCGCCTGGTTCGTGGCCGGCTTCGCGCCGACCTATCTGAACGGGCTGCCGGCCGGCTCGACCACGTTCGTCGGGACCCGGGTGGATCTGCTCGTCCTGGGCGGATTCACCGGGGGAGTGCTGGCCGGGCTGATCGTCGGCCGGGTGCGGATCGCGGTGCCGTTGGTCCTGATCGTTGCCGCGGGCGCCTGGTGGTTGAGCGGGTACGACCTGTCGGACAAGCGGTTGCCGGCGATGTTGCTGGCGGCAAGTGTCGTCGGTGCGTTCTTCGGTGCCCTGGGCATCCGAAGTACGGTGCTGGCGGCGTTCGCCTTGGCGGTGCCGATCGCTTGGTACGCGCTGCGCCCGGCGGCTGAGCTGCAGGACTGGCGCTGGCTGTGGCAGCTCAACGGACTCCTCGTCGCGATGGGCCTCACGATCATCCTGTACGTCGCCTGTTGGCGGCGAGGCTGGCGATCGGCGTACTTCTGGCTCCCGTTGACCGCGTTCTACCTGGCGTCGTTCGCGATCGTCGAGGGACTCCAGGCGGTGACGGCGGCCAAGGGCAAGTCGGTCAACGAGATCGCCAACGCCGGTACCGATGCGTTCTTCGACGGCTTCGAGCCGCTGCTGCGGGAGTACTGGCCGTGGCTGGCGCTGGCCGTGCTGCTGGCGATCCCGATGGTCGCCCTCAAGGTCAGGGCGCTGCCTCCGCCGCCACCACCACCCACGCTCGACGACGGCCGCGGCAACGACGCGGTCCTGTCCGACGACCTCGACTGGATCGACCGCGAAGAGCCAAAGCGCCGCCTACTCCCGGCCCGCCGCTAGACCAGGACGCGCTTCGGTTGCTTACGGCCGGACCGCCACCACATCAATACCCCTCGGGAGATCGATTGCCGTCGGCGTGTCGAGGTGGTCCGCGAGGGTTCTGTAGTGGTGGCGGTCCGGCCCGCTAACTCAGCAACCCTTCGCCGAGCCAGCTGGCTTCGTGGAAGCCTGGTGGGATCGCGAAGGTGGCTGAGCCGATGGTGGTGGTCCATTCGTTGAGGGCGTCGGCGGCGTTTAGTCGGGTGAGTAGGGGCAGGAACTGGCTGACCAGGTCGGCTTGGTAGCTGAGGAAGATCAGGCCTGACTCGCGGGTGGCGCCGGTGTCTTGGACGTAGTTGAGGCCCTTGCGGAAGATGCGGCGGCCGTCGTTCTCCGAGTGGTGGGAGAGGCGGGCGTGTGCGTTCTTCGCGATCACCAGGCGGTTGTCGGCGTCGCGGGCTTCGAGGTCGAGCTCGTCGTGTTCGGCGGTGCTGGTGAGTGGTGCGCCGTTCGAGAGTTTGCGGCCGACGGCACGCTCTTGTTCGGAGCGGGTGAGTTCGTCCCAGGTGTCGAGGTTCAGGCGGATCCGGCGGACGACGAGGGTGGTGCTGCCGTCGGCATTCCAGACTGTGGCGTCGAATTCCGGCGTACCGGGGGCGGGGTTGCCGGTGCCGTCGACCTGGTTGAAGAGGTTGCGTCCGGTGACCGGCTGACCGTCGGCGCCCGTACTGTTCCAGAAGCCTGTCTGTCGCCAGAGCGGCTTTGCGAAGGGTGCTGCATCAGCGACCAACCGCCGGACCGCGTGAACCACCGACACCGCGTCGTCCGCGCCGACGAGGATGAGCAGATCGCCACCGGTCCATCCGGGTTGCAGGCGATCGAGTGACATCGCCGGTACTTCGCTGAACCCGTGTGGCTTGCGGCCGGTGAGTCCAGGCAGGCCGAACACCTTGGGCCCGAAGCCCACGGTGATGGTGAGTGCGACGCCGGGCAGAGCCAGCTCGGGAGCCGTATCGCCCGGAGCTGGACGTCCAGCGGCGAGGGCGGTGATGTCGTTGCTCCACAAGCGCATCAGCCGGCCGAGTGCTGCTTTGTCGGTCGTCGGCAGCATCGTGAATGCGACCAGCTCGGCGTGCTTCGGCGAGGCAGTCGCGATGGCCGGCTGGCGGTCGCCGTACGGGCTGATGTTCTGGGCGGCGACCAGCGCGGTGTCGGGGGCAGTGGCGGAGTCCTTGCCTAGGGCAACTGCTCCACCAGTGACCGCAGCTCCTGCGGCGGCGGCTCCGGCGTACCCGAAGAGCTGCCGCCGGGACGGGCGTCCGGTCAAGGTGTCGTGCTGGGGGTCGTCGACGGGTGGTAGTGCTCTTCCTCCTCGGTGAACGCCTTCACCGGCACGGTCAGATCGTGCGAGGTGCCGTCGGAGAACTTCAAAGTGATCGGTACTTCGTCACCCGGCTTGAGCGCCTGCTTGAGCCCCATCAACATCACATGGTCACCACTCGGCGCGAGGTGCGCGTGCGACTCGGCCGGCACCTTGATGCCGCCGGCCTTCTCCTGCATCACCATCTTGCCGTCCTTCATCGCCATCTCGTGGATCTGCACCATCCCGGCCACCGGAGAGGTTGCCGAGGTCAACGAGATGTCGGCCTTGCCCGGGTTGGTCAGCGACATGAACGCCGCCGTCATCGTGGTGTCCTTCGACCCGACCGTCGCGCGTACCCAGGCGTCCTCGACCAGTACGCCGGGAGTCGTCACGGCTGCCTTGGTCACCGGCGCATCCTTCTCAGAGGATCCGCAGGAGGACAGCAGAAAGGGGAGGGCGACAGCCAGGCCGGCCATCAGCAGCTTCGTCTTCACGGACAGGCCAACGATGCTTCCGGCAACCGAGTTCCCGGTAGAGCGGGGACACACCGTGTGTCCCCGCTCACGATCTGGTTACTCCTCTGACTGGTCAGGGTCCGACTCGTCCGGCTTCACGAAGTCGGGGTCGCCGCCTTCGTCGCCGGAGCGGGCACCGGCCTGGGCAAGGTGGGACACCGACTCGAGGTGGGCCAGCACCTGCTGGTGCTGGTCGACGCAGAGCACCACCAGGTCACCGCGGTTCGACCGGGACAGCGCGTGCTGTACCGCGGTCAGCTCCTCGAGCACCGTCTCGACCTGACGGCAGCGGGCGCCGTTCTCCATCGCCCGCCGAACGCCCTCGGTGACGAGCTCAGCCGTGCTGCCGGCTGTCCGGCCGCGCAGCCGGACGTCCTCGCGCACGATCACCACGTCGAAGTGCTGCGCGGCGACCTCGCCGAGCTCGCGCATGTCGTCGTCGCGTCGGTCGCCCGCGGTCGCGATCACGCCGATCCGCGACGGCCGGCCCAGCTCGGACGAGGCGTTCAGGCTCTCGCCGAGCTTGTCGACGAAGTCGCCGAGCATCCGCATCGCGGGCGCGTTGTGGCAGTAGTCGACGATCACGGTCCGGCCGTCGACGTCGATCTCGTTCAACCGGCCGGGCGATAGGTAGTACGAGGTGCTGAACGTGCGCAGGCCCTGCCGGATGTCGTGCAGCGGAGCGCCGGCGGCGAAGGCGGCGGCCGCGGCGGCCATCGCGTTCTGCACGTTCATCATCGCCCGGCCGCCGAACGTTGCCGGCAGCAAGTGCGTCCAGGCCAGCTGCATCGAGCGCCGGCCGTGCTTCATGATGATCATGTCGCCCAGGTCGGACCGGTCGAGCACGACCGCGCGGCCACCGCGCCGGCAGTGGCCCTCGATGTACTCGCGTACCTCGCTGCCCGGCTCGGCGATGCTGAACCAGACCACCTCGCCCGAGCACCTCCGCCGCATCTTGCGGACCAGCGGGTCGTCGGCGTTCAGTACTGCGAACCCGTTGCGCGGCACCGCCTCGACCAGCACGGCCTTCACGTCGGCCAGTTGGTCCAGCGTGTCCACCCCACGCATCCCGAGGTGGTCCGGCTGGATGTTCAGCACCACGGCCACGTCGTTGCGCTGGTACCCAAGACCCTCGCGCAGGATGCCGCCGCGAGCCACCTCGAAGACGGCGAAGTCGACGCGCGGGTTCTGCAGCACCATCCGGGCGGACTTCGGCCCGGACGCGTCGGACCGGATCACCAGTCGCTCGTCGATCACGATGCCGTCGGTCGAGGTCATCCCGACCTTGCGGCCCATCCCCTTGAAGACGTGGCTGATCATCCGCGAGGTAGTGGTCTTGCCGTTCGTACCGGTCACCGCGACGATCGGGATCCGGCTGGTCGCGCCCGGCGGGAACAGCATGTCGACGACCGGCTTCGCGATGTACTGCGGATCGCCGATCGTCGGGTTGGTGTGCATCCGGAACCCGGGAGCGGCGTTGACCTCGCAGATCGCGCCACCGGTCTCGCGGACCGGCTGGGTGATGTCGGGGCAGATGAAGTCGATGCCGGCGATGTCGAGCCCGATCATCCGGGCCGCCTCCTCGGCGATCTCGACGTTCTCCGGGTGCGCCTCGAAGGTGCGGTCGATCGAGATGCCGCCGGTGGACATGTTGCCGGTGAGCGTCAGCTTCACCATCGTCTCTTCCGGCGGTACGTCGTCCATCTCGAAGCCCTGCGACTTCACCAGCTCGCGCGCGGCGTTGTTCACGGTGATCCGGGTCAGGATCTTCTCGTGGCCGACACCGCGACGCGGGTCGGCGTTGGTGATCTCGACCAGCTCCGCGACGGTGTGGACGCCATCACCGACGACATGTGCGGGGACCCGCTCGGCGATGGCTTCCATCCGCCCGTTGATGATCAGGCAGCGATAGTCCTTGCCGGTGACGAAGCTCTCGACGATCACCGAACCGCGTCGCGACTGCTCGGCCGCGATCGGGAAAGCCTCCCGGACGGCGTCCGCGTCCTGCAGGTTCAGGCAGACGCCACGGCCGTGGTTGCCGTCGAGCGGCTTGCACACGACGGGGTAGCCGATCTTGTTCGCCGCCGAGACAGCGTCGTCCACGTCACGGACGGAGGCGGAGCGAGGTACCGGTAGGCCGGCGGAGGCGAGCAGTTTGGTGGTGAGGTCCTTGTCGCTGGCCACGTCGACCGCGATCGAGCCGGTCTCGGACGTCATGGTCGCCCGGATGCGCTTCGCATGGACGCCCTGACCGAGTTGCACCAGGCTGAACTTGTTGAGCCGGATCCACGGGATGTCGCGGGACACCGCCTCGTCCACGATCGCCTGCGTCGACGGGCCGAATGCGCTCCGCTCGGCGATCCGGATGAACTTCTCCAGCTCGGTGGTGAAGTCGAAGTCCTCGGTCGGCTGGACCAGGTAGTTGACGAACCGGACGGCGAGTTCACCCGCGGCCAGTCCGACGCCCTCATCGGCGTACGAGTAGATGATGTTGTACCGGCCGGGCACACCCTTGACCTGGCGGGTCTTGCCGCGCCGCATGTCGTGGCCGGCCTCCTGCTGGAGTTGCAGCGAGACGTGCTCGGCGATGTGGCCGAGCCAGGTGCCCTCTTGCAGCCGCTCGATGAAGCCGCCGCGCCGGCCGCGCGAGCAGTGGTGCTGGTCCAGCCGGGGCAGGTACTCGAGCAGCCGCTCGGTGAAGCCGTCGATCGTGTTCGACGGGAAGTCCTCCAGCGAGCCCAGGTCGACCACCAGGTGGATGGCCGGGTCGTAGCTCCAGATGTTCGGACCGCGGTAGACGCGGGTCTCGATGATCTTCAGGTCCGGGCTCGGCGTCCCGTGGGTCTGGTCGGGGGCGGTGTCGGTCATGCTCTCCCACTGTCTGCTTGCGGGTCGGTGTCTGGTCGGCTGAGTTCGGCGCCCGCGCTCAGAGGCTCGGTCGCCTCCGGTCTGGACTGGGCCGCCGCCGACGACCTCGACTTCTTCGACGCCGCCGCCTTCTGCGAGACAGCTGTCTTCTTGGCGGAGTCGGTGGCCTTCGCCGTACGCCGGCCCGCCCGGCGCTTGCGCTCGGCGTAGTACGCGGGGGACACGCCCTCGGCCGCGATCTCCTTGGCCAGCTTGCGCAGGTCCGCCTCGGCGGCCTCGATCGACGCGATCTCCTCGGCCGGCGGCTGCGGACCGAACGACAGCAGCACGCGCGCCTTCAGGTCGAAGGTCGACGACGCGGGCAGGACATGCAGGACGACGCCCGACGCGAGGATCGCCTCGGACCGGCTCGCGTAATGCGCGTTGGAGGTGATCCGGCTGCCGTCGAAGATCGTCACAGCACCCCGCCCGACGACCTCCAGGTGAGATCCCCGTACTACGGCCGCCGTGTCCTCGTCGACGCCGATGCCGAGCAACCCGGGGGATTGCGCCACGAGCGAGAGCAGGCGGCCGTACCGGTTCCGTTGGGCGAAGTGCTGGTCGACGATGGCGCCCTGGACGAGTCCGAGCCCGCCGGCGAGCTGGCTCATCCGCTGCCTCGGGGTGGCGCCCGAGCGGCCGAAGGCGATCATGTGCTCGGCGAGGATGCTCGCACCGGCCGACGTACCGCCGACGGCTGCACCTCGTGCGTGGGCCGCGGTGACGGCCCGGCCGAACGCGGTACCGGTGACGACACCGCTCAGCTTGAGCTGGTTGCCGCCGGTCATGAAGATGCCGGTGGCCTGCTCGAGCGGCTCGATGAAGGCGGGATCGTCGGCGTCCTCACGGTTCTCCGGCCGGACGCCGACCACGCTCGCGGCGCCGAGCGCGGCGAACAGCGCGGAGTAGACGTCGATCACGTCCGGACCGAGCGCGGAGGCGGTGGGAACCACCACGATCCGCGCCTTCGACCCGCCGGCCGCCTCGACGAACTCCTGCAGGACCAGCCGCTTCTTCAGCTTGTCCTCGGCCCCACCGATGGCGAACAAGGCACCAGGCCCGCTCGTCGTCACCCCACCCTGCTGTTCAGACATAGCCGAAGAATAAGCGCTGAACCCCTCTCGCCCCGCTTCGGTGACAACGCGAGCCTTCATCAGCCGACCTGATCGGTTGCAAGTAGCTGCAACTCGGGTACGGAGAGTAGTTGCTTGTGGCATTCTTCATCGGTGAATCGACAAACAAAACCTGGCGATGGTGCCGGGCGGGACAGCCCGGCACCATCTGATCAGTGGCCGAAGGTGAACCAGTTGAGGTTCACGAAGTCGGCTGGTTGGCCGCTGGTGAAGGTTAGGTAGACGTTGTGTACGCCGGTGACCGCGCTGATGTTGGCGGGGACGCTGCGCCAGCTCTGCCAGCCGCCGGTGTTGCCGATGGCGAAGCTGCCGATCGGGGTGTTGGATCTGCTGTCCAGGCGTACTTCGACCAGGCCGCTCACTCCGCCGCCGGCGCCCGACGCGACGCGGCCGATGAACTGGTGGGCGGCGGAGGTGCCGAAGTCGACGTTGGGGTAGAGGGCCCAGTCGCCGTTGCCGAGCTGCATGAGGTTCTGGCCGCCGCCGGAGTCGCTGGTCGTCTCGACGCCTACACCGCCTTGCTGGGTGTAGGACTCGGCCTGGATGGTGCTGTACGCGCTACCGCCTCCGCCGGGCGGCGTGGTCGGGGGAGTGGTCGGGTCGCCGCCACCTCCGCCTCGGGTGGAGACGGCGACGTAGTCGATCACCATCGGACGGTCGGGGACTGTCTCGGCGCGAGGTGTTGGTGCGGCGAGGGCATCCGGGAACGCCCCGCCGATGGCGACGTTGAGCAGGATGAAGTAGCCCGCGTGCGAGGTCATCGCGTTCCAGGTGTCGGCCGGCAACTGGCCCTGGCTCACGGAGTGGAACTGTTGCCCATCGACGTACCAGCGGAATTGGTTCGGCGAGATGCTGGTATCCCACTCGAACCGGTACGTGTGGAAGCCGGCCTGGCAGGTGCTGCCCGGGCAGGCGCGGTTGTTCGCGATGCCGGTCGTCTCGTTGCAGGGACCGCCGGGGTTCACGCCGCAGTGCAGGACGCCCCAGACCGAGTTGAGCCCGTTGACGTTCTCCATGATGTCGAACTCGCCGATGCCCGGCCAGTTCCAGTAGTTACCCCGGTACGGCGAACCGAGCGCCCAGAACGCGGGCCAGTACCCGAGAGCCGCGTTTCCCGTGACGTTCGGCATCTGGATCCGCGCCTCCATCGCGACCACTCCACCCGACGGCGGCCTGAAGTTGCTGCGCTGCGTCTCGATCCGGGCCGAGGTCCAGTTGCCGGCACCGTCGCGGCGAGGCGTGATCCTGAGGTTTCCCGCTCCGTCGAGGGCGAGGTTGTTCGTACTGTTCGTGTAGTTCTGGATCTCCCCGGTACCCCAGTTGCCAGGGCCGCCGGGATAGGCGTGACCGGTGTCGATGATCCAGTTGGCGCCGGACGGCAACGTGCCGCTGGTGCCGTTGAAGTCGTCGCTCCACACCGTCGTCCACCCGGCGGGTGGCGGCGGAACGCTGGCCTGCGCCGCGACGGTCAACGCGGTCACGACCAGGACGGGGGCGAGCAGTGCACTGAGGATGGTTCGGCGACGGGTGGACGGTTTGCTGGGGCGGGAACGCATGGGTGACCTCCACGGTCAGGCGCCGTCACCAGGGCAGCGCCAGGGCGGGTGCGTACGCCCATGGGAGCGCTCTCACTCCGGCGTGTCAACGCCTCGTCACAGCACCGGCCCGAGGGACCGTTCCCCAAGCTCAGAGCTTGCGGCTGAACACCGTCGTGCTGTGCTGGACGGTCATCCCCAGCCGCTCGTACATGGCCAGCGCGCCGGTACCGGAGTGGGTCCACAGCACGAGGTCGGGCCGGCCCTGGCGATAGAAGCCGAGGGACGCATGTGCGAGCAGTGCCCTGGCGATTCCCTTGCCGCGCTGATCCCGCCGTACTGCGATCTGCTCGACATACCCACTATCCGTGTCGGGCAGCGCCAGGCAGATCGCGACCCCGACGAGTTCGTCACCGGCGAAGGCGACGGGGGAGAGGTCAGGCACGAATGTCGTGCGCTCGACGGTCATCCGCGCCCACTCCACGAAGTCCCAGCGGCGTGGTTGCCATTCGTCGAAGGCGTCCTGGATCACCAGATGCGCGGCCGCTGCGTCCTCGCCGGAGTAGGGCCGGATCGTGATTCCGGCCGGCAACTCGGGCAGCACAGGCTCCTCGGCGGCCCGCATCTCCAGCTTCCAGTTGGTGGCCAGTACGCCGTACTCGCGCGACTGCAACAGCGCAGTACCGGCGAGATCATCGTCGTCGACCGTCTGGGCGACCCACTCGCCACCGGACTCGATAGCCCTGGCCTCGACCCAGTCGAGTAGCGCACTCCCGAGACCCAGACCGCGGTACTCCACCCCGACATCCACTTGCGACCGGCGACCCCGAACGTAGGCCCAGGCGGCTATCCCATCATCAGGCGCCAGAACCAGCATGGTGTCGACCGCCGCGTCCAGCCCCGGTCGCTCGAGCGTCGCCTCGACCTCGTCCACCTGGATGCCGGACATCCCGGCGATCGCACGAGCGTCCGCCATGGTCGCGGATCGGCAGCTGAATCCAGCAGGGATTACCGGAGGAGTGGGCACGACCACCGATCCTCACCCGCCCGCGCCACAGACGCAACAACCAAAGCCGGACCGGACCTGGCCAACGGCAACAACCGGCGAGGCTAGTTGCCCTCGGCATCCGCGTCGGCGGCCTCGACTTCCTCCCGGCTGATGCCGAGGAGGTACAGAATCGTGTCGAGGTAGGGAACGCTGACGTGCGTGTCCGCCGCCGCACGGACGACCGGCTTGGCGTTGAACGCGATCCCGAGCCCCGCAGCCGCGAGCATGTCGAGATCGTTGGCGCCGTCACCGATCGCGACCGTCTGCGACAACGGCGTACCGGAGGTCTCGGCGAAGCGGCGCAGGGCGGTCGCCTTGCCGGCCCGGTCGACGATCTCGCCGATCACCTTGCCGGTCAGCTTGCCGTCGACGATCTCCAGCTCGTTGGCGCTGGCGAAGTCGATGCCGAGGTCGGCGGCGAGCTTGTCGGTGATCTGGCTGAAGCCGCCGCTGACAATCGCGAACTGGTACCCGAGCCGCTTCAGCGTCCGGACCAGCGTCCGCGCACCCGGCGCCAGCTGGATCGCCTGGTACACCTCGTCGATCGCCGACTCCGGCAGCCCTTCGAGCGTCGCCACCCGGCTGCGCAGCGACTCGGAGAAGTCGAGTTCCCCACGCATCGCCTGCTCGGTGACGGCGGCAACCTCCTCGAGCCGGCCCGCGTGCGCCGCGAGCATCTCGATCACCTCGCCCTGGATCAGGGTCGAATCCACATCCATCACGATCAGCCGCTTGGCCCGCCGGTACAGACCGCCAGGCTGTACTGCGACGTCCAGCCCCTGCACGACGCCTTCCAGCGCCAGCACCTTCCGCAGCGAGTCAGGGTCGGCACCCGACACCGCGATCTCCATCGCGGTCACCGGATAGCGCGCCATCCGGCTGATCCGGTCGATATTGGCGCCGGTGTCGGCGATCCGGCCGGCGATCGCGGCGAAGCCCTGCGCGGTCAGCGGGCTGCCGATCACGGTCACCTGGGTCCGGCCCTTGCGCCGGGGTTCGTTGTCGCCGAACCCCTTCTTCAGGCTGATGTCGACCTCGAGGTTCTCGGCCAGCTCCTTGAGTTCCTTCTTGAGTTCCTTGTGATCGCGCGGCGCCGACAGCAGTACGCCGAGCACGAGCCGACCTCGGAGTACCACCTGTTCGGCATCGATCACGTCGAGCCCGCGCAACGCGAGCATCGACAGTACTGCGGAAGTCAGGCCCGGCCGGTCCGTACCGGTCAAAGTGACCAGCAGCGTGGGGCGGTCCGCTATCGACGTCTCGTGCTCAGCCTGTCCTGTCATCTCAAGGCCTCAGGCTACCGATGAATTGTTAACGGGAGGTTGGCGGTCCACATGCCGCGACAAGTGCCCGCCTGGCAGCGGCGGCCAGATCGGTCAGCGCTCGGCGACGGGCGTCGGCCTCCGCGCCGGTGATCGCGGCGCCGTCGTCCTCCAGAGCGGCGTCGGCGATGGCGAGACAGCGGCGGGCGGTCGCGGCCGTCTTCACCGCACGGGCTTCGTAGCCGGGGGCAAGGTCGTCGCCCTTGCCCGAGCCGATCCGGCGGATGTCGATCAGCGCGTCGGCCACCTCGGGCTTCCACTTCGCGACGTCGAGCTTGGCCAGCGAATCGGCCGCCTCGATCAGTGCGGCTCGCAGGCCACGATCCGCCTCGCCCAAGTCGGCCGGCAGCGGACTGGTTGCCGGCAAGACGGTCCACTGCACTGCTGGGCCGACGTACGAAGGTACGAGCCCGATCTCTGCTCCGGTCAGTACTACGGCCTCGCCCGTCTCCAGCGCTGCCTCGTTGAAGGTAGGCGGCCCAGCCAGCCCGATCGGGTCGCCCGGGATCGGCAGGGCGAGGTGGGCCTGGGTCGCCCCGGCCGCACGCAACAGGTTCAGTGCCACGGGCAACGTGGTCGGAGCCGGGTGCGCGGCGAGGCCGGACACGTGGTGCCCGACGTCCTCGCCGAGGATCTTGTGCGCGGCCGTGTCCGGATCGCAGGCGCCCGTCAGCATGGCGTTGGTCCAGACGGTGAAACGCACCGAGGCGGCAGTGGTCAGCACACCTGCCATTGTCCCATCCGCCCGGCCGTCACCCGACGCGGGCGGGGCCGTCGCGAGTCGCAGGGGATTACCCCGCCCACCACCCTCCCGCTCTTGTCTTCATTTCCCGTCGGAGCAGGGTCGGCGTCGGCCGCCGAGGACGACCCCGTAGGTTTTGGCTTTATGACTGCAGTGGCGGAGCTGGCTGGTGTTTCGATCGTGCGCGGTGGCGCGCTCCTACTCGACTCCGTCGACTGGTCCATCGAGGAGACCGACCGCTGGGTCGTGATCGGCCCGAACGGGGCCGGCAAGACGACGATGCTCCAGATCCTCGCGGCTCAGATGCACCCGACAACCGGTGTGGTTGGGCTGCTCGGCGAGGTGCTCGGTGCGGTCGATGTTTTCGAGCTGCGGCCGCGGATCGGACTGACCAGCGCGGCGCTCGCCGACCGGCTGCCGAAGTCGGAGCGGGTGTCCGACGTTGTCGTCTCCGCGTCGTACGCCGTACTGGGCCGCTGGCGCGAGGAGTACGACGAGCTGGACCACGACCGGGCCAAGGAGCTGCTCACCGAGCTCGGCATCGGGCAGCTGAGCGACCGTACCTTCGGAACGCTGTCCGAGGGGGAGCGGAAGCGGGTGCAGATCGCCCGTGCCCTGATGACGGACCCCGAACTGATGCTGCTGGACGAGCCGGCGGCGGGGCTGGACCTTACGGGTCGCGAACAGTTGGTCCGCTCGCTCAGCTCGATCGCGACCGCCGAGGGCGCTCCTGCGATGGTGCTCGTGACGCATCACGTCGAGGAGATCCCGCCGGGCTTCACGCACGCGCTGCTCCTGAAGAAGGGCCGGGTCGTCGCGGCCGGACCGATCGAGCAGGCGCTGACGGCCGAGACGCTGAGCGACACCTTCGACCTCGCCCTCAGCCTCGACCACCGCGACGGCCGGTACTTCGCCCGCGCGCTGTAAATCCGCTCGACCGGAATCCTGCGGCTGTTTCTCCGCGTCACACTGGAGATGGACCTGCCTGAGGTCCCGAACGCGGATAGAGTTGGCAGATGATGGATTGGCTGCGGGACAACGTCTGGGCGGCGTGGCTCGGGATCGCCGTTGTGCTCGGTCTGGCGGAGCTTGCTTCGCTCGACTTCACCTTGCTGATGCTCGCCGCGGGGGCGATCACCGCGGCCGGCGTAGGCGCCTTGTTCCCGCACCTGCTCTGGTTGCAGATCGTCGTCGGTCTGGTCACCGCGGCCGCGATGCTGGGCGCCATCCGCCCGCTGCTGGTCCGCAAGCTGCACCACACCGGTGAGCTGAAGACCGGCTCGGCGCACGTGATCGGCCGCAGCGGCGTCGTGGTCAAGGAGATCCACCCCGACGGCGGCGGCTCGATCAAGCTCAACGGCGAGCTCTGGACCGCGCGTCCGTACGACGACGTCTCCACCATCCAGCCCGGCACCCGGGTCGAGGTGATGTCGATCGACGGCGCCACCGCCGTCGTCTACCCGATCGGCCAGCCGATCGACCACACCCTCCCCGAGCTCCGCGGCCCGGACAAGACCGAGCCGAAAGACTCCGAACCACCCCGCTGACCGGGCAGCCACGCAGGGACGGCTGTGGTTGCGGGGTGCTGTGGATGAGGGATTGTGGTTGTGGGGGGCTGCGGTGCGGGCTGCTGTGGTGAGGGGCTGTGGTGCCGGGTGCTGGGCCCGAAGGGGAGTGTGGTGCGCGGTCTCCGCTGCGGGAGTGTGCTGGTCGAGAGGGTGTGGGTCAAGAGTGCTTCGCGTCCCTTCGGGATCGAACAAGTTCGACTCTTGACGCACACCCTCTCGACCAGGGAAGGACGCAGCTACCGGGATCCCGCGGAGGGGTCTGAGTCGATGGGGCACCTTGGCAAAGCCGGTTGAGTAGCGGGGTGACGATCGCAAGGCCGGTCGGGTCGCGGGGTGACGACGGCAAGGCGGGCCGGTTCGCGGGCGATGATGGCAAGGTCGGCTGGCTCGTGGGTGATGGTGGGAAGTTGCCGGGTAGGCGGTTGGGGAGGGAAATCCCTCCGGGATAAGGGGTTTTGGGGAGGGTACTACCCCCGAATCGGCACAATTTCTTCCCCAGTCTCCAGAAAATCCTCCCCAAACCCCGGCCGGCCCAGTAAGACAGGTTCCTCGGCGGGGACGGTGCTGTCGCGCCGCGACGACGGCCAAGTCCAGCCGAATGGGCCCGTCCCGGGGTCGGCTGGCGGGTTTTCGTGCGGCTGGCCGGATGCTTCACGTCAGCGGCCCGATAACCTGCTAGCGCCCAGGCGAATCGGGGCCCTGGCAGGGGTAACGCGGTTGGTGGGGGTGCTCGGTGAGGGGAGACGCAGTCTCCTGCCGAGTAGCCACCCACATGCCGACCACTGCCATGGTGTGGCGCGGTTGCGCGGGGGAGTGGTCGAAGTACTGTCGGAAGTACGGACATCGTTGCCATCGACGGCCAACCGACGAGGTTTCCGGATCGTGAGGGAACCGTTGTCTTCAGTGGCCCGTCGATAGGAAAGACTGTCCGTCCTGAGGGTTCTTCGAGTGGGAGGGTCACGTGACCGCGTTCCTCATAGTGCTGGCATTGGTCGCCTTACTGGTGGTCGTCACACTGATCAAATCTGTCCGGGTCGTGCAACAGCAGACCGTGGGCATCGTGGAACGGTTCGGGAAGTTCAAGGTCGGCTTGCAGCCCGGCCTGAACCTGCTGACCCCGTTCGTCGACAAGGTCCGCTACACGATCGACATGCGTGAGCAGGTGGTCGCGTTCCCGCCGCAGGGCGTCATCACCGAGGACAACCTGATGGTGTCGATCGACTCCGTCATCTACTTCCAGGTCAACGACCCGGTCCGGGCGACCTACGAGATCTCCAACTACATCCAGGCCATCGAGCAGCTGACGATGACCACGCTGCGCAACATCATCGGTGGCATGGACCTCGAGCAGACGCTGACCTCGCGTGAGGAGATCAACGAGAAGCTCCGGTACGTACTGGACGAGGCGACCGGCAAGTGGGGCATCCGGGTCAACCGGGTCGAGCTCCGCTCGATCGACCCGCCGCCGTCGATCCAGGACTCGATGGAGAAGCAGATGCGCGCGGACCGCGACAAGCGCGCCGCGATCCTCACCGCCGAAGGTATGCGGCAGTCGGCCGTTCTGTCGGCCGAGGGCCAGAAGCAGTCCGCGATCCTGACCGCGCAGGGCGACCGGGAGTCCCGGATCCTGCGCGCCCAGGCCGAGCGGGAGGCGCGGATCCTGAAGGCGCAGGGTGAGGCGCAGGCCATCACCACCGTCTTCAACGCGATCCACGCCGGCAAGCCCGACCAGGGCCTGCTCGCTTACCAGTACCTGCAGATGCTGCCGTCGATCGCTCAAGGCGACTCGAACAAGCTGTGGATCATCCCGAGCGAGATCGGCAAGGCGATGGAAGGCCTCGGCAGCGCCGTCGGCCAGATCGCCGGTATCACCCAGAAGGCCGAGGGTCCGTTCCCGGAGCCCGACCTGGGCGACTCGCAGGCGGTCTCGGTCGACAGCGGTATCGGTTCGGCGGCCACGCCGGACGCGGCCGTGGTCGAGGCCGACAACGCGGTGCAGGAAGCCATCGCGGCAGCGCAGAACGCGGCCGTCGGCAACCGCGCCGCGCAGCAGGCACCCCCGGCGGTCACCTCGGCTCCCGAGCAGACCTCCCCGGTCCAGGACGGCCCTCCGCTCGAGCGCTAAGACCTGGTACTACGCAACGCCACCCGGCCCGGCTCGCCTCCCAAGGCAAGCCGGGCCGGTGTGACGTTCGCTGCACTCTGACCGGGGCGGTGGGGTGGGAGTCAGCATTTGTACAGCTCAGCCGCCGGACTGATGACCGGAAATCGCTATCAGGTGCGTAGAGTCTTGCGACGATGACATGGTTCGAGGCGCTGTTCGTCCTGGTGGCGGGAATGGGCGCGGGCACGATCAACGCGGTGGTGGGGTCCGGCACGTTGCTGACCTTCCCCACGTTGCTTGCTGTCGGCATCCCGCCCGTCCTGGCGAACGTCAGCAACAACATCGGCCTGTCGCCCGGTACCGCGGCCGGCGCGATCGGCTATCGCCGTGAACTCGAAGGCCAGCGCGGCCGCCTCCTCCGCCTGATCCCCGCCTCACTCCTCGGCGGCATCGTCGGAGCCGTCCTGCTCCTGAAGCTCCCGGGCTCGGCCTTCAAAGCCGTCGTCCCCGGGCTGATCCTGCTCGGCTGCGTCCTGGTCGCCCTGCAACCCTGGCTGTCCAAGCGGATCAGTGTCCCGACCCACACCCACCGCGGCGCCTGGTGGGTGATCCCCGCCGTCTTCCTCACCGGCATCTACGGTGGGTACTTCGGCGCGGCCCAAGGCGTCCTGTTGATGGCGGTGCTCGGCATCGGCATGGACGCGAACCTGCAACGGATGAACGGCCTCAAGAACGTGCTCGCCACGGTCGTCAACGGCGTCGCGGCGATCCTGTTCATCATCGTCGCGGACGTCGACTGGCTCGCCGCTGGACTGATCGCGGTCGGCTCGACGATCGGCGGTTTCGTCGGCGCGCGCTACGGCCGCAAGCTCCCGCCGACGGGTCTCCGGGTCCTCATCGTGGTGATCGGCATCGTCGCCATCGTCACGATGGTCTTCTAGCCTCGAGGCCGGCCAGCAGGAGATCCAGCCCGTAGTCGAACTGCTCGTCGCCACCCGAAGTACGGGCGAGCTCTGGTGCCAGTTCGACGACAGTGGGGAACTCGTGCGCGGACAGCGACTCCATCGAGGTCCGCAGGCGGCGCCAGGCATCGGGGTCGAGTCGCTCGACGGCCATCTGGACCTCCCAGGACGTTGCCCCGAGCACGAAGGTGAACAGCGTGGTGTGGGTCCGGGCGGCGGTCTCGGGATCGAAGCCGGCGGCCCGCAGTACGCCGAGCAGGCCTTCGGCCACCCGGGCGGTCTCCTTGCCGCTCAGTGGACGGCTCGCAAGTAGTTGCGCAAGGCAAGGGTGTTGCAGCATCAAGGCGCGCAATCCGCGGCAGACGAACCGGACCTGGTTGGGCCAGGGGAGGTCTTGCGGCACGTCGGGCACCAAGGCCATCAGATGGTCGCGGACCGCGTCGTACAGCTCGTCCTTGTTACGGAAATAGGTGTAGAGCGCCATCGGACCGACACCCAGCTCGCCGGCCAGGCCGCGCAAGCTGAAGCCGTCAGTGCCCTTGGCCTCCATCAGGCGGAGCGCGGTCTGCACGATCAGCTCGGGGCTGAGCGTGTTCCGCGGTGTTCTGGGTTTGGTGTCCGACATCTCATCGACCTCCTTAACGTACAGTGTATAGTACGTTGTAAGGCAGTTGTTTCTCAGCGGGAATCGGAAGGAGCGCGACACAGTGCGAGCCGTACAGATCAGCGAGTTCGGAGGACCCGAGGTCCTCAAGGTGGTCGACATCGGGGAACCGGTGCCGGCTGAGGGGCAGATCCTGATCACCGTCGACCGGGCGGGCGTCAACTACGCCGATACGCACCAGGTCGAGAACAGCTATCTGTCCAAGGCGAAGCTGCCGCTGACGCCGGGTGGCGAGGTCGTCGGTCACACCGAGGACGGTCGCCGGGTCGTCGCGCTGGTCGGCTCCGGTGGTTATGCGGAGAAGGCGGTCGGTTACGCCCAGGCCGCGTTCGACGTACCGGAAGGCGTCAGTGACGCCGACGCGCTGGCTCTCATCGTGCAGGGCACGAGCGCCTGGCACCTGCTGAAGACTTCGACCCACCTGCAGCCGGGGGAGTCCGTACTGATCCACGCCGGCGCTGGTGGCGTCGGCTCGCTCGCCATCCAGCTCGCGAAGCTGTGGGGCGCCGGCCGCGTCATCGCGACCGCTTCCACCGAGGAGAAGCGCAAGCAGATCCTCGAGCTCGGTGCGGACGCCGCGATCGACGGCGAGCCCGAGGGCCTGAAGGACCGGATCATCGAGGCGAACGACGGCAAGCCCGTCGACATCGTGCTGGAGATGGTCGGCGGTACCACCCTGAACGAGTCGTTCGACGCGCTGGCCACCTTCGGCCGGCTCGTCACCTTCGGCGCCGCATCACGCCAGATGGCCGAGCCGATCGCGCCGGCCAGCTTGATGAAGGGCTCGAAGACCATCGCCGGCTTCTGGCTGGCGGACTGCTTCAAGACCCCCGCGCTGCTGGGCGAGCCGCTCGCCGAGCTGTTCGGGCTGGTCCAGGACGGCAAGCTGCGCTCGATCCTCGGCGGCGACTACGCCCTGTCCGAGATCGTCACCGCGCACGAAGACATGCGGGCCCGCCGGACCGTCGGCAAGCTCGTGCTCGACCCCACTCGCTGAAAACCCAGGAGCTACGCACCATGACCATTGCAGTCGAGAAGGTTCTCTACACCGCCCGCGCCACCGCCGAGGGTGGCCGTCAGGGCCACACCGCGAGCGACGACGGCAAGCTGGACGTCACCCTCGCCCCGCCGAAGGAGATGGGTGGCAACGGTGACGGCACCAACCCCGAGCAGCTCTTCGCCGCCGGGTACGCGTCCTGCTTCCACAGCGCGATGAAGACGGTCGCCCGCAAGACCAAGCAGAACGTGGACGACTCGACCGTCACCGCGGCCGTCGGCATCGGCCCGATCAACGGCGGCACCGGCTACGGCCTCGAGGTCGAGCTGGTCGTCTCCCTGCCGCACCTGGAGCGCGCCGAGGCCGAGGCGCTGGTCGCCACGGCTCACCAGATCTGCCCGTACTCCAACGCCACCCGCGGCAACATCAAGGTCGACCTCAGCGTCGCCTGACCCCAGTACTACGACGGCGCCGGCCGGCACCGCTCAGGACATTCGCTCGAGGGCTTCCGCGAGCAGGGACTGGGTGGCGCTGACCGGCGCTGCTGCGATCGTGAGGGCTTCCATGATCGCGGCGTACTCGTCCAGGTCCTCGAGCTTGTCGAGGTAGAGCGCGCTCGCCGCGTGCTCGATGTAGACGACGTCCGGCAGGTCGCCTTCGGGGAACCGCAGGATGCTGAACGCGCCGCCGGCGTCCGGATATCCGACGCTGCTGAACGGCATGATCTGCAGCGTCACGTTCGGCCGCTGCGAGGCCTCGATCAAGTACTGGATCTGCTCGCGCATCGTGTTCCGGCCGCCGACCGGCCGGTGCAGCGCGGCCTCGTCGAGCACGACCCACAGGCGGGCCGGATCGGGCCGGGTCAGGATCTGCTGCCGGGTCACTCGTAGTGCCACCCGCTGGTTGATCTCCTCGGACGGCAGGTAGGCCTTACCGAGCTGGACGACAGCGCGGGCGTAGTCCTCGGTCTGCAGCAGTCCGGGGACGAAGAGCAGCTCGTACGTCCGGATCAGCTTGGCCGCGACCTCGAGCCCGACGTAGTTGCCGAACCAGCTCGGCATCACGTCGCCGTACCGGGACCACCAGCCGGGGTTGTTGGCCGCGCGGGCCAGCTCCATCAGCCGCTCGCGTTCCTCGGCGTCCTTCATCTCGTACAGGTCGAGCAGGTCGTTCACGTCGCGTTCTTTGAACCCGACCCGGCCGAGTTCCATCCGGCTGACCTTCGACTCCGAGGCCCGGATCTGCCAGCCCGCGTCGGCGCGGCTGATCCCCGCGGCCTCGCGCATCCGGCGGAGATGCCCGCCGAGCATGATGCGGAGCGCGGTCGGCCCACCATCACCACCCGCCGCCACCGTCACCCCAGCATGTTAGCCGGAGTTCAGGCGGGAGTCGCGAGTTCGAGCACCGTGGCGCTCGGAAGCTTGGCCAGGTCGGCGCCGTCGATGAGCAGCTTGGAGCCGCGGATGCCGCTGCCGATCACGACCAGCCCGGCCTGAGCCACTGCCTCGTCAACGAGCACCGGCCAGGCAGCCGGTACGCCGATCGGCGTGATGCCGCCGTACTCCATGCCGGTCGAGCCGACCGCGTCGTCCTGCGCCGCGAACGAGATCTTCCGTACGCCGAGATGCTTGCGCACCACGCCGTTGACGTCGGCCCGATGAGTGGCGAGCACCATCAGCGCGGCGTACGTCGACTCGCCGGCCCGCTTGCCGTGCACGATCACGCAGTTCGCCGACGCTGCCATCGGTACGTCGTACTCCGCGCAGAACGCCGCCGTGTCGGCCAGCGTCGGGTCGATCGCAACCGCCCACGCAGGAAGGTCACCAAGAGCAGCCCGCACCGGCTCGGCCAGCAACTCCGGTACTTCGGCGGCCGCTCGCCACTCCAGCTTGCCGAGAACAGGTGCGCTCACTCGGCGTCCACCAGGTCGGCGTACTCGGTGTGCTTCTTCAAGAAGTCCTGGTAGTACGGGCAGGCCGGGCGAACCCGCAGCCCCGCGTCCCGAGCGTCGTTCAGCGACTTGGTTGCGATCTTGCTTGCCACGCCCTGGCCCTGGTACTCCGGCAGTGTCTCGGCGTGCCGGAACGCGATCACCGAGCCGAACCGCTTGTAGTCGACGAACCCCATCAAGTTGCCGTCGGCATCGCGCGCCTCGTACCGGCCGGCATCCGTGGCGTCCGTGATCGCGATCTCGTTCTCCATGCCAGCCACTGTATCCAGCCTCCGGCAGCCTCGGTGGTGGCGGTGGGTTTTGCAGGAGTTACTCGCGGGGTACGGGCTTTAGCGGAGATTTCTGACGCCGGCCGGGAGGAGTGCCAATGAGCAGCGAGCATGCCTTGGACGAGGGCAAGGCGATACCGAGTCTGGTACCCGCCCGGATGGACCGATTACCGTGGACGCGGTTCCACTGGATGATCGTCGTCGGTCTCGGCGTCTCCTGGATTCTGGACGGCCTGGAGATCCAGCTGGTCTCCCTGGTCGGCAACACCCTGAAAGAAGGCGCGACCCTCGGGCTCAGCACCAAAGAGGTCGGCCTGCTGGCGTCCATCTACCTCGCTGGTGAAGTCGTAGGTGCGCTGTTCTTCGGGCGGATGACCGACAAGTTCGGTCGGAAGAGCCTGTTCATCATCACGCTGGTCGTCTATCTGGTGGCCTCCGGCGCCGCGGGTCTGACCTGGGACTTCTGGTCGCTGGCGCTCTGCCGGTTCGTGGCCGGGATGGGTATCGGCGGTGAGTACGCCGCGATCAACTCCGCGATCGACGAGTTGATCCCGTCGAAGTACCGGGGCCGGGTCGACATCGGCGTCAACGGCACGTACTGGGCCGGTGCGCTGATCGGCTCCGCAGTCGGTCTGGTCTTCCTCGACAAGGACCTCATCCCGGTCGAGTGGGGCTGGCGGCTGTGCTTCCTGGTCGGTCCGGTGATGGGCCTGATGATCATCTACCTGCGTCGGCACATTCCGGAGAGCCCGCGCTGGCTGATGACGCACGGCCGGGTCGAGGAGGCCGAGCGGACCGTCGACTCGATCGAGGAGACCGTCCGGCGGCAGGGCGGTTCGCTGCGCGAGGTGACCGACGACGAGGCGATCAACGTCGTCGACTATCCGCCGATCACCTACCGCGAGATCGCCCGGGTGATGCTGCGCGACTACCGGAGCAGATCGTTCCTCGGCTTCTCGATGATGGTCACCCAGGCCTTCCTCTACAACGCGATCTTCTTCACCTACGCGCTGGTGCTCAAGTCGTACTTCGGCTTGTCCGACTCCGGCGTCGCGCTGTATTTCTTCCCGTTCGCGATCGGCAACCTGGCCGGCCCGTTGCTGCTGGGGCACTGGTTCGACACCATCGGCCGCCGCAAGATGATCCTGGCGACGTACTCGATCTCGGCGGTGGTGCTGTTCATCACGGCGCTGCTGTTCAACTCGGGCGCGCTGAACGCGGCCGGGCTGACCGCGATGTGGTGCGTGGTGTTCTTCTTCGCCTCGGCGGGCGCGTCGTCGGCGTACCTGACGGTGAGCGAGATCTTCCCGATCGAGCTGCGCGGGCAGGCGATCTCGTTCTTCTTCGCGATCTCGCAGCTGACCGGTGGTGTGATCGCGCCGTTCCTGTTCGCCTCGCTGATCGGTGAGGGCGACAACCCGCCGCGTGGGCCGTTGACGGTGGGCTACATCATCGGCGCGGCGGTCATGTTGATCGGTGGTCTGATCGCCTGGTTCTTCGGGGTCGACGCGGAAGGGCAGTCGCTGGAGAACGTGGCCAAGCCGTTGTCGGCGCGTGAACGGGCGTCGGGGACACGGTTCCAGGGGACGGCGCCGCGGTTGCCGAGTACGGATGCGCAGGGTCGAAGGATCACTCCGGTGGTACCGGAGTCTGAGCAACCTGGGTCGGAGGATCCGCCTCAGGATCGGTAGTCGCGTCGTACCGGCCACTAGGATCAACCCCCGTGGGTTCCCTTCTAGTGGCCGGTACTACGTCCGACGCGGGTAAGACGACCGTCGTGACCGGGCTCTGCCGATGGCTGGCGCGGCAAGGGGTCCGCGTGGCGCCGTACAAGGCTCAGAACATGTCCAACAACTCCATGGTCTGCGCTGACGGCGCAGAGATCGGCCGGGCCCAGTGGATCCAGGCAGTGGCCGCCGGTGCCGAGCCCGAAGCGGCCATGAACCCAGTGCTTCTGAAACCCGGCAGTGACCGCCGTAGCCACGTAGTACTGATGGGGGAGCCGTGGGGTGAGCTGACCGCCCGCGGGTTCCTCACCGAACGGGCCGAGCTGGCCAAGGCGGCGTTTGCGGCGTACGACGATCTTGCGTCCCGCTACGACGTAGTGATCAGCGAAGGTGCGGGCAGCCCCACCGAGATCAACCTGCGTCAGTCGGACTACGTGAACATGGGTCTCGCGCAGCACACGAAGGCGCCGGTGGTGGTCGTGGGGGACATCGATCGCGGCGGGGTGTTCGCGTCGATGTTCGGCACCGTCGCGTTGCTCGATGCCGCCGACCAGCGGTTGATCAGCGGGTTCGTGGTCAACAAGTTCCGCGGCGACGTGAGTCTGCTGCAACCGGGGATCGACATGTTGAGCTCGGTGACCGGGCGGCCGACGTACGGCGTACTGCCCTGGCTCCCCGGTCTCTGGCTCGACTCGGAGGACGCGCTCGACGTACCGGCGCGACGGCTCTCGCAGGACTCCTCTGTACTGACCATCGCCGTGGTCCGATTCCCGCGGATCAGCAACTTCACCGACCTCGACGCGCTCGCCGTCGAACCGACCACGAGCGTCTTCTTCACCGCAAGCCCCGCGGAGGTCCGCGACGCGGACCTCGTCGTCCTGCCTGGCTCGCGCGCAACCACCGCGGACCTCGCGTGGCTCCGCTCAACCGGGCTGGCCGATGCAGTGACCGAGCGAGTCGCGGCAGGCCGACCGGTGCTGGGGATCTGCGGCGGCTACCAGTTGCTCGGCGGAGAGATCTCAGATCCTCTAGGTGTCGAGGGTGGCGGCAACCACACCGGCCTCGGGTTGTTGCCAGTAGCAACCACCTTCGCTGTCGAGAAGGTGCTCGCGCGTCCGGCGCCCACGGCGTACGAGATCCACCACGGCGTCGTCACCGTGACAGGCACAGCGTCGGACTTCCCGGGCGGCTGCCGCTCGGGCGTCGTCTGGGGAACCATCTGGCACGGCCTGCTCGACGACGACTCCGCCCGCCACGCGTTCCTGACCGAGGTCGCCGCCCTGACCGGCAAGCCCGCACCTGACGGCACTGTCTCGTTCGCCGCTCAACGTGAAGCCCGCCTCGACCTGCTCGCCGACGCCATCGACGAACACCTCGACACGAAGGCCCTGCTGTCTCTGATCGACTCTGGTCCGGCCGACTTTCCCTTCGTACCACCGGGTGCGCCAAAACTGTCGGCGAGCTGATCTAGCGTCGTCCCCGTGGACCTCAAAGCCGAGTTGCACCAGAAGCTCCAGACCACCCGCGCGGTCATGCTCGCCAAGCTCGACGGCCTCGGCGAGTACGACCGGCGCCGCCCGCTCGTGCCCTCTGGCACCAATCTGCTCGGCCTGGTGAAGCACCTGGCCGGTCTCGAATACCTGTACCTGGGTGAGGCCCTCGGCCGCACTCCACCCGAGAAGCTGGCCTGGGTGGAGGACGGCACCATCTGGGACGGAGCCGACATGTGGGCGCTCCCGTCGGAGACGAGCGAGTACCTGATGGGCTTGTACCAACGCGCCTGCGCGTTCGCCGACGAGACGATCAGCTCACTCGACCTGGACGCGCCCGGCGAGGTGCCGCACTGGCCCGAGGGCGCGCGGGGCACGACGCTGGGGATCCTGCTGATCCGGATGGTCGACGAGACGGCGCACCACGCCGGCCACGCCGACATCGTCCGCGAACTCATCGACGGCACCGGCGGCCCCGACGCCGACATGCTCGACGAGGCCGGCTGGACCGAGTTCTACGCGGCGATCCACCAGGCGGCCGAGACCTTCAAGTAGCGCCACTTCGCGCCTCCGACAGGGGAAGGCGCGAAGTTGCGATCACCAGGGGACGGTTTCGCCTTGGTAGTCGAGGAACTGGAGGCCGGGCTTGCCTTGCTGGGCGTTGATGGTTGCTGCGACGCCGGGGATGCTCTCGTCGATGGTGAGGACGGCGCCGGGTCCGCCGAGGTCGGTCTGTACCCAGCCGGGATTCATGAGCAGCAGGGTGTGCGCGTCATCGGCGTACCGGGCGGCGTAGCAGCGCATCAGTTGGTTGAGGGCCGACTTGCTGGCGCGATAGGCGTCCTGGCCGCCATTGGTGTTCATCGCCACGCTGCCTTGTCGGGAGGACATCACGCCGATCGTCCCGTCGGGCGTGACGAGTGAGCGCAAGGCCTCGATCACGCGGAGCGGGCTGAGGGCGTTGGTGATCAGGACCTCGGTGAACATCTCGGTCGGGACGTCGGCGATCGGCAGATTGCCCCGGGTGACGCCGGCGTTGACGAAGAGCAGGTCGAGCATTCGATCAGTCAGCCGGTCGCGCAACGCCGAGAGCTGGTCGGGGTCGGTGATGTCGAGCGACTCGACGACGAGCCGCCCCTCGGAGGAGTCGGCCAACTCGTGCAGCTTGGTCCGCTCGGTGCCGCGGACGGTACCGATCACGTCCCAGCCGAGGCGCAGGTATTCGGTTGCCAGCGCGAGCCCGAGCGTGCGGGAGGCGCCGACGATGAGTGCAGTGTGGGTCACGCGTTCTCCAGAAATTTCAGGCGTTGACAGCGGGCTTGAGAACGTCCGAGCACCACTGGCGGAACGTTGTCGGGGTAGCGGTCTGCGGTGTCCGGGCGACACCGTCGTCGAGACCCTCATCCTTGGCACGCATCATGTCGACCATCCCGCCGACGAAGGCGTCGCTGAGGCCGAAGCCCTTCATCCTGGCGGCAAGACCCTCAAGGGATTCGCGTTCGTAGCGGACCGGCCGGCCGAGTACCTCCGACATGATCCGCGCCATGTCGTTCGCCGATAGGTCCTCGGGCCCGAGGACAGGAACGGTGTCGACTCCGGTCCACGACCGGTCGACCAGCAACCCGGCCGCGACGGCGGCGATGTCACGAGTGGCCGCCGCCGGAGCCTTGCGATCAGGGTCGACGGTGTCGCTGAAGACGCCGTCGCGGATGGAGTCGACCTGGCGCAGCAGGTTGTCCATGAAGGACGGGTTGGCGAGTGCCCGGTACGCGACGCCGGTACCAGCGATGAGGTCGTCCATGGCAAGGGAGGCCGTGACGAGTCCCGCGCTGCCAGCGACCGGCGTACCGCGACCGAGCGCCGAGACCCCGACAACATGGCTGACGCCAGAGCTGGCGAACGCCTCCGCGGCGACGCCGGTGAACCCGGAGAACGCGGCCTCCAGGCTCACCGAGTGGCTGTCCGGCGGAACAACCCAGAAGACCGCGTCGGCGTCGGCAAAGGCCTTGCCGACGACCTCCGGATCGCCGTGCGATCCGGTCACGATGTCGACGCGTCCGTGCACCGCGTCGGGAAGTTTGGCGGGGTCGCGCACGATGACACGCAGGTCCTCGTCGCTGTCCAGGAGAAGCTTGAGTAGTTGACTGCCGATATCGCCGGTGGGCGTGGTGAGAACGATCATGAAGTCAACTCTGCGTGACCGTGAGCGGCAGGTCCAATACCTCTCTGTGACTATTGATACGCTTGAGGTATGGATCTCGACCTCCGCAAACTCCGGTACTTCGCGGCCGTCGCCGAGCACCAGCATTTCGGCCGGGCGGCCGAGGAGCTCTACATCGCCCAGCCCGTGCTGAGCCGGCAGATCCGTTCGCTGGAACGCGAACTCGGCTGCGACCTGTTCGTCCGGACCACGCGCAGCGTGCAACTGACGGCGGCGGGGGAGCAGTTGCGGCAAGAGGCGCGAGGGGTGTTCGCGACCGTCGACTCCGCGGTCCGGCGCGTGCACGAGATCGATCGCGGGGTGCAGCGGATCGTGGTCGGCTTCGCGTCCGGTTTGCACGTGTCCGAGGTGGTGCTCGCGTTCACGGCGAAGTACCCGGAGGTCGAGGTCGACGTGCTCAGCCTCAACTGGTGGGAGCAGGACGCGCCGCTGCGGGACGGCCGAGCGGATGTCGGCTATCTGCGCGGCGCGTTCGACCGTACCGGGATGCATATCGTCCCGATCGGGTTCGAGCACAGGGTCGCCTGTCTGCCGGTCAGCCATCGGCTGGCCGAGCGCGAGTCGTTGGTACTGGCCGATCTTGACGGTGAGTCGGTGATGAACGCGCTGCCGCGGCGGATGGCGTCGCTGGAGGAGAAGTTCGAGGCGATCGCCTCCGGGCAGGGCATCGCCTTGGTGCCCGACACCGTGGCCAGGCTGTATCCGCGCAACGACCTGGTCTACCTGCCGATCCTCGACAAGGAGCCGGACGAGACCTGCCTGGTGGTGCCGACGAGCCGCCGCACCGATCGAGTGCTCGACTTCCTCGAGCTGGCCACCGCCGCCCTCCAGTCCTGAGACCGCCTGCGAAGATTGGTTTCGTGGCGGAGCAGTTGGCGGTCTTCCAGGAGCATCGTGGGCGGATGTTCGGCATCGCCTACCGGATGCTCGGGACGGCGACGGAGGCCGAAGAGGTTCTTCAGGACGCCTGGCTGCGCTGGCAATCGGTCGACCACGAGAGCGTCAAGGAGCCGGCGGCCTTCCTCGCGAAGACGGTCACCAACCTCTGCCTCAACCAGCTCACCTCGGCACGGGCGCGGCGGGAGACGTACATCGGCGAGTGGCTACCCGGACCCGTCTTGACCGGCAACAGGCTCGACGACCTCGGTCCACTGGATGAGGTCGCGCAACGCGAGTCGGTCTCCTTCGCGCTGCTCACCGTGATGGAGAAGCTCACCCCCGCGGAGCGCGCGGCGTACGTCCTCCGCGAGGCCTTCGCCTACTCCCATCGCGAGGTCGCCGACCTGATCGGTACGACGGAAGCCAACGCCCGCCAACTCCATTCCCGCGCCCGCAAGCGAGTCGCCGCCGACCCGCAAGCGCATCAGCTGCCAGACCCGCAAGCGCACCAGGTTGACGCCGGCCATTGGCGCGCCCTGGTCGAGCGGTTCCTTGCCGCTGCCCAGCTGGGCGACATCGCCGGCCTCGAGTCGCTGCTCGCCGCCGACGTGGTCTCCCGTGCCGACGGCGGCGGCAAGGTCAACGCCGCGCGCAGGCCGGTCGAGGGCCGTGACCACGTCGCGCGGTACCTGGTCGGCGTGCTGGAGCGCTTCGGCGCCGGCATCCTCCCGTACTTCGCCCAGGCCAACGGCGAGCCCGCGATCGTTGCTGTCGGCCCCGATGGGATCCGCGCGGTGCTCTTCCTGACCTTCGACGGCGACCAGCTCCGCAGCCTCGAGATCGCCATGAACCCGGACAAGCTCAGCCGGGTCGAGGACCAGTTGTCACGAATCGGCGGGGTGTCCGGTCTGGGCTGATGACCGAAAGGACATCAGCCATGCGAACCATCCTCGTCACCGGTGGCACCGGCACCTTGGGCCGCCCGACGACCGCCAGCCTCCGAGCAGCCGGCCACGACGTCCGCGTCCTCAGCCGGAGCAGCGGCCCAGGCCTCACCACCGACGACCTGACCAAAGCCACCGGCCTCCGCGAGGCACTCAACGGCGTCGACACAGTGCTCCACCTCTCCACCAGCCAGAGGCGCGCCGACGTCGCCCAGGCGCAGAACCTCCTCGAGGCCCTGCGCCCGTCCGGCGTCGAGCACCTGATCGTCGTCTCGATCGTCGGCGTCGACCGGATTCCGCTGCCGTACTACCGCTACAAGCTGGAGATGGAGCGACTGGTCGACCGCTCGTCGATCCCGTACTCGCTGCTGCGGGCCACCCAGTTCCATGACCTCGTCGACAAGGTCTTCACCGCCCAACGCTTCCTGCCACTCCTCCTCGCCCCATCGATCGACCTCCAACCCATCGCCGTGGACGACGTAGCGACCCGCCTCACCGAACTGGCCGACGCCCAACCCGCCGGCCGGGTCCCCGACATCGGCGGCCCAGAGCAACGCTCCGTCCCCGACCTGGCCCGCCTCTGGAAGCAAGCGGCCGGCTCCCATCGACCAGTCGCCTCCATCCGCCTCCCAGGCAAGGCCTTCCGCGCCTTCGCCACCGGAGCAGCAATGACCGGCGATACGAAGTACGGCCAAAAGACCTTCACCAACTACCTGACCGACCGCTTCGCCACGGAGGTACCGAGATGAGCCGCGGGGCGTCGCCGAGCACCGGCTGGCTGCGCAGCGGGTTGGTGGTGCTGGGAGGAATCCAGTTGGTGGTCGGTGGCTGGACATTGTTCTTCCCGGCGAGCTTCTACGACGACGTGCCGACGGTCGACTGGACACCGCCGTACAGCGAGCACCTCTTCCGCGACTTCGGCAGCACCACGCTCGGGATCGGCATCGTGGTCGCCGCCGCCGCGATCTGGCTCGAACGCCGCCTCGTGACCGTCGCCCTGATCGCGTACCTCGCCTACTCGGTCACCCACCTGGCCTTCCACGCCGATCACCTGAACGGCGACTCGCCGGGCTGGTCGGCGGTGCTGCTCGCCTTCACCATCCTGTCGGTCCTGCTCCCGCTCGCGTTGCTGCTCGCCGCGCTCAGGAGTCCGCGCGGTGCAGGATGACTTGACGACTGTGACAGTACTACTGTCACAATAACTCGCATGGGTCCACTGAGTGGGGTGAAGGTCGTCGAGCTGGCCGGGCTCGGGCCGGCGCCGTTCGCCTGCATGATGCTGGCCGAGCTCGGCGCCGAGGTGCTGAGGATCGAGCGCCCGGGCGGCGGCCTGGCCATGGGCCCGCCGGAGCTGGAGCTGCTCAACCGTGGCCGCCGCAACGTCGCGCTCAACCTCAAGAACCCGGCCGCAATCGACACCGTGCTCCAGTTGGTCGCGGGTGCGGACGTACTGATCGAAGGCTTCCGGCCGGGCGTCGCCGAGCGGCTCGGGCTCGGCCCGGAGGCCTGTCACGAGGTCAATCCGAAGCTCGTCTACGGCCGGATGACCGGCTGGGGGCAGGACGGCCCATTGGCTCAGTCGGCCGGGCACGACATCGACTACCTCGCGCTATCCGGCGCGCTGCACCTCATCGGCCGGGCGGGCGGCCCGCCGCAGGTCCCGGTGAACCTGCTCGGCGACTTCGCCGGCGGCTCGCTCTACCTCGTCGTCGGCATCCTCGCCGCGGTGGTCGAGGCCCGGGGGAGCGGCCACGGTCAGGTCGTCGACGCCGCCATCGTCGACGGCGCGGCACACCTCACCACAATCGTGCACGGAGCGTTGGCGGCCGGCAATTGGCAGCTGCAGCGCGGTACGAACCTCCTCGACACCGGAGCCCCGTTCTACGACGTGTACGAGACCTCCGACGGCGAGTTCATGGCGGTCGGCGCGATCGAGCCGCAGTTCTACGACGAGCTGATCCGCCTGCTCGCCGTCGATGCGCCCGACCGGTACGACCAGGCCAACTGGCCGGAGCTCCACAAGCTCCTCACCGGCACCTTCGCCCAGCGCACCCAGGCCGAGTGGACCGAGATCTTCGACGGTACCGACGCCTGCGTCTCCCCGGTACTACGGCCGGCCGCTGACCACCCCCACCTAGTTGCCCGAGGCACCTTCGTCGACCACGACGGCGTCCGGCAGCCCGCCCCCGCACCACGCTTCTCCCGCACCCCGACCCAACTCGGCCAGCCACCAGCGCGAGCCGGCCAGCACACCCGCGAAGCCTTGGCCGACTGGGGAATCGCCGACATCGAAGCCCTGCTCGGCTCCGGCGCCGCAGTACAAGCCGAACTCTAGGAGCCCGCCCGTGGAACGTCACCTCTTCGATGCCGATCACGACGCCTTCCGCGAGACCGCCCGCGCGTTCTGCGAGAAGGAGATCACCCCGCACCACGACGGCTGGGAAGACGCTGGCATCGTCCCGCGCGAACTCTGGACCGCCGCCGGATCCGCGGGCCTGCTCGGCTTCATGATGCCCGAGCAGTACGGCGGTGGAGGTGTCCGTGACTTCCGCTTCAACACCGTGGTGATCGAGGAAGTGACCAAAGCCCGTGCCAGCGGCCCCGGCTTCACCATTCACGCCGACCTGGTCTCGTCCTATCTCCTCGACTACGCCACCGAGGAACAGAAAGCCCGCTGGCTGCCCAAGTTCTGCTCCGGCGAAATGATCACCGCGATCGCCATGACCGAGCCCGGCGCGGGCAGCGACCTGCAAGGCATCACTACGACCGCCAAGCGCGACGGCGACGACTACGTCCTGAACGGCCAGAAGACCTTCATCTCCAACGGCATCCTCGCCGACCTGGTGCTGGTCGTCGCCAAGACCGACCCGGACGCCGGCTACCACGGCATCTCGCTGCTCGTCGTCGAGCGTGGCATGCCTGGCTTCGAGCGCGGCCGCAACCTGGAGAAGATCGGCCTGAAGGCCCAGGACACCGCCGAACTCTTTTTCGACAACGTCCGCGTCCCGGCCACCAACCTCCTCGGCGAGGAAGGCAAGGGCTTCATCTACCTGATGGAGAAGCTCCCCCAAGAGCGCCTCACCATCGCCGTGGTCGCAGCCGCCGCCTGCGAAAGCATCCTCGACACCACCCTGGCCTACGTGAAGGATCGCAAAGCCTTCGGCCGCCCGATCGGCTCCTTCCAGAACAGTCGCTTCGTCCTGGCCGAGCTGGCCACCGAGACCCAGATCGCTCGCGTCTTCGTCGACCGCTGCATCGAAGAACTCAACGCCGGCACCCTCACCGTCTCCGACGCCGCGATGGCCAAATGGTGGACCACCGAACTGCAGAAGAAGGTCGTCGACAAGTGCCTCCAGCTGCACGGCGGCTACGGCTTCATGACCGAGTACCCGATCGCCAAGGCCTACCTCGACACACGCATCCAGACCATCTACGGCGGCACCACCGAAATCATGAAGGAGATCATCGGTCGCACCATGGGGATCTGACCGTTCAGGTACAGCCGATCTCAAGAGGTCCGATCTACCCGAAGGATCAACAGGGCCTGCAGCTACACGGATCCCGCGCAGGGGTCAGTCAACGGACGGCATCGGCAGGGCGGGCGTTGGCGGGTTTGCCGGGGCGGTACCGGCTGGGCAGGGAAATCCCTTCGGGATAAGTGGGGTGGGGAGGGTTATACCCCCGGATCGGGCCAATTGGCTCCCCGGTCTCCAGAAAATCCTCCCCAACCCCGTCCAGACAGGTGTTTCGGTAGAGACGGTGATGTCGCGCCGCGACGAACCGTCCCAATCCGCCTGATTCGGCCCCGATCTGGGGTCGGCTGGCGAGGAGCGGAGTTCGCAGGCGGGTTCTTGTACCGCTGGCGTGATGCTTCACGCCAGCGGGCCTACAACCTGCCAGTGGCCACCCTCAAGGGGTGCAGGCCGGGTGTGACCCACTCCAGGGGCTGGCCGTACTCGTCTCGGGCCGCGAGACGGGTCCGCCGGGCGTTGGTGGTGAACCTGTCGTCTGTGGACACTCGCGCAGCCGGGCGACACGATCCATAGTCTCTGTCATCTACTCCGGGACCTCAGTAGCCCGGAACTCCGAGACCTCCGGGCTGATTCGTGGTTGACTGCCGGGAGTGGTTTTCAGCTCGAAGGAGGTTCCCTGATGAGTACTGTGTCGCCGGGGTTCACCGGGCGTCGGCGGAGTGGGGACGACCTGCCGCCGGGGCAGTACCTGACGCACGATTTTCCGGTGCTGTCGGCCGGGCCGACTCCGCACATCCAGCCGGAGCACTGGGAGTTCACCGTCGCCAATGAGGCGGGGGAGACGATCCGGTGGGACTGGAAGGCGTTCACCTCGCTGCCGAGCGAGAAGATCACCAAGGACCTGCACTGCGTGACCAGGTGGTCGAAGCTGGGCACCGAGTGGCGGGGTGTCTCGCTGGACGTCCTGCTGGCCGATGTCGAGACCGCCGCTGACTTCGTGATGGTGCACAGCTACGGCGGGTACACGACCAACCTGCCGCTCGAGGACCTGCTGGACGGGCAGGCGTGGGTCGCCTACGAGTACGACGGTGAGCCGCTGCACCCCGAGCACGGCGGCCCGGCCCGGCTGCTGGTGCCGCACCTGTACCTGTGGAAGAGCGCCAAGTGGGTGCGCGGGATGATCCTGTCCGACACCGAGGACCTGGGGTTCTGGGAGACCGCCGGCTATCACGAGTACGGAGACCCATGGAAAGAACAGCGATACGCCGGCGACTGACCTGGCAGGTCGGCACCGTCACCGAGGTACGGGACGAGACGGCGAGCGCCCGGACCGTGGTGCTCGAGGTACCGGACTGGCCAGGGCATCTGCCTGGGCAGCATCTGGACGTCCGGTTGACCGCGGAGGACGGCTACCGCGCCTCCCGGTCGTACTCGATCGCCTCGGCCTGGACCGGTACGACCATCGAGCTGACCGTCGAGCAGGTGCCTGACGGTGAGGTCTCGCCGTACCTGGTCGACGTGCTCAAGGTCGGCGACCCGCTCGAGGTGCGCGGCCCGGTCGGCGGCTGGTTCGTCTGGAAGCCCGAGCAGGAGGGCCCGATCCAGCTGATCGGCGGCGGCTCCGGCGTCGTACCGCTGATGGCGATGCTCCGCGCCCACGCGGCCAACGAGAGCACCCAGCAGGCGAGGCTCCTGTACTCCGTACGCAAGCCCGCGTCGGTGATCTACGTGCACGACCTGAAGGAGGTCGCGGCCTCCGAGGACGTCGAGATCACCTTCGCCTACACCCGCGAAGCCCCGCCGGGGGAGACCCGTCCACCGGCTCGCGTCGACGCGGAGCTGCTGAAGTCGGTGACCTTCCCGCCGGAAGACCAACCGACCGTCTATGTCTGCGGGCCGACCCCGTTCGTCGAAACGGTGGCCGATCTGCTCGTCGAGGCCGGGCACGACCCGGCCCGGGTGAGAACCGAACGCTTCGGACCTACAGGAGGACCGCGATGACCGCGGACGTTCCGACCTATCTGGATGGCAATGCGGCTGCCGGCACGCTCCGGGAGTTGTTCGCCGTCGACATCACCGCAGCCATCGGCCGATGCGCCGGCTGCGGACGTACCGGCGTCTTTGCCGAGACCCACGTCTACATGGACGCACCGGGCCTGGTCGCCCGCTGCTCCGGCTGCGACGACGTCCTACTCCGCGTAGTCACCACCCCCACAGATACGTACCTCGACCTCCGAGGGCTCACCTACCTGCGGTTCTCCACGCCAAGCTGAAGGCAGATTGCAGCAACTGACATTGCACGCAGCTCGAATCGGCCGGAATGTGGGCTTTTTTACTTCTAGCATCCGGCGCATGGAGATTCCTGGGCTGGGGCCGGTCGTGGAAGACGAGGCCTTCGAGGGGTATCGCAGCAAGGCCGTCCCGGTCGCGGTGCTCGGTGGGGTGGATTGCGAGTTCCTCGTGCAGGGGTACGAGGAGCCCGAGGACCGGGAGGACTTCCATGCGGCGATCCGCAGCTTCCTCGAACTCGACCCGGGCGCGCTGACCGACGCCCGGCAGGCGATCTACGAGTACTACCTGAAGATCCGCACCGTGCACGGCGACGGGCTGGCGGTCCGGATCGACGGTCCGGACGACGTGTTCGAGTACGTCGACCTGGGCAACGAGCCCGAGGTGTTCCGCAACGACGACGGCGACGGCCGGATCTACGTGTCGCTGGAGTGCGAATGCGACTGGGAGCCCGAGCACGGCCTGCAACTGATCTTCCGCGATGGCTGCAAGCTGACCAAAGCAGGACCGTATGACGGCGAGGTCGACTGAACCGGCCCGGTCCACCCGGGCATGGGCAGACCGGGCCGGCGTCATCAGGGCAGGTCCACCTGGACATCGATCGTCGAGAAGGCCCCCAAGGGTTTGATGCTTCCGTCGAGGATTGAGTTGCTGTGGGTATCGCCGAGTAGGTAGCGACGGAAGAACGCGGACAGGTACGTCGTCGAGACCAGCCGCTGCTGCGTCTCGGTCAACTGCTTGTCGGAACGCTCGTGATCGTCGTCGGCGAGGCAGTGTCCCGGCGACGGCCGCGGCGGATCGAGCTCGGCGTCGTCGTAGGCGCCGACCTGGCCGCTCGACGGCGACCATTGGGTGTTGTAGAAATCGTGATTCGCACCGTGCACGTAGTACTCGTAGTACGGCGCCTTGTTGTGCGCGCCGAGGTACCCGAGATGCCCGTCGACCGCGCGGTCACAACTCCCGACGAACGACGCGACCGGGATATTGGTGATCCGGTAGTTGTCGTACTCCGGGTTGTCCGGGTTGTCGTCCGGCGCATAGGGCTCGGCCGCGGCGAGCGGCACGACCGCCTTGATCTTCACACCGGCCGGCCAGTTCTTCTGGTTCACATCCGCCGCCTCGAGCAGCGTCCCGCGCCCACCTCGCGAGTGCCCCATCAACCCGACGTTGGTCAGATCGGCATGATCCCGGAAGTCGACCGCCTTGCCGTGATCCTTGAGCTTGCCGGCCAGCGGACCGGTCCCACGAGCGGACAGCTGCTGCCACATCGCCAGGTGCCGGTTGATCAGCGATGCGCGGGCGGCATCCTGCTCCTCACCCATCAGATCGATCGTGCTGTTCGCGTCGATCGAGATCACGATCATGCCCTGGGTCGCGAGCGCCTTGCCGAGGTAGTCATAGCCGCTGTAGCTCGGGATCTCAGGAATCCCCGCAGGACAAGGCCAAGCGGACAACTTCTCGTAGTCCTGGTCATCCCAGGCCTGCTTGTCCGCGCAGGTGATCCACAGTCCGTGCGACATCAGCACGACCGGATACTTGTGACCGGCGAGATCCTTCGGGTAGTGAACGACAGCGGTCAGGTCATTGCCGACGCTGTACGTGGCCGAGCCGACTGGATGGAGTGCTGATGCTTGGGCGGTGGTTGCCGTCGGTACCAGCGACGCACCCGACAGGGCGAGCGTGGCGACGACGGTCAGCAGTTTCCTCATACAGCTGCCACGCGCGACCCTGACAGCTGGTTGTCAGCCCGAATGTCAGGGTCTTGTCAGCGCCGCGGCGGCTTCGTACGTGAGCGCCGGATGGTGTCCCGCTGAGTCTCGCCGACCGCCCGCTCGTAGGCGATCACCAGGCCTTGGATGGTGACCGGCTTGAACCGCTCGACCAGTTGCTGGATGTGCTCCGGCGGGCCGCCCGAGTCGCGGTAGTGCGGCCAGACCTTGGTCCGGAACACCTCGGTCAGCTCCTCGGCCAGCGCGCGCCCGTGCTCGCTGAAGATCCGCCCGACATCGAGCACGGCATCGACGGGCAGATCCAGTTCGAGCAGCTCCACGCCGAGGCTGAGGTGCGCGGTCGCGACCTGGAAGACGTCCTCGTCCGGGGTCGGCTCGACCACGCCGAGCGCGATCAGCATCTCGATCTCGTCATCGGTCAGTTCACGGCCGGTACGCCGTACCAGCGCCGCGCGGTCCAGCGTCTCGGGCAGGTCCCGCATCCAAGGTGTGAGCAGGGTCCGGTGCAGCGCGATGTCCTGCGGAGTCGCGTCGGCCGGAATGCGGTCCAGGTAGCCCTCGATCGCCGACAGGTTGAAGCCGTGCGCCTGGAGCTCCCGCACCAGGTCGAGCCGGGCGATGTGCTCGGGACCGTAGTACCCGACCCGCCCGCGGCGTACCGGCGGAGGGATCAGCCCGCGGCCCGCGTAGAAGCGCAGCGTCCGCACGGTCATCCCGACCCGGGCGGACAGCTCATCGACCGTGAGGGTCGCTTCGTCCGCGGTTGTTTCAGACATGGCCGAGATCATAACGACCCCCTCTTGACGACCATGACACCAGAACTGTCACAATCAGCGGGACGACTCGACCGACGGGATCCCCATGAGCACAGAAGCGTTTCTCTACGATGCGATCCGGACACCGCGCGGCAAGGGCAAGGCGGCCGGCGCGCTGCACGAGGTGAAGCCGATCCAGCTGATCACCGGCCTGCTCGAGGAGCTGCGGGTCAGGCACCCCGAGCTCGACGAGGAGGCGATCGACGACGTCGTACTCGGTGTCGTCACCCCGATCGGCGACCAGGGCATGGATATCGCTCGCACTGCGGTCCTCGCGGCGGGCTACCCGGAGACGACCGGCGGCGTGCAGCTCAACCGCTTCTGCGCCTCCGGCCTCGAAGCCGTGAACCAGGCGGCGCAGCGGATCCGGTCGGGCTGGGAGGACTTCATCCTGGCGGGCGGTGTCGAGTCGATGTCGCGGGTGCCGATGGCCTCCGACGGCGGCGCCTGGGCGATGGACCCGGAGACCGCGATCCAGACCAACTTCATCCCGCAGGGCATCAGCGCCGACCTGATCGCCACCATGGACGGCTTCTCCCGCACCGACGTCGACACCTACGCCGCCGAGTCGCACGCGCGCGCCGCCAAGGCCTGGGCCAACGGGTACTTCGCCCGCTCGGTCGTCCCGGTCACCGATCGCAACGGGCTGCAGATCCTCGACCACGACCAGCTGGTACGACCTGGTACCACGGTCGAGACGCTGGCCGGGCTGCCGGCGTCCTTCGCGGCGATCGGCGAGCACGGTGGGTTCGACTCGGTCGCGCTGGAGAAGTACGTGACCGTCGAGCGGATCAACCACGTGCACCACGCCGGCAACTCGTCCGGCATCGTCGACGGCGCCGCCCTGGTTGCCATCGGCAACGAGAAGGCCGGCGAGGCGCTCGGTCAGGCGCCGCGCGGCCGGGTGGTCGCGGCTGCGGTCAGTGGTACCGACCCGACGATCATGCTGACCGGCCCGGCGCCGGCCGCCCGCAAGGCGCTGGCCAAGGCCGGGCTCGAAGTCTCCGACATCGACCTGTTCGAGATGAACGAGGCCTTCGCCGCCGCGGTCCTGCACTTCATGAACGACCTCGGCATCCCGCACGAGAAGGTGAACGTCAATGGCGGCGCGATCGCGCTCGGCCACCCGCTCGGCGCCACGGGCGCGATGCTGATCGGAACCCTGCTGGACGAGCTGGAGCGGCGCGAGCTGCGCTACGGTCTGGCCACCCTGTGCGTCGGCGGCGGCATGGGTGTCGCCACCATCATCGAGAGGTTCGCGGCATGATCGACTGGAAGAACGTTGATGGCGTCGTTACCTTGACGATGGACGACCCGGCCGCCTCGGCGAACACGATGAACGACACCTACATCGCCGCGATGGCCTCCACGGTCGAGCGCCTGGAGGCCGAGAAGGACACCCTGAAGGGCGTGGTGATCACCAGCGCCAAGTCCACCTTCTTTGCCGGTGGCAACCTTCAGATGCTCTCCCAGATCCAGCCCGAGAACGCGGCTGAGGTGTTCGAGACGATCGAGGAGGTCAAGCGCCAGCTCCGCGCGCTGGAGACGCTCGGCGTCCCGGTCGTTGCCGCGATCAACGGTGCCGCACTCGGCGGTGGGCTGGAGATCGCGCTCGCCTGCCATCACCGGATCGTTGCCGACGACAACCGGATCGAGCTCGGCGTGCCCGAGGTGACGCTCGGCCTGCTGCCCGGCGGTGGCGGCGTCACCCGTACGGTCCGGATGCTCGGCCTGCAGGACGCGCTGATGAAGGTACTGCTCCAGGGTCAGCGGATGAAGCCAGCGCACGCCAAGTCGGTCGGCATCGTCGACGAGGTCGTCCCCGCCGACGAGCTGCTGGCCGCGGCGTACCGGTTCATCGATGCGTACGACGGTGACGCGAAGCAGCCCTGGGACCGCGACGGCTACAAGATCCCCGGTGGCACGCCGTCCTCGCCGAAGCTGGCCGCGTTCCTCCCGGCCTTCCCGGCGAATCTGCGCAAGCAGCTCAAGGGCGCGCCGTACCCGGCTCCGCGAGCCATCATGAGCGCCGCGGTCGAGGGTAGCCAGGTGGATTTCGCCACGGCGAGCAGGATCGAGTCCCGGTACTTCGTCTCGCTGGCGACGGGGCAGATCGCGAAGAACATGATCAACGCGTTCTTCTTCGAGCTCCAGGCGATCAACGCCGGGGCATCGCGGCCGGCCGACGTACCGGCGTACAAGGCCCGGAAGGTCGGGGTGCTCGGCGCGGGCATGATGGGCGCGGGCATCGCGTACGTGTGCGCCAAGGTGGGCATCGAGGTCGTGCTCAAGGACGTCTCGCTCGAGGCGGCCGAGAAGGGCAAGCAGTACTCCGAGAAGCTGCTGGCCAAGCAGGTGCAGAAGGGGCGTAGTACGCCGGAGAAGGCGGAGGCGTTCCTGAGCCTGATCACGCCGACCGCCGACCCGAACGAGCTGGCCGGGTGCGACCTGGTGATCGAGGCGGTGTTCGAGAGCGAGGAGCTGAAGCAGAAGGTCTTCGCGGAGATCGCCGGAGTGGTCGAGCCGGACGCGCTGCTCTGCTCGAACACCTCGACGCTGCCGATCACGTCGCTGGCCGAGGGCATCGACCGGCCGGACGACTTCGTGGGGATGCACTTCTTCTCGCCGGTCGACCGGATGCCGCTGGTCGAGCTGATCGTGGGGGAGAAGACGTCGGATCGCGCGCTCGCGAAGGCGTACGACGTGGTGCGGCAGATCAAGAAGACGCCGATCGTAGTCAACGACAGTCGTGGCTTCTTCACCTCGCGGGTGTTCGGGACGCTCGTGATGGAGGGCGCCGCGATGGTTGCCGAGGGCGTGAACCCGGTGACGATCGAGCGCGCTGCGACCCAGATGGGCTTCCCGGCGCCGCCGCTGGCGATGCTCGACGAAGTCACCCTGACCCTGCCGATGAAGATCCGCGACGCGGCCCGCGCCTCGGGGGACAGCGCCGGTGCCTTCGACGACCATCCGGGGATGGCGGTGACCGAGCGCCTGGTCACCGACTTCGACCGCAAGGGCAAGGCGGCCGGCGCGGGTTTCTACGAGTATCCGGCGGACGGGCCGAAGCACCTGTGGCCTGGGTTGTGGGAACACTTCGTCCGGGCTGACGTCGACGTACCGCTGATCGATCTGCAGGAGCGGATGGCGTTCGCGATGTCGCTGGAGACGGTGAAGTGCGTCGAAGAGGGCGTGCTGCGCTCGACGGCCGATGCGAACATCGGCTCGATCTTCGGCATCGGCTTCCCGCCGCTGCACGGTGGCGCGCTGCAGTACATCAACGCCTATGCCGGTGGTTTGGCTGGCTTCGTCGCCCGTACCCGGGAGCTCGCCCAGAGTTACGGCGCGCGCTTCGAGCCGCCGGCACTGCTGGTCAGCAAGGCGGAAGCCGACGAGAAATTCGACTGAACTCAAGGACTGATCGGTGGCCAGGGGTCGCCCCACTCGGTGTCTCTTGCCGAGCGGTACAGCGGCCCCTGGCGCTTGGAGACGATGGTGTCCTCGAGGGTGCCACCGTTGGTACAGAGCCGGAGCGACACCAATCCCTTGCGTTGCTGGGGATGCCGCAGGACCCGGTTCTCCGCCGGCTCGGGGACCGCCGGGGTGCTGATGACGTACGAGAACTTCTCGTCCTCGAAGCTCAGTTCGGCGCCTTTCGTCTGCCGGTGCGCCGCGCTGCGGTTGACCCGGCTGGCGAAGTGACACCAGTCGCGGCCGCGCGGGATCGGGCAGTCGAGCGAATGGGGGCACGGGGCAACGATCGTGTGCCCGGCGGCGATCAGCTGGTCCCGGGCCGTCACGATCCGTTCGTACCCGGTCGGCGTACCCGGCTCCACCACGACGACGAGTCCGCGTTGTGCGGCCAACTGCTGGACCAGTGCTTCTTGCTGGGCGGTCGACAGTTCGCTGAGCACGTACGAGACCGTGACCACGTCGGCGGCAGCCAGCGTCCCGAGATCGTCGATCCTGCCCGCCTGCCAGGTCGCGTCGCGAACTGCCGGCGACTCAGCGCCTTTGGCGAGTTGCTTCCCGAGGGCGATCGCTTCGGGGACCTGTTCGACCACGGTCACGGACTTCAGCGACGGCCAGACGGTGGACGCGGCCCAGATCGCGGCGCCGGTCCCGCCGCCGAGGTCCAGTTGGCTGGCTGGTTCGAATCCGGGCCGCGAGGTGGCGGCCTGTTCGAGCGCCGCGCGTACGGCACCGAAGGTCGCGGGCATCCGGTACGCCGAGTAGGTGACGACATCCATCGGCGACTTGAGGATCGGCGCGGTGGCGGCCACCTCTTCGCGGTACCGGGTGCTGAGCCGTTGGAACGAGCTGCTCAGCGCGGTACCGGACGCGCCGCTCGCCGCCGCGTCCAGTGCGTCGCGAAGGTCGCGGGGAAGGTCAGCCACCTGAAATCTGGTACGTCGGGGTGATGATGGCGCGGGCCAGCGTGTGGAAGGCGAGGTTGAAGCTGACCACGGCGGCGCTGGCGTCGTGGTCGATGTCGAGCGCCTCGACGTCGATCGCGTGCACGACGAAGTGGTAGTGGTGCAGCTGGTCACCGGGCGGCGGGGCGGCACCGGCGTACGCCTTCATGCTGTAGTCGTTGCGGAGGTGGAAGGCGCCGTTCTCGAGGTGCTCAGTGCTGCCAGCGTCCGTCGGGAGCTCGGTCACCGTGGCGGGCAGACCGACCAGGACCCAGTGCCAGAAGCCGGACGGCGTCGGCGCGTTCGGGTCGAAGCAGGTGACGACGAAACCCTGCGTCTCGGCCGGGAAGCCCTCCCAGCTGAGCTGCGGCGACTTGTTGCCACCGGCGAAGGCCTGATCGTCGCCGAGCTGCTCGCCGTCGGTGACATCGGTACTGGTGACCGTGAACGATCCGACCTCGGGAAGCAGCTTGTACGGGTCCGGCGCGACGGGTCGATCGAGCGACATCTGGTGATCCTCCTGGGATCTCGCGAAATGTGGTGAATCCGACATTACTGTCCACAGGTCAGCGGTCCTGGCAGGGGCCGGGGTTCCGGGATGCGAAGATCGGAGCTGGCCGCGTCCGGGCGGCCGTCGCGAGTGGAGGGATCAGCGGTGGAGGACTACCTGGCCAGGATCGGGCCGGCCGACGAGGCCGCGATGCGGGCGGCGACGGAGCGTCAGCAGAAGCTGACGAAACCGGCCGGTTCCCTCGGCGTGCTGGAGGAGCTGTCGGTACGGGTCGCCGGTATGACGGGAGTCTGCCCGCCCGTGGTCCCGACTGCAGCCGTCGTGACCGTCTTTGCCGCCGACCACGGCGTCCACGCGCAGGGCGTCTCGCCCTGGCCGCAGGAGGTCACCGCGGCGATGCTCGCGAACTTCGCGGGCGGCGGCGCGGCGGTGAACGCGTTCGCGGCGAACAACCGGGTCGACGTGCGGGTCGTCGACGTCGGCGTTGCCTCGGATGTCGCCGGGCTGGACATCGTCCACGCGAAGGTGCGGGCCGGGACGCGGGATCTTTCGGTCGAGAAGGCGCTGACTGAGGACGAGGTCCGGGCTGCAGTGGCGGTCGGCTTCGAGCTTGCCTGCCAACTGGTGCTCGACGGATACCAGTGCCTGCTGACCGGCGACATGGGGATCGCGAATACGACGGCCTCGGCCGCGTTGATTGCGACCTTCAGCGGTGGGACGGCCGATGAGGTGACTGGCCGGGGGACCGGGATCGACGACGCCACGCTGGCGCACAAGACCGAGATTGTCCGGGCGGCGCTGGCACTTCATGACGTACCGGCCTCGGAGCCGCTGGCTGCGCTGGCGGCGTACGGGGGACTGGAGCACGCTGCGCTGGCCGGGTACATCCTCGGTGCGGCGGCGAACAAGGTACCGGTGATTCTCGATGGGGTGATCGCGGGGGCTGCGGCGCTGGTTGCGCAGGCGCTTGAGCCTGCGGTCATCGACTACTGCATTGCCGGGCATCGCTCGGCTGAGGCGGGGCATGCCGTGGCGCTCAAGACGCTGGGGCTGCAGCCGCTGGTGGATCTGGATCTGCGGCTGGGGGAGGGGACGGGCGCGGTGCTGGCCTTCCCGATCCTCACCTGCGCTGTGCGGGCGCTGGCGGAGATGGCGACGTTTGAGTCTGCGGGGATCGAGGCGTGACGGCACCGTACCTGTCCGGGCTGGTCCTCACCGGCCGCCGCGTGGTGGTCGTTGGTGGCGGTGGCGTCGCGCAGAGGCGGCTCCCGCGGTTGCTCGAGACGGGTGCGCAGATCGACGTCATCTCGCCGGTGATCACACCGACGATCGAGGGGCTGCTGACCAATCCGGATCTTCGGTGGGTCGAGCGTGGGTACGTTGACGGGGACCTCGAGGGTGCCTGGTACGTGGTGGTCGCGACGGATGATGCTTCGGTCAACGATCAGGTGTCGGCCGAGGCGGAGTCGCGGCGGATCTTCTGCGTGCGGTCGGATGATCGGTCGCGGGCGACGGCTTGGACGCCGGCTTCGGGGCAACACGATCAGGTGACCATCGGCGTACTGGGTGGTGGCGATCACCGGCGCTCGGCTGCGGTACGGGACGCGATCCTGGAGTCGTTGCGGGTTGGTGCTTTGGGGGCGCGGGACTCGTTGGCCAAGAAGCCTGGGGTGTATCTAGTGGGTGGGGGTCCTGGTGATCCCGACCTGATCACGGTGCGCGGGCGGCGGTTGCTGGCTGAGGCGGATGTCGTGGTCGCGGATCGGTTGGCGCCGCAGCCGTTGCTGGAGGAACTGCACCCTGACGTCGAGCTGATCGACGCGGCGAAGTTGCCGCGCGGGCGGTCGGCGGCGCAGGAGGAGATCAATCGTCTGCTGGTTGATCGAGGGTTGCAGGGCAAGGTCGTGGTGCGGCTCAAGGGCGGCGATCCTTACGTGTTCGGGCGTGGGTTCGAGGAGGCCTTGGCGTGCGCTGAGGCAGGCGTGCCGTGGACCGTCGTACCGGGCATCACCAGCTCGATCGCGGTGCCGGCGGTGGCGGGGATCCCGGTGACGCATCGCGGGGTGACGCATGAGTTCACGGTGGTGTCGGGGCACATCCCGCCGGGGCATCCGGATTCGCTGATCAACTGGGAAGCGCTCGCTTTGCTGCGTGGCACCCTCGTGTTGCTGATGGCGGTGGAGAACCTGCCGGTGATCGCCTCGACGCTGATTGCCAATGGCAAGGATCCTGCGACGCCGGCGGCGGCGATTGCCGATGGCACCCTTCCGGGCCAGCTGCAGGTCAAGTCAGACCTAGCCGGTATCGCCGAGGCAATGTCAGCTGCCGGAGTAGGCGCCCCAGCCATCGTCATCATCGGCCAGGTCGTCGACGTCGCCAGCCTCGCGACCCGGGGTGCGGCCTCCTCGACCGGTGTGGTGGCTGACGGTTCATGAGTCCGCTTGTTCCTGTTGAGGATGCTGCGGACGAGCGGCTAGGAGACTACGTCCAACTGCGTGAGGTGAATCTGCGGCGGATGCTCGAGGAGGAGCACGGGCTGTTCATTGCCGAGGGCGACAAAGTGATCCGCCGGGCGGCCGACGCTGGGTACGAGCCGCGGTCGTTCCTGCTGGCCCCACGCTGGCTGGACTCGTTGGCCGACGTACTGGAGAAGTGGCCTTCGGCCCCTGTCTACGTGGTGACCGAGGAACTGGCCGAGCAGGTCACCGGCTTCCACGTCCACCGCGGCGCGCTCGCGTCGTACCGGCGGCAGCCCGCGCCCGACCTGGACACCTTGCTCACCGGCCGCCGGATCGCGATCTTCGACGATATCGTCGACCACACCAACGTCGGCGCCGGCTTCCGTGCCGCCGCGGCGATGGGCGTCGACGCCGTCCTCATCACCCCCACCTGCGCCGATCCGCTGTACCGCCGCTCGATCAAGGTCTCGATGGGCACCGTCTTCCAGATCCCCTGGACCCGCCTGACCTCCTGGCCCGACTCCCTCGCCCTGCTGAAGGACCGCGGCTTCGTCAGCGCTGCGCTGGCCCTCACCGACGACTCGATCACCCTCGACGAGCTGACCGCCCGCCACGACCCCAAACTCGCCCTCATCTTCGGCACCGAAGGCCACGGCCTCAAGCCGCACGTGCTCGATCGGGCAGACCTCACGGTGAAGATCCCGATGGCCGGCGGCGTCGACTCCCTCAACGTGGCATCCTCAGCAGCAGTAGCCTTCTACGCCACCAGACCCTGACTCGCACGCCGCCCCACGCCAGGAGTACCTGGCCCATACCGGGGATTAGCCCACGCCAGGGGACCTGGCCCACGCCGGGGGCACCGGCTCACGCCGGAGAGCAACCGCTCAGCTCGCCGGGGGCCACTTTGTGCACCACGTGAGTGATTTGAAGGCTGGCCGATGCTCAGACGGAGCACAAGGTGCCCATGGCAACGGGGCGCCACCGGGCTGAAGGGGCAAACTTGATGGCGGGTTGGCTGTGGGCGTGGCATCGTCGGGTGTGGATGCGTTCCGCGCATCAGAATCTGACCTTGGGGGTCGTCATGCGCACGACCGATCGCCTGCTCCTGCGGCCCTTCCGGGATGAGGATCTCCCCGCTTGGGCCGAGTTGAACACTGACCCCAAGGTGATGCGGTACCTCGGCGGTAAGCCCCTGAGCCAGGCTGAGACGGATGAGATCGCGAGCGGGGTCAACCGGCAGTACCTGGCGGAAGGTACCGGGTTTCTTGCTATCGAGCGGCGGTCGGACGGGGCGTTCCTTGGCGCGGGCGGGTTGACGCACGAGGTCTGGCATCCGGATGACCTCGAGCTCGGGTGGCGGCTGGCGCGGGAGTACTGGGGGCATGGGTACGCGACCGAGGCCGCCGCAGCTTGGCTCGCCTACGCCTTCTTCGACCTCAATCTTCCCCATGTGCTGGCGTCCACCGAGACCGCCAACACCAAGAGCATCGCCGTGATGCAGCGCATCGGCATGAGCTTCGATCATGAGGCTCGGCTGGAGGAGGACGGCGAAGCGTTCGACGCGGTCGTTTACTCCATCACACAAGAAGCCTGGCGAGGTTCACACGGTGGTCCGGACGGGTCTGGGAGCGGCGGGTAGTTCCACTGTGACGCGCAGGCCGCCGTCGGGGCGGGGCGTGAGGGTGAGGGTTCCGTCGTGGGCCTCGGTGATGCTCTTGACGATCGCCAAGCCGAGGCCGACGCCGCTGTGGTCGGTGCGGATGCGTTCGGTACCGCGCTGAAACGGCTCGACCAGAGTGGAGACCAGTTGTGGGGTGAGCTTCTCGCCGGTGTTCTCGACGATGAGCTGCACGCTCTGCGGGCGAACTCTGGTGGTGACCCACACCGTGCCCCCGGCAGGCAGGTTGTGGACGATCGCGTTGTGCAGGAGGTTGGTAGCCAGCTGGACGATCAGGGTGCGTGAGCCCATGGTCGGAGTGATGTCGCCCTCGGTCTCGATCGTGAGGCCGCGGGCTTCGGCGAGCGGGAGCAGTGTCTCCGCGGCTTCCTCGGCCGCCAGCGAGAGATCGACTGGCTCACGGGTGAACGACCGCTGGTTGGCGCGGCTCAGCACGAGCAGCGCTTCGGTGAGATCGATCGCCCGGGTGTTGATGGAGTGCAGGTGCTCGACAAGTTTGCCGTTGTCGCGGTCCGGGTCGTTGCGGGCGACGTCGAGCAGGGTCTGCGTGATCGCCAGCGGAGTGCGCAGCTCGTGGGACGCGTTGGCCGCGAATCTCTGCTGCTCGGCGTCGTGGGCCTCGAGCCGCGCGAGCATGGTGTCGAAGGAATCGGCGAGTTCGCGGAACTCGTCGCCGCGGCCTTCCAGCTCGATCCGGTGGGAGAGCGTCCCCGTCGTCGCCAGCCGGGTGGCCTGGGTGATCTGAGCCAGCGGCGCCAGCATGCGGCCGGCCAGGATCCAGCCGCCGAGCAGTCCGAACGCCAGCAGGAACACCAGCATGAGGGCTACTTTCGGACCGAAGGCGACCAGCAGATCGTGGCGGTCCGGGATGACCATCGGACCGGGCGGCGAGGGTGTCCCACGCACGTGAGGTAGGCCGGTCGTCGGCAACGGGTCGGCGATTACATCAGGCACGTACCGGAGCAGGAACACCCAGACGACCGCGAGCAGCAACGCGCCCGCGATCATCAGGAATCCCGCGTAGCTGAGGGTGAGCTTGAGCCGGACGCTCCAACCCTGTTCCCTAGCCACGGTCGCCGCCCGCGTCGGCGCTGTCGGGCGCTGCCTCGATGCGGTAGCCGGAGCCGGCCACGGTGGCGATGATCCACGGTTCGCCGAGCCGCTTACGGAGTACGGAGACTGTGATGCGCGCGGCGTTGGTGAACGGGTCGGCGTTCTCGTCCCAGGCCTTGGCCAGGAGTTCTTCGGCGCTGACGATGCCGCCCTCAGCGGCGACCAGTACTTCGAGTACGGCGAACTGCTTGCGGGTGAGCGCGACGTACCGGCCGTCGCGGTAGACCTCGCGGCGGAACGGATCGAGCCGCAGACCCGCGATCTCACGCACCGGCGGCCTGTTGTGGGCCCGCCTGCGGTCGAGCGCCCGGAGACGGAGCACGAGCTCGCGCAGGTCGAACGGCTTGGTCAGGTAGTCGTCGGCGCCGAGTTCGAAGCCGGAAGCCTTGTCGTCGAGGCGGTCCGCGGCGGTCAGCATCAGGATCGGCATTCCGCTGCCGGAGGCAACGATCTGCTTGGCGATCTCGTCGCCGGACGGGCCGGGGATGTCGCGGTCGAGGACGGCGATGTCGTATTCGTTGATGCTCAGCAGTTCCAGCGCGGTATCGCCGTCACCAGCAATGTCGGCGGCGATCGCCTCCAGCCGCAGGCCATCGCGGATGGCTTCGGCCATCACGGGTTCGTCCTCGACGATCAGCACACGCACACCCTCGATGCTACGGGCCGGCTGTTATCGCCGGCATATCGAAATCCGCAGACCGGCCGGCAACACCGGGCTGGCTTGTCTGGTGGTATGTCTGCCATCAAACCGGCGCCCGCAGCAGGACGCCGTACCAGATTGACCGTCCGCGTGGCGTTCGTGCTCGCGAATGCCGCGCTCGCCGCCGTCTTCATCCAGCAGGCGGTGGCGCCGTCTTCGTTGTCGAGCGCATCGACCAGCGAGGCTCGCCATCGTGCGCTCGGCGAGGAGAACGGGTACGTCCCTGACGGGGTGACGGTCTTCGACGCTTCGATTCCTGCGGTCGCCAACATCGACCCCGCTCTGCTCAATGCCCTGCGGAGAGCCGCGGTGGCTGCTCGGGACGACGGAGTCGAGTTCGTGGTCAACAGCGGGTGGCGCTCACCGGCGTACCAGGAACAACTGCTGAGTGAGGCGGTCGCGGAGTACGGGTCGAAGGAGGAAGCGGCTCGCTGGGTGGCCACGCCTGACAAGTCTCCGCATGTTTCGGGGCATGCGATCGATCTCGGGCGGGATGCCGCCCACTGGCTGTCCAAGCGCGGCGGGGCCTATGGGTTGTGCCAGATCTATGCGAACGAGGCCTGGCACTACGAGCTGCGGCCGGAAGCCGTGAACGACGGCTGTCCTGCGTCCTACGCCGACCCAACGCATGATCCCAACTGAGTTGTCGTCGGGTTATCGATTTCGCCATACGGATCGGCAACCGCCCGGGCTTTTGACTCGGGGTATGACATTGGAAATCACCGCTTTCGGCTGTGAGCCCGACGAGGACGTGCTGTACCGGGAACTGGCGCCCCATTTCGGCGTACTGCCGACCATCACCGCGGCAGCCGTATCCGAAGCGAACACCGACCTGGCCATCGGTAACCGCTGCATCAGCGTCGGTCACAAGACCCGAATCACGAATGCCACTCTGCACGCACTGAGCCGGATCGGCGTGCAGTACATCTCGACCAGGAGTATCGGCTACAACCACCTCGACCTGGAATTCGCCGAGCAGGTCGGTATCTCCGTCGAGAACGTGAGCTATTCGCCGGACAGTGTCGCCGACTACACGCTGCTGCTGATGCTCATGGCGATCCGCAATGCGCCAGCCATGATCCGGCGTACGGACGTCCAGGACTACCGGCTGGACGAGGTCCGTGGGCGGGAGTTGCGGGACCTGGTGATCGGGGTCGTCGGCACGGGACGCATCGGCGCGGCGGTCCTGAACAGGCTGCGGGGGTTCGGGTGCCGGACCCTGGCCTACGACAGCCGGCCCAACACGTCTGCGGACTACGTCTCGCTCGACGAGCTGCTGCGGTTCAGCGACATCGTCACTCTGCACATCCCGCTCACCGCGGAGACGCATCATCTGCTGAATCGCCAACGGTTGAAGAAGTTGAGGCCGAGTGCGCTCGTCGTCAACACAGGGCGCGGCGGTCTGATCGACACCGAGGCATTGATTGCGGCGCTGGAAGACGGACGGCTCGGCGGAGCCGCGCTGGATGTCGTCGAAGGTGAAGAGGGAATCTTCTACGCCGACCATCGGGGCAAGGCGATCGACAGCGAACCTTTGCAGCGGTTGCAGCGGCTGCCGAACGTGTTGATCAGTCCGCACACCGCTTACTACACGGATCGCGCTCTCAGCGACACCGTCGAAAACTCTCTCGTCAACTGTCTCAAGTTCGAAAGCAGGAATCAGTATGCCTAGGTTGAAGGTCGGCATCGTCTTCGGTGGCTTTACCGAGGAACGCCACATCTCCGTCAAGTCCGCATTGGAGATCGCGAAGCATCTCGATCCCGAGAAGTACGAGCCGTATTATCTGGGGATCACAGAGAAGGGCGCTTGGATGCTCTGTGACTTCCCCGGTCCAGAGTGGGAAGCGGGTCGGTGCCAGCCGGCCGTCCTCGTGCCGGACCGGAGTGTGCGCGGGCTGCTGGTGCTGGACGAAGGGAAGTACGAGATTCTCGAACTGGACCTGGTGCTGCCCGTTCTGCACGGCAAGTTCGGCGAGGACGGCGCGATCCAGGGCTTGCTGGAGCTGTCCGGGATTCCCTATGTGGGCTGCGATATCGCGAGTTCTGCGCTGTGTATGGACAAGTCCCTCGCGTACACGGTCGTCGGCACAGCGGGGATCGCGACGCCGAACTTCTGGACGGTCACGGGGGAGCAGACCGTCGATCCCGATCAGCTCACCTATCCGGTCTTCGTGAAGCCGGCTCGGTCGGGATCGTCTTTCGGCGTCAGCAAGGTGGCTCACGCGTCGGAACTGGCTGATGCTGTGGCGGTCGCCAGGCAGTACGACTCGAAGGTAGTGATCGAGGAGGCGGTCGTCGGGCAGGAGGTCGGATGCGCGGTGCTGGGCACGGATCCGGAGCTCGTGGTGGGCGAGGTGGATCGGATCGCGCTGTCCCACGGCTTCTTCAGAATCCACCAGGAGAGTGCGCCGGAACAGGGCTCCGACAACTCGACGCCGATCGTTCCCGCGGATATCTCGGCGGAGTCGCGCTCGCTCGTCCGGGAGACCGCTAAGGCTGTCTATCGCACGTTGGGCTGCAGCGGGCTGGCTCGAGTGGACCTTTTCCTGACGGCCGACGGGCAGGTGGTCCTGAACGAGGTCAACACTTTCCCTGGAATGACGTCGTACAGCCGCTATCCGCGGATGATGGCCGCCGCGGGGATGCCGCTCGCCGAGGTGATCGACCGGCTGGTGTCGTCGACGTTGGCGGTCGGTTCCGGTGAACGCTGACTTCGTCTACGTGGACGAGTTCACGACTGGTCTGCGGTGGGATGCCAAGTACGCCACCTGGGACAACTTCACCGGCAAACCGGTGGACGGCTATCTGGCCAACAGGATCGTCGGCACCAGGGCTCTGTGCGCGGCGCTGGACGAAGCGCAGCAGAAGGCTGAACCTCAGGGCTTCGGGCTCCTGCTTTGGGACGGGTACCGCCCGCAACGGGCCGTCGATCGCTTCCTGGAGTGGTCGAAGCAGTCCGAGGACGGCAGGACGAAACCACGCCACTACCCTTGGCTCGACAGAGCCGAGATGTTCACCAAAGGCTACGTCTCCACCAGATCTGGCCACAGCCGCGGAAGCACCGTCGATCTAACCCTGTACCACCTGACCACCGGCGAACTCGCGGCGATGGGCGGCGACCACGACCTGATGGACCCAATCTCCCACCACGGCGCCGCAGGCATCACGCCAACCGAGGTAAGCAACCGCCAAGCCCTCCTCGCCGTCATGTCCGCCTGCGGCTTCTCGTCCTACGCCTCCGAGTGGTGGCACTACACCCTCACCGACGAGCCCCACCCAAACACCTACTTCGACTTCCCGATCACCTGAGGACAGAGCCTCGGCGGCGGTAGCCTTCCCACGGTGGACCTCATCCAGGCGGCCGGCGCCGAACTCATCCGCATCGTCTCCTCCGTAGGTACCGATGCGTGGGGCAACAGCACGCCCGCCGACCTCACGGTCCACGAGGTCGTCGACCATGTTGTCGTCGGCAACATCTTCGCCGCCCGCCTCCTCGGCGGCGCCTCCGCAGCCGCGTCGGTCGCCGGCCTGGACACCGACCAACTGGGCGAGGACCCGCTGGCAGCCGTCACCACCTCCTGCGAATCCCAGCACCACGCCTTTGCCACCGCGGACCGAACCCTGCTCCTGCATCACCCCAGCGGCGACATCACCTACGACACCTTCGTCCGCTTCCGCGCGGGCGACCTGGTAGTCCACGCCTGGGACGTAGCCACCGGCGCCGGACTGGATCCAACGCTCGACCCTCGGGTCGTCACCGACCTCTGGGCAATCGTCCAGCCCCACCGGGACGCTATGCGCCAGATGGGCGTCTTCGGAGCCGGCGCCAGCAACACCCTCCCGCCCGACGCGCCCACCCAATCCCGCCTGCTGGACGCCTTCGGCCGCCGGCCGGCGAGTTGAGCACGGCTAGTCGGGGAGGTTTCCGGTCTCGATGACGTGGGCGGCGACCGCGTTGAGGCGCTGGTTGCGGTCCTGCGAGTAGCGGCGGAGGACGACGAAGGACTGCACCGCGTCGAGGCCGTAACGCTCCATCAGGCGGCCGACTGCCTGACCGACGATCTTGCGGGAGTCGATGGCTTCTCTCAGCGACGTCTCCAGCCGGGCCGAGGCGATGGCGATCGACGCGTGCAGGGCGAGCAGCCGGGCGGATTCGCGATCGGCGTCGGTGAAGTCGAGGGGCTGCGCGGAGACCAGGTTCAGGACTCCGCTGGTGGAGTGTTCGGTGAACAGCCGGATCGCCAGCGCTCCGCGGATCCCGTACTCTGCCGCGATCGGCGACCACTCCGGCCAGCGGGTCTCGGTGGTGGTGTCCTCGACCAGGACGTCGGCGTGGTCGGAGATCGCCAGCAAACTGGGTCCCTCACCGAAATCGAGCTGGAGCTGGTCGGCCTTGGTGATCAGCTCGTCGGTCGCCGCCACGGTCTCCGGTCGCCGGCGGCGCATCAGCAGCACCGACGCGTGGTCGTAGCGCAGCACCTCGGTCGCGAACTGCAACACGCCCTCGACGGTCGCCAGCGTGCCGTTCTGGTCGTGCAGGTTCATGGCCAGCTCACCGAAATCGCCAGCTTGGTTCATCCTCTGTCACTCCTCGTAACAGCAGATCTCCGTACGGGCGCCATTGTCTTGACGCCGAAATCCGCGGTAATTATGCCTCAGCCCACGCCGAACTTATGCAGCGAGCGCACCGGTACCCAGTACCCCCGATCGCTACCTCTTGACCCCACACCGGGAATGCGCAATCCTGCGGGAAAGCGCATTCCTAGGTTGGGTTGAGTGGAGGTATGCCGATGAGGTCGGTTCCTGCGAGTGGGTTGCGGGATTACGAGGCGCAGGTGTGGATCGACGGGTGGTGTGAGCCGCCGGCGTCGGACTGGGTGCCGGTGCTCGACAAGGCGGCCGGGAAGCCGTTCGCGCGGTACGGGAGTGCGTCGGCCGAGCAGGTGGACCGGGCGGTTCGCAGTGCGCGGCGGGCTCAGGCCGAGTGGGCCGAGGTCGACGCGAACACCAAGAGCGAGATTCTCCGGGCGTTCGCGCGCGAGCTGGAGAACCGGCACGACGAGCTGACCACGCTGATCATCCGGGAGACCGGTGGTACGACGGAGAAGGCGGAGGAGGAGCTGGGGCAGTCGATCAACCAGCTGCTCAACTCGGCCACCCAGCTCACCGAGAACGCCGGCGCCATCCTCCCGCCGTACAAGAGCGGCAAGATCTCGCTCTCCCGGGCGGTGCCGCTGGGCGTGATCGGGCTGATCGTGCCCTGGAACTACCCGATGAGTCTCGCGATGCGCGCGCTCGCGCCCGGCCTCGCCTACGGCAACGCGGTCGTCCTCAAGCCCGCCGAGCTCACACCGATCGCCGGCGGTCAGATCCTCGCCGAGGCGGCCAAAGCGGCCGGAGTACCGGCTGGTGTCTTCAATGTCGTACCTGGCGACGGCCCGACCACTGGGCGAACGCTGTCTGAGCACCCCGACCTGGACCTGATCCACTTCACCGGCTCGTTCGAGGTCGGTCAGCAGATCTCGAGCTTCGCCGGCAAGAACTTCCGCGCCGCCGCGACCGAGCTGGGCGGCGACAACGCCTTCGTCGTACTGGACGACGCCGACCTCGACCAGGCGGTGAGCTGCGCGCTCTGGTCGTCACTCTGGTACCAAGGCCAGACCTGCATCACCGCCGGCCGGCACATCGTGATGCGCTCGGTCGCCGACGAGTTCACCGAAGCCGTGGTGGAGCGGGTCAGCAAGCTCCGGGTCGGCGACCCGCTGCGCGACGACGTCGACCTCGGCCCGATCATCACCGAGACCCAGCTCAAGCGATTCCACGAGGGTCTGGTGCAGCCGTCGATCACGGCCGGCGCCAGGCTCGCGACCGGTGGTACGTACGACGGGTTGTTCTACCAGCCCGCCGTACTGACCGGGGTGACCCCGCAGATGCCGGTGTTCACCGAGGAGATCTTCGGCCCGGTGATGCCGATCACCGTGGTCGACAGCGAGGCCGAGGCGCTCGACCTCGTCAACCGTCATCGCACGCTGATGAACTCGGTCTTCACCAAGGACCCGATGCGCGGGCTCGCGTTCGCGGAGAAGGTCAAGAGCAACGAAGTACACGTCAACGACGGGTACGCCAGGCACGGCGGCGAAGGCCAGCTGGCCGGTTACACCCACCGCCAGTGGATCGGCATCCAGACCACCCCCACCGAGTACCCCGGCTGGGCGTCGAAATGAGGAAACCCCTGATGAACCTCCGCAAGAGCGCCGCCCTCGGTGCTGTCCTCGTGCTGGCCCTGGCCGCCTGTTCGAGTAACGACGACAGCCCCAGCGCTACCGGCTCGAGTGCCACCAAGGGCGAGAAGGTCAACCTGACCTACGTCAACTGGGACGGCGGCATGGACAAGGTCGTCGACGAGTGGAACAAGCTCAACCCGGACATCCAGGTCAAGCTGAGCAAGCCGTCCGGCACCGGCTACACCTTGTACAACAAGCTGATCACCAACAACAAGGCCGGTACCAACCCTGACATCACCGAGGTCGAGTACCAGGCGCTGCCGGCGTTGATCGCGAACCAGGTGGTCGTCCCGATCGACGACTACGTGAAGGGGCTGGACACGAAGTACGACAAGGCGTCGCTGTCCCAGGTGCAGTTCGAGGGCAAGACGTACGGCGTACCGCAGAACGTCTGCCCGATGGTGTTCTTCTACCGCAAGGACGTGTTCGACAAGCTCGGCCTCAAGGCGCCGACGACGTGGGCGGAGTACGCGACGGTCGCGGCCGCGATCCACAAGGCGGATCCGAAGAAGTACATCGGCAACTTCACCGCCGCCGACCCGGGCTGGTTCGCGGGGCTCGCACAGCAAGCCGGGGCCAACTGGTGGAAGGCCGACGGTGACACGTGGAGCGTGGCCATCAACGACGAGGCGAGCAAGAAGGTCGCGAACTACTGGGACGACCTGATCAAGAAGGGCCTGGTCAGCCCACAGCCGAACTGGTCGGCGCAGTGGAACACCGACATGAACAACGGCACCATCGTCGGCTGGGTCGGCGCGCAGTGGGGACCGAACCAGCTGCCGTCGATCGCGAAGGACACCGCCGGCAAGTGGGCCGCGGCACCGCTGCCGGCCTGGACCGCCGGTGACACCGCCGTCGGCATCTGGGGTGGCGAGACCGAAGCCGTGACAGCGAACTCCAAGCACCCGGCCGAGGCCGCGAAGTTCGTCGAGTGGATGAACTCGTCCGACGCGGGGATGGACTCGCTGATCAAGAACGTGCAGGTCTTCCCGGCGTCGCCGCAGGGTCAGGCGTTGCCGGCGCTGAAGACGCCGCCGCCGTTCATGTCGACGCAGCCGGACTACAACACGCTGATGGCGACCGCGGCCAAAGGCGTGCGGACGTTCGACATCTGGGGCCCGAACGCGAACGTCACGTTCGACTCGTACTCCAACGCGTTCGGCGCCGCCCTGCAGAAGAAGACAGCCCTCTCCGGCGCGCTCGACACGATGCAAGAGGCAACGATCAGCGACATGAAGAAACTCGGCTTCCAGGTAGCCGGCTGAGATGAGCGGTCCTCGTACCGCCACGGCCGCGAGCAAGTCTCGCAGCCGTGGCGGGCTGCTGCCCGTCGCGCTGGTCACGCCGGCGGTCGTGCTCCTGCTGCTGTTCACGATCGCCCCGGCGATCTATGCGATCTTCCTCAGCTTCCGCCGGATGAAGGTGGGCAAGGGCCTGCTCGGCGGTGGCAAGCCGACCGAGGTGTGGGCCGGCATCTCCAACTACACCTCGACCCTGAGCGACAGCGAGTTCTGGGCGAGCCTCGGCCGGATGCTGCTGATCGCGGCGTTCGGCGTACCGCTGACGGTGATCCTGTCGACGCTGTTCGCGTTGTGCCTGGACGCGAAGCGGGCCCGGCTGGTCGGCTTCGCGCGGTTGGCGATCTTCCTTCCGTACGCCGTACCGGGTGTGGTCGCGTCGCTGTTGTGGGGCTTCATGTACCTGCCCGCCACGTCACCGATCGGCGGCGACGTGGTCAACTACTTCGGCACCAAGGGGATCTTCTTCAGCGTGGCCAATGTGGCCGTCTGGGGCGTCGTCGGCTTCAACATGGTGATCCTCTACACGGCGGTACGGAGCCTGCCGAAGGAGCTGTTCGAGGCGGCCGAGCTGGACGGTGCGACGGAGTTCCAGATCGCCGTCCGGGTGAAGCTGCCGATGATCGCGCCGGCGGTGGCGATGGTCGCGCTGTTCTCGGTGATCGGCTCGCTGCAGCTGTTCAACGAGCCGACCACGCTGAAGCCGCTGGCGAACGCGATCTCGTCGACCTGGGTCCCGCTGATGCGGGTCTACACCGATGCCTTTGTCAACAACAGCATCTACGAAGGCGCCGCGACGTCGTTCGTGCTGATCGCGATGACGGTCGCCGCGACCGTTCTCGTCTCGGCCGTCGGCCGCCGGATCGCCCGGAGGTCCACCAGATGATCCGACAGCGCACCCGCTGGATCCCGACGCTGATCCTGCTGATCGGCGCCCTGTACTGCGTATTGCCGGTGCTGTGGATCGTCATAGCCTCGACCAAGACCAACGACGAGCTCTTCTCCACCGCACCGTTCCTGCCCGCCTTCAACGGCGGCTTCTGGAGCAACCTGGACGCGCTGTTCAGCTACAACCACGGCATCTTCGGCCGCTGGGTGCTGAACTCGGTGATCTACGCGATCGGCGGTGGATTGTTGTCGACGGCAATCGCCGGGGCAGCTGGTTATGCCTTGGGCAAGTATCGCTTCGCCGGCAGCACAATGTTGTTCAGGGCAATCGTCGCCGCGGTCTTGCTACCGCAGATCCTGCTGGCAGTCCCACAGTTCTTGCTGCTGGCAAAGGTCGGCATGACCAACAACTACGCCTCGGTACTGCTCCCACAACTGGTCAGTCCCTTTGCCATCTACCTGTGCAAGATCTACTCGGAGGCCTCGGTCCCCGACGAGATCATGGAAGCGGCCCGGATCGACGGCGGCAGCGAATGGCGCATCTTCCGCTCGGTCGGCGCCCCGCTGATGATGCCGGCCCTGGTGACCGTCTTCCTGCTCCAGTTCATCGGCATCTGGAACAACTTCCTGCTCCCGTTCGTGATGATCAACAACGACCACCTGTATCCGCTGACCCTCGGCCTCTACGGCCTGATGATCATCACCGGCGGCCAAGCCGCGCAGTACTCGATCGTCATCGCCGGCGTCCTGGTCTCGATCATCCCGCTCGGCGTCCTCTTCCTCAGCCTCCAGCGCTACTGGAAGATCGACCTGATCAGCGGCGGCGTCAAGCTCTGAAGTACGCGGCGGTCTGGTCGTCGGCCGGGTAGTAGGACTCGACGGCGAGTTCATCGAGGGTGAGATCGAGTGGAGTGCCGAAGGTCGTGATCGTGGAGAACATCCGCAGCTCGACGCCGTCGACGCGGATGATCATCGGGATCACGACCTCGGCCTCGACCGGGTCACTGGTCTCGCCTGGGGCCAGCAACTCTTGGTAGAGCGCGCTCAGCTTGGCGTCCGGGGCGGCCGCGAGTTGCCGTCGGACGCGGGAGCGGAAGACGGTCCGCACGTCGTCGCGGTTGACGACGAGGGCGGCCAGGCCGCGAGGGTCGAGTCCGAGGCGCAGCAGGTTCATCGGGGGCTCGAGGAGTTCCGGGGCTACGCCGGTGAGGAACGGGTCGACAGCCCGGTTGGTCATGACGATGTCCCAGTGGCGGTCGAAGGCGAGTGCTGGGTAGGGCTCGTGGGCCCGCAGGACGCGTTCTACGGCGGCGCGCGCCGCTGACAGCGCGGTGCTGTCGAGGGGGCTTTCGGCGTACCGGGGTGCGAAGCCGGCCGCGAGCAGGAGGGCATTGCGCTCACGCAGCGGTACGTCGAGTTGCTCGGCGAGCCGCAGTACCATCTCGGCGCTCGGCTGGGACTTGCCCGTCTCGACCAGGCTGACGTGCCGCGCCGAGACGTCGGCGGCGATCGCGAGATCGAGCTGACTCAGCTGTCGCCGATGCCGCCACTGCCGCAGGAGCTCTCCGACCGTTGCCATGGTCATCGAGCCTACTCATCCTGCGCCGTCTGTCGATGAAATCCCACTTCATCGACAACCGCCGCGACCCGCCACAACACTGCTGCCCATGACCACACAGCACAAGCAACTCGTCCAGCAGGCGTTGGCTCAACTGATCGGCGACGGCGGCGTCGAAGCCCTGGAACCATTGCTGACCAACGACTTCCGTCACCACCGGCCCGACGGGCTGACCCGCACCAAGACCGAATGGCTGACCGACGTCGGCAATGCCTTGACCCCGCTCGCCGGAATGGAGGTCGAGGTCGTGCACCTGCTCTCCGACGGCGACCACGTCATCCTCCACACCCACCGCCACCTCCCCAACGGCGGGCCGGCCATCGCAGTTGTAGACATCATCCGCATCACCAACAACCAAATCACCGAAGCCTGGGAAGTGATCGAGCCACTAGCCGACGTCAACTCCCACCTGGCCTGGTGGGAGCTCTGACGTCAGGTCGTTCGACTCGCGCGGCGGTGCCGGAGTTGCTCGATGCGGATGAACGCGCTGCCGATCAGGACGGCCAGGATGAAGGATGCGAAGGCCTTGATGAGGGAGGGGATCATCTTGTCGACGGAGGCGCGATCGCCTACGTAGTACGGGATGGTGTTGTCGGCGTTGGTGCAGGTGACTGTGAAGGTCTGGGGTGGGACGGGGGACTTCGAGTGGGCGATGACGTAGTAGCTCGGGCCGTCCACGGAGTAGTTCTCACGCCTCAGCGGCCCCTTCAGGGGGATGTCGGCACCGGTGGCGTCCTTGACCTGACAACTCGGGGTCTGGCCTTGCGCGGTCGTCGAGATGGTCAAGCCGTCGCGGTCCAGCCGGACGACACCATCCCCGAGTGGCACCGGTTCGGTTGGCATCGCACTCGTCATTTGCAGCAGGAAGATGGAGCTCAGCACGACGCCGGCAGCGAAGAAGACGATGGCGATCCACAGCAGCGGCCGGCGGCTGAAAGGCGGCCGGACGCCGGGTTGCATGGTCATAGCCGGAAAGACTAGTGCTGAGAGAGGGGCGGGGTGCTGGCGCGGATCACCGGGTAGGCGGGGACTGTGCGGCGGGTGAGGTCGGTGTCGGTGGTCGTCGCGCGGTAGACGGCTTCCTGGGCGACGGCGTTGAGGGCTACGTGGACTGTGGTCAGCTTCGGGACGACGTCGCGGAGGGTGCTGATGTCGTCGAAGCCCGCGATACCGATGTCTTCGGGGATGCGGAGGCCTCGTTCGCGGAGGCCTGCGAGGGCGCCGAGGGCCATGTCGTCGGTGACCGCGAAGACCAGTTGGAGGTCCTGTACTTCGGAATCGGTCAGGCTCAGCACGAAGTCGCGCGCTCCGGCCCAGCTGAAGCCTGGGTGGTGGACCCGGGTGGCCGCGTCGGCGACGCCCGACTCGACGAGGCCGGTGACGAAGCCTTCGACGCGGCGGCGCATGGACAGTAGGGGAGTACCGCTGCCAAGTACCAGGCAGCGCTCGTAACCGAGTCCGGCCAGCTCGCGGGCGAGCTGCCGGGAGCCGTCGTGGTTGTCGAAGTCGACGGTCTCGAAGGGGAGGTCGGAGCGGCTGATCAGTACCACCCGGCCGCCGGTCTCCTCGTACCGATGCAGTTCGTCGACGAGTTGCTGCTCGGACGGCGGGTCGACGTACCCGGTGCCGGCCAGGATGATGGCGCGTGGTTGCTGGCCGCGGAGCTCGCGGACGAGATCGAGCTCGCGATCGGCCTGGCGTTCGGTGACGGCGATCGAGACGTGCAGCCCGATCGCCTCGGCCTGCTTCATGATCTCGGCGGCCATCGCGGAGAAGTACGGGTCGGAGATCAGGCTGATCACCAGAGCGATCGTCCGCGACGTCCCACGCGCCATCGCCTGCGCCGGCAGGTTGGGCGTATACCCGAGCTCCCGCGCAGCCTCCAGCACCCGCTCCCGATAGCTCTCGGCAACCTTCCGCGAACTCCCGTTCAGCACCCGCGAAGCAGTCGGCTGGGAGACCCCCGCGGCCCGCGCGACATCATCAAGCGTGACAGGCCGCCTGATCCCCGAGTCACCCAGCATCCCGTTCATTGCGGCAGTTTATCGGCGAACCCTCACCCAGGTACCGAAATCGCCCGCACGATCCGCGCCGCCACCGCCAGCGCGACATCCTCCCGCCCGTGCGGCGCCACAACCTGAGCCCCCACCGGCAACCCATCGACCAATCCGACCGGCACACTCACAGCCGGATGCCCGGTCACGTTGAAGCCCCAAGACAGGTCGCCAACGACGATGTTCTGCTCATGCTGGTCATACCCATGCGCCACCCTCGGGGTGGTCGGCGTAACCAGCGCATCGACCGAGGAGAACAAGTCCGCCATTGCCGTGTTGTTGTGGCTGCGTACTCGCACGGCCGCCCGCAATGCCGACGGCTCGACCGCCAAGCCCGCATCGAGATCCCGCAGCGTCAGCCAAGCCGACTCGACCGGCAGCCAATCGAGCGCAGCATCCTGTACGACGACGCCCGGTACGCCGAGACTCGCACGCACCACCGCATCGACCGGCGGATCGCAGGCCAAGGAACTCAACGCCGACCGATAGGCCACCCGCCACGGCCCAAGGCCCACGATCGAAGGCACCGGCCAGCGAGGCAACGCCCCCGGATCCAGCCGATCCGGCCCACTGACCAAGCTGGTCGCCAGCGCGACATCTTCCACCGACGTCCCGATGAAGCCGCCGATGGTGAGCCCGGCCAATGACCGCCCGTCCGCCCGAGGCACTCGGCCAGCCGTCCCCTTGAGGCCCACGACACCACAGAACGACGCCGGAATCCGCAACGACCCAGCACTGTCTCCACCGGTAGCCAGCGGTACGACGCCAGCCGCCACAGCCGCCGCAGCACCGGCCGACGACCCGCCCGACGAGCGGGACAGATCCCAGGGATTGCGCGTGTATTCGGACCCGTTCCACCCGAACGTCTGCGAGACAGCATCCGGCCGCGCACGCGTCGACGTACCAAGAGGGATCGCCCCGGCCGCGATCAACCGCGTGACGATCGGCGAGCCAACCGGCGTACGGGCCTTGATCAGAAACGGCACCCCGGCCAACGGCAGGCCGAGATCCACAGAACGAGCCCGAGCTAAAGCGCCTTCGGCATCGAGGGAGTCGATGAAGTGCAGCACCGGGTCCCAGCGAGCAACCCCATCCAGCGCCTCCGAGACCACCTCGACGGCAGTGCGTCGCCCCGCGCGCAGCGAGGCGACAAGCTCGGTGATCAGGCGTTGAGGCCTTCGTCGCTGTGGTCGTGTTCTTCCTGGTTGAGCATGGGGGAGACGGGCCAGTCGTCCGGGTAGTCGGGGGCGAACTCCTCGGCCTCCGCGAACAGACGCTTCTTGTACTTCCGGGACAGCCGGTCTCCGAACACCATGCCCTGCGTGTGGTCGGTCTCGTGCTGCAGGCAGCGTGCGAGCAGGCCGTCACCCTCGTACGTGACGGGCTCGCCGTTCTCGTCCACCCCGGTGACCCGGGCGAAGTCCGGCCGGGCGCACTTGGTGAAGGCGCCGGGCAGCGACAGGCAGCCTTCGTCGCCCTCGTCGAGCTGGCGGTCCTTGCCCTCGGGGAGGTCGAGGACCGGGTTGCAGACGACGCCCGACTGGAAGGCGCCGCTCTTGTCCGGGCAGTTGAAGACGAACAGCTGCAGATCCACGCCGACCTGGTTCGCGGCCAGTCCGACACCCTCGGCGGCGTTCATCGTCGCGACCATGTCCGCGACGAGCTTGTGCAGTTCCTCGCCGAACTCGGTGACCGGCTGGTTCAGGTGGTGCATGACGTCCGTGCCCCAGCGGGTGATGGGTCGCACAGAGCCGTCAGTAGGCAGCGTAGACATGCCCGAAATCCTAGCGAATCCGGGCGGCCTCCGGACGCGCGCGTCCGTAGTACCGGTAGACACCCGGTACTACGGACGCGCGGCGGCTCAGCCTTGGTTGACCTCGTCGCGCCACGCGACCCAGTCGCGGAGCAGACCCAGGTCGTAGTCGGGGCCGGACGTGCTGACCGTGAAGAGCCGGGTGCCGATGTCGAGCATCGCCTTGCCGAGCTCCGCGGGGCTCTTGTCGCCGACGGCCGTCGAGCGCTCGATCTCGCCCGGGTCGCGGCCGATCGCGGCGCAGTGCGCGTCGAGCACCTCGTGCTTGTGCGCGATCGTCTCGGCGTCGCCGAAGCCGTGCCAGATGGTCGCGTGCTTGGCGACCAGCTTGAGGGTCTTCTTCTCGCCACCGCCGCCGATCAGGACCGGGATGTCCCGGGTCGGCTTCGGGTTGAGCTTGGCCCAGCGCTGCTCGATCCGCGGCAGCGACTCGGCCAGCGCGTCGAGCCGGCCGCCCGCCGTACCGAACTCGTAGCCGTACTCGTCGTAGTCGCGCTCGAACCAGCCCGAGCCGATGCCGAGGATCAGCCGGCCGTTGCTGATGTGGTCGACCGTACGGGCCATGTCGGCGAGCAGGTCGGCGTTGCGGTACGTGTTGCAGGTGACCAGGCAGCCGATCTCGATCCGCTCGGTCGCCTCGGCCCAGGCGCCGAGCATCGTCCAGGCCTCGAAGTGCAGGCCGTCCGGCTCACCGCTGAGCGGGTAGAAGTGGTCCCAGTTGAAGGCGATGTCGACGCCGATCTCCTCGGCGGCCGCGACGGTCCGGCGGATGGCGGCGTACTCCGCGTGCTGAGGCTGCACCTGGAGGCCGATCCGAACCGGATACTTGCTGTAAGGGAGGGGGCTCTCAGTACTCATGCCCGCCACCCTACGCGGTATCGGAGGATCCTCCGGATGAAGGCCGGTATCTGAGCCAGGACTGTAAAACGCCGCTACTGCGGCCACCCGCCGACGCTGTTGCTGGGCTTGGGAGTCGCCACGATCTTCAGGCAGGCCGCGCGCGACTGGTCCTGCAACCAGGTCGGCGGCAGCTCGCCCTTGGCCATGATCACCCGGGCGTTCTTCTGGATCTTGCGGAGCGCGTCGTACTTGTCCGCGGTCAATCCCATGTGCTGGTAATCGCCCTCTTGGCCGGGCGCGCCGCGCAGATTCTCGGTGCCCCAGTAGACGAGCTGGTCGACGCAGCTGGTCAGCGGGTCCTTCGACGGCTTCACCGTGGGCGTGGGGGTGGCCTTGGTGCTGTCGTCCCCGCAGGCGGCGGCTCCGGCGAGCACGGCCATGGCCAGCATCACGGTGATACCCAGTCTCATCCTGACAGTTTGCGACACCGCGGAGTCATCGGGCATCAATCGTCAGGCGGATTGTCGGTGGGAGGCGGTAGGTTCCCGGGCATGGACCTCAACGGCAGACCTGACCCGCCGACCGAAGCGGGCGAGAAGGAGACTCTCGTCGGTTTCCTGGACTTCCAGCGCGCCACGCTGCGGTGGAAGTGCGAAGGCCTCACGCCCGAGCAACTCGGTACGCCGTCCATCGACCCGTCCTCGATGACGCTGCACGGTCTGATCCGGCACCTCACCGAGAACGAGCTGGGCTGGTTCGTCGGCACCTTCACGGATGAGCCCGTCGTCTACCCGTACGCGACGCCCGAGCGCCCCGAGGGCGACTGGATCGGCCTCGACCCGAAGCAGTACGCCGCCGACCTGTACCGCTACGACCAAGCCGTCGAGCGGGCGCGAGCCGCCATCGCGGACCTCGGCCCTGACTTCGTCGGCGAGGACGAAGGCCGCCGCTTCTCGCTCCGTTGGGTCCTCGCCCACATGATCGAGGAGTACGCCCGCCACAACGGCCACGCCGACCTGCTCCGCGAACGCCTCGACGGCTCCACCGGCGAATAGCTGTCGGCCCAACGGCGAGTACTCAGGCGGTGCAGGTTGCTTGCATCAGATTCTCAGCGTGCTTGGCGGCCCAGTCGCCCAGGGCACGGATGGGGATCAGCAGGTCCTGACCCGGCACAGTCAGCGAGTACTCGACGCGGGGCGGCGCTTCGGCGTACCGGTGACGCTCGACGAGCCCGTGCTGCTCGAGCTTGCGAAGCGTCTCGGTCAGCACCTTCTGGCTGATGCCGCCGATCTGGTCCCGGAGGACGCCGGGCCGGACGGGTCCGTCGGCGAGCGAGTAGAGGACCACGGCGGACCAGGTCCCGCTGATCAGGTCGGCGGCGACCCTGGCCTGGCAGTCGGCGAAGAACTTCTGCTGTGCGTCCGTCACCGTTCCATTCTGCCTGGCCCGAAACACACCATCAGGTGCCTGACGGATCGCCTAGCTTCGCAGCATGCGAATCGGAATTCTCGGCAGCGGATTGATGGCAGATGCTCTGGGCGGGCAATGGGTACGGGCCGGCCATGAGGTGATGGTCGGCGGGCGCGATCGGTTGAAGTCAGCAGACCTGGCCGGCCGGATCGGTGCGTCGAGCGGAAGCTTGCTCGAGGCAAGTGCTTTCGGCGAGGTCACCCTGCTCGCGGTCCCGGCCGAAGCCGTCAGCGAGGTGCTGACCGGTGGACCGCCCGGTCGTTTCGCCGGCCGGACCGTTCTCGACTGTACGAACGCCGTCATCCCGGGCGACTTCACGCTGGCCGTTCCCGCGATGGCCGAGCAAGTCGCCCAGCTGGCTCCCGACGCTCATGTGGTCAAGGCCTTCAACCTCGCGCCCGACACAGTCTGGCAAGACGCCCCCTGCACCTTCGAAGGCGAGCCACTCGGCGTACCGTTCTGCGGCGACGACGAGGCCGCCAACGAGCAGGTCGCAGTCCTGATCCGCGCCCTCGGCTGTACGCCGGTCAAGGCAGGCGCCCTGGTCAGAGCTCGCCTGCTTGAAGCAACAGCCGCCCTCGCAATCGGCCTGTGGGTGGACGGCGCCGACACCCGCTCCCTGTTCCCACCGAAAGCTGCGGCCTTCGGCACCGTCCATCCCTGACTCAGCAGAAATTGACTCCGGGGAAGGGGTCCTGCGGGGTCCAGACGTCTACCGCCGGGACGTAACCCCAGGCGCCGACGTCATCGCCATAGGTCCGGTACCAGATCGAGTTGCCGCCCCCGTGCGGCTGGCCGATCGTGTAGCACTTGAAGTAGCTGAAGCCGGAGCGCAGGGTGTCGACGATCTCGATCGGGTTGCCGCTCGCGGTGTCGTAGCGCGGGCTCTTGTAGATGGCCGCGTTGACCCGGTTCCCGCAGTACAGGTTGCCGCTGCTCGCGTGGCATGTCGCCGCAACCGTGTCGGATGTCATCGGAGCGGCGGAGGCTGTCGTAGCGGTGCCCGCTGCCAGGACCGCTACGGCGCCGGCCGCAGCCAGTGCGCTCGTCTTTCGGAATCCCACAGTGTTTCTCCCCTCGTCCAGCGCCGGGGTTTCCAGCGCCGCGGTCAGTATGGGCAGCCGCGAGGGGCGCGACCGGGTCAGTTCGAGGAACCTCGAAGGGGTTGACGGACTAAGGTTTCGGCATGAGCCCCAAGTCGAGCATCGCCCCGGTTCGCTGGACTCCGCCGCCGTCGCCGCCCACCAGGGAGCCGCGGCGGATCGAAGTACGGGCTGTGCCGGTACCAGGGGAAGGCCCCGAGGATGCCTTGATCGATGCCGAGGGCAACGTGTTGACCGGGTTGGTCGACGGGCGGATTCTCCGGGTCAGCGCGGACGGGGCGACGATCGAGGTGCTCGCGGACACCGGTGGGCGGCCGCTCGGGCTGGAGTGGCTGCCGGACGGCAAGGTGCTGGTCTGCGATGCGAACCGTGGGCTGCTCACGCTCGACCAGGACGGCCGGCTCGAGACGCTGCTGGCCGAGATCGACGGCCGTCCGATGAGGTTCTGCAACAACGCGGACGTCACTCCCGACGGCACCATCTACTTCACCGACTCGTCCACCCGCTTCGGCGTCGACGAGTGGATGGCCGATCTGCTCGAGCACTCGAGTACCGGCAGCCTCTACCGGCTCACTCCCGACGGCGAGCTCACCCGGCTGGCGACGAACCGCCCGTTCCCGAACGGCGTCGCGCTGAGCGGCGACCGCCAGACGCTCTTCTTCGTCGAGACCGCGAGCTACGGACTCTTCAAGGTCGACCTCACCACCGAAGGCGCCGAACCGGAGCTGGTTGCGATGATCCCCGGCCTGCCAGACAACATCTCGCGCGGCTCGGACGGCCTGATCTGGGTCGCGATCGGCTCACCCCGCAACGCCCTGCTGGACATGCTCCTGCCCAAACAGCCGGTACTCCGCAAAGTGGTCTGGGCCCTGCCCGAGGCGCTCAAGCCGAAGGCCGCCGACATCATCGAGATCCAGGCGTACGACGATGCCGGCACCCTGGTGCACGACCTGCGCGGCAAGCACCCCGACTTCCGGATGCCGACCGGCGTTCGCGAGCGCGACGGGCAGGTCTGGCTGAGCAGCATCGGCACGACCCACCTGGCGACCTTCCCGACCCCCGAGCGCTGAGCGCTGAGTCAGCCGATCTGCCAGGACCGCTTGGACAGTCCGTACCAGAATCCGTCGACCACGGTCTCCGCAGTACCGAGTGAATCCTCCGCCGCGCCGAGGGAGACGAACAGCGGGGCGAAGTGCTCGGTCCGCGGATGCGCGATGCCCGCGGCCGGCGCCTTGTGCAGGAAGTCGATCAACGAGTCGATGTCCTGCTTCGCGAGCGCGCGCTTGGCCCAGTCGTCGAACTCGATCGACCAGCTCGGCGCGACGCCGTCGGGCGCTCCGCTGAGATTGATCGCGCTCAGGTTATGGGTGGTGAATCCGCTGCCGATGATCAGCACACCCTGGTCGCGCAGCGGCGCCAGCTTGCGGCCGATGTCGAACAGCTGCTTCGGGTCGAGCGTCGGCATCGATACCTGCAGGACGGGGATGTCCGCGTCCGGGTACATCTCCTTCAGCGGCACATAGGCGCCATGGTCGAGCCCCCGCCGAGGGTCGTCGTACACAGGAGTGGCGGGGGACTGCAACAGCTTCCGCACCTGGTCGGCAAGCTCGGGCGCGCCAGGGGCGGCGTACTGGACCTGGTAGTACCGCTCCGGGAATCCCCAGAAGTCGTAGAGCAGCGGCACCGTCTCCGTCGCGGCCAGCGTGAGCGGCGCGGCCTCCCAGTGCGCGGACACGATCAGGATCGCGCTCGGCTTGTCCATGCCGGCAGAGACCGCGGCCAGTTCCGCGGTCCACTGCCGGTCGTCCGCCAGCGGGGGAGCGCCATGACTGAGATAGAGCACTGACGTCATCGGAGAGGTCCTTTCGAAGGTGGTACCTCTATCAATGTAGTTGAATGCTCAATCTATTCCCAGTCAGTCCTTCTTCGGGGTCTCGCCGCTGACCACCAGGCTGAAGTCCTCGCCGTGGGTGGAGACGCCTTCGATCACGGCTGCCTCGACCGCCTCGGAGCCCATCGCCTTGCGCAGCATCAGCGGGTCGGTGCGCAGATCCTTGGCCAGGGCGACCGCCAGGCCGACCATCACGATGGCGAAGGGGAGGGCAGCGACGATCGTGAGGTTCTGCAGACCTTGCAACGCCTTCGCGCCACCGCCGCCAACGAGCAGCATCACAGCGGCGACCGCGCCGGTCAGCACGCCCCAGAAGACGACGACCGGTTTGCGTGGTTCGATCGAGCCGCGCTCGGACAGCGTGCCCATCACGATCGACGCCGCGTCCGCTCCGGAGACGAAGAAGATCGCCACCAGGACGACGACCAGGATCGTGGTCACCGACGCCAGCGGATAATGGTCGAGCAGGCCGAACAGCTGCCCCTCGGTCGTCGACTGGCCGGCGATGTCCACGCCGTGCCGCTGGGTGTCGATCGCCGCACCGCCGAAGATGCAGAACCAGACCAGGCTGACCAGCGACGGAACGAGCAGCACGCCGGTGACGAACTGCCGGATCGTCCGGCCGCGGCTGATCCGCGCGATGAACATGCCGACGAACGGCGTCCACGAGATCCACCAGGCCCAGTAGAAGACCGTCCAGCTGGACAACCAGGTCGCCATCGCGTCGCCGCCGCTGGCCTCGGTCCGGGCAGCCATGTCGGCCAGGTCGCGCGCATAGTCGCCGATCGCGGTCGGTACCAGGTTGAGGATCAGTACGGTCGGCCCGACGACGAAGACGAAGGCGGCCAGCACGATGGCGAGCACCATGTTGACGTTCGACAGCCATTGGATGCCCTTGGCAACACCGGAGACCGCCGACGCGACGAAGGCCGCGGTCAGCACGGCGATCACACCGACCAGTACGGCGTTCCCGGTCTTGTCGAGCCAGCCGAGGATCCGCACGCCGGAACCGATCTGGAGTGCGCCGAGCCCGAGCGATGCGGCCGAGCCGAACAGCGTCGCGAAGATCGCCAGGCTGTCGATGACCTTGCCGATCGGTCCCTCGGTCCGCTTGCCGAGCAGCGGCGCGAACGCTGAGCTGATCAGCTGCGAGCGACCGCGCCGAAAGGTGCCGTAGGCAATCGCTATGCCGACGACGGCGTAGATCGCCCACGGGTGCAGGGTCCAGTGGAACAGCGTCGTCGCCATCGCCGTCTGCAGCGCCGCATCGCTACCACCTTCGACCGTGCCCGGCGGCGGCGCCATGAAGTGCGACAACGGCTCGCTCACGCCGTAGAACATCAGCCCGATGCCCATCCCGGCGCTGAACATCATCGCTACCCAGGAGACTGTCTTGAACTCCGGCTCCTCGTCGTCGGCGCCAAGTGGGATGTTGCCGTACCGGCCGGCCGCGAGCCACAACACGAAGACGACGAAGCCCGAGGCGAGCAGCACGAACAGCCAGCCGGTGTTGGTCTCCACCCAGGTCAGCGCCGACGTCGACGCCGTACCGAGGCTCGACGCGTTCGCGAAACCCCAAGCCACGAAGGCCAAGGCGATCACGGCAGTGACGCTGAACACGATCCGGTCGAGCCCTGAGCCGGCACTCCGGCTGCCGGGTGGGGGTGGCGCCGCTAGAGCAGGATGCTCGTTCGCGTGGTCGGTGGTTGCTTGCCGGCTGTCGAAATCGATCGCCACAGCTGAATCACGCCTCGCTTCGGCGCGCCTCCGTTTCCTGATCAAATAGGGGGGACTGCCTTTCGACCATTCCGGAGATTGTGGCGGAACGCAACTATCGTGGTCTCGGCCACACCGGCGAGTCCCCGCTCCTCAGGCGTGGTCGCAGGCAGGCGTTAGGGTGCGGATCATGCGATTCGGAATCACCATCCTGCCGGAGTACCGGTGGTCCGAGGCCGGGCCGAAATGGCGCCGGGCCGAGGAGCTGGGCTTCGACCACGCCTGGACCTACGACCACCTGACCTGGGGCGGTCTGCAGGACTCACCCTGGTACGGGACGACCCCGACGCTGACCGCGGCGGCGCTGGCCACCTCGACGATCAAGCTCGGTACCTTCGTCACCTCGCCGAACTTCCGGCACCCGCTGGCGCTGACCCGCGAGCTGCTCGCCCTGGATGACATCTCCGACGGCCGCTTCCTGTGCGGGATCGGCTCGGGTGGCGGGATCGACTCCACCATCCTCGGCGGCGACGAGCTGACGCCGCGGCAGAAGGTCGACCGGCTGGCCGAGTTCGTCGAGCTGCTCGACAAGCTGCTCACCACCGACAAGGTCGACTTCAAGGGCGAGTACTTCGAGACGCGCAACGGCCGCACCTTGCCCGGCTGCATCCAGCAACCCCGGATCCCGTTCGTGATGGCCGCGAACGGTCCGCGCTCCTTGCGGCTGGCAGCCCAGTACGGCGCCGGCTGGGTGACCACGGGCGGCAAGGCCGACGACTACGAGGGCTGGTTCGGTACGGTCCGCGACCTCAGCCACCGGCTGGACGACGTACTGGAAGGCCGGCCGTTCGACCGCTATCTCTCCCTGGACTCCAAGCGCTACGCCCTGAGCAGCGCCGCTGCCTTCGAGGACGCCACCAGCCGCGCCGCCGAGCTCGGCTTCACCGACGTCATCACCCACTGGCCCCGCGCCGAGGGCGTCTACGCCGGTACCGAAGAGGTCCTGGAGCAGGTTGCGGGCGAGGTCATTCCGCGGCTCCGCTAGAGCGGCGGACCCAGGCCGGCAGGACGTACCAGAAGCCGACGAACCAGGCCAGGACGACGGCCACGGTGATGATCGCTGTCGTCCGGTTGAGGACGACGTCGAGGACGAGCAGCAGGCCGCCGCTGATCGCCACCATCAGGATGGCCAGGCCTGCGCTGGTCATCCGTGCGGCGATCGGGATCATCTTGTCGCGCACCTTGTGCTGGAAGACGATCCGGTGGAACGAGACCGGTGCGAGGAACAGGCCGGTCGCGAGCGCCGAGGCGACCAGCGTGCCGGCGTAGACGTCGTGGGTGAAGGCATCAGCGTCCTGGAAGACCGGGGTGAAGGCGATGCCGAGCAGGAACGCGAACAGGATCTGGGTGCCCGTCTGGGCCAGCCGCAACTCCTGGAGCAGCTCGATCCACTGCCGGTCCAGCCGCTCGCCCTCGTCCTCTTCCGGCCGGTGGTAGCGGGCTGCCCGGGGCTGCTGTTCGTCGGTCATGCGGTAGATGCTGCCGCAGACTGAAGAGAGCCGCACACCGGATGGTGTACGGCTCTCTCGTTACTCAGTTCTTAGAAGGACTGACCCGAAGATCAGATCGGGCGGATGTTCTCCGCCTGCAGGCCCTTCTGGCCCTGGGTGATCTCGAACTCGACGCGCTGGTTCTCGTCCAGCGAGCGGAAGCCCGAGGTCTGGATGGCCGAGTAGTGCGCGAACACGTCCGCGCCACCGTCATCCGGGGTGATGAAGCCGAAGCCCTTGTCAGCGTTGAACCACTTGACAGTACCGACAGCCATTGTTGTCTATCTCCTTGATGGCTTGTAACAAGACGCGATCCACACCTCATGAACCGCGTGTCGCCGAAAGGCCCCAGACGACGAAACCGGCCGTACAGCACAGCAAAAGTCAGTGGGAGTCCAAAACTGCAACGCGATAACTGTAGCCGATCCAGAGGCTCGTGTGGGGGGTGATCGGGAACACGTGTCGCGGAAAGTTGCCGCCCGCCACGGAGTGTGAATCACCGCCTGTAACGGCGGAGCCCCGCTGGGGCCCGGCAGGCAGACAACGAAACCCCCGCCGGACCTGCTGATTCACCGCTGGCAGGCGGCTCCGCAGCCGGTCCGGCGACAGACAAGGTCGGACAGAACCGCCTGTACGCCCGGTGATCGCTGCCCGTCCGTGCTGGATCGCTCCGGCGTGTCGTACAGCCCTGGACATCGGACACCAGGCGAGAAATGGTGTGCGGGTGATCCTCAAAGTGGTACGCAGCGGTGGATTCGCGGGGCTGACGGCGAGCGGTGAGCTCGATACCGCGGCCGAACCGGACAGTGAGCGCCTGGAGCAGGTCGCACGCGGCCTGGCCGGGGCAGACCTGGGCTCTGGCCGCCCGCAGCCCGACCGGTACGTCTACCGCCTGCAGGTGCACGGTACGGACGAGGCAGAGCCCACAGAGCTCACGGTGGCCGAGCAGGACCTGGACGCAGACACCGCCTGGCTCCTGGACCGCGTACTGCAGTCCTGAGCCAGGCGGTGCCGGGTTTGGTGCCTAGCGCCAGTTGATCTCAGGCGCGCGGTAGAAGTTGACGCTCAGCGCGTCCCACCGCGACGCCTGGGCGCCCAAGCGGTCCTTGTACGCCGTCCAGTCGAGTGCTGAGGCCTGCGACCAGCCCAGCTCGGCAATGCCCGGCAGACGCGGGAAGGCCATGTACTCGAGCTTGTCGACGTCATCTAGCGTCTCAGTCCACAGCGGCGCCTCGACACCGGCGACAGCGCTCTCCGGCAGGTTCGGGACCAGCGTGGACGGATTCCAGTCGTACGCCGTCTGCACCGAGACCAGACCGGCCCAGTCCTGCCCGTACGGCGTGTTTTCGTCGTACTTCATGTCCAGGTAGGCCCGGTTCGCCGGAGACATCACGACCTTGGCGCCCTGAGCCGCAGCCTTGCGAGCGAGTTCCTGCGACCCTGCGTCGTCGGTACCCCAGTACTGCGCGATGCTGCCGGCTGGCAGAACCGTGTCGCCGATCTCCTGCCAGCCCATCACCCGCTTGTGCTGCTTGGTGACCGCGGCGGCTGCCTTCGGTACGAACGTCTGGTAGTCCGAGTGCGGCGTGGAGTGCGCCTCGTCGCCACCCAGGTGGATGATGTCGCCCGGCGTCTGCTGTGCCAACTCACGGAACACGTCACCCAGGAAGCTGTAGGTGAGCGGCTTCGCGACGCAGAGGGAGCTGAAGCCGACGTCTGTGCCCGTGTAGAGCGGCGGGGCGACGCCGTCGCAGTTCAGCTGCGCGTAGGAGGCCAGCGCGGCGTTGGTGTGGCCAGGGGTGTCGATCTCGGGGATGACCTGCAGGTAGCGATCAGCGGCGTACCGGACGATCTCTGCGAACTGGGCCTTGGTGTACGAGCCGCCAGGGGTGCCGTTGACCTCCAGGCTGCCGCCGTACGTGGTGAGCCGCGGCCAGGAGTCGATCTGGATCCGCCAGCCCTGGTCGTCCGCTAGGTGCATGTGGAGCTTGTTGAGCTTGTAGAGGGAGGCGAGGTCGATGTAGCGCTTGACCTCGGCTACGGAGAAGAAGTGCCGCGACACGTCGAGCATGGCGCCGCGGTACTCGTAGCGAGGCGAGTCGGCGATCGCAGTACCGGGGAGGTTCCAGGGGCCCGCCTGGCGAGTCCGTGCGTCGGCCTTGGCGGGCAGTAGCTGGCGCAGGGTGGTCACACCCCGGAAGAGGCCCTCGGGGGTCGCAGCGGTGACGCTGACGCCTTTGCGGTCGACGCGTAGCTGGTACCCCTCGGCTCCGAGGGTGCTCGGACCGTTGGTGGACAGCTTGATGTCGGTGACGCGGGCTACGTGCGGTACGACGGGCAGCGGGTAGCCGGTGGTACGCCGGAGCTGCGAGGTGAGCTGGTCAGCGACCTTCTGCGCCGCACGCCGCTCCTTGGAGCTACTGGCGACACCGACGACGCTCCACGGCTTCAGGGAGTAGTCCTGGCCGGCCAGCGCCTGCTGCGAGGTCGGCTTGGGGATCAGCGCGGGTACCGAGGCTGCTGCCGGCTGAGCCGTGGCAGGCGTGGTGATGGCCATAACTGGGGTGGCTAGTAGGGGAGTCGCTAGCAAGGCAGCCGAAACAAGGCCAACCAGCGAGACCCGACGACGAGGGCGGGCGAGTCGTGTCATGACCGGAAGTGTTCGTCCGCTCACACCCGGAGTCAAGATCTTTCAGCAAACTCCCTGCATTACTCATCTGAATCTGTGACTGGTCAACGAGGCGTGTCGAAAGATGCGAAGTGTCGGTTGGACCTGCCATTGTTTGCGGCCGGGCCTTCTCCGACCAGGACGGGCCTGGCCGTAAATGGACTTTCCTGATCAGGAAGCTGGAGGACAGATGACTCAGGTGGCAGAGCAGCCGGGCACCAGTGCCGGGCGGCTCGGCTCGGTGGTGCTGGACTGCCCGGACCCGCTCGAGCTTGCCCGGTTCTACTCGACGCTCTTCGGTCTGGAGATCGACGAGCACGGCGACGACGAGTGGCGGAGCCTGACCGGCCCCGGCTCGACGCTCGGATTCCGGCGTTCTGAGGACTACGTACCGGCCACCTGGCCCGGTACGGACGCACAACAACTTCACCTGGACCTGGTCGTCGAGGACCTGGCCAGCGGTCACGCCACGGTCGTCGCCCTCGGCGCCGAACCCCTCGACCCGGTCGACGCACCCCCAGCGGAGAGCCACCGCGGCTGGCGCATCTACGCCGACCCGGCCGGCCACCCGTTCCGCATCTGCCTGGACAGCGTCTAGCACGATCGCATCGGGGTATCGGAGGTAGATGTTCGAAGGATTCGACAGCTTCGAGATCACTACCTCCGGTACTACGATCCGCGGCCGCACCGGTGGCGACGGGCCACCGGTGTTGCTGCTGCACGGCATCCCCGAGACGCACCTGATGTGGCATCGCGTCGCCCCCGGTCTGGCGGAGCACTTCACGGTCGTTGCGACCGATCTCCGCGGCTTCGGTGACAGTGGCAAGCCGCCCACCGATCACGACCATGCGCCGTACAGCATGCGGTCGCTCGCGCAGGATCAGCTCGAGGTGATGAACGCCCTGGGGCACGAGTCGTTCGCCGTGGTCGGCCACGACCGCGGAGCGAGGTGCGCGTACCGGATGGCTCTCGATCATCCGGAGGCGGTGGCCAAGCTCGCGGTGCTCGACGTGGTGCCGACCGGCGACGCCTTCGATCGTGCCGACAAGCGATTCAGCCTCGGCTACTGGGTCTGGTCGTTCCTGGCCGCGCCCGAACCTGTTCCGGAGACCCTCATCGCCGGAGCGCCGGATGTGGTCGTGAACCACATGCTCGACGGCTGGTCCGAGGTACCGGACGCGTTCCCCGCGGAGGTCAGGGCGGAGTACATCGCGAAGTTCCGTGATCCGGCGACCGTGCACGCGATCTGCGAGGAGTACCGGGCGGCGGCAACGCTCGACCACGAGCAGGACGCGGCCGATCGGCGGCAGGGTAGGCGGATCGAGTGCCCAGTGCTCGCACTGTGGGATCCGGGCGGAGCGGTCGGGACGTGGTACGAGCCACTGGAGATCTGGCGCGAGTGGGCCGATGACGTCAGTGGCGGACCGGTCGCCGCTGGACACTTCATGGCCGAGGAGGCGCCTGCGAAGACGACGAAGCGGCTGCTGGAGTTCCTGAGCCATTGACAACAGCTTGTCAAAATGACAAGCTGTTGTCATGTCTACGAACGAGCAACTCACCGTCCATCTGGCCGTCTATGACACGCTCGCCGACTGGGAGGTCGGGTACGTCAGCGCCCACATCAACAACGGGCAGTGGCACCAGGCGCCGGGCCGCTTCAAGATGCGGACGGTCAGCGCGGGGCTCGAGCCGGTCACCACGATGGGTGGGATGCGGGTGCTGCCGGACTCGACGCTGGCAGATCTCACGCCTGAAGACAGCGCGATGCTGATCCTGCCGGGCAGCGACATCTGGCCGACCGAGGCCTACGCGCCGTACGTCGAGAAGGCACGCGAGTTCCTGGATGCCGGCGTACCGGTGGCTGCGATCTGTGGCGCGACGGGTGCGCTGGCGATGGCGGGACTGCTGGATGATCGCGAGCACACGAGCAACGCGGCAGCGTTCCTGGACAGCCTTGGATACAAGGGCGGTGAGCACTACAAGGAGGAGCACTCGGTCACGGATCGCGGACTGATCACGGCAGGCGCCGAGGCGCCGGTCGAGTTCGCGAAGGCGATCTTCGCTGAGCTGGAGGTCTACAAGCCGCCGGTGCTCGACTCCTGGTACAAGCTGTACGGCGACCAGGACCCGGCCGGTTTCTACGAGCTGATGTCTGCCTGATGACGACTCAGCAGCGTCATCAGGAGCTGCTCAGCGCGGCGGCCCTGACGGCGTTCAAGCTGAACGGCCAGTTCCTCGAGCTGGCCGAGCACCTCGCTCGGCCGGCTGGATTGACCGCGACGTACTGGCAGGTGCTCGGCGCGGTCATCGGCGAGCCGCTGACGGTGTCCGCGATCGCCCGCGAGATGGGCATCACCCGCCAGGCCGTTCAGCGGACTGCGGACCTACTGGCGGAGCGCGGCCTCACGGAGTACCGGGACAATCCGGCTCACCGCCGCGCGAAGCTGGTGGCCATTACGCCCGAGGGGCTGGCCGCCAACCAGTCGATCGGCCCGCACCATGCGCGCCATGCCAAGGAGTTGTCGGACGCGGTCGGCGCCGATCAGCTGGCCGACGCGGTCGCGGCGCTGAGGAAGTTGTCCGAGGCGCTCGATGCCGTGGACCAAAGCGACTGAAGAAGTTCCGGAACCAGTCTGAGGGAACGTTCCCTTGACAGTCGGAGGCGCACGCCCCAATCTCTGAGAGAGCGCTCTCTAGACCTGCAGGATGCCGCCCCGTCCACTCTCCTGATTGGTTCCTCCATGCGCATTTCCAGATCGGCCGGAGCGCGCTCTCCGGCCTTCCTCAGGCGTTGGCTGATCCTGGTTTCAGCCGCGTTCCTGATCACCACGGCCCTTGTGATCGCGCCTGGCGGCAGAGCTCAGGCTGCCGCCACGCTGCTGTCCCAGGGCAAGCCGGTCACCAGCTCCAGTACAGAGAACGGCGGTACGCCGGCCTCGGCGGCCGTCGACGGCAACACCGCGACCCGCTGGTCCAGCGCCGCGTCCGACCCGCAATGGATCCAGGTGGACCTCGGGTCGACCTCCGCCATCAGCCAGGTCGTCCTCAACTGGGAGGCGGCCTACGGCAAGTCCTTCCAGGTCCAGGTCTCCGACAACGCCGGCGGACCGTGGAACTCGATCTACACGACGACCACTGGCATCGGTGGCGTGCAGACGCTCAACGTGACCGGCAGCGGCCGGTACGTACGGATGTCCGGCACCCAGCGTGGTACCGGCTACGGGTACTCGCTCTGGGAGTTCCAGGTGTACGGCGGTACCGACGGCGGCCCGACCGCTTGCGGGACGGCCAACGTCGCCCAGGGCAAGACCGCAACCGCGTCGAGCGTCGAGAACGGCGGCACCCCTGCCTCAGCCGCTGTCGACGGCAACCCCGGCACCCGCTGGTCCAGCGCGGCCACTGACCCCCAGTGGATCCAGGTGGACCTGGGCTCGACCCAGACGATCTGCCAGGTCGCCCTGAGCTGGGAGGCGGCGTACGGGAAGTCCTTCCAGGTCCAGGTGTCCGCTAATGCGGGTGGACCGTGGAACTCGATCTACACGACGACCACCGGCACCGGTGGCAACCAGACCCTCGACGTGACCGGCAGCGGCCGGTACCTGCGGGTCAACGGCACCCAGCGCGGCACCGGCTACGGGTACTCGCTCTGGGAGCTCGTCGTCCACAGCACCGATGGAGGCACCGGCCCGGTGATCCCGCCGACCGACCCGATGAACCCCGACCTCGGCCCGAACGTCGATGTCTTCACCCCAGCGACCCCGCAGGCGCAGATGCAGGCGCGGCTCGACCAGGTCGCAGCACAGCAGCACACCAACCAGTTCGGTGACCAGCGCAACGCGCTGCTCTTCAAGCCCGGCACCTACACGGCTGACGTCAACCTGGGCTTCAACACCCAGGTGGCCGGCCTCGGTCTGTCGCCTGACGACGTCAACCTCAACGGACACGTCCGGGTCGAGGCCGACTGGCTGCAGCAGGGCGACAACCCGAACAACAAGCAGAACGCCACCCAGAACTTCTGGCGTTCCGCGGAGAACCTGGCCGTCACCCCGCCGGCCGGCCAGATCGAGCGCTGGGCGGTCGCGCAGGCTGCGCCGTACCGGCGGATGCACCTGAAGGGCGCGCCGGAGATCCAGCTCTGGAGCGGTGGCGACGGCTGGGCCAGCGGTGGCCTGTTCGCCGACACCAAGATCGACAACCGGGTCGTCTCCGGCTCGCAGCAGCAGTGGGTGTCGCGCAACTCGGAGTTCGGCAGCTGGGCCGGCTCGGTCTGGAACATGGTGTTCGTCGGTACCACCGGCGCACCGCCGCAGAACTTCCCGAACCCGTCCCACACAGTCGTCGGCACCACGCCCGTGATCCGCGAAAAGCCCTTCCTGTACGTCGATAACGCCGGCAGCTACAACGTCTTCGTGCCGGCCCTGCGGCAGAACTCGTCGGGCACGAGCTGGTCGCACGGCCCAGCGGCCGGCACGTCGATCTCGCTGAGCCAGTTCCTGGTCGCCAAGCCGTCGACCCCGATCGCCACCATCAACGCGGCGCTCGATCAGGGCAAGCACCTGCTCTTCACCCCCGGCATCTACCACCTGACCGACACCATCAAGGTGACCAAGCCGAACACGGTTGTCCTCGGCATCGGAATGGCGACCCTCACCCCGGACACCGGCAAGACCGCCATCTCGGTGGCGGACGTCGACGGCGTCAAGCTCGGCGGCCTGCTGATCGACGCCGGCCCGGTGAACTCGCCGACCCTGGTCGAGGTCGGCCCGGCCGGTTCGAACGCCGACCACTCGGCGAACCCGACCTCCCTGCACGACGTGTTCGTCCGGATCGGTGGCGGCGCACACCTCGGCAAGGCGACGGTCAGCCTGCAGGTCAACAGCAACAACGTGATCGGCGACCACATGTGGCTGTGGCGTGCCGACCACGGCGACCAGGTCGGCTGGAACGTCAACACGGCGGCCAACGGGTTGGTTGTCAACGGCAACAACGTGACGATGTACGGGCTGTTCGTCGAGCACTACCAGCAGTACGAGGTGCTCTGGAACGGCAACGGCGGCAAGACGTACTTCTTCCAGAACGAGTTCCCGTACGACCCGCCGGACCAGGCTTCGTGGACCAGCGGTGGCGGGACGCGGGGCTGGGCGGCGTACAAGGTCGCGAACAACGTCACCAGCCATGAGGCCTGGGGAGTGGGCAGCTACTCGTTCTTCCAGGTCAACCCGGCGCTGGTCGTCGACCGCTCCTTCGAGGTCCCCGACACCGCGGGCGTGAAGTTCCACGACCTGGTCTCGGTCTCCCTCGGCGGCGTCGGCACCATCGCCAATGTCATCAACAACACCGGCGGCACCGCGAATGCGGCGACCCAGCAACGATATGTGGTGAGCTATCCCTAGCTATCTCTAGCTGAGCAGACGTCCGGAGAGCGCTGGCGGGCTCTCCGGACGTAGCTCACGCAGTCGTCAGGGCCTTGCGGATGCGCTTGTCCGAGACCGGGTACGGCGTACCGAGGGTCTGAGCGAACAGGCTGATCCGGAGTTCCTCGAGCATCCAGCGGACCTCGAGGAGCTCCGGGCTCGGGTACTTGCCGGTCGGGATCGCCTTGAGGCGTTTCTGGTACTCGTCGGTGAGGGTCTGTACCACCGCCATGCCGGACCGGTCGCGCATCGCGTTGGCGCCGATCTTGTCCAGGCGCTGCTCGATCCCACGCAAGTAGCGGGCCAGGTCGGGCAGCCGTTTGGCGCCGGCCTCGGTGATGAAGCCGCGATGGATCAGGCCTTCCAGCTGTCCCCGTACGTCCGACAGCGCGGCGAGCAGAGCCGGTGACGACGAGCGGGAGATCTGCTTGTCCACCGTCCGGGCATGGCCCAGTACCTGCTCGACCTGCTGCAGGATCGTCAGTACGGTGTCGGCCAGATCCGAGCGGACGGCGTCGCGGAGGAACGAGAACGCCGTGAGGTTCCAGACCGGGCCACCGGCCGCCGTCATCAACTGATCGACGGCCGCCGAGATCGCGTCGTCGAGCAGCTCGCCGACATTGCGGTGCGGGCCGGCCATCAGCGTCATCTTCTGTTGGTTGGTCAGGTTCCGTTGGACCACGTCGATCACCGAGGGCATCGTGAGCAGCAGCAACCTGCGCGTGCCGTTCCACATCGCTGCAGCCTGGTCGCGCTCGGTCTCCTGCAACCGGATGGCGACACTCTTGCCTTCGTCAACCAGTGCGGGATAGCCGGCCACGGTCAGACCGTTGCGGTGTTCGGAGAAGCTGCGCGGCAGATCGCCGAAGGTCCAGTCGGTCAGACCGGTCCGCTCCAGCCCGCTGAGCGCCTTGGATGCGACCTGCGAGATCGCCGCCTTCGTCTTCGGCTTCAGCCGTTCCTTCAGCGCGGCGAGATCCTTGCCCTCGGCCACTGTCTTGCCGTTGTCGTCGACGACGCGGAACGTCATCCGCAGGTGCTCCGGCACCCGCGACCAATCCCAGTCCTCGGTGTCGATCTGTACGTCGCGCAGGTTACGCAGCTCGCGCGCCATCGCGTCGACCAGCGGACCCGATGCCGGGTCGAGGAAGGGGAGGATCTGGCGGGCATGGTCGGGCGCCGGCACGATGTTGCGCCGGATTGCCTTGGGCAACGACTTGATCAGGGTGGTGACCAGCTCCTCGCGGAAGCCCGGCACACTCCATTCGAAACCGTCCGCGGTGACCTGGTTGAGCACGAGCAGCGGCAGGTGCACGGTCACACCGTCCGCATCCGTCCCCGGCTCGAAGGCGTAGGTGAGGTCGAAGGTCATCCCGTTCTGCGTCCAGGTGAGCGGGAACTCCTCCTCCTTGACCTCGGCGCCTTCCCGGACGACCAGCGACCGCTCGAAGTCGAGCAGGTCGGCGTCGCGCTGCCGCGCCGTCTTCCACCAGGTGTCGAAGTGCCGTCCGGTGACGACATCCGGCCCGATCCGCTCGTCGTAGAAGGCGAACAGCGTCTCGTCGTCGACCAGCAGGTCGCGGCGCCGGGTGCGCTCCTCCAGCTCCTCGACTTCCTCGATCAGCTTGCGATTCTCGTGGAAGAACTTGTGGTGGGTGTCCCAGTCACCCTCGACCAGGGCGTGCCGGATGAACAGCTCCCGCGACACTTCCTGGTCGACGGCCCCGTAGTTGATCTTGCGGTGGGCAACGATCGGTACGCCGTACAGCGTGACCTTCTCGTACGCCATCACAGCGCCGGCCTTCCGCTCCCAGTGCGGTTCGGAGTACGAGCGCTTGACCAGGTGCTGGGCGATACCCTCGGCCCACTCGGGCTCGATCTTCGCGTTCACCCGGGCCCAGAGGCGTGACGTCTCGACCAGCTCGGCAGCCATCACGAACTGCGGTGGCTTCTTGAACAGGCCGGAACCCGGGAAGATCGCGAACTTGGCGCCGCGGGCACCGATGTACTGGTGCTGGTTGGCGGGATCCTTCAGGCCGAGGTGGGAGAGCAGGCCGGACATCAGTGAGATGTGCACGGCTTGCGGATCGGCGGCCTCGCCGGAGTTGAGGGTGACGCCGATCTGCGACGCGACCTGGCGGAGTTGGGCGAAGATGTCCTGCCACTCACGGACCCGCAGATAGTTGAGGTACTCGCTGCGGCACATCCGGCGGAACTGGTTGCCGGACAGCTCCTTCTGCTGCTTCTTGAGGTAGTTCCAGAGGTTCAGGAAGCCGAGGAAGTCGGAGGTCGGGTCGCGGAAGCGCGCATGCGATTGGGTCGCCTGCGCTTCGGCATCGGTCGGCCGTTCACGCGGATCCTGGATCGAAAGCGCGGAGGCGATGACCATGACCTCGCGGACGCATCCGTGTTTGTCGGCCTCGACGATCATCCGGGCCAGGCGGGGGTCGAGCGGGATCTGCGCCAGCTGCCGTCCGACAGGGGTCAGGCGACGGGTGCGGTCTGACGCCTTGGCCGAGTCGATCGCGCCCAGTTCGGTGAGCAGTTGCAGGCCGTCGGTGATGCTGCGGCGGTCCGGCTCGTCGATGAACGGGAACGCGGCGATGTCACCGAGCCCGATCGAGGTCATCTGGAGGATGACGGAGGCGAGGTTGGTCCGCAGGATCTCCGGGTCGGTGAACTCGGGACGGCTCTCGAAATGCTCCTCGGAGTACAGGCGGATACAGATGCCGTCGCTGGTCCGGCCGCAGCGACCCTTGCGCTGGTTGGCGCTGGCCTGTGAGACGGGCTCGATCGGGAGGTGCTGCACCTTCGTACGGTGCGAGTAGCGGCTGATTCGGGCGGTACCGGGGTCGATCACGTACTTGATGCCGGGGACGGTCAGCGACGTCTCGGCGACGTTGGTGGCGAGCACGATCCGGCGGCTCGAGCCGTGCGACGAGAAGACGCGGTGCTGCTCGGCGTTGGAGAGCCGTGCGTAGAGCGGCAGGATCTCGGTGTTGCGCAGGTTGTGGTCTTGTAGTGCGTCGGCGGTGTCGCGGATCTCGCGTTCGCCGCTGAGGAACACGAGTACGTCGCCCGGGGCTTCGCCGGAGAGCTCGTCGACCGCGTCGAGGATCGCCTGGGTCTGGTCGCGGTCGAGCGTGCTCGGGTCGTCCGGGTCGTTGATCGGGCGGTACCGGGTCTCGACCGGGTAGGTACGGCCGGAGACCTCGACGATCGGCGCCGGCTCGCCCTTGGCGTCGGCGAAGTGCTCGGCGAAGCGTTCGGGGTCGATGGTCGCCGAGGTGATGATCACCTTGAGGTCGGGGCGGCGGGGGAGCAGCTGGCGGAGGTACCCGAGGATGAAGTCGATGTTCAGGCTGCGCTCGTGCGCCTCGTCGATGATGAGCGTGTCGTACCTGCTCAGGTCGCGGTCGCGCTGCAGCTCGGCGAGCAGGATGCCATCCGTCATCAGCTTGACCAGAGAGCGCTCACTGACCTTGTCGGTGAACCGGACGGCGTACCCGATCGTGTCGCCGAGCTCGGTGTCCAGCTCCTCCGCGATCCGCTCGGCCACCGTCCGCGCGGCCAGCCGGCGCGGCTGCGTGTGCCCGATCATCCCGCGGATGCCGCGGCCCAGCTCCAGACAGATCTTCGGGATCTGCGTCGTCTTGCCCGACCCGGTCTCGCCGGCGATCACGACGACCTGATGGTCGCGAATGGCCGCCGCGACGTCGTCCTTGAGCTGACTGACCGGCAGCTCTTCGGGATAGGAGATCTCCGGTACTGCGAGCCGCCGCTGCTCGACCCGTTGCTCAGCCTGCTCGATCCGCGCGCTGATGTCAGAGAGCGCGTTCTCGCGTTTCGCCTCCTCGCGGAGTCCCCGCAACCGCTCGAGCCGCCGCCCAAGCTGCTCCCGATCGGAAACGCTCAGCCCTTCGAGCCGCGCCGCCAACTCCGCGATCCCACGGGCCGCGGCACCACCGGCCGCGGCACCACCGGCCGCGCTGCCACCGGCCGCGTCACCGGCGGGGCGCGCGGCTCCCGTAGTACCAGCTACGTCAGCAGCACCGCTCGGCTTCTTGCGACGGCGGCGTGGACGCGGGCGGCGACCGGGATCCTGGACGGGACCGGTAGCTGGGGTGGGACTCTGCGATTCGGTCCGGGCATCAGGCATGTCACCAACCAGTTTAGGCGCCCCAAGCCAACTGCTCACCTCGATTTAGCCCGACCGAGGCTCAGGCAGACGAAGGAACCGCGATCGCCCCGAAAGAGGTCGCTTGCGCGGGAAATATGTGACTTACCTCACGAAATGCCTTTGGATGACGCTTTCCAAATAGCGATTTCATCTCGGTTTGTAGCGCAGTGGTTGCCAGGAAAAACGTTCGGGAATCATCTGGTCGAATAGTCCGGAGACTATCCCGGCGGCTCAAGTGCTTGTTTCATGTGGGTCTGGAAGGATTTTCTCGGAGGGGATCATGCCTGATACGCCTGTCGCCGAGAAGTTTGAGCGAACCGAAAAATTCGAGCGGACATTGCTGCACGCTGGCGGGATGGCGTTTGGCGCAGGGTTGCTGGCGGCGGTTCTGTATGCCATGCCTGGGCATTGGTTGGCGGGGTCCGGTGTGGTCGGCGCAGCGATCGTCGCTGCTGGTGCTGCCGTTGCCGTCGGTGGAGTTCTGGGATTCTTGTTTGGTATTCCAAAGACGTTGCAGTCCGACGGTCTGGACGGTGAACCTGTCCGCTACCTCGCGAACACGAATCTGGAAGATATATCGGACTGGTTGACCAAGATCATCGTTGGCGTCGGCCTCGTCCAGGTGACGCGCGTTCCGCGCGGACTCGAGCGGTTGGGTGAGTGGCTCGGTCCTCTATTCGGAGACAGACCGCATAGTGCAGCATTCTCGATTGTCTACGTCTGCTACTTCGCAGTGAGTTCCTTCCTCCTGCTCTACTTGTGGACGAGGTCGCGGCTGCGCGGGGTGTTGCAGGCCGCGGATGGCAATCTGACGGAGCAGATCGAGGACGCCTTGGCCGACATGGCGAACGCGAACGCGGCCGCCCTCTCGTTGACCGAACGGCAACTGAATGGGCAGACGCCGCCCAGTCGGGCCGATTTGCAGGCGGCAATCCGGGCCGCATCGCCGGACTGGCTGAACCAGATCTATCAACGCGCCGAAGGGCAGCGGCACGAGAGTTGGGCCAGCGACAAGGATGCGATGGCGCGGACCAAGCCGGTATTTCGAGCGCTGATTGCTATTGATGAAGAAGATGCGCCTTATAGCTATTTCGGCAGTCTTGCATTTACGATGAAAGACTCCGTGCCACCACATTATTCCGCCGCGATCGAAATGCTCAACAAGACTATCGAGATTCGTAACCGGACCAAGTATTCCGGGTTGGCCGGCTATGAATGGAATCGCGCGGTGTGCAGAATTCATCACAAGCCTGGTGAGGTCCAGGCCATTCTCGCCGACCTGAAAATTGCCCATGAAGAACTTCCGGCTGGTTTCTTCGATCCGAAGAGCGAGGATCCCGATTCCCGGGCTGTCGGTCAATGGCTCGTGGTGAAGAAGCAGGTTCTGGAGTGAGTCGGAACTGTGCGCTTGAGTCCGTAGCGGGCCGGTTTGCCGAGCGGTCAGCAGTCGCGGTAGACGGTAGCGAGTTCCACGCGGGTGATCGGAGGCTCGGGGCATGAGTGGGCGGTGGGGGTTTGCAGGCCGTCGAGGATGAGGGGCGAGGTGGCTCACCAGAGCTTGGCCGCGAGGTTCCGGTACGCGCTGGGCTGGTACGCCGGTCGCCGCGAACTCCTCCGGAAGCCAGCCGAGCGCGATCCCCAGGTCGAGCCGCCCGCCGGACAAGTGGTCGATCGTCGCCACCCGCCGGGCGAGCATGACCGGCTGCCCGGCGAGTCTGGCTGTCAGTCGTCGCGGGAGGTGGGGACCTTGACGGCGAGGACGGGGACGGGGGATTCGAGGAGGACTCGTTGGGCGGTGCTGCCGAGGATGAGCTTGCCGACCGGGCTGCGGCGGCGGAGGCCGAGGACGATCAGGGTGACGTCGTTCTCCTCGGCGGCGCGGAGCAACTCGTGGGCGACGTCGCCGGTGCCGACCGCCTGCTGGATCGTCACCTCGACACCGCGCTCGCGGAGGCGGGCCTCGGCGGCGTCGAGCTCGGCCTGGTTCGCGTACCGGGAGTCGACGTAGGCGTCGCCGCGGCTCGTGTTGAGCAGCAGCACGGAGGCTCCGCGCAGCTCGGCTTCGGCGGCTGCGGCCTCGAGAGCGGCCTCACCTTCGGGCGTCGGTACGTAGCCCACCAGAATCTTCACGAGGCCCACTCTCTCATCACCAGCTGTTGCCTCCGACATCAGTCGTCCTCACCGAAGGTCAGCCGGTCCCGGCTCGCCTCGGTGCCGCGGAGGCGGGCGACGATCCGGGGCAGGTACGGGACGAACAACGCCAGCACGGTCAGCACGATGATGATCAGGCTGAGCGGCCGGGTGAAGAACACGCTCGCGTCGCCGTTGGAGATGACCAGCGAGCGGCGGAACTGTTCCTCCATCGTCGGGCCGAGGATGACACCCAGGATCACGGGCGCGATCGGGAAGTCGAGTTTGCGCATGAAGAACCCGATCACCCCGATCAGGAGAGCCATCAGGACCTCGTAGCCGGAGCCCGACAGCGAGTAGACGCCGAGACACGCGAAGACCAGGATTCCGGAGTACAGGAGAGGCCGGGGGACCTTGAGCACCTGGACCCAGATCTGGATCAGCGGCAGGTTCATGATCAGCAGGATCAGGTTGCCGATGTAGAGCGACGCGATCAGCGTCCAGACGAGCGTGCCCTGGTCCTCGAACAGCTGCGGCCCGGGCTGCACGTTGAAGATCTGGAACGCGGCCAGCATCACTGCGGCTGTCGCGGAGGTCGGCAGGCCGAGCGTCAGGAGCGGTACCAGTACGCCGGAGAACGACGCGTTGTTGGCTGCCTCGGGGCCCGCGACGCCTTCGATCGCGCCGTCGCCGAACTCGTCGGGATGCTTGCGCCCGGCCTTCTTGGCTCGCCGCCGCTCGATCGTGTAGCTCAGGAACGTCGGTACTTCCGCACCGCCGGACGGGATCGCGCCGAACGGGAAGCCCAGGGCGGTACCGCGCAGCCACGGCGCCCATGACCGCTTCCAGTCGTCCTTGTTGAGGTACCCGGTACGCAGCCGGCCCTTCTCAAGTACTGCGGGCCGCTCCGGTGTGCTGCGCAACTTCGATGCCACATGCAACGTCTCGCCGATCGCGAAGAGACCCACGATGACGATCACCACGTCGACTCCGTCGAGCAACCGCAAGGTGCCGAAGGTGTAGCGCTGAGCACCGGACAAACTGTCGAGTCCGATCAACCCGATGAACAGGCCGACCGTCAGCGACAGCAGTCCCCGGATGAGCGAGTGACCCACCAGCGCGGTCACCGCGACCATCGCGAGCAACGTGATCGCGAAGTAGTCGGTCGACTGGAACTGGCTGGCCAGGTTGCCGATCGGCTTGGCCACGAAGGTCAGCAGCACGGTCGAGATCGTGCCCGCGATGAACGACCCGATCGCCGCCGTCGCCAGCGCTGCCCGCGCGCGGCCCTTGAGCGCCATCTTGTGGCCCTCGATCGCGGTTGCCACCGAGGCCGACTCGCCTGGGGTATTGATCAGGATAGAAGTGGTGGACCCGCCGTACATGGCGCCGTAGTAGATCCCGGCGAACATGATGAAGGCACCGATCGGGTCGGAGAAGTTGAAGGTGATCGGCAGCAGCAACGCGATCGTCAGCGCCGGCCCGATCCCCGGCAGGATCCCGACCAACATGCCGAGTGTCACGCCGACGACTGCCCAGAGCAGATTCATCGGGTGCAGAACGGTCCCGAACCCATGCAGAAGATCGCCGAACACGGCCAGAGAGATCACAGCCCCAGCACCCCCTCCGGCAGCGAGATATCCAGAAACTGCGTGAAGGCGATGTACACCACTACCGAGAGCACCACCGCCACGATGATGTCCCGCACCAGTTGCCGACTCCCCAGCACCCGAGCCGCCGCGTAGAACAGCAAGGCCGTCGCAATGATGTAGCCGAGCGGCACCACCAGAAACGCATACAAAACAAGCAGTACTGACACCGCAACCGGCTCGAACCAACTCCGATCGGCCTTGTCAGTGTCGCGGGGAGAGCGCAGTCCCTCGATCAGATAGCCGATGGAGAGCAGCAACCAGGCGGCCGTCACGAGTAGCGGGAAGAAGCGCGGACCGGCTGGGTCAAGCCCTTTGGGGCTGCGGATATCGAACACGCCCACCAGGAACGTGCCACTCAGCACCACCAGTACAACGGCCGCAATGAGCCGGACCATGCGCGACGCTTCGACATCAACCTCGGAAGCCTTCACTGTCTGAGCTTCGACGGGCTCTTCTGTTGTGCTCATATGATGCCCAGCTCCTTCAGCAGTGCCTCGACTCGGGTGGTTTCGTCGGCGATGAACTTCTTGGCGTCGTCGCCGGTTTTGAAGAAGTCGGTCCAGCCTTGTTTCTTGCGGATCTCGGCCCATTCGGGGGAGTCGTTGGCTTTGGTGACGAAGGCGATCAGGCGTTGGCGGTCGGCCTCCGGGATGTCGGGTGGGGCGACGATCGCGCGCCAGTTCAGGACCTCGGCGTCGTAGCCCTCCGACTTCATCGTGGGGAGCTGTTTGCCGTCGACCGACATCGGCTCGGTGCCCGAGGTGGCGAGGACGCGCATCTTGCCGGACTTGATCTGTTCCTCGAACTCGCTCAGGCCGGAGATGCCGACGGTGACGTCGCCGGACAGGATCGCGGCGGTCGCCTCGCCACCACCGGAGTACGAGATGTACTTGACCTTCGACGGGTCCAGGCCCGCGGTCTTCACCAGGGTGCCCGCGGTGATGTGGTCGGTGCCGCCGATCGTGCCGCCGCCCCAGCTGACCGAGGTCGGGTCGGCCTTGTACTTCTCCACCAGATCCTTGAGGGACTTCAGCGGTGAATCGGCCTTCACCACGAGCACTTCCTGCTCGGCGGTGATGGTGGCGATCGGGGTCGTGTCGGAGATGGTGATCTTGGACTGGTTCAGGGTCAGCGCGCCGACCATCACCAGGCCGGTGATCATCAGCGTGTGCGGATCCTTGCGGTTCTTGGTGACCAGCTTGGAGATGCCGACGGCACCGCCGGCGCCGGTGACGTTGACGACCGAGACCGACCGGCCGGGCAGGAAGTCGTCCTCCTGGATCACGTGCTGCAGCTGACGCGCGGTGAGATCCCAGCCACCGCCGGGGGCGGCCGGGACCATGATCTCGACGTTGCGGGACGGGAAGTCGCCGGCGACGCTGCCGCCCTCCAGGGCCGAGCAGCCGCTGAGCAGCAGGCTGACGGTCAACCCCGCGGCGACGATCACGGATCGTGGCATCTGGGTACCTCCTTGGAACCGGGCTTGGCGAAAAACTAGCAGCATTCCACCAGGGGGTACAGAGGTTCCGCTGTGCGGATCGACGGGTTATCGTCGGAAGGTCGTGCAGGAGCGAAAGGGGTCCGGATGGATGTCGAAGGGGAGCTGCCCGGGGTGCGTAGCGTGCACCGGGCACTGGACCTGCTGGAGCGCTTCGACGACGAGCATCCGCTCTGGACGTTGGCCGAGCTGACCGCCGCGAGCGGCCTGCCGAAGACGACCGTCCTGCGCTTGGTGACGACTCTCGAACAGCGAGGACTCGTCGCTTCGACGGGGCCCGGCCGCTATGCGATCGGCCCCGGCTTCCTCCGCTGGTCGCGGTTGAGCAGCGCGAGCATGGAGGTCCCGCCGGCTGTGCGCTCGGCGCTCAACAGGCTCGCCGCGGAGACCGGCGAGACGGCCAACCTCTACATCCGGGTCGGGCGGACGCGCGTCTGCCTTGCTCAGGCTCAAGGGTCCTTGAGCGTTCGGCACACGATCGCGCTCGGCTCGGCGTTGCCGTTGTGGGGCGGCGCCGCATCGCGGGTGCTGCTGAGCGATCCGCCTGTACTGGCTGAGGATCCGTCCGTGATCGACGCGGTGGCTGCCGAGTCGCCGCAGGGCGCTGACTTCGCCAAGCAGTTGCGCCTGGCCGCAGTACGGGCGGGGGAGCGGGGCTATGCCGTGACGCACGGCGAGCGCGAGTTGGGCGCATCGGGTGCTTCAGCGCCGGTACTCCGATCCGATGGGCGTGTGGTCGCCGCTGTCGGGGTCGGTGGGCCGACGACGCGTTTCAATGACGAGCGCCTACCGGGCTACATAGCCGCCGTAGGCCGATGCGCTGCCGCCATCACGTCCAGTGGGTGGAGCGGGTTCAGTGCATCCTGACCTGCTGGCCGGGGTGCGCGTGCTGGACCTCACGAACGTACTGGCCGGGCCTTTCGCCGGGTATCAACTCGCGCTGATGGGCGCCGACGTGATCAAGGTCGAGCTGCCGGGGTCGGGGGATCTGGCGCGCAACCTCGGTGCTGATCCTGAGCTGAGCAAGGCGGGGTTGGGGATCTCGTTCCTGGCGCAGAACGCGGGGAAGCGCTCTCTGACGCTCGACCTGAAGAGCACCGCAGGCAAGGAGGTTTTCGAGCGGTTGGTCGGTGAGGCCGATGTGCTGCTGGAGAACTTCCGGCCGGGGGTGCTCGAACGGCTTGGCTTCTCGTGGGAGGTGCTGCAGGGGTTGAATCCGGGTCTCGTGTACTGCGCTGTCTCCGGCTTCGGGCAGACCGGGCCGATGCGTGGGCGGCCGGCGTACGACCAGATCATTCAGGGGTTGTCGGGGATCATGAGCGTGACTGGCACGCCGGATACTGCGCCGACCCGGACTGGGTTTCCGATCGCAGACACGCTGGGTGGGTACGCGGCGGCCTTCGCGATCTCGGCGGCGTTGGTGAAGCGCTCTCGTACCGGCGTCGGCAGTTTCCTTGATGTGTCGATGCTGGAGACGGCGATCGCGGCGATGGGCTGGGTCGTCTCCGATTTCGTCATCGGCGGGCGCGAACCACGGGCCATGGGCAACGAAAACGTCACCTCGGCGCCGTCGGGCACGTTCGCGACGGCGTCGGGTGCGCTGAACATCGCTGCCAACAAGCAGGAGCAGTACGTCGAACTGTGCACGGCCCTCGATCGCCTGGAGCTGATCGACGATCCTCGATTCGCTACCCGAGAGGCCCGCAAACAGCATCGCGTGGAGCTCAAGGCAGAGCTGGAGAAGACGCTCGGAGAGCGCTCTGCGACGGAATGGGATGGGTTGCTTGCCGACAGCGGGGTTCCCGTCGCTCCGGTTCTTACGGTTGAGCAGGCGTTGTCTTTGGAGCAGGTCTCCGAGCGGGGGCTTCTCCACGAAGTCGACTTGCCGGGCGGAGAGCGTTCTCTTCGGGTGTTGGGGAGCAGTGTTCATGTTGATGGCGCGTCGGTGGGGCCGGGGAGTCGGCCGCCGGGGTTGAGTGAGCACACCGATGAGATCCTCGCCGAGCTTGGCTACAGCGCGGTGGAGATCAGCAGGCTTCATGAGCAGGGAGCGGTATGAGCGACAAGGCGCAGGAGGCCGCGGACTGGTGGGCGACCTCGATCACCGACATCCAGCCTGGTGCGATCCGGCTGCGTGGTTATGCGATCGAGGAGCTGATCGGCAACGTCGGCTTCCCGCAGATGATCTGGCTGATGACCACCGGCGAGCTGCCGACCGACGATGAAGCCAGGCTGCTCGAACTCACGCTTGTTGCGGCCGTCGACCACGGTCCTCAAGCGCCTTCGATCGCGGCGGCGAGGATGGCGGCTTCCTGCGGGCTTGCTCTCAACAATGCGATGGCGACGGGCGTCAACCTGCTCGGTGATGTTCACGGTGGCGCCGGCCAGCAATGCATGACCGTTCTCCAGCAACTCAAGAGCACGGTCGACGCAGGTGAGTCGCCGACGGCAGCGGCGCGCGCGCTCGTTGCGGAGTACAAGGAACGGAAGGCGTTCATCCCCGGTTTCGGGCACCGCTTCCATCCGCTCGACCCGCGGCGCGATCCGCTGATGCACGCGATCGAGCGCGCCGCCCGCGATGGCATTGTCGACGGCCACTATCTGGAAGTCGCGCTGGCGCTGGAGTCCGTACTGGCCGAAGGCTCGAAGCCGATTCCGATGAACGTCGACGGCGCGACCGCGACCATCTACGCCGAACTCGGCCTCGCACCCGAGTTGGCCCGCGGGCTCTTCGTGCTCTCGCGATCCGTCGGCCTGCTCGCCCATGCCCGCGAGCAGCAGCTGGATCAGACCAGGATCAAAGGCCCGCTGCCGAAGAGCATCTCCGCAACCTATACCGGCGCGCCACCGCGACCATTGCCTCCAGGTTCACGGAATCAGGACTCTCGCTGAGAGACAATGACCAGATGCCGGACGACGAGACCATCACCGAACAGCGGGTCCGCAACCGCTGGGGCGAGGGCGACCGGCTGCGGATCGAGATCCTGGAAGGCGCCGGCCGGCTGCTGTCGGAGCTGGGTGGTGAGGACGGCCTGACCATCCGCGGGGTCGCGCGCGCGGTCGGGATCGCGCCGGCCAGCATCTATCAGCACTTCGCCGACCGGGCCGCGTTGATCGACGGTCTGGTGGATTATGAGTTCGGCCTGCTGATCAAGGCGATGGCCGCGGCCGACGAGAGTCTCGATCCTGGCGACGTGCTGGGTCGCGTTCGTGCCCAGGTACATGCCCATCGCGATTTCGCCGACGCCAAGCCAGGGCACTACCGGCTGCTGTTCGGCAAAGCCACTCGCCGGGCGGTCAGTGGCGAGCGTCCGGTCAGCGGGCCGCTGCATGAGGTCTTCACCAGGTTCATCGCAGCTTTCGACCGCTGCGCCGAGGCTGGACATGCACTGCGAATTCCGAGCAGCCGGGCCGCGTCGCTGGTGTTCGTCAGCGTCTATGGCCGGGCCGCGCTGCTGGACGGCGTCCAGATCAGCCGGCCGGACGAGGACTTCCTCGACGACCTGGTCTCGCTCATCTTCGTCTGAGCTTCCTCACGGTTTGTGATCTGACTCTCACTGTCTGGTGTCATGGCGCTGAGTTACCTAACGTTTGTTCAGTAAGAAAACAATCGTTCGGTAACTCTGGGGAGTCGACGATGACCGAGATCGTGGAGGCAGTACCGACCTATCCGATGGCGCGGGGCAAGTGCCCGTTCGATCCGCCGCCGGAACTGGATCGGCTACAGGATGAGGAACCGCTCTCTCGGGTGAAGCTGTGGGACGGCAGTACGCCGTGGATGGTGACCCGGTACGACCACAGCCGGCAGATCCTGGCCGACCCGCGGATCAGCTCCGATCCGCGCAATGACGGGTTCCCGTTCAGTACCGAGGCGCAAGCGGTCAACCGCGGCCAGTTCAACGCGTTCATCGTCCGCGACGACCCCGAGCACGCTGCCAAGCGCCGGCTGGTGACCGCTGACTTCATGATCAAGCGGGTGGAGGCGATGCGGCCGCGGATCCAGGCGATCACCGACGGGCTGATCGACGACATCCTGGCCGGCCCGAAGCCGGTCGACCTGGTCGAGGCGCTCGCCCTGCCGTTGCCGTCGCTGGTGATCTGTGAGCTGCTCGGCGTCCCGTACGAAGATCGCGCGCTCTTCCACCGGCTCGGCAAGACGCTGCTCCGGCGCGAGAACACCGCCGCGCAATCGAAGGCGGCGAACGACGAACTGCGGGCGTACCTCCGGGACCTGGTGAACCGGAAGAACGAGGGCCCTGCCGACGATCTGCTGAGCCGGCTGATCATCGAGCAAATGCGAACCGATCAGATGAGTGTCGAGGACATCGTCGACATGGGCTTACTGCTGCTGATCGCGGGCCACGAGACCACCGCGAACATGATTGCCCTCGGCACCGTCGCGCTGCTCGAGCACCCCGACCAGCTCAACGACCTGCGCGCCACCGACGACCCGAAGGTGGTCGCCAATGCTGTTGAAGAACTGCTGCGGTACCTGACCATCGTGCACAACGGCCGCCGCCGGGTCGCGCTCGAAGACATCGAGGTCGGCGGGCAGCTGATCCGCAAGGGCGAGGGCGTGATCGTCGCGACCGAGATCGCGAACCGCGACGAGGAAGCCTTCCCCGACCCGGACAAGCTCGACATCCACCGCGCGGCCCGGCATCACGTCGCCTTCGGCTACGGCATTCATCAGTGCCTTGGGCAACCACTTGCCCGGGTGGAGCTGCAGGTCGTCTACAGCACGCTCTACCGGCGGATCCCGACCCTGGCGCTGGCCGTGCCGGTCGACGAGCTGCCGTTCAAGCACGATATGGCCATCTACGGCGTCCACGCGCTTCCGGTCACCTGGTGAGAGGGGTACTGCGATGAAGGTTGTTCTCGATCAAGACAAGTGCATCGGTTCGGGGCAATGCGTACTGTCGTCGCCGGACGTGTTCGACCAGCGTGACGACGACGGGATCGCCGTACTGCTGGAGGAGCAGCCCGACGCCGACGCCGAGGAAGGTACCCGCGAGGCTGCGCGGATCTGCCCGGCGCTCGCGATCACGGTGGCGGAGTAGTCGCGCGTGCTTTCCCAGATAGTCGTCGTCGGTGCTTCGGCCGCGGGGCTCACCGCGGCCGAGGCGCTGCGGCGCGAGGGCTACATGGGTGAGCTGACCATCGTCGGCGAGGAGGTGCATTCGCCGTACGACCGGCCGCCGCTGTCCAAGCAGATCCTCCGCGGCGCCTGGGACGAAGACCGGATCGTACTGCGCTCCGCCGACGTACTCGCCGACCTCAACGCCCACTGGATCCTCGGTACTGCGGCCAGCTCGCTGGATCCGTTGGCACGCAAGGTCACGCTCACCGACGGCCAGGTGCTCGGCTACGACGGCCTGGTCATCGCGACCGGCGCGACTCCGCGGCGGCTGCCGTTCGGCCACGACCTGGCAGGCGTCCATCTGCTCCGCACCCTCGACGACACGCTGGCACTCCGCGACGGCCTGCGGTCGGCCCGCTCGGTGGCGATCGTCGGAGCCGGCTTCCTCGGCGCCGAGGTCGCGGCCGTTGCCCGGGAGTTGGGGCTGGCGGTGACCATGATCGATCCACTGCCGGCGCCGATGATCCGGCAGTTCGGCGGCGAGATGGGGAAGCTGCTGACGCAGCTGCACGAAGCGCACGGCGTGGACGTCCGCTGCGGCACGACCGTCAGCGCGCTGACCCCGGCGACCGTGACCGCGACCGCGCCACGCGGGAGTGCGCGACGCGTCACCAGTGTCGAGCTGTCCGACGGTTCGCACGTCCCCGCCGACCTTGTCCTCGTCGCAGTCGGCGCCACGCCCGCGACCGATTGGCTTGCGGGGAGTGGTCTCGTCCTAGGTGACGGTGTCGAGTGCGACCAGTACTGCGTTGCCGCACCCGGCGTGGTTGCGGCTGGTGATGTCGCGTCCTGGGATCACCCGGGTGTCGGCCGCCGTCGGCTGGAGCATCGAATGAACGCGACCGAGCAGGCCACAACGGCTGTGAAGAACCTGCTGGGCCAGGCGATCCCGTTCGAGCCGGTCTCCTACTTCTGGACCGACCAGTACGACGTGAAGATCCAGGTCTACGGCCGCTCCGGCGACGACCTCGACTTCCGCATCGTCGCCGGCGATCCGGCAGAGGGCAGGTTCGCAGCCCTGTACGGCGATGGCGACCGAGTGACCGGAGCCCTCGCCTGGAACCTCCCACGCCAGGCCCGGCTGCTTCGCCAGCACGTCGCCGACAAGACCCCTTGGGCGGAGATTCAGTTCAGCCCGTCCGCGGGCGCTTGATCGGAAGCGCGCGGGACCTCTGCGGGGCTGTGAGTCCAACTGGCGAGGATGTCGATGGCCTCGGCGGAGGGCGATGCGGGTTCAGGCGTCAGGATGACGAGGGCCTGTTCGGGGTCGTCTGCGACGGTCAGTACCTCGTAGTCGAGGGTGAGGTCGCCCACGAGCGGGTGATGCAGGCGTTTGGTGCCGCTGGCGTGAGCGAGTACGTCGTGATCTGCCCAGATGCGACGGAAGGTGTCGCTGCGCACTGACAGCTCGCCGATCAGTTCGGTGAGTTGCGGGTCGTCGGGGTGGCGTCCGGCGTACAGGCGGAGGTTGGCCACGCAATCGCCGGCCGCCCGGTGCCAGTCGGCGTACAGGCTGCTCGCCGCGTCGTCGAGGAAGACGAAGCGGGCGAAGTTGCGCTCGCGGAGGGGCAGTGCCTGGAAGTCGGTGAAGAGGGCATGACCGAGCCGGTTGGCAGCGAGAACGTCCATCCGGCGTCCCTGGATCAGAGCGGGGACGCTGAGCGCATCCAGAGCTCGGTACAGGACGGGGCGGACCTTCTGCGGACTGAGTGGTCGCCGCCGGCTGGTCCGGGCCGCGGTGGGTTGCGCGAGATCGAAGAGGTGCGCACGTTCGGTGTCGTCCAGCCGCAGCGCGCGGGCGACGGCATCGAGGACCGTTTCGGAGATGCCTTTGCTGTGGCCACGCTCCAGGCGGATGTAGTAGTCGACGCTGACCCCGGCGAGCTGTGCGACCTCTTCGCGTCGCAGCCCCGGCACCCTGCGGACACCGGCGTGCGGGGTCATACCGGCTTGCTCAGGGGTGATCCGGGCCCTGCGCGTGCGAAGGAACTCCCGGATCTCGGTACGGCGATCCATGGATCCACCGTACGACGGAACCTCCCTTGCGGGCGTCCTCGAAGGGGGTACTGACGGACCCCCGGAAGAGCAGTGCCTCTTTGGCGGGAACGAGCAGCGACCCGCCCGTGGTTACGTGAATCAACTGGAATCGCAGAAACGGAGTTGATGATGAAGCACGTCTCCTTGGGCGGACTCGACGTCTCCCGGATCGGCCTCGGCGCCATGTCGATGTCGGGCTACTACAACGTCGGCGAAGGCAGCGACGCCGAGTCGGTCCGCACCATCCACCGGGCGCTCGACCTGGGCGTCACGTTCCTCGACACCGCGGAGATCTACGGACCTTTCGCCAACGAGGAACTGGTCGGCCGGGCCCTGAAAGGTCGCCGTGAGCAGGTCGTACTGGCGACGAAGTTCGGTCTGGTCTCCCACGCCGGTGGCGGCCCGGGACACCTGGACAGCAGTCCGGCGAACATCCGTACCGCGGTAGAGGGGTCGCTCAAGCGGCTCGGCACCGATCACATCGACCTGTACTACCAGCACCGGGTCGACCCGAACACCCCGATCGAGGACACCGTCGGCGCCGTCGCCGAACTGATTGCCGAGGGCAAGGTCGGTCATCTGGGCCTGTCCGAGGCCGGTACCACCACGATTCGCCGCGCGCACGCCGTCCATCCCGTCACCGCCCTACAGACCGAGTACTCCCTGTGGACCCGGGACGTGGAGGCCGGCATCCTGCCGCTGCTGCGCGAGCTGGGTATCGGCTTCGTTCCGTATTCACCGCTCGGTCACGGCTTCCTGACCGGCCAGATCCGCTCCACCGACGACATCGCCGACGACGACTGGCGCAAGACCAACCCACGGTTCACCGGCGAGAACTTCCAGCGCAACCTGCTCGTCGTCGACGAGGTCAAGGCCGTCGCAGCCGAGGCGGCGGCGACCCCGGCACAGGTCGCCCTGGCGTGGCTGCTTGCCCAGGGCAATGACATCGTCCCGATCCCCGGCACGAAGCGGGTCTCCCGGGTCGAGGAGAACACCGCCGCCGATGCCGTCGAACTCAGCGCCGAACAGGTCGAAAGGCTCAACAACCTCACGCCGGCCGCCGGCGAGCGGCACGAGGAGGCAGTCATGGCCTCCATCGATCGGTGAGTTTGCTGCGGAGGATCTTTCCCGTTGCGTTGCGGGGGAGGTCGTCCACCAGGACGATCTTGCGGGGTGCCTTGTAGCGGGCGAGGTTGGCGCGGACGTGCTGGACGAGTTCGTCCTCGGTCACCTCACCGGCCGGTACTACGTACGCGACCAGGCGCTGGCCGAACTCCTCGTCCGGTACGCCGACCACCACCGCCTCGACGACAGCGGGGTGACTCATCAGGCAGTCCTCGACCTCGACCGGGTACACGTTCTCGCCGCCGGACACGATCATGTCGTCCTCACGGCCGTCGACGAACAACCGTCCGGCGGTGTCGAGGTGACCCAGATCGCCGGTGCTCATCCGGCCGTCGACGACTGTCTTGCTGCTGCCATCCGAGTACCCGCCGAAGACGAGGCCGCCACCCGCGAAGATCCGCCCGGTGACGCCGGTCCTCGCCGGTTGGTCATGATCGTCGAGGATCCGGACCGAGCTGCCGAGGCAAGGTCGGCCGACCGTGCCGGGCGCCGCGATCAGGTCGGCTGAGGTGGCGATGGTCGCGATCCCGATCTCGCTGGATCCGTAGGCGTCGCACAGTACTGGCCCGAACTGCGCGATGAACCGTTCGGCCAGCGCTGGGCCCAGTGCGGACGCGCCCGAGATCACCGCGCGGAGTGAGCGCAGGTCGGGCTCGGCGATAGCGGCCGGGCCGACGTCGAGCATGCGTTGCAGCATCACCGGTACTGCGACGATCGCGCCGGCCCGGTTCTTGTCGACGGACGCGAGCACCGCGGCTGCGTCGTACCGGCGGGCCAGTACCAACGGTGAGCCTAGGAAGAGGGCGAGCATCGAGTTGAGCAGACCCAACCCGTGGAACAGCGGTGGGCAGATCACCATTGGTTCGCCGGCGCGCAGCCCGATCCGATTGAGCGTGCTTGCAGTCAGTCCAGCCAACCCCCAAGCAGTAGGTGCGCGCGGCGCCGCCTTCGGAGCACCCGTCGTGCCCGACGTCAGAATCGTGATGTGCCCTGGCCGCTCAGGTGCTGGCGCCTCCGGAGCTTCGCTCACGGCAAGGTCGTCGAGGGTCGTCCGCGACGGGGCCGCGTTGGCTCCCTCGGTGTCGTGCCAGGCGATGACTGCGGGGAGATCTCCGGCTGCCTCGGCGAATTCCTCGTCGTGGATGAGGAGGTCGGGGTGGTGGCGTTCGAGGACGAGTTCGAGTTGCGGGGGAGCGAACTCGGTGTTGACGAAGAGGACGTCGGCGCCGAGACGGGAGGCTGCGAGGGTTGCTTCCAGGAAGCCACGGTGGTTGCGGCAGAGCACGGCAACCTTGCTTCCAGCAACAATCCCGTACTGCGCCCGCAGCGCGGCCGCCTGGCGCGAACACCGGCGATCCAGCTCGCGATAGCTGACCGTGCCGAGCTCGTCGATCACCGCCGGCTGGTCGGGGAACCGGATCGCGGCGATCGCTCCGAGCGCCGCCATCGACTGACCCCACTGCCGCAAGGCCCGCTCGATCGCCACCAGCTGTGTCGGCCGCGCCGACCGCCAGACGCCCGACTTGATCAGCGCGACGGATACCCCACTGATCTCACCGGCAGCACGCACCAGCCAGTCCGGTGGACGCATCGGCCCGATCGGCCGCGGCCCCAGCCGCCGCGGCGTCATCGGCCCGCGTCCGTCGTCGCTTCCGTCCAGAGCGCCATCACTTCTCCTTGCGCTGCCGGTTGGTGAGCCGGAAGTACTGCTCGAACAGCCGGTCGGTCGGCACCCGGAAGAGGTTGCCCAAGGCATCGGCAGGCCGGACGAACGGCGGAGTGATGTTGTGCGGTTTGTTCGCCACCGCGGCGCAGACCTGATCGGCCGCCTGCTGTGGGCTCAACCCAGGCATGCTGTTCAGCAACGCTGTCGGTGAACTCATCCGCGTGTGCACCAGCCCCATGTAGACCGTCGACGTCGTCACCCCGTCGTCGCGCACCTCCTGCGACACGCACCGCAGCCACATGTCGAAGGCACTCTTCGACGCCAGGTACGCCGACCACCGCGCCATCGGCGGAGTCCGTACCCCCGCAGTCGACACGTTGACGATGTGCCCGGAGCCGCGCTCGCGCATCGACGGCAGCAACTCGAGTACGAGCTTGGCCGGCCCGAGGTAGTTCACCGAGTTCGTCCGCTCGATGTCATGGAACCGTTGATAGGAGTCCGCGACCGACCGCCGGATCGACTTGCCCGCGTTGCTCACCAGCACGTCGACATGTCCGTGCTCCGCCAGCACCGTCGCGACAACAGCCTCGACCGCGTCCGGCTCGGCCAGGTTCGCCGGGTAGACAAAAGCCTTCCCGCCCTCGGCCCGGATCTCCTCCGCGACAGCCTCGAGTTGCGCGGCGGTCCGTGCCAGCAGCAGCACGGTCGCACCCGCGCGCGCAAGCCGCTTGGCCGTCGCCTCGCCGATCCCGTACGACGAGCCCGTCACCAGCACGATCTTGCCGCGCACGGCGAAGGCCAGCTGGTCGTCGGGGATCCGGGTCCGCCCGTTGGTCAACGCGACAAGCAGTGGCCACCCGAACGGACGCTTCCCAGTCTCCATACTCCGACATTACCCACTGGTAGCCTCCCTGGCGATCCTCTCCAGCCAGTCGTTGACGAATACCCCGAGCAGCGCGGGTTGCTCGATCTGGAGATTGTGGCCGGCCCGGTCGAGGACGGCGTACGAGGCGCGGGGATAGTGCGGGAGCAGCGCGTACTGGTCCACATGGCCGGTGACGGAGTCTTGGTGGCCGCAGAGGATCAGCGATGGCCGCGTGTAGACGGGACCGCTCTCCGGGGCGATCGTCAGGGCCCAGTTGCGGCGGATCCGAGCCATCGCCCGAAGGTCGGCCGCGTCCAGCCCCGGCTCGACGTCCTCTTGGTATTGCCGCAGGACATCGGCGGTCTGTAGTACGGCGATCTCGGTGAAGTCCGCGAGTTGCTCCGGAGTCAGCGTCGCGAGCACGGCTGGGTCGGACTCCAGTACGACGTGCTCGGGCACTGTCCGCTCGGCGTGCTCGAGGGCGACGCCGATCGGGCAGATGAGGCCGAGACCGAGGATCTGGTCAGGCCGCTCGGCGACCAGGCCGCGCGCCAGATAGCCGCCGTACGACTCGCCGATCAGGATGAAGGGCTCGGCGCCGATCTCGTTGTCGATGTACTCGCGGAGCGCAGCCATGATGCCGTCCGAGCTGTCGATCCCGTCGGCCGCGCTCTTGCCCATCCCCGGCAGGTCCGGGTAGAGCCGCCGGTAGCCGGGGCGGTTCGCGAAGATCGGCTCGAGGCAACCGGTCATCAGCCGGTGGTCGGGAGTCCAGCCGTGCAACGCGAGCACCGGAGTGCCCTCGCCGAAGGAGACGTGGTGAAGCGCCATGGTGATGCCCTTCCGCAGTACGGTCGGAGTTATGTCTCGCAGATCTTCGCACTCGCCACAGACAGATTCCGCCGTACTGCGTTCCCGGCTGGAGCGCGCGAGGGAGGCGGCCGCCGGCACCGGGCTGCTGATCGCGCCCGGCTCCGACCTGCGCTACCTGCTCGGCCGCGAGAGCGGCTCGCTCGAACGCCTCACCACACTCGTCATCCCAGCGGACGGCCGACCGGCTCTCGTAGTACCGAAGCTGGAAGCACCCGGGTATGACGACGTACCGACCGCCGAGCTCGGTATCGACGTCGTCACCTGGGTCGACGGCGACGACCCGTACGCCGTCGCCGTCGAGCGACTCGGCAAGCCCGATCGCGTGGCGGTCAGCGACTTCACTCCGGCTCTGCATGTGCTGGCGATGCGGGCCGCGTTGCCCGGCGCCGAGCAGGTGCTCGCGGGCCCGATCGTGCGCGAGCTGCGGATGCGCAAGGACGCGGCCGAGGTCGAGGCGTTGCGGAGGGCCGGCGCCGCGATCGACCGGGTGCATGCGCGCGTCGGGGAGTGGTTGCGGGCGGGGCGTACCGAGGCTGAGGTTGGCGCGGACATTGAGGCGGCGATTGTCGAGGAAGGGCATGTCGCGGCCGACTTCGTGATCGTGGGGAGCGGGCCTAACGGTGCTAGTCCGCATCACTCGCTGTCGGATCGGGTGATCGAGGCGGGCGATGTGGTGGTGGTTGATATCGGTGGGCCGATTGCGGAGGGGTACAACTCGGACTCCACTCGGACGTACTCGGTCGGGGAGCCTCGTGAGGCTGATGTCGTGGCGACGTACGAGGTGTTGCGGCTGGCTCAGCAGGCCGCCGTCGACTCGGTGCGGCCGGGGGTGAGTGCGGAGTCGATCGACGCGGCCGCGCGTGAGGTCATCGCGGCTGCGGGCTTCGGTGAGTTCTTTATCCACAGGACGGGTCATGGGATCGGGCTCGATGTGCATGAAGAGCCGTACATTGTCAGCGGGAACGAGCTGATTCTCGAACCAGGGATGGCGTTCAGCATCGAGCCGGGCATCTACCAGCCGGGTCGCTGGGGTGCGCGGATCGAGGACATCGTGATCGTCACCGAGGACGGCGTGGAATCGGTGAACCAACGGCCGCACGAGTTGGCGATCGTCTGAGTCGTCCGCGCGAGGCCGGCGTCAGCTCGCGCGGAAGGTTTTGCGGTAGGCAAGGGGTGGGATACCGACCTCGTTGCGCAGGTGGTGGCGGAGCGAGGCGGCGGTGCCCAGGCCGGCCGCTTCGGCGACGCGTTCGACGGGGAGGCCGGTCGTCTCCAGTAGGTGACAGGCATGCCGGACGCGTTGCTGGAGCAGCCAGTTGCCGGGGGACTGGCCGGTCTCGGCCTTGAAGCGGCGGCTGAAGGTGCGGACGCTCATCCGGGAGTGCTCGGCCATCGCGCCGAGGGTGATTTCGTCGCCGAGTCGATCGAGGACCCACGCTCGCGTGGGCGCAGTACCGTCGGTGCCTTCGTCCGGTACGAGGCGCTCGATGAACTGCGATTGACCGCCATCGCGCCAGGGTGCGACGACGCAGTGCCGGGCGGCGCGGTTGGCGACTTCGCTGCCGAAGTCGCGGCGGATCAGGTGCAGGCAGAGGTCGACGCCGGCGGCGAGCCCGGCCGAGGTGATGATGTCGCCGTCGTCGATGAAGAGCAGGTCCTCGTCGAGCAGCACCTTCGGGTAGAGCGCGCGGAACATGTCGGCGCGCTGCCAGTGCGTCGTCGCAGGCCGGCCGTCGAGCAGGCCGGCGGCGCCGAGTACGAAGGCTCCGGTGCAGATCGACGCGATCCGGGCGTCCGGACGGATGGTCGCCAGCGCCGCGGCCAGGTCGTCGGGCAGGGTGCCGTCGTGGCGTGGCTGCGGGATGTACGTGCCCGCGATGATCACGGTGTCGGCTTCGGCGAGCGCCTCGGCGCCGTGGTCGGGAATCACGGTGAACCCGAGGGCGGCCCGGACCGGCTTGCCCGCTTCCAGTCCGCAGATCTTCACGTCGTACAGGCGGGTCCCGTCGGCGGTGGTCGCCTCGCCGAGCACGGTCGGCGGAATGGTCAGGTCGAATCCGACGACCGGCTCCAGGGCCAGTACGGCGACCCGGTGCGGTGTGCGCTGAGTACCCATGGCCACATCTTGACACATGGTGGCGGTCTGGCCACTGGTTCGGTGAAGACTCCTCCCGCAGACTCGGCTGGTGACCGAGATTCTGGACAAGAAGACGACCCGGCGGCGGTTGCACCGCGCCTGGCCCGTCGCCGCCGTCGGCTTCATCACCTTGATCGGTGCGGCCGGCTTCCGGTCCGTGCCGAGCGTGCTGCTCGACCCGTTGCACGAGGAGTTCGGCTGGTCGCACGCGACCATCTCTGCGGCCGTGTCGATCAACCTGCTGCTGTACGGCCTGATCTCGCCGTTCGCCGCGGCGCTGATGGACCGTCTCGGTCTGCGCAAGGTGGTCAGTGGCGCGCTGGTCCTGATCGCGCTCGGCAGCGGGCTGACGATCTTCATGCACTCGTCCTGGCAGCTGCTGCTCTGCTGGGGGCTGCTGGTCGGAGTCGGTACCGGGTCGATGTCGATGACGTTCGTCGCGACGATCACCGGTCGCTGGTTCGTGGAGCGCCGTGGACTCGTGACAGGCATCCTGACTGCGGCTGGTGCGACTGGGCAGTTGGTGTTCCTTCCCCTCATCGCTCACCTGGCTGGGGCTTACGGGTGGCGGGTGCCCGCGTTGGTCGCGGCTGGCGCGGCGCTTGCCGTAGTACCGCTGGTGTTGCTGTTCCTCCGCGACTACCCGAGTGATGTGGGGTTGCGGGCGTACGGCGCTCCGGAGGGGAGTACTGCGGGGCAGCGGGTCAAGACGACGGGCAATAGCGGAGTACGGGCTCTGAGCGCGCTGTGGAGGGCTATGCATCGGCCGGCCTTCTGGATGCTGGCCGGTGGGTTTGCGATCTGTGGTGCGTCGACGAACGGCCTGGTCGGAACGCACTTCGTGACGGCTGCCCACGACCACGGGATGCCGCCGACCACTGCTGCGTCACTGCTCGCGCTGGTCGGAGTCTTCGATGTGGGCGGGACGATCGTGTCGGGTTGGCTGACGGACCGGTGGGACCCGCGGTACCTGTTGATCGCGTACTACTCGCTGCGTGGGCTCTCGCTGCTGGTACTGCCGTCCTTGCTCGGGCCGACCGCGCAGCCGAGCGTTTGGGTCTTCATCATCTTCTACGGGCTGGACTGGGTGGCGACTGTGCCGCCGACGGTCGCGTTGTGCCGGGAGTGGTTCGGGGTGGACGGGCCGATCGTGTTCGGCTGGGTGTTCGCGTCGCACCAAGTCGGCGCGGCGATCGCGGCCACCGGTGCGGGGGCGATCCGGGATGCGCAGGGGAGCTACAACCTGGCCTGGTACCTCGCCGGCGGGCTGTGTGCGGCGGCAGCGTTGATGTCGGCGAGTATCGGACGCCGGATCGCCGTGGCGTAGCCGCTCGGTTAGCCTCGACATTAGTTGAGGTTGACCGTGGGAGGGCGACGACGTGGAGATCGAGCCGGGCGAGCTGACGGTCGGGCAGCTGGCGGAGCGCAGCGGGGTGGCGATCTCCGCGCTGCACTTCTACGAGCGGCAGAACCTGATCATCAGCCGCCGGACGTCGGGCAACCAGCGCCGGTACAAGCGCGACACCCTGCGGCGGGTGGCGATGATCCGGATCGCCCAGCGGGTCGGCATCCCGCTCGCTGAGGTGGCCGCGATCCTCGCCCTGCTGCCGGACAACCGGACACCGACGCGGCAAGACTGGGAACGGATCTCCGAGTGCTGGCAGGTCGAGCTGGATCGCCGGATCGTCCACCTGGAACAACTCCGCGACGACTTCAAGGACTGCGTCGGCTGCGGCTGCCTCTCCCTCGACCGCTGCGCACTGGCCAATCCGTACGACGCCCTGGCAACCAAGGGCCCCGGCCCGCAGCGACTGGTCGACCCGGCCGGCGAGCCCTGCCACCCGGCCGGCGAGCCCTGTCACCCGGCGGGCTGCCGCTAACCCCACCCGCGCCATCGAGCCTCCGCCCCGGATCCACCTGCCGCGAACTCCCACGCCGCCCGCCACGCCCGCCACGCCCGCCACGCCCGCCACGTCCGCCCGGCCTGTCCCTCGGCGCATTTGGGTGGTTAACCCCTGAGGTTGTGGGTTGTCACCCTTGAATCCGGGGTGGCAACCCACACTTTGAGGGGTTGTCCACCCAAATGGGTGGGATGCGGAGGGGCGGCGCAGCGAGGTGGGGTGGGCGGTGGGCGCGGGGGTGGGGGAGGGAGTTGTCCACAGGTTGCCGAGGCGGGCCAGCGGGGTGGGGGTGGCGGCGTCTAGGGTCGTCTGCATGGGTGACATCAAGCTGTCGGATGATCGGGCTGCGACCGCCGCGGGGCTGATCCGCGCGATCGCCGGGGACGGCGCGAGTCTGCGGGCTGACCAAGAGACCGCGGTCGCGGCGTTGTGCGAGCCGAACGCGCGGGTGCTCGTCGTCCAGGCGACCGGCTGGGGCAAGTCGGCGGTCTACTGGGCCGCGACGGCGATCCGCCGATCGGAAGGCGCCGGGCCGACCTTGGTGGTCTCACCCTTGCTGTCGTTGATGCGTGATCAGGTCGGCGCCGCCGGCCGGGCCGGTCTGCGGGCGGCGACGCTGAACTCGTCGAACGTGGACGACTGGTCCGGGATCGAGAGCGAGCTGCGTTCGGGCGCGATCGACGTACTGCTGGTATCTCCGGAGCGGCTGGCCAACCCGGGCTTCGGTCGGCGCGTGTTGGATGCATTGGCCGGGCAGATCGGCTTGCTGGTGATCGACGAAGCGCATGCCGTCTCGGACTGGGGGCACGACTTCCGGCCTGACTATCGGCGGGTGTCCGACGTACTGCAGAAGCTGAACCCGGAGACACCGGTGCTCGCGACGACGGCGACGGCCAATGCGCGGGTGACCGATGATGTGGCGCATCAGTTGGGTGAGTCGACGCTGGTACTCCGTGGTCCGCTGGCTCGGTCGAGCCTGCAGTTGTCCGTCGTGGACAAGTTGTCGCCGTTGGATCGGTTCGCGTGGGTGGTCGACCATCTGCCGAAGCTGCCGGGGTCGGGCATCGTCTACACGCTGACGGTGGCGGATGCGCAACGGTTGTCGGCGGCGATCCAGGAGGTGCATGGCGCGGCTGTTCCCGTTGCGGCGTACACGGGTCAGCTGGAGGCGGGGGAGCGGGAGCGGCTCGAGGATGCCTTGCGGGGCAACGAGTTGAAGGCGTTGGTTGCGACGTCGGCGCTTGGGATGGGCTATGACAAGCCTGACCTTGGGTTCGTGGTGCATGTGGGGTCGCCGCCGTCGCCGGTCTCGTACTACCAGCAGGTCGGGCGTGCTGGGCGTGGCATCGATCATGCGGTGGTGGCGCTGCTGCCGTCCGATGCCGATGCGGGCGTGTGGGACTACTTCGCCACTGCGACGATTCCGGTGCCTGAGCAGGTCAATCGGCTGCTGCGTGGGTTGGAGGCCTATGCGCCGGATCAACCGGCGACCGTTCCTTCACTCGAGGCGGAGACCGGGCTGCGGCGTGGACGCGTCGAGTTGATGCTGAAGCAGCTGGCGGTCGACGGTGCGGTCGAGCGGGTTGAGCGCGGCTGGGTGCGTACTGCCACCGACTGGACCTTCGACGCGGCGCACTACGACGGCATCGTGTCGGTACGGCGGCGCGAGGCGGACATCATGCGCGCCTACACTCGCGGCGAACGTTGCCTCATGCAACTACTGCAGGAGTCGCTGGACGATCCGTCGGCGGAGCGGTGCGGACGGTGCTCGGTGTGTCTGGGGTTGTTGCCGGATCCGTTGAGTGCGCAGCCCGAGCCGGAGACGGTCGAGGCGATCACCCGGATGTTGCGCGGCGAGACGCATGTGCTGGAGCCACGCAAGATGTGGCCGGGTGGGGCATTCGGTGCGAAGGGCAAGATCCCACCGGCCCTATCGGCCGAGCCTGGCCGGAGCATCGTCTATGCCGACGCGCCGGAGTGGCGCGAGGTAATCCGCTCCGTCTTCAGCTCGACCCCTGATGCGGCTTCGCTCGATGCACTGAAGGCAGGCTGTGTCGCGGCGCTGTCCCGCTGGCGCGACGCTTGGTCGCGTCGTCCGGAGGTCGTGGTGACATTGCCGGCAGCAGGTCATCGCCAGCTGGTCACCGAGATCGCCAACCACTTGGCCGAGATCGGCCGCCTCGAACGAGCCGAGCTGACAGTCGACGGCTCCGCCTTCGCCGACGACCTCTCCTCCGCCGAGGAGGCAAAGGTCTGGCGAGACGGCATCTCAGTCGACCCATCAACCGCCCAGTCAATCACCGACCGTTCGGTCCTCCTGGTCGTCGACGCCTCATCCTCCCAATGGCCAATCACAGTAGCCGCCGCCAAGCTACGAGAGTCAGGCGCCGCCGCAGTCCTCCCACTCCTCATCCATCGCCGCCCGTAGCAGCAGCCGCCGCCAAGCAGCGCGGGGCCGGCGCGGCCGTAGCGGTCGGCGCACCGCACCCCGCCCATCTCATACCGCCGACCTGGTACGGCAGCGACCCGATCGTGCTGACCGACAGCGGCATCATGTGGTGGGAGAGGTGGCCATCGAGCGGGCGGCGAGTACTGCCATGGCTTCGGCGGTGGGGGAGTGGTCGTCGGCGTGGAAGATGCAGAGGGTTAGACCCTCCGGGCCGTTGATCTGAAGTTTCTCGGATTGCAGGTCCAGATGACCCACGGCGGGGTGGTTGAGACGGTTGACGCCGCCGATGCGGGCGACGATGTCGTGCCGGTTCCAGAGCTCCCTGAAGCGATCGCTGCCGGCGGAGAGCTCGTCCACCAGGAGGATCAGGTCTGGGTCGTCCAAGTTGGAGCCGACCTGCGCGCGCAAGGCGGCGACGCCGTTCGCGGTGATCAGATCCCACTCCCGCCGGAACAGCCGCTCTTCTGGATCCAGGAAGACCTGACGGAGCAGGTTGCTGCCGACTTTGTAGTCAGGGGACAGCTCGACCGCGATCGCGTTCGACGCCAAGATGTTCAGCAACCTGTCCTGGACGTACGCCGGCGTCGTGGTCCAACTGTTGATGAGCCGCAGCAAACTCGGCGGGACGTCATCGATGCTCCCCGCCAGTCCGCGGACCTCGACCGGATGAGCGAGATCGTGCAAGTGCGCGGTCGCGTCAGGCGACAACTGGAGCACCTTGGCGAGGGCGTCGAGCACCTGGTCGGACGGATGTAGATCTCGACCCTGCTCCAGCCGCATGTAGTAGTCGCTGCTGATCCCTGCGAGCAGCGCCAGCTCCTCCCGGCGCAGGCCTTGCACGCGGCGCCTTCCGCCGGGTGGCAGCCCAACGTCCTCCGGCTGGACGCGTTCACGCCTCGCCCGCAAGTACTCACCTAGACGATTGCTGTTCGGCACGCCTCAACGCTAGCCGACCTTCTCCAGCGCAGCCTGAAAGTCCGCGGACTCCGCGAAGGACTTGAGGTCCGAGATCAGCTTGGTCCAGCCCTCGTCGATCATCGCGCGGATGGCGCTACCGGGCTCGAAGCCGGTGTGGATCACGGTCAGCTTCACCTGGTCGCCGTCCGGCTCCAACTCGAAGCTCGCCCGCGACAGCGGCTCGGCGCTCGTCTTCGCCACCAGTTCGTCGTCCATCTCGGTGGCCTTGGCGAACTCCGGCGTGATGTGGTGCCAGGTGAACGCGAACCGCCGGTACGGGTCGTACTCGAGCACCTCTTGGCCGGGGCCGGACATCGTGACGTCGCCCATCACCCAGTCGATCGGCGAGCCGACCTTCCAGTCGGTCATGTGCTGCACACCCCAGTATTCCTGGGTGAAGGACGGATCGGTGAGGGCCTGCCAGAGCCGCTCGGGCGTGGTCTTGATGTAGGTCGTGTAGACGAAGTCGTTGTCGCTCACTGGTTCTGTCTCCAATGCTGTCTTGAGGTCGGCGAACAGCTGAACCCGCCGCCGGTCGTACTGGTTGATCCAGCGATCCGCGATGGCGTTGATCGGCTCGGCGTTCAGGTGGTGCAACTTCTCCCGGCCGCGCCGGACGGTGGTGACGAGGTTCGCGCCCTCGAGCACGGCGAGGTGCTTACTGACCGATTGCCGAGCCATCGACAGCCCGGCGCACAGCTCACTCAGCGTCTGCCCGTTGCGCTCGTTCAAGCTGTCCAGCAACTGCCGCCGGCTCGGATCGGCCAGCGCGCGGAACACCTCGTCGTCCATCACCACTCCGTTCATGCAGCCACTTGGCTGCCTAAGGCACAATAGGCAGTCAAGTGGCTGCATGTCAAAGGGCATGATCCGGCCGCTAAAAGGGCACTGGACGACCCACATGGATACGAACAAGCTGGTTCTCGTCACAGGCGTCACCGGGTACATCGGCGGCCGGCTCGTGCCGGAGTTGCTCAAGGCCGGCTACCGGGTCCGGGCGATGGCTCGCAATCCGCGCCGCCTCCGCGATCGCGAGTGGTACGACGACGTCGAGGTGGTCGAGGCGGATGCCGGCGATCGGCACCAACTCGATGCGGCGCTCGAAGGCGTCGACGTCGCGTACTACCTGATCCACGCCCTGGGCACCGGCAAGCGCTTCGAGTCCCGCGACCGCCACACCGCGCTGACCTTCGGCGCGGCCGCTCGCGACGCCGGGGTCGGACGCATCGTCTACCTCGGCGGCCTCTACCCGCAGGGCGAGGAGCTCTCGCCCCACCTCGACTCGCGGCGCGAGGTCGGCGAGATTCTGCTCGCTTCAGGCGTACCGACGACCGTGCTGCGCGCCGCCGTCATCCTCGGTTCGGGATCGGCCTCCTTCGAGATGCTCCGGTACCTGACCGACCGACTGCCCGTGATGGTCACCCCGCGCTGGCTGCACACGCGGATCCAGCCGATCGCAGTACGCGATGTTCTGCTGTACCTCGTCGGCAGCGCGTCGATGCCGCCCGAGGTCAGCCGGGGCTTCGACATCGGCGGTCCGGACGTACTGACCTATCGCGCCATGATGCAGCGGTACGCCGCTGTCGCCCACCTCAGCACCAGGCGGATCGTCACCCTTCCGCTGCTCACCCCGTCGCTGTCGAGCCACTGGGTCGGCCTCGTGACGCCCGTGCCGAACAGCATCGCCAGACCCCTGGTGGACAGCCTTATCCACGAGGTGGTCTGCAAGGAACACGACATCGAGCAGTACGTCGCCGACCCCGCCAGCGGCCTGATCGGCTTCGACCAGGCCGTCGAGCTCGCGCTCAAGCGAGTCCAGGAACTCGACGTTTCGACCAGCTGGGCCTCCGCGTCCATGGCTGGTGCGCCGAGTGATCCGCTACCGGGCGACCCGGACTGGTCGGGTGGTTCCTTGTACGTCGATGAGCGGGAGAGCGCGATCGCGACGACTCCCGAGCAACTCTGGTCGGTGATCGAGGGGATCGGCGGCGGCAACGGCTGGTACTCCTGGCGACTGGGCTGGTGGGCCAGAGGAGTCCTCGACCGGGTCTTCGGCGGACCCGGCCTGCGCCGCGGCCGGCGAAACCCGAACGACCTGTCCGTGGGCGACCCGCTCGACTGGTGGCGGGTGGAGGAGATCGAGGACGTCAAGCTGCTCCGGCTGCGCGCCGAGATGCGACTGCCCGGACTCGCCTGGCTGGAGCTGATCGTCGACACCGATGACGACAAGCGAACGATCTTCCGGCAGCGGGCGCTCTTCCATCCGCATGGACTGCCCGGGCACCTGTACTGGTGGGCGATCAAGCCCTTCCACGGCATCGTCTTCGGCGGCATGCAACGCAACATCGCCGCGGCGGCCCAGAGCGGCGAAAGCCCCAAGTGGCGGCCGTCGCGCAAATCGTCTTGACGCGACCCGCGACGATGGTGAGGTGGACTTCACCAGCCTCGGCTACCGAACCGACCTGATGCTGCTGCAGTTGAGCGGCTCCGTGCTGACCGACCAGGGCGACTACGTCGTCGTCCGTACGCCGGCCAATCCGTTGTTCTGGTGGGGCAACTACCTGCTCTTCCGTACGCCGTTCGCGCCGGGCGACGCTGCTGCGCGAGAGGAGACCTTCCACCGCGAGTTCCCCGACGCGAAGCACGTCGCGCTCGGCATCGACAGCATCGACGGTGAGGTCGACAGCGAGGACGAGGTCAAGGCACAGGGCCTGGAGGTCGACCGCAGCACGGTGATGACCGCGGCCGGAGTACGCGAGCCGGCCCGGCCGAACGAGACCTCGCAGTACCGGTACCTGAGCAGCGACGACGACTGGGAGCAGACGCTCGAGGTGTCGCTGGAGTGCGCCACGATGACGGTCGACGAGGAGTACCGGGAGTTCAGCCGGCGCCGGATGGAGGCGGAGCGGAAGCTCTGCGAGACCGGGCACGCGCGCTGGTTCGGTGCTTTCGACGGCGGTCGGCTGCAGGCCTCACTCGGGCTGGCGTCGGACGGGTCGGGGGTCGCGCGCTTCCAGAACGTGCAGACCCGGCCGGCGGATCGGAACCAGGGCATCGCGAGCACGCTCGTGTATCGCGCCTCGCGGTACGGATTCGACGAGTTGGGTGCGCAGACGTTGGTGATGGTCGCCGATCCCGGCTATCTCGCGATCCGGATCTACCGGGGGCTGGGGTTCGACGACAACGAGGTCCAGCTGGCGGTGTTCAGACCGCCTGCGTGAAAGGCTGGGCCGCATGACTGAGACAGGAGCTCGCCGCGGTACGGCGTTGGTCACTGGTGGCAGCCGCGGGATCGGTGCGGCCGCGGCGATCGCGTTGGCGACGGATGGCTGGGATGTCGGGATCAGCTACCGCACGCGGTCGGACGAGGCAGCGCAGGTGGTCGCAGCTTGCGAGAAGATCGGGCGGCGCGCGTACGCCGTACAGGCTGATGTCGCTGAGTCGGAGCAGATCGAGCAGCTCTTCGATGCGGTGACCGGTGAGCTCGGGGCGATTGGTGCCGTGGTCAACAATGCGGGGATCGTGTCGCCGAGCGGGCGGGTGGCCGACTATGACGTCGAGCGGTTGGAGCGGGTGTTCCGGATCAACACGATCGGGGCGTTCCTGGTCGCGGGTGCCGCAGTACGGCGGATGTCGACCGCCAGCGGTGGAGCTGGGGGAGTCATCATCAATGTCTCGTCGCGCGGAGCCGTGCTGGGGTCGGCGGGTGAGTACGTCGACTATGCGAGCAGCAAGGCGGCGGTCGACACGATGACGGTCGGGCTGGCGAACGAGGTCGCGAAGGAAGGCATTCGCGTGCTCGGCGTCAGGCCTGGGCTGATCGATACGGACATTCATGAGGAGGGCCGGCTCGAGCGGATCGGCGGTACGCCGCCGCTGGGCAGGCCGGGCAAGGTCGAGGAGGTCGCCGAGCTGATCGCGTTCCTGGCCTCGGATCGCGCGTCCTACATGACCGGCTCGATGGTCGACGTCGCTGGCGGGCGCTGACGGATGGCCCTGCGACCGGTCGATCTGGCGCGCCGGGCCGGGATCTCGACGCAGCTGGTGCGCAACTACGAGACGGTCGGCATCATGCCCGAGGTGCCGCGGAGCCAGTCCGGCTATCGCCAGTACGACGAAGTGCATCTGCAGGCGATGCTGACGTTTCGGGCGCTGGTCCCTGGGTTCGGGCATGAGACCGCGACGGCGATCATGCGGGCTGTCCACGATGGGGATCAGGCACTTGCGTTCCGGTTGATCGATGCGAGCCATGCTGGGTTGCACGAGCAGCGGCTGGCCACGGATGTGGCGAGTGAGGCGCTGGGGGAGGCGGCCGAGGAGTTCCTCGACGGCGTACCGGTGGTGAACGGGCCTGACCTGCTGGTGGGGGAGTTGGCGGCGCAGCTCGGCGTACGGACGTCGACGTTGCGGGTCTGGGAGGCGGCGGAGTTGCTCATGCCGGTGCGGGAGGCGGGGACGAAGTACCGGCGGTATGGGCCAGTACAGGTCAGGGATGCGCGGATTATTGCGATGTTGCGGCGCGGGCGGTACGGGTTCGACCAGATCCGGCCGGTGCTGGACGGGTTGCGGCAGACCGGGAGCACCGAGGCATTGCGTGCAGCCGTGGCGGAGCGACGAGCGGCGCACGACCGTCGGACCCGCGCCATGCTGCACGGCGCGGCACTGCTTCACGAGTACTTAGGTGGGAATCGCTAGCTGGGTCGGGCGGTTGCGGCCGCGGACGGTGACTTCTTCGCCGGCCTTCCAGTGGGCGGCCTCCGCCGGAGCGGACTCGTCGACAGCAGCCATGGAGGCGAGTAAGCGGCCGGGAACGGTCTTGGCCAGCTCGGTCAGGCGAGCTGCCTCATTCACGGGGTCGCCGATGACGGTGTACTCGTGCCGCCGAACATCCCCGACCGTACCCGCAACGACTGTGCCGGCGGTGACGCCGATACCAGCCGTTGCCTCAGGCAACTCATCGACCAGGCGGCGGGCCAGCGCCCGGCCTGCTTGGAGAGCGCTCCCTGCAGGGTCGGGCAGCTCGGCCGGGGCGCCGAAGATCGCGAGCACCGCGTCGCCGCCGAACTTGTTCACGAAGCCGCCCTGGCGGTCCACCTCATCGACCACGATCTCGAAGAATCTGTTCAGCAGCTGCACCACCTCGCCGGGCGCCCGGTCCGCGGCGAGCTGGGTCGACCCGATCAGATCGACGAAAAGGACCGCGGCGAAGCGTTCCTCGCCGCCGAGAGCGTCACTGGCCAACGCCTCCCGCACCACGTCGGGTCCGACGTACCGCCCGAAGAGATCGCGAATCCGCTCGCGCTCACGCAGGCCGGCCGCCATCCGGTTGAAGCCCGCCTGCAGTGACCCCAGCTCGGTACCGTCGAAGACCGGGATCTGGACGTTCAGATCCCCGTCGCCGATCACCGCCAGCGCGTTCCGCACCGAGCGAACCGGCGCGACCACCGACCGGGCGGTCAAGAACGTGAGGAAGCCACCACAGGTCAGCACAACGGTGCCCAGGGCAAGGATGATGACCGCCAGCCGGGTCGGCGAGACGTCCCTGTCGATCAAGGCGAGCAACGCCGTGAGCATCAGCCCGAGCACTGGTACCCCGGAACCGACCGCCCAGAAGAAGATCGTCCGCGCCTTCAGGCCCGCCGAGAGCAGGCGTCTGGGTGGCGCCTGGTCGGCCAGCGCCCGCGCGGCGATCGGCCGGAGGGTGAACTCGGACAGCAGATACGAGACTGTGCAGGTGACGATCGCGCCGTCGACGATGGTGACCAGCACGCGGAGAACGCTCTCTGGCTGCAGCGCGAGGGTCAGCCCGGTGAAGAAGACCGTGGCCAGCGACCAGAGGAAGACCTCGACGAGGGTCAGCCGCAGAGGTAGCTGGAGCGTGGCGATCTGCTCCCTGCGTGTCGCAGGCCTGCCATCGAGGACCCACTTGGTGGTCCGTACGGCGAGCCGGGTGCTAACGACCACCCCGACGGCCAGTGCTATCACGAAGTACGCCGGAACCGCGATCGTCCGGACCAGGCTCAGTTCGTCGTTGATCGGTGGTCCCGGCAGGACGAAGACGGCCAGCACGAAGACGACCGAGGCGCCGATGATGTTGGTGCCGACGCAGAAGACGGTCAGCAGCAGCTGAGCGCGGATCCGTAGCTGTAGCGGTGACTGGCCGGCCGGGCCGAGCAACCAGGATCCGAACGGCTTCCGCTGAAGGACCAGCTCCGGCCGCCGCTGCGACATCCTGCCCCCATTCTGCTGATCCAGCAGGGGTATCCCGTCTGAACCGGTTTTGGCACGGTGCTGCCCGTGGCCCTAATCGGCCGCGTCATCGAGCCGTTGCGTGGGTAATGTCCTGCGAACGACATTCTGCCTCGGGAGCCCCTGTGAGCCACGATCGCCACTCCTACGCCGAACCGGCGTTGGTGCGCACCACCCACCTCGCGCTGGACCTCGACCTGGACTTCGCCGCCAAAGTGCTGTCCGGCACGGCCACGCACACGCTCGCCTGGAGTGGCCCGGGCGACCGATTGGTCCTCGACACGCGGGATCTCACGATCCTCGCGGTGGAGGGTGCGGTCGAAGGGGACTGGGAGCCGCTCGAGTACAGCCTGGCGGTGCCCGACAACGAGCTGGGCTCGGCGCTGACGATCCGGACCGGGCAGCACGAGCAGGTGCGGGTGAGCTACCGGACCGCCCCGACGGCGTCCGGCCTGCAGTGGTTGGAGCCGGCGATGACGGCCGGCGGCGTGATGCCGTTCATGTTCAGCCAGTCCCAGCACATCCACGCCCGGAGCTGGGTCCCGGTCCAGGACACTCCGAGCGTGCGCTTCAGCTACTCCGCCCACGTCACGGCCCCGCCTGAGCTGATGGTCCTGATGAGCGCCGACAACGGCACCCAGTCGCGCCGCACCGGGTCGTACGACGTGACGATGCCCGAGCCGATCCCGTCGTACCTGCTGGCGATCGCGGCCGGCGACCTGGTGTTCGAGCCGATCGGCACCCGGACGGGCGTCTGGGCCGAGCCCGAGATGGCCAAGCGGGCGGCGACGGAGTTCTCCGACATAGAGGAGATGATCCGGGTCACCGAGTCGCTCTTCGGACCGTACCGGTGGGGCCGCTACGACCTCCTCGTACTGCCGCCGTCCTTCCCGTACGGCGGGATGGAGAACCCGCGGATGACGTTCGCCACCCCGACCTTGGTGATCGGCGACAAGTCGGCGGTCAACGTCGTGGCGCACGAGCTGGCGCACAGCTGGTCGGGCAACCTGGTCACCCAGGACAGCTGGGACGACATCTGGCTCAACGAGGGCTTCACGGCGTACGTCGAGTACCGGATCGTAGAGGCGGTCTACGGCAACGAGCTGGCCGTGATGGAGACGGCGATCAAGCAGCACGCGACCGTGGTGAAGCTGGATCCGCTCTCGGCGGCGGAGCAGGCGGCCGAGCTGCCGGGGCTGAATCACCGGTCGCAGTACCGCGGCACGACCGGCCTCGGCCCGCTCAAGGGCTGCTGGTTCCTGACCTGGCTGGAGGAGCGGTTCACGCGGGAGATCTTCGATCCCTTCCTGCACGGGTACTTCGACCGGTTCGCCTTCCAGAGCATCAACTCGGAGGACTTCGTCGGGCATCTGCAGGAGCAGTTGCTGGACAAGCACCCCGGTGTGGTGACCGCGGAAGAGGTTGCTGCCTGGCTCGATGAGCCGGGCATCCCGGCCTTTGCCGAGAGAGCGATCTCCGCGCGGTTCGAGGTCGTCGACGAGTCGCGAGAACGCTGGCTGTCGACCGGCGAGCTGCCTGAGGGCGCGAAGCACTGGACGACGCAGGAGTGGCTCCGCTTCCTCGACGCTGCGCCGGACGTGCTGACGGCCGATCAGCTGCAGCAGCTGGATCGCGAGTTCGCTCTCACCGGTACGGCGAACGGCGAGATCGCCCGTCGCTGGTACTCGATCGTTGCCGCGAGCACCTACAGCCCGGCGTACGACGAACTGGCCGGTTTCCTGACCCGGGTGGGCCGGATGAAGCTGGTGCTGCCCGTCTACAAGGCACTGGTGCGGACCGCTTCCGGCCGCGAGTTCGCGAACGAGGTGTTCGCGACCGCGCGACCCGGATATCACCCGATCACGACCGCGGCGGTGCTCAAGATCCTCAAGAGCTGACGCTCTGGGCGTTACCGTCTGAAGTATGACGATCGAGCTGGACCGGCCCGGACTGCTGGCGGCGATGATCAGTCCGGGCTCACTGGGTGCCCCGGGCAACGGCCGTCGTACGCCGCGGGACTGGATCGTGGACGTGACGTTCGTCGTGCTGGGCATGGCGGCGAGCGTGATCGGGCTGGCTGTCCCGGACGGCTCGAAGATCAACCCGCCGGTGGCGCTGCACGCGACGATTGGCGTGCTGGCGGCGGTCTCACTGATGTTGCGGCGCAAGTGGCCGCTGGGAATCGCGTTAGTGCTGATCGTGCTGTCCGCGTTCCTCCCGACCGTTGGGAGCTCGAGTGGGCTGGCTCTGTTCAGCCTGGCGGTGCATCGGCGGCCAATCGTCAGTGTGCTCGGGTGTGTGGCGGCGGTGCTGTCGTGTGTGCTGCAGTTCTGGATCTATCCGCCGGCGCGCTCGATCCCCTACGTCTATTGGATGGTGGTCAGCCTCACCAGCCTGCTCTGCGTGGCAGCCGTTGCCTGGGGCATCGTTGTACGAACCCGCCGGGAGCTGATGGTGTCGCTGGCGGAGCGTGCCCGGCGGGCCGAGGAGGAGCAGGAGTTGCGCGTCGAGCAGGGGCGGCGCCGCGAGCGGGAGCGGATCGCGCGGGAGATGCACGACGCGCTCGGGCATCGGTTGTCGCTGCTGAGCGTCCATGCGGGAGCGCTGGAGTTCCGGCCGGAGATGCCGTCCGATGAGCTCGCGCAGGCGGCCGGGGTGATCCGCTCGAGTGCCCGCGAGTGCATGGAGGATTTGCGCGAGATTGTCGGCGTACTACGCTCGCCCGACTCCGCCGCTCCGGGCGACCGTCGACCGCAACCTGGCCTGGCTGACGTCGACACGCTGGTCGAGGAGTCGCGCACCGCGGGGATGACCGTGATGTTCACCCCGCTCTCATCGCCTCCCGAGTCCATTCCGTTGGCTACCGGCCGGCACGGCTACCGGATCATCCAGGAGGGGCTGACCAACGCGCGCAAACACGCTCCGGGCCAGCCCGTCACCATCGTCGTATCCGGGGCCGCAGGCAACGGCTTGTCGATCGAGGTCCGCAACCCGTTGGTGGACAGTGTTCCTGGCGCAGGCTCCCGCGTAGGCCTGGTCGGGCTCGCAGAGCGGGCGAAACTCGCCGGTGGCACTCTCGACCACGGCCCCACCACCACGAGCTGCTTCCGCCTGCACGCTTGGCTACCCTGGCCCGCCACGTCATAGGTACTCGACTACCACAACCGCGTCCAGGTAGCCGTCCTGGCCCAGGACGCCGGCCTCGCCTAAACTCGTGGGCATGACACATCTCTTGTGCGGGAGGTTCGTTCCCGCTGCGGCATGAGTGCCGCGCTGGTGCGTAGCCCGAAAGACCTGAAACGCCAACGACGCCTCCGATCCCATTCCTGCTGGGACCATCTGCTGATCGCGCCGCTCTGGCCGAAGTACGGCGTCAATCTCGGTACGCTGCTCCGCACCTGCGATGCGGTCGGAGCCTGTCTCGCAGTACCGAAGCTGCCGTGGGTGCCGGATGCGCTGGCTCATGGCAACACGCTGAAACGCAGGACCTGCGTGCACTGGACCGGTCACGATCCCGTCCGCTGGCTGATCGACCAGAAGCAGCGCGACGACACGACCGTCGTCGGGGTCGAACTGGCCGACGAGTCGGTCCGCCTGGGTGATCTTCCGGCGGCACGCAACCGGACGATCGCAGTACTGGGCCATGAGCGCGATGGCATTCCACCGGAGGCGCTGGAGCAGCTGGACCTGGTCGTGGAGATCCCAATGATCGGCACCGGGGGGAGTCTCAACGTCGCAGTTGCTGGGCCTTTGGTGCTGTATCGATTAGCCGGGTTGATTTGACGGCTGTAGGTGGTGGGCGAGGGTGTTGAGGGCTTCGGTCAGGGTTTTAAGGACTGCGAGGTCCGTGGTGCCCGTGGCTGCTAGGAGGGCGGTGTCGATGGTGGTGGTGCGGACGTCTTTGACGCGGGGGGAGATGTCGCCGGCGGGGCGGACGAGGCTGCGGCGGCGGTCGGCGGGGTCGGGGGCGGTCTCGATCGAGCCGGCCTCCTTCAGGCGGGCGACGGCGGTCGAGACCTGACTCTGGGGGAGTCCGGTGCGGGTGGCGATCTCGCCGATCGCGCTGTCGGGGTGGTCGCGGATGTCGGTCGCGACCACCAGCACCGTCCGGGTGCTGCCGCCGGTCGTCTTCGCATCGGCCGGGGGCGACGGGAGGGCCTGCTCGCCGATTTTCATCAACGCCCGGCCCAGCAGGAACAGCTCGACTCCGTTCATGCGACCACAGTACATCGATCTTGATGTATCGAAATAGATGGAATATGGTCGGCGGCATGACACAGACGCTGAAGGTCCCCGGAGCAGAGCTGTACTACGAAGTCCGCGGTCACGGCCCGTTGCTGCTGATCGGTCAGAGTGGGGACGGTGATGCCGACCGGTCCGCAGACCTGGTCGGGCAGTTGACCGACCACTTCACGGTCGTCAGCTACGACCGGAGGGGACTCAGCCGCAGCCCCCTGACCGACCCCAACCAGCCGGTGACCCCCGAGATGCACGCCGACGACATGCACCGGCTGCTGGCGGCACTCACCGATGAGGCGGCCGTAGTACTGGGATGCAGCATCGGGGCGCTCCTCGGACTGCAGTTGGCCGCCGATCACCCCGAGCAGGTCAGCGTGCTGATCGCTCATGACCCGGCGACTCCTGGACTGCTGCCGGCGGCAGATCGAGTACGGATCGAGCAGACGTTGGCCGACATCCAGGCTGCCTATCGCCAGGACGGTCTGCCGGCAGCGCTGCGGTTGCTGGCGGAGGCGACCGGTATCACCATCGACGCGATGGCCCGCGAGCCTCAGGTCGTACTGCAGCCGACGACCGCGGCGCGAGTGGCGAACATGGACTTCTTCCTCACGAACGACCTGAGCCGCCTCAGCGAGAACGCTCTCGACGCAGAGACGGTGGTGAGGGCGGTCGCAAGCGGCGTACGGATCATCGCTGCGGCGGGGGAGGCATCTCACGCTGCGTGGAACTACCAGTGCGCTGAGATCCTGGCTGGTCTGGTGGGCTCGGAGGTGGTGGAGTTTCCGGGTGGGCACAACGGGAACACGATGTTCCCGCGGGCGTTCGCGGCCCGGCTGCTGGACGTGCTGCAGCGGGAGCGGTTGGTGCGGGCTGGTGATGCCGTTGGCGGGTAGGGTGCTGCGGAACCAGGCATGGCCAGAGGGGAGCTCGGGGTGGACCAGCAGTACGGGGGACAGGTAGCGAGGACGATCGGGGGTGATCATCTTGCGCTCAGGGATCAGGTGCTGGCCGAGTTGCGGCGGCGGATCGTCGACGGGGACTACAAGCAGGGTGAGCGGCTGACCGAGAACCGGTTGGCGGACGACTTCGGGGTGTCGCGCAATCCGGTGCGTGAGGCGTTGCGGGTGGTCGAGACCGAGGGGTTCGTGGAGATCCTGCCGCGGCGTGGTGCGGTAGTGGCGACGCTCGACGAGACGGCGATCCGGGACCTGTTCGCGGTACGAGAGCAGCTTGAGACGCTGGCGGCCGGGCTGGCTGCTGAGCGGGCGACCAGCGAGGATGTCGCTCGGCTGCGGAAGTTGCTGGACGACGCGAGCGCTGCCACGGAGGCTGAGGACTTCGATCAGGTCGCCGAGCTGAACAGCGCGCTGCACCTCGCGGTGATCGAGATCAGCGGGAACCGGTGGCTGGCGTCGCTGTCGGCGGCTATGTACCACCACGTGCACTGGGTGTTCCGGCTCGGCGCCGCCCAGCGAGCTCCGCACTCGTGGAAAGAGCACATCCGAGTAGTGGACGCCATAGCCGCCGGCGACCGGGCTGCCGCGACTGCAGCAGCCCGCGACCACGTAGAGGCCGCAGCCAACGCAGCCCTAGCCGGCCCAACCGCCTAGCCAGCCGGTACTCCGCGCCTAGCGGCGCCTAGCGGCCGGTGGCGTAGCCCTGCATTCCTCGGGGGTTGGCTGCTGCGGCTAGTACGCCGTCGGCGGTGCGGGAGACTGCGCAGAGGCGGCCCAGGCTCCAGGGGGCGGATTCGACGACCTGGTGGCCCTTGCTGATCAGGGTGTCTCGGACTACCGGGCCGAGGCGGCTCTCCAGCGTGAGGTTGCCCGGTACCGCCGCCCGTGGGTAGAAGGACGACGGGAACGCAGTGGTGTGCCACGCAGGCGCATCGATGGCCTCCTGCAAGTCCTGACCGCCCGCAAGGTGTCGCAGGAGGAACAGCAACTGCCACTGGTCCTGCTGGTCGCCACCGGGTGAGCCACAGGCCAGTACCGGCGTCCCATCCCGCAGTACCAGCGTCGGCGTGAGCGTGGTCCGCGGCCGCAGCCCCGGCGCGAGTGAGGACGCCAGCCCTTCCTCCAGCCAGAACATCTGCAAGCGGCTCCCCAGACAGAAGCCAAGCTCAGGGATGGTCGGCGACGACTGCAGCCACCCACCGCTGGGAGTAGCCGAGATGACGTTGCCCCACTGGTCGATCACGTCGACATGACACGTGTCGCCGCGCGTGCCGCCATCAGGCGCCACCGTCGGCTCACCAGTGCTCGCGTCACCCACCACCCCCGACACGAGCGACGGCAGCCGCGGCACTCGCCCATCCGGACTACCGGGCCGCAGCTCGTACGACGCGGCTGCGCCGACCAACGCAGCCCGCTCAGCCGCATACGCCGGCGACAGCAGCGTCTTGAGCGGCACATCGCCCTCGCCGTACCAGGCCTCCCGATCCGCATAGGACAGCTTGGTGATCTCCGTGGTGGTGTGAACGGCCTCGGCACTCGTCAGATCAAGCGCCGACGGGTCACCCAGCTCGGCAAGGACGGCCAGCGACTGCAACAGCGCCGGCCCCTGACCCCACGGCCCGGTCTTGGCGACCGTGTGCCCGTGCCAGTCGAAGGTGGTCGGCTCCTCCCAGGTCGCCTCGTACGACGCCACATCGTCAGCCGTGATCAGCCCCGCATGGTCCTCACCGCTCGAATCGCGATGCGGCAACCGCGAGAACCGGTCGATCGCCTCGGCGATGAACCCTTGGCGCCACGTAGTACGCGCTCTCTCGAGCTGCGCCACCCGGTCCGCGCCAGCCTCTTCGGCCGCGAGCAACAGCCGCTCGAGCGTGTCGGCGTACGCCGGATTGCGAAACAACTCATTTGCCCGCGGTGCCGCGCCGCCCTGCAGCCACAGCTCCGCAGAAGTCGGCCAGTGCTCCGTGAACAGCTCCCGGACCGTGTTGACCGTATCGCCGACCCGAGCAAGCACAGGGTGCCCGTTGCGCGCATACCCGATCGCTGGCTCCAGCACCGTCCGGAGCGGCAGCGAGCCGTGATCCCGCAGCAGTAGCAACCACGCATCGACAGCACCCGGTACTGCGGCCGCCAGCGGCCCGGAGCCCGGGATGAGCGACAACCCCAGCCCCTTGAAGTGTTCGATCGTGGCGCCCGCCGGAGCCACCCCCTGCCCACACAGAACCCGCGGAGTCGGGTCGGCCGCAGTAGCGATGATCGCCGGTACCTCACCACCAGGACCATTGAGGTGCGGCTCCACCACGTGCAGCACGAACCCGGCGGCCGCAGCGGCGTCGAAGGCGTTGCCACCCAGCTCCAGGAGCCGCATGGCCGACTGGGACGCCAGCCAGTGCGTGGACGAGACCATCCCGAACGTGCCGCGCAGAGTGGGCCGGGTGGTGAAGGTCATCGAGCAACTCCTCTAGTGGTGTCTGCTTGATCGCGTACGTCGGGTCCACTGCCATCGTCGCCGACCAGGTGACAGGCGACGCGGTGTCCACCTTCCCCGATCACCCTGGACTCCGGTACCACCGTCCTGCACTTCTCGATCGCCACCGGACAGCGCGTGTGGAACCGGCAACCAGCCGGCGGGTCTATGGCCGACGGTAGGTCGTCCCCGAGCAGTACTGGTCGTCGAGCCCGCTGGGTAGACGGATCCGGCACAGGAGCCGCCGACAGCAGCGCCTGCGTGTAGGGATGAGCCGGTACGCCGAAGATGCGCTCCCGCGGCCCTTGCTCGACCAGCTGGCCCAGGTACATCACCGCTACCTCATCAGCCAGGTACTCGACGGCCGAAAGGTCGTGCGTGATGAACAGGCAGGCGAACCCGAGGTCCCGTTGCAGGTCGGCCAGCAGGTTGAGTACCGACGCCTGCACCGACACGTCGAGCGCACTGGTCGGCTCATCCGCTACCAGCAGCCGGGGAGACGAGATGAGCGCCCGGGCGATACTCACACGCTGTCGCTGCCCACCGGACAGCTCATGCGGCGACCGCTGAGCCACCTCCGGGCGGAGGCCGACCCGACGAAGCGCCTCGGCCACCGCGGACGGAATGTCGCGTTGCTCAGCAGGGAGCGCTCTCCGCTGTCGCATGAGGCGCAATGGTTCGCCCACGATGTCCCCGACGGACAGGCGTGGGTCGAGCGAGCCGGCCGGGTCCTGGAAGACGATCGACACGTCCCGCCGGTGCGGGCGGAGTTGGCGACGGTTGAGGTGGGTGATGTCGGCATCGGCGAGCCGGACGGTGCCTTCGGTCGGTTCCAGCAGCCGGACGATGCAGCGGCCGACCGTGGACTTCCCGGAACCGCTCTCTCCGACCAGCGCCACGACAGCACCCTTCGGGATCCGCAGCGAGACGCCGTCGACCGCACGGACCGGCCCGAAGTGCATGACGAGGTTCTCGAGCTCCAGCGCGTACTCGGTCATCTGCCCTCCGGATTCCAGCAGGCGACACCCGCGGTCAACACGGGTTCCTTCGTCCTGCAGATGTCGATGACGCGCGGGCACCGGTCGGCGAACGTACAGGCATCCGGCTGCTCCGCCAGGACCGGTACCAGGCCAGGGATCTCGTTGAGACGGTCCGAACCCGCGTGGCGGCCGGCCGATGGTGAGGCGCCCAGAAGCCCTGCTGTGTAAGGGTGTTGAGGCTTCGCGAACAGCTCGTGTACTTCGGCAGTCTCGACCACCCGTCCGGCGTACATGACGGCCACACGATCGGCGAGATCGGCGACGACTCCGAGGTCATGGGTGATCAGCACGACGCTGGTGCCGAGTCGTTCGCGCAGCGCCCGCAGTACGTCGAGAATGCCGGCTTGGATGGTCACGTCGAGCGCCGTGGTCGGCTCGTCGGCGATCAGCACCTTGGGGTCGCAGGCAACGGCCATGGCGATCATCACGCGCTGCCGCATCCCGCCCGAGAGTTGGTGCGGGTAGTCGTCGACCCGCCGCTCGGCCGAGGAGATGCCGACCAGCTTGAGCAGCTCGATCGACCGCTTGCGCGCTGCCTGCTTGGACAGGCCGATGTGGATGCGCAGTACCTCGCTGATCTGGTAGCCGACCGTGAAGACCGGGTTCAGCGAGGTCATCGGCTCCTGGAAGATGTAGGCCACCTCGCGGCCGCGGATCGACCGGAGCGTTCGCTTGTCGGCTCCGATCAACTCGACGCCGTCCAACCGCACCGAGCCTTCGACGGTCGCGGAGCGGGGGAGCAGACCGGCCAGACTCATCGCGGTCACGCTCTTGCCGCAGCCCGACTCGCCGACGATCGCCAGTACTTCGCCGTCGGCGACCTGCAGATTGACGTGGTCGACGGCCGACAGCGGGCCGTCCTCGGTACGGAAGGTGACGGAGAGGTCCTTGACCTCGAGTACTGATCCGGTCATCGGCGGCTCGCCTTCGGATCGAGAGCATCGCGCAGGCTGTCGCCGACGATGTTGAACGCGAGCGTCAGCAGCATGATCGCGACGCCGGGCATCACCGCGGCCCAGGGTGCACGGGTCGCGAACTGCTGGGCGTCGGAGAGCATCGTGCCCAGGCTCGGTGCCGGCGGCTGGATGCCGAGGCCGAGGAACGAGAGGACCGCCTCGCCCAGGATCGCCGCCGGAATCGCGACCGTCGCCTGGACGATGATGACCGAGGCCGCGTTCGGCAGGATGTGCCGGCCGAGCACCCAGACGTCACCGGCGCCGTCGACGATCGCGGCCGCGACGAAGTCCAGAGACTTCAGCCGCAACGTCTCTGAACGGACGATCCGGATGACGCCGGGGATCTGGGCGATCCCGATCGCGATCGCCGCGTTGCCGAGACTCGCGCCCCGGATCGCGGCCAGGCCGACCGCGAGGATCAGGAACGGGAACGCCAGCACGAGATCGGTGAACCGGGAGATCAGCGCGTCGATCGCCCGGAAGTACCCCGCCATCAGACCGAGCGGTACGCCGATCAGCAGCGACGTCCCGACCGCGAGCAGCCCGACGTGCAGCGAGGCACGCAGACCGAACATGATCCGGGACAGCACGTCGCGTCCGAGATCGTCGGTGCCGAGCACGTAGCCGGCGGTACCGGGTGGCGCGAAGGCTCGGTCTAGATGGGTCAGCGTCGGCTCCTGGGGTGCGAGCCAAGGGGCGAAGGCAGCGGCCAGGACGGCGATCGCGAGGACGACGAGGCCTGCGATCGCGAGCGGGTTGCGGAGCATCCGGCGGACCACCTTGCGGCGGCGGGAGGTCGCCGGTGGCGTGGCGATGGCGGGTTCGGCGACGGCCATCACGCTTCACCTCGCACCCGGATGCGCGGATCGATCACGGAGTACAGGAGATCGACGAGCAGGTTGATGACGATGTACGCCGTCGCGGTGACCAGTACGACCGCCTGGATCACGGGGTAGTCGCGCTGGAAGACGGCGTCGACCGTCAGCTTGCCGAAGCCGGGTAGCGCGAAGATCCGCTCGGTCACGACAGCGCCGGAGATCAGCGCGCCAAGTTGCAGGCCGACGATCGTGACGACCACGATCAGGCTGTTGCGGAGCGCGTGCCGCCCGATCACCGCTCGCTGCGGCAAGCCTTTGGCCTCGGCAGTGCGGATGTAGTCGGCAGAGAGCGCGTCCAGCATCGACGACCGCGTCTGGCGCATGATCACCGCCGCGAGACCGGTGCCGAGGATGAGCGCCGGCAGGACGAGGTGGTGGAGGTTGTCGATCGGATTGTCGAAGAAGGGTACGAAACCCGACGCCGGGAACAGGCCGAGAGCGACCGAGAGATACAGGATCGCCATCAGTCCCAGCCAGAAATTGGGGACCGACAACCCCAACAGGGCAAGGGCATTGGCGGCCCACTCGGCCGGGCGGCCCCGGCGTACCGCCGCAACGACTCCGGCGCCGACTCCGAGCAGAGCGGCGACGAAGATCGCGAGAGCGGAGAGCTCGATCGTCACGGGGAGAGCGCTGGAGAGCATCGACGTCACGCTCTCTCCCGTTCTGATCGAGCGGCCGAGATCACCGCGGGCGGCGTGGCTGACGAACTGCCAGAACTGGACCAGTATCGAGTCATCGAGCCCGTACTGCTCCCGGATCGCGCGCAGCGACTCCGGATCGCGATCCTCACCGGCCAGCGCGAGCGCCGGATCGCCCGGCAACGCACGGACCCCGAGAAACACCACGATGGTTGCCAGCAGCAACGTCACCAACGATTGCCAGAGTCGTCCGAGGAGATACCGCCTCATATCACTTGGCGTAGCCCGCGAAGGCCGTCCTGATGACGCCGTCGGGGTACGTCTGGACGCCGAGGACCTTCTTCGTGACGCCGGTCAGGTTGCGCTGCCGGTACAGGTAGATCAGCGGGTCGTCCTGCTGCAGCTTGGTGACCACCTGGCCGTAGAGCTGGACACGCTGTGCCTGATCCTTCGACTGCCGCGCGTCGGTGAGCAGCTTGTCGACCTCCGGACTGTTGTAGCCGGCAACGTTCTGGCTGCCCTCGGAGCCGACGAAGTTGAAGATGTTCGCATCCGGATCGACCCGCCCCGACCAGCCCAGCTGGAGCAGCTCGAAGTCACCACGATCCTGCTGGTCCAGCAACGACGCGTACTCGACCGGCTTGATCACCAGCTCGAACCCGCCCTCCTTCACCATCGCCTGCAACGCCTGGGCCAGCCGCAGACTGTCGGGGTTGTTCGAGGTGATCATCGAAACCTTGTACGGCGTGACGACCCCCGCCTGCTTCAACAGGTCCTTTGCCTTGGCGGGGTCATGCGCCGGGCACTTCTGGGCGGCGTCCGAGGTGAACTCACTCTTCGGCGAGACCGGCGAGCACGCGACCGTGTTCAGCCCGTTGAAGATCGACTTGACCAGCGCCTCCCGGTCGATCGACGCGTCGAGCGCCTGCCGGACCCGGGGATCCTTCGCGATCGGGGTGTCGAGCTGCTTCGTCGGGTTGCCGATGCCGTCGGAGTTCCCGATGTTGATCGTCAGGCCTTGGTAGCCGAGCGATTGGGACTGCAGCACGCTCAGGCTGCTGTCCTTCTGCAGGGTCGGCGCGTCCTGCGTGGACAGCGAGTCGGCGACCTGGGCATCACCCGAGCGGAGGTTCGCGGAGCGGATGCTCGAGTCGGTGATGATCCGGTACTCGATCGCGTCCAGGTGGACCTTCGCGGCGTCGTAGTACAGGGGATCCTTGACCACCTTGATCGAGTTCTGCGCGACCCGGCTGGCGAACTTGAACGGGCCGGCGCAGACCGGCGCGGTGGAGAAGTTGGCGCCGAGCTTGTTCACGGCGGCGGGGCTGAGGACCATACCGGCCCGGTCGGCGAGCGCCGCGGTGAGCGGGGCGAACGGCTTGGACAGCTTGATGACGACGGTCTTCGCGTCCGGGGTCTCGATCGAGCTGATCGGGCCGAGCTCGCTCTTGCGGCCCGAGGCGGGCAGCGTCAGACCACGATTGATGGACAGCTTCACAGCGGCGGAGTCGAGCGTGGTGCCGTCGGCGAACTTGACGCCTTCGCGCAACGGGATGGTGAGGCTGAGGCCATCGGGGGCGATGGTCGGCAACGCGGTGGCGAGCTGCGGCACGATCTTGGCGTCCGGCCCGAGGTCGTAGAGCTTCTCGCACATGGTGTGGAAGACGTACCGCGAGTAGAGGCTGCGCGAGAGGGTCGGGTCGAGCTTGTCCGGGTCGGCCGAGAGCGCGACGGTCAGCGTGCCGCCGTTCTTCACCGCGGTCTGGTCTGCCGGGTCACCGAAGACATCCTGACCTGAGCTGCCGGTCTGCCCGCTCGGCTGGTCGCCGGCCGGCTCCACCGGTGAACACGCGGCTCCGACGATCGCGAGCGCGACCACCCCGACCACGGCTCCGGAGCGTGACGCGAGGCCGCGTGGCGCTCGCGCTGCGGCAGGAATACGGCGGGCGAGCCAACTGGAACGGTTCAGTGAGCGCGGAGTTCGACGGGGCATTTCGTCCTCCCGGTAGGAGCGGTTCCGTCGACTGTTTCATGTATACAAGGCACGCGCGCAAGCGATTCTGCGAGTTCCTGGAAACCTTTTACCGGGAGTTACGACTGCTCCGTAGCCGGGTGACTCCACGTGCCCGTTCGCACGTGGACTCACCCGGCCGTTGGCTTGAGCTGGGATCAGGTGCTGATCTTGAACTTCGCCGACGTCACCTGCTCGGCCAGTTGCTGGGTGGTGAAGACCGGTTGGTTCAGCGGCGATTTGCCCGGGAGATCGGTCTTCTTGGCCTGGGCGATGAACACGACTGTGCCGTCGTCGTACCGGTAGGCAGCGCTCTGGTCGTAGTCGCTGCCCTTCTTGGCGGTCACCACGCCGACCTTCTTGCCGTCGACATCTACCACGGTGCAGGGACCGGTCGAGCCCCAGAACGTCAGCGCGAGCTTGCACGGGGTGGTCGCCGGCTTGCCGCTCGGCGTGGTCGACATGACCAGTAGCTGGCCGACCCGGTCGTCTTTCTGCACCGGGATGGTTGCCATGTACTCCCAGTAGTCCTGCTCCCCGTCGGCGGACGCATATTGGGCCTGCGGCCATCTCGCCGAGCGACCGTCCGGGTACTTCAAGTTCGGTGTGCTGAACCCCGCTGGTACCGACGAGCTCAGGTCTGCCATCAGCGCTCCGACCCGGACGGCGCGTGGACCCGCGCTCGCCGTGCGGTCGGCCTGGCCCTCTGGCCACGGGTCGCCGGTCTTGCGTGTGGTCGGTGCTGACGGCAGCACGGTGGCGCCCGACTTCGCCGTCGGCGCCACGGTTGGGGCCGACGTCGGCCCTGCCAGCGAGGGGGTGCCCCCGCCTGCCACCATCGGGCCGGCCGATCCGTTGTCAGCAAGGTTCGCGACCAGGGTGGGACCGGCCACTGCGCCAACGGTCAGCGTGACGACGGCAGCTCCGGCTAGCGCCACCCTGCGCCGCTTGCGAATCCGGCGGCCCTGATCGAGAGCCTGCGCGGGGTCCATCGGTGACGGTGGACTGCTGCGCACGATCACGTCGTGGAAGGCCTCTTTGAGATCCTCTTCGTTCATCGAACTCTCTCCTCTTCCAGCAGACCGCGCAGCGTGGCCAGCCCGCGCGCAGCTTGGCTCTTGACATTTCCGGTCGAGCATTCGAGCAAGGCGGCGGTCTGCTCGACGGACTGGTCCTCCCAGTACCGAAGGACCAGTACGGCGCGTTGCCTCGGTGGCACCAGCGCGAGCGCCTCCAGCAGCACGAGCCGTTCCTCGGCGAGGTCTGCCGATGGCGCCGCTTGATCGCTGTGCGGCGACCCCACCGACTCGTGCCGGAACCACGCCCGGCGCCGCTCGGACAGGAACGTCCGTACCAGGGTCTGCCTGGTGTAGTTGTCCATGGCCTCGCGCCGCTCGATCCGGCGCCAGCCCAGATAGATCTTCGTGAACGTCTGCTGCACCAGGTCTTCGGCCCGATGCCAGTCGCCGCACAGCAAGTACGCCGTGCCGCGCATGGCACCGGAACGGGCCGCGAAGTACGCCTCGAACGCGGCGTCCCGATCACTCATCTGTTTCTCCCGATCGTTGATACCGGGTTAGACACGCCTACGGGGGAGAGGTTGGTTGCATCAGCAGGCCTACCAGTTGTCCGGGGTCGCCAGCGCGATGGTGGGGTCGCGGTCGGGTGGGCCGGCGGGGTGCCATTCGTCGTCGACGAGTCGGTACGGGTGCCAGCGGCCGCTGCGGTCGAGGCGGGTCTGGCAGCGGATGGCGCCGGAGGTGGTGAGGTGGTTGTGGTCTGCGGTGATCGCGAGGTCGTCGTCGGCGGCCGCGAGCAACTCGGTGCGGGCGCGGGCCAGGTCACCTGGGTCAGGCGACCAACGGTGTTCCAGGACATCGAGGCCGGCGGCGCCACCGTACGACCAGGCCTGTACGCCGAGGGTGAGGGCGGCCGGCCGGTTCCATGCGATGGCGAGGCGTTCCCGGAGTACGGGGTAGTCGGTGGCGAGGCGGACGCTGTCCTGCCACTCGTCGAGGATCCACGGATCGGGGGCGCCTGACAGGAGTGCGTTGAGTTGGGCGCGAGCTCGTCGGGCGGCATCGAGGACCAGCAGGGGCAAGGTGGCCGGCTCGAGGTCGGCGAGTGGTTGGGTCCCGCTGACCGCCAGGTCTTCGATCGCGATCTTGGGCGGCAGGATCGGCGGGTCGGGGAGTTGGCCGACGGGCGTGGTGGCGGCGACTGCCGGAACGCCGTCCGCCTCGGCGGGGGCCTCCACGAGCGGCGTCGACGATCGGCGCTGCAGTTCGTCCAGCAGAGACTCGCGGGAGCGGCCGCGGAGCAGAAGCAGGACGAAGGGGTCTTCGTCGAGGAGCCAGGCGGCCTGGTAGGAGAGGCCGGCGGCGTGCAGGCAGGGGAGTTCCCAGCTGTCGCAGGTGCAGCTCGGGTCGAGGTCGCCGATGCCAGGCAGCAGCGGCACACCGGCGTCGGCAGCGGCATCGACCAGGTCGTGCGGCATCTCGCCGTCGAGCAAGGCCGCGATGTGGCCGGCCCGGGCCGCTAGCTGGTCGAGGAAGCGGGTCCACTCGGCATCGTCGAGGCGATCGACCTGGACGACGGCTTCGTAGGTGTCGTCAGGCGCGTAGACAGTGGCCGCGAGTCGTCCGGGGCTGATCGTGATCGTGCCGACCTGCCCGGTGTTCGCAGTACGGCGGCCCTTCCGGAGCTGGCCTTGATCGAGCGAGGTGTCCTCGAGCGCCTGCACCCAGGCGCGTCCCCACCACGACCTCCCGCGCGTACTACGCCCCGCCTGCGCCGGGAACGCCGGGAATCCGCGTGCCTCCTCGCCGTTCATCGGGCGGCTCGCAGCTCGACCAGGTCGGCGAGTTCGGAGTCGGTGAGCTCAGTCAGGGCGGCCTCCCCAGCCGTCAGTACCGCGTCGGCGAGCGCGCGCTTGCTCTTCAGCATCGCGGCGATCCGGTCCTCGATGGTGCCTTCGGCAATCAATCGGTGCACCTGCACCGGCCGGGTCTGACCGATCCGGTACGCCCGGTCGGTCGCCTGGTCCTCGACGGCGGGGTTCCACCAGCGGTCGTAGTGCACGACGTGATCGGCCCGGGTGAGGTTGAGCCCGGTGCCCGCTGCCTTGAGGGACAGCAGGAACACGGGTACTTCGCCTGCCTGGAAGCGCTCGACCATCTCCTCGCGCTTGCGGACCGGAGTGCCGCCGTGGAGCAACTGGGTGGCGATGCCGCGGTCGGCCAGGTGGCGTTCGAGCAGCCGTGCCATGGCGACGTACTGGGTGAAGACGAGCACGGCGCCTTCCTCGGCGATGATCGTGTCGAGCAGTTCGTCGAGCAGTTCGAGCTTGCCGGAGCGGCCGGTGAGGCGGGCGTCGTCGCCTTCCTTGAGGTACTGCACCGGGTGGTTGCAGATCTGTTTGAGCCCGGTGAGCAGCTTCACGATCAGGCCGCGCCGGGCCATCTGGTCGCTGGCCGCGACGGCGTCGAGCAGTTCGCGGACGGTGGCTTCGTAGAGCACGACCTGTTCGCGGGTGAGCGAGACGGGTTGATCGGTCTCGGTCTTCGGTGGGAGCTCGGGCGCGATGCCGGGGTCGGACTTGCGGCGTCGGAGCAGGAACGGTTTGACGAGTTTTGCGAGTCGCTCGGCGACTGCCTCGTCCTTGTCGGCCTCGATGGGCTGCGCCCACTGGGTGCGGAAGACGCTGAGGCGGCCGAGTAGTCCAGGGGTGGTCCAGTCGAGGATCGCCCAGAGTTCGGAGAGGTTGTTCTCCACTGGAGTGCCGGTCAAGGCGACGCGGGCGCGAGCCGGGACTGTGCGGAGGGCTTTCGCAGTACCGGAGGTTGGGTTCTTGACGTGCTGGGCTTCGTCGGCGACGAGCAGTGCCCAGCGGTGTCCGGCCAGTCGGGCGGCGTCGCGGCGGAGAGTCCCGTACGTCGTGAGTACGAACCCTTCGTCGGCGCCCTCGAGTGAGCGGCCGGAGCCATGGAAGCGTAGTACCGGTGTGCCCGGCGCGAACCGCTGGACCTCGCGCTCCCAGTTGCCGAGGAGCGAGGCGGGGCAGACGACGAGGGTGGGGCCGGCGGTGTCGGGGGTGAGCTGGCGGTGGAGGTGCAAGGAGATCAGCATGATCGTCTTGCCGAGACCCATGTCGTCGGCGAGGCAGCCGCCGAGGCCGAGGTCGGTCATCCGGGCGAGCCAGCGGAGTCCGCGCAGCTGGTAGTCGCGCAAGGTCGCTTGGAGCGCGGCGGGCGGCTCGATCGGGTCCTGGGAGCGCTCGGGGTCGGCGATCTTGGCGCGGAGCTCGTCGAGCCAGCGGGTCGGAGTGATGGGGATCTGCTTGCCGTCGACCTCGGTGGTGCCGGTGAGCGCGGCGCTCAGGGCGTCGATCGCGGTGACGGGTTTGAGGATGCGTTCGCGCGCCTTGCGGGCGAGCTCGGGGTCGACGAGCATCCACTGGTCGCGGAGGCGAACCACTGGGCGGGTGGCTTCCGCGAGCTGGTCGAGCTCGGCCTCGGTCAGGGGGTCGTTGCCGAGAGCAACTTGCCAGCTGAAGTCGAGCGTGCTGTCGCCGCCGAAGAAGCTGGGCATGTCGGACGGCGGACCGTCTTGGGAGGTGATCGCGGCGCGAGCAGTCAGCTCACGACCGAGGCTGCGCGGCCAGTGCAACTCGATGCCGGCGGCCGCCAACCGGTGCGCGCCGGTCGCCAGCAGCCCGGCAACTTCTTCGTCCGCCAGCTCCAGCCGATCCGGTACTACGGAGTCGAGCAGCCGGGCCAATGGCGACCAAACGCGCGAGGCTCGCCGGATCGCGAGCGTGGCGTCGATGCGGGCTCGCGGGCCGAAGCCGCTCACATCCTCCGCCCAGACGTCGGCGGCGTCTCGTACCAGCGTCGGATCCTTCAAGCTGTGCAGCTGAACCACAGCGCGGAACCCGAGCGACTCCGGCAACTCGATCCGCAGCGAGATCCGCACCCCGGTATCCAGCCCCGCCGACACCTCATCCGCCCAGCCCCGCAACCGCGAAGCCTGCTGCGGCTGCTTGGCCGCGAACAGAGTCGTCCCATGAGCCATCACCGCACCCGGCGACCGAGGCATGCCGTCCGCAACAGCATCGATGAACTGCCGAACGAGATCCTCACCAACCGGCACCCGCAATTGCGCTGCAACTGCGGAACGCCGGGCGGCATCCTTCGGCGCAGGAGGAGGGGAGGTGGAGGCCCGCCCCGGCTGGCCGGTGGGTTGGTGAGGCGGCTGGTCGATGCCTGCTGGCGGCTCTGGGGTGTAGGGGAGCGGGAGGCAGCGGGCTTCGAAGGGGATGGCTTCGGCGAGTTTGAGGATTCGGTCTACGTCGGTGGGGTCGAGTGGGCCTGCTCGCCAGGCGTCGTGGCCGGCGGGGGAGACGCCGGGGAGGAGGCGGCCTCGGGCGACGAGTTGGAGGGCGATCAGGGAGACGGCACCCCAGAAGGCTGACGCGGGATGTGCGCCGGGGGTGCTGCGGATGCGGCCGAGGACCGGGACCGCGCGGTCGATCGGTAGTTCGATCGCTCGGGTCGTCTGGGTGACGAGGGCGTCGCCGTCCTTCACCACCAGTTCGTGGGTTGTCTGCTCACCGACACCGAGCGGCAAGTCGCCTCCTGAGGGATCCCAGAAGGCGACATGACTGTCGCGCGGTGGATCGGCCGGGACGAACACCGCTGCCAAACCGGCCAGCGCCCCCGCGTGCACATACCCTGCCAAGCCGCTCTCCTTGTTGGTAGATGGATCAGATCACGCCGGCTGGAACATCCCCGGCCTGCTCGAACTGTGTCCGGTGCAGTTCCTCGTACCGCCCAGCAGCGGCGAGCAACTCGCTGTGCGTGCCTTGCTCAACGATCTGTCCGGCCTCGATCACCAGAATCTGATCGGCCGCCCGGATGGTCGAGAGCCGGTGCGCGATCACCACCGCCGTCCGACCGTCGAGCGCCTCAGCCAAAGCGGCCTGTACTGCGGCCTCCGACGTCGAGTCCAGTGCCGCCGTCGCCTCGTCAAGGATCACGACCCGCGGCTGCGCAAGCAGCAAGCGCGCGATCGTCAGCCGTTGCCGCTCACCGCCGGAGAACCGGTAGCCCCGCTCGCCGACGACCGTCTCCAGCTGGTCGGGCAACGAGTGGATCAAGTCATAGAGCCGGGCCCGTCGCAACGCCTCCCACAAGTCGTCCTCGGACGCCTCGGGATGGGCGAGCAGCAGGTTCTCCCGGAGTGTGTCGTGGAACAGGTGCCCGTCCTGCGTCACCATCCCGAGCGTGTCCCGCAAGGATTCCGCCGTCAGATCGCGCACGTCCACTCCACCGAGCTTCACCGATCCCGAGTCCACGTCGTACAAGCGGGGAATCAGCTGCGCGATCGTCGACTTGCCCGCGCCGGAGGACCCGACCAGCGCGACCATCTGGCCCGGCTCGGCCCGGAACGAGATCTCGTGCAGTACTTCCTCGCCGCCGCGCGTGTCGAGCTTCGCCACCTCTTCCAACGATGCCAGCGACACCTTGTCCGCCGACGGATACGCGAACCGCACCTTGGAGAACTCGACCGACACCGGTCCGGCCGGCACGACACCCGCATCCGGCTTGTCCTTGATCAGCGGCTCCAGGTCGAGTACTTCGAAGACCCGGTCGAAGCTGACCAGCGCGGTCATCACCTCGAGCCGCGCGCTCGCCAGCGCCGTCAAGGGGGAGTAGAGCCGGGTGAGCAGCAGAGCCATCGCCACCACGTCACCCGCATCGAGCTGATTGCGCAGGGCATAGAACCCGCCCAGCCCGTAGACGACCGCCAACGCGAGCGCCGACACCAGCGTCAACGAGGTCACGAACACCCACTGCACCATCGCGGTCCGGACACCGATGTCGCGCACCCGCCGCGCCCGTACTGCGAACTCGTGCGACTCACGGACCGGCCGGCCGAACAGCTTCACCAAGGTCGCGCCCGGCGCCGAGAACCGCTCGGTCATCTGGGTACTCATGGTCGCGTTGTAGTCGGCCGCCTCGCGTTGCAGGCCGGCCAGCCGGGCCCCGATCCGGCGCGCCGGAATGACGAAGACCGGCAGGATGACGAGCGCGAGCAACGTGATCTGCCACGAGACTCCGAGCATCACGACCAGCGTCAGCACCAGGGTGACCAGGTTGCTGACCACTCCCGACAGCGTGTCGCTGAAGGCGCGCTGGGCCCCGATCACGTCGTTGTTGAGCCGCGACACCAAGGCGCCCGTCCGGGTCCGGGTGAAGAAGGCGATCGGCATCTTCTGGATGTGGTCGAAGACGGCCGTGCGCAGGTCGAGGATCAGCCCTTCACCGATCCCGGCCGACAACCACCGGGTCAGCAGCCCGACGCCGGCCTCGGCGACCGCGATCAAGGCAATCAGGATCGCTAGGCGAAGTACCAGACTGAACTCCTTGCCCTGGACGATCGCGTTCACGACCTTGCCGGCGAGCACCGGAGTGGCCACCGCCAGGATCGCCGCGCCGATGCTCAGCACCAGGAACAGGATCAGCTGGCGCCGGTGCGGGCGGGCGAAGGCGAGGATCCGCCGCAGCGTCACCTTCGAGAACGGCCGCTTCTCGTCCTGGGCGTGCATGGCGTGGTACATCGAGTTCCACGCGGTCATTTCCATACTCACGGTGTGGCTCCGGTGTCGAGGACTTGAGAAGGACGATGATCCACCTGACCACCGACAATTCCGAACCGTAGAACCTCAACATTGCTGGAGGTCAAGCTCTCCGCCCCTGTAGATCTGGTATGCCGTACGAAAACTACTGGCGTGAGTCTAACCAGCCGCCACAAGGCGTCGACACCGAATTTAATAAGCTTGTGAGTGAGTACTCACTCAGTTAGTCTCGGCCGGGTGAGTCCACGTGCAACCCCGTTGCCCCCCGACGAGCGCCGCGCAGCGCTCGTCCGGGCGACCATGCCCTTGCTGGAGAAGTACGGCGTCGACGTGAGCACCCGGCAGATCGCCGAGGCGGCCGGCGTCGCGGAGGGCACGATCTTCCGCGCCTTCGGCAGCAAGGATGCCCTGATCGACGCCACCTTCAAGACCGCGTTCGACGTCGAGCCGTTCCTCGAGGACCTGACCAAGGTCGACCGGCTGCTGCCGCTGCGGGAGCGGATGATCGCCGCCGTCGAGATCGCCCAGGGCCGGCTGAACAAGGTCTTCAAGCTGTTCATGGCGATGCGGATGCACCAGCGGCCGGACTGGAGGGGCGCGCCCGAGGAGCGGGACAAGGCCCGGGCCGACGCCGTGCGCGCCGACCAGGCCTTCGCCGACATCCTGCAGCCGGACGCCGCCGAGCTGCGGCTGACGCCGGAGGAGGTCGTCCACCGGCTGCGGCTGATGACGTTCGCCGCCACCCACCCACTGATTTCGGACGGTCGGACCCTGACCGCCGAGGAGATCGTCGACTTCGCGCTCGACGGTGTCCGCACACACGAACCCGGGGATCGCTGATGTTACTTCGCCTGTTGCGTACGCACTTACGTCCGTACGCCGGCAACCTGTCCATGGTGGTCGTCCTGCAGCTGATCGGGACGATCGCCTCTCTCTACCTGCCCAGCCTCAACGGCAAGATCATCGACAACGGCGTCGCCACCGGCAACACCGGCTACATCGTCCGCAACGGCGGCTGGATGCTCGGCATCAGCCTGGTCCAGATCGTCTGCACCGTGGCGGCGGTCTACTTCGGCGCGAAGACGGCCGCCCTGTTCGGCCGGGACGTGCGGGCAGCGGTGTTCCACCGGGTCGGCGAGTTCTCGGCCCGCGAGGTCAACCAGTTCGGCGCGCCGACGCTGATCTCCCGCAGTACGAACGACGTCACCCAGGTACAGATGCTGGTCGTGACGACCTGCACGATGCTGGTCGCGGCGCCGATCACGATGATCGGCGGCATCTTCATGGCGGTCCGCGAGGATGCCGGACTGTCCTGGCTGGTGGCCGTCGCGGTGCCGTTGCTGGCGGCTTCGATCGGCCTGATCGCCAGCCGGATGGTGCCGCAGTTCCGCAAGATGCAGGTCAACATCGACGCGGTCAACCGGGTGCTGCGCGAGCAGATCACCGGTATCCGGGTGGTCCGGGCCTTCGTCCGCGAGCCGCACGAGACCGAGCGGTTCGGCGAGGCGAACACCAACGTCACCAACACCGCCATCTCGGCCGGCCGGCTGATGGCACTGGTCTTCCCGGTCGTGATGCTGATCCTGAACCTGTCCACCGTCGCCGTGCTCTGGTTCGGCGCCTCCCGGGTGGAGAGCGGCGCGATGCAGGTCGGCGAGCTGACCGCGTTCATCAGCTACCTGATCCAGATCCTGTTCTCGGTGATGATGGCGACCTTCGTGCTGATCATGGTGCCGCGCGCCGCGGTCTGCGCGGACCGGATCAGCGAAGTACTGGACACCGAGTCCTCGGTCCGGCCGCCGGTCACCCCGATCACGAAGTTCGCCGGCGTCGGCGAGCTCGTCTTCGATCACGCCACCTTCGAGTACCCGGGCGCTGCCGAGCCGGTACTACGAGATGTCACCTTCACCGCATCGCCCGGCCAGACAACGGCCATCATCGGCAGCACCGGTGCCGGCAAGACCACCCTGTTGTCGCTGGTCCCACGGCTGTTCGACACCACCGACGGGCGAGTGCTCGTCGACGGCATCGACGTACGGGACATGGCCCCCGACTCCCTGTGGGAGCGGATCGGCCTGGTGCCGCAACGGCCGTACCTGTTCTCCGGAACCGTGGCGAGCAACCTGCGCTACGGCAATCCCGAAGCGACCGACGAGGAGCTCTGGGAGGCACTGGAGATTGCCCAGGGCAAGGACTTCGTCGAGTCCATGGCCCTCGGCCTCGAGGCGCCGATCGCCCAGGGTGGGACGAACGTGTCCGGTGGTCAGCGGCAGCGGCTGGCGATCGCGCGGGCACTGGTTCGCAAGCCCGAGATCTATCTGTTCGACGACTCGTTCTCCGCGCTCGACCTGTCCACCGACGCCCGGCTGCGAGCCGCGCTGAGACCGGTCACCGCCGACGCCTGCGTGGTGATCGTCGCGCAGCGGGTGTCCACGATCATCGACGCCGACCAGATCATCGTGGTCGAGGACGGCGCGATCGTCGGCAAGGGCAGCCATGACGAACTACTCGAGACCTGTCCGACGTACGTCGAGATCGTGGAGTCCCAGCGGTCCGCGGAGGAAGCAGCATGACCGACCAGAAGGTAGTGGAGACTCCCGGCGAGGACCAGCCGGCCGAGACGGTCAAGGCGACCGAGCGTCCGACCAGCGGCCGCGCGTTCGGCCCGCCCGGTGGCATCCCCGGCGACAAGTCGATGAACTTCGTTCCGTCCGCCAAGCGACTGCTCCGTCGGTTGCGGCCGCACCGGCTGCAGGTGGGCGGGGTGATCCTGCTCGCGATCGCCAGCGTCGGGTTGTCGGTGATCGGCCCGAAGATCCTCGGCCGCGCCACCGACATCATCTTCGCCGGCGCGATCGGCAAGGTGCTGCCGAAGGAGCTGAGCAAGCAGCAGCTGATCGACCAGCTCCGGGCTTCCGGCGACAACCGGAAGGCCGACCTGCTCAGCGGGATCGACCTGATCCCCGGCGTCGGCATCGACTTCGATGCCCTGCGCAACGTGTTGATGCTGGTACTGGCCCTGTACCTCGGGTCGTTCTTCCTGTCCTGGATGCAGGGCTACATCCTCAACGGTGTGGTCCAGCGGACCGTGTTCGAGCTGCGCTCCGAGGTGGAGGACAAGCTCAACCGGCTGCCGCTGAGCTACTTCGACGGAGCGCCGCGCGGTGAGCTGCTCAGCCGGGTCACCAACGACATCGACAACATCTCGACCAGCCTGCAGCAGACGCTGAGCCAGTTGCTCACCTCGCTGCTGACGGTGATCGGCGTGGTCACGCTGATGTTCGTGATCTCGCCGGTACTGGCGCTGATCGCACTCGTCACGATCCCGATCTCGATGATCCTGACAGCTGCGATCGCGAAACGCTCGCAGACCCGGTTCGTCGCGCAATGGCGGCATACCGGTGCGCTGAACGGCCAGATCGAGGAGGCCTTCACCGGCCACGAGCTGGTCAAGGTGTTCGGCCGGCAGAAGGAGATCGAGGCCAGCTTCAAGCAGAAGAACGACGAGCTGTACCAGGCGTCGTTCGGGGCGCAGTTCATCTCCGGTCTGATCATGCCGTCGATGATGTTCATCGGGAACCTGAACTACGTGGTGATCGCGGTGCTCGGCGGTCTTCGGGTCGCCAACGGCTCGATGTCGCTGGGTGACGTCCAGGCGTTCATCCAGTACTCCCGGCAGTTCACCCAGCCGCTCACCCAGGTGGCGTCGATGGCGAACCTGCTGCAGTCCGGGGTGGCGTCGGCCGAGCGGGTGTTCGAGGTACTGGACGCCGTGGAGCAGGTGCCGGACGACAAGGTGCCGGCCAAGCTGAACGACTCGCACGGGCGGGTCGAGTTCGAGCACGTGTCGTTCTCGTACTCCGCGGACAAGCCGCTGATCACCGACCTGAGCCTGGTCGCCGAACCGGGCCAGACGGTCGCGATCGTCGGCCCGACCGGGGCCGGCAAGACCACGCTGGTCAACCTGATCATGCGGTTCTACGAGCTGAACGGCGGCCGGATCACGCTCGACGGCGTCGACATCACCGAGCTGACCCGGCACGACCTGCGCCGGCGGATCGGGATGGTGCTGCAGGACACCTGGCTGTTCGGCGGCACGATCCGGGACAACATCCTGTACGGCAACCTGACCGCGACCGAGGAGGACATGCTCGCCGCCGCCAAGGCGACGTACGTGGACCGCTTCGTGCACAGCCTGCCGGACGGCTACGACACGGTCATCGACGAGGAAGGCAGCAACGTCAGCGCCGGTGAGAAGCAGCTGCTCACCATCGCCCGGGCCTTCCTGTCCGACCCGCAACTGCTCATCCTCGACGAGGCCACCAGCTCGGTCGACACCCGCACGGAGGTCCTGGTCCAGCGCGCCATGGCCGCCCTGCGCTCCGACCGCACCAGCTTCGTCATCGCCCACCGGCTCTCCACGATCCGGGACGCGGACCTGATCCTGGTGATGGAGAACGGCTCCATCGTCGAGCAAGGCAACCACCAGCAACTCCTCGCCGTCGACGGCGCCTACGCCCGCCTCTACAACGCCCAGTTCAGCGGCGCGGTCGCCAACATCGACGAGGAACTGGCCGCAGTAGCAGCAGCCCCCGCCGTCCCCGCAGGCCCATCCCGCTGGGGCGAAGACGAAGAAGACCTCACTCCCTAGGCCATGGACACCAACGGAGGGGCCTCTCAAAGAAGAGAGGTCCCTCCGTTGGTGTTTACAGGCCTACAGCCCGCGGGCGAGGCGGCGTACTGCTAGTTCGGCCAGGAGGGCAGCGGCGTCGGGGAGGACGGAGTCGTCGAAGTCGGCCAAGGGGGAGTGGTTGTCGGCGGCCGACTCCGGGTCGGCGGCGGCGCAGGCGCTGAGGTTGACGTAGGCGCCGGGGACCTCGTTGAGGACGAAGGACATGTCTTCGGCACCGCACTCGGCGTGGGCGCGTTCGCGGAAGCGGTCGTTGCCGAACAGGTCGACGATCGCCTGGCGGGCGAAGACGTACTCCGCGGCGTCGTTGACCGTGACCGGATAGCCGACCCGGTAGTCGGCCTCGACGGTCAGGCCGTGCGCGGCGGCGATGTGCTCGACCACCCGGACGCTCGACTCCTGGACCTTCGCCTGCGCCTCGACCGAGAAGCTGCGGATGGTGGCGTCGAAGAAGGCGTCATCGGGAATGATGTTCTCCTTCGTGCCGCCGGCGATCTTGCCGACCGTCAGCACGATCGGGTCGAAGACGTCGAACTGCCGCGTCACCATCGTCTGCAGCGCGCCGACGATCTCGCACAGGACCGGGATCGGGTCCTTGCCGCGATACGGCTCCGAGCCGTGGGCGCCGGCGCCGACCACGCGCACACTCAGTTGATCGGCCGCCGCCATCAGGGGTCCCGCCTTGCTGTTCCACACGCCGAGCGGGTCACCCGCGGACTGGACGTGCAGGCAGTACGCCGAATCGACGCGTCGCCCGGCGGCCTCCAGCAGGCCTTCGCGGATCATGATCGGCGCCCCACCCGTGGTCTCCTCACCCGGCTGGAACATGAAGACGACGTCGCCCGCCAACTCGGAGCGCAGCTCATGCAGGATCTTCACCGCGCCGACCAGACCGGCGACATGCAGATCGTGGCCGCAGGCATGCATGAGCCCGACATGGGTCGACTTGAACGGCACGTCCACGCGCTCGGTCACGGGCAGCGCGTCCATGTCGCCACGCAGCAACACGACAGGGCCCGGGCCGGCGCCACCTCGTAGTACGGCGGTGACCGAGGACAACTCCTTGCCCAGCGTGATCTCCAGGTCGAGGCCCTCGAGCGCCTGCAGGATCAGGCCCTGCGTCTTGGGAAGATCCAGGTCGTACTCCGGTACCTGGTGCAAGGCGCGACGCAGATCGATGATGCTCTCGCCGTACTTCCCGGCAAGCTCGAGCGTGCGACTCATGCGGTTCCCTTCGGGCCGAGGTTGAGTGCGGACATCACGCGTTGGGCGCTGCCGCCGAGTTCGAGCAGTTCGACCAGGTCGAGCCACTTCTCCGGGTCGTGCACCTGCGTCGGCATCGCCGCGTCGAAGGTACCGACCGGTGCGTCCTTGGCGACCGCGACGACCTTCGGCGCGACGTCGAGGTAGTCGCTGGAGTCGAGGATCTTGCGCTTGACCGACGGCGACATCGGCGTACCCGGGTCGGCCGCGGCCTTGCGGATGGAGTCGAGGTCGCCGTACGCCGTGATCAGCGAGGCGGCCGTCTTGTCACCGACGCCCTTGACGCCGGGCAGCCCGTCCGACGCGTCACCACGGAGGGTGGCGTAATCGGCGTACCGGTTGGCGGGGATCTCGTACTTCGCGAGTAGCGCCTTCTCGTCGTACACGTCCGCGCGGCCTACCCCCTTGGCGGCGGTGTAGATGATCCGGATGCCGCGCGAGTCGTCGATCAGCTGGAAGAGGTCGCGGTCGCCGGTGACCACGTCGACCGGCATCGTCGACTGGTGCGACAGCGTCCCGATCACGTCGTCGGCCTCGTGGTCGGCCGCCCCGACGATGGCGATGCCGAGCGCTTCGAGGCAGGCGCGGATGTACGGCACCTGCACCTCGAGCCGGTCCGGTACGTCCTCGACCTGCTCACCGCCGGTGGCGACGAACTCGACCCGCTGCGCCTTGTACGACGGGATCAGCGCCACCCGCCAGGACGGCCGCCAGTTGTCGTCCCAGCAGGCGACGATATGCGTCGGCCGATGGTTCTCCACCAGCCGCGCGATGAAGTCGAGCAGCCCACGGACCGCGTTCGTCGGCGTCCCGTCGGCGGCTTTCATCGTGTCGGGAACGCCGAAGAAGGCGCGGAAATAGAGCGACGCGGTGTCCAGCAACATCAACCTGTCAGCCATGGCGTGATGCTTTCACATCATCCGCCGACATCCGCGAATCAGTCTGTCAGGGCAGCCATCCAGGACTCCACTTCGGTGGAGGTGCGGGGGAGGGTGGCTGACAGGTTCACGTGGCCGGTGGGGGTGACGAGGAGGTCGTCTTCGATCCGGACGCCGATGCCGCGGAACTCCGCCGGTACGGTCAGGTCGTCCTGTTGGAAGTACAGGCCTGGTTCGACGGTCAGCACCATGCCGGGTTCGAGTTCGCAGTCGACGTAGGTCGCGGTTCTGGCCTGGGCGCAGTCGTGGACGTCGAGTCCGAGCATGTGGCCGGTGCCGGCCATGGTGAAACGCCGTTGAAGGCCGAGCTCGTAGACACGGTCGGCGGGGCCGTCCAGGAATCCCCAGTCGACCAAGTGGGCGGCCAGGACACGCTGGGCCGCCTCGTGGAAGTCGCGGTAGCGGGCACCAGGTCCGACCGCGGCCATTCCGGCCTCCTGCGCCTCGTGGACAGCGTCGTAGATGTCGCGCTGCAAGGGTGAGAAGCGGCCGCTGATCGGGAGCGTCCTGGTGACGTCGGCGGTGTACAGGTCGTTGGTCTCGACGCCGGCGTCGAGGAGCAGAAGTTCGCCCGGCCGGACCGGGCCGTCGTTGCGGACCCAGTGCATGATCGTCGCGTGCGGACCGGCCGCGCAGATCGTGCCGTAGCCGACTCCGTTGCCTTCCAGCCGGGCCCGGCGGTTGAACGTTCCTTCGATCCAGCGTTCCGAGGTGGCGATCGCGGTGGTCAGATCGCGGGCGGCGTCCTCGAATCCGCGGGTTGTCGCGGTGCAGGCGAACCGGAGTTGCTCGATCTCCCACGGATCCTTGATCAGCCGGAGCTCGGCGAGGAACTCGCCCAGCTCCGTGTCTCGGTCGGGGTCGGTGCCCAGTCGCTGATCCAGCGCCGCGTCGTGTCCCTGGTGCAACCGGGTCGGGACCGATGAGGTGGTGAGGTCGTCGACAAGGTTGCCGATATCGCGGCACGGCAGGCCGAGCAGCTGTTCGGCTTCCTCCAGGGCGTGTCGACGGCCGACCCACAACTCGCCGGTGGCGGCGTTGAGCCAGAACTCTCCGTTCTCACGGCTCGACCGCGGCAACAGGTACGCGACCGGCTCGTGTCCACCTTCCGGCATCGGGTTGAGAACCAGGGCGGCATCAGGCGTCTGATCGCCGGTCAGGTGGGTGTAGGCGCTTGACGGGCGGAAGGCATAGAGGTCGTCGTTCGACCTGATCTTCAAGGTGCCGGCCGGGATCACGAGCCGCTCGCCGGGGAACCTCGCGGACAGGGCGTCGCGGCGGGCCGCGGCGTACGGCGCCTGGGCTTCCGGAGCGAGATCGAGTTGCTGGGAGTCGGCCCATCCGGTCCGCATCAGCGCGGCGAGTTCATCCGTCACTCCGTCGTACAACCCCTTGCGACGGCCTGTCGGCCTCCGATAGCTCATGCCCACCCCATTCATCATTCGACCTGACAGTCGTTCACTGTAACGAACGGATCGAGGCTTGTCAGGCCTGAAGCGTTCAGCACGATGAACATCTGATCAGTTCCTGGCAGGCGCAAGCTTGATCCCTGTCCACGGCCGGCGATCAAATGCTGGGGAACGGTTTCTCAGAGTAAGGTCTGCGCATGGAGGACCTGGATCGGAAGATCGTTGAGTTGCTCGCGTCGGACGGGCGGATGAGCTTTACCGACCTGGGGAAGGCGACCGGGCTGTCGACGTCGGCGGTGCACCAGCGGGTCAAGCGGCTGGAGCAGCGGGGGATCATCCTGGGGTATGCGGCAACCATCGACCACACCGCGCTCGACCTGCCGTTGACCGCGCTGATCTCGATCCGGCCGATCGATCCGTCCCAGCCGGACGACTCGCCGGAGCGGCTGCGGGAGGTACCGGAGATCGAGTCCTGCTACTCGGTGGCCGGCGACTCCAGCTACATCCTGATCGTCCGGGTTGCGACGCCGTACGCGCTGGAGCAATTGCTGGCCGTGATCCGCGCCCGTGCCAACGTCTCCACCACGACGACCATCGTGCTCAGTACGCCGTACGAGCGCCGCCCACCCGCGCTCTAGTCCTTCTGCGCTCTAGTCCTTCTGGGCGAACAGCGACAGATACGACCGACCCGGCTTGGTCCCCGGCTCGACCAGCTCCGCGGTGATCGTGAAACCCGCGGCCCGGACCAGGTCGACGATCCGGTCCGGCGGCTGGATGAACGACTCGTACGAGACCGGCACACCGCCGTAACCCTTCGACCCCTGGATGCGGTCCTCGTCGCCCGCATGGCTGCCGATCAACAGCCGTCCACCCGGCGCGAGCACGCGATGGAAGCCTGCGAATACACCAGGCAGCTCATCCGGCGGCAGGTGGTGGATCGAGTACCACGCGATCAGCCCGGCCAGCGAGCCGTCGGCCAGCTCGAGGGACGTCATCGAGCCGACCTCGAACACCAGCTCCGGGTACGCCGCGCGCGCGATCTCCACCATCCGCGGCGCCAGGTCGATGCCCCGGATCTCCACTCCGAGCGACGCCAGGTGACTCGAGATATGCCCCGGCCCGCACCCGATCTCGGCGACCGGCCCGTCCACCAGCTCCGCGAACGCCCCGAGCACCGCCCGCATCATCGGGTTGCCCTCCAGCAGACCGGACACGAATTCGGTGTAGTTCTCGGCGACAGCGTCGTACGACGCCCTGGTGGCGGCAAGGTGGTCGGTCACGCCCAGGAGGCTAGCGGTCGGCGGGGCCTTCAGTCGTCCGTACTCCGCTGGTGTTCGGTGCCGGTGTCGAAGAAGGTGTCGAGGTACTTCTCCGGGGCGAGCGTGCTGCTGCGGATCAGGGAGTAGACCTCGGTCCCTTGGAGGATCTGGTTGACGTCGTCGCCGAGGTAGAAGCATTGCGCCAGGCCGAGGTAGGCCCAGTCGGTGTCCTCGATGTAGTCGAGCGCCTCGTTCTCCGCCAAGGCGATCGCCGCATCGAAGTCGTCCGCGCGCCAGAGCGTGATCCGCTCCTCGTACGGCGAGTCGTCCGCCCTGATGCCGTTCAGTTGGAAGATGCAGCGAACGCTGTACCACCCCATCGAACCCACCCCCATTCCCCTGTCCGACGACCCTAGCGCCTCCGGACCATTCCCTGCCGGGGATTCACGACTGACCCGCGCGGCGGCGATAGTTGATCCTCGGCGCGACACACTCCACACCGTGCCGGACAGGTACGGGGCATGACGAATCGTTCACGCGGTCCCGATCGAGAGGCCCGGTTCACCGCGCTCTATCACGCGACCTACGCGGATCTGATCCGCTTCGCCCGCCGCCGGGCGCATCCCACCCACGCCGACGACATCGTCGCAGAGGCCTTCCTGGTCGCGTGGCGTCGCCTGGACGACGTACCGGCCGGTCCGCTGGATGCCCGAGCGTGGCTGTTCGGGATCGCCCGGCACACGATGCTGAACGCCCGCCGCGGGGACGAACGCCAGCAGGCACTCGCCGTCCGGCTCGCCGAGACGACCGCCGCCCCACCAGGCATCGACGCCGATCTCGTGGCAGCACAGCTCGACCTCAAGACAGCCTGGAACCAGCTGTCGGCCGTCCACCAGGAGGCGCTCGCGCTTGCTGCTCTGGAGGACCTGGCCGCGCCTCAGGCGGCAGTGGTCCTCGGTATCTCACCGGTCGCTTTCCGGCTACGTCTCAGCCGCGCCCGCCGTGCCTTGCGCCTGCAGCTCGGCCACCTCCCGCGAACAGCTCCCGCTCCCGCGGGCATCCCCGAAGGGCAGATCTCATGACCCGCATCGACGAACTGGCCGTCCTGAAGACGCTCGACCCGGCGGAAGGTGACGTCGACCTGTACTGCCCGCGCGCCATCGCAGACCTCGAACGCATCCTCGCGACAGACCCGGCGGTGTCGACGACGCAGCCGTGGAAGAGTCGGCGCAAGCGCGTCGCGTTGGGCATCGGTCTGGTCGCCGCCGCGACGACCGCCGCCTTCGTCCTACCGTCGCTGTTCGGTGGCGACCAGGCGATCGCCAACTGGACCGCCGAACCCGCAGCGCTGTCGGCGGACGGCACCGCGAAGGCCGCGGCGACCTGCCGCACCAAGATGGGAGCCGCTGACCCGAGCTTCCGCAACGGGCTGTCGACCGCGACCGTCGCGATCTCGGAGCGGCGTGGGCCCTGGTCCATGGTCGTGCTGACCAATCGGGCCGGCCTGAACGTCCTGTGCATCGATGACCGGCGGGAACCAGGGACGCGGTGGTTCATGGGTTCCATCGGCTCGGGTACCGAGCGCCCTGGTCGGCGCGGACTCGAGGTGATCAACTTCGGGACGGCCACTTTGGACGGGAGAGCCTTGTCCGTCGCAGTCGGACTCGCCGGAAGCGACGTCACCGGGGTTTCCTATTCCAGCCCGACCCACGGCAAGGTGAAGGGGACGGTGACCAGCGGACAGTTCGCGCTCTGGTTGCCGGGTAAGGACATGGAGAACGCCGGTGACGTCGGTGTAGCGCTGCAGGTGACGTACCGGGACGGCGGTACGGCCACCGTGAAGGTGCCCTGAGGTACCTCTTCCGCTGGTGTCGTCATCCCCTGTCGGACGACACCAGCGGACAGGCTCAGTTGATCTGGATGAGCTTCTGGGCTTCGGCGGCGTCGCGGGAGGCTGCGGCCTGCTTCTCGGCTTGGGCGAGGGAGTCGCCCGCGTGCTGCTTCCACCAGTTCTGGCCCTCGACGGGGAGGGTGTCGATCGGGTCGTAGTACTCGTAGGTGCGGTTCAACGCCTCCGGGTCCTGCTGCTCGATACCGGTGCGGTAGTTCTTCTTCCAGTACGAGATGCCGCGGACCTCGTCGTACTCCGACAACTGGTGCACCCAGCGCTTACCGACGTACGGGACGTCGCAGACGATGCGCGGGGTGGCGAAGCCGGGGAGGTAGCCGAGGATGCCGTGCTGCAGGTGCTGGGCGTCCTTGACGGAGACCCGCCAGTGCTCGGAGAACGGGATCATGTCGCACATGTAGAAGTAGTACGGCGTGATGGTCGCACCGTCGAGGAGCGCGAAGCACAGGTCGAGCAGCTGCGGCACGGAGTCGTTGACGCCGCGCATCAGCACGCCCTGGTTGCGCACGTCGCGCAGACCGGCCTCGAACATCGCCTTCGTTGCCTCGGCCACCAGCGGCGTCACCGACTGGGCGGCGTTCACGTGAGTGTGCATAGCGATCATCACGCCGCGCTTGCGGCCGAGCTGGGCGACCCGCTCGACCCCGGCCCGGACGTCGTCCGACAGCCAGTGCTGCGGCATCCCCATCAACGCCTTGGTGGCGAGCCGGATGTCGCGGATGTTCTCGATCTCCAGCAGGCTGGTCAGGAACGACTCGAGCCGCGGCCAGGGCATGTTCGCCACGTCGCCGCCCGACACAACGACGTCGCGGACGCCGGGGGAGCGGCGCAGGTAGTCGAGCATGTCGTCCAGCCGCTGCTGCGGCTTGATGGTGAACTTCAGCTTGTCGATCACCGGGGTCGAGTTCCCGACCAGGTCCATCCGCGTGCAGTGGCCGCAGTACTGCGGGCACGTCGGCAGGATCTCCGCCAGAACCTTGGTCGGGTACCGGTGGGTCAACCCCTCCGTGGCCCACATCTCGTGCTCATGCAGTGAGTCCCTGGTCGCGTGCGGGTGGGACGGCCAGTCAGCGCGGCGGTCGCTGAACATCGGCAGCATGTAGCGGCGAACCGGATCGGCGTAGAACGCCTCTGTGTAGTCATGCCCGGCAGCCGCGCCGGTGGGAACGATCGTGTTGAGCATCTGCGGCGGCAGCAGCATCGACATCGTCGCGCGCTCGGCCTGGTCGCGGCTCAGGTCCTCGTAGGCGCGCTCCTCGAGCAGATCGCCCATCACGTCACGCAACTGCTTGACGTTCTTCACGCAGTGCGAGCGCTGCCACTGGACCGAGCGCCACTCCTCGGCGGTCGTGTCCTTGAACCCCGGCATGCGGGTCCAGTCGGGCTCGACGAGGTCGGCCCGGCGGTACACGTACGGCTGCTCGTTGAAGGCGGCAGCCGTAAGCTCCGGGCTGATCAGATCGGTCACGAGTCCTCCTGGGGGCTCTACGAGGGTGTCGGTCTCATGTGAGGATAGCGATAGAATCTACGGTAGATGCAATAGAAGACCGCAAGATTTCCCTTGTGTTGCCACCAGACTAGTATTTTGCCCGTCGTCACCCAAGGAGTTCCCGTGCCCGACAGCACAGGTTCGCCGGTCGGACTGCATCGTGTGATCGCACCCGCCGGCGTGTTACCGCAGGCCGCCCAGCAGCTGGACGCCCGTCCCGAGCTGTGGCCGGACGAGGTGCGGATCTCGGTCGAGCGGCTGAATCTCGACGCCGCGTCGTACCGGCAGCTGGCCGAGGCGCACGACGGTGACGGCGAGGCGGTCAAACAGTCCGTACTCCGGATCGTCGCCGCGCGCGGCAAGATGCAGAACCCGGTCACCGGCTCGGGCGGGATGCTCGTCGGTACTGTCGACGAGGTCGGCCCGGAATCGCCGCTAGGTGTAGCTAAGGGTGACCGGGTCGCAACCCTGGTGTCGCTGACGCTGACGCCGTTGCAGATCACCGATGGTCTGGCCGACTGGGATGGTCGGAGCGAGCAGGTGCCGGCCAAGGGGCACGCGATTCTGTTCGCCCGATCGATCGTGGCGAAGCTGCCGGACGACCTCGTGCCTGAGCTCTCGCTGGCCGTGATGGACGTCTGCGGGGCGCCCGCGCTGACCGCTCGCGTGGTGCGCTCCTATGTCGACAAAGGCATAAAGCCTGTCGTGTCAGTAATTGGCGGCGCAGGGAAATCCGGGTCGCTCTCGCTGGCCGCGGCGCGCGATGCCGGTGCGGCCCGGACGATCGGGATCGTGCCGTTCCAGGCCGAGGCCGACAAGCTGGACAAGGCGGGCCTGGCGGACGCCGTGGCGCTGGCTGACGCCCGTGATCCGGTGGCGCTGTCGAGTGCGGTCGCCGCCGCCCTGGAGGAGGTCGGGGGAGCCGGCGCCGGGGGAGCCGATATCACCGTCGTCTGCGTCGACGTACCGGGTTGTGAGCATGGCGCTGTCTTGTCCACCAAGGCCGGTGGCACTGTCATCTTCTTCTCGATGGCGACCTCGTTCTCCGCGGCCGCGCTCGGCGCTGAAGGGCTCGCGGCGGACGTGTCGATGCTTGTCGGCAACGGCTACGTGCCGGGCCATGCGGAGTACGCGTTGAAGTTGTTGCGGAACGAGCCGGGAGTCCGTGGTCTGTTCGAGAGCAGGCTGGCGGAGGATTAGTCCGTGCGCACACTTCTCACGAACGGTTCCGTCTACTCACCCGCCGATCCCCACGCGACCGCGATCGCCTTCGACGACGGTGTTGTCACCTGGTTGGGTGATGACGTCAGCGCGGCCTCCTACGCGAACGGGGCGGACGAGGTCATCGACCTGCAGGGCAAACTCGTCGCGCCCGCGTTCGTCGACGCGCACGTCCATACCGCCCAGACCGGCGCGCTGCTGACCGGCCTCGACCTCGCCGGTACTACGAACCTCACCGAAGCACTCGACCGCCTCGCCACCTTCGCCGCCGGCCTCGGCCCGGATGCCGTGATCGACGGTTCCGGCTGGGACGAGACGAAGTGGCCCGAGCACCGCCCGCCGACCTCGGAGGAACTGGACCGGGCGGCAGGCGGCCGTCGCGTTTACCTCTCGCGCGTCGACGGCCACTCCGGCGTCATCTCCTCCTCCTTGGCCGCGGCCGTACCGAACCTGCAGAGCCAGGCCGGGTACGACGCGACCGGCCGGGTCGAACGCGACGCCCACCACGACGTCCGCGATGCCCTCAGCGAACTGGTCGGTCCAGAGCAACGCCTCGCCGACTCTCGCGCGGCAGTGAAGGCGATGGCCGAGCGCGGCGTCGGCGCCTTCCACGAGATGGCCGCCCCACACATCGGTCCGCTCTGGGAGCTGCCGCTCGTCCGCCAGGCCGCCGACGAATTGGGGCTCTCGGCAACCTTGTACTGGGGTGAGCCCGGCGTCTTCGACAACGTCTCCACCTACGGCCTCGCCGGACTGGCCGGCGACCTCAACGCCGACGGCGCACTCGGCTCGCGTACGGCCGCGCTGCGAGCGCCGTACGAGGACCTGGCGGATCACCGCGGCCACGCCTACCTGACGGCCGAGCAGATCGCCGAGCACGTGATCGCCTGCACCGAGAGGAACACCCAAGCAGGCTTCCACTGCATCGGCGACCTCGCTCTCGACAACATCGCGCGTGGATTCGAACTGGCTGCCGAGAAGGTCGGTGTGCAGGCCCTCGTTGCCGCACGGCACCGGCTCGAGCACGTCGAGATGGTCGACGAGGCCGCGATCGCCACGCTCGCGCGCTGCGGCGTCGTCGCCAGCGTCCAGCCGATGTTCGACCGGTTGTGGGGCGGACCGAGCGACATGTACGCCGAACGCGTAGGCGACCGCTGGATGGGCATGAACCCGTTCGGCTCGCTGGCCCGCTCGGGCGTAGTACTGGCGTTCGGTTCGGACTCGCCGGTGACCGAGGTCGCGCCCTGGGAAGCGGTGAGGGCAGCCGCGTTCCACCACGAGCCCGGCCAGCGGATCACCGTCCGAGCCGCCTTCGCAGCCCACACGCGAGGCGGCTGGCGAGCGGCAGGCATCGACGACGCCGGCGTGCTCGCACCCGGGACGCCCGCGACGTATGCAGTCTGGGAGAGCGACGCCGACCTCGTCGTGCAGACCCCGGACGACCGGGTTGCCGCGTGGTCGACCGACCCGCGCGCCGGAGTACCGGTTCTGCCGGACTTGAGTGATGACGCACCCGTACCGAACTGCCGGCGCACCGTTGTAGGTGGTCGCGTGGTGTTTGAATCCGAAGGATGGAAAGCGTGACCCGTGCAGTGAAGAAGCTCGATCTCGACCCGGTCACCGTGCGGAAGGCACGCAGTCTCGCCCGCAAGGCCGGCCGGCCGATCGTCAACATCGCCAAGCAGCACACGACCGTCTCGGTCGAACGCGCCGTACTGCGGCTGGCGGGCCTGGCCGGAGCCGACACCGAAGGCATCCCCTGGGTGAACCGGCTCGCCGACACCGTACGAGCCGATGTCGGCCTGGAGCACGGGCTCGCGTTGCCGGTCTGGGACGCGCTGCTCAGGGGCGAAGCCGAGGATCTCAATGTCCTTGCGCAGAAGGCTGCCTCCGGGTCGATCACCTTCCGGCTGCCGGATGGACGCGACGCCGTGCGGGCCAAGGCCGCCGCACGGAAGGCGGCCGCGGCCGGGCTGAAGCAGGTCGACGGGCGACGTCGTGAGCGCGACCGGCTGATCAAGAAGCATGGCGATCCCGAGCAGCGGCCGTGGATCTACTTGATCGTTGCCACCGGCGACATCTACGAGGACATCCCACAGGCGCAGGCAGCCGCCCGAGCGGGTGCGGACATCATCGCGGTGATCCGGTCGACCGGGCAGTCGCTGCTGGACTACGTGCCGGAGGGTGCGACCCGCGAGGGCTTCGCCGGTACGTACGCCACGCAGGAGAACTTCCGGCTGATGCGGGCCGCGCTGGACGAGTCGTCGCGCGAGCTCGGCCGGTACATCCGGCTGACGAACTACGCGTCCGGGCTGTGCATGCCGGAGATCGCGACGCTGGCCGGGCTGCAGCGGCTGGACATGATGCTGAACGACTCGATGTACGGGATCCTGTTCCGCGACATCAACCCGATCCGCACCTTCGTCGACCAGCGGTTCAGCCGGCAGATCCACGCCCGCGCCGGGATCATCATCAACACCGGCGAGGACAACTACCTGACCACCGCCGACGCGGTCGACGCCGCGCACACGGTGACGGTGTCGCAGCTGCTGAACGAGTACTTCGCCAAGGAGGCAGGTCTCGAGGACTGGCAGCTCGGGCTGGGGCACGCCTTCGAGATCACTCCCGAGATCCCGGACTCGTTCCGGCTCGAGCTCGCGCACGCGATGCTCGCCCGGCAACTCTTCCCGGACGCGCCGTTGAAGTGGATGCCGCCGACCCGGCACATGACCGGCGACGTCTTCCGCGGCTACCTGCTCGACGGCTTCTTCAACCTGGTCGGCGCGATGACCGGCCAAGGCATCCTGCTCGTCGGCATGATGACCGAGGCAGTCGTCACGCCGTGGATCTCGGACCGCGACCTGGCCCTGCAGAACGTCCGCTACGTATTGGGTGCCGCAGGCAACCTTCACGAGGATTTCCATCCCGCGCCGGACGGTTTCATCGCGCAGCGGGCCCGCCAGGTACTGGGGGAGTCGGTCGATCTGCTGGAGCGGATCGTCGACGACGGCCTGCTGAACGCGATCGGTGACGGCACCTTCGGCCTGATGAAGCGCCCGCAGGACGCCGGCCGTGGTCTGGACGGCGTTGCCCGCCGTTCGAGCGAGTACTACAACCCCGCCATCGAACTGCTCGAGGAGGCACAGTGAGCATCATCCGGCCGTACGGAGACACCACCGGGGACGGGATGGTGCAGATGTCGTTCACGCTGCCGATCTCGCACGACAAGCGCGCCGAGGGCGCGGCGATCCAGCTGGCGAACAAGATGGGGATGGACCCGGCGCTCGTCGTGCACGCGAAGGCGATGGGCCCGGACTTCACCTTCTTCGTCGTGTACGGCCCGGTGAACCACCTGGTCGACACCGACAAGGTCGAGGTGATCGAGCGCGACTACCCGCTGCTCTCGCCGAAGGACGCGAACCTCGCCATCCGCAAGGGGCTGCGGCGCCGGCTGACCGTGGTGGGCGCGTGTATCGGTACCGACGCGCACACCGTCGGGATCGACGCGATCATGAACATCAAGGGATTCGCGGGGGAGAAGGGGCTGGAGTACTACCGGGAGCTGAAGGTGGTCAACCTCGGGGCCCAGGTCGCCGTACCGGAGCTGGTACGCCGCGCCAAGGCGGAGAAGGCGGACGCGATCCTGGTCTCGCAGGTCGTCACCCAACGGGAGGCGCACGTGCTCAACACCAAGGAGATGTCGGCCGCCTTTCGCGAGGCGTACGCCGAGGACGCCCGGCCCGTATTGGTTGCCGGTGGCCCCCGTTTCACCGAGGCGATGGCACCCGAGCTGGGAGTCGACCGGGTGTTCGGACGCGGTACCACTCCTGGAGAAGTGGCCAGCTATCTCGTCGATGCTCTCGTCACCCGTCGCAAGCCCGTAGCAGTTCGGAGAAGTGCATGACCAAGGCAACTATCGGTATGACCGCGACACATCGTCGGTATGTCCCGTACAGCCACGCGCACTACGCGGGCAACCTGGTCGACGGCGCGTACGTGCTCGGCCTGTTCGGCGATGTCGCGACCGAGGTCTGCATCCAGGCCGACGGAGATGAAGGACTTTTCGCTTCGTACTCGGACGTGCAGTTCCTGCAGCCGTTGCGGGCCGGCGACATTGTGGAGGTGAAGGCAACGATCTCCCGGGTCGGCAATCGCAGCCGGCAGCTGGACTTCGTCGCCACCGTCGTCTGCCGCGGCCGGACGGACCTGTCGGAGTCGGCGGCCGAAGTACTGGCCGAACCGCTTGTGATCACACGCGCAACCGGGACCGTCGTCGTACCGGTCGCGTGACGATTAGTTGCCCTGGGTAACGATTACGTGGAGTGCCGAGACGGCTCTGTAACGTGACATCGGTGGCGGCTGCTCGTTTGTCCTGTCAGGGCAGCCAAATGTGTTACAACGACTTCAAGTCAGCGCCGGAAAGGTTGACAGGGCGGCGGCGAACGAGCATCGTTTTGGGAGTCGTCACCACCCGTTATTCCAACGGTTCAACGAAGTTCGGCCACCGGATGATCCCGCGACGCTGACCAGGCCAGTGCCAGGCTTGAGTCGACGGGGGCTGAGATCGCCGGTGGTTAGCCCCCCGCGGGGCAGAGGTAAAAGAGGCTCGGCGCCCAGTAGACAACAAGCGGGTGGCTCGCATCCAGCGGGTCGACGGTTGGTCCGAAGGAGCGCCGAGCCTCTTTCCTTTTCCCTCCCGGCTACTGACCGGATATATCCGCGCCCACCGGACGTTGTACCGTCGTCCGACCGGTAGCGGCCGGGTAGTGAGGCGAAGGGGCGTGGTTTGTGGAGCGGCTGAAGGCGTTGGTGCGCATCTTGCCGAGGGTGGCCGTCGCGGTCGGCGCGGGCGCGCTGCTCGGACTGGCCTATCAGCCGCACGACCATCCGTGGCTGACCATCGTCGCCGTGCCGCTGCTGCTCGCGATGCTGAACGGCATCTCGAAGAAGGGCGGCTTCCTGGTCGGCGCCGGCTTCGGCATCACGTACTACGCCGTACTGGTGCCGTGGCTGACCGTGATCGGCGGCGACGCCGCGATCGCGCTGGCCGTCCTCGAAGGACTCTTCTACGGAGTCTTCGGGGCCTTGGCGAGCCAGACGCTGAAGCACAAGCTCTGGATGCTCTGGGTCCCCTGCCTGTGGGTCGCGACCGAGTACGCGACCGGCTCCGTTCCGTTCGGCGGGTTCCCCTGGGGCCGGCTGGCATGGGCCTTCGCAGACTCCCCGCTGGGCAAGCTCGCATCCCTGGTCGGCATCGCCGGCCTCAGCTTCGTCATCGCCCTGCTGGGCGTTCTCGTGTACGCCGTGCTCCGTCGCCGCAGCGCCCTGAGCCTGCGCGCGGTCAGCCTGGTCGCCGGGATCGCGATCGTCGGCCTCAGCTCCGTCGTCACGCTCTCGACCGACGGCAACGGCAAGACCGTCACCGCGGCGATGATCCAGGGCAACGTGCCGGGCAAGGGACTCGAGTTCCTCGGCCGGGCCCGGACCGTCACCAAGAACCACATGAACGCGACCCTCGACCTGGAGAAGCAGGTGGAGGCCGGCTCGCAGGTCAAGCCCGACCTGGTGATCTGGCCGGAGAACTCGACCGACATCGACCCGTACAAGGACGCCGAGACCAAGGAAGACATCGAGGCGGCCGTTCAAGCGGTCAAGGTGCCGATCCTGGTCGGCGCGGTGACTGAGGGACCGGGCCCGAACGAGCGCCAGACCACCGGCATCGTCTGGGATCCGGCGACCGGCCCCGGCCAGCGGTACGCGAAGCGCCACCCGGTGCCGTTCGGTGAGTACATCCCGTTCCGCGACCAGTTGCTGCCCTACATCAAGCGGCTGGAGATGATCGGCCGGCAGACCATTCCGGGCGTCGGTCCCGGCCTGATGCCGATCAGGGGCGTCATGTACGGCGACCTGATCTGCTTCGAGCTCGCCTACGACAACGTGGTGTCGGACGTGGCCAAGGGCGGCGCGCAGATCCTGATCGTGCAGACCAACAACGCGACCTACGGCGACACCGGGCAGCCGGAGCAGCAGTTCGCGATCACCCGGATGCGCGCGATCGAGACCGGCCGGACCGTGCTGATCGCCTCGACCAGCGGGATCTCCGGCGTGATCAACCCCGACGGCAAGGTCGAGCACAAGTCGGGCCAGTTCGTCCCGGACGTGTACGTGGCGAAGGTTCCGGTCCGCGACCAGAAGACGCTGGCCACCACGCTCGGCGGCTGGCCGCAGTGGATCTTGACCGGCCTGGGCATCCTGGGAGCAGTACTGGCGTTGCTGGCCCGGCGCAAGCCACGCACCGAGGACCCGGGCAACCCGCCCGCAGCGACCCCCGATCGTGCGAAGGTTCCTGTCTAGGAATCATGAAGAAGGTGTGGAGCATGCCCTGGTTCGTCGCAATCGCATTGCTGGTCGTTCCAGTGGCGGAGATCTACGTCATCATCCAGGTCGGTCAGGCGATCGGTGGCTGGCCCACGGTCGCGTTGCTGCTGTTCGAGAGCGCGCTCGGTGCCTGGCTGATCAAGCGGGAAGGCCGGCGGGCCTGGAAGGCGCTGCAGCAGGCGACCGAGACCGCGCGGATGCCTGGCCGGGAGCTCGCCGACGCGGCGCTCGTCCTGGTCGGCGGCACGCTGCTGCTGACGCCGGGCTTCATCACCGACATCTTCGGGTTCTTCTTCGTACTGCCGTTCACCCGGCCGCTGGCGCGCAAGGTGCTGGCCGCGTTCCTGAGTCGCCGGGTTGCCGCCCAGTTGGGCGGCAACCCGATCACGGGCTTCATGCCGGGCACCTTCCGGCCGCCCACCGCTGAGGACGCCGACCGCGCGCATCGCGAACGCGCGGCCCGCGACGACGTAGTACAGGGCGAAGTCATTCAGGGCGAAGTGGTCGACCCGGACAAGCCGCAGGACAAGTAGCTCAGTCGGCGGGGTCGACCGCGAGGCCGCTCGGCGACTCGACCACAGACTCGGGGGTCGGGGTGTCGTCGGCGCCCGGCGCGGTCGCGCGGCGGATGCCGATCGCGCCGATCACCGTGGCGACCACCTCGATCAGCGTCATCCAGATCCAGACCCGCTGGCCGATGTGCTCGAACAGCAGCACGCCGAGCACCGGGCCGACGGTCGCGCCGAGGCCGAACATGGTCTGCATCGCGCCGATGTACCGGCCGCGCAGGTGTGGCGGCGCGATCATGCCCGGATAGGCGAACATCGTCGGCACCCCGACGATCTCCGAGAGGGTCCAGAACAACGTGCCCAGGATCAGGAACACCGGCAGCATGTCGATCGCGTACATCGCATAGCCCAGCGCCACCAGGGTGAAGCCGGTCAGCTGCACCACCCGGATCGGCCAGCCTTGGACGAACTTGGTCGCGATCATCTGGCAGGTCGCGCAGATGACCGCATTCATCGTGATCAACGCGCCGTACCACCAGATGCTCTGCCCGGCGGCCTTGATCGCGAGCGGCAGGGCCGCCGTGTACTGGACGTAGACGACTGCCTGGAGGAAGAACGCGACCATGAACAGCGAGTACCGGTAGTCGCGGAGGACGTCGATGTAGCGACCGCGGATCGGCGGATCGGCTTCCTCGGCCTTCGCCTTGGCCGCCGCGGCGGCAGCGCTGCGATCCGGTTTGGGTAGCGCGACAAGGGCGATGACGCCGAAGGCCAGGACGGCGAGTGCCTCGGCCCAGAAGAGCAGGTTGTACGAGATCTCCGCCAGCGCGACGCCGATCAGCGGCGCGACCGTGGTGCCCAGGTTCACGCACAGCATGTACATCGCGGTCACCATCACCAGCTTGTCCGGCGGGGTGAGCTGGGTGATCATCGACTGCGCCGCCGGCCGGTAGAACTGGCCGACCGCGCTGACCAGCAGGACGGCCAGCAGGATCAGCGGGTAGTACTTGATGTAGATCAGCGACGCGATCAGCACCGCCGACCCCATCATCGAGATCACCGTCGCCGACCGCGGGCTGAGCCGGTCGCTGAGCCAGCCGCCGATCGCCGTCCCGAGCACCGCGCCGGCGCCGTAGACGCCGAGCGCCCAGCCGGCCTGGCTGCCCGAGAAGCCGCGATGGGTGAGGAACAGGACCAGGAAGATCTGCAGGAAGGCGGCGAGCTTGCTGACGAACACACCGGCCAGCAGCGCCTTGGCCTCGCGTGGAGTCTGCCGCCAGGTCTCGAAGACTCCTGGCCGGGCAGGCGTCCCCGTTGTGGCCTCGCCTGCTACCTCGTCGCTCATCGGCGGTTCACCTTTCTGTCCCCCCACCCAGCGGCGGCTGCCGCCTGTCGCACTACTGAGGCACCGGGCCGGCGCCGCTGATACAAATTCCCGTCACCGCCATTTTGAGTAAAGGGGGGCGACGCGCCAGCGCGTGTATCAGAATTAGCGACCGGAGTGCCTCTGTGATGAAGAAGGCGACGCCGAGCGGGGGAAATTCATCGGCCCGCGCGCCACTGACGGAGGGGACCCGAAAGATGTCAGATGCCGTTGTAGAACAAGCGATTGAGGCACTGGGCGAGGATTTCGTCCAGAATCAAGCGCATTATTTACGCCGTTTCCGCGGTGAAGGTCCGGTACACGAAGTTATTTTTCCACATGGTGCCAAAGTTTGGTTGGTCACGCGTTATGCCGACTGCAAGATGCTGGCGCTGGACCCGCGCGTCGGCAAGGACGGCCGCCGGCTGAACGAGATGTACGCCAAGCACTCCACCTTGAGCTCGCCGATGCACTCGACCACGACCGAGGAGGAAGAGGCCGAGCCCGGTTTCGACGACGACCTCGCCGCGCACGTACTGAACAGCGACCCGCCGAACCACACCCGGCTGCGCAAGCTCGCGATCAAGGCAGTCACCCCGGCCCGGCAGGAGGCCCTGCGACCCAGGGTCGAGATCGCGGTGGAGAAGCTGCTCGACAAGCTCGCGGAGAAGCCGGTCGTCGACCTGCTCGCCGAGTTCGCCTGGCCGCTGCCGCTCGGTACGATCTGCGACCTGTTCGCGATGCCGGAGGAGGACCGGGAGAACTTCCGCAAGTGGTCCGGCACCCTGACCGGCGCCGGCCAGGACCCCGAAGAGGTCGCGTCGGCGTCCAAGAACATGACCGAGTACGCGAACTCGCTGATCGACGCCCGCCGGGCCGACCCCGGTGACGACATGATCAGCGAGATGCTGCAGATGGACCTGGACGGCGACCAGCTGACCCAGGGCGAGATCGTCGGGATGATCTTCATCGTGGTGACCGCGGGCCACGTCACCACCGTCCACTCGATCGGCAACGGCGTCTTCAACCTGCTCACCCACCCCGAGGAGCTGGACAAGCTGCGGGCCGATCCGTCCCTGATCCCGGCCGCGGTCGACGAGCTGATGCGCTACGACCCGGCCGCCTCGGTCGGGACCTTCCGGTTCACCAAGGCCGAGATCGAGGTCGGCGGCGTGGTCATCCCGAAGGACCAGATCCTCGCCCTGTCCTGGGGATCGGCTAACCGCGACGAGACCAAGTTCGAGGACCCGGACCGGCTCGACGTCACCCGCTGCCCGCAGGGCACCTTCTCCTTCGGGCACGGCGTGCACTACTGCATCGGCATTCCGATGGCCAAGATGCAGATCGAGATCGCCCTGGAACGGCTGCTCGCCCGGTACCCGCACCTGCGGCTCGCAGTACCGGCTGATGACGTCCGGTGGACGAGTAGCGCTCTCTTGCACGGCCTGGCCGGACTGCCCGTCTCGGTCCTGCCGCCTGACTGACCTGTTCAGGGCCGGCGCCACGAAGCGCCGGCCCTGTGCCAACTCAGGGCGTGACCTCTGCGATCCGGCTGAACGAAGCCTGCGCGCCGGTCACCGCGACGCGGACCTTGGTGGTGCTGACCGGCGCGGTGAACGGGATCCAGCGGGAGACTGCCGTGTTACCGGTGATAGTTGCCCGGGTCAACCATTGCGTACCGTCCCAGGTCTGGACGGCGAAGTCCGTCGGTACGCCGTCGGGGTTGGACGCCAGCCCCACACCGCGCAGCTCCACCGTGGTCGGTGAGCTGATCGTGAGGCTGTCCGGGTAGGCGTCCGCGGTGTCGTCGTTCCAGAAGGTCGCGGGGTCGCCGTCGAGCGCGTTGGCCGCGAAGTAGGTCCGCGTCATGCCGTTGACCTCGTTGGGGGCGTGCTCGCTCGACGCCGTCGCGGTCGTGCCGGACGGCCAGCTTCCGAACACCAGTACGTCGACGGTGACCGTCGCCTGGGTGCCGTCGGGGGCCGTTACCGTCACAGCCACCGGATACTGCCCGCCGGGAACACCGGTCGGTACGGTGAGATGCAGCTTCGTGAGAGTGGCCGTTCGGGCGGGTGTCAGGGGAATCGCCGGTGCCTGCGCGGACCAGTCCGCCGGTGCGTCGGTGGAGATTCGCGCCGTACCGCCGCCGGTTGAGCTTCCTTCGACGAGCAGGCTGAGGTCGCCGCCGTGTCCGGCGACGAGGGGTGCCGGGTTCCCCGTGGAGATGATGGCGAGCGCGGAGACCGGGGTACTCGGTGCCGTCACGGTGAAGGTGTAGTCGCCCGAACCCGCGGTGAGGTGGAGCGCCTTGCCGGTGGCGGAGCCGACGGCGAGTCCGGCCACCGGATCGGCCGGGTGCCCTGCGGTCCAGAGGGTCTGGCTGCCTTCGCGGACAGTCGAGGCCGGCCCGCCGAGCAGTGGCAGCTCGATTGTCGCCGTGCTCCCTACTGGGACGACGGCGTGGTACGTGAGGGTGCTGCCCGAGCGTCGCCAGGAGCTCTCGACCCGTCCGCGTACGGTTTGCTGGCTCGACGTCACGTGGGTGAGGTCGCCCACGACGCTCGGGGCGAGGGAGAAGGTGCGCCAGCCGGCCGACCCGGGCTGGATGCCGGCGAGCTGTTCGTAGTACCACTGGCCGATCGAGCCGGCCAGCCCGATGTGGTCCTTCGACGACGTGCCGTTCGGGGCCGACGAGTTCACCCAGCTCTCCCAGATCGTGCCGGGGCCGTTCTTCACCATGTAGCCGAAACTCGGGAAGTCGGTGCGTTCGGAGACGGCCAGGGCGAGATCGTTGCGGTCGTACCTGCCGAGCGCCTGGTAGACGTACTTCGTGCCGACGAAGCCGGTCGTGACATGGTTGCCGTGGGCACCGAGATCCGCGGCCAGCCGGTCCAAGACCGCCTGCTCGTGCCCGGCCGGGACGATCCCGAGCGCCAGCGGCATCGCGTACGCCAGTTGGGTGTCCGGGGCGTACTTGTTGGTCGCCGGGTCGAAGTACTCGGTGGTGAAACCGGTCCGGATCGCGTCGGCCAGCTGCCGGTACTTCGTCACGTCCGCGGAGTTGCCCAGAACGTCAGCGATGTCGGCGAGGATCCCAGTGTCGATCATGGCGAACAGCGTCTGGAAGTACACGTGCGGCGTGCTGACGGTCGACAGCCAGTCGTCGCCCCACGAACCGGGTGCGTTGGTGACGATGTGGCGGTCATTGCTGATCGTGCCCAGATAGTCGACCCAGCCCTTCAGTTGGTCATAGTTGGCGCGGAGCACACTGGCGTCGCCGTACTGCGTGTAGCTGTCCCAGACGACCTGCGGGTACGCCGTGCCCCACGCCGGGTCGGTGAACCACCGGTCCGGCCCCTCGCCCTGATCGGGAGCGACCGATGGCACGCTGCCATCCGGGTTGATGCTCGTCCTGATGTCGCCGAACCACTTGGCGTACAGCGACTGCAGATCGAGGTTCGCCATCGCCTCGGCGTCCGTGTCGCCGGCATCGCCGAGCCAGCCGTGCTTCTCGCGCGTCGGGCAGTCGAGCGGCATGCCCTGGAGGTTGTTGAGCTGGGTCCGGACCAGAGCGTCCTGGATCTGGTTGAGCAACGGGTTGGAGGTGCTGAACGATCCGGTCGTGGCGACGTCGTTATGGATCACCTGGGCTAGAACATCGGACTTCGTTCCGGCGGGCAGTCCGGAGACCTCGGCGTACCGGAACCCGGCGTAGTTGAAGCGCGGCATCCAGATCTGGGTGCCGGAGTCGTCGAAGGTGTAGTCGTCGGCCTGGCGACCGGTGTCGGTGGGGGAGAAGCCGATGTTGGCCGTAGTTACCCGTCCGGCTGCGTCGAGCAGTTCGCCCTTGGTGATGGTCACTTTGGTCCCGCCCGGCGCGGTGGCCCGCAGGCTCACCTGACCCGAGTAGTTCTGCCCGAAGTCGTACACCTGAACTCCGGCGGCCGGGCTGGTGACCTTCTTCGGACCGACGCTGCTGATGATCCGGGTCGGTGGCGTGGTGTCCGCCTCGAGCGCGGTCAGCACCCACGACAGCTCGGGATGCGGTGCGAAGACGCCGAGCTCGGCCAGCCGGAAGGTGCAACTCGTTTCGCGGCACGCCAGCTTGGTCGCGGTGACCCGCAGATAGCGCCCGGTGCCTGGGGTGCTGATCGATACCGGATCCGTCCCTGGGTTCGGCTGGTCGCTATCGGTGCGGTCGGCAACTGTCGTGGCCGTCGCGAAGGTGGGGTCGTCGCTGACCTGAACCCGGTACCGGACCGGGAAGCCCGCGCCGGGGAAGTCGCCGGCCGGGTCGTTGGTCGGCCTCGCCGGGTACAGGGTGACGCGGGCGATCGGCGTATTGCTGCCGAGGTCGACCTGCACCCACTTCGTCGTCTCCGGGCTGTCCACGATGGCGGAGTGGAAACCCTGGCTGGCGGTGACCGAGGTGGTGACGCCGTCCACGAGATTCGCCCGCGACCACCCGCAGCATGCGGTCTCGTCCGACGCCGTGACGGGATGGCGCAGCGCGATGCTGGCCGGGCCGGCCACCGGCGAGTACACCGGTACGAGAGGCCACGAGCTGTCGTCGTACGAGGCGGTGTCCCAGCCGGCCGGTTGCTTGCGGGCGTCCCAGCTCTCGCCGTAGTAGAAGTCGTCCCGGGTGACCGGGCCGGCGGTGCTACGCCACGCGGCATCGCTGGCGATGGTCGTCCGGGTACCGTCGGTGAAGGTCACCGAGAGCTGCGCGACGAAGGTTGGCTGGCCGCTGTACTGACCGGTGCCGAGCATGACGGCTAGCGCGTTGCGGCCCTGGTGAAGGTGATTGGTCACGTCGAAAGCGCGGTACACGACCCGCTTGGCGTAGTCGGTCACTGATGAGTCGAGCAGTTGCTTCGGCTCGACCAGTGAACCGTTGAGATGTGGCTCGGCGAGCCCCTGCGCGCCGACGTACAGGCGGGCGCGGGCGATCGGCTTGGGCAGGTCGAACGGCCGGCGAAGCAGTGAGCCGGAGGGCGCCTTCAACCACGAAGCCGTCCAGTCCAGCGCGGTCATCGGACCGACGTCGAAGCTACTGACAGGCGACCAGGGCGAAGCCTGTCCGTCCCGGTTCCAGGTGCGGACGACCCATTCGTAGGTGTGGTCGGTCTTGAGCGCGGGGCCCGCGTAGAGGACACCGGTCGACTCCGCCGCGGCGACCCGCCCTGAGTCCCAGACGAGGGGACGAGTGCTACTGCGGTCACTCGGTACGTCGGACAGCCTGACCTGGTAGCCGGACTGAACCTGGCCCCGGCCGGAGTCCTTGACGACCCAGGCGAGTGTCGGGTGCTCGGTGTCGACCAGCGCATCAGCCGCTTGCCCTGCCACCCGCAGATCCGAAGGCGCCAGTGCTGTCGAGCCGCTATCGGCCTGAGCCGGCAGTGCGGCTGCCCCGGCCAGTAGCAGAACCCACGCGCAGACCGCCGCGATCGCCTTGCCGACCATGATCGTCCTCCGTCACCTGATCCGGCTGGAACCTGAATCGTTTCAGCGAGAAACCTAGGTGCGGCCGGAGGCGCGGACAAGACACCGCTCCGGACTGACCGGATGCGGCCAGACATGACGAACGGGCCGTCACCACTGATGTGGTGACGGCCCGTTCGGTGTTACGTCAGGCGCTGCGCTTGCCAGTCGCACGAGGGGCGCGGTGCAGGTGCGCCGGGCCGATCTCGCCGGACCGGAGCAACGCCACGCGCTCGGCGAGCAGTTCCTCCAGTTCGGAGATGCTGCGACGCTCGCGCAGCATGTCCCAGTGCGTCCGGGCCGGCTTCTCCTGCTTCGGCTCCGGCTTCTCACCGGTCGAGCGGGCGGCCTCGCTGCCGCAGTGAGGGCACTCCCAGATCGCGGGCACCTCGGCGTCGTGCGCCATCGTGACCTCGACCACGTGCCCACGGGGGCAGTCGTAAGTGATCATCTGACGCGGCGCGAACTCGACGCCGCGGTCATCCTCGAAGCTGACCCCACCCAGCCCCGAACCACGCAGAACGCGATTAGACATGTCAAACCTCCGAGATTCGTCATCCGAGACAACGGTCGGCCGACCCGGATCATTCCCATTTTGGCATGCCCGAGCTCCAGGTACGCACCTGACAGCACCGTCATCACGCCCTGTCATCAGGTGTTCACGAATCACTGTGTGTCGCAGGACACAGAGATCGCGCCGCCTGATCTTCACAGCCAGTTGCCAGGAAGGCCCGATCCATTCCTCAGTAACGAGCCCTAGCGTCTGCGTCCGTGACCAAAGCCAGTCTCCTCCCACGGCACAAACTCCGTGGACTCAGCATGCTGAACGTTGCCCTGGTGGCCATCGTCCTGGCCATTGCAACAGCTGCCTATCTGCTTTTCTTCCGCGGCGAGTCGCAAGCGGCCGGGACCACCCGCCCGACGGTGGCCGTCGCGCGCGGCGACGTGACAGCGGGGGTGAGTTCGAGCGGTACTTTGCAGAGCTCGCAGACCGCGTCCCCGCAGTTCGCGACCTCGGGCACGGTGACGGCGGTCCTGGTGAAGGTCGGCCAGGTGGTCGCCAAGGGCGCGGCGATCGCACGGATCGATCCGGCGGCCGCGGAGCGCGAAGTACGGATCGCCGAGCAGAACCAGATCGCGGCGGCGAACTCCGTGACCGCCGCCCAGGAGACCCTGGACGACGCTGAGGACGCGAAGGAAGCCGCTGACGAAGCAGCGGCCGAGCCGACGCCCACGCCGACCCCGGGTGAGCAGACCCAGACCCAAACTCAGACGCAGGGCCAAGGTCAGAGCCCCGAGGTCGCGGTGTCGAACGCGGAGGCGAGCCTGGCCCGGGCAAAGGCCGACAAGGAGCAGGCCGACCAGAACCTCGAGGCCGCGCAGTCCGACGTCGCCGCCACCACGCTGAAGGCGCCGATCGCGGGCACCATCACCGCGATCAACGGGTCGGTCGGCTCTGTCGCCGGTGGCTCGAGCGGTTCGGGTTCGACGGGCTCGACCGGTACGACCGGGCAAGGCGCGGCGACAGGCGGCAGCTCGAGCACGTCGTCGAGCACTGCGGCCGGTACCGGCTTCGTCGACATCTCCGATCTCAAGACGCTCCAGGTCGTGGCGTCCTTCCCCGAGGCCGACGCGGTGAAGATCAAGGCCAAGCAGGCCGCCACGGTGACGCTCAACGCCGAGCCGGGCAGCACCCTCACGGCGACGCTGACCTCGGTCTCGCCGACGCCCACCACGACGAACGGCGTGGTCTCGTACTCCGCGACCTTCACGCTGGCGAAGGTGCCGGCGACGGCGCGGATCGGGCAGACCGCGAATGTGACCGTGCAGACGGCCAAGGCTACGAACGTGCTGTACGTGCCGAGCACGGCGATCGTGACGAGTGGCACCACGCACACGGTGACGATGGCCAACGGCGCGGGCAGCCGTGAGGTGCAGATCGGAGTCCAGGGCGGAAGCTTTACGCAGATCACCGAGGGGCTCGACGAGGGCGATCAGATCGAGCTGATTCAGGGGGCGATCGGCACAGCTGGTACTGGCCAGGGTCGGGCCGGTGCCGGTGGGACGGGACAGTTCCCTGGCGGCGGTACCGGGCAGTTCCCGGGTGCCGGGACCGGCGCTGGCGCGGGTACTGGTGCGGGGGCGAACCGTGGCCGGTGATGGCCTGATCGAGATCCGGGGCGTCACCAAGACGTACGGCGCGGGCGAGACCGCTGTGCACGCGTTGCGTGGCGTGTCGCTCCGGGTGGATGCCGGCGAGTACGTCGCAGTGATGGGATCGTCCGGGTCGGGCAAGTCGACCCTGATGAACATCCTCGGCTGCCTCGACGTACCGAGCCGGGGTGAGTACTGGCTGGACGGGCGCGACGTGGCCCGGCTGTCGGAGGACCAACAGGCGCTCGTACGCGGGCGCAAGATCGGGTTCATCTTCCAGTCGTTCAATCTGATCCCGCGGACCTCGGCGCTGGCGAACGTGGAACTGCCGCTGACCTATGCGCACCTGAAGAAGGCCGATCGTCGACGTCGGGCGCGCCGGGCGCTGGAGCTGGTCGGGTTGTCGGATCGCGAGGACCATCGGCCGAACGAGTTGTCCGGCGGTCAGCAGCAGCGGGTCGCGATCGCGCGGGCGCTGGCGACCGGGCCGCGGATCCTGCTCGCCGACGAGCCGACCGGCAACCTGGACGCGCACTCGACGGACGAAGTACTGGGCATGTTCGACGAGCTGAACGCCGAGGGCCGGACCGTCGTGGTGATCACCCACGAGGACGAGGTGGCGCGGCGGGCGCGGCGGCTGATCCGGGTCGCGGACGGGCGGATCGTCGCCGACGAGGTGACCGGCTGATGTCGCCTCGTGACCTGTTCGGGGCTGCGCTGCGTGGTCTCGGCGCCAACAAGATGCGCTCTCTGCTCACCGTGCTCGGGGTCGCGATCGGGGTCGGTGCCGTCATCGTGCTGATTGCTGTCGGCAACGGTTCTGGCAAGGCCGTGCAGGATCGGCTGGAGGCGATGGGGACCAACCTGCTGACCGTCTCGACCACCGGTGGTGGCGGGGGATTCGCGCGCGGGCAGGCTGGTCCTTCGGCTCAGCAGTACAGCTTGACGATGGCTGACGCCGAGGCGTTGGCCGACCATCGGCTGGCGCCCGATGTGGCTGCGGTTGCGCCGGTGATGACCAGCTCGGGGACTACGGCGACCAATGGCGATGTGAGTTACACCGTTGGGCAGGTGATCGGGACGACGCCGACATACATGCCGGCGACCAATACGCCGGTGGGCAATGGTCGGGCGTTCACGCAGCAGGATGTTGATACCACCCAACGCGTTGCGTTGCTGGGCCAGACGGCGGCGACTGAGTTGTTCGGTCGGCCGGCGACGGCTGTTGGGCAGACGGTGAAGTTGGGGGCGGTGGACTTCGTAGTACTGGGGGTCCTGGCGTCCAAGGACACTGTTGGGTTCACCGATCCGAATGCGACGGTGATCTTGCCGATCAGTACGTTGCGGGCGACCCAGGCCGGGTACGGCGCGCTCTCGCAGATCGTGATCCAGGCCGCGGACAAGGACAAGGTCGACACCGCGCAGGCCGAGGTGACTCAGTTGCTGACGGCAAGGCATCAGGTGCCTGCGACAACGACTTCGCCGTTCCGGATCACGAACTCGGCGCAGATCCTGCAGACCAGCCAGGACACGGCGGCGACGTTCACCGCGCTGCTGGCCACCGTGGCCGCGATCAGCCTGATCGTCGGCGGGATCGGCGTCACCAACATCATGCTCGTCACGGTCACCGAGCGGACCCGCGAGATCGGCATCCGCAAGGCGCTCGGCGCCCGGCGGCGGACGATCCTCGGGCAGTTCCTGATCGAGGCGACGCTGCTCAGCCTGATCGGTGGGGCGGTCGGTGTGATCGCCGCGCTGATCATCAGCCGGTTCCAGCTGGCCGGAGTACAGCCGGTGCTGGTGCCTTCCTCGATCGCGCTCGCCTTCGGCGTCTCCGCAGCCGTCGGTCTGTTCTTCGGCAGCATGCCCGCGCACCGGGCCGCCGGTCTCCGTCCCATCGATGCACTCCGCCACGAATAACTCCGCTACCCACGAGAAGGACTCACCATGAGCACGCCCCACCCCGATGACGAGTTCGCGCAAATCGGTACCGACGAAGAGGTCGGCGAAGCGCTGAAACCGAAGAAGACACTGAACTTGCCTGCGGCAACGGCCGTACTGGCCGGCGTGGTCGTCCTGGCGATCGGCCTTGCCGGTGGTGCCGGGTTGCATGCGGCCTTCGCCAAGGACACTCCGGCGACGGCCGCGGCCGGGACACGCGGTCCTGGAGCCGGCGCTGGTGGATATGGAGGGTTCCGTGGTCAGGGGCAAGGTCCTGGTGGCGGGCAGGGGAGTGCGGCGATCGGTACTGTCGTGTCCGCGAGCAGTTCCGAGTTGGTGGTCAAGACGCAGAGCGGCGATGTGACGATCAAGCTGACCGGCGACACCGCGATCACGACGACGGCGCAGGGAACTGCTGCAGACCTCAAGGCCGGGCAGCAGGTCATCGTCAGCGGCGAGACCACGGACGGGACTCTCACCGCTCGTACGGTCCGCGAAGGCGAGACCGGCTTCGGCGGCCGCAACCCAGGTGCGACGCCGTCTACGCGCTGACGCCGTCGGCCCACGCTCGGGGCTTCTCTAGTCGCTAGCTGATTGCAGGGCTGAGCGGGCTAGGTCTCGTAGCCAGGTGTGGGCTCGGTCGGTGTCGTAGCGCTGGTGCCAGGAGAGGTAGACCGCTGCCGGTGGTGTGTCCAGCGGCAGAGGGAGTAGGGCGAGGTCCTCGGCTGCCGTGCTTGCGGTCAGCTCGGGCACGGTGACCAGCAGGTCGGTAGTACGGATGATCGCGAACGCGGCGCCTTCGGTCGCCGCGGACGCGACCACCTGTCGGCTGAGCCCGCCTTGCGCCAATACGTCGTCGATGGCGTCGGTGAGGCGGCCGCGGCGGGAGATGGTGAGGTGTTCGGCTGCGGCGTACTGGGCGGCGGTGATCGTCTTGCGTCGGGTGAGCGGGTGGTTCCGGCGTACGGCGACGACGTGATGGATGTCGGCGGCAACCAGTTCGGTGCGGATGTCGGGCGCAGGAGCGTGGTTGGCGTTGGCCTCCAGGTCGACCTCGCCGCGGCGGAGTTCGGGGGTGTCGCCGCTCGACTCCGCGATGAACCGCAGCCGTACGCCGGGCGCTTGCTCGCGCACATTCTTGAGGAGTGTGGGCCCGGCAGCGGCGACCAGTGAGTCGTGCCAGCGCAGGGTGAAGGTGCGGTCGAGCGTCGCCAGGTCGAGCTCGCGACTCGGCGCCAGCACGCCTTGGACCTGCTGAAGCAGTTCGTGTACCTGCTCCCGGACGGCGATCGCGTACGGCGTCGGAGTCATCGTGCGGCCGGTGCGGACCAGGATCTGGTCCCCGGTCGTCCGCCGGATCCGGCCCAGGCTCCGGCTCATCGCGGGGGCGGTGACGTGGGTGCGATCGGCGGCCGCCTGCACGCTGCCTTCTTCGAGCAGGGCGTCGAGCGCGGCGAGCAGGTTCAAATCCAGTTGCATGGGAGTAATGTTAGCCGTGCCTGGCATGCATTTGCTGTTAATCCACGGCGTACCTACCGTCGAAGCATGACCACTGATGAGCTCCTGAACACCGCCGCGCAGGCGGTGCGATCGGCCGGCTCCGAGTTGCTCGACCGCTTCGGCCCGGTTGTCCGGTACGAGACGTTCGACCAGCTGATGAGCGCGCTCGCCGCCAACGATGAGGCGGCTCTGTCGGTCCTGCGGCCACGCCTGACCGAGCTGCGTCCCGACGCCCGTTGGGTGGAGGAAGAACTCGACGGCGGAGCGTTGCCGGCCGGCGAATGGTGGGTCGTGGATCCGGCGGAGGGCAACGTCAACCACTTGCGCGGCATCCCCGAGTGGGCGGTCACCGCGACCCTCGTGCGCGACAACCAACCGGTACTGACCGTCGTCCACGTCCCGCTGACCGGGGACACCTACACCGCCGTCGCGGGTGGCGGCGCCCACCTCAACGGCCAGCCGCTCCACGTCTCTGCCACACCGAGCCTCGGACTCAGCGTCGTCGCAACCAGCCAGGCCAGGCCGGACGAGGCTCTCGCGGTCACCGAGCGGGTCGGCGCTTCGATCACGGCGATGCTTCACGACGCACTTGTTGTGCGTACCTCGGTACCGGCGACCCTGCACCTGGTGAATGTGGCGGCTGGCCGCATCGACGCGTTCTGGCAGTACGCCGGCGCGCGTGCCGATTTGCTGCCGGGTGCGTTGCTCGTCACCGAGGCCGGCGGATTGATCTCCGATGCCGAGGGACGTCCTTGGACTCCGGCCAGCGATTCCTTCCTGGCCGCCGCCCCCGGCGTACACACCGAAGCCGTCGCAACTCTCTCCCACTGAAAGGCAATCGATGACCAAGATCGCAGTACTAGGAAACGGCCGCGTAGGCAGCAACCTCGCCGCAGCGTTCAGGAAAGGCGGTCACGAGGTGACAACCGCAGACCGTACGTCGGGAGCCGCCGCCTCAGCCATCCGTACGTCCGACATCGTCATCAACGCGACCCCTGGCGCGGGGTCACTCGAACGCCTGACCGCCTTGCGCGGGGACCTGGACGGCAAGCTCCTCATCGACGTCTCCAACGCCTCGACCGACGGCCCGGACGGCCTACCGGCGGACTTGCTCTACCCCGGCTCGAGCCTCGCGGAACAACTCCAGGAAGCGCTACCCGGCACCCGCGTCGTCAAGACCCTCAACACCATGCTCTACCCGGTGATGACCGCCCCGACCATGCTCGGTGTGGCACCGTCGGTCTTCCTCTCAGGCGACGACGCGGTCGCGAAAGAATCCGTCCGCGAGTTGCTCACATCCCTTGGCTGGCAAGACGCTTGGATCACCGACCTAGGCGGCATCCAAACCGCACGAGCCACCGAAGCCGCCATCCTCTTCGTGCCCCACGTCATTCGCGCCACCGGATTCAAACCGTTCGCCATCTCGCTAACCCAGTAATCCCCACGCCGGCGCCACGCTCGCTCCTCCGTCGCTCACCCGGCGCTGAGCTCCCACCCACCCCTTGCGCTACGCGCGATCCGGGCGCGCTTCGCCCTTTGTGTGCGAGGACCGGCTGCGCCGCATGCGCTACGCGCGAGGTGCGGGCTTCGCCCGTAGTTTGCGCTGCGCGCGAGTCGCGGGTTGGCGCCAATGCGTGCGGGCATCGACCCCACCCACGATCTGCGATCCCACCCACGAAAAGGCTGAGCCCAGCACAGCGATCCCTCACACCGGCGACTCCTGCTACGCCGGTCCGTCGCTTGGCTGGCCCGGAGTGCCCGACCCCAGGCCGGCTGCCTCGACGCCGGTCGACCCACCCTGCGACGCCAGCTCACGCCTGGTTCGGCCGGGATGCCCGGACGCAGGCCAGCCTGGCCGCCGCTCACGTGCTCGACGCCGACTGTGGCGCGGCGACCGGCCACCTGACCACGGTGCTTTCACCCAAGTGGGCGACGGAGGAGCCCACGCCCGGGTTGGGTCGGAGCTCAACGCAGAGCGCATACAGGCATGGGCGTAGCCCGCACGCATGGGCGCAGCCCACATCTCGCGCGTAGCGCACTGCGGCGCAGCCGGTGCTCGCGCGCAGCGCCCGGGGTGGGTGGGAGCTCAGCGCCGGGTGAGCGACGCAGGAGTGAGCGTGGCGCCGGCGTGGGGAGTACCTGCCGGCTGATGGGTCATTGACGGGCTAGCTTGGAAAGCGCTATCTTGCGACGAAATGAGGCGCAAAAAGTACAAATCGCCTCTTCGTCGACAGGAGAAGACGGCATGGGTAAGGCGTTGACGTGGGTTGCTCTCGGGATGGGGGCGGTGCTGGTGGTGGGTGGTTGTGGCACCAGTGGGGCGCCCAAGGTGGAGCAGGACTCGAAGGCTCCGCTGGAGTTGTGGACGCGGACGACGCCGGGTGGGGACGGCGAGAAGGGGATGAAGAAGCTCGCCGCCGCGTTCGAGGCGAAGACTGGCCAGAAAATCCAGGTGACCGCGATCTTCGACGACTTCGAGACGAAGCTGTCGCAGCGGGCCGCGCAGAAGGATCTGCCGGACATCGTCATGAACGACTCGTCCCAGCTCGGCACGATGGTCAGCCAGGGGATCGTCCGCGAGGTCGACCTGAGCAAGGTGCCGGGGACCGATCAGCTGCTCGAGTCCGCGCTGTCATCCGCCAAGGCCGGTGACGGCAAGGTCTACGGCGTTCCGTACTCCGCGCAGGCGAGCGCACTCCTGATCCGCAAGGACTGGCGGGCCAAGACCGGCCTCCCCGTCCCGAAGACCTGGGAGCAGTTCACCGCTCTGGCGAAGGCGTTCACCACCCAGGACCCGGATGGCAACGGCAAGAGCGACACGTACGGGCTGGCCGTTCCCGGGTCCACCAAGCGTGGGTACGCGTCCTGGTACTTCTCCAACTTCCTCTGGGCCGCCGGCGGCGACTTCATCGCGAAGCAGCCCGACGGCCACTACAAGCCGGCGATGTCGACGCCGGAGTCGACAGCCGCGGTGAAGTGGTTCCGCGACCTGGCCTGCACCGACAAGGTCATCCAGCCGGGTGCCGCGACGATGGACACGCCGCCGACCAACGAGACCTTCGAGGCGGGCAAGACCGGCATGTACGTCGTTGGCCCGTACCTGATGCCGCGCTTCGACAAGTCGCTCGGCAAGGACAAGTACGAGGTCGTACCGATGCCGAAGGGCGCGAAGGACTCGACGGTGCTCGCCGAGGGCGGCAGCGTCTACCTGATGGCCGGCTCCGCCAACGAGGCCGCGCAGAACTCCTTCGCCTCCTACGTGATCTCGCCCGAAGGGCAGAAGCTCGGCATGGAGGGTGACAAGGCTTTCAGCGTCCAGCTGCCGGTCAACAAGTCCGTCGACGTCACCACGGTCCGCGACGACCCGCGGTGGAAGGTGTACGCCGACGTCTACCGCGACCACGCCCGGTACGCGCCGTCGATCCCGAACTGGACGCCCATCCGCCAGGACTCGGCCGACACCATCAACGCCCTGATCGCCGACTGCGGGCTGAACCTCGAGACCGAGATGTCAACCCTCGACGGCAAGCTCTCCGCCGCCCTCAGCAAGCAAGGCGTCGGCGCATCGTGAGCGTGAAAGAAGCTGCTCCACCGAGAGCAGCGCCCAGGCAGCATGGGCAGACCGCCAAGCCCAGAAGGAGAAGCGGCCAGTGGTGGGTCCCGTGGCTGTTCCTCGCCCCGGCGCTGATCCTCTTCCTGTACTTCAAGTTCATCCCGATGGCCCAGGCCGTCTCGATGTCCGTGCAGGAGGTCCGGCCCTACCTCGGCAACACCTGGGTCGGTACGGCGAACTACAGCGAGATCCTCTCGTCGGACAGCTTCCGGTCGGCGATGGGCAACACCATCGTGCTGGCGATCGGCCAGACGTTCGGCTCGATGGTGCTCGGTTTCGGGCTGGCCCTGCTGGTGGAGGGCCAGACCCGCAAGCTCACCTTCATCCGATCGGCGGCGTTCCTGCCGGTCGTGGTGCCGCTCGCGGTGGTCGCCGAGCTCTGGCGGATCATGTACCACCCCACGAGCGACGGCCTGCTCAACCAGTTGCTCGGGCTGATCGGGCTCGGTCCGTCGGGGTTCATCAACGACCCGGACACCTCGCTCGCATCGATCGCTGTCACGGGGATCTGGCGGGGTGCGCCGTACGACATGATGATCTTCCTGGCCGGGCTGGCGGGCATCGACCGCGGCCTGTACGAGGCGGCGACCGTCGACGGCGCGTCGACCAGGCAACGGATCCTGCACGTCACGCTGCCCGGACTGCGACCGGTGTTCGCGATTCTCTTCGTACTAGCCGCAGTGCGCGGATTCCGTAGCTTCACCGAGGTCTTCCTGCTGACCAACGGCGGCCCGAACGGATCGACCGAGGTCGTGATGACGCTGATCTACAAGCTGGGGCTGGAACAGAACCGGCTCGGCGTGGGCTCGGCCGGCGCAGTACTGCTGTTCGTCGCCACCCTCGTCCTGACCGTGTGCGTCCAGCTCCTGCGCAGAAGGAGAACCGCATGAGCGCCGCCACCGAGACCGCCCTCGGCCTCACCGAGAGAACAGGGCCGGTCGCAAAAGCCATCAAGTTCGTCGTCTACGCCGGACTGTTCGTCGTCTTCGCCGGTCCGTTGCTCGCGCTGCTGGTCAGTTCGTTCAACCACGTGTCCGACCCGACGCAGCTGAGCATCATCCCGAAGAGCCCGACGCTGGACAACTTCCGGGTCGCGTTCGACCACGGCGTACTGCGCTATCTGGCGAACTCGTTCTTCGTCGTCGGCTTCGGGCTGCTGCTCCAGGTCGCGGTCTCCGTTCTTGCGGGCTACGCCCTGGCCCGCAAGAAGTTCCGCTTCATGACCCTGGTGATGGTCGCGATCCTCGCCACGATGATGTTGCCCGAGGAGATCCTCGCGCTGCCGTTGACACTCGTCCTCGCCGACCTGCCGCTCGTCCATCTCAACCTGATGGGCACGCTGGCCGGGATGATCGTGCCGCTCGGTGCGTGGGCATTCTCGATCCTGGTGATGACCGAATTCATGAAGGATGTGCCACCCGAGCTGGAGGAGGCGGCCCGGATCGACGGCGCCGGCGAGTTCCGGATCTTCGCGCAGATCATCCTGCCGTTGTGCAAGCCGGCCCTCGGCGTGATCGGCGTGTTCGGCTTCACGATGATCTGGGACCAGTACCTGCTGCCGTTGCTGGTGGCAACCAATTCGAACGCCTACACGTTGCCGTTGGCGCTGCGGACGCTGCGGATCGACCCGGTCGTCACGCCTGGTGTGGTGATGGCCGCGTCTTTGCTCGCTCTGCTTCCATCGGTAGTGGTGTTCCTGTTGTTCCAGCGTTCCTTCGCCCGCGGCCTGACCGCCGGCGCCCTGAAAGGCTGATGCGAGATGTCCAAGGAGTGGTTCCGGCACGACCGGTTCGGCATGTTCGTCCACTGGGGCCTGTACGCGCTGCCGGCCCGGCACGAGTGGGTGAAGAACCGCGAGCGGATGACGGATGCGCAGTACGACCGGTACTTCGAACGCTTCGACCCCGATCTGTACGACCCGCGTGAGTGGGCGAAGTCGGCGAGACGGGCCGGGATGCGGTACGTCGTACTGACGACCAAGCACCACGACGGCTTCTGCCTGTGGGACAGCGCGCTGACCGAGTACAAGGTGACCAACACCCCGTACGGCCGCGACCTGCTGCAGCCGTTCGTCGAGGCGTGCCGGGCCGAGGGACTCAGGGTCGGTTTCTACCATTCGCTGATCGACTGGCATCACCCGTCGTTCCCGATCGACGCCGTGCATCCGCAGCGTGATGACGAGGAGGCGAAGGCGCAGGCGGCCGGGCGTGACATCGCGGAGTACCGGAAGTATCTGCACGGTCAGGTCAGGGAGCTGCTGACCGACTTCGGGCAGATCGACTACCTCTTCTTCGACTTCTCGTACGCCGGCCGCCCGGACATGTGGGGCGGCAAGGGCGCTGAGGACTGGGGTTCCGAGGAGTTGCTCGCGATGGTCCGCGAACTGCAGCCCGACATCCTGGTCAACGATCGCACCGGGCTGCCCGGTGACTTCGTGACGCCGGAGCAGTACCAGCCGGCCGGTCCGATGGAAGGTCCGGACGGGCCGATCGCGTGGGAGGCGTGCCAGACGCTCAACGGGAGCTGGGGCTACGACCGGGACAACTTCGACTACAAGAGTCCCGATCTGCTCGTCCGGATGTTGATCGACGGCGTCGCGAAGGACGGCAACCTGCTGCTCAACGTCGGACCGACCGGCCGAGGGCTGATCGATCCGATCGCTGAAGCAACTCTCGCCGCGATCGGCGATTGGGTGCATCTGCACGAGCGGTCGATCCGGGGTGCGGGTGCTTCGCAGTACGTCGCTCCGCCCGATTGCCGCTACACCCAGAACGGCGACCGGCTCTATCTGCACTTGTTCAGCTGGCCCTTCAAGCACGTTCACCTGCCTGACCTGGCCGGCCGGGTCCGCTACGCGCAGCTGCTCTCGGACGCGTCCGAGATCCACCTGATCGAGCCCGACCCGAGTCGCATCGCCGAGCACACCCAGCCCGGCGGCCAGCCGCCCGGAACCCTGACGCTCCAACTCCCGGTACGCCGTCCCGAGGTCGCTGTACCGGTCATCGAACTGTTCCTCGACCCAACCGCCTCTGGGGAGAACTCATGAATCGCCGTACGTTTCTCGCCGTCGGCACAGCCGCCGGAGTGGCAGGTGTCTCCATGACCGGCACGCTGCCCGCCATCGCCCACCGCCGCGATCGCCGGTACGTCCGTACGCTGGACGAATTGCGGCGCGCGCTCGGCACCGCCGTACCGGGCACCGTCATCACCGTTGCCGACGGCCACTATCCCGTGCCGGCCGGAGCGCCGATCGCGATCACCGGCAAACGTGGCGCACCCGGTGTGCCGATCACCATCCGGGCCGAGTCGCCGGGTGGGGTGGTGCTGACCGGTGAGCAGAGTTTCGTGCTGACCGGGTCGTCGGACATCACCCTCAGTGGGTTTGGGTTCCGGCAGAGCACCACGCTGGACCTCCCGCCGGACTGCCGGCGGATCCGGCTCACCCGGAACGACTTCCAGTTGGCCGACATCGAGGGCCTGCACTGGCTGATGGTCCGTGCCGACCACTCGACGATCGATCACAACGCGTTCCACGGCAAGACGACGCTGGGCATCTTCCTCGGGGTCGAAGGCGCCGGGACCGATGAGATGGCCACCGGCGTCCACATCTATCGCAACCACTTCAGCGACCACAGCTTCCCCGGCGACAACGGTGGTGAGCCGATCCGGCTCGGAGTCAGCCCGCGCGCGTTGTCGAAGGCCAGTGCGGTGGTCGAGTTCAACCTGTTCGAGCGCGCCAACGGCGACCCGGAAGCGATCTCGGTGAAGTCGACCGGCAACATCATCCGGCACAACACGATCCGCGACAGCCTCGGCGGGATCGTGCTGCGGCACGGCAACGCGAACTGGATCGAAGGCAACTATCTGCTGGACGGCAAGAACGGGATCCGGATCTACGGCAACGACCACTGGATCGTGAACAACTACCTCGAGCGGATCGCCGGCTCCGGCATCGTGCTGGGCAGCGGGAGCGTGCGCGACCACCTGCCGGGGGAGACGCCGGAGTCGCGGCGTGGCAACGACGCGCCGGACGGGGTGCGGATCGCGTTGAACACCGTGCTGGACAGCACGACCGCGATCAGCGGCGAGAGCCATCGGACCATTCCGCCGCTCGGTTGCTGGATCACGGACAATCTCTTGGTGGCTGACAACGCTGGGCAACACGTGAACATGCCGTTCCAGGAGGGCATCAGCTGGTCCGGCAACCTCCATTGGGGCGCGGCGACGGACGGGAACGCGCCGGCGGGCAGCTTCAACCGGGCGGATCCGAAGCTGGCGGCGGGAGCGGACGGGATCCGCCGGCTCACCGCGGGCAGCCCCGCGATCAACGCTGCCAGTCGGTCGTACCGAGACATCGACTTCGATCTGGACGGCGATCGCCGGACCGGCCGGGTCGACGTCGGCGCCGACGAGTACTCGAGGCGGCGGCCGGTACTGCGCCCGCTCACGGCGGCCGAGGTCGGACCGAACGCGTGATGAAGACCCAGGAGCGCAGTGCCATCACCAGGCGGGAGGACGAGTTGATCCGCACGCATCTGGACCGTCTCCGGCTGGATCTCGTCGTCGCGGCCAGGATCACGAAGGTTCACCGCGAATGGTCCCGGCCGCTGCAGCCCGATCCGTTCTCGCGGCTGTACCTGATCCTCGAAGGCGAGGGCCGGCTGGTAGTGGGGGAGCAGGAGCTGTACCCGAAGCCGGGTGAGCTCTGCTACCTGCCGGCGGACGTACCGGTGTCGTACGAGACGGTCAGCGACAACGTGTTCCGCAAGCACTGGCTGCACTTCTCCGCGCTGATCGGCGACCGGGACATCGGCGAGCTGTTGTCGTTGCCGTACATCGTGCAGAGCAAGGCGCCGGCTGAGGCGGCGACGCTGTTCGAGCAGGTCGGCGCTGCCGATCGGGATCCGCCGAGTCTGGCGACGCCGCTGCGGTTGCGGTCCGCGTTGACCGCGCTGTTCGCGCACTACCTGGACAGTGCGCCGGCCGGGTCGGTGCGGTTGGCGCAGCAGCAGACCGAGGAGACCAGCGTCGTCCAGTACATCCAGCAGAACCTCGGCACGGCGTTGTCGGTCGAGGAGCTGGCCGCGCAGTTCGGGCAGGACCTGGCGACGTTCGTCCGGCGGTTCCGGACGGAGTTCGGGTTGTCGCCGAAGCAGTACATCAAACGGGTCCGGATCGAGTGGGCGCAGCGCGAGCTCGCCTCGACCACCCGGCCGATGGAGGAGATCGCGGCCGAGGTCGGGATGGACCAGTCGTACTTCTCCAAGGTGTTCCGTCAAGTCAGCTCGGTGACGCCGAGCGAATACCGGAAGCTGTACCGCCCCAACGGTTGAGGAGACTTGTCATGGATCGTCGTGCTTTTCTGATCGGCGGCATCGCTGTCGCTGCGGTCGGTGCCTCGCAGATACCAAGACCGAGATCGGCGGCCGCTCAGGCGACTGCCTTGGTCACATCTTTGTCCCAGCTTCAGTCCGCCATCAACTCCGCGACCGCCGGTACTACGATCACGCTGGCGAACGGGACATACGCCGTGAACTCGCCGATCACGATCACCGGCCGCAACGGAACCAGTTCGGCGCCGATCACCATCCAGGCGGAGACCCGGGGCGGCGTGACGCTGACCGGCAGCCAGACCTTCGTGTTCTCGAACTCGTCGTACGTCACGATCAGTGGTTTCAGCTTCCGCCAGGCCACCACGCTGGATCTGGCGGCCAACAGCTTCCGGCTCCGGCTGACCCGCAACGACTTTCAGCTCGCCTCGACCGTCGGCCACTCGGTCGTCGTCCGCGGCAACGACGTGAAGATCGACCGGAACGTGTTCCATGACAAGTCGACGGCCGGCTGCTACCTGGTGATTGACGGCCCGTCCGGCGATGACGTGATCGCACAGCGGACCTACATCCTGCGCAACTACTTCCGGGATCACTCGTTCACCGGCTCGAACGGTGGTGAGCCGATCCGGCTCGGGGTCAGCAGCCGCGCGCTGGCCACCGCAGACGCGACCGTCGAGTACAACTTGTTCGAACGGGTGAACGGCGATCCCGAGGCGATTTCGGTGAAGTCGTCCGGCAACACGATCCGCTACAACACGGTGCGCTCGTCCACCGGCGGGATCGTCCTGCGACACGGCAACGGGAACCGGGTCGAGAGCAACTATCTGCTTGCTGGTGGCAATGGCATCCGCATCTACGGCAACGATCATCTGATCGTCAACAACTACGTCAGCGACGTAGCCAGTGCCGGCATCACCCTCGGCAGCGGCACCGAACGCGATCACACCCCCGGTGAGTCGGAGGAGTCGCGCCGAGGCAACGACGCTCCCGACCGGGTGACGATCACCCTCAACACCCTCCGCAACAACACCCAGGCAATCGCCGGTGAAAGCCAACGCACGATCCAACCCCTAGCCTGCAAGATCACCGACAACCTCCTGGTCGGCTCCAGCGGTGTGTTGACCGACCTGCCCTATCAGCAAGGCATCACTTTCTCCGGCAACATCCTGTGGGGCGCCGCCGCCAACGGAACCATCCCGTCATCCGGCTTCACCAGAGCAGACCCTCAGCTGGCTGCGGGTGGTGACGGCATCTACCGGCTAGGGTCCGCCAGCGCCGCCATCAACGCAGCGAGCGTCAACCACGCCAGCGAGGTCACCGACGACCTCGACGGCCAGACCCGTACCGCGCCGTACGACGTCGGTGCCGACGAATACTCAACCGCCACGCCGGTACGTCATCCGCTGACCTCTGCCGACGTAGGCCCCGGCGCCGCCTGACCAGCTGCCGTTGGCCGGCCCCGGTCGCTCAAGGCGGGGCTGGCGTGGATGCGGGGTGCTCGCGTAAGGGTGACTGTGGTGCGCGGGCTCCCGCTGAGGGGTCCGAGCCAGAGGGTCCCATGGCTGGGTGGCTCGTGCTACGGGGTGACGATGGCAAGGTCGGGCGGATTTGTTGCTGAGGGCAGCGCACGCATCGCCGGGCCATCAATCGGCCAGGGGATGGCGGCTGGCTCGGCGTGTCGGGTGCATTGGCGGGGCGTTTGATGGGCTGGCGGTCCGGCCCTGTTCGCCATGCACGCCTAACTCGGCGGGCGAACGCTTGCCTCGGCGTGTCGGGGCGGTTCGCCGGGGTTGTGCGTGCGCGGCAGTCCGCCGGTCGCGGGCCCGACCGGCCTTGGTGGTGGGGTGGCTGGTTGGCCGGTTTTGGCGACTTTGTGCTCGATGTGAGCAGATCGGGCGCCGGGAAATGCTCAGGTGGTGCTCAAGGTGCCTCGGGCCACTGGCTTGGGCCCGGTTCGCCGCCGGATCGGGTCCCGGTGCATACCCAACTCGGCGGGTAATCGCTTGCCTCGGCGTGTCGGGGTGGTTCGTGGGGGTTGTGCGTGCGTAACGGTCCGGGCTGGCCAACTCCACAGGCCCGGCCGCCCGCTGCCTACCTGAGGCTTAGACCAGCACGGTTGGTTGGGTGTTGCCCGCCTCCGTGATGCCGCGGCGCATGTCGACGCGGGTGAGGAGGACTAGGCCGACCACGAAGAAGAGGCCGAGGGCGACGATGGCCGGGCGGTAGGAGCCGGTGATCTGGTGGACCAGGCCGAAGACGAGGGTGCCGAGCCACGAGGTACCGCGTTCGCCTGCTTGGTACAGGCTGAAGTACTCGGCCTCGCGGCCTCGGGGGATCAGCTGGCTGAAGGCTGAGCGGGAGAGGGCTTGGGTGCCGCCCAGGACGATGCCGATGGCGGCGCCCATCGCCAGGAACGGCGCGATCTGGTGCGCGGGGAGCAGGAAGCCGGCGATGACGATCAGCATCCAGACGACCAGGCCGCCCATGATCGTGTTCTTGGTGCCGTACCTCTTGGCGAACCGGCCGAAGGCGAGCGCGCCGAAGAACGCGATGAACTGGACCAGCAGGATGGTCATGATCAGGATCTGGGTCTCGAACCCGAGCTGCTTCTCCCCGTACGTCGAGGAGACCGAGATGACGGTCTGGATGCCGTCGTTGAAGAACAGGTACGCGACCAGGAACAGCAACGTCATCGGATAGGTCCGCACGTGCTTCAACGTCGCGAACAGCTGCCCGAAGCTCTGCCGGATCAGGTTCCCGCCACCGACCTGTACGACGTTCGCCGGCGGACGGTTCTTGAGCTTGCGGTACGGGATGAAGGTGAACAGCCCCCACCACAGCCCGGCGCTGAGCAGACTCAGCCGGACCGCGGTCGCCTTGTCCATGCCGAGCGCGTCGTGCGCGGTGACGACCCCGAGGTTGATCGCCAGCAGGATGAAGCCGCCGAGGTACCCGAAGGCCCAGGCCCGGGACGACACGTCGTCGCGGTCATCCGGCCCGGCGATGTCGATCAGGATCGAGTCGTAGACCACCAGCGACGACCCGAGACACAGATTGCCGAGGAACAGCAGCAGCGCGCCGAGCGCCCACCGCCCGTCGGTGACGAAGACCATGCAGCAGGCCGCGAGCGCGCCGGCCCAGGCGAAACCGCACATCAGCAGCTTCTTGCGCGGCGACCGGTCCGCGATCGCGCCGACGATCGGCAGGACGAGCGCCGAGAGCAGGGTGGCGACCGTGACGACGTAGAACGCGAGCGAGCCGGGCGAGATGCCGAGCCCGAGGACGTGCAGGTTGGTGGTACAGGGGTCATCCGTCGTGCCGACCCGGCCACAGGCGGCGGTCTCGGCGACCGAGGTCAGGTACGGCGCGAAGAGCACCGTGCCGACCGTCGTCACGTAGCCGGAGTTGGCCCAGTCGTACAGGCTGAAGCCCCAGTACTCACGTTTGTCGACACTCGCCGGGGCCGAGAGAATTCCCATGCGGAGGAGTGTGTCAGGTGTGAGGGATGACGCGGCATCTTCTTCGGTAACACTTCAGCCGCTGCCCCACTGCCCCCGCTCGATCAGTACGTCGCGGAGCAGGTCGGTCCGGTCGGTGATGAGCCCGTCGACACCGGCGTCGAGCAGCCGGTGCATGTCCGCCGGGTTGTCCACGGTCCAGACGTGCACCTGCTTGCCGAGGGCATGTGCTCGCCGGAGCAGGCCGGGGGTGAGCACGCGGAGGCGACCGTAGTACTCGGGGATCTGCAGGCAGGCTCCCCGCGACACCATCCGGTACGGCGCGAAGCGGAGCCGGGCGATCTCACGTTGCCCGAAGCCGGTAGCCAGGCGCTCACCCAGCTCGCGCCGGATCAGGTCGACGCGGTCCTGGGAGAAGGAGGACACGCAGACCCGGTCGATCGCGTCGTGCTCGCGCAGCACCCGGGCGGCCGGCTGGACGCCGTTGTCGGCCTTGATGTCCAGGTTGAAGCGGATCTTGGGGAAGCGCTCGAGTACTTCGGACAGCAGCGGGATCGGCTCGTGCCCGTTGATCTTCGCCTGCCGCACCTCGGACCAGGGCAGCTCGGCGATCACCCCGGTCCGGTCGGTGACGCGGTCGAGCCGACTGTCGTGGAAGGCGACCACGACCCCGTCACTCGTCGCGTGCAGGTCGGTCTCGACGTACTGATAGCCGAGCCCGACCGCCTGCTCGAAGGCGTGCATCGAGTTCTCGTAGCCGACGTTGTCCGGGTGCAGAGCGCCGCCGCGGTGGGCCATCGCGATCGGCCCGTCGTGGTCGAGGTAGGGATACACGCCGAGAAGTATGTACCGTTTGGGTGGTGACGGTACTCAGCCCCCGCCCCGACCTGTGGACCCTCGACCCCGATGTGCTGCATCTGAATCATGGCTCGTTCGGCGCCGTACCGCGGCGTACGCAGGAACTGCTCGCCTCGCTGCGCGCCGAGACCGAGGCGAACCCGATGCGCTGGTTCCGCTCGGTCGCGGAGCGCCTGACGGCGAGCCGCCTGAAGCTGGCCGCCTTCCTGGAGACCGACCCCTCCGGCTTCGCGCTCGTCTCGAATGCCAGCGCCGGAGTGACGGCCGCGCTCAGCGCGATCCCGATCCCCGCAGGCAGCAAGCTCGTACTGACCAACCACACCTACGGTGCCGTCCGGTACGCCGCTGAGCGCTTCGCCAAGGCCAACCGGGCCGAGGTAGTCGTGGTCGACGTCCCGCTGGAGGCTGACGACGATGCCGTCGTCGCGGCTATCGAGGCGGCGCTGGACGACCGGACCGCGGCCCTGATCGTCGACCAGATCAGCTCGGCGACCGCAATGGTCTTCCCGATCCAGCGACTCGCCGCGTTGTGCCGCTCCCTGGGCATCCCGTCGATCGTCGACGGCGCCCACGCACCCGCTCTGCTGGACGCACCGGCCGAGGACGGCGCCGACTTCTGGACCGGCAACTTCCACAAGTGGCCGGCCGCACCCCGCGCGACGGCCGGCCTCGTGGTGGCTGAGCAGTGGCGTACTGCGACGCTGCCGCTGATCGTGAGCTGGTCGGAGTACGACGAACGCCTGCCTGAGCGCTTCGACCAGCAGGGCACGGCCGACTACGCGTCGTGGATCGCGGCGCCCGAGTCACTCCGCGTGCTGGAAGAGCTGGAGTGGCCGCGCCGGCGTGGTGAGCTGTCGGCGCTGGTCGACGAGGGCGCCCGGATCGTCGCCAAGGCCCTCGGCACCTCAGTGGCCGACGTCGCCCATCCCGCAGCGACCATGCGCCTGGTGGAACTGCCCTTCCCGGACGAGCGCTCACCGGATGCGGGGGAGGCGTTCAAGGCGAAGGTGTCGCGTGAGCTGAAGGCCGAGATCACCCTGACAGGCTTCGACACCCGCGTCTTCATCCGGCTCTCGGCCCACGCCTACAACAGCCTTCAGGACTACCAGCAGCTGGCTGAGCGGTTGCCTGCGCTGCTCTGAATTCTGTCGGAGGTCTTGGTTAGGGTCCTCGACCATGACCTCTGACATCCGGGCGTCCTACGACGTCGCCGCCGCTGACTACGCGAAGCTGCTGGACCACTTCCTCGCCGAGAACCCGTACGACCGGGCGATGCTCGACCTGTTCGGCGAGCTTGTCACCGGCCGGGTCGGCGATCTCGGCTGCGGGCCCGGCCGGATCACCCCGTACCTGGCCTCGCGCGGGCTGGATGCCTTCGGGCTCGACCTCTCACCGGGGATGGTCGAGGTGGCCCGGGAGGCCCACCCGGAGCTGACCTTCGAGGTCGGCGATCTGCTCGACCTCGACCTACCCGATGGCGAGCTCGGCGGTGCGCTCGCGTGGTACTCGCTCGTTCACACCCCGCCCGAGGAGCTGCCGATCGTCTTCGCGGAGATCCATCGGGTGCTGGCGCCCGGTGGAGTCTTGCTGCACGCCTTCAAGATCGGCACGGACGGCTATCACCTCGACCAGGCTTACGGTCATGAGCTGTCGCTCGACGTCTACCAGTACCAGCCGGCGGAGATCACAGCGTTGTTGATCTCCGCCGGCTTCACTGAGGTCGCGTCCTTCGTCCATGCCCCGCTGGAGTACGAGAAGCAGCCCCAGGGCTATCTGCTGGTTCGCAAGGACTAGCCCTTGATGGCGCCGGCGGTCATGCCGGCGACGATCTGGCGGTTGAAGAACAGGAACATCACCAGCGGGGGGATGGTGATCAGCAGGATGTTCATGAAGAGCAGGTTGTACTGGGTGGTGAACTGGCTGGAGAAGTTGTAGAGGGTGAGCTGGACGGTGGCGTTCTTGTCGCCGGGCAGGAAGTACAGGGGATTGACGAAGTCGTTGAAGACGACGACGGACTGGACCACGACGACCGTCACGATGACGGAGCGCAGCAGTGGGAAGATCACCTGGAAGAAGAGCCGGAGCGGTCCGGCGCCGTCGATGATGGCCGCCTCGTCCAGTTCGCGCGGGATGGTGGCGACGAACGCCCGGAAGAGCAGGACGCAGAAGGACAGGCCGAAGGCGATCTCGACCAGGATCAGGCCGGGCATCGTCCGGAACAGGCCGATGCGCTGGAGCACCCAGATCGTCGGGACCACCGCCGGCGGGATGATCAGCCCGGCCAGCACCAGGAAGTTGATCAGGCCGTTCCAGCGACTCGCCTTGCGCTGCAGGACGAAGGCCGCCATCGCCGCCAGCACGACCATCCCGGCCACGCTCGCGACGGTGAGGATGGAGCTGTTGATGAACGCGATGATCAGCATGTAGTCGCGCGCCTGCACGACGTCGATGAAGTTCTGCACGAAGTGGAACTGGTGCGGCCAGGAGAAGTCGAGCAGGGATGCCTGCTGACGATCCTTGACCGCGGTCAGCACGATGAACGCGAACGGCACCAGGAAGACGACGATCGAGACCAGGATCGCCACCACGCTGAGCAGGTAGTTCTTGTGCGGCCGGGGGCCGCCGACGACTGCCGTACTGCTCACAGCTCCACCTCCTTACGGTTGAGGAACCGCGACAACGGCAGCACGATCGCCGTCACCACGACGAACAGCACGACGTTGCCCGCGGTCGACAAGCCGTAGAAGCCGGCCTGGTACTGCTTGTAGATCACCGACGCGATCACGTCCGAGGTGAAGCCGGGACCGCCCCGCGTCATCGCCCAGATCAGGTCGAACGACCGCAGGCCACCGATCAGCGACAAGATGATCACCGTCACGGTGGCCGGCCGCGCGAGCGGCAGTACGATCCGCCGGAAGCTCTGCCAGCCGGTCGCCCCGTCGACCTTCGCTGCCTCCAGGTACTCCGCCGGGATCGACACGATCCCCGCGATGTAGATCAACGTCGCCAACCCGACGCCCTTCCACACGTCGACCAGGACGACCGACAGCAGCGCGTACTTCGGATCTGTGAGCCAGCCCGGCCCATCGACCCCGAGCACCGACAACGCGCTGTTGATCAGCCCGCGTTCGGGGTTCATCAGCACGGTGAAGGTCAGGCCGACGCCGATCGTGGAGACCAGGACCGGGAAGAAGACCACCGACCGAAGGTAGCCACGGGCAACGATCTGCGAGGTGAGCAGGACGGCCAGCAGCAGGCCCAGGACCACCTTCGCCCCGGACGTGACGACGGCGTAGATCAGCGTGTTGGTGAAGCCCTTCACCAGGGCGGGCTCCTGGAAGAACGTGGCGAAGTTGCCGAACCCGATGAACCGCGACTCGAAGATGCTCCACCGGGTCAGGCTGAAGTAGAACGAGGCGAAGGTCGGGATCGCGAACAGCACCCCGTAGACGATCGCCGCCGGGAGGTAGAACCAGGTCGAGTACGGGCTCCGCAGCCGGCCACGGTCGGGTCCGGCGACGGCCGCGCGGGTCTTCGTGGACGTGTCGATCGACGTCGTGGCCATGGCTCACCAGCCCGCCAGGCCGAGCTGCTGGGCCTGCTTCTTGACGTCCTCGTCATAGAGCGAGGCGCCGGCCGCGGCCTTCCGGATGCCGGAGCCGACCTCGACGGTGATCTGCTCCAGCGAGGGGCCCTTCACCGGCGAGAGGAACTCCAGCGCGAGGCTCGACGAGCCCTCCTTGTCGATGTACGGCTGCATGTCCTGGACCACCTGCGGCACGTCGGCGGGCAGCTTGCAGTCCTTCACCGCGAACGGCCCGGTGACCGCACCGGCCTTCGCCTGCGAGTCGCAGCCCTCCTTGCTGGCGATGAAGCCGAGGAACTTCTTGGCGGCGTCGAGCTTGGCGCCCGTCGTACTGGTCGGCACGTAGACGCCGGCCGGCGCCCAGACGGTCAGGCCGTTCTTCGCGGCGTCGTCACCGGGGATGGCGAACAGGCCGACGTCCTTGGTCGAGTTCGGGTAGGTGGCGGCCAGGTCGCTGACCACCGCGGACAGGATCGGGAAGTGCGCACCCTTGCCCTGGGCAAGCAACTTGAGACCGTCGGGCAGCTTGGCCGAGGCGAAGTCCTTGTTCTCGTACCCGAGATCGTGCACCTGCTGGAGGTGCTCGAACCCCTTCCGGGCCGCGGCGGAGGTGCCGTACTTCGCCTGGTTCTTGGTGTACTTGTCCGCGAAGTCGGGCTCGGCGGCCGAGACGTTGTGGAAGTCGCCGAGCACGAACAACTGCGACGTCCAGGTCTCGCCGTAGGTCTGGATCACCGGCGTGATGCCGGCCGCCTTGATCTTGGCGTTGTTGGCCATGAACTCGGTCCAGGTCTTCGGGATCTGCAGGCCGAGCTTGGCATAGACCGGCTTGTTGTAGAGGATCGCGCCGCCCATGAACCCGCCGTACGGCGCGCCGTAGATCTGACCGTCAGCGGTGACCGTGCTCTTGAAGTTCTCGTCCAGCCCGGCTCCCCAGGACTGGTCGCCCATCGGGACGAGGTTCTTCTGCGGCGCGATCGCCTGGAACAGCGAGCCCGAGTTGTACATGAAGACGTCGGTCATGTCGCCGGTCGAGAGCCGGGTCTTGACGATGTTGTCGCCTTCACTGCCGGCCGGCCGGGTCTCGACCTTGACCGTGATGCCGGAGTTCTTGGCAGTGAAGTCCTTGCCCAGCTGCTCGGCGGTCTTCACCGTCTGCTCGCCGTTGTCGACCAGGAAGTTGAGGGTGACGGCGTCGCCACCACCACTGCCTGAGTCGCTGGAGCCGAGACTCCCCGCGCTACAGGCGGTCAGTGCGAGGGCGGCCACAGCCAGGGTGGCCAATGCGGTCGTACGTGAGCGGATCATGGTCATGACCTCCGGTGGCTGTTCACTGCGGGTTGAGCAAGGAGTCGAGGCGTTCTCGCACGGCTTCGGCGGCAGGCGAGAAGTTGCCACCGGCAAGGTCGACGAGCTTGGTCGCCGGGGCGTCGAGATAGCGCTCCAGCCGGCCGGCCAGCTGGGCCTCGTCGTTGGCGACACCGGCTTCCACGGCGGTGTCGACGATCGCCTGCCAGCTCGGTTCGTGGTCGATGAGCTGCCGGATGCTCGCGTCGGACGTGAGCGGTGGCAGTTCGGAGTACGGGTCGGGGACGGTCCATTCGTGCTTTCCATGCCGTACTTCGACTGGGTTGCTGCCGTCGGGCAGATGGACCGTCGCGGTCGCGCCGACGGGGATGGTGGCGGTCAGGCGGAAGTTGCCGTCGCTGCGGGTCCACTCGACGCCTGCCTCGCCGTACGGCGTCAGGTGGCGAGCCGCGGCTCGGGTGAGCTGTGCGCCGGGCAGTGGGTGGACGACGATCTGCCGGAAGCCGGGGGAGCCGGCAGCGAGGCCAGCGACTCGTCGGTGCATCCAGTCGGCGACCGCGCCGAGGGCGTAGTGGTTGAAGGACGTCATCTCGCCGGGGTTGATGCTCCCGTCGGGAAGCATGCTGTCGTAGCGCTCCCAGACGGTGGTGGCGCCCATAGTCACCGCATAGAGCCAGGATGGGCAGCTGGTCTGCAGCAGCAGCCGGTAGGCCAGGTCGGGCTCACCGGCGTCGGTCAGCGCATCCGTCATCAACGGCGTGCCGACGAAGCCAGTGCTGATCTGGAAGCCCGCTATGCGAACCAGGTCGGCCAGGCGCTGCCCAGCGCGCTTCCGCTGCTCTTCGCTCGGCAGTAGAGCCCACTGCAGAGCCATGGCGTACGCCGTAGTCGAGTCGCTGAGCACCCGGCCGCCCTCAGTCGTGTACTCCGCTGCGAAGGCCGCCCGGACCTTCGCTGCGAGCTCGGTGTACTGCCGAGCCAGGTCGGCGTCACCTGCCAGGTCGGCCGCCCAGCCGACGATCTCGGCCGAGCGGGCGAGGTGTGCGGTAGCAAGGACATCCGGGTCGGCCTTGGCGCGGAACGGGTTCTCCGGGGGAGCAGTCGGGTCCAGCCAGTCGCCGAACTGGAAGCCGCCCGACCAGAGCAGGTCCTCACCGGCCAGGTCGGTCATCCGGTCGACCCAGGCCCGCATGCTCGGCAGTTGACGGACCAGGAGGTCCCGGTCGCCTGTGCGCTGGTAGAGCACCCAGGGGACGACTGTCGCCGCGTCACCCCAGGCGGCGGTCGACGGGGTGGCGTCACGGAGTACATCGGGGATGACGAAGGGGACCGAGCCGTCCTTGTGCTGCTCGGCGGCCAGGTCGGCCAGCCAGCTGGTGAGGAAGCCGGCGCTGTCGAAGAGGAAGGCGGCGGTGGGCGAGAAGACCTGGATGTCGCCGGTCCAGCCGAGTCGCTCGTCGCGCTGGGGGCAGTCGGTGGGGACGTCGAGGAAGTTGCCGCGCATGCCCCAGACGACGTTCTCGTGGAAGCGGTCGAGCAGCTCGTTCGACGACTCGAACCAGCCGGTGCGTTGCAGGTCGGAGCCGAGGACGACTGCCTCGAGGTCCTCCTTGGCGAGGTTGGCTACGCCGGTGACTTCGGCGTAGCGGAAGCCGTGGAACGTCAGCGGGGATTCGAGGGTCTGCTCGTCGGGGCCGGCTAGCACGTAGGAGTCGGTGGCTTTGGCTGTGCGGAGGGGGCGGACGCCGAGTTCGTCGTTCTCGAGTACTTCGGCGTGGCGTAGTACGACCTCGTCGCCACGGTTGGCGCCACGGACGCGGAGACGGACCCGGCCGACCAGGTTCTGACCGAAGTCGACGAGCGTCTTGCCCGCTGGCGAAGTGGTGATCGCCACCGCTGGCAGTACGTCGGTGACTCGGACCGGTGGGCCATCGGGTGCGACCAGCAGGCTGAGGTCTGCGTCCAGTACGTCGACCGGCGTCGGATCGGCGGCAGTGTGGGTGAAGTCGGTGCGCTGGCCGTCGTACAGGTCGTCGGCGAGGATCTGGCTCTCGCGGGCGGTCCAGGTGTCGTCGCTGGCGAACACGTGGGTCTTGCCGTCGGCTGTGGTGACTTCCAGTTGCGCGAGGACGGCCAGGCGGTCGCCGTACAGTGCCTGCTGGTTCTGGAAGCCGAGGCGGCCGCGGTACCAGCCGTTGCCGAGCAGGAAGTCCAGGGTGTTCTCACCTGGTCGTACGAGGTCGGTGACGTCGTAGGACTGGTAACGCAGGCGGTACTGGTACGCCGTCCAGCCAGGCGCCAACTCCGCGTCGCCAACCCGGCTCCCATTGAGCGAGGGCAGGTAGACGCCGTGGGCTGTCGCATAGAGCCGGGCGCTGACTATGCCGTCCGGCAGCGTGGTGGAGCCGCTGACGATCGGTGCGGGCTGGCCATGGGTGCCGATGTCGCGCGGACTGACGAAGCGGGCTGTCCAGTCGTCAGGGCTGAGCAGGCCGGCCTCGACGACCGCTGGTTCGCTCCAGTCGCTCCACTCAGTGCCGTCGCTGACTCTGACTCGCACGGATGCGCGCTGGCGGGAGGTCAGCGGCGTACCGGGCCAGGGGACCAGTACCTGCTCTGCGGACTGGACTGTGTAAACCTCGCCGGGGGCGAGCTCTATCTCGTAGGCGGCCTGGTGGTAGCCATCGGCTGCGGCCGGGACCTGCCAGGAGAGGCGGGGAGACGCAGTACCAAGACCTAGGGCGGAGCCGGTGCGGTGCTCGAAGCGGATAGACACAGGTGCGGCAGCAGGGCGAGTCATTGTGCTCCCAACGCGTGAAACGATTCATTCGATGTTTCATCGATCCTGCGACGCGCGATGAGCAGCGGATAGTCCGGAGTGCACCGGAGGTAGCACGAAATGCACTTTGGCCCGTAGGTTGGAGCATGGCCGAGCCGCCGATCGAGAATGCCGGAACGCTGCTGCACTTCATCGACGGTGCCTACGCGTACTCAGGCCGCTTCGTGCACGAGGGCGCGCATCCCGTGCACACCCACAGTTTCTTCGAGGTGGCCGTTGTGATGGGTGGCTCCGGGGTGCACCACAGCCCGGCCGGCTACCAGGAACTGGGCGTCGGCGATGTCTTGCTGCTGCGCCCGGGCGTCTGGCACGGGTACGACGGCTGCGAAGAGCTGGACGTATTCAACTGCTGCTTCTCCGCCGACCTGCTGCAGCACGAGCTGGCGTGGACGCGCGAGGACGCGTTGCTCGGCTACCTGCTCTGGACCGGCCCGAACTCGGCCCGGCGGCGTGGAGTACTGACGGGACACCTGGACGAGATCCCGTTGGAGGAGTGCATCAGCCAGCTGGAGCATCTGGAGGATCTGCGTGCCCGGCCGTTGGACCTGCATCGCGGCGACGTCATCGGGCGGCTGTCGCTGTTCCTGAGCTGCCTGGCTCGCGCGCTCGCGGGTGAGCTGGTCGGCTCGGCCAGCCCGGCGCATCCGGCAGTACTGACGGCGATGAGGCTGATGGAGGCCGACCCGGCGCATCGCTGGACGCTGACCGAGCTGGCCGCCGAGTTGCACCTGGTGCCCGGCTACCTGGTCCGGCTGTTCAAGTCATCGACCGGGCTGCCGCCGATGGCTTACTTGTCCCGCCATCGCGTCGAGCTGGCGGCGGACCGGCTGCTGCACACCGACGAGCCGATCAGCCGGATCGGCGAGGCCGTCGGCTGGCCGGACCAGAACTACTTCGCCCGCCGCTTCAAGTCCCACTTCGGGTTGAGTGCCACCACCTATCGGGCCCGCTTCACCCGCGCTTGATCAGTACTTCGAGCCCGTCCAGGATCCGTTCGAGCCCGAAGACCAGTCCCTGGTTCTCTGTCCCGGCGACCGACTTCATCGCGGCCGTGAGACCCGGGAAGCGGTCAGGCTGGGTCGCCAGGATCTCGCTCAGTGCTGACGTGAGGTTCTCCTCGGAGAGGCCGACCGTGCCACCCGGGAAGGTGAGCGACTGATGGGCGATGGTCCGCACCTGCCCGGCGATGGTCATCAGCGCGTCCATCTGCTGGCCGCCGGTCAGCCCGGTCTCCATCAGCGCCCGTACGCCGAGGTCCATCCAGGTGAGCTCGTTCGGCCCCAGGGCGCGGCGGCCGACGGTGGAGAGCAACAGCCAGGGGTGGCGGGCGAAGCCGGCGTACAGGTCGAGGGCCCAGTCCATCAGCGCCTGCCGCCAAGGCTGCGGTGGGTGGTGTGGCGGTAGGCCCATGGCCCGGTCGGTCATCAGGGACACGAGCTCGGCCTTGCCGCCGACGTACCGGTAGAGCGCCATTTTGGTGAACGAGAGGTCCGCGGCGACCCGCTGCATCGAGACCGCGTCGAGGCCGTCGGCGTCGGCGATCGCGATCGCCGCCTTGGTGATGCCTTCCACGGTCATTGCCGGCTTGGGGCCACGGGTGGGTGGTGGCGGGTCGCCCCAGAGCAGGTTGATCATCGCGGCGACTCCCGGGTTGTGGTGCTGACTGAACTGTGTCTACCATACACATAATCGAAACAGTGTCCGGTGGAAGCAGTTGTAGTGGAGGGGAACGAGCATGAAGGTCTTGATCTCGGGGGCGAGCGTTGCTGGTCCGGCGTTGGCTTATTGGCTGGGGTACTACGGCCATGAGGTGACCGTGGTCGAGCTGGCGCCGGCGTTGCGCAAGGGCGGCTATGCCGTCGACTTCCGGGGGAGCGCGAACAAGGTCGTGCTCGAGCGGATGGGAGTGCTCGACGAGCTGCGCGCTCGGCAGACGGGTGGCACAGCGATGCGGTTCGTCGATGAGCAGGATCGGCAGATGCTGCGGCTGCCACCGGAGTTCGCCGGGGGAGAGCTCGAGGTACTGCGCTCGGACCTGTCGCAGGTGCTGTACGAGCGCAGTCGCGACAAGGCGTCGTACGTCTTCGGTGACTCGATCGCGTCGCTGGAGCAGCACGGTGGCGGGGTGGACGTGACGTTCGAGAGTGGGCGGGCGTCGACGTACGACCTGGTGTTCGGCGCTGACGGGATGCACTCGGTGGTGCGCCGGCTGGTGTTCGGGGGCGGTCGTGTCACTCACCAGGGGTACTACATCGCGGGGTGGGATCTGCCGAACTCGTTCGGGATCGAGCGGGACGGGCTGATGTACAACGTGCCGGGGCGGCTGGCGAGTGTCGGGATGGATCACCGGGACCCTGCTAGGGCGGGGGCGATGTTCATCTTCGCCTCACCTGAGCTGACCTATGATCGCCGGAATCCTCAACAGCAGAAGGAGATTCTGCGGTCCGCGTTCGCCGGGCTCGGTTGGAAGACACCTGCTCTGCTTGCCGGGCTCGATGATTGCACCGAGCTGTACTTCGACTCGATCAGCCGGGTGGACGTCGATCGCTGGTCGGAGGGGCGGGTCGCGCTGGTCGGGGATGCCGGTTACGGCGCGACGGTCGGTGGGATGGGGACCGGTACTGCGATCGTCGCCGCCTACGTGCTCGCGGGGGAGTTGGCGGCGGCCGGTGGCGACCATACGGCGGCCTTCGCGGCGTACGAGAGTCAGCTGCGCAAGCCGGTGCGGGTCTGCCAGAGCGGTGGAGGCCGGACGGGGAAGTTCTTGGCGCCGAGGACCCGCGTCGGAATCGCTGCCCGCAACCGCCTGCTCGGCACGCCCTTCCTGCTCAATCAGATGCTGCGGGTCGGGGAGAAGGTCAGCAGCGACTTCGAGATCCGCGACTACTTGAGCAGCGGCAGCTTGTGCAGGAAGGACTCCCACGAGTCCGGCAACCAGCCCGGTACGCCGAGCACCGCCATGTAGAGCCAGATCGCGACGAGCACGCAGATGAACAGGGCGACCGTGCCGAGCGCCTTGAGCCAGGCGGGCTGCTTGCCGGTCCAGGTGGTCAGCGCCTTGACCCAGTCCTTGACCCGGTACAGCAGCCGCTGCGCCCACTCGAACTCGCTCGCCAGCACGGCCAGCCCCGCGATGAACAACGGGATCCCGCCCGGACCGGGCAACCACCCGGTCAACGGCGCGGCGATGATCAGGATGCCGCCCAGCACCCCGATCCCGATCCGGTAGATCAGGAGCTTGCGCGGGTTCGCACGGATCTTCCGCCGCCACTCCCAGCGGTCATCCTGGGCGTCCAGCGTGACGTTGTCGTCCGTGCGGTCGGGACTGGTCTGCTCGGCCACACCCCCACCCTACGTGCTCACCGGAGCTCTACCCCGGCGATCACGCACTGCGTGGTTTGCCGAATTCCCAGTGCCAGGGCTCTTCGCGGTTGCCGCCTTGGCGGGCCCAGTCGGGGTGGACCCAGCCGTAGGCGGCGGCGTGGGCGGTCATCCACTGGTACTGGGCTGTGCCGAACTTGTCGATGCCGCCGCAGAGGTCGACGGCTACGCCCCAGCCGTGGTTGGAGGTACCGGGCAGGGCGGCCAGGGACGGCTTGCGGCCGTACAGGTCGACCTGTGCTGAGTACGAGCGGTAGGAGTCGGTGATGCAGAGGTTCTTGCCGAAGGACTCGCGGAACGCGGCCGACAGTTGCTGGTACGCCGCTGCAGCGTCACAGCGGAGCATGTGTCCGTTGCCGAGGCCGCACAGCTGCGACTGGGGGATGAGGCCGTTGCTGTAGCCACCCCAGCCAGTGCTCGTACCACCGGTGGCGAGGAACGGCATCGGGTTCACCGCGTCACCACCGAGCCGTACTTCGAAGTGCAGGTGAGGCCCGGTCGAGTTGCCTTCCGTGCCCACCGCGCCGATCTGCTGCCCGGCCGTCACGTGTGCGCCGTCGGCGACATCGATGCGGCTCAGGTGGGCGTAGAGCGTCTCGAGCCCGTTGCCGTGGTCGATGCGAACCAGATTGCCCGCCCACGCCGGGTGCTCGATCCGCACCGTACCGGCGGTGACCGCGCGGACATTCGTCCCGACCGGCGCCACGAAGTCCTGGCCGGTGTGGAAGCCGCTGGCCCACATCGGGCCCGCCTGGCCGAACGGCGTACCGATCTCGTAGCTGCCCTCAGCCAGCGGCCAGGTCCAGCCACCAGTACCGACGTCGACCGTCGTGGCGGTGTTGCCGCAGCGGAAGGAGGCGGCGGCCGGGGTGGTGGCCGGCGCGACCTGCGCCTTGAGCGGCTTGCCGAGTGTCGGCCGCAGCGCGGCGTACATGCTGTCGGGGATGGAGCTGACGGCCACGGAGCCCTTGGCCTCGTCGGCGGCGATCATCTCGGCGTTGTCGAGCGCGATACCGACGTGGAAGAGGCCCACGGACCGGCTGCCCATCAGCAGGATGTCGCCGGGCTGGATCTGGCTGGCCGGCACCTTCTGGTAGTTGGCGTAGACGCTGGTCGCCAGCCCAGCGAGGCTCGTGTACGGCTGCCAGGCGGCTCGTGCCGCGCCGAGACATCCGTACTTGTCCGGCCCGGTCCCGCCGACCCCGTAGGGCTTGCCCATGAGTGAGAAGGCCTGGTTGACCGCGCGGATCGTCTCGGCCGGCAGCACGCGCAGTGGCTTCCCGTTGCTCACGACAGCCGCCACACCGGGTACAGGCGCCTTGGCGACCTTGTACTGGAGTAGGCCCTTCGGAAGGTCGAACGGGCTCCTGACCGTGGCAGCGGCCGGCGCCTTCACCTTCGCCGCGGCCAACTCGGTCAGGTACGTCTGCCAGTTGGCGAGCGCCTGCTGGTTGCGGGTGGCCTGCAGTTGCTTGGACAGCTCGGTAGCGCCGGCCAGGTCGGCGAGCTGGCCCTCCATGGCCATCGCTGCGCTGGCTGCCTTCTCGCGGACAGCCTTGCCGAGGTCATTGGCGGTCTTGTTGGCCTTGTCGGCGGCGGCGCGCTTGTTCGCCGCGTCAGCGGCCGCAGTACCGGCTGTGGACTCTGCTGCCGTGGCTGCGTTGTACTGCGCGACCTGGGTGCTGCCGAGTTGCCGGATGGCGGTCTGGCGGTCGGCGATCTCCTGCAGGTTCTCCGCGACCGGTGCGAGCGACCAGAGCATCGACTCGGTGCCCAAAACGGTCGGGATGCCGAGCTGGTACGCCTGGGCGGTCAGCAGCCCGAGGCGGCGGCGCTCATCTTGCGACTTGTTCTTGGTGTTGTTCGCGAACGCCTCTGCCTTCTTGGCGGCGGCCTCGGCGGTCTGCGCGGTCTTCAGAGCGTTCGTGTACGCGACGGTGGCCTTGGCGACGTCGAGCTGGATGGAGGCGGCCTCGGCCTGGAGCTGCTCGAGGGAGCGGTTCACATCCGTCACGGAGGCCGGTGGGGGCGGGGTCTGGTCGGCGAACGCGGCATACGTCGGCAGCGCTACCACTGCCATCACCGCGCCGAGTGCGGCGAGCCGCAATCTCCGGCCGTTGCCCAGCATCGAGCCCCCAGTCCTCGTTTTCGTATCCCTGCCACAGGGCGCCTCACGCGCGCACAGAAGGAGGACAAGCCCCCGTGCGTGCCCAGCGTAGGCGTCCGACGGTCCTGACGGAACCCCGCCTCACCCTCCGTGACGATGAGGCAGGACACACCGCTCAATCGTGACCGTGGTCACCCAGGCTGGCCCGGGGCGGGAATCGCTGGTGCCAGCGACTAGGATTTGAGACATGGCCTCGCACTTTGACGTTGTTGTCCTCGGCGCCGGCCCGGGTGGGTACGTCGCGGCGATCCGCGCCGCACAGCTCGGGCTCAAAACCGCCGTCATCGAGAAGAAGTACTGGGGCGGTGTCTGCCTGAACGTGGGCTGTATCCCGTCCAAGGCGCTGCTCCGCAACGCCGAGCTGGCGCACATCTTCCGGAAGGAGGCGAAGACCTTCGGCATCAGCGGCGAGGTGAGCTTCGACTTCCCGACGGCCGTGCAGCGCAGCCGCAAGGTGGCCGACGGCCGCGTCAAGGGCGTGCACTTCCTGATGAAGAAGAACAACATCACCGAGTTCGACGGGTGGGGCTCGTTCGTCGACGCCAACACCCTGGACGTCTCGCTGAACGACGGCAGCTCCGAGACAGTCACCTTCGACAACTGCATCATCGCCACCGGCGCGACCACCAAGCTGCTGCCGGGCACCCAGCTGAGCGAGCGGGTCGTCACGTACGAGGAGCAGATCCTCACCGAGGAGCTGCCGGGCAGCATCGTGATCGCCGGCGCCGGCGCGATCGGCGTCGAGTTCGCCTACGTGCTGGCCAACTACGGCGTGAAGGTGACGATCGTCGAGTTCCTCGACCGGATGGTCCCGCTGGAGGACATCGAGGTCTCCAAGGAGCTCGCCAAGGCGTACAAGAAGCTCGGTGTGGACGTGCTCACCGGCACCCGGGTCGACTCGATCGACGACTCCGGCGAGAAGGTGAAGGTCACCGTCACCGGCAAGGACGGCGCGCAGCAGACGCTCGAGGCCGACAAGGTGCTGCAGGCGATCGGCTTCCAGCCGCGCGTCGACGGCTACGGCCTGGACAAGATCGGGGTCGCGCTGACCGAGCGCGGCGCGATCGGCGTCGACGGCTTCCTCCGGACGAACGTGCCGAACATCTTCGCGATCGGCGACGTGAACGCGAAGCTGATGCTGGCCCACGCGGCCGAGGCGCAGGCGGTGATCGCGGCCGAGACGATCGCCGGGGTCGAGACGATGGAGCTCGACTACGTGATGATCCCGCGGGCGACCTTCTGCCAGCCGCAGATCGCCAGCTTCGGCTGGACCGAGGAGCAGGCCCGGCTGGAGGGCTTCGACGTCAAGGTCGCGAAGTTCCCCTTCACGGCCAACGGCAAGGCGCACGGCCTGGGCGACCCGAACGGTTTCGTCAAGGTGATCGCCGACGCGAAGTACGGCGAACTGCTCGGCGCGCACCTGATCGGCCCCGAGGTCACCGAGCTCCTCCCGGAGCTGACGCTGGCGCAGAAGTGGGACCTGACCACCAAGGAACTGGCCCGCAACGTGCACGCCCACCCGACGCTGAGCGAGGCCCTCCAAGAGGCCTTCCACGGCCTCGAAGGCCACATGATCAACTTCTGATCCCGCTGCACCGAAGGCCCCGGACCACTGGTCCGGGGCCTTTCGCATTGCTCAGCGCTCGTCGGTCAAGACCGGCTTGATGTCGAGGACCGGAGTGCCGTCGAGCGCCTCGAGGTGGTTGACCTTGATCCGGAGTCCGTCGGTCTCGAGCACGGTGACCCGATGAAGGCCGAGCGGATTGGGGCGATCGGGCGAGCGGGTGCTGAAGACGCCCGTGGGCGGACGCTGGGTGTCCCCGCGCGGATGCACAACTTGCGTCGATCGGTCGGCGCGGTCGAACCAGGTGATCAGCAGTACCTCGTCCCCGGCGGCCAGGTCACGCAGCGCCGCGGCGTACTCCGGGTCGAAGACGAGCCACGCGTCAGGCGCACCTTCGTCGCCTTGGCGCGGGGCGTCCGCCTTGGTGGTCAGGGACGACTCAACCAGGCCGAGTGGCTGCAGGATGAAGTTCATGAGGATCAGGCTTGCTGCTGTTGGCCGTCGGTGCCAGTCTCAGGCCATGGAGACTGTGTATGAGGCTGCTGGTGGCGATGAAGGTGTGTTGAGGCTGGCGGCTGCTTGGCATGAGCGGGTGTTGGCTGACGAGGTCGTCAGTCATGCTTTCAGTCATGGGTTTCAGCCGGACCACACGGAACGGCTGGCTGCGTACTGGATTGAAGCTTTGGGTGGGCCGGCTGCTTACAGCGGTGTCTACGGGACCGAGAGTTCTGTCGTCCACATGCACAGCGGCAATGGGGAGCACCTGGAGATGGATCGCCGGGCGATCGCCTGCTTTGGCCAGGCGCTGGATGACATCGGGTTGACCGATCCTGTGCGCCAGGTGCTCTACGACTACTTCGCTTGGGCGACCAACGTCAGCATGGCCCGGTACCACAGCAACAAGGACGACGTACCCGATGGCCTGGCCGTCCCGCAATGGTCGTGGGACGGGCTGGTCTCGACCTCAGCTTGACGGTACGACGCGGTAGACGGTGACCAGAGGTTGACCGTCGGCCACGACGTGGAGGGCCAGGCCGGGTGGGGCCTCGACGTCGACCAGACCGTTGGCGGCGGCCGGCTCGAAAGGGAGTGGGCCGGTGGATCTGATGCCGGGGGCAACCAATAACGGGTGGCCGGCGAAGGTCGTCGCGACGGCGTTGTGGACGTGGCCGGTGAGGATGGCCGTGATCGGCCGGTCGCGCAGTACGGCGGCCAACGGCTCCGCGTCCTGGAGGATCCACTGGTCGAGTACCGGGTGCTGGAGTTTGTTCGGCGGGTGATGGAAGGCCACGAACAGGGGACCGTCCACCGGCTCGTCCAGGATGGCGCTCAGCCAGTCGAGCGACTCCGCACTGAGCAGGCCGTGGTTCTGGCCCGGTACCGACGTGTCGAGCAGGATGAAGCGGGCCTCGCCGACGTACCGGACCTGATGCACCGGGTGCCCCTGGCCGGGGGAGTCGACCGGCAGGCCGGCCCGCAACGGCGCGCTGACATCGTGGTTGCCCGGAAGCATCAGCACCGGTACGTCGAGATCCAGCTCGGCCGCGACCTCGGCGTACTCCGCCGGCAACCCATGGTCGGCCAGATCCCCGGTGACCAGCACCACGTCGACCGGGCGGGAGAATGCGCGGAGGTAGCCGACGACGCTGCGCAGCCGGTCGCGTGCGGTGTCGGTGCCGTCGAGGTGCGGGTCACTGAGGTGTGCGATCACGTACATCTGGCCAACCTACTGTCAGCGCGCCTGATCTGTCGGGCGAATAAGCATCTGGTTCACCGCCATCAGCCACTTACCGTCCGATGACACGCAGGTGGAGGGCTTGGCGAGGGTGGCGCTGTCTGCGAGATTGGCGGCATGGCTGAACAGGTTGACGTAGTGGTGATCGGGTTGGGCGTCGGCGGCGAGGAGGCCTCCGGCCGGCTCGCGCAGGCGGGGCTGAACGTGGTCGGCATCGAGCCGCGGCTGGTCGGCGGTGAGTGCCCGTACTTCGGCTGCATCCCGAGCAAGATGATGATCCGCGCGGGCAACCTGATTGCCGAGACCCGCCGGGTCGAGGGCATGGCCGGTACCTCGACAGTCACCCCCGACTGGGGCCCGGTCGCCAAGCGGATCCGCGACGAGGCCACCGACAACTGGAACGACAAGGTCGCCGTCGACCGGCTGGTCGGCAAGGGCGTCACGTTCGTCCGCGGCCGCGCCACCATCACCGGCCCCGGCCGGGTCGTCTCGGGCGACCGCGAGTTCGAGGCGAGCCGCGGCATCATCGTCGCCACCGGCACGGTTCCGGTCGTGCCACCGATCGAAGGACTCGCCGGTACGCCGTTCTGGACCAACCAGGACGCGATCCGGCTCGAGACGCTGCCGGCCTCCTTGCTCGTGCTCGGTGGTGGCGCGATCGGGATGGAGTTGACGCAGGTGTTCGCGCGGTTCGGCGTACAGGTGACGGTGATCGAGGGGTCCGACCGCGTGCTGGCGATGGAGGAGCCCGAGTCGAGTGAGCTGGCCAGCTTTGCGCTGGAACGCGATGGCGTGAAGTTCAAGACCGGTGTCCACGCCAAGGCGGTCAGCTACAGCGGTGACGCGTTCACGGTGACGCTCGAAGACGGCAGTACGGTCACCGGTGAGAAGTTGCTGGTGGCAACCGGTCGCCGGGTGGACATCAGGGAGCTCGGGCTGGACCAGGTGGGGCTCGATCCCGCTGCGCGCCGGATCGAGATCGACGAGCATGTCCGGGCCGGCGACGGAGTGTGGGCGATCGGTGACGTCACGGGGGTCGGGGTGTTCACGCACAACGCGATGTACCAGGCCAACGTCGCCGTCCTGGACATCCTCGGCGCCGAGGACGCTCCGTTGGCCAGCTACCACGCGATGCCGCGGGTGACCTTCCTCGATCCGGAGATCGGCGCGGTCGGGCTGACCGAGAAGCAGGCGCGCGACCAGGGGCTCGACGTCCGGGTCGGCCTCACCCAGGTACCGGCGTCGACCCGGGGCTGGATCCACAAGGCGGGCAACGAGGGATTCATCAAGCTGATCATGGACAATGAGCAGGGCGTCCTGGTCGGTGCGACGAGTGCGGGGCCGACGGGTGGCGAGGTGTTGGGGACGCTGGCGCTGGCCGTGCACGCCCGGGTTCCCGTTCACACTCTGCGACAGATGATCTACGCATACCCGACGATCCACCGCGCGATCGAGTCCGCACTCGCCGATTTGTAGGGTCCTCTTGCGATTGAGTCGCAAGTAGATCAAGAATGTGCTCATGCATGTTCCCGACGGGTTCTTCGACGCGCCCACCTCGATCGCGACCGGCCTGATCGCGGCCGGTGCGGTCGGCTTCAGCCTCCAGCGCGCCAACCGGGAGATCCGTGAGACGGGTCCGGCGCTGGCCGGGCTGACCGCCGCGTTCGTCTTCGCCGTCCAGATGGTGAACTTCCCGGTCGGCGCCGGGACCAGCGGCCACCTGCTCGGCGGAGCGCTCGCCGCGGCGCTGGTCGGGCCGTGGTCCGCGGTGCTGGTGATGTCGACGGTGCTGCTCGTGCAGGGCCTGCTCTTCGCCGACGGCGGCCTGACCGCGCTCGGCACGAACATCACGCTGATGGGTCTGGTCACGGTGCTCGTCGGGTACTTCGTGACGCGGGCACTCCTCAAGGCGCTGCCCAAGCGCGTCGGCAGCGTCGTTCCGGCGACGACCGTCGGCGCGTTCGTGTCGGTGCCGGTCGCGGCGCTGTGCTTCACGGGGCTCTATGCGATCGGCGGAGCGGTCGACATCCCGCTCGGCAAGCTGGCGACGGCGATGGTCGGCTGGCACATCCTGGTCGGTCTCGGTGAGGCGGTCATCACCGCTGCCGTGCTCAGCGCCGTCGTGGCGACCCGGCCGGATCTCGTCTACGCCGCGCGCCACCTGCAGGCCGACCTCGTCCTGGTGGATGCGGATGGCAACAGCTCGACGGTCTCGCCGGACCGGCCGATCGCGGCAGCACCGGCCGGTCGCTCGTACGGCGTGGGGATCGCGGCGACGCTGCTCGTCGCGGGCGTGGTGAGCTTGTTTGCGAGCGCGCATCCTGACGGGCTGGAGTTTGTCGGTGCCAAGCTCGGCTTTGAGAGTGCGGCGAAGAGTTCCGCGGTGGCGAGCAGTCCGCTGGCCGACTACGACGTGAGCGGGATCGGCAACTCGCAGGTGTCGGGCGCGCTGGCCGGCATCATCGGCGTACTGGTGACCATCGTCGTCGGTCTGGCGATCGCGAAGATCGCTTCGCTGCGCTCGTCGGCTCGCGCAGACAAGGCCGCCTGATGCCCTCCGACGACCAGAGCTTCATCCTCGCCGAGTGGACTGACTGGACCGGCTGGACGACCTGGCCGGCCGGTCAGTGAGCGGTTCGGCCGGGGACGGTCTGCTGGTCGCGGTCGACAGCCGGATCCACCGGTTGCCGGCGCAGGTGAAGATCGTCGCGCTGTTCGTCTTCGTGCTGGCCGTCGTCTCGACCCCGGCCGGCGTCTTCTGGGCCTTCGCCCTGTACGCCGCTCTGCTGGCTGGCGCCGTCGCGCTGGCGAAGTTGCCGGTGACAACGGTGATGCGGCGGCTGGCCGTCGAGACGCCGTTCATCGTTTTCGCTCTGGTACTCCCGTTCGTTGCCACCGGCCCGCAGGTCGACGTGTTCGGGGTCTCGGTGTCGGAGTCCGGAGTACTCGGCTCGTGGAACGTCCTCGCGAAGGGCACGCTCGGAGTCGTCGCAGCGATCGTCTTGTCGGCGTCGACCGCGCCGCGCGAACTCCTCGCCGGCCTCGAGCGGCTGCGGCTGCCGTCGACGCTGGTCGCGATCCTCTCGTTCATGGTCCGGTACCTCAGCGTCGTCTCGGACGATCTGCACCGGATGCGGATCGCCCGGGAGTCCCGCGGGTACGCCGGTGGGCGGGTCGGTCATTTGAAGGCGGTCGCCGGGGGAGTCGGGGCGCTGTTCGTGCGCAGCTTCGAGCGCGGCGAGCGGGTGCACCTGGCGATGCAGTCGCGTGGGTACACCGGCCGGATGCCGCAGCTGGCGGCCTCGGGTGCTGCGCGCAACCAGTGGGCCGAGGGGCTCGCGATCTCCCTGCTCGCCGTGCTCATCGCGGTGACGGCTAGGGTTGCTGGCTTGTGAGCGGTCCATCGATCCACGTCGAGCGTCTCGTCTTCGCGTACCCGGACGGGCGGCAGGCTCTGTTCGGGGTCGACTTCACCATTCAGCGTGGCGAGCGGGTCGCTCTGCTCGGCCCCAACGGCGCGGGCAAGACGACGCTGGTGCTGCACCTCAACGGCATCCTCGGCTCGGTGGCAGGTGGCAGCGGGAGTGGCCGGATCCAGATCGGTGGGACGGATCTGCATCGGGAACACCTGCCCGAAGTACGGCGGAAGGTCGGGCTGGTCTTCCAGGATCCCGACGACCAGTTGTTCATGCCGACCGTCCGGGACGACGTCGCCTTCGGCCCGGCCAACCTCGGTCTGAAAGGTTCGGAGCTGGAGGACCGCGTCCAGGAGGCGCTGGTCCAGGTCGGCATGCAGGACCATGCGAACATCGCCCCGCATCACCTGTCCTACGGCCAGCGCCGCCGGGTCGCCGTCGCGACGGTCCTTGCCATGCGCCCCGAAGTACTGGTCCTGGACGAACCGTCGAGCAACCTCGACCCAGCCAGCCGCCGCGAACTGGCCGACATCCTCTCCGGCCTCGACGTCACCTTGCTGATGATCACCCACGACCTCCCGTACGCCCTCCAGCTCTGCGAACGCAGCCTGCTGATGGACGACGGCCGGATCGTCGCCGACGGCAAGACCCGCGATCTGCTGGGCGACGCCGACCTGATGACAGCGCATCGGCTGGAGCTCCCGTACGGCTTCGACCCGCTCTCCGTCCCCGGCCCGGAACACTGATGTCGATCTGACGGTGTCCCGTCCGACGCGTTGGCAAGACCAACCGAAGGGACAACGTCATGACCACCATCGCCACCACCTCCTCGCACACCAGCACCACGTCGTCAGCCAAACGGCTCCTGACGGCAGGGATCGTCGCCGGTCCGTTCTTCGCCGTCGTCGTGGCCGCCCAGGCGCTGACCCGCGACGGCTTCGACATCCGCAAGCACGCGGCGAGCATGCTCGCTGTTGGCGACCTGGGCTGGATCCAGTCCGCCAACTTCGTCATCACCGGGGTGCTGCTGATCGCCGGAGCGGGCGGACTGCGGCGGGTGTCTCGTAGCCGTTGGGTGCCTCGGCTGCTCGGCGTTTACGGTGTCGGCACCGTTGCCGCAGGGCTGTTCGTGCCCGATCCTTCGATGGGATTTCCGGTCGGTGCTCCAGAGGGTCAGGCTGCTTCGATGAGCTGGCACGCGGGCTTGCATTTCGCGGCCGGCGGGATCGGGTTCCTGGGGTTCGTCATCGCGTGCATCGTTGCCGCCCGCCGGTTCGCGCGTGACGGGGAGCGGGGCTGGGCGGCGTACTCGGTGGTCACTGGCGTCTCGTTCCTGGCGGCCTTCGCGGGGATCGCGTCGGGTTCGACGGGCGGACCGGTGCTCGCCTTCTACGCGGCGGTCGCGCTCGGGTGGAGCTGGATCTCCCTGGTACTGCGCAAGGCCCAGCAAGTCAGCGCTTGAGGCGCTTGAGGGTGGGTGAAGTTCCACCGCGGGGTGGACGGGGGTTACCGAGGTCAGCAAACCCTGGTGAATTTCTTACCGAGGTATTGCTTGTCACACACCGGTGGGGGATGGTGACTCTCAGTTCACCCTGCCTCGGTTCCCCTCACACCAGAAGGCGGTCCGCCCCGTGAAGAAACTCGCCGCACTCATCGGAGCCGCAGTCCTCGGTACTGCGCTGCTCACCCCCACCGTCGCGAACGCCGCAGCTCCCGTCTATGTCGCCCTCGGCGACTCGTACGCGGCCGGCGTCGGCACCCGCACCTACATCGCCGACAGCGGCTCCTGCCAGCGATCGACCAAGGCTTACCCGTACGTCGACGCGGCCCGTGTCGGCGCGACGCTGACCTTCGTCGCGTGCTCGGGCGCCCGGGTCGCCGACGTCACTGCCAAACAACTCGCACCGCTGAACAGCGGCGTCCGCTGGGTCACCTTGCAGGTCGGCGGCAACGACGCCGGCTTCTCCTCGGTGATCACCGAATGCGCCAAGCCGTCCTGGCTGGGTGACTGCAACAGCGCGATCGCCACCGCGACCGCGACCATCAACAACACGATCCCCGGCCGGCTCAACACCCTCTACGCGACGGTTCGCAGCCGCGCGACGACGGCGAAGGTGGTCGTCGTCGGCTACCCGCGGCTGTTCAACGGCACCGACTGCAACGCCGGTACGTTCTTCAGCGGCGACGAGATGACCAAGCTGAACGCGACCGCCGACCTGCTGAACTCGAAGATCGCCGCGGCGGCCGGCGCGGCCGGCTACAGCTTCGTGAACCCGACCTCGGCGTTCATCGGGCACGCGGTCTGCGGCAGCCCGGAATGGATCAACGGACTGTCGAACCCGATCAGCGAGTCCTACCACCCGAACACGACCGGCCAGACGGGGCTCGCGAACCTCGTCGACGACCAGCTGACCTAGCGGCTCGTTCCGGGGTCGCGCGGAGCTCCCGGGCGACCCCGGAATGCCCCGTCAGCAAGGCGAAAATCCCCTTCTTCTGTTGGCCTTCTGGTGCCGCGACGCACCTGTGCCAGCACTCTGCGTAGGGTCCGCTGAGCGGACGTTCCAACGCTGTAGTGACCGTCCGTGAGAGCCCGAAACGGTTGGGTGTGAGATGGATCACGTGCGGTCGCGCAGGGGATTGGGCGGATGACAGATTGCAGCCCTCACGCCCGCTCAGCGTGAGAACTGCAAGGGGAGGAACATTTCTGTGAAAGCTCGTACCTGGCTCGCCGGCCTCGCGGTCGGTGCAGTCTCCATCAGCCTGACGGCACCGGGGCTGGCCAACAGCGCCCCCGTCCCGTCGTCCGACACCACGGCCGCCCAGAGCCCGGAGATCCGCACCATCGGAACTCCGAAGGCCGGCGGCACCGGGCTGGTCTCCAAGCGCGACGAGACCGGCCGTGCCCACTCGATCCGGCCGGCGACCCCGCTGAAGGCTCCGGCCTCGGTCGGCGCCAAGGCCGGCAAGTCCGCCACCAGCAAGCCCGACGCGGTCGCGGTCGCCAAGGCGCAGGTCGCCACGGTCGCCCCGTACTTCGGCGCGCGCCCGACTGACCTGGTGGCGTCGTCGAGTTCGCTCAGCTCGCTCGGCTCGCAGGTCAGGTTCCAGCAGAACATCGACGGCGTCCCGGTCTACGGCGGCGAGATCGTCACCACCCTGGACAAGACCGGCGCGCTGGAGTCCGCCAACGGCGAGGTCTCGCTCGCGACGTACGGTGCGTTCCCGGCCGCCGGCGCGGTGGACGCGGCCAAGGCCAAGGCGCAGGACGCCGCGGTCCAGTCCGTCGCCACCCGCGCCAAGGTCGACGCCTCCACGCTGACCGCCAAGCTGGTCGGTCCGCGCTGGTTCGACATGAGTCTCGTCACCCGCCAGCCGGGTTCGGTCGCCATCCCGGTCTACCTCTACGAGGTGACCGGACAGGGTGACGTCCGCTGGCAGTCGATGGTGCACGCGTCGGCCGGCAAGACCCTGCTCGCCTGGGACCTGGCCGAGCACATCAACCGCGTCGTCTGCGACGCGAACCACACCAACATCGTGACCGGCGCGGAAGACGCGCGCTGCGGCGGCGGCGTCTTCGCACCGAGCCGGGTCGAGGGTGGCCCGACCTCTTCGGTCGCGGACGTGAACCAGGTCTTCAACTTCTTCGGCGACACCTCGAACCTGTACGCCGGACTCGGTACCGACCTGACCAACCTGATCGGCGCCGACTACGGCGACGGTCTGGGCAAGGCCATCCGCGGCACCGTCCGGGTCTGCGTCAGCGGCGCCTGCCCCTACGCCAACGCGTTCTGGAACGGCGAGCAGATGGCCTTCGGTGAGGGCGTCAGCACCGACGACATCACCGGTCACGAGCTGACCCACGGCGTCACCCAGCACACGGCCGGCCTGGCCTACCTGTGGGAGGCCGGCGCGATCAACGAGTCGCTGTCCGACATCATGGGCGAGTTCGTCGACCTGACCAACGGGTCGGCCGACGACACCCCGGCCAACCGCTGGCTGATGGGCGAGGGGTCGAGCCTCGGCGCGATCCGCTCGCTGAAGGACCCGACGCAGTTCGGCGACCCGGACAAGATGTCCAGCCCGAACTTCTTCGACGACGAGTTCTTCCAGGACAACGGCGGCGTGCACTTCAACTCCGGTGTCGGTAACAAGACCGCGTTCCTGATCGCCGACGGCGGTTCGTTCAACGGCCAGACCCCGGCCGGCATCGGTCTGCCGAAGTCCGAGTCGCTGTGGCACGAGACCCAGAAGGTACTGACCAGCGGCGCCGACTACACCGACCTGGCCGAGGCCCTTCGCTCCACCTGCAACGTGCTGCAGAAGCACCACGTCGCGAACATGACCAACGCCGACTGCGCCGAGGTCAACAAGGCGATCCTGGCCACCGAGCTCGACCAGGCGCCGGGCATCGGCAAGCCGGCCAAGGCTCCGGTCTGCGACACCTCCGCCCAGAAGGTCAAGAACCTGATCACCACGTCCTTCAAGAAGGACCCGGACGGCGTCGTCACGCACACCCCGGGCTGGGTGCTCGGCAAGTCCATGGGTGACCCGACCGCGCAGGTCGACACCTCGTACTCCTCCGACGGCGACGACTCGCTGTACGGCCAGATCACCGACCCCACGTCGTCGATCAGCGTGCAGACGAAGAGCGCGATGAAGATCAAGAACGAGAAGACGTACCTGCGCTTCACCCACGCGTACAACTTCTACAACGTGTTCTTCATCTTCGCCGTCCGGACCGGTACGGCGACGCTGGACTACTCCGACGACAACGGCACCACCTGGCACGACAGCTCGGCGCTGCCGTGGACGAACGGCCCGACCGTCGACCCGAACTTCCCCGACGAGCCGGCCAACTGGCACGGCAACTCGGGCGGCTGGGAGACCAGCCGGGTGGACGTGTCGCAGTTCAGCGGCAAGCTGCTGAAGTTCCGCTGGAACGGGAACGGGGCGGACTTCTCCGACCTGATCCCGGCCAACTGGTGGCTCGACAACGCCACCATCTACACCTGCAGCTAGTCAGTTGCTGAAGGAGGCCCGGCGGATCCGTCCGCCGGGCCTTCTTCGCGTCACACGTCGACGGTCGCCGGCGCGCCGACGTACCGGCGCAGGTGTTCGGCGGTGAGGGAGGCGCTGCTTTCGATCAGGTCGGCGGGGATGCCGGTGAAGACGATCTGGCCGCCGTCGCGGCCGGCGCCCGGGCCGAGGTCGATGAGCCAGTCGGCGTGGGCCATCACCGCTTGATGGTGCTCGATCACGATCACGGTGTTGCCTTCGTCAACCAGTTGGTCGAGCAAGGTGAGTAGTTGGTCGACATCGGCCAGATGCAGGCCGGTGGTTGGTTCGTCGAGGATGTACGTCGTGCCGTTGCGGCCCATGTGGATCGCGAGCTTCAGCCGTTGACGCTCGCCACCCGAGAGGGTGGTCAATGGTTGCCCAAGGCCCAGATAGCCGAGGCCGACGGCGATCAGCCGGTCGAGGATCGCCCGGGCCGGGCCCTTCTCGAAGAAGGATCGGGCCTCGATCGTGGACATGCTCAGCACCTGGCTGATGTTCTTGCCACGCAGCAGATACGCGAGTACCTCCGGAGTGAACCGGGCGCCGTTGCAGTCCTCGCACACCGACGCGACCTCGGCCATCATCGCCAGGTCGGTGTAGACCACGCCCAGCCCCTTGCAAGTCGGGCAGGCGCCGACCGAGTTGGCGCTGAACATCCCCGGCTTCACCTTGTTCGCCTTCGCGAACTCCGCCCGGATCGGATCCAGCAGAACCGTGTACGTCGCCGGGTTGCTGCGCCGCGACCCCCTGATCGGATCCTGCCCGGCGACGATCACCCCGTCGCGCCCAGCCAGCGACCCGTGGATCAGCGAACTCTTGCCCGAGCCGGCCACCCCGGTGACGACGGTCAGTACGCCGAGCGGGATGTCGACGCTCACGTTCTGCAGGTTGTGCAGCGATGCGCCTTCGATCCGCAGCTGCCCGGTCGGTTGCCGGACCTCCTCGCGCAGGCCGACCCGGTGATCGAGGTACCGCCCGGTCAGTGTCCCGGACTTCTTCAAACCCTTCAGATCGCCGGCATAACAAAGCCGCCCGCCGGCCTGACCTGCACCGGGCCCGAGGTCGACCACGTAGTCGGCGATCTGGATCGTCTCCGGCTTGTGCTCGACGACGAGCACGGTGTTGCCCTTGCCGCGCAACTGGAGCAGCAGCTCGTTCATCCGCTGGATGTCATGCGGATGCAGCCCGACGGTCGGCTCGTCGAAGACGTAGGTGACATCGGTGAGCGACGACCCGAGATGCCGGACCAGCTTCACCCGCTGTGCCTCGCCACCGGACAGCGTCGACGACTCCCGATCGAGGCTGAGGTAGCCGAGCCCGATGTCGACCATCGACTCCAGCGTCCCGTGCAGTCCCTCCAGCATCGGACCGACCGACGCATCCTTGATCCCGCCGATGAACTGCGCCAGCTCGCTGATCTGCATCCGCGAGCACTCGGCGATCCCGACTCCGTCGATCCGCACCGAGAGCGCCGCCTCGTTCAGCCGCGCGCCGTCACAAGCCGGGCAGCGGACCAGTTTCACCGCGCGGTCCGCGAACACCCGCACGTGGTTCTGCATCGTCTCGCGATCCTTGGCGAGCAGGTTGCGTTTGACCTTGGTGACGAGGCCTTCGAAGGTCAGATTGCTGGTCCCGATCTTCACCTTCGTCGACGGCTGGTACAGGAACTGCTCCCACACGTCGGCGGGATAGTCCATCAGCGGCAGGTCCGGATCGAACAGTCCGGACTTCGCCATCAACTGCCAGTACCACGTGTCGACGCCGTACCCGGGCACCTTGACCGCACCTTGGTTGAGGCTCAGCGATCGGTCGACGAACTCGTCCAGGTCGATCTCGGACGCCTTGCCCAGCCCCTCGCAGGTGGGGCACATCCCCTCCGCCCGATTGAAGCTGAACGCCGACGGCGGTCCGGCGTACGGGGTGCCGAGGCGGCTGAACAGGATCCGCAGCATGGTGTGGGCGTCGGTCGCGGTGCCGACCGTCGAGCGCGCGTTGGCGCCGATCCGTTCCTGGTCGACGATGATCGCGGCGCTCAGGTTGCGCAGCGAGTCGACGTCCGGGCGGGCCAGGCTCGGCATGAAGTTCTGCACGAAGGCCGTGTAGGTCTCGTTGATCAGCCGCTGGGACTCGGCGGCGATGGTGTCGAAGACGAGGGAGGACTTACCGGAGCCGGAGACCCCGGTGAAGACGGTCAGCCGGCGCTTGGGGATGTCGACGGAGACTCCGCCGAGATTGTTCTCGCGCGCTCCGCGGACCTGGATGACGTCGTGGCTGTCGGCTGAGCGGGGCCTGAAGGTGTTGGTGCCGGGTCAGGTCGTCACCGGCGCGGTCCACAGGCCGACCAAGCCGTCGATCAACCCGGTCGCCGTCTCCTGCCAGGTCGCCCGGGCGACCGGCGTACCGGCGTCGAGACCGCGCTCGTACTCGGCCAGCAGGTGGACCATCAGCAGCCGGGCCATGTCGCCGCGCTCCCGGCGTACTGCGGGGGAGAGGTCGGGCAGGCTGTTCTTCAGCCCGTCGACGATCTGCTGCAGCGAGAGCGAACTCAGGGACTCCTCGACCATGATCAGGCGCAGCCCTGGATCGGTCATCACCTGTGCGCTGAAGCGCGCGAACCAGGTGGGTGGCCCGATCTCGGCGAGGTGCTCGGTCTGCGGGCGGATCAGCACGCTCAGCCAGTCGCGGACATCCGGCTCGGGACCGAGCTCGGCCAGCATCCGCGCCCGGAGCTGCTCGATCTGGTCGGTGTGCCGGCGCACGATCGCGCGGACCAGGTCGGTCTTGGTGCCGAAGTGGTAGCCGACGGCGGCGTTGTTGCCCTGCCCGGCGGCCTCGCTGATCTGCCGGTTGGAGACGCCGAACACACCGTGCTCGGCGAACAACCGCTCGGCGGTCGCCAGGATCACGTCACGGGTGGCGCCGGCCCGGTCGGCCCGCGCGGTCTTCTCGGCCGCCGTCATGGATGCACCTCTCGTCTCGATCTCCGGGCCAGTCTGTCAGCTCGCTTGCGTAAGTCAACTGACTGACTTAACGTCGACCTGCACATCTCATCGTCTGTTCTTCGTTTTCCTTCCCTTGCACTTCCCCTGTGATCGCTTAACCGGAGGCCCCTGTGCCCACTTCCCCTGCCGATTCGGCCGAGGTGTCCAGCCCGCCGAAGCCCACCGCCGTCGTGGCGGTCCTCGCCTTCGGCGGCATCGTGGTCTCGCTGATGCAGACCCTCGTCATCCCGCTGATCCCCGAACTTCCCAAGCTGCTGCACGCCAAGGCGTCCGGCACGGCATGGGTCATCACCGCCACGCTGCTCGCCGCGGCTGTCGCGGTACCGGTGGTCGGTCGCCTGGGTGACATGTACGGCAAGCGCCGGATGCTGCTGGTCAGCCTGGGGCTGCTCATCACCGGCTCGGTCATCGCGGCCTTGAGTGATTCTCTGACTCCGATGCTGATCGGGCGCATCCTGCAGGGGATGGCGTCGGCGGTGATCCCGCTCGGCATCAGCATCATGCGCGACGAGTTGCCGGCCGAGCGGCTCGGCTCCGCAACCGCGCAGATGAGTGCGTCGCTCGGTGTCGGTGGCGCGCTCGGTCTACCTGCTGCGGCCTTCCTTGCCGATCGGGCGGACTGGCATGTGCTCTTCTGGACGTCGGCCGGGTTGGGCGTCATCGTGCTCGCGTTGGTGCTGACGTTCGTTCCTGAGTCAGCGGTTCGTACCGGCGGCCGGTTCGACCTGGTTGGCGCCGCAGGGCTTTCGGCCGGGCTGATCTGCTTGCTGCTGGCGATCTCCAAGGGCGCCGACTGGGGCTGGGGTTCGGCTTCGACGCTCGGTCTGCTCGGTGCGGCCGTGATCGTGTTCTTGGTGTGGGGCTGGTTCGAACTGCGGTCGTCGCAGCCGCTCGTCGATCTCCGGACGACTGCCCGGCCGCAGGTGCTGCTCACCAATATCGCGTCGGCCGTGTTCGGCTTCGCGATGTTCGCGATGTCGCTGGTACTGCCCACGCTGCTGCAGTTGCCCAAGGCAACCGGTTACGGCCTCGGCCAGTCGATGCTGACGGCCGGACTGGTGATGGGTCCGTCCGGTCTGGTGATGATGGCGACCGCACCGATCTCCGCATCGATCTCCAAGGCTCGCGGTCCGAAGGTGACCCTGATGATCGGCGCGCTGATCGTCTCGGCCGGCTACGGCCTCGGCATCGTCGCGATGGGAGCGGTCTGGCACCTGATCATCGTCTCCGCCGTCATCGGCGCCGGTATCGGCTTCGCGTACGGCGCGATGCCCGCCCTCATCATGGGCGCCGTCCCCGTCTCAGAAACGGCCGCCGCCAACAGCCTCAACACCCTGAGCCGCTCGATCGGCACCTCGATCTCGAGCGCGGTCGCCGGCGTCATCCTCGCCCACCTGACGATCAGCCTCGGCCCGGTCAGCGTGCCCTCGAAGGACGGCTTCCGCGTCATCCTCGCCATCGGCTCCGCCGCCGCGCTGGTCGCCTTCTTCATCGCCGCGTTCATCCCTACCCGTCGCACCGGCGTGGCTCCCGAGGTCACCACCGCGGAGGCCGCCACTGTCGGGTGAGCCTCCAACCGACAGCGGTCAGCGAACCCGGCTGGTCACGTCGTCGAGGAGCGACTGAAGTTTGCCGGCCAGCAGGTCCCGCTCGGACGCGGTCAGGGACGAGATCAGCTCTGACTCCCGCGTGAGGACCTGCTCGACGGTTCGCTCGACCAGTGCATGGCCGGTGGCGGTGAGGGAGACGACGACAGCGCGGGAGCCGTCGGTCTCGGTACGCCGTGCGACGAGTCCCGATCGCTCGGCGCGGCCGACGCGCTGTGAGATCGCGCCGGCCGTGACGAGGGTGCGCTCGGCGAGTTCGCGGGTGGTGACCTCGTACGGCGTACCGGCGCGGCGCAGGACGCTGAGCAGGTCGAGGGTGGCGCCGTCGACGCCTAGGTCGGCGAGCAGCCGGCGCCGGTCGTCGGCGAAGAGCTTGGCCAGCCGCCACAGGGGAGTGACGATGCCGATCGAGTCCGTCGGCAGGCCTGGCAGCTCGCGCTGCCAGGCTGCGGCGATGGCGGCCGGCGGATACGGGCTCGGCGGATCGAGGGGGTAGGTGTCCACGGGCCCATGATACGTTTAGGTCTAAATATTTAGACCTAAACGAGGAGTCGGCGTGTCCAGAACGATCGTGGTGACCGGTGGCGGGACGGGAATCGGCAAGGCCGCGGCTGAGCGGTTCCGCGCAGACGGCGATCGGGTGGTGATCACGGGGCGGCGGCCCGACGTACTGGAGAAGGCGGCGGCAGAGCTCGGCGCGGAGGCGTTGGTCTGCGACGGTACCGATCCGGAGCAGGTACGCCGGCTGGTCGGCGAGTTGCCCCCGGAGGTGCATGTGCTCGTCAACAATGCCGGCGGCAACACCGACTTCGGCGCGCCCGATGGCGAGAACGATCTCGCGGCCCTCAAGAGCAACTGGCTCGGCAACTTCGATGCCAACGTCCTGACGGCCGTCCTGATGACGACGGCGCTCGCGCCGCGGCTCGCCAACGGGGGAGCGGTCGTCCAGATCGGCTCGATCGCCGGTACTCGCGGCGCAGGCTCGTACGGTGCGGCCAAGGCGGCCCTGGCGACCTGGAACCAGGACGTCGCGGCGGAGCTCGGACCGCGCGGCATCACCTCGAACGTGGTGGCTCCCGGCTTCACGGCCGGTACCGAGTTCTTCCAGGACCGGATGACCGTCGACCGGCGCGAGAAGTTGCTGGCGGCAACGATGGTCAAGCGGCAGGGTGAGGTCGCCGACATCGCGGCCGTCATTCATTTCCTGGCGTCGCCGGCCGCGCGGCACATCACCGGCCAGACCCTGCACGTCAACGGCGGCGCCCTGACCACTCGCTGAGGCATGGCGCCGCGAAGTACTGACAAAGGTAGATATTGCGCGGATTCGCCTGGTGTCGGTGACAATGGGGCCATGCGTGCCACGGTCAAGGATGTCGCCAAGCTGGCCGGGGTGTCGCCGAAGACGGTGTCCAACGTCATCAACGGCGTCGTGTTCGTCCGGCCGGAGACCCGGGAGCGGGTCGAGCAGGCGCTGGTCGAGCTCGACTACGTGCCCAACATGAGCGCACGCGGGTTGCGGAACGGGCGGTCCGGGATGATCGGGCTCGCACTGCCCGACCTGCTCCGGCCGTACTCCGCGGAGGTTACCCACCTCGTCGTCGAGCTGGCGCACCGGCGTGGCTGGGGTGTGCAGATCGAGCAGACGGCGGCCGAGCCGAAGCGCGAGTTCGAGCTGCTCTCCAAGGCGCGCGCGCATCTGGTCGACGGGCTGATCCTCAACCCGGTCAACCTCGACGACAGTGCTGTGATGACGGCCGGCCCGTTGCCGGCGGTCGTTCTGATCGGTGACGTGGATCAGGACATGGTCAGCCAAGTTGCGATCGACAACGTTGCCGCAGCGCGCGATATGACCCAGCACCTGCTGGACCAGGGCTTCCGGCGGATCGCGGCCGTCGGCACCCCGGAGATCCCGAGCGGCTCCAGTGGTACCGGCCGGATCGGTGGCTCGACCGACGCGGCCGGTACGGCGGCCGCCCGGCTGCGGACGCTCGGGTATCGCGAGGTCCTTGCCGAGGCAGGCATCGGGCCCGACCCCGAACTGGAGATCGGTCTCGACCGCTGGAGCCCGGAAGGTGCCGCGGCGGTCGTCGGGGGTTACCTGGCGAGCCACGAGTTGCCCGACGCGTTCTTCTGCTTCACCGACACGATCGCCTTCGGCGCATTGTCGGCACTGTGGACGGCAGGCATCGCGGTGCCGGGGGACTGCGCGGTGGCCGGCTTCGACAACATTCTCGAGAGCCAGTACACGGTGCCACCTCTCACCACGGTCGATTTCGATCGACGGCAGTTCGTCGAGTCGGCGCTGGACCTGCTCGCGGAGCGGATGGCGGACAAGGACGCAACCCCTCGGCGGGTGATGGTTCCGCACCGGATCATCACCCGCGCGAGTACGGTCGGCTGAGCCGCTTTCCCCTTTTTCCAAAGGCGGAACGGCCTTGGAATCGTTGTCAAAGGTCCCATTGGGCAGTAGTTCTGGGACAACGGTTCCGGCAGGCGGGATTCCCCTGGCCATCCCTTGAAAAGACCGTCACTGTGAGCAAAGCTGCCGGGATCACTTCCGTGCCCCGTCAGGTCCGGAATTGTGACAACTGTCGCGCAGTTCCGCGCTACAGAAACCGTAGGACTGACAGTTGTCCCGTCAACAACTGTTCCTCGGGGGAACAAAGAAAGGGGGATGTGTGTCAGCGTTGAAAGAGCTCGCCGAGCAGTGCCGTGGTGTGAGGAGTCACGGTACTTCGCAACTCGGCCGGGCTGCTGTCCAACCGGCGGTCTGTACCGGCGTCCACGAGGTGAACTCGTCGATGCTGTCCGGGCAACCGCGCCGCGTGGCGGTCCTGAGGCTCAGTAACGGTCTCACCACCACACTGCGTCTCGACGAGGGCGCTCCGGCGCCCGAGCGGGGCGTAACACTGTTCGTCCGGGGTGGCCGGGGAATGGGTGATCAGCCTCAATCAGGTGGGGTCATCCTCGCGCCGAGCTACCCCAGCTGAACGAGCTGGGCTGACCAGACCGGATGAACACCCCAGCCTGCGGCTGGGGGATACGCCGGCCGATCAGTGGCTCGCCGGTCTCAGGTCAACGCCGAGCTGAGACCGGCAAGTCCCTGGAACGCCGGAGGCTACTCCTTGATCGGTTCCGTCAGCGCGCGGACCTCGATCGGGGAGTAGCGGGCCTCGGGAAGCCGCGCCGCGAGTTCCGTCGCGCGCTCGAGCGTGCACTCGAACAGGTAATAGCCGGCCAGGAGTTCCTTCGACTCCACAAACGGCCCATCGGTCACCGCCGCTACACCGTCCTTGAGCCGCACGACCCGCGCGTTGTCGATGGTCAACCCGTCGGAGGCCAGCAGCTCCCCGCTCGCCCGCGTCTCGGCCAGGATCTCGCGATGCACGGCGTACACCGTCTCGATCCCATCGGCGTCCAGTGCGTCCCAGGTCTCGGTGTTGCCGTAGATCAGCAGCATGTATTTCATGAGGACATGATGGCCTCGCGCCAGATCAACTTGGCGATGTTCGGTTTGACCGCGGTGGTGATGACTGCCATCGCCCGTCCGATGTAGGCGTCGCTGTCCAGCTGGGCGAGCATGCTGGCGGCGAGGTCCTCCCGCGCCGTGAACAGCCCGTCAGCTTGATCCTCCTGTACTTCGTACGCCGTCACAGCATCATTGCTGAACAACCCGGAAGGCCTGGCGATCGTCCAGTCCAGTCCGCTGTCACGCACGAGCTGCTCCATACGGCGCATGTCGTCATGCGTGGTCCGTGCCATCACGCGATTCACCAGCGGGTCGAGAACATTGTTGAAAAAGAAGGCATTACTCGGACGCCAGCCCGGCTCGAGAATCACCGAGCTGATCACCAACAGCCGCTTCACGCCGGTCTCCTGCATCCCGGCGACGATGTTCTTCGCCGCTGTCGAGTAGAGCTCGACCGGCTTGCGCGACGGCTTCCCGCCGACCACCGAATAGACGGCATCAGCCCCGGCGATCGCAGTACGAACTGAAGCCGCCTCGGTCACATCAGCCCGTACGACGCTCAGCCCTGGACGTGGAGCGACTGTTCCCGGCCGTCTGACCGCGGCGACGACTTCGTGGCCGGCGTCCAGTGCCTGCTCGACCAGGATCCGTCCGGTGGACCCGGCTGCTCCGAAAACGACGATGCGCATGCTGCTCCCTCACTGTCGCCGGACGATCCGGTGACGTGGTTGACAGTGCGCTTCGGCGCGGGGATATTCAACGCTGATGAATAAATCGCGAGGGCGTCCACGCGGCAACCCGGCCACCAAGGACCGGATCAGCTCTGTGGCCTACGACCTGTTCCTGGAGCACGGCTACCGCGGCACGACGGTCCGCAAGGTGGCTGCGGCGGCCGAGGTCGATTCGGCGCTGATCAGCTACCACTTCGGTTCGAAACAAGGGCTGTTCGGGGAGGCGATGCAGTTCCGCTGCGGCAAGTCCGCGGCGATGGTGCGCGCGCTCGAAGGCGATCAGGAGGGTTTCGCCGACCGGTTGCTGGAGGCGGTACTGGAGATGTGGGCCGACGCCGAACCGCTGGCCGAGCTGACCCGGATGGCGCCGCAGGACGCCGACGTGATGCAGGTACTGCAGGAATTCCTCGAACGGGAGATCCACGGCCGGATTGCTGAATTTCTCCGCGGCCCCGGTGCGACCGATCGGGCCACCGCGGCGGTCGCGGTGATCGGTGGGTTGATCTTCACCCGCTACCTGAACCCGCTGGGGCCGGCGGCAACGATGTCGGACGCCGACGTCCGCCGGATCATCGCCCCCGCCCTGCGGGCCGCGGTGCAGCCGGCCCGCAGGTCCAGGGTGGTCGCCTAGCTCCAGGTGGCGCCGGCCTGCGCGCGGACGGTGGTGTTGAGCCGGTTGAACAGGTTGGTGAGACCGATCATCAAGACGATCGCGGCCAGTTGCTGCTCGTCGAAGTGGTCGGTCGCCGCGTCCCAGATCTCGTCCGTGACCGCGTCGGGCCGGTCGGCCAGCCGGGTCGCGGCTTCGGTCATCGCCAGCGCCGCGCGCTCGGCGTCGGTGAACAGGTTCGACTCGCGCCAGGCGACGACCTGGTGCAGCCGCTCGTCGGTCTCGCCGTGTTTCTTCGCGCTGTCGATGCCACCGAAGATGCAGGCGGAGCAGCCGTTGATCTGGCTGGCCCGCAGATGCACGAGCTCCATCGTGGTGGCGTCGACACCGCCCTTGTACATCGCCTTGTAGATGTTCTGGATTCCGGTCATCGCGTCCGGCAGGATCACGGCCGGGTTCTTCATCCGCTCAGTCATACTCCTCTGACGGAGCTGACTGAGCGGATGTGACAGCCCTAGCTCGCCACCTTTTCCAGACTCCAGCGCTGGCAGCTGCCGTACCAGTAGGTCCAGATCTGCACGGGTCCCTTGGTGCTCACACAGTCCCGCACCTCCAGCGCTCTGCCGGTGTCGAGCCGCAGGATGCTGTAGCTGCCGTCGTAGGCAGGTTCGATCCGCCAGAACTGGCATTCCGACGCGTCGGTCTCGATCGCGACCAGCTTGGCCGTCAGCGCCCTCGAACATCCCTCGGTCTGCAACGACGTTCCGGTACTCGGGTCAGTGACCCGGTAGACGTCGTCACCCAGCGGCTCGAGCCGCCACTTCTGGCACGGGCTGCTGTCGCCGAGCCAATCCCAGGTCCGCATCCCGAGCGACGGGCGGCAGTCCTGCATGTCGAGCACATAGGTGCTGGCCCGCGAAGTGATCTTGTACCGGCCACCGAGCTGCGGTGAGTTGTACGCGGCGCGCAGTACCCACTTCTGGTTGGCAGCCGACGCGGCCGTGCTGCACGGCATCTGCACCAGCTTGGCGCCGTTGGCCGTGCTGCTGCCCGCGATCCCCGCGCACTTGCCACTGTGGGCGAAGCGAAGCTGGAGCACGGTGTCGTAGCTGCTGCCTTCCACGTACTCGAGCAGCACCTGCTGGTTCGCGCCGCCATGGCATTCGTGCTGCACGACCTGGGTGTTGTCGGCCGTCGAGCCCCAGTACATGTCGAGGCAGCGAGCCTTGTCGCTCGGTTGGCCGTTCGCATGCCCGACCTGTACCTCGTACTGATCGGTGCCGGCCACCGGGACCAGCCGGAACCGCTGACTCAGCGGGCCGTAGCAGTCCCAGTTCTGCAGCGGCGCCAGATCCTCGGCACTCTGCCCGGAGACGTCCATGCATTTGTTGCTGTGCTTGGCCACCAGTTCGTAGGTACGCAGCTCGAGGTCGAACTTCGGGCCGTTGCCCACCCCCACCTCGGGTTCGTGCCATTGCAGCGCCGGCGGCACGAACGCGGCACCGGTCGAGGTCAGCGTGTAGACGTCCTTGCCGCCGTCGGGCAGTGACGTGATCAGCGCGGCGTCCGCCTTGCCGTCCTTGTCGTAGTCGCCGACCTGCAGCGAGGTCTTCGCCGGCTCGAACTTGGTCTGGTCGCGCCAGCCCTCGCTCTTCGTCAACGCCGTACCGGTCGAGCGGAAGATCGCCAGGGAGGTGTCGGTCGTCCCGTTCTCGTAGATGGCGACGACGTCGTCCAGTCCATCGCCGTCCACGTCCCCGACGACCGGATGCGACTTCTCCGCGCAGTACCCGCCGGCGCCACTGTCGTAGAGCTGCGTCGCCGGAGCGAACGCAGTACCGGTGGAGCGGTAGACGTCCACGACTGTGCGGCAGCCGCCAAGGTCCTTGAAGTCGACCAGGTCGGCCAGCTTGTCACCGTCCACGTCGGCGAGCAGCGGGGTGCTCTTGGCCCATTCACCCGAGTTCGCGGCGTTGGCCGACCACTGCACCGGAGTACCGAGGGAGGTACCGGGAAAGACCTGGGTGCTCCAGTTGCCGTTGCCGGAGTTGCGCTGCACGACGATGTCGCTGCGCCCGTCACCGGTCACGTCACCGGCCATCGCCCGGTTGGTGTTGATGGTCCAGGTGGAGTCGGTACTACGCCACACGACGTTCGACTGGGCGTCGTACCGGTTGCCGTCCGACTTGAGCAGGTACAGCCCTTCGTTGCGTCCGGCCTCGTCGCGGAACAGCGCGACGTCGGCCCGCCCGTCCTTGTCGAAATCACCTTGGACGCCGCGGGTGCGGGACAACGCGAAGCCACCGAAGTCACCGGAGTCCCAGGCCAGTACGCCGTTGTTCAGGCCCGCGTTCCCCGTCTTGGCGGTGACGTTCCAGACCGCCGTCCGGCCGTTGCCCTGGTCGAACAGGGCAGTGATGTCGGCCTTGCCGTCACCGTTCACATCGCCGCGGACAGCCGGTACCGGAGTCGGATTGGCCTTCGCGATCAGCGTCCACGGTTCGGGCGTGACCGGTCCGGGGTTACCCGCGCGGTCGATCGCCCGGACCCACAGCTTCTTCGTCGGTACCGGCGTCGGCCACACGCTCAGTGGCAGGGTCGCGGTGCCGTCGGCGGCGGCCTTCACCCGCAGCGTCACCTTCTCCGGCTGGAAACCGTAGAGGTACTCCGCGACGTCGGTGTCCCCGGCGGCCGGCGACAGCTTGATCACGCCGGTCGTGCGCGCGGCGATACCGGCCACCTTGTCGGGGAAGTCGGTCGAGGCCAGCGCCGGCAGCCCGGGCGGCGTCGAGTCGATCCGGAAGTAGCACTTCGGGCTGGCCGGGCCGAACTCGGCGCCGTCGTCGGCGATCCGGTCGTCGGACCGGGCCGTGTAGTAGTAGGTGACCTCGCCGGCGAGCTTGCCCGCGGGGACCGGCGACCAGCCGAAGGCGGCACCTGAGCCGGTCAGGGCGGAGTCGAGCGAGTAGACCAGCGAGTTGTCGGACGCCTTGTGGAACTCCAGCCGGGTGTAGACGTTGTCGTTGTCGGGGTCACTGGCGACCGCGGAGAAGGACGGCTGGCTGGTGTTGGCGATCACCGGATCGCTCGCTGTGCCACACGGACGCGGCCGGCTGAAGTTCACCTTGGTGGGCATCCGCGGCACGTTGTTGTAGGTGACGACGATCGCAGCGGTCTCACCGCGGAACCTCTTCCACTGGGCTCCACCGTTGCCGGACTCGTCCGGCGCCTTCAGGCCGAGGGTGATCGAGGACGCGCGCTGGTCGGCCGCTGTCTGCACCACCGACTTCAGCGCGCCGCCGTCGAATCCGAGTGCCTGGTCCGGCTGCCCACCGTTGGTCCAGGCGTTGCCGGAGGCGTTGGCGAGGTACTGCTGCCAGTGCACGCCGGTGTTGTTCCAGGTGATGGCCTGGCTGCGGCTGATCGGAGCCAGCTTCCACAGGTCCACCTGCGTCGGGCTACCGGTCGGCGTGTGATCGAGAGTGATCGTGAACCGCGCGCTGATCACCCTTGAGCCGGCGATCCCGGCGGTGCCGAGCTGGAACATCGAGCGGTACATGTTGCCCGAGTTGTCCCACGCCCAGCCGACCTTGGCGCCTTCACCGCGGTCGTAGTCCCAGTACGACTGGTCGGGGAAGAGCCGGTTGACGTGCGTCCACATGTCACCGACCGACCCGGTCCACGAGGGGTCGATATAGACCGGGAAGCGGGTCTGCGCACCGGCCAGCAGTGCCTGGTTGGGCGTGACCACCAGGTCGCCGGCATCGAGCTTGGCCGGCAGCGATGCGTGGTGTGAGTCCTGCGAGCCGTCGCCCGACGCGGCGGCCTGCTTGCCCGCAGCCGAGGCGGGACTGTCCCACATCACCGGGCTGCCTGCCGTGAAGACCGTCGTGCCCTTGGCATCGGTCGCGACCGTGGTGCCGTCGGACTTGGTCGCGATCGTCACCCCGGTACCGGCGAGCGGGAACCGCAGGGTCCGCAGGGCCGGGTTCTTCGCAGCTTCCGGCGTCTTCACGACCAGCACCTGGGCGAAGCTGTCGGACTCGGCGCGGATCTTCAGGTCCACGCCGGGCAGGACATCGGGGTAGGTCGCGACGTTCTTGTCGAGCACTGGCCGGGGGAGGGCGGCCGGCCAGCTCATCCGGACCTGGGTCTTTTTGTTGCCCAGTACAACCAATGGCGTGTCGTCGCCGCCACCGGACAGGGTCAGCGGGGTGACGGTCGCGCCCGGTCGGACCAGCCCGTCGGAGCCGACGGCGAGGGTGGTGTCGATCGGCGCCCAGCCGGTGCCCTTGCGGGCGCGGACGGGTTCGGCGTACTGGGTCAGCGTGTGGTTGCCGTCGGGCTGGACGAACAGGTCGGCGGTCTCGCTGCGCTCGTCGACGAGCTCGACCGGCCTCCCGGTACGCCGCGCTTCCGCGGCCGGCCCCACGTCGGCGGCCGCGGCCGGATCCACCACGGCCTGCGCGCCCGCCGCGGAATCGGCGTCCGCACTGGGTTGAACCCCTGCCGGTGGTAGCTCGGTCAGGGGACTCGCGGTCGCCGGACCGACGCTCCAGGGGACGAGCGCCAGGGTGGCCAGCAAGGCCGGCCAGACGGCATGACGAGATGGTCGCACGATGGTTCTCCGATGGCTCGCGGGTCCCGAACGGCGTTGACGGTGTCACGCCGGCCGCCGCCGCAACATCCATTTGAAGACGGTCGAAAAGGGCATTCGGCGCTGATGGAATTGATTGCGGACCAGACCGGCCACCGGTCGACTGTGCGGGCCCATGTCCCTCCGCCCATGCGAGGAAACGATGTCCTCACCCCGGTCCAGTACGTCTCGATGGCGAGCCGCGTTGTCCGGCGCGCTCGCGCTCAGCCTGTTCGTCTCGATGCCGCAGCTGCAGGCGAGCGCCGCGCCGGACAAACCCAAGCCGATCCCGCACCGGTCCGCCCGGGAGAAGTCCGTCCCGGTCAGCGAGGTGAAGACCAAGACCGGTGCCCCCGACAACGATGCGGCGCGTGCGGTGAGCAGCGCGCCGTCGGTCGCCTGGCCGACGGCAGGCCGCGCCGAGATCGCCTTGCCTGCGGCGAAGTCCACCGCCACGGCCAGCTGGAGCGACGTGCTGGCGGGCCGCCCGACGAAGACCGTGCTGGGCCCGGCCGCGAAGGCGGGCACCCTCCCCATCGCTGTCGGCCCGAGCAGCACCGCCAACCGTGTCGCCGCTGCTTCCAAGAGCAGCTCCGCCGCTGATCACCTCGTCGCCGCGAACACCCCGGCCCGCGTAGAGGTCGCTGTCCAAGGGCGCGTCGGCAACGAGCTTCGCTTCGGCGTTCGGCGTACCGACGGCAAGACCGCGTCCGGCCTGGTCTCCGTCCGGGTCGACTACAAGTCCTTCCAGAACGCCTTCGGTGGCGACTACAACACCCGCCTCAAGCTGTTCCGGGTACCGGCCTGCGCCGCCAAAACCCCGGCCGCGCCGGCCTGTGCCGCCACCCCGGTGGCCACCCGCAACGACGGCTCCGGCGAACTGTCCGGCGAGCTGCCGGTCACTGCTGCTAACCAGACCCTCGCCGTCCGCGCGACCGCGGCCGGTTCGGCCGGCGACTCGACCGTCACGTCGCTGAACGAGACCGCGACCTGGCAGGTCGGCGGCTCGTCCGGAGACTTCACCTGGAACTATCCGATGGCGGTCCCGCCGAGCCTCGGCGGACCGAAACCGGACCTCGCCCTCACCTACTCGTCGGGCAGCCTCGACGGCCGAACCACCGCGGCCAACAGCCAGTCCTCCTGGGTCGGCGCCGGCTTCGAGCTCGCACCGGGCGGCTCGATCGAGCGCCGGTACGCCTCCTGCGGCGTGAAGTCCGAGCAGACCGGCAACAACGGCACGTCCATCACCGGTGACCTGTGCTGGGCCACCGACAAGAACGGCGCGCTGCTCGACAACGCGACCTTCACCCTGAACGGCTCGGGCGGCGAACTCATCCGCGACGACGCCACCGGCACCTGGCACCCCCGCAACGACGACGGCATCACCGTCGAGCGGCTGACCGGCAAGGACAACCCCGACCTCGGTCCGGCCACCGGCCCCGGCGCGAAGGGCGAGGCCTGGGTGCTGACCGACAAGAACGGCACCAAGTTCTACTTCGGCCTCAACAAGCTGCCGACCACGACCGAGGCGACCAACTCGGTCTGGACCGTCCCGGTCTTCGGCAACCACGCCGGCGAGCCGTGCAACGCGGCCACCTTCGCCGCGTCGTACTGCGACCAGGCGTACAAGTGGAACCTGGACTACGTGGTCGATGCCCACGGCAACTCGATGTCGTACTTCTACGACCTCGAGTCCAACCGGTACGGCCGCAACGGCAACGGCAAGCTGACCAGCTCCTACACCCGTGCGGGCAACATCAAGCGGATCGACTACGGCCAGCGCGAAGGCGACACGGCCTCGAAGACCGTTGCCCGGGTCAACTTCGTGACCGCCGACCGCTGCTACAAGACCAGCGGCTGCGTGGCCGCCGACTACCCGGACACGCCCCTGGACCAGGAGTGCACCAGTACCACCGACTGCGGCACCCGGATCTACCCGACGTTCTGGACCAAGAAGCGACTCGCCTCGGTCACCACCGAGGTTTTGCGCGGTACCGCTTTCGCGCCGGTCAACCGATGGTCACCCCGGTTCACCTACCAGAACCCCGGTGACGGCCGCCAGCCGCTGCTGTGGCTGGACGGCATCACCAACACCGGCCTGGTCGGCGGTACCAAGGCGATGCCGGAGATGACGTTCGCCGGCATCATGCTGGCCAACCGGGTGGTCGGCACCGACGGCATCCCGGCGATGAACTGGCCACGGATCAAGACCATCACCTACGGCACCGGCGGTCAGGTCGTGGTCGGCTACAAGAACCCCGACTGCAGCCTGCCGGGCAACGTGCCGGCTCCGGACGAGAACGGCAAGCGGTGCCACCCGATCAAGTGGACGCCGGAAGGGCAGGCCGAGCGGCAGGACTGGTTCGGCAAGTACGTCGTCGAAGAGGTCACCGAGTCCGACCTGACCACCGGCACGATTCCGGTCGTCACCAAGGTCGAGTACCTGACTCCGCCGGCCTGGCGTCACGACGAGGAGGACGGTCTGGTCGAGGTCGGCCGCAAGACCTGGTCGCAGTGGCGCGGCTACGAGCGCGTCCGGGTGACCAAGGGCGACGGCACCGTGACCCCGACCATTACCGAGAACACCTATTTCCGTGGGATGGACGGCGACAAGCGAGCCGACGACACCACGAAGACGGTCAAGGTGAAGGACTCGACGGGGGTCGAGGTCACCGACAACAACGCGCTCGCGGGCATGTTGCGCGAGTCGTCGACGATGCACGACGGCAAGATCGCCGACCGTTCCATCACCGACCCGTGGCTGTCCGGCGCGACCGCGACCAGGAACCGCTCCTGGGGTACGACGCAGTCGTTCAAGGTGCTCGAGAAGGGCGTCCGGCAGGACAAGGCCGGCCCGACCGGGACGTACCAGACCACCGGGAGCCAGAACGAGTACGACGCGACCGGCAAGCTGCTGTGGACCAACGACAGCAAGGACGTGACCGACACCACCGACGACACCTGCACGCGTTTCGAGTACTTCACCAACCCCGCCAAGGGCCTGGCCGAACTACCGACCCGCAAGCAGACCGTGGGCGTCGCCTGCGACAAGCCGTGGTCCAAGACCGATGTGCTGTCGGACGGGAAGACGAGCTACAACTCGGTCGGCGACACGACCAAGACCGAGCGGCTGACCGGATTCGACTCTGCCGGCGCACCGCAGTACCAGACGCTGGGCACCTCGACCTTCGACTCGTTCGGCCGGGTGCGGACCGCTCAGGACGCGGCCGGCGCCACGACGAAGGTCGACTACACCCCGGCCACCGGCGGGCCGGTCACCGAGACGAAGACCACCCAGCCCAACGGTCAGACCAGCCAGACGTTCGTCGACCCCGCCTGGGGCGAAGAGGTCGCCGTCGTCGACCCGGCAGCCCGCCGGACCGACAGCATCCGCGACCCGCTCGGCCGCGTACTGCGGACCTACCTCCCCGGCCGGGCCCGCAACGCGACCGCCAACGTCGAGTACAGCTACGGCATGGACCCGCTCAAGCCGGGAGTCGTCACCACCAAGACGCTTCAGGCCGACGGCACCATCGAGGTCAGCTACGACCTGACCGACGGTCTGATGCGCAAGCGGCAGACCCAGAAGGCCTCACCCGACGGCGTCGGCCGGGTCATCACCGACTACCACTACGACTCGCGCGGCCTGCTGGTGAAGGAGAACGGCCCGTACTACAACGAGGCACCGCCGGTCGGTGACCAGGTCGTCCTGCCGGACAACGACAGCGTCGTACCGACCCAGAAGATCACCGACTACGACGACCAGGAACTGCCGAAGACCGAGACCGCCAAGTCGTTCGGCCAGGTCCTGTCCCAGACGACCCACGCGGTCGCGGCCGGGATCGAGACCATCGACCCGCCGAAGGGTGAGCAGGCGACGACCAAGCTGACCGACGAGCAGGGCCGGCTGGTCGAGCTGCGCAAGTACGCCGGTGACACCCCGACCGGCAGCTACGACGCCACGAAGTACACGTACCACGAGGCCGGGCAGCTCGCCACGGTCACCGATCCGGCCGGCAACGTCTGGCGCTACGAGTACGACCTGCTCGGCCACAAGATCAAGGACGTCGACCCCGACAAGGGCACCACGACCTTCACCTACAACGAGCTCGACCAGCAGACCTCGACCACCGATGCCAAGGGCAACACGCTGACCTTCAAGTACGACGGATCCGGCCGCCGGACCGCCGTGTACGACGGCAGCGCCCTGGTCAGCGAGTGGAAGTACGACACCATCAAGGCCGGATCGCTGACCAGCTCGACCCGGTACGTCGACGGCAACCCCTACACGATCCGCTACACCGGGTACGACGACGCCGGTCACCCGACCGGGACCGAGGTGGTCGTCCCACCCTCGGAGGGCAAGCTGGCCGGCACCTACCCGGTCGCGATGACGTACGCCGACGACGGCCAGCAGAAGACTGTCACGCTGCCCGGTCTCGGTGGGCTGCCCGCGGAGACGCTGACGACGGAGTACAACGAGCACAACATGCCGGTCTCGCTGACCGGCGCCGATCAGTACGTCAGCTTCGCCGAGTACTCGCCGTACAAGGAGACCCGGTCGATCGCGATGGCCGCGAGCAACGGGAACTGGGCGCAACTGCAGTACGACTACGAGGACGGCACCCGCCGGCTCAGCCGGGCCGGAGTACTGACCGCCAACGAAGAGGTCGCCGACGTCAGGTATAGCTACGACCAGGCCGGCAACGTCACCAAGATCTCCGACAAGCCGGCCGCCTCCAGCGGTGAGACCACCGACACCCAGTGCTTCGGGTACGACGGTTACCGCCGTCTCACCCAGGCCTGGACGCCGACCGACGGGGACTGCGCCGCGGCGCCCGCGAAGGACAAGCTCGGTGGCCCGGCGCCGTACTGGCACAGCTGGACCTTCGACGTCACTGGCAACCGCAAGACCGAGAAGCGCACCACCGCTGCCGGTGACACGATCAGCACCTACACCTATCCGGACGCGGGGCAGGCTCGCCCGCACGCGGTCAGCAAGGTCGTCACCACCGGACCGGGCGTGAACAAGACCGAGAACTTCGGGTACGACGAGAACGGCAGCCTGATCAGCCGGACCGGTCAGACCTTCGACTGGAGCAAGGACGGCAAGCTGGCCGAGACGGTCGCCAACGGGAAGAAGACGGCGTACGTGAACGATGCCGACGGCAACCGGCTGATCCGCCGCGACGCCAAGGGCACCACCTTGTACCTGGGCCAGACCGAGCTGCTGCTCGGTACGAACCAGACCCTGCTGGGCACCCGGTACTACACCTTCGGCCAGCAGACCGTCGCGGTCAGGCACGCAGCCGAGCTGACCTGGACGGCCACCAACCACCAGGGCTCGGTCAACCTGACCATCAACCCGACCGACCTCACGGTGCAGCGCAAGCGCCTCACGCCGTACGGCGAAGTGCGTGGAGCGACCCCGACCGCGTGGCCCGGCGAGCGCGGCTTCGTCGGCGGCACCGAGGACTCCGATGCGGGGCTGGTGCATCTGGGGGCCCGCGAGTACGACCCCGGGCTGGGCAAGTTCATCTCGGTCGACCCGGTGGTGGATTTCGAGGATCCGCAGCAGCTGAACGCCTACGCGTACGCCAACAACAGTCCGGTGACGTTCAGCGACGCTGACGGGCAGCGGTACGTGACCGAGACGGTGACCACCTACAAGACCATCCTCAAGGTGATCATCAAGAAGATCGTCGAGTACCGCAAAGAGGTGATCAAGCTGCACATCCGCAGCCTGGTCTCGACGGCGATGATCGCGATGGCGGTCGCCACCGGGCACTACGCGCTGGCCGCGATGCTGTCGGCCCAGACGGTCGTCTACCGGGTCCAGATCAAACGCATCGAGCGCTACATCAGGGTGCTGACCAAACAGGTGATCCGGATCGTGAAGCGGATCCAGCGCTACGTCGGCCCGGACGAGAAGGCCAGCCTGGCCGAGCTGCTGAAGCAGGCCACCGCGTTGTCGGACTCCTCCAAGGGCTCGAACAGCATGTGGCAGGCGATCGCCCAGACAGCAGCCTTCGCCAACGCCAGCCGCAACTGGCTGATCGCCGCCAAGATGCTGGACGAAGCCCCGAAGGGCGGTGGTGGCGGCTCCAGCGGCGGCAGCACCGACCCCAACGATCCGTCCTTCCACGGTGGCAACAACGATCCCGGCGATGAGTCGTGGCTGAAGTTCGGCATCATCGGTGGCGTCGGCGGGGCGTTCGCCGGCGCCGGCGGCGCGGTGATCTGCGCGATGCTGCCGCCCTGTACCGGCGCGGCGCTGATCGCAGCCCTGGTCGTCGGACCCACCTTCGGCTTCGCGGGTCTGGCCGGCGGGACCGCGATCTGGAACGACACGAACACCGGAAAGGAGAGTCCGAACCGCCTAGTCATGCCGAGGTACCCGTTCGGACCGGAGTATGCGGCCGGGGTGATGAAGTGGTGGCACGACCACAACACCGCGCCGGACCTTCCGGACAACCATGCGCCGATTCCGTGTGGTGTCTACGCGATGGGAGCCGGCAGCAGTAGCGGCTGCTGAGAGCGGACGCGTCCGGGGCCTGGCAGATCCGCCAGGCCCCGGACGTCGCTCAAGCCAGTGCGCGGGCCGTGGCCAGGTCTGCGGTCAGCCGGTCCTCGACGGGGACGGACGGGTCGGAGTACTGGCCGGTGAGGCAGATCGGGCCGGTGTAGTCCTGGAGGTTGGCGAAGACGGCTGACCAGTCGGACAGGCCGTCGTCGGCTTGGCCGAACCAGGTCTTCCAGCCCTCGTCGGTCTGGATGTATTTGGCGTTCTTGAGGTTGACGATGCCGAGGCGATCCCGCACCAGCTCGAGCGTGATAGCGGGGTCATCGCCGGCCAGGGCATCGTGGGCGGCGTCCCAGACGACCTTGAACTCGTCGGGGAGGCCTTCCAATAGGTGGAGGACACCCAGAGACGACGTGACGAACTTGCCGTGGTGCGGTTGCACACCGACCTGTACGCCGTACTGCGTGACGAGCACGGCCGCGTCCTCCAGTTCCTGGCGGATCCGGCGTACCGACGCCGCGTACCCGTCCGGACCGAGGGGCGCCATGATGCGGATCATCGGGACGCCCGCCTTGGCCGCTGCCGAGAACGCGCTCTCCGACAGGTCGCTGGCGATGCTGATCGGCTCGACGCCCTCGGCGCGGAGTTGCTCGACGAACGGCGGCAGGTCGGACTCGGCGGTGGCCGGGGTGACGAAGGCGGTGTCGCGGACGGGGATCTCGGCGCCGGTGAAGCCGAGGCCGGCGACGAGCTTGCCCAACTCGTCACCGGGAAGGCCGGACCAGGGTTTGGTGAAGACGGACCATTGATAGGTCATGTGTCAGCGGCCTCCGAGCCCGCTCATGGTGATGCCTTTGACGAACCAGCGTTGGGTGAGGAAGAAGAGCACGATCAACGGGACCGTGGTGATGGTTGCCGCCATCAACAGCAGGTTCCACTGGGTGCCGTTGGTGTCCTGGAAGACCTGCAGCCCGACAGCCGCAGTACGGGTCGAGTCGCTGTTGGAGATGACTAGCGGCCAGAGCAGGTTGTTCCACTGACCGATGAACTTGAAGACCGCGAGCGTCGCGATCGCCGGCACCGCCAGCGGCACGATCACCCGGGTGAATGCCTGCCACCGGTTGGCACCGTCGAGCCTGGCCGCCTCCTCGTAGTCGCGCGGGATGCCGAGGAAGAACTGCCGCAGCAGGAACACGCCGAGCGCGGTGAACGCGTGCGGCAGGATCATCCCCGGCCAGGTGTCGATGCCGTGCAGCTTCGCGACCAGGATGAACTGCGGGATCAGCGTCACCTGTGACGGGATCATCAGCGTCGCCAGATAGATCCCGAACAGCCAGGTCCGGCCGGGGAAGTTCAGCCGGGCGAACGCGTACGCCGCCAGCGCGGCCGTGACGGTCTCCAGCAGGGTCGTACCGGCCGCGAAGATGATCGTGTTGAGCAGGTACCGGCCGAGCGGAACCAGCTCGAACGCGCGCCGGAGGTTCTCCGGATGCCAACTGCTCGGCCAGAACGACGGCTGCGCGGCCATCGACTCGGCATCGGACTGGAACGCGACCAGGACCATCATCACAACCGGTACCAGCGTCAGCGCGGTCACCAGGTAACACGCGAAGACGACCAGCTTGCGGGTGGCCACCGGGTTCTTCAGCAGCGGGGTCAGGGCGTTAGTTGTCATAGTGGACGAGCCTCCGCTGCAGCACGAACTGGGCCGCGGTGATGACGACGATGAACCCGAACAGGACCAGCGACTGCGCCGCGGCATACCCCTGGTCGTAGTTCTCGAAGCCGGTCCGGTAGATGTACATGACGAGCGTCGTGGTCCGCGATCCCGGCCCGCCGTTGGTCATGATGAGTGCCTGGTCGAAGACCTGGAACGAGCCGATCACCGAGGTCACGATGACGAAGAACAGCGACGGTGACAGCATCGGCAGCGTGACACTGCGGAAGCTCTGCCAGCTCGAGCTGCCGTCCACCTTGGCCGCCTCGTAGAGCTGCTGCGGGATCGCCTGCAGACCGGCCAGGAAGACGACCATGCCGAACCCGAAGCTCTTCCAGACGCTCATCGCGATCAGCGCCGGCATCGCCCAGTTGTCGCTGATCAGCCAGGCCGGGCCGTCGAAGCCGAACCAGCCGAGCACGGTGTTCACCAGGCCACCGTGCGGGATGTAGAGCCAGATCCAGACGAACGCGACCGCCACCGTGATCGTTGCGTACGGCAACAGCAGCAGGGAGCGGAAGACCGCGATCCGGCGCAGGCCCTGGTTGAGCAGCAAGGCCAGCGCGAGACTCACCAGGATCGTCAACGGGACGCTCACCAGGGTGAAGTACACGGTGTTGCCGAGCGCGGACCAGAAGGTCGGATCGGGTCCTAGCCGGGCGAAGTTCTTCAGTCCGGCGAAGGTGGGGGAGCTGAACAGGTTCCAGTTGAGCAGTGAGATCACGCCGGCCGCAACCACCGGGCCGGCGGTGAAGATCAGGAAGCCGATCAGGCTGGGCAGGATGAACAGCCAGGCGGCGAGCGTCTCCTTGTTCCGCCACCGCGGCGTCGGTCCGGTCGGTGGAGGCTTGGCGTTCGTTGCCGTTTGAAGGGGCAGTGTGTCGACGGCCATCCGGGGTCACCCCTTCCTGGCTTCGGCTTGGCGGACGTTGTCCTGGTGCTGCTTCATCAGTACGTCGAGACGCGGCGTCAACCCATCGATCGCGTCGGCCACGGAGACCTGGCCGAGGAAAGTCCGCGGCAGGTCCTGACCGAGCAACTGCTTGACCTGGTTCCAGTTGGTCGTGACGTCGAACGCGTGCCCGCCCGCGACCTTGCCGGCCAGGATGTCCTGCACGACTCCGAGGTTGTCGGGCGGCGGCTTGAAGGCGCTACCCGCTGACAGTCGGGCCGGGTTGTTGCGGCCGGCCTTCGCGTAGATGTCGAGGGCGCCGGTGCTGGTCAGTGTCTTGAGCAGTCGCCAGGCCAGCTCAAGATCGTTGCCTTTGACACCCGAGGGGATCGCGAAGGACGAGCCGGACACTCTCGGCGTACTGCCGGCCGCCCCGGCCGGGAACGGGATGACATCCCAGTCGAACTTCGCCTTGCGGACGTTCACCACCTGCCACGGACCGTTCTGCATGAAGGCGACGTTGCCCTCCATGAAGTTGGCCAGCGAGCTCTCGGTCACCAGGTTGCTGATCGGTGGCGTCACCTGGTCCTTGACGAACAGATCGATCACGAACTGGATCGCCTGCATCGCCTCCGGCCGGTTCAGCGTGCTGACCGACTGGTCGTCGTTCATCACGTTGCCGCCGGCGCAGTAGATCCACGAGACGAGGTCGTCGATCGCCGGCGCGCAGGTGAAGCCGTACTGGTCAGGTGGCTTCGTCAGTTCCTTGGCGAGCTCCCGGAAGGCTTCCCAGGTCATCGGCTCGGTCTTGGACGGCGCTGCGATTCCGGCCTTCGCCAGGATCGTCTTGTTGTAGTACATGACGGTCGGGGCGACGTCGAAGCCGATCGCGTAGGTCTTGCCGTTGAAGGACGAGATCTTCCGGCTCAACGGATAGAAGTCGTCGGTCTTGAAGTCCGGGTCGGCGGCGATCAGGTCGTCGAGTGGCTGATGGGCGCCGCGGGAGGCGTAGGTCGGGATCAGCGTGCCGTTCAGCGCGGTCACCAGGCTCGCCGTACCGCTGACGAGCTGGAGGTCGAGCTTGGTCGGATAAGGGCCGGAGGGCGTGAGGGTCGGGATCGATGCGAGCTTCAGTTGCTGCTCGACGTACTTGCTGAAGTCTTCCCAGACCTTGCGTTCGGCGGGGCTGCTCGACCACATCGACCAGGTGGCCGCGTTCTTGGGCGTTGACGAACAGGCTGTGAGTACTCCGGATGCGGCGACCGCGGCGCCTGTGTACTTGAGGAAGCTGCGGCGGGACAGCCCTGACTGGGGTGGTGGGGTGGGCCTGGAATCAAGGGCGGACATAGGGGTTACTCCTCTAGGTGAAGAGCAGGGTGATCGACTCGGCGCGGATGCGGTCCTCGTCGACCTGGACGCCCAGACCGGGCGCGGTGGGGACCGTTGCGACGGCCTTGGTGATGGTCAGCCCCTCGACGTACAGGTCAGAGAGCAGTTCAGGACCGTTCAACTCCGCGGGCAGCGCGAGATCGAGCTGGCTGAACAGATGCAGCGCGGCCGCGAAGCCGATCCCGCAGTCGGTCAGGCCGCTGGCGAGGATCTCGATGCCCGCGGAGAGCGCTACCTGAGCGGTCTTCAGCGCGTTCCGCAGACCGCCGGCCTTGCAGATCTTCACCACGACCAGGTCGGCGGCGTCGAGCCGGATCGCCCGGGCCAGGTCCTGCGCGGTGAAGCTGCCCTCGTCGATCGCGATCGGCAGGTCGATCAGCTCGCGCAGCCGGTGCATGGCCAGCGTGTCCGTGCTCGGAACTGGTTGCTCCACGCAATGAATCGTGCGGACGTGGCTGGTCCGGTCGAGGAGCTGCTTGAGCGCGCTCGGCCGGTACGACTGGTTGGCGTCCAGCCACAGCGGCTTGGCGCCGGCCACCTCCGCGACCGTCTCGATCGCGGCCGCGTCCGAGTCCAGATCGCCACCGATCTTCACCTTGTACGCCGAATAGTCCGACGACTGCTGAGCGTGCTCCTTCACGACGTCCGGAGCCCCGACACCGATCGCCGAGCACAGCGGAATCTCGTCGTGCAGCTTGCCGCCGAGCAACGCATGCACCGGTACGCCGGCAAGCTTGCCCGCCGCGTCATGCATCGCAAGGTCGACCGCTGCCCGCGCGAACGGGAAGCCGTTCGAGACGGACGGACTCAGCCGCTTCGTCACCCGCTGATGGAAGAGCTCGACATCGAACGGCGTCAGCTCCAGCAGGATCGGCTCGAGATGACGCTTGATCACCACCGCGATCGTCTCGGCCGTCTCGTAGCTCCAGCTGGGGAGCGCTCTCTGCTCACCCCAACCGACCACCCCGTCCTCGGTCGTGAGCTTCACGAACACCACCGCCGCCGCCTGGTCCGGGGGCTTGTCGGGGGAGCCGACCGCGCCGCTGCCGAGCACGAACTGCCGCGCGAACGGCACCGCGACCGGGAACACCTCAACCGATCTGATCTTGCTCATGCCGCGATCGCCCAGACCGCGGGATCGACAAAGCTCGGACCGCGAACACCGCCGTCAAGCCACTTGAGAACGTCCTCGATGACATAGCCCGCTAGTGCGAGGTGACCTTCGACGGTGTCGCCCGCGATGTGTGGCGTGAGGAGCAGGTTCGGCGCGGCCAACACGTCTGGACCGAACTTCGGCGGCTCCGGGTCGTACACATCCAGCGCGGCGAACAGCCGCCCGTCGAGGCAGTGCTCCAGCAGCGCCGGCTGATCGACGGCCGGTCCGCGCGAAGAGTTGACGACGATCGCGCCGTCCGGCAACTGCTCGATCAGCTTCCGCGTCACCAGCCCACGAGTCTCCGGCACGTCCGGCACGTGAATGGAGACGAACCGAGACTGCAACGCCTCCTCCAGCTCAGCCACCCGTACGCCGAGTTGCTGCGCGCGTTCGGCTGTCAGGTACGGGTCGTACACGACGATGTCGCAGCCGAACGGCTTGAGGAGGGTGATCAGCGCGCGGGCGGTCGAGCTGGCTCCGAGGATGCCGACCTTCTGGCCGGCGAGTTCGCCACCCCTGAGTTGTGGTTGCTTCCAGCCGCCAGCGCGGAGTGCCTGGTCGAACTGGGGGAGTCGGCGCGCCAGCGTGAGCATCGAGGCGAGGCAGTACTCGCCGACCGACCAGGCGATCCGCGTGCCGGCCGAGAAGACAGCGACGCCTTGGTCGAGGATCGCCGGATCGACGAGCTTCTTCACCGAACCGGCCGCGTGCGCGACGACCTTCGGGCCGTTGCCATCCACCCACAGCGCCTTGTCGAGGTGCGGCGTACCCCAGCTGGTCAGGAGTACGTCGCTGCCGGCCGCCAGCTCGGCGACCACCTCCGGGCTCAGGTCGGGTCCGGCCCAACTGACGTCGAACCGCTCGGCGAGCAGCGCCCGGGTCTGCGGGCTGCACACGTCGTCGGCCCGGTCGGGCGTCATCACCACCGCTAGCTTGGACAAGCTGACTCCTCGGATCGCTTCGGGCGTTGACCCGAAGGTAAGGGCTTTCCGTTATGCTCGTCCAAGCCCATTTCCGCATCGACCGATACCGTGAGGGCATCGCTATGGATCTCTCCCTGCAGCAGTTGCGTGGATTCGTCGCGGTCGCCGAGGAACAGCACTTCGGCCGCGCCGCCCAGCGGCTCAACCTGACCCAGCCGCCGCTGACCCGGCAGATCCAGGGGCTGGAGCGCTCTCTGGGCGTCAGCCTGTTCGACCGAACCGGCAGGGGAGTGCGGCTCACCGCGGCCGGCCAGGTCTTCCTCGAGCACTCCCGGCGGGTGCTGGCATTGCTTGAGGTGGCGCCCGACGCAGCCCGGCGAGCGGCGGATGGGCAGACCGGTACGTTGCGGATCGCGTTCACCGCGATCGGGGCGTACGCCGTACTGGCCGACTTCCTGACGATGGTGAGCAAGCGGACTCCGGCGGTGACGGCGGAGCTGACCGAACTGGTGAGCCCGGACCAGTTCGAGGCGCTGGCGAATCTGGAGATCGATCTCGGTATCGTCCGGCCGCCGATCCCGGCGCAGTTCGACTCGGTGCTGGTGCATTCGGAGGATCTCGTGCTCGCGGTACCGGCCGATCACAAGCTGGCCGATGGAGAGAGCGCTGTCTCGCTCGCTGACGTGACGGACGACTACATCGGCTACAGCCCCGAAGGGTCGCAGTACCTGCACGACATCTGCGCCGCGATGATCGGCATGAACCGGTACGCCGTCAGCCAACTCGCGTCGCAGGTGCCGACGATGCTCGCGCTGGTCCGGGCCGGGCTGGGGTGTGCGCTGATTCCGCGGTCGATCATGGCGATGGGCGTCGCCGGCGTGCGCTATCGCGAGCTCGACGCGGCGGACGCGCACTCGGTGACGCTGCACGCGGCGTGGAGTCCGGACAGTCCGAATCCCGCTCTCCAGCGACTGGCCGAGTCATTGAAGGCAAATCCACATCTGGATGCCTGACAGTCGAGCTTGACCTAGAGCTGGCTCTAACTCGTAGTGTCGAAGACATGAGCACTTCACAGCACAAGATCGGCTCGGGCTTCGGCCATGGCACCAAGGCGGACGAGGTCCTCGAGGGCATCGACCTGACCGGCAAGCTCGCGCTCGTCACCGGCGGCTACTCGGGCATCGGGATCGAGACCACTCGCGCCCTGGCCAAGGCGGGCGCGCAGGTCGTAGTACCGGCCCGACGACCCGACGCGGCTCAGGAAGCGCTCTCTGACATCCCCGGCGTGGAGGTCGGCGAGCTGGATCTTGCCGACCTGGCGAGTGTGGAGTCCTTCGCCTCGGGCTTCCTCGCGTCCGGGCGGTCGATCGACATCCAGATCAACAACGCGGCCGTGATGGCCAACCCGGAGACGCGGGTCGGGCCCGGCTGGGAATCGCAGTTCGCCACCAACCACCTTGGGCACTTCGCGTTGACCAACCGGTTGTGGCCGGCCCTCGCCGCCGACGGTGGGGCGCGCGTGGTGGCGCTGTCGTCGTCGGGGCACCGGCGGTCGGACATCCGGTGGGACGACCCGCAGTTCACCCAGGGCTACGAGAAGTGGGCGGCGTACGGGCAGGCGAAGACGGCGAACTCGCTGTTCGCGATCCAGCTCGATGCTTTGGGCAAGGATTCCGGCGTACGGGCGTTCGCTGTGCATCCGGGCGGGATCCTGACGCCGCTGCAGCGGCACCTGCAGCGTGAGGAGATGGTCGGCTTCGGATGGATCGATGAGGAGGGCAACCCGGCGCGTCCGGATGTGTTCAAGACTCCGGAAGGCGGCGCCTCGACCTCGGTCTGGGCGGCCACTTCGCCGCAGCTCGACGGCCAGGGCGGAGTCTTCTGCGAGGACTGCGAGATCGCGGAGCTGTCGACGGACGACGCTCCTGGAGTACGGCCGTACGCCGTCGATCCCGCGTCGGCCGCCCGGCTATGGACCCTGTCCGCCGAGCTCACCGGCGTGAACGCCTTCAAGTAATCTGACCGCATCATCACATCAACCATCGTCAGCACCCTCCGCGCCGCCGGCTGCGTCTTCGCCGAGGACGAGGCGGACCTGCTGATCGCCGCAGCCCGCGACGACGCCGAACTCGCCCACCTGGTCGAGCAACGCGTCGCCGGGCTGCCCATCGAACACATCGTCGGCTACGCAGACTTCTGCGGCCTGCGCATCCTCGTCGACCCCGGCGTCTTCGTCCCACGACGCCGAACCGAACACCTGGTCGCGGAAGCGCTCTGGCTCACCACTCCAGGCTCAGTCGTGGTCGATCTCTGCTGCGGCTCAGGCGCTCTCGGCGTCGCCGTCCACGCCGGTCAACCCGGCATCTCCCTACATGCAGCGGATCTCGATCCCGTGGCCGTCGCCTGCGCCCGTCGCAACGTCGAACCCCTCGGCGGCCACGTCACCCAAGGCAACCTGTACGCCGCTCTGCCACCCGCGTTGCGCGGCCGGATCAACGTCCTGCTCTCGAACGTCCCGTACGTCCCCACCGACGAGATCCGTTTCCTCCCCACCGAGGCCCGCCTCCACGAACCCGTCACCACCTTGGACGGCGGCACCGACGGCCTCGCGATCCTCCGCCTGGTAGCAGCCGAAGCCGCCCACTGGCTGGCCCCGGGTGGCAGCATGCTCGCAGAAACCAGCGAAGCGCAGGCTCCCGTCGCAGCCGCGATCTTGCGCGCAGCCGGTTTGACACCTCGCATCACCACGTCGGACGAGCTCTACGCCACCACAGTCATCGGCACCAAGGAGTAGCCCCATGGAGATCCGACCGGCCACCACCGAGGACCTGGCCGGGGTGGTCGCCTCCAGCGCCGCTCTCTTCGCAGAAGACGCGGCGACGCGCGACCCACTCCGCAACGCCGGTTGGCCTGCTGCGCACGGCGCGCAATGGTGTGCCGAGCTGCTGGGCGATCCGCAGGCGTTGGTGCTGGTCGCGCAAGTGGAGGGCGAGGTCGCCGGCCACCTGATCGGAATCTTCAGCGAACCGTCAGACATGTGGCTCGGCAGCAAGGCCGAGCTGGTGAGCATGTACGTGCGGGGCGACGTCAGAGGTCAGGGCGTCGGCGGACAGCTGGTGGACGCGTTCGTCGAGTGGGCCAAGGGCCGTGGAGCGGCGCAGATGAACGTGACCGCGTACGCTGACAACGCGACCGCCCTGCGGTTGTACGAGAGCCGTCGATTCGCACCGAAGTCGGTAACACTGACCGTCGACCTTTGATCCGGTTGGGTGCGTCGTACCGCCTGATCGGGTAAATGGGTTGGCGGGCCGAGCTCGACGAGCTCGCCGCGGACGGTGGTGTTCGCTAGAAACTCGCCGCGATGGCTGAGCACATCCACGCGGCGGGCGGTGCGACCGGCGCAGCAGATGCCCTGGAGTCCTACCTCACCCAGAGCCGCTGAGCTGGTTCCACCGGCAGGAGTGCCCGCTGACCACTACCAACCTCGGACGGGTCGCGGCCGGGGTTGGTAGTTTGCGGCGCGTGGGCGACTTGTGGGTTCATGGCGTGGACGCGTTGGACGACGACGCTGCCGCTCGGCTGGCCGCGCGGCATCCGGACTGGCGCTTCACCGACGGAGACGCACCGCCGCCGGGTGCGGCGTATGACGTATTGGTCGGCGGCCGCCCCAGCCCGGAGTTGCTGGCGGCATCCAAACGGCTACACACGTTGGTGATCCCGTTCGCCGGAGTGCCTGCGACGACCTCGGAGCTGTTGCAGACTCACCCGCAGATGGCGGTCCGAACGGTTCACCACACGGCCGGTCCAACCGCTGAACTCGCGCTCGGCTTGGTACTGGCCGCAGCCCGAGCCCTGGTCCCGGCGGATCAGGCGATGCGGACCGGCGACTGGACACCACGGTTCGTACCACCCCAGCCGACGATGATCCTGGCCGGGCATCCGGCGGTCGTCGTCGGCTACGGCGAGATCGGCCGGCGGGTAGCGCGTTCGCTGGTTGCCCTCGACATGGAGGTCCATGCCATCCGCGGCAGCATCCCGTCCCCGTACGTTGACGGTGAGGTGCTCGTACATCCGGTCCAGGACTTCGCCGAGATTGCCGGTCGCGCGCGGGTCGTCGTACTGGCGGCGCCCGCAACGGCCCAGACATCTGGACTGCTCAGTGCTGAAGTGATCGCCGGCTTGCCGACGCCGAGTGTGGTGGTGAATGTCGCGCGGGCGACGCTCGTGGATGAGAAAGCGCTCTACGACCGTCTGCTGACCGGAGAGATCGCCGCCGGCCACGACGTCTGGTGGAACGAGGCGTCCACGGCCGATGCCGCCACCGGGATAGCAGCATCGGCCGAGCCCTTCCATCACCTGCCGAACGTTGTCCTCAGCCCCCATCGCGGTGGAGGCTTCAGCCTCCGAGAGGTGCGAGACCTTCGCCTTGCCGAGGTCGAGAAGGTGCTGATCACACTCGCCGGAGTACATGGAGCAGATAGTCGCGACGGTTGAGCGGATCGTTGTCGGTACGCGGTCGGCTGGGGATCGGACCAGTAACGGGTTGATAGCGCTCGAAGGACGACTCCAGCACGCCCTCGCCACGAGAGAGCGCGGGCAGCTGCTGCTCCAGCTGGTAGACGGCAGCCGCCGGAATCTCCCCTTCCAGCACTGACGTTTCAGAGCCCAACGCCGGTACCTGGGGAATCGCCCGGAGCCGAGCCAACGCAGCGAGTACGCCGCGCGCGGTGTCGGTCGGGATCTCCAACTGGAAGTGGTGCATCGGCTCGTGGACCGTCGTACCGGCCTGCTGTAGCGCCGTCATCAACACCAGCGGCGTGAGGTTGCGGAAGTCGCCCGCCGTGCTCGACATGCTCTTGTCGAAGACGGCATGCGCGTGACTCTGCCGCGCCGAGTAACCCGAGTGCGTCATCACCACCCGCGCGTCCGGGATCTGCCAGCCATGGATGCCTTGCTGCAGCGTCTCGTGCACGGTCTCCTCGACCGCCTTGATGAAGGCGTACGGCATCGAGCCGAGCTCGACCTCGAGACGGAAGCTGACTCCTTCGTTCACCGGCGCCGGCTCGACCCGCAGGCCGATGGTCGCGAGGAACGGGTTCGGATCCTGCTTGTTGAACTCGACCGCGGCCCCGATCCCGTCCAGCCGCTCGATGCAGATCGTCGTCGTCTCGCGGAACGTGACGTCGATCCCGAACTCGCTCGCCAGCGTCGTCTGGATGACCTCTTTCTGCACCTCGCCGTACAGGGACACGAAGGTCTCGCCGCGGAGGTCGTCCTGCCGCAGATTGATCAGCGGGTCCTGCTCGGCGAGCTGGGAGAGCGCGACCTGCAGGTTGCCCTTGTCCGACGGCTTGACCGGCGAGATGACCGTCTCCAGCGTCGGGGGAGCGAAGTAACCGCTCTCTGCACCGATCCCCTCGACCCCGATCGCGTCACCGATCTGGATCTCACCGAGCCCCCACAACTTGCCGATCTGCCCCGCCGAAACCTCCGGCCGGGTCAGCACGGATCCACCGTCGAACACGCTGATCGACGTCACCTTCGACTCCCGATCGCCATGGAACCGCAGCCGGTCCCGGGTCCGGATCGCGCCGGAGAACATCCGCACGAACGCGATCTTCTCCCCGGCCGGACCCCGCTCGACCTTGAAGACCGACCCCGACACGGGTCCCTCGACATCGCCCTCGGCGGCCGGCAGCAGCTCACGGATCCCAGCGATCAACGCGTCTACTCCGGCGCCCGTGATCGCGGACCCGAAGTACACGGGATGCACGAGCGCCCGCCGGGTCTGCTCGACGAGCTTGCCGCGCAGTACGTCGTACGACAGCGCCTGCTCGTTCTCGACGAACATCGTCAGCAGTTGATCATCATTGACAGCAAGTAACTCGATCAACGTTTGCGAAAAGTCCGAGTCTTCACGCCCGTACGGTGTGAAGCCGGCGCTCGCGGTGCCGAGACCGGTCGCCGCTCCCATCGCGATGACGTCGGCCGACAACCGCTCCGTGATGCTCGCCAGCAACTCCGGCGCCTGGGCACCACGCCGGTCGAGCTTGTTGACGAAGATCAGGGTCGGGATCCGGAGCCGTTGCAGCGTACGCATCAAGACACGCGTCTGCGCCTGGACACCCTCGACCGCCGAGATGACGAGCACAGCGCCGTCGAGCACGCTGAGCGCCCGCTCCACCTCGGCGATGAAGTCCGGGTGGCCGGGAGTGTCGATCAGGTTGACCGTGACGTCGTCGATCGCGAACGAGACGACGGCGGACTTGATCGTGATCCCGCGCTGGCGTTCCAGCGCGAGCGAGTCGGTCTGGGTACTGCCGTCGTCGACGCTGCCGACCTCGTCGATGACGCCGGCGGCGTAGAGCAGCCGCTCGGTCAGGCTCGTCTTACCGGCGTCGACATGCGCCAGAATTCCCAAGTTCAGTGTTCGCACGCAGCTTCATGTCCCTTGAAGAGGAGGTATGGCCTTCCTGGGTGAACATGAAGTGAGGTCGCATTCCGTGCGCTCCTTGGCGAGAACTACTTGGCTGACGTGCTGTCATCCGGAGTACAGCAGAGAGCGCTCCCCGGCAGCAATCGGTTTTCCGCGCGCCCGCGGGTCGTCTACGGTTGGCGGAATGCTCGATCCCACTCGCTTCGCCTCCATCGAACCCGTCCAGGGTTTTGTCGGTAACGAGAGTTTTCGGCTGCGGACAGACGCGGGGGAGACGCTGTACTACAAGTCGGGCGCGGCGGCCGCGATGTCGGCGGAGGTCTGGGCCTGCGAGCGCGCGCGACAGGCCGGAGTACTGGCTCCTGAGATTGTCGAGAGCGGACCCGGATACCTGATCGAGCGTGCGCTGAAGGGGTCGGCATCGGCTGAGCCGGCCGTGCTGGAGCAGGCCGGCGGGCAGTTGCGGCGACTTCATGAGGTGGCCGGCGAAGGCTACGGCTTCCTGCAGGAAGGGTTGCGGGATGACTGGCTCTCGGTGCTTGTGCGGCCGCTGGACAATCTCGAAGTACTGGCGGGAATCGTCGACGACGAGCTGGTACGCCGGTTGCGCGGGCTGAGGTTCGCGGATCGACTCACGCCGGTGGCGCCGCGGCTGCTGCACGGCGATCTGCATCCCCGGCATGTCTTTGCTGAGGGCAACCAATTCACCGGGTTCATCGACTGGGGCGACGTCGCCTTCGGGGATCCGCTGTTCGACCTCGGGCGGTTCTCGCGGGCGGGGGAGGCTGCGACGGACGCTCTGCTGCGGGGGTACGGGATCGAACGCAGCGCCGAGCTGGACTGGACGCTGGCGTTCTATCGGACCATCTGGGGTGTGATGGCGATGCTCTGGGAGCATGCCGCCGGGGGAGACTGGTATGCCGCGCACCTCGAAGCGATCGCAGCGGATCTGCCTGTGCTCGAGAACTGAAGGCGGCCGTCAGGTGGGCGGCGTGGGGCGCAGTAGGTCGATCAGATGGTCCAGGAGGTCCGCCGGCTCGTCCGGTAGCCGGAACTGGGACTGGATCTGCAGGCCGTCGGACAAGGCGATCAGCAGGGTGGCGATCTTCTCCGGATCCGCGGCGGTGCTGATCGTTCCGTGTGTCTGCCGGTCTCGAATGCCTTCGGCCAGCGCCTCGCGCAGCAGTTGGTAACGCTCCACGAAGTACTCGTGCGCGCCGTGCTGCGGATCGCCGGCCTCCGCCGAGAACGTCGAGTACAGCTGGACGAGGCCCGGAACGTCGGCGTTGTGCCGCATGATGGCGCCGAGTTTGCCGACCGCATCGGACTCGTCGCCCAGGCGCGCCGTGTCCGCCTCGTCCCGCGCTCGCAGGACCTCCTCGAAGAGCTTCTCCTTCGACCCGAAGTAGTGCAGCAGGCCCGCCTCGCTCAGTCCGACGGCACCGGCCAGCTCGCGCGTCGACGTCTTGCGATAGCCCTGCCGGGCGATCACCTCGAGCGCGGCGGTCAGGATCTCCTCGCGCTTGGCGACTCCCTTCGCGTACGGGCCTCTTTTTGCCATGTCTCAAAACCTAGCATCACTCGGTTTTCGCGCCTACAGTGAAACGCATGAGCCCGACACCCGCTGACTTCACCGATCTCCTCGGTCGCCTCACGCTCGAGCAGAAGGTCCAGCTGCTCACCGGCCAGGACTTCTGGTCGACCCACCCGCAGCCCGGTATCGGGCTGCGGTCGATGGTGCTGTCCGACGGCCCGAGCGGTGTCCGCGGCCCGGTCTGGGACGAGCGCGACCCCTCGCTCAACCTCCCGTCCGCGACCGCACTCTCGTCGTCCTGGGACCTCGCCGTCGCCCACCGGTACGGCGTGGTGTCCGCACTCGAAGCCCGCCGCAAAGGCGTCGACATCGTCCTCGGCCCGACGATCAACCTGCACCGATCGCCCCTTGGCGGGCGTCACTTCGAGGCATTCAGCGAGGATCCTGTACTGACCGCCGAGCTCGCCGCCGCCTACGTGGCCGGCGTACAGGAGCTCGGCGTCGGCGCCACCCCGAAGCACTACGTCGCGAACGACTTCGAGACCGACCGCTTCACCGCCGACGTCGTGGTCAGCGAGCGTGCGCTGCACGAGGTGTACCTGCTCGCCTTCGAGAAGGCGGTCACCGAATCCAAAGCGTGGCTGGTGATGAGCGCCTACAACTCGATCAACGGCACTACCGCGTCGGAGAACGAACTGCTCGAGACTCCGCTGAACAGCGAGTGGGGCTTCGACGGCGTAGTCGTCAGCGACTGGACCGCCGTACGCAGCGTGGAGAGCGCGAAACACTCGCAGGACCTGGCGATGCCGGGGCCGATCGGGGCCTGGGGCGACGCCTTGGTCGACGCTGTGCGGTCGGGTGAGGTCGAGGAGAACGCGATCGACCGGAAGGTACTGCGCCTGCTCGCGCTGGCGGCCCGGGTCGGCGCCCTCGAAGGATTCGGGAAGCCGGTCGAGGTTCCGGAGGTCGACACCGTCGCCTTCGCGCGCTCGGCCGCGGCCGAAGGATCGGTCCTGCTGCGCAACGCCGATGAGCTGCCCTGGAACGCCGCCACCCTCCAGCGGATCGCGGTCATCGGGCATAACGCGCGGGACGCGCGGACCCAGGGCGGCGGTAGCGCGACCGTCATCCCGGCATCGGTGGTCTCACCGCTCGACGGACTCCGTGCGGCGCTTCCTGACACCGAGGTGACGTACTCGATCGGCGCAGTGGTCCAAGAAGGTGTCTCCGAGTTGCCGTTGTCGACGATGACCAACCCGGAGACCGGCCAGCCCGGCGCCCGGGTCCGCTTCTTGGCTGAGGACGGGTCCGAGCTGTTCGCGGAGGATCGTTTCTCCAGCGCGCTCGTCTACCTCGGCGGGAACGCGCCGGTCAGCGACACGTCGGTCTTCGAGTTCCGTACGACGTACACGCCGGGGGAGTCCGGCGCAGTATTGCTCGGGTTCGCCTCGGTCGGCCGCGGCCGCATCTATGCGGACGGCAAACTTCTCCGTGAGGACACCGTCGTACCGGTCGGCACGGACCTCGGCGCTGCCCTGCTCTCACCGCCATCCACTTCCACCCCGCTCGACGTGATCGCCGGCCAGCCGGTCGACGTCCGCGTGGAACTGGACCTGGCGAGGTCCGAAGGTGGTCTCGGAAACGCTCTGAGCATCACCGTCGGCGTCGAGCCGGACCGCTCGGACCCGCAGGCGCTGATCGACGAGGCCGTCGCGGCCGCCCGGGCCGCGGACGTCGCGGTCGTGGTGGTCGGCACCAACTCCAAGGTCGAATCCGAGGGCCACGACCGAACCACCCTCGCGCTTCCCGGCCGTCAGGACGAGCTGGTACGAGCCGTTGTCGCAGCGAATCCCCGGACGGTCGTGGTCGTCAACGCAGGCTCGCCCGTCCTGCTGCCCTGGCGTGGCGATGTCGCCGCCCTCCTGGTCACGTACTTCGGCGGCCAGGAGTACGGCAACGCATTGGCCGACGTGCTCCTTGGCGTCGTCGAGCCCGGCGGCAGGCTCCCCACGACCTGGCCGCGTGATGAGGCCGATGTACCGGTCATCGACGTCACCCCGAAAGATGGGACTGTCCGGTACGACGAAGGCATCCACATCGGGTATCGCGCGTGGCTCCGCGCCGGGACCGAACCGGCCTTCGAGTTCGGACACGGCCTCGGCTACACGACCTGGTCGCTGTCCGGCCTCCGTGCCTCCGCGACCGCTGTCTCGGTGACCGTCCACAACACCGGCCAGCGATCCGGCAAACACGTGATCCAGGTGTACGCCGAACGCCCCGAAAGCACCGTGGATCGCCCGGCCCGGTGGCTGGCCGGCTTCGCCGTCGTACGCCTGGAGGCAGGCGAAACCAGCGAGATTACCGTCCCCCTGCACCCCCATACCTTCGAGTACTGGGACAACGCATGGACGATCGAGCCCGGCACCTTCACCCTCCGCGGCGGCTCGTCGGTATCCGACCTCCCACTGTCGACCGAGCTCCAGGTCGGTGCGCCCTGAGCTCAGTCGATGAGGGTGCCGATGTGAGCGCCTGAGCTGATCGCGGCGGCGGCGCCGTCGTGGTCGATGTCGAAGACGTGGAGGGGGAGTGCGTGGTCGCGGGCCAGGATGAAGGCGCTCTGGTCCATCACTCCCAGTCCCTTGTCGATGACTTCCTGGTAGCTGAGGCGGTCGAAGCGGCGGGCGGTCTCGACCTTGTTCGGGTCTGCGTCGTAGACGCCGTCGGTGCCGTTCTTGGCGACCAGCAGCGCGTCGGCGCTCAGCTCGATCGCGCGCTGGACCGACGGATAGTCGGTGGTGTGGAACGGCTGGCCGTTCCCGCAGGCCAGCAACACGATCCCGCCCTTCTCCAGGTGGCGCAGGGCGCGCAGCCGGATGTACGGCTCGGCGAGGTTGTTGATCGGGATCGCGGTCATCAGCCGGACGTTCTTCGCGCCGAGCGCCGAGAGCCGGCCGCGTAGTAGCACCGCGTTGATGACGGTGCCGAGCATGCCGATGTTGTCGGCCTCGACCCGGTCGATACCCCAGTCCTCGGCCCGGTTGCCACGGAACACGTTCCCGCCACCGACCACCACGGCCACCTGAACGCCGGTCTCGTGCACGGCGATCACCTCACGGGCCAGATGGGTCAGGCTGTCGCTGTTGAAGCCGAACTCGGCCGATCCCGCGATCGCCTGGCCGGACAGCTTGATGACAAGCCTTCGGTACATCGGGTCTCCTCACAGCACTGCTCGATGGCGGGTCAGAAGCAAGCTAGTCCATTGACATGTCCTCGTCGATCGGTGGACTGATCACTTGGTCGAGGGATCGGTACGTACGGTTGCTGGCGGCCGCGGCTCGTTGCTCGCGGCCGGTGGCTTCGATGTAGTTCTGGCTGGTGGCGAGGCTGGCGTGTCCGAGCAATCGCATGATCTCCGTGGCGGTCGCGCCGTCCTCAGCGAGCCTGGTGGCGAACGTGTGGCGTAGCGCATGGAGATTCGCGCCGGCTGGTACCCGATCGTGCAGACCTGCCCAGCGGTAGCAGGACTTCACCAGGTACTCGAGGCCGCCGCGGCCGATCGGCTCGCCGGTACGGTCGAGCAGCAGCTTGGTGGAACGGCTGAATCGCTTGCGGGGAAAGCGTTCTGCGCACGATTCGACGTACGTCTCGATGATTTTGGCCATGATCGGCTCGACCGGGATGGATCGGTCGCGACTGCCTTTGCCGTGGATGTGCAGCCGCATCTCACCAGGGCGGCCGGCCAGCGAATCGGCTGTCAGGGTGCGCATCTCGCCGGATCTCAGACCTGCGACGAGGCCGAGAGCTATGACCAGGACGTCCCGCTCCGGCCACGGGTCGCGGGATTGGCGGGCGCCGTCGGCGACTGAGCGCAGGAGCACTTCCGGAGTGTCCTCGCCGCGGAGAGGCTTGGGGGAGAGGGGAGGGGTTTTGGGTCTGGCCACTGCTCCCATCGGGTTGCCGGCCAGTAGGTTGTCGGACACGCAGAAGGTGAGGAACTGGTTCCAGGTGGACCAGGCGCGCAGTACGGAACTCTTGGCGTGGCCGTCGGCGAAGGCGCCGAACGCGGCGCGTAATGCGTGGGCGCTGAGGTCGTCGACCTCGAGTTCTTCGAGGTCGCGATCGAGGTTGGCGCAGAGCAGAGTGGTGATGCCGGCCAGGTCGCGGCGGTAGGCGTCGGTGGTGTGGGGGGAGTCCTTGCGAGGACGCCGGGCAGCGAAGAACGCCGACTGTGCTGCGAGAACCTTCATGGGGGAGTTCTACCGACCGCCACCGACATTTCCCGAGAGTGCCTGACTCCCCCGAATCTTTTCCTTGCTTCAGGCAACAAGTAAGTGAAGCAACTGCTGCATAATGGTGATTATGCATGAAACAACAGAGCCAGCCGGGTGGCTGAGGCTTCTGGGGGAATCCAGCAACTGACCAGGCTGATCCGCCGTCTTCACCGGCTTCGCGCCATTCACTAGCTGCTCGCCAGCTGGTTTCCGTCCAACAGGTCCGCCACTCAGGTCGCTTAGGATGCCGCTCACAGAACTGCAGTGGACGCCCAGACATTCCTGCGGCGACAAGCATTCCAGTCCTCAAGGCCCCTCTTCCAAGCCTGACCCCGGATGTCCGATAACTGACATTATGTCAACTAACACGGAGCCAGCCCCTCTTGGGTCAGGTCGCTCTGCTCCGTCTGGCGGCTACGATGCACTTCTTTTCGGGAGTGTGTCGGATCGGCGATGGGGCGTTCGTTGCAGGGGTGAGTGGTGGCCGGACAGGCCGCTGCACGAGGTACGGGAGATGAGATGCAGTACTTGGTTTCTGTGATCGCGGACGAGGCGACCCACGCCGGTACGCCGGACGAGCGCGCCGCGATCGATGTCTTCAACGAACAGATGATCGCCGACGGGAACTGGGTCTTCGCTGGCGGACTCGCGGCGCCGAGTGCAGCGACCGTGATCGACAACCGCGGCGCCGAGACGGTGTTCACCGACGGCCCCTTCGTCGAGTCGAAGGAGTTCCTCGCCGGGTTCTGGGTGATGGAGGCTCCTGACCTCGATGCGGCGCTCAAGCTCGCGGCCGAGGGATCGAAGGTCTGCAACCGGCGGGTCGAGGTGCGGCCGTTTCTGTGAGCGAGGTCGAGACGGCGATCACCCAAGTCCACCACGAGGAGTGGGCGCGGGTCGTCGCCTCATTGGCCCGACGATTCGGTGACCTGGACATCGCCGAGGAGGCGGCGGCCGAGGCGTTCGCGATCGCCGTCGAGAAGTGGCCGGCTGACGGCGTACCGCCGAACCCCGGCGCCTGGCTGACCACCACCGCCAACCGCAAAGCCATCGACCGGATCCGGCGCGAGAGCAAACGCGACGACAAGCACAAGGAGGCTCAGATGTTGTCCGACGACGAACCACCCGAGTCCCTTGGCGCGATCGACGACGAGCGGCTCCGGCTGATCTTCACCTGTTGCCACCCGGCGCTCGCGATGGAGACCCGGATGGCGCTGACGCTGCGCATGGTCGGCGGCCTGACCGTGCCTGAGATCGCCCGTGCCTTCCTGGTGCAGGAGACCGCCATGGGTCAGCGGATCACTCGCGCCAAGGCCAAGATCAAGGCAGCCCGAATCCCCTACCGGGTGCCGTCGGCTGAGGACCTGCCCACCCGGGTGTCCGGCGTACTGGCAGTCTTGTTCCTTGTCTTCAACGAGGGATATCTGGCAACCGGTGCCGAGACCGATCCTGTACGTCACGAGCTGACCGCCGAGGCGATCCGGCTCACCCGGCTGATCCGTGCGCTGATGCCGAACGACGGTGAGGTCGCTGGCCTGCTGGCGCTGATGCTGCTCACTGAGGCTCGTAGTACCGCCCGGGTTTCCTCGACCGGCGAGCTCGTCACGCTCGTGGAGCAGGATCGTGGTGCGTGGGATGTGACGATGATCGGCGAGGGTCATCGGCTGGTGCGCGAGCGGCTGGCCAGTGGGGTGGCTCCGGGGCGCTATCAGATTCTTGCGGCGATCAACGCTGTGCACACGTCCGCCCGCGCGGTTGGCGATACCGATTGGTCGCAGGTTGTTGCCTTGTACGACCAACTCGTCCGCCTCGACTCGTCAGCGATCGTGGTGCTCAACCGGGCCATCGCGGTCGCCGAGCTCGACGGTCCGGAGGTCGCGCTGGCGGCTGTCGATCGTCTCGACGACAAGTTGGCTGGCTATCACGCGTACCACGCGACGCGCGCCGACTTGTTGCGCCGGATGGGTCGCAGTCAGGAGTCGCGGGCGGCGTACGACAAGGCCATCGAGCTGGCGGGCAACACTGCTGAGACTGCTTACCTGACCCGCCGCCGCGACCAGCTCGGGCGCGCTTGACCTACTGGGCGGCGAGGACGCAGAACTCGTTGCCGTCGGGGTCGGTCATCGGGATCGCGCCGTCGTCCCCCGCGCTGGATTCGTTGCGCTTGGCACCTAGAGAGATCAGGCGGTCGACCTCGGTCTGCTGATCGCTGCCGGCGGGCGGGGCGATGTCGAGGTGCAGGCGGTTCTTCGCGGTCTTCGGCCGTACTGGCGGGCCACCCCAGCTGATCTTCGATCCCCCGCGGGACGACTGGATCGCGGTCTCTTCGTCCTGGTCCCAGACCAGTGGCCAGCCCAGTGCCTCGCTCCAGAAGTACCCGACGGCCTGGCTGCCGTCGGACGACAATGCGCCGATGACTCCGGTGTTCGCGAGGAAGTTGTTGCCCGGTTCGATCACGCAGAACTCGTTGCCTTCAGGATCAGCCAGTACCACGTGACCGTCGTCGGGTGTCTGGCCGATGTCGATGTGCTGCCCGCCGAGCTCGAGCGCCCGGGCCACCGTCTGCTCCTGAGCCTCGAGCGAATCGCTCGTCAGATCGAAGTGCATCTGGTTGGGCGCGGTCTTCTCCGCCTCGGTCGGCAGGAAACGGATCGGGAACTCGGTGCCCTCCCCCGCCAGCAACGTGACGCCGTCCTCGGCCACCTCGCGGCCGAGCACACCGGCCCAGAACCGCGCGAGGCGGACCGGATCATTGGCATCGAACCCAAGTGCGACCAGCTGAGACGTCATACCTTGACGCTAGGCGCTGCGAGGTTCGTCGAGCAACACGATTAGATCAGGACGCGAGGTGTGCTACCAGGCGGATCAGTTGATCGGCGTACTGGTCGGTGAAGGTTTTGCTGTCGGGGTCGAGGCCTAGGGCTCGGGCTATTTGCGGGAAGGTGATGGGGGCCGCGGACATCGCGAAGAGGGCGAGGGTCGTGTAGGCCGGGTCCAGGTCTGGGGCTAGTTCGCCGTTGGATTGGCGGTGGCGGATGTCGGCGAGGACCTGCTGGAAGCGGGTTGATTGCTCGGCCTCGTCGCCTGCGCTGGTGTCCTGGTCTACGCCTTGGCGGACTAGGAGGCGGGCAAGGTCCGGCTGGGCCTGGGACTCGCGGGCGTAGGCGGCTACCAACTCCCCCAGCGTCGCCGCAGGCTCGGCGAGGGCGGGTTCGCCGGCGCGCCAGCGCTCCGTGACGGCTTGGTACAGGCCTTGTTTGCCGCCGAAGTAGTACGAGATCAGTTGTTTGTTGACGCCCGCTCGCGTCGCGATCTCGCTGACCCGGGCGCCGCTGAAGCCGCGAGCGCCGAACTCGATCACCGCGGCGTCCAGCAGTTGCTGCTTGCTGCGCTCGGCGTCCCGCTGCCGCTCGTCCGCTGCCGGTGCTCGCCTGGGCGTCATGGGCCGATGGTAGCTCAGGTTTGATTTACTCAGCCGGCCGGATGATAGAGTCTTTCTGACGGGTGATTAAAAGGAGAGGGAGCTGATGAGTACTTCGCTGCAGGTCGCCATCGTGGGTGGCGGGATCGGTGGATTGGCGCTGGCGCAGGGGCTGACGAAGGCTGGGGTGTCGGTGCAGTTGTACGAGCGGGACGAGTCGCCGCTCAATCGGAAGCAGGGGTATCGCATCCACATCAGTCCGGTTGGTGAGGAAGCGTTGGCTGCGGTGCTACCGGCTGAGGTGCTTCGCCGGGTTGTGGAGACCTCTTCGCACGCTGGCGATCTGCTCGGTGGGTTCGATGGGCAGTTGAATCCGACCTTCGAGCAGACGTTCCCGGGGGCTGGTCCGGACACGGTGAGTGCGGTCGATCGGTACGCGTTCCGGCGGGCGTTGATGACCGGGCTCGACGGGGTGCTGGAGTTCGGGCGGGAGTTTGAGAGCTATCGCGAGACGGCTGACGGGCGGGTGGAGCTTCGGTTCACGGACGGTACGTCGGCGACGGCCGATGTGCTGGTGGGGGCTGATGGGATCGGGTCGCGGGTTCGGGCGCAGTTGCTGCCGGACTTCCCGATCGTCGACATCGGGGTGCGCTGTGTCTACGGGAAGATCCCGCTGACTGACGCCATTCGCTCGGTGGTGCCGGCGGCGTTCCTGCGTGGCTTCAACTTCGTCACGGATGGCGCGGGGCCGGGACTGGCCTTCGCTCCGGTGTTGTTTCGGACTGCGCCGGCGGAGTACGGCGACTACCTGATGGCGGTGTTGACCGGCACGAACGAGGTACTGGGTGTGCCTGATGAGGAGTTGTTCGCGCTTTCGCCTGAAGGGCTCTGGGATCTAGTCGTACGCCGTACGCGCGACTGGCACCCCACGATCCAGCGACTGGTCGCCGCCGCGGACGTTGGGGCGTCCTTCCCGATCACGCTGCGCACCAGCACCCGAATCGAGCCGTGGCAGACCGGCCGGGTGACGCTGCTCGGCGACGCGATCCACCCGATGACTCCGGCTGCCGGAGCCGGCGCCAACACCGCACTCTGGGATGCGGCCCGCCTCACGCAAGCGTTGGTCGCCGGTGACCTCGCAACCTACGAGTCCGAGATGATCGAGAACGGCCGAGCAGTCGTCGAGGAGTCGCTACGCAATGCCGAGCGGATGTTCGGCGTACAGGTCGCCGCCTGAGTCGCGGCTCAGACGAGCTAGCGGCTCGTGCGGCTCAGGGGCCTTCGGTTTCGAGGACTTCGGTGAGCATGCGGAGGCCTTGTTGTTCGTAGGATTCGTCGCCGACTTGGTGGGCCCAGGCTGTGGTGCCGATGGCTTCGCGGACGCGTTGGCGGTGCCAGGAGTCGGGGTCGCGGGGGTCAGCGCCGTAGCCGATAAGGAAGGCGCGCTCCAACGCTGGGTCGGTGCGGAACTGCTGGGCAGCTAGGCGGCCGAAGTCCGTGTAAGCCGGACGGAGGCCGGCCCGGCCGAAGTCGATCGCGCTGACCGTGCCGTCGTGGATCAGCCAGTTGCGGGGCTGCCAGTCGCCATGCGTCGGTACCAACTCGACAGCCGATGTCGGCCAGGAGTCGATGAGCATGCGGAGGTGATCGACCACGTCGGGCGCAATCCGGTGCGGCTTCGAGAGCCAAGCGAGCGCCTTCTGGTTCTCCCCCGCCTCGAAGTCGCCGTTGATGGCGGGTTGGCGGTGGAGTTGGGCGAGCAACTCGCCCGCTTGGCGGTAGGTCTCCGGCTGGAGCTCGTGGTCAGTGCCCTCGACCAACTCCCCCGGCAGGTACCGCGTGACGAGCAGCTTGGCCTTCTCATCACCGCGGATGAGTTCCGGAGCCCGTTTCTGAGCAGTCCACGGCTCCATCCAAGCCTGATGCGCCTGCACCTCACGGGCAATGTGGCTGTCAGCATCGTCGCCCGCCTTGGCAACGTACCGATCCCCGTCCTGCAGCAACTCCAGCACAGTCGTCCCAACCAGCCCCCAGCTGAGGTCCCTCACCACCTCACCCCGCGGCAACCACTCAGCAAGAAGCTCACGCTGCCGCTCATCCAAGGTCATGCCGCAAGTCTCCCCATCACCTGAACCCCACCCCGAAGCACCCCGGAGCGTCAGTGTGAAGGTGAATCTCCGAGGGCGACCTCTGCGGTTGTTGCGGTGCCGGCGGTTCGGCCGGGGGCTTGGTGGTTGGTCCAGTAGAGGTTGGTGTGGGAGATGACCTTGTCGGGGGTCGGTGCGCCCCACTCGGAGAGGTCCTCGGTCGTGTGGGCGTCGCTGACCAGGAGGGTGTCGTAGCCGCGGACGATCGCGCCGTGGATGGTCGAGCGGATGCACTCGTCGGTTTGCGCGCCGGTGACGACCAGGCGGCCGATGTTGCGGTCGGCGAGGACCGATTCGAGGTCGGTCTCCTCGAAGGAGTCGGGGTAGAGCTTGTGGACGACGGGCTCGGACTCCCCCAGCTTGAGCTCCGGGACGTACTGCCAGCCGTCGCTGTCGATCGGCATGTTCTCGCTGGAGTGCTGCACCCAGATCACCGGTACGTCCTCGGTGCGCGCCTTGTCGACCAGCGTGGCGATGTTCGCGATCACGGCATCCCGGTCGTGCGCACCCTCCATCACACTGTTCTGCACGTCGATCACGACCAGCGCGGACCCCGTCCGGCCCTCCAGCGTCGTCATGACTGTCCCCTTCCACCGCTCGCCGACTGTTCGCACCAATGCTAGGAACGGCCACCGACAAAACCCCGGCAAAGTAGTCACTCGGTGAGCAGTTTGTTTGGGAGGATCGGTGCATGCGGGCTGATCGGTTGGTGGCGACCTTGTTGCTGATGCAGGCGCGCGGTCGGGTGACCGCGGCCGAATTGGCCGAGGAGCTGGAGATCTCGGTGGCGACGGCCCGCAGAGATCTGGAGGCGTTGTCGACCGCTGGGATCCCGGTTTATCCACAGCCTGGGCGCAACGGTGGATGGTCATTGCTCGGTGGAGCACGGACGGATCTCACTGGGCTCAACGCGACGGAGGCGCAGGCGTTGTTCCTGCTCGTCGGGCCTGCCGCATCGGTCGCGCCAGAGGCGAAGGCCGCGCTCAGGAAGTTGGTGCGGGCGCTGCCCGACACGTTCCGCGCGGATGCCGAAGCCGCTGCCGAGGCGGTGGTGATCGACTCGGCGCGCTGGGGTGAGCACGTCAAGGAACGGCCCGAGATGGTCCGCCGGTTGCAGGATGCCGTCGTCCGCCGGGTCAAGGTCAGACTCCGGTACGCCGGCCGCGGCCGCACCGAGACCGAACGACTGGTCGATCCGCTCGGGCTGATCGACAAGGACGACATCTGGTACCTGATCGCGGGGACCGAGAAGGGTCAGCGCACCTTCCGGGTGGAGCGGATCGCGGAGGCTGAGCTCACCGGCGTACGGGCTGAGCGGCCGGACGACTTCGATCTGGCCGAGGCGTGGAGCCGGGTGGTGGAGGAGATGGAGCAGCAGCGGTCGTTGCTGGCGGCGACGTTGCTGATCGAGGAGCGATTCCTGTGGGTGATGCAGGATCGGCACGGGCGGCATGTCGAGGTGATCGGCCCGGTGGATGACGGGCGGATCAAGCTGCGGCTGACGGCGCCCTCTCCCCTGATGATCGCCCAGCATCTGGCCGGGTGGGGCCGCATGGTCGAAGTACTGGATCCGCCGTCCGTCCAGGCCGAACTCGCTCGGCTCGGCAAGGAGTTGGCGGCTCGCTACAGCGGGATCGAGTAGATGATGAAGCCGCGGTTGTCAGCGACCTGGTCGTAGAGGCGGCGGGCGGTCGCGTTGGACTCGTGGGTCGACCAGTAGACGCGGCCGCAGTTCTGGGTGCGGGCCCAGTCGGTGACGGCGGCGATCAGCGCGCGCCCGACGCCGCGGCCACGAGCGGCGGGGGTGGTGAAGAGGTCTTGCAGGTAACAGGCGTCGGCCGACGTCGTGCTCGCGTGGGTGAGGAAATGGACGATCCCGACCAGCTCGCTGTCGATTCTGGCGGCCAGCGCGTGCATCCGGGTGCCGGCGGTGAATTCGGCCCAGGAACGGTCGAAGAACTCGACCGGCATGGTGCGTCCGTAGAACTCGTTGTAGCCGGCGAAGAGCTCCTCCCAGGTCTTGCGGTCGGCCGGCTCGAGCGGGCCGATGCTGACGCTGACGGGCTTTTCGGGAGGTGCGGCTGACTCGGTCACCAGGTCACCGTTTCATACCGGAGGGTGCTGGTGGACCGGACCGGTGAGTAGGGTGCGGTGTCGGTTTTTCCCGAATCGAGTTAACAGGAAACTTTGTGACCACTACGCCGCCGCCCGGCCAGCAGTACCCTCCGAACCCGCAGCAACCGGGCCAGCACCCTCAGCAATTCCCGCAGTACGGCCCGCCCCCGGGCCAGCCCCAAGGTCAGCCGCAGTACCCACCGGCACAGCCGGACCAATACGGCCAGCCCGCTCAGGGCGCTCCCCAGTACGGACAGCCGGGGCAAGGCGCTCCGCAGCCGCAGTACGGGCAACCGGGTCAGGGCGCTCCGCAGTACGGGCAGCAGCAGTACGCGCAGCAGAACTATGCGCCGCCGCAGCCTGGCCAGCCGGGGCAGTTCCCGCAGGGGCAGCAGATGCCGCAGGGACAGCCGGGGCAGGTGCAGTGCCGGTTCTGTGGTGGGGTGCCGGCAGTCGCGGCGACTGTGCGCGGACACCAGGGCTTCCTGATCATGATGCGGTTCCTGAAGCTGCAGGGCCCGTTCTGCAAGACCTGTGGCACCGCGGCGACCCGTGACATGACCGCGAAGAGCATGTGGCAGGGCTGGTGGGGCATCGGGTCGATGATCATCAACCCGATCACGATGCTCGTGAACCTCGGTACCTCCTCGAAGTTCAAGAACCTGCCCGAGCCGGCCCCGAACGCGCCCGGCCGCCCGATGGATCCGGGCAAACCGCTGTTCAAGCGCCCGGCCGTGCTCGGCCTGCTGATCCCGATCGCCGTGATCGCGCTGATCGTCGTCGCCAACTTGAACAAGGCCCCCGAGGCCACGATCGGCTCCTGCGTCTACAACAAGGGCACCGCGGACAAGCCGAACGTGAAGGTCGTCGACTGCTCGTCGAGCGACGCGGACTACAAGGTGATCGGCAAGCTCGACAACACCGTGGACGGCGACCAGTGCGCCAAGTTCCAGGACTCGACCGTGTCGTACACGGACCGGAACGCGAAGTACACGCTCTGCCTGACGCCCAACTAGTACTGCGCTCTGCCCAGCCAACCGAGCTGGGCAGAGCGTAAGTCAGTTGTAGTACCCGTCCACGGGCACCCGTGCCTCGTCGTACAGGGCAGGGCCTTCCTGTGGGACGGCAGCGAAGCCGCCGCCAGGCTTGAGCCCGTTGAGCTGATCACCGGATAGCGCATAGACGACGTGCCCGAGCCCGGAGCGCTCGATCGCGCCGGTGCACATGCCGCAGGGCTGGCAGCTCGTGTACATCGTGGTGCCGGCCGCTGTCTCCGCATCCAGCTCCCGTGCGGCCCACTTGGCGAGCTTGAGCTCCGGATGCGCGCTGATGTCGCTGTCGGTGATGCTCGTGTTGTGGTCCTCGGCGATCACCGTGCCGTCGGGCCCGACCAGCAGCGAGCCGAACGGCGGGTTCCCTGACTCCCGGGCCGTCGCGGCCAAGGCGATCGCTCGGCGCAGGAAATCTTCTGCTGAGGGGGTCACTGTTTCTCCACTCCATCATCGTTCCAGGACGCCGCGACGGTCGCGAGGTCCTTCCAAGCGTTCTGCGGCCGCTCGGTCTCGGCCGGATCACCGCTGAACGGGTCCAGTACTACGGAAGTCGCGCCCAGCAGCCGCAGTTCCTCGAGATCGCCCAGCACCTGGTCGAGCGATCCCTCCCCCGCGACTCGCTCGCCCTCCGGCAACGGCAGCGACGTGAGCCGGAGCAGAATCCGCGGCGCGAAGCCTGGTACCGGCAGACTCTCTTCATCGGCCAGCTCCTTCAGCCGCTGGAGCCCGGTACGCATCCGGTCGACGCGCTGCCGCAGCGGATGCCACGCATCTCCGAGCCGTACTGCGCGGCGCAGCCCGGCGTCGCTCCCACCGCCGACCCAGATCGGGATGTCACCAGCGCGGTAATCATCGTCATCGGACCAGGCCGCCCGGACATCGCGGATCAACTCGTCGGTGAGCTTCCCACGCCGAGCGAAGTCGACACCGAGCGCTTCGAACTCCTGCCGAGCCCACCCCACACCGAGCCCGAGCACAAAGCGCCCGCCGCTCAACGCGTTGAGGTTGGCCGCCATCCGGGCGACCAGCAGCGGATGCCGGTACGGCGCGATCAGCACCGTCGTACCGAGTCCGATGCTCGTGAATCCGGCCAGCCAGCTGAGCAAGGTGAAGGGTTCGTAGAAGGGCGCCGGGTACTGCGAAGCCACGTCGGGGGTGATCGCGACATGGTCGGAGACCAGCAGCCGGCCGTAGCCGAGACCCTCCACCGTCTGGGCCCAGTCGCGGAGTCGGCCGGGGTCGGTACCGGGGCCGAAGTTGGGGACGTTCACACCGAGTTGCACCCCCTCAGGCTATCCAGCCGAAAGGCCGTGCCTGAAGAGATTCCTCGTCGAAAACCAGGTTCGCGACCATGGATTCGTCGGTAGATTGACCTGATGACCGTGACTCTCGATCCGACCGACTGGGCCATCCTGGTCGAGGTGCAACGCGACGGCCGGATCCCGCTGACCGAGCTGGGCCGCCGGATCAATCTCAGCGCCTCGGCGACCACCGAGCGGCTGAAGCGGCTGGAGTCGACCGGCGTCATCAGCGGCTACCGGGCCGACGTCGATCTCGCGAAGGTCGGGTTCGCCGTGCTGGCCGTAGTACGGCTGAAGTATCCGGGCAACAAGCACGATCCGCTGAAGAAGCTGCTCGAGCGTCGCTTCGAGATTCTCGAGTGCCTCCGGACCACCGGCGACGACTGCTACACGCTGAAGGTCGCGGCCGGCTCGATGGCCCACCTCGAGCAACTCGTCAACGAACTGACCGAGTTCGGCAGCACCACCACCAACCTCGTCTACAGCGAGACCCAGCCCTACCGCGGCCCCCAAGCCCCGCCCCCGGAGTTGTGATGCGCGTCCTCGATATCCCGGTCTCCCCTGTCCTGCTCAAGAACTGGGTGGACTGGCTCGCTCCGGACAAGCAGCCCTTCTACGTGACTGCCAAGCAGCTCCGGAGCTGGAAGCTTCCGCAGGACGACACCGAGCCGGACCCGAATCTCCGCGACACCTACCGCACCTACAACCTCGAGAGCCGGCTCCGCTCGGTCTGGCTGGACGAGGCCGGCTTCCTGAGCTTGCCCCAGGCAACCAGGGCTGGGCTGGTCCGGGCTCAGGTTGTCAACGGCCGAGACGCAGTACCGTCCGTACGCCGATGGCGCGAGGTACTGGGGTTGGAGATCAAGTCACAGGCCGACGGCCACCGCTTCGTCTGGTGGAAGTCCCTGCTCCAAGGATCCCGAGCGGCGAAGGTGCTGCCGGCCATCGTGAGCGAAGACCTGCACCCGAGTCGCCATCGCGAGGTACGGACCTGGCCGAAGCTGCTCCCCAGCGCCCGGGCATTGGCCGGCACCTGGCCTGAGGGCAGCGGAGCGAATTGCTTCGGCACGGTCATGGCCGCGGCCGGTGTAGAGGGCGCCGAGCACACGTGGATGCAGCGCGAGCCGTTCGAGCAGTGGCTGGCTGACCACACGAGCCGCGGCGGGCGCGACGAAGTACCGGGCACTGTGTTGGTGTGGCGTGACACCAGCACTCACCTGGTGCAGCACGCTGCCGTCTCGCTCGGGGACGGCTACGCGCTCCACAAGCCGTCGCAGGCGTGGAGCACTCCGCGCAAGGTCCGTACCGTGGGCGAGGTGCGCCGCTCGACCCGTACTGCGGGGTGGCGCCTGGAGCGCCACTCCCTGGGGTAGCTCAGTCGAAGAGCGTGGTGGTGACCGGTGTGCCCAGCTCTACCGTGCGGCTGACAGTGCACAGCCGGTCGTGGGACATCTTGACGGCTCGGGGTAGCGCCTCGCGGGCCTTGTCGCCGTCCTCGCCTTCGGGGAACCTGACGGTGAACTCGACCGCCAGGTTCTCGAGCCGGTTGCCCTGCTCGGTGTCGCGGACCTTGTCACCGCTGACCGTGGCGCGGAACTCGGTGGGCTCGGCGCGGCGGCTCGTCACCACGTCGACGTCGATCGCCGAGCAGGTGCCGATCGCGGCCAGGAACAGCTCTACCGGGGTGAAGTCGGTGTCGGCGCCGGAGCCGACCGAGAGGCTGCCGCCGCGGACGTTGCGGACCTCGTACTTGCTGTTGGCGGTGCGCTCGAACTGCACGTGCCGACGGTTGTCGTCGCCCATATCCATCGCAATCTGTTGCTGTTAGCAACGTCAGAGAGTGGCCAATGCCTCGGCGACAGGGGTGGTGCCACCGATCAGTTCCAGGGTGCGGCCGATCGCGGCCGGGGTGTCGCACAGGCCGGCCAGGACGAGCGCGACGTCGTCGCGGGTGACGCTGCCGCGACCGGTCTTGTCCGCGAGCAGCACCAGGCCGGTACCGGGGTCGTTGGTCAGCGCGCCCGGGCGCAGAATCGTCCAGTCGAGGCCGTCCCGGGCACGCAGGTCGTCCTCGGCGGCCTTCTTGGCCTTCAGGTAGATCGTGAACGTGTCGGCCGGATCCAGCTGGTCGACGCGGTCGGCGCCCATCGAGCTCACCTGGATGTGACGCCGTACGCCGGCCTGCTCGGCCGCATCGGCGAGAAGGCCGGCCGCGCCACGGTCGACGGTGTCCTTGCGGTCGTTCCCGCTGCCCGGACCGGCGCCCGCCGAGAAGATCGCGACGTCAGCACCTTCCAGTACCTTCGCCACCGACTCGACGTCAGCGGACTCGAGGTCCAGTACCGCGGCCTCGCCGCCGGCCGCCGCGATATCGGCCTCGTGCGCGGGGTTGCGCACCAGCCCGACCACCGAATGCCCGTCCGCGGCGAGCAGCTTCGTCAGCCGCAGCGCGATCTGTCCATGTCCACCAGCAATCACGACTCGCATACCCCGAGCCTAGTTGACGCTCACGTCAGGCCAAGGCAAGGCCGCAGATCAGGGTTCGCGCCGGAGGATCGAGCGGAGGGCGTCGAGCACGCTCGCGTCCTCGATCGTCGACGGGACCGGTTCGTCGCGGCCGTCGGCGATCCCCCGCATCGTCTTGCGGAGAATCTTGCCCGACCGCGTCTTCGGCAGCGCGTCAACGACGGACACGTCCCGGAACGCCGCCACCGGACCGATATCCCGGCGCACAGCGGCCACCAACTCCTCCTGCAGCACCTCGGGCGCGATCGTCGCGCCAGCCTTCAGAACCACCAGCCCACGCGGCAATTGCCCCTTCAAAGCGTCATGCACCCCGATCACAGCGCACTCGGCCACCGCGGGATGCGCCGCGAGCACCGCCTCCATGCTCCCGGTCGACAGCCGATGCCCGGCCACGTTGATCACGTCGTCGGTCCGGCCCATCACGAAGACGTAGCCGTCGGCATCGACATACCCGGAGTCGCCGGTCAGGTAGTACCCGTCGAAGCGACTCAGATAGTTGTCGATGTAGCGCTGGTCATCGCCCCACAGCGTCGGCAACGCCCCGGGCGGCAGCGGCAGCTTGATCGCAATCGAGCCCTCCTCCCCCGCGGGCAGCTGGGACCCGTCCGGGTCGAGCACCTGCACGTCCCACCCAGGCAGCGGCACGGTCGCCGACCCCGGCTTGACCGGCAACGGCTCGAGCCCACGCGGGTTCGCGACGATGGGCCAGCCGGTCTCCGTCTGCCACCAGTGATCGACCACCGGTACGCCGAGCTTGTCGTGGGCCCAGTGATACGTCTCCGGGTCGAGCCGCTCGCCGGCCAGGAACAACGTGCTGAACCCCTCCAGCCGGTACTTCGCCAGCTCACTCGCCTCGGGATCGACCTTCTTGATCGCCCGCAACGCGGTCGGCGCGGTGAAGAGCGCCTTCACGCCGTGGTCGGAGATCACTCGCCAGAAGGCGCCGGCGTCCGGAGTACCGACTGGCTTTCCTTCGTAGAGGACGGTCGTGGCGCCGATGAGCAGTGGCGCGTAGACGATGTACGAGTGGCCGACGACCCAGCCGACGTCCGATGCGGTCCACCAGACGTCGCCGGGCTTGATGTCGTACACGGCTCCCATGCTCCAGGCGAGCGCGACGGCATGACCGCCGTTGTCGCGGACGACGCCTTTCGGCTTCCCGGTCGTACCGGACGTGTAGAGCACGTAGAGCGGGTCGGTCGCCGCGACCGGCACGGGATCGGCCGGAGTGGCCTTGGCGACCGCGTCGGCCCAGGCGACATCGCGCTCGCCGAGCCGGCCGGGCATGAACTCGCGCTGCAGCAGCACGGTCCGATCCGGCTGATGCGTGGCGAGCTCGAGGGCGGCGTCCACGATCGGCTTGTACTCGACCAGCCGGGCCGGTTCGATCCCGCAGGAGGCCGCGACGATCACCTTCGGCGTCGCGTCGTCGATCCGCGCCGCCAGCTCCTTGGGCGCGAACCCGCCGAACACCACCGAGTGCACCGCGCCGAGCCGGGCGCAGGCCAGCATCGTGATCACTGCCTCCGGGATCATCGGCATGTAGACGATCACCCGATCGCCCTTGCCCACGCCGAGCTCACGCAAGGCGCCCGCGAAGAGCGCCACCTCGTCGCGCAGTTCGCCGTAGGTGTAGCTGTGCGCGTGATCGGTGACCGGTGAGTCGTAGATCAGCGCCGTCCGGTCCCCGTGCCCGGCCTCGACGTGGCGATCGAGCGCGTTGTACGAGGTGTTGAGCTCGCCGTCGGGGAACCACCGGTAGATCGGCGCCGCCGAGTCGTCCAGCGCTCGCATGGGTGGCCGCGTCCAGGTGATCGCGCCGGCCGCCTCGAGCCAGAACCCCTCCGGGTCGGCCAGGCTGCGGCGGTGACTGTCCTCGTATGCACCCATCGGGTCGCCTCCAACTCATCGGTGAAGCTCGCACCACGGTAGTCCTGATCCGCGTGGCAAGGTGGAACACATGACCGTGACTCGTACCGACATCCAGCTCGCCGCGGACCGGATCGCCGGCCGCGTCCGCCGTACTCCGGTACTGCGGGTCTCGCCCACGCTCACCTTCAAGCTGGAGCTCCTGCAACACGTCGGCTCGTTCAAGCCGCGGGGCGCGTTCAACCGGTTACTCGTCGCGAAGGAGCAAGGCACGCTCACCGGCCAGGGCATCGTCACCGCGTCGGGTGGCAACGCCGGTCTGGCCGGCGCGTACGCCGCTCGCGAGCTCGGCGTACCGGCCCGGATCTTCGTCCCCACCACGGCGCCGGCGGCCAAGGTCGCGCGGCTGCGAACTCTCGACGCGGACGTGGTGCAGATCGGGAACGAGTACGCCGAGGCGTACGAAGCCGCCGTCGCCGAGGCCGAGAAGTCCGGCGCGTTGCTGCTGCACGCGTATGACCAGCCGGAGGTCGTGGCCGGTCAGGGCACGATCGGGCTGGAGCTGCTCGAGGACGTCAGCTTCGACACCGTGCTGGTCGCAGTCGGCGGAGGAGGCTTGATCGGTGGCATCGCGACGGCCCTCGGAGACCGCGCCCAGGTCATCGGCATCGAACCCGAGCTGGCTCCCACCCTCGCCAAGACCCTCGCCGCGGGCGAGCTCACCGACGTACAGGTCGGCGGTGTGGCAGCAGACTCCCTGGGCGCCCGCCGCTTCGGAGCCCTCGCCTTCGAGGCCGTCCGGGCGAACAACGTCAAGTCGGTCCTGGTCACCGACGACTCAATCGTTGCCGCCCGCAACGACCTCTGGCGCGATTACCAACTCGCCGTCGAACACGGCGCCGCCGTCACCTACGCCGCCCTGCAAACCGGCGCCTACCAACCAGCCGAAGGAGAGCGTGTCGTCGCAATCATCTGCGGCGCCAACACCGACCTCTCAACAATCGGCTGAGCGCAGCGTGATGAAGGGGATCGTGTCGCCCGGCAGCAGGTAGCGCTCGGTCTCCACGAAGCCGTGGGCCAAGGCGAAGCGCAGCCCGTCCTGGTTGGACTCCAGCACGATCGTCTCGACCAAGTCGGACAGCGCCTGAGCGTGCGGCAGCTCGGCTGCGTAGAACTCGTCGCCGAAGCCTTGGCGGCGGTGGGCGGGCAGTACGCGGACGATCAGGGTCGCGGCCGGGGTGTCTTCTTCCGGTGGCCGCACGGTCGCGCACCCGACCGGTACGTCGTTGTCGTACGCGACCGTCAGGCGGCGGTGCTGGGCGCGCTCCCGGACGACGTCGAGCGGCAGCGGGTCCGTCGGGATGATCTCGTTGTGCACGAACTGCCAGTCGGCCAGGCCTGGTCCGTCGGTGACGTGCTCGATCCGGAGGCTCACCGGCGCAGCCAATCGCAGCGCCGGGCGGACGTCAAATCACCGGGCGCTGGGCGATCGCTTTCGGGCGGTCGTCGGACAGGACCCAGGCGGCGAAGATGCCGGCGATGCCGCCGCAGAGGTGGCCTTGCCAGGAGATGCCGTCTTGTGGGAGGAGGCTGCTGAGCAGGGCGCTGCCCCAGACGATGATGACGATCGCGCCGACCGCCACCTGGCCGAGGCGGCGGTTGAACAGCCCGCGGGCGATCAGGTACGCCGCATAACCGAAGACCAGCCCGCTCGCGCCGATCGTGATCGTGTGCGGCGGCGAGATCAGCCAGGTGCCGAGCCCGCTGAGCGTGGTCACGATCGCGGTCACCGCGAACAGCCGCATCGCGCCGCTGACCGCGATCAGCGCGCCGAGCGTGACGAGTGGCAGCGTGTTGGAGATCAGGTGCCCGAACCCCAGATGCAGGAACGGCGCGGTCAGGATGCCGAACAGCCCTTGCGGGTCGCGGGCGATGATCCCGTACTGATCGAGCCGGCCGTTCAGGGCGGTGTCGACGGTCTCACTCAGCCACATCAGCCCGACGAGCAGGACCAGCAGTTTGAGCCCGCTGCTGATCTTGGCGCCGTCGACGACACCGCGGGTGCGTCGCGCTGGGGTCGGGTAGCTCATGCACCAACTCTGCCCGATCCGGCCAAACCAGAACGCCGTGGCGCGCGCCCGAAAAGCAAGACACGCCGAGCTGTACCGGTTGCAGGAACCTGCAACAACTGTCCGGGGTCTGGGCGTGGCGCTGCGTGATCGGACTCCCTCGGTCACACTGGTTGGCACGGTCCCGATACGCGCCGTCACCAACGGTGGCCGGGGACCGTTCTGAGCCGCCCTGCACGACCCAGAATCCGGAGGGAACATCCCGCGATGCCGATCGCTGTCTACATCCTGGGCCTGGCCATCTTCGCCCAGGGCACGTCCGAGTTGATGCTGGCCGGCCTGTTGCCGGAGATGGCGACCGACCTCGGCGTGTCCATCCCGGATGCGGGCCTGCTGATCTCGGCGTTCGCGGTCGGCATGCTGATCGGCGCACCGGTCCTCGCGGTGGTCACCTTGCGCTGGTCCAGGCGTACGGCGTTGCTGGTCTTCCTCGCCGTGTTCGCGCTGAGCCACGTCGCTGGCGCCCTCACCCCGAACTACGAGTTCCTGCTCATCACCCGGGTGATCGGCGCTTTCGTGTACGCCGGTTTCTGGGCCGTCGCCGCGGTGACAGCGGTCGGGCTCGTCCCGGTGACGTCGCGCGCCCGGGCGATGAGCGTCGTCACCGGCGGCCTCACGATCGCCACCATCGTCGGCCTGCCGGCGGGCACCATCATCGGTCAGCACTTCGGCTGGCGGGCCGCGTTCTGGACCGTCGCGATCATGTCGGTCTGCGCGATGGCGGGCATCCTGGCCACCATCCCGCTCGGCCGGCCCGACCCCAGCCGCACCCCACAGATCTCGACCGAGCTACGCGCGATGGTGAATCCGCGCCTGTGGCTGTCCTACGCCACCACCGCGCTGGTCACCGCCGCGATCCTGGTGGTCTTCAGCTACCTCGCTCCCCTGCTCACCGACACGGCCGGCCTGCATCCCAGCGCCGTACCGGCCGTGCTCGCCCTGTACGGCGTGGGCTCGCTGATCGGCATCACGATCGGCGGCCGGTACTCCGATGCGCTGCCCTTCCGCACGCTCGCGGTCGGGATCAGCGGACTGTGCGTGATGTCGACCGTGCTCGCGGTCTGGGCAGGGACCCCGGCGATCGCGATCGCGGCGATCTTCCTGCTCGGCGGCTTCGGGTTCGCGGTGAACCCGGCCCTGAACGCTCGGGTGTTCAGCCTTTCCGGTGACGCGCCGACGCTGGCGACCGCGGTCAACTTCTCGTCGTTCAACGTCGGCATCACGATCGGCCCGTGGATCGGTGGTGTGGCGATCGACGCGGGCGCCGGCTACCAGACGCTCGGCTGGCTCGCGGTCGCGCTGGGCCTGGCCGGGCTCGGCACCGTCGCACTCGCCGCGCTGCTGCCGCTCCACCCGGTCGAGCACCCCCGTCCGGTGAACACCAGGGTGGTGCCCACCGGACGAAGGACCCCGATCTAGTTGACGGGCCCGCTCGGGTCGAGGTGGCTCGGGTCGAAGTCGGACTTGCGCTTGAACACGTACTTGTTCAGCAGCCAGGTGATCGCCCACAGTCCGATGCCGACGATCATCAGGTAGCCGGCGATCTTGTAGTCGGCCTTGGCCCGGCCGGACAGCGGGCTGGCCAGGTAGATGCACAGGATGAAACCGAGCACCGGCAGCGCTGTCGGCGCGTGGAAGTGCTTGTGCTCGACCCGGTCGCGCCGCAGGACCAGAACGGCGACGTTGACGACGGCGAACACGCACAGCAGCAGGAGCGCGGTCGTACCGCCGAGCGCGGTCAGGTCGGCGTACCCGATCAGGAAGAACGCGAGGAGGGTGGTGAACAGGATCGCCACCCACGGCGTCCGGCGCTTGTGCAGGACCCGGCCGAGCGGGCCGGGCAGGACCTTCTCGTGGGACATGCCGTAGAGCAGCCGGCTGGCCATCAGCATGTTGATCAGCGCCGAGTTAGCCACCGCGAACATCGTGATCCAGGCGAAGATCTGCAGCGGGAAGCCCGGAGCGCCGGCCTGGATCACCTTCAGCAACGGCGTGGCGCCCTTGTTCAGCTCGTCCGGAGAGACCAGCGCCACCGCGGAGATCGCGACCAGCACATAGATCACGCCGGTGATGCTGAGCCCGATCAGCATGATCTTGGGGAAGATCTTGACCGGGTCCTTGGTCTCCTCGGCCATGTTCACCGAGTCCTCGAAGCCGACCATCGCGAAGAACGCCAGCGCCGTCGCCGCGGTGACCGCGCTGAACGGCGACTCGCCGGACGGCGTGTTGAAGTCCGTCAGCCGCGAGGTGTCGCCGTCACCGCTGGCCAGCGCCCACGCGCCGATCCCGATCACGATCAGCAGACCGGACAGCTCCACGAGCGTCAGTACGACGTTCGCTTTGACGCTCTCGCCGACACCGCGCAGGTTGACCAGCGCGATCAGCGCCATGAACGACAGCGCGGTGATCATCAGGATCGAGCCGTGCGAGGAGTCGATCTTGACGGCCTTGAAGAAGTTCTCCGAGAACGCCTTGGAGGCGCTCGAGGCCGAGGTCAGCCCTGAGCACATCACCGCGAAGGTGAGCAGGAAGGTGAGGAAGTGGATGCCGAACGCCTTGTGCGTGTAGACCGCGGCGCCGCCGGCCTTCGGGTACTTCGTGACGAGCTCGAGGTAGCTCGTCGCGGTCAGCATCGCGACGATGAACGCGCACAGGAACGGCAGCCAGACGGCGCCGCCGACCTCGCCGGCCACCTTGCCGGTCAGCGCGTAGACGCCGGTGCCGAGGATGTCGCCGACCACGAACAGCAGCAGCAGTCCGGGCCCCATCACCCGCTTCAGCTCGGGGCGGTCCTCGGTCGCGGTGGATGCACTCGCGCTCTCGCTCATCCTGCCTCCCAGGTCTTTGGATATCGGATCATCGTCCCATCGGACGGCGGTATACGCCTGCCGAACCGTCACGGTGTGCTCGTCAATGGTTGACCAGGAGTAGCCGAAAACGGTGGAATGTGACGATCGGAGCAAAACGCTCGCGCTGATGTCCGGGCTGAGTGAGGATGGGCGCCGCCCTTGCGCAATCGTCAGGAGGTCGTGTGCCCGAAACCGTCGAGGTTGATCCATCGGACGAGTCGGAGAACCTGGTCGAGGTGATCGTCGGGCAGCAGGCGATCGCCGACCGGTTCGCCCAGCTGCTGAACGAGACGCAGGAACGGCTCCTGGTACTGGACCGGCCGCCCTACGCGGCGGAGACCGAGAAGTCGGACAGCCGGGTGCGCGGACTGCTCCGCGAGGGGGTCAAGGTCCGCGGGATCTACTCCCCCGACTCCCTCGACGTACCGGGCGGGGTCGACGAGGCGTACAGCGCGGCCGACGCCGGTGAGACGTCGCGGGTGCATCCGCAGGTACCGATGAAGCTGGCCGTGTTCGACAACACGGCCGCGCTGCTGTCGTTGTCCGTCGGCCAGCTCGTCGACAGCGCGCTCGTCGTCCATCCCTGCGCCCTGCTCGACGCGTTGATCGAGATGTTCTCGCTGTTGTGGGAGCAGGCGGTACCGGTGGTGCCGGCCAAATTGGATCCGCTCGACGCGCGGCTGATGACGCTGCTCGCAGCCGGGTTCAAGGACGACGCGATCGCGCGGCACCTCTCGCTGAGCAGCCGCACGGTCGGCCGCCGGGTAGCAGACCTGATGGAGACGCTCGGCTCCCGGACACGCTTCCAGGCCGGCGTCCATGCCCAGCGACGCCGGCTACTGGAAGGTGCCTGAGCTTTAGCAGGCGCTGAGCATCTGCTGCAGGGCGGTCTTCTCGGCCGACTGCAGCGACAAGCCGTAGGTGTACTTCACCCAGATCCACTCACGCGCGTAGATGCAGTGCACCGAGGCGTTGGTCGGCTGCCACGACGCCGGGTCGCTGTCACCCTTCGAGCGGTTGCTCGACGCCGAGACCGCGATCAGCTGCGCGATCGTCAGGTTGTTGGCGAACTCCTCGCGTCTGGCAGTGGTCCAGGTGCTCGCGCCGGACTTCCAGGCCTCGGCCAGCGGCACGATGTGGTCGATGTCCACCCCCGAGGAGGTGGTGACGTACGTGGCGTCGTACACGCTGTACCACTTGCCGGCCGTCGGTTGGCAGCTGCTGTCGACGGTGACGCCGGTGCCGTCCCGCTTGAGCACCATCTCCCGGGTGTCGCAGGTCCCCGAGACGGTGTGCCAGTGGGGGAACTTGTCCCGGCTGTAGCCGGTCGTGCTGCCTTCCGCCTTCACGGTCAGCGAGTTGAGCTGGGTCTGCGCCGTACTGGCCGCGGGCGGGGTCGGTGGATAGGCGAGTGCTGGTTGGGTACCGACGATCCAGGCTGTCGTCGCAGCGACAACGCTGATCGAGCATGCGAGTAGACGACGCATCTTCAGGCCTCCGAGGTTGGGCGGTGACTTCTTCGGCCCCCCTGACGAACTGCGCTGCCTCAACCTTCCCCGCCGGTACGTAAGGGAAAACTACTTACCGGTTAATGCCTGATGACGGTTAGTCGTGCTCCACCACGGTCAGTGTCCACGCGGGACCGGTCCGGTCGAGCTCGGCGTTCCATCGGTCGGAGATCAGCTTGTGCAGGGCCTTCGGCGTACCGGGGTCCTTGCCCGACTCCAGCAGATGACGAGCGACCAGGCCGCGAGTGTGCTTCGCGTTGTGCGAGACGACCGAGCGGACTCCCCCGCGCTCCCGCACGACGGAGACCGACACCCACTTGGCCGCCTGCTCACCGACCGGCCTCCACGCGGCGGCGTACGTCGACGAACGGCAGTCGACGATCACCGAGTTGCCCGCGACCGCCTCGAGCGTCGCGGCCAGCGGATCACGCCACACCGTCGCGAGCGGCCCGAGCCCCGGCAGCGTCGTACCCATCGACAGCCGGTACGCCGGTACGCGGTCGGCCATCCGCAGCGCACCCCACGCCGCCGACATCACCAGCAACCGGGTGTTGGCCCGCCGCTTGGTGCCCGGCGACAACGTCGAGTAGCCCAGAGCGTCGTACAGGACCCCCGAGTACAGCTCGGACACCGGCACCGACGGCTCGGAACGCCACCGGGTGTTCCGCTCGACCTCGTTGGTCAACGAGGCCCCGACATTCAGTACGCCGTACGCGTCCGGCGTCGAACTCACCTTGGCCAGCGACTCCAGCACGGTCTCGCGGACGCCGTTGAGCTCAGGGAACGACAGCGAGGGCAGGTCGACCGCGTTGCCGCGCGAGCGGCCGGACTTGCCCTCGGACGGAGGAAGCAGGATGAGCATCAGGTCAGCTCGTCCAGGGTCGCCAGGTCCTCGAAGGTCGGCTCCCACAGGCCGGCCGCGACGTTCTGCTCGATCTGCTCGGGCTTGGTGGCTCCGGCGATCACCGAGGACACGGTCGGCTGCGCCGCGAGCCCACCGATGGCGACGTCCAGCAGCGTGAGGTCGCGCTCGGCAGCGAACGTCTCGAGCGCCTCGATCTTGTCGAAGTCGGCGCGCGCCAGCCGCTCGGGCATCTTCGCCAAGCGGGTGCCTTCCGGAGCTTCCTGACCGCGCTTGTACTTGCCCGTCAGCAGGCCCGAGGCGAGCGGGAAGAACGGCAGCACGCCGATGCCGAGGTGCTCGCAGGCCGGGATCAGCTCGTCCTCGACCTCGCGCTCGAGCAGGTTGTACCGGTTCTGCGCGCTGATGAAGTGCTGCGAACTGTTCGTCCGGGCGGCCCAGTCCGCGTCGACCACCTGCCAGCCGGCGAACTGCGAGCTGCCCAGGTACCGAACCTTGCCCTCGGCAACCAGCTCGGAGAGCGCCGCCAGCGTCTCCTCGATCGGGGTGACCTCGTCCGGCACGTGCAGCTGGTAGAGGTCGATCCAGTCCGTGCCCAGCCGGCGCAGGCTCGCCTCGACCGCCTTGCGGATGTAGCGGCGGGAACCGCGCACACCCCAGTCCGGCCCGTTCTCGCCCTTCATGTCGCCGCCGAACTTGGTGGCGATGACGACATCGTCGCGACGCGCGCCGAGTGCCTTGCCGAGGATCTCCTCGCTCGACCCCTGCTCGCCGCGGTACACGTCGGCGGTGTCGAACAGGGTGATCCCCGCGTCCAGCGCGGCCCCGACCACAGCGCCGGCCTGGTCGGCGTCGATCCGGCCGCCGAAGTTGTTGCAGCCCAGGCCGACCACGCTCACGGTGAGGCCTGAGTCACCCAGCTGGCGATACTCCATCTCGGTCATGAGTGAACTGTATCGAGGCCACTGCCGGACGCTGGGATGACCGCATAGAGTGCACGGCATGCCGAGTCTCACCGTCGCCGGCGCCCGTACCCGGGCCGCCGCGCTCTCCGTTCATTCGTACGACGTCGACCTCGACCTCACCCAGGGCGAGCGGACGTTCGGATCGATCACCAGGATCGTCTTCTCGGCCGCCGAGCAGTCGAGCTGGGTCGACGTCAAACCCGACGAGCTGCTCGCGGTCACGCTGAACGGGACGCCCGTCGACGTGGCCGGCCTGGCCGACGGCCGGCTGGCGCTGACCGGGCTGCGCGCGGAGAACGAGCTCGTCGTGGTGGCGCGGATGCTGTACTCCAACGACGGCGAGGGCCTGCACCGCAGCGTCGACGCGGCCGACGGGCTGACCTACCTCTACGCGATGTCGTTCCTGGACGCCGCTCCGCGGTTCTTCGCCTGTTTCGACCAGCCGGACCTCAAGGCGCCGTACCGGCTGAAGGTGACCGCGCCGCCGGAGTGGATCGTGCTCGGCAACGGCGCCGCGACCCAGGTGTCGCCGGGCCGGTGGGAGCTGGCGGAGACCAAGCCGCTGTCGACGTACTTCGTGACGCTGGTCGCCGGTCCGTACCACCAGATCCTCGGTGAGCACGACGGCATCCCACTCGGGCTGGTCTCCCGGCAGTCGCTGGCCGAGGCGCTCGACCGGGAGGCCGAGGACCTGTTCGAGGTGACCGGTCAGGCCTTCGACGAGTTCCACCGGCTGTTCGGGTACCGCTACCCGTTCGGCGAGTACCACCAGGCGTTCGTGCCCGAGTTCAACGCCGGCGCGATGGAGAACCCTGGGTGCGTGACGTTTCGCGACCAGATGGTGTTCCGGTCCGTGGTGACCGAGGGCGAGCGCAGCAACCGGGCCCGGACCGTCGTCCACGAGATGGCGCACCAGTGGTTCGGCGACACGGTGACGATGCAGTGGTGGAACGACCTGTGGCTGAACGAGTCGTTCGCGGAGTACATGGCCCACCGGGTGTCGACCGCCGCGACGCGGTACACGGACAACTGGATCGACTTCGCGTTCATCCGCAAGTGGTGGGGCCAGCAGGCCGACCAGCGGGCGTCGACCCACCCGGTCGCCGCCGACGCGGTCAAGGACGCGCTCGCCTCGCTCGACGACTTCGACGGCATCTCGTACGCCAAGGGCGCGGCGGTGCTGAAGCAGCTCAACGCCTACCTCGGCGACGAGGTCTTCCTGAACGGCGTCAAGGCGCACATCAACGCGAACGAGTTCGGCAACGCGACCTTCGCCGACCTGGTCGCGAAGTGGACCGAGGCCGGCGCGGTCGGCCTGGAGGCGTGGGCGCAGAACTGGCTCCGGACGCCGGGCATGGACACGATCACCGCCGAGCGCACGGCCACCGGCATCAAGCTGCACCGCAAGGCGCCGGCCGCGCACCCCGCTGACCGGCCGCATCAGCTGACCATCGGCGGGTACGACGAGAACGGCCGCGGCATCTCCGTACCGGTCCTGCTCGACGCCGACGAGGTCGAGGTCGAGCTGGACCCGGCGATCGCGGTCGTCGTGCCCGACGCGGCCGACGACACTTGGGCGAAGATCCGGTTCGACGCGCAGAGCCTTGGCAAGCTGTCGGCGGTGATGCCGAAGATCGAGGACGGCGTGACCCGCGCGGTCATCCTGAACAGCCTCCGCGACTCGACCGCCGACGCCGAGCTCGACCCGCGGCTCGGCTTCGACGTCGTGCTCGCCGCGCTGCCGGCCGAGACCAACGACATCGCGTTCAGCACGATGGCCAACTGGGCGAACGCGATGCTCGGCCGGTACCTCCCGGTCGAGCCGTACCGCGCGCGGCTGGCGGCGGTACTGACCGAGCGCCTTCAGTCCGTACCGTCCGGGAGCAGCCTGCAACTCGCCGTCGCGCGTCGCGTGGTCGCGGTCACCGACGACGTCGAGCTGCTCACTGGGTGGCTCGCGGGCACCGGCGTACCGGAGGGGCTGGCCGTCGACGCCGACCTGCGCTGGGTGATCACCCTGCAGCTGGCCAGGCTCGGAGCTGTCGACGACGCCGGGATCGACGCCGAACTGGCGCGCGATGCGTCGTCGGAAGGAATCGTGCACGCGACCCGGTGCCGCGCCGCCCTGCCGACGGCCGAGGCGAAGGAACGGGCCTGGGCGCAGATCAGCACCGACGCGGAGATCGCCAACTACGAGCTGTACGCCGCGTGCGAGGGGTTCTGGCACAACTCCCAGACCGAGCTCACGGCGCCGTACGTCGACCGGTACTTCGCGGAGATCGCGGGCACCGAGAAGCTGCGGTCAGGCTGGGTGGTGGCCCAGACCGCGACGCTGGCGTTCCCGGTCTATGCGATCGACGAACGGGTCACTGGGCTGGCTGCCGGGCTGGTCGCCGACGAGGACGTCCCGGCCGGAATCCGGCGGGCCGTCGGAGATCGTCACGACGACCTGCTGCGCACGCTCGCGGTGCGCGCGGCGTACCCGCTGGACCGGCCGGTGAACTGATCGGTTTCCGTCACCTCGGTGTCGTGATCACTCGCCGTTGTGACTAGTGTGACTGATGTGACGACAAGGACCCTCCTGAGCAGGCAGAATGGGGTTTTGTGACGCAACCTCCACACTGATCGGCGGGCACGGCGCGCCGGTCTTGGTCGAGGCGCAGGTATCGGGAGAGACTGTTCAGAACCGCACAGGAGAACATAGGCAATGCGCGAGGCGAGGCTCGTCGGTCTGAGCCAGGATGGCAAGCAGCTCATCCTGGCGCTGGCAGAGACGGGTGAGGAGTTCGCCGTCCCGGTCGACGACCGGTTGCGTGCGGCCCTGCGCGGCGACCGTGCCCGACTCGGCCAGCTGGAGATTCAAATGGAGAGCGCGCTCCGCCCACGAGACATCCAGGCCAGGATCCGGGCCGGCGAGAGTCCCGAGGCGGTCGCTGCCGTCGCGCAGATGCCGATGGAGCGGGTGATGGCGTTCGCCGGTCCCGTCCTCGCCGAGCGCGATCACGTCGCGAGCCTTGCCCAGCGCGCGTCCGTCCGCCGTCGGGGTGGCGGCGACGCCCCGACCCGCAACCTCGGCGCCTGGGTGACCGAGCGGCTGCGCATCCGTGGCGTCGACCCGGCCTCGGCCGAGTGGGACGCCTGGCGCCGCGACGACGGCCGCTGGGCCGTTCGGGTCTCGTACTTCGCGGAGGAGAGCGACGAGAAGGTCGCCATGTTCGCCTACGACGCGCCGGGGCGGTACGCCGTGCCGGACGACGACGAGGCCCGCTGGCTGGTCGGTGAGCAGGCGCAGGTGATCGCGCCGCAGCCGACGTCGGAGCGCAGGCTCACCGCGGTCGCCGACTTCGATCTGAGTCTCGCGCCTGATCACGGTGCGGACAGCTACGAGGCCGGCTTCGAGGACACGATCAGCTTGCCTCGCGGTCGCGCGGCGCAGGCGGATCGCGACGCGAACCGGGACACGGGTCGTGGGTTCGGGCGCGACCCGGAGTACGGGACCGCTCGGGACGTCGAGCGTGGGCCGCGGCGGGTGCACTCGGTGCCGAGCCCGGACGAAGAGCCGACGCTCATCGACGTACCGATCGAACCACCGCCGACTCTGCGCCCAGCCGTCCGCGCCGTCGAGCGCCCCGCCCAACTGCCGGTCGAGGCACCCCCGCACTCTCCGCCGGAAGAGCGAGCCGCCGCCCCCGACAACCGCTTCACCGAACGCCGCATGCCCCCGCCGGAGTCTCGTCGGCCTGAGCAGCTCCAGCCTCAGCAGAGGCCGGAGCCACGGCAGCAGGAGACCCGCAGGCCAGAGCCGCCCGCGGTAGAGCAGGCACGGCAGGAGCCCCCTCGGCCTGCTGACCCGCGCCCTGCCGACGTACGACCGAAGCCGGCTGACCCGCGGCCGACTACACCGCAGCCGGCTGCTCCTAAGCCTGCTGATCCTCGGCGGTCGGCGGAGCCTGTTGCTGGGCAGACGCCCGCGGCTGCTGAGGCGACGGCTGCCGAGCCGGCCGCTGAAGCTGCGCCGGAAGAGAAGAAGAAGCCGGCCAAGCGTGCGTCCAAGCGGGCGAGCGTGCCGAGCTGGGACGAGATCATGTTCGGCAAGAAGGCCGACTGATCGGCTCAGGGTTTCGGATGGGCGAGCAGAAAGTCGAGTGCGGCATCCGGAAACGCGGTGGAGATCGTGGGTGCGTGGACGCCGCCGGGCATCGTCCACAACTCGACCACCGCACCGTGGCCGCAACCGGACCAGGTCTCGATGGTGGCCTCCGACCGATCACCTGCCACCGAGAGGTCGGCGTCGACGTCGACGCGTTTCGGGCTCTTCGACCCGGCCGGACCGCAGCCGTCGTATCTCGCCCAGGTCTTCACCGTCTCTAGGGCGCCCGGATAGGCGGCAGCCCCGGAGATGCTCCCGCCGCTGAACGCGATGACCTTGTCGGCCGTCGCATGGATCTCGACGACCGAGACCTCCTCCGACGGATGACAATCGGCGTCGTGGGCGAACGTCGCCGCCGCCAGGCTGATGATCGCCGCGACGACTTCGGCGTGGTCGCACGCCATCCGATAGGTCATGAACCCGCCATTGGAATGGCCGATCAGGAAGATCCGTTGCGGGTCCACCGCTCCGTGTGCCTTGATGGCTGCCACGACACCGAGGAGGTACCCGGAATCGTCGACACCGCTCTGGTCGAAGCCACAGCAGGCGTCGGTCGCGTTCCAGTACTGGCTGCCCGTACTGTCCGTCGTCCCGTCGGGATAGGCGGTGATCATGCCGCGCCGTTCGGCCGCATCGCGGAGCCGGAAATAGGCCTCGTGCTCACGACCTGACGAACCGTAGCCGTGGAGCACGATGAGCAACGGGGCTGGGCGGCCCGGGTCGAACGACCGCGGGACATGCACAGTGACCGGGCGGTCGCCACCGACCACGAAATCCTGGCCGGCCGCGAGCGTCGAACTACTCGAGCCGCCGGACCCGGACGGCGACGGAGCGTCCGAGGGCGATCCGGTCGAACATCCCGTCATCAGCACCGCACAGACCACCGCAACGAGTCGCCGTTTCATTCAGCTGACCTTCTCCCGTCGCCGCAGCCTTGCCGTAGATCCAAGGTAGACCTTCCCGGCGCGGACAGGTGTCTCAGATGACGGGCGGTGTTTGGCAGGGCGGGCGCGGGTCTGCCATGATCTTGCGCATGCGAATCTCGCTGTGTTGTAGCTGTTGTTGTCGCTGACGCGCGCCGTCTGAGGCGCACGAGGCCCTGCCCTGTTCCCAGGCCCGCCCGCCGACACCAGCCACACAGGATTCCTGCGATGAACCTTTCCGCTTTGTCCGATCTCCTTGCCGCCCGCGGTCTGCGGCTACTGCCCGGCTCGCACGCGGTGCCGGTCGAATTGCTCGTTCAGTTGCCTGATGCAACGATCGCGCGGTTCACCGCCCGCGGTACGACGCTGCGACTGCGGCACTACTCCCCCGACGCGCTGCGGTCGATCGTGATCGCCGCCGAGTGCGGCTGCGGCGACCACCACCCGCAGACCGGCCCCGATCGGGTGACGCTGAGCGCCTTCGCGCAGCCGCTGTCCGAGCACATCCTGGACGGCGAGCTGGTGTTCGGCTGGACCGGCTACGAGGCCGGAAGCCTCCGCCTGCCCGACGCACTCCCCCACTTCTTCACCCTGCTGCCGCTGCTGGCACCCAGCCGCACCCTCGTCAGTGTTGCCTGAGCCTGGCTACAGCGTCTTCTCGAACCAGTGGTCCTGGAACTTGCCGGGTGAGGTTGTGGGCGGCGGGATCTCGCTGAAGCCGGCCGAGGCATAGAAGGCGCGCGCCTCGACGAGGTCGTCCCGCGTGTCCAGGAAGAGCCGCGGCAGGTTCTGGGAGCGGGCCCAGTCCTCCGCAGCAGCGAGAAGTGCGCGGCCTCCGCCGCTGCGGCGGTGACTCGGGTGGACGTAGAAGCGGGTCAGCTCACCGGTCGGATAGACGCCGAGATGGCCGGCTGCGACGCCGGCGGCGCGGAGTACCAGGAAGACGCCGAGGCCGGTGGTCGGGTACTCGGCGAGGGTGAGGTCGATCTCGGCCTCGGTGGTGGGACGGTCGAAGTACCGGACGGTGAGCTCGGCGAAGTAGTCGCGGAGCAGGGCATTGACGTCCGCACGCTCTGGATCCTCGCCATCGACCGCCCACACAGTCATTGCGCTGGTACTACCTCGGGCAGCGGGACAGAAGGTGTAGAGGTGGCGACGTAGATCAAGCCGTCGTACTCCCGGGTCAGCAGCGTCGGAGCGAACTGCATCCGGTACGTCCAGCGCTGCACGTACGCGCCGAAGCTCCGGAACATCTGCGGCTCCGCCAGCCACCGCTTCACCGGCTCAGGTGCATCCTCCGCGCCGCGCAGGTTGAGCCAGTGATCGCCTGGAGTCGCCGCCGCCAGCTGACCCTCGAGCGCATTGAAACCACCGCGATCGATGCTGTTGGCAACGACCGGGCCATCCATCGGACCCGGCCACGGGCCAGGGCGCAGCCGGCGAGCGCGAAACGCACCGGAGCCGAAGAGCAAAGCCAACGCGTAGTACTCCGAACCGAACCGCTCCCGCAGGTGCTGCCCCATCGGCCGCAACTCGGCAGACTGCCTGCTCGCCGCGAGATGACCGTTGTGCGCCCACACCGCGATCCGCCGCGTCGGATCCTCGTCGGCCAGCCGCCCGATCGCCTCTGCCATATAAGCATCGCGGACGGCGAACAACGTCTCCGTCGGATCGTTGTGCTCCTTCGCCCGGCTCACCAGATCGCCGGCCCGCTCGAGGATCCGCGCATGCCTCAGCACATCCGCGTCAGCGCCCTTGGCCTCAAGGAACGGAATCAGCTGCTGAGCCTCGCGCACGACCACCTGGTCCTTGTCCGGTACCGACCCCGGCTGCGCCTCGGCCAGATACCCGAAGCCCTCCTCGAACGCCGCGAGCCGATCAGGCACCGACTCGGCCAGAAAGTCCCGTACCGCCGCCACTGACGCCGAGCACCGTTGCGGGTCGATCCCCGCGAAGCCGATCTGCTCAGCAGCCGGCCGACCGGAGTTGTAGGTCCGCATCCACTCGACGAGCGCGACGACTTCCTCCGTCTGCCAGGTCCAGAAACCGAGCCCTGCAACTGCAGTCGCCGCATCGCCTACGCCGTCCCGCACATACGCATCGACGGCCGGCGCGGCCGATTCGCTCGCCTCCATCGCCAGCACCGAGTAACCGAGCTCAGTGACCAGGTACTCGAACAGCCGGTGCTTCAGCTGGAAGAACTCGCGCGTGCCATGGGTGGCCTCCCCCAGCCCGAGCACCTTTACGTCGCCCAGCGCCTCGCCCAGTGGAGCTAGATCGTCGGCCGGGGATCCCGCAACCAGGCTCGTCAGCGGGCGCGCAGTACCGGACAGCCACTGCTGGATCTCGGCGGAGCTTTCGTTGGGCACGGGAAAAGCCTATCCAGCCCGCCTGAGTGATGGACCCTTGAATAAGTAACACGCATGGTTTAACTTACACGCACCCTTACTCCTGGGCCCGCCACCTGGAGGTTCCCGTCATGTCTTCTCGACGCCTGCTAGCGGGTCTGTTGCCCGCTTTACTGCTGGGCGGAGCGCTCATCGCGACTCCGGCACACGCGGCAACCATGTACCCGAGCGGTGTCGGCGCTGACCTCGGCGCCACCCCGACCACACTCGGCGTGAAGCCGTCCGCCGGTGCGGATCCGGCCGGTCTGCGCACCGGTACCGAGCAAGGCCGCACCTTCTGGCGCACCAACCAGGCCGCCGACACCAGCTACTTCACCTTCGACGTCGACGCCGACTACGTCAGCGAGCTGAACACCGACGACGTCGTGGTCACCGTGACCTACCTCGACAGCGGCACGGGCACTCTGCAGCTGCAGTACGACGCGGCCGCCGACCCGGCAGCGCACGCCGACGACGTCCAGCTGAAGAACACCGGTACCTGGCAGACCGGCACCTTCGCGCTCAATGACATCGAGTTCGCCAACCGCCTCGGTGGCGGTGACCTGCGGTTGCAGGGCAGCGAGGACATCGCCGTCGCGGGCCTGCGGATCAGTACTGCGGGAGCCACGGTCGACCTCGGCGCGTCGCCGGCCCAGAACGGCATCACCCCGCGGCCTGGTGACCGCGGGGAGAACCTGATCACCGGCGTGCAGGACGGCCGGTCGTACTGGCAAACCGACCGGACGGCGCCGTCGCCGGGCATGAACTTCTTCTACATGAACGTGTCCGACACGTACCTCTACGACAACCGCAACCTGGTGCTGGTCAGCATCGACTACTTCGACGAGGGCAACGGGGAGTTCGGGCTGCACTACGACTCCCCTGGCACGACGATCCCGGAGATGTTCAAGAACTCGCCAGTCGTCACCTACGGCAACACCAAGACCTGGAAGACCTACACGTTCGCGCTGACCGACGCCGTGATGACCAACCGGTCCAACGGATCGGACTTCCGGATCCACACCGGCGACGGCGCGGTCGACCTCAAGGTCGCGGCGGTCCGGGTCGCGAAGGTGGCCTCTGTCCTCGATGTCACCGAAGGGCTTAACGACCTGATCGACGAGGCGGCCCGGGTGCAGAAGGCCGCGCGCGAAGGGTCGCGCGACGGCCAGTTCCCGGTCGGCAGCCGGGCGGGCTTCCTGCAGGCGATCAACGACGCCCGTACGGTCGCGACGACGCCCGGCGTGAGCGACGTACAGGTGAAGGCAGCGCTGCAGACCTTGCAGGCGAAGCTCGATGACTTCAACGCCTCGATCGTCGACACCAACTTCGCGTCATCCGGTACTGCGAGCGTCAGCAGCGGCGCCAACCCGGCGAACGCCAACGATGGCAACCACCAGACGACCTGGACGAGCGGTCCCGGCGACTCCTGGCTGCAGGTCGATCTCGAGGCCAAGCGTGCAGTGAACGATGTCCGCGTCGAGTGGGGCGCGGTCTCCTCGCCCGACTACACGGTGCAGGTGTCGGACGATGGCACGACCTTCACCACGGTCGGACGGACCGGCTCCCCCGGCGCGAACCAGTTCAGCAAGACCCGCTTCGCAACCGTGACAGCGCGGTACGTCCGGGTGGCATTGACAGGTGCCGACAACTACACGGTGAAGGAACTCCAGCTGCGCGAGTCGCCGGTCGTGGTGCCGAAGCCCAAGCTGATCGACACCGACAATCCGACGGAGGACGCGGTCGTCGCCGACTTCGACGCGACTGCGTTCGGCGCGGACCGTACCGGCCGGAAGGACTCGACCAAGGCGATCCAGAACGCGATCTACGCCTGCGTCGATGCGGGTGGCGGCACGGTCTGGCTCCCCGCGGGCAAGTACCTCGTCAAGGACACCGTCGAGGTACACGCGTTCTGCACCCTGCGCGGCGACCGTCGCGATCCGGACAAGCCCGGCAACCACCACGGCGACTACGGCACCACGGTCATCGCGGATCTTGCCTCAGGCAACGATGGGCCTGCGCTGTTCCGGATCGGTGGCTCGGCCGGCGTGATCGGCGTGACCACCTACTACCCGCACCAGAGCGCGACCACGCCGGTCCCGTACGGCTACACCTTCGAGATCCCCGGCGGGGCCTGGATCGGCAACGAGAACTACATGATGTCGACCGTCTCCGACGTCACGATGCTCAACTCGTACCGTGGGATCGGGGTCAGTACCTTCCCCAACGACCACGGCAACGCGCCGAGCTCCGGCCAGGTGCACGAGTCGACGACGATCCGGAACGTCCGCGGAACCGCTCTCTTCGAAGGCGCGCGCGCCTACAACGGTGCTGACGTCGGTACGTGGGAGAACGTGACCTTCAGCAACGCGTACTGGGCGGCGGCCAGCGACTTCAACCCGCCAGCGCGGGCAACGCTCGACGCCTGGACCCGGGCCAACGGGACCGGTCTGGTGCTCGGTGACCTCGAGTGGGATCAGTTCCACAAGATCACGCTCTCCGACTACAAGGTCGGGATCCATGTCGTCGCCGGGCAGCGGGCGCAGTTCACCGGGAGCTTCCTGCAGCCAGACGTCCAGCGCACCGGGACGGCGCTCAAGGTGGACGTGATGGACGACCGCTGGGGTCTCACTCTGGCCGGTGGCCGGATGGAGGGCGACCAGGCGATCCAGAACGACTCGCATGGCTATGTGAAGGTCACCGGCACCACACTGACCGGGACCGTCGCGGGCATCGTGCACCGGATGGCCGGCGCTGCTCCGGTCTACACGCAGAAGGCACTTCCCGGCCCGGCCGAGGATGTCCTGTACGTCGCGGACGCACCGCATGGCGTCGGCTATCTCCCGGCCGCGGACGCGACCAGCGCCGTACAGGCGACGCTGGACAAGGCCGGTCGAGCTGGTGGCGGGATCGTTTATCTGCCTGCTGGCTGGTATCGGATCAGCACTCACCTGACGGTTCCGGCGAAGGTAGAGCTGCGTGGTGCCTCGGCTGTTCCGAACCGCGACCAAGGTGGAGCGAGTGGCGGTACGGTTCTGCAGGCCTTTGAGGGGCGCAACACTGCTGCCCCGGATACCGCGACAGCACTCGTGACGCTGGGCAAGAAGTCTGGTTTGCGCGGGCTGCGGGTCTTCTATCCGGAGCAGAACCCGGGCAAGGCCGAGGGAGTCGTTCCTTACCCGTACGCCGTGCGCGGCAACGGCGCCTCGACGTACGTCATCAACGCAGGCTTCCCCAACGCGTGGAACGGCGTCGACTTCACCACCTTCCGCAACGACGGATTCGTCGTCCGCAAGATCGCCGGCGCCTTCTTCGACCACGCGATCGCCGTCGGCCGCAGTACCGGCGGGCGGATCGAGGGCGTGCTGTCCAACGGCAACGCGGTCACCCGGATCGGGTACCAGCAGCCGAACTGGATGAACGAGGGCGCCATCTTCGAGCTGGTGATCGACAAGTACATGCGCAAGACAGCCAAGATCGTCACCGTCGACGGCGCCAGCGGGCTGACCCTGTTCAATGTGTTCGCCTACGGGTTCCATGACGGGCTGGTCGTCAACGACGGCCAGGTGGACGCGTTCAACCTGGGCACCGACAACCTCGGTGAGGGCGGCTTCACGGTGAAGGTCGTCAAGGGCGACGTCGAGGCGACCAACCTGGCTCGCTACAACGGCTCGACCAGTACCGGGCCGGTGACGCTGCACAACGTGATGGTGATCAATGTCGTCCAGCGGCACGTCTCGGTCGCAGCGGCCGGGAACGGGACGGTGGCGATCGCGGGCAACGAGTCGGAACCGGGAACGTACGAAGTCGGCGCGCAGGTGACCGTGACAGCCACGGCTGCGTCGGATAGCGTTTTCCAGAACTGGACCGTGGGCGGCGCGGTGGTCTCCACCGACGCGTCGTACAGCCTCGCCGTGACCGCGGACCAGGTACTGACAGCGAACTTCACAGCTGAGTAGCTTTGCTGTGTAGCTCTCAAAGAAGGGACGAGATGTCTGACTCGACGAACAACCAGCAGGTCGCCATCGTGGGCTGCGGCATCATCGGCCGTACCCACGCCGACACCATCGCGGCTCGACCGGATGCCTCGGTCACCGCATTGGTCGACGGAGACACGGCCGCCGCCGAAGCACTGGCTGCTCGGCTGAAGGAAGCCGGGCAGCCGGAGCCGAAGGTGTACGGCGATCTCGGTGCGGCCTTGTCGGGTTCGGACATCTCGCTCGTCGCGATCTGCACGCCGAGCGGCACCCACGCCGCGCTCGCCGAGCAGGCGCTCAACGAGAAGAAGCACGTCGTCATCGAGAAGCCGCTCGACGTCGACCTCCCCCGGGCCCGCCGCCTCGGCGCGGCGGCCACCCGGGCCGCCAACCACGGCGTCGTCTCGTCGGTGATCAGCCAGCACCGGTTCGACCCGGGCAGCGCCCAGGTCTCCGAGGCGATCAAGGCCGGCCGCTTCGGCCAGCTCACCTCAGCCGTCGCGACGGTCGCCTGGTGGCGGAGCGACGAGTACTACGCCTCCGCCGGCTGGCGCGGTACCTGGGCCCAGGACGGCGGCGGCGCCCTCATGAACCAAGGCGTCCACACCGTCGACCTCCTCCTATGGTTCATGGGCCGGCCCGTCAACATCCAGGCTCAAGCCCTCCGTGCGGCCCACCACGAAATCGAGGTCGAGGACACCGTCGTCGCGACCTTGACCTTCGAGAACGGCTCGGTCGCCACCCTCCATGCCACCACCGCCGCCTTCCCCGGCGGCCGCACCCGCGTCTCCGTCCACGGCACCGAGGGCGGCGCCGAGCTCGAGGACGACCAGCTCCGGCGCCTCAATGTGGACGGTTCGCCAGACGATCAACCGCTCGACGCCGACCGCCCAGCCGGGCACGTGGCCCAGTACGAAGACATCCTCACCGCCATCGGCAACGGCGAGCAGCCCGGTATCACCGTCCACGACGCGATCGACGCGCTGGCCACGGTCCGCGCGGTCTACATCGCCTCCACCCTGCAACGCCCGGTCAAGTTCGTCGACGTCCTCGAAGGGCGCTACGACGACGTCGACGTCAGCCGCGGAATCCGGCTGCCGCCGGCCTGACTGTCACACTTTCGGCGTCGGCACAGTCAGACCAATGACTGTGCCGACGACCCGAGGATGCTGATGAACGACAACGAGTGGCTGGCCCGGCGGTTCGAGGAGCAGCGGGGGCAGTTGCGGGGCGTGGCCTACCGGATGCTCGGATCGGGCGCCGAGGCGGATGACGCCGTGCAGGAGGCGTGGCTTCGGCTCAACCGCACAGGGGCCGATGGCATTGACAACCTTGGCGGGTGGTTGACGACCGTCGTGTCGCGGATCTGTCTGGATCAGCTGCAGGCTCGGCGGGTCCGGCGTGAGCAGCCGCTCGAGGAGGTGCCGGCGCTTGGGGTGGTTGATCCGGAGCGGGAGGCGTTGCTGGCTGATTCGGTGGGAGTTGCGTTGCTCGTGGTGCTGGAGACGTTGACTCCGGCGGAGCGGCTGACGTTTGTGCTGCACGACTTGTTCGCGGTGCCGTTCGAGGAGATCGCGCCGATTGTGGACCGTACGCCGGTAGCAGCGCGGCAACTCGCGAGTCGGGCTCGGCGGCGGGTGCAGGGCCAAGGCCAGGGCCGCGCGTCCGTGTCGGAGGTTGATCAGGTCGCTCAGCGCGAAGTCATCGAGGCGTTCCTGGCGGCCGCCCGCAACGGGGACTTCGAGGCGTTGGTCGCGGTCCTCGACCCGGACGTGGTCGTCCGCAGCGACCTCGGTGGAGTCACCCGCGCGATCCGCGGTGCGGCGAGTGCCGCGAACGGGGCGCTCGCCGCTGCGGCAGCCAGTGCACCGTCGGCTCACCTGGCGTTGGTGAACGGCGCTGTCGGCTTCGTGGTCGCGCCAAGCGGCCGGCTGGAGCGTGCCATCTGCTTCACGATCGACGGGCGGACGATCCGCGAGATCGACATCGTGACCGACCCCGCCCGCTTGGACCAGCTGGACCTGGCCGTGCTGACCGTCTGAAGTAGGTCGCGTGGCCGTCCGAGAATCAGGCTTCGCCGGGGAGGCGGGTGTTGAGGATGCGCTGGAACAGGTGGCAATCGCGCCAGGCGCCGTCGATGTGGAGGTAGTCGGGGGCGCTGCCGATCTGGCTGAAGCCGGCCTTCGTCAGCACCTTCTGCGAGGGCAGGTTGTGAGTGAGGGTGCTGGCCTCGATCCGGTGCAGCAGCAGCTCCTTGTCGGCAACCTCGGCCACAGTCCGTACTGCCGTAGTCGCCAGGCCCTTGCCCAGCAGGTCGGCGTCGATCCAGTAGCCGAGGCTCGCGCTGCGGAAGGGCCCGGGGACGATGTCGGTCAGCGTCATCGCGCCAACCACGCGGTCGCCCTGGAACAGGAACCACGGCACGACCTCACGCCGCTCGAAGCGAACCAGTTGCTGCTCGAGCCGATCCGCCTGCCCGGCCGTGGTGAACCAGCGGTCCGAACGGACCGGTTCCCACGGCCGCAGGTGTTCGCGATTGCGGACCTGCGCTTCGGCGAAGGCGGCGGCGTCGTTGAGCGTCGCCACCCGCATCTCGATCTCGGTGCTGAGGGGTCTGTCCAAGGTCACTTCGGCAGCCTACGAGCCTGGCTGGAACCTCCGACCCGCGGGGTGAAGGCGTCGTGGAAGATGGTCGAGGCGGCGCCGACCGCGGCCGCGTCGGCCTGCAGCATCGACTCCTCGACCACGACCGTCCGGGTACCTTTCGCGATCGGGTGCGAATTCACCGCCCGGCTGATTTCGGAAAGGAACACCTCGGCGATTTCCTTTTCGAACGCCGGACCGCCGAGCACGATCAAATCGATATCGAGCAGGTCGACCAGGCCGACGGCACCCTGCGCAATCACCGATGCGACCTGCGTCACGGCCTTCTGGGCTGCTTCGTCGCCGTTCGCGGCGGCTTTGCAGACCGCTTTGTAGCGTTTCGCCTCATCGGTCGCGCCGGCGTCGGTCTCGACATATCCGAAGCCGGCCGCGATCACCGGCAGCCCGGCGGTCGGATTGCATTCGGCCATCATCTTCGGGCCGGTCTGCTCGTCCCACTCCCCCATCTTCAGCGCGCACAGCTGACCGAACTCCCCGGCGTTCGCGGTCAGCCCGCGATAGATCGAGCCGTTCAGGATCAGGCCGCTGCCGACGCCGGTACCGAGGTACAGATACGCGAAGTCGCGGGCCCGCGCCGACCGCCCGATCCAGCGCTCGCCGATCGCCGCCGCGGTGCCATCCTTCTCGACCAGCACGGGGTGGTTCAGCTTGCCCTGGAGGAGATGCCGGATCTCTAGCCCGCGCCAGGCCGGCTGCAACGGCAGGTCGAGCAAGGTGCCATCGGCATTGATCGGGCCGGGGACCGCGACGCCCACGCCGAGCATGGAGTTCGCGTCCACCTGGCTGATGCTCAAAGCTGCGGTCACGGTCGCCGCGGTGAGATCGACGAGCCGTACGGCGTCCAGATCGGCCGGCAGGTCGACGGTCTCGCGCCGCACGATCGTGCCGTCGAGATCGACCACCGCGACAGTGAGCAACTCGGGGTCGATGTGGATGCCGACGGCATGGGCCGCGTTCGAGCGCAGCCGCACCGGAGTACGGGGTTTGCCGAGGCGTTCGGCGCGTTCCTGCGCCTCCTCGACGAGCAGTCCCTGTTGCAGCAGTACGCGCAGGATCCGCGACACCGACTGCTGGGTCAGCCCGGTCCGGCGGGAGATCTCGGTCCGGCTGATGATGCCGGCCAGCCGGATCGTCTCGATGATCACGGCCTCGTTGAAGGAGCCCAGGTCGTACTGGTTCGCGCCGGAACGCGTCGGTTCGTCGAGCACCGCCGAGTCAGTCTCTGGCGTGACCATCGCCCACCTCCTCTGTCTGCATTGCTTTCCCCGTTCACCGAATACCGCCCCGAACTAGCCGAGATCGTACCCCGCAGCCCTCGCCAGGCCGGTCAGGTATTCGAGGTTCGCCGCCGTTCTTTCCGCCACCGGCAACGCGCCGGAGAAATCCTCCACCGTCACCCAGCCGTCATAGCCGGTCGCCGCGAGTGCTTTGAAGAATTCCGGCAGGTGGGCCCGGCCTTCGCGCAACGGGACCCATTTCGGTTCCCACCGCAGGGTGCCGTCGATTTCCACCGCGCTGAGATGAAATGCCACGTTTTTGACGTGGATGTGCGCAAGGTACTCACCGAGCAGGTCGAGCGCGTGGGCCGGCTCCTCCCAGCCCTCGATCACCGTGTTGCCGATGTCATACAGCACCCCGACGTACCGCGGATCGAGCCCCTCCACCAACCGCCGGGCCGCCGACGCGCTCGGCGTCAGGCTCTCGTGATGCAATTCGAGCAACGCCCGTACGCCGTGCTCCCGCGCGCGCTCCTCGAGCCATTCCCAATCACCCCGGCACGCCGCGAACGCCTCCCGATAGGACTGCCCCTTCTCGGTGTTCACCCCCAGGAAGCGAACCTGCCCGGCGTCGAGCGCAGCGGCCGCGGCCAGCATCCGCTCGGCGTCATCGCGTTCCTTTGGCGTCACGTAAGCACCAAGCGCCGGCATCGCCAGCCCGGCAGTCACCGACCGGATCTCACCAAGCCGGGACTCAAGTCCGGTCATCGGCCAGGTCGCGCGGTTCCCCGCCCAGAACGTCGGCCGGAAAGACTCCACCGGGTCGGTGATCCGCCACTCGATCCCCTGCCAGCCCTGCTCGGCCAGGATCTTCACGGCCGCCTCAGGACTCCACTCCGGTGTCGAGTCGGTGAACACGGCGAACCTCACGGCGCCTCCAGTGCTCCGTCGATACGCCGTACTCCGGCCGCCCACTCGTCATGCCCGGACAACTCCGCCGGGTAGCGGGCGGCGGCGTCCAGATTGATGTCGATGCCCCAGCCCGGGGTCTCGTTCGGCCGCAGCCAGCCGTCCTGGATCCGCAGCGTGCCCGGGAAGACCTCGTGGGTAGCGTCGTTGTAGATGTGCCCCTCTTGGATGCCGAAGGCAACGGAACTGACGTCGAGCGCGACGTTGGCCGCCGCACCGATCGGCGAGGTGTCCCCCGGTCCGTGCCACGCCGTCTTGACCCCGCACAGCTCAGCGAGGTCGGCGACCTTCCGAGCCGCCGTGAGCCCACCGATGTCGGAGATGTGCGAGCGGATGAAGTCGACCCCACCATCGCGAACGAGCCGGACCGCGTCGCCCATCGACGTCGTCAGCTCACCAACAGCCAGCGGCACCGGCGACGCGGCCCGCACCTCAGGGAGCCGATCCCAATGCTCGGGCGGCAGGACGTCTTCGAGGAAGAACAGCCGGTACGGTTCGAGCGACCGGGCCAGCAACACGGCCTCCTTGGGAGTCAGCCGCGAGTGCACGTCATGTAGCAACTCGATGTTGTCCGGCAACGACTGTCGAGCCGCGGCGAACAGGTCGGGCGTAGTACGGAGGTAGTCGCGGGCGCTCCAGCCGTTCCGGTACGGCGCGTCGGGGTAGAGCGTCGCGAGTCGCGGAGCACCGTACCCGCCGCCGCCCGGTGTCGACACCTGCAGACGGATGTGCCGCCAGCCCTGCGCGACGAACTCCTTCGCCTGCTCCAGCGTCTGGTCGATGGTGATGCCACCGGCGTGGATGTAGGTGTCAGCGGCGGCCCGGACCTTGCCGCCGAGTAGTTCGTAGACCGGCATGCCGGCTCGCTTGCCCGCGATGTCCCAGAGGGCTTGGTCGATGCCAGAGATGGCGTTGTTGGTGACCGGTCCGCCACGCCAGTAGCCGGAGAATCCGGCCAGTCGAACCAGGTCGCCGATGTCACCCGGGTACCGGCCGATGAGCAGGCGTGCGAGGTGTTCGTCGACGAAGGTCTTCACCGCCTTCCAGCGTTGCGTGAAGGTCGCGCAGCCGAGTCCGTACAGGCCCGGCTCGGTGGTGTCGATCTTCACCACCACCAGCGGGATGCCCTGCGGTGCGGTCACGACCGCTTGCACCGCGCGGATCCGGATGTCATCGCGAACCGGCCAGGGCTGGGCGAAGGTGGCGGGGGTCTCGTGCGCCATTCAGGTCTCCAGAGGGTTCGTCGGCAGGTCGAGCTCGTGACGGGCCTGGAAGCCGAGCACGGTCCGGACGGCGGTGAGGTCGATCGGCACCTCCCGCCCGACGAAACGCCGCAGCCTTGGCACTGTGGGCGCGAAGGCGTCGAGCAGGGCTTCGGTCTCGAACGGCGCGTTGGTGGTCCCCGCCGCGGCGAAGAAGATGTGAGCGCCGGACAACGTTGCCGTCAGCCCCAACTCGATCGCGTACGCCGCGTCGCGGGTATCGAGGTACGACCACCCCTCGCGTACGCCGGGCGCCGGGTCCTTCGCGAACCCGTCGGCCTGGCGCTGCAGCACCTCGACCGAGTTGACGTGCGGGAACCGGAACGCCACCACGTCGATCCCCCAGCGCCGCCAGGCCATCCGGCAGGTGTTCTCATCGTTCTGCTTCGACAACGAGTACCAGTCGGCCACGTCGGCCGGGATCTTCTCGTCCAGTGGGTAGTACGCCGGCCGGACATTGGCCGGGTTGAACGGCACCCCGAAGGCGTTGATGCTGCTCGCAACGACTGCTCGCTTGATGCCGAGCGCGCCCGCCTGGGCGAGCACGTTGAAGGTGGAGACGACGTTGATGGTGTAGACGTCGTACGGCGTACCGGCGGACGGATGCGCCAGCGCGGCCAGGTGGACGACGGCGTCGGCGCCCTCGAGCGCCCTCGCCACATCCTCCTCGGACCTGGTGTCGCCGATCACGACCCGGTCCGCCTTCAGATCATCGTGCTCGGCGATCTCCATCGCGGTCACCAGGGCGCCGAGCTCGGTCAGATGACGTGTCGTGACCGAGCCGATGCGCCCCGCCGCGCCCGTCACCAGCACTCGGCGGCCCACGACCCCCTCCCCGCCTTCCTTCCTTCCCTTGTTCTTTGTAGTTGTCATTCCTTGATGCCTCCGGACATTCCGACCCCACGCAGGAACTGCTTCTGGAAGATCAAGAAGAGCACCACGGGGATGAGGACCGCCAGGAACAAGGCGCTCATCTGCAAGGAGAGATCAGTCGTCTTCTGTACTCTCGGCAGCGCGACCGAGATCGGCTGCAGCCTCGGATCCGGCAGCACCAGCAGCGGCCACAGGTAGTCCTTCCACGAGCCGATCACGGTGAGCAGCGCGACCACCCCGATGATCGGCTTCGACATCGGCAGGATGAGTGCCGTGAAGAGCCGCAGGTTGCTCGCTCCGTCGATCCGCGCCGCCTCGATCAGCTCACGCGGGATCGCGTCGAAGTACCGCTTCATCACCAGGATGTTGAATGCGCCGGCCGCCTGCGGCAGCCAGACCGCCCAGAACGTGTTCTGCAGGTTCCAGCCGAACACCGGCATCTTCAGGATGGTCAGGTACAGCGGCACCAGCGAGATCACGCCGGGCAGGAACAAGGTGGCCAGCACCAGGCCGGTGATCACCGGTCCCCACTTCGGGCGCAACACGCTCAGCACGAACGCTCCCGTCGTACAGACGAACAACGTCGACAGCAACGAGCCGATCGCGATGATCGCGGTGTTGCCCAGGTACGAGCCGATCTGCACCTGGTTCCAGGCGTCCGGCACGTTGTGCCACTGGATGCCGCTCGGCCACAGCGACAGCGGTCCCTTGAGGATGTCCTGGCTGGTCGACAGCCCCGACTTCAGCAGCCACAGCAACGGGCCGACGCCGGCGATCACCACGCCGATGAACAGCAGGACCTGGATGATGGGCAGCCCGTACCGGACCAGCGGCCGTCGCCGGTCCATCGTCGAGATGATGCCGCGCTCTGGCGCCTCCGCGGTCATGTCGTACTCCAACGTCTGGTGAGGAAGTGGTAGACGACCGACAGCACACACAGCACCAGCGCCAGCAGCACGCTGAGGGCGGTGGCCGCACCGAAGTCGCCGTTGATGAATGCGTACCGGTAGATCAGCAGCAGGATCGTGGTGGTCGCGTTGTCCGGACCGCCGCCGGTGAACAGGAACGGTTCGGTGAAGACCTGGAACGTCCCGATCAGCTGCAGCAGCATCATGATCAGGATGATTCCGCGGATCTGCGGGATCGTGACGTGCCAGACGCGACGCCAGATGCCGGCGCCGTCCAGCTCGGCCGCCTCGTACAGCTCGTTGCGTACGCCGGTGAGCGCCGCCAGGTAGATGATCGAGGTGGCCCCGGCGCCGGCCCAGGTCGCCTCCAGCACGATCGCCGGCATCGCCAGGTTCGGCGAGTTCAGCCAGGCGTACGGCCCGAGTCCGAACCAGTCGAGGATCGCGTTGAAGACGCCCGAGCCGGGGTCGTAGAAGTACTTCCACAGCAGGATCGCGACCACCGGCGGGACGACCGCCGGCAGGTACGAGATCACGTTGTAGAGCCACCCGGTCTTGCGCAGTTCGCTGATGAACACCGCCAGGAACAGCGGCACCGGGAAGCCGAAGATCAACGCCAGCAGAGCGAAGTACAGGGTGTTGATCGTTGCTTGTGGCAACTGTGGGTCGGTCAGCACGTAGCTGAAGTTGGACATCCCGACCCACTCGGCGGGGGTGACCAGGTTGGTCTTCTGGAACGACAGCACCAGGCCGCGCACGATCGGGCCCCAGGAGAAGTACAGGAAGGTCAGTACCAGGGGCAGCGCGAAGAGGATGCTGCTCAGTCCGCCGGAGCGGAGCCAGGTGGCTGGGCTCCGGCGGGACTGAGTGGCGGGGTGCGCGGTCGAGACGCGCGTCAGGACGGCCATCGGGCTACCGCGCCAGGCGGGCGTCGATCTTCGCTGAGGCGTCGGCGAGTAACTTGTCGATGTCGGCGTCCTTCTTGGTCAGCACCTGCTGGACGACCGGGTCGAGCAGCGCGTACACCTCCTGGCCCTTGTTCGACGGCTCCGGCAGCAGCTTGAGCGTCTTGGTCGAGTCGATGTAGCCCTGGAACTGCTGCACCGGCACGTTGTTGTAGGGCTCACGCCACTTGTTGTACTGGTCGTAGGTCTCCTGGCTGAGCGGCGTCACGCCGGGGCGGCCGACGAAGCCCTTGTCGGCGATCGCGTTCTTGGCGTCCTGGACTGCCAGCGCCTGGGACGTGTACTTGTCGAACTCCTGCGACTTGATCCACTTCAGCGCCGCGACGATCTCGTTCTTGGTCGACTTCGGGTTGATCATCTTGATCGAGCCACCGGTCAGCGTGCCGAACGGGCCGCCGTCCTGCGGCAGCGCGCCCTCACCGAAGTCGGCCGGCTTCATCCCGAAGTTCTTCACCGCCATGTCGTAGGCGTCCGGCGCCTGCATGATCATCCCGATCTTGCCGGCCGCGAAGTCCTGGCGGGCCTCCTCCTGGTTGTAGAGGAACTGCGTACCCATCGTGTTGTCGGTCCAGCGCATGTCCTTCAGCAGTTGCAGCGCCTTCTTGGTCGGCGCATCGTTGAAGACGCTCTTCTTGCCGTCGTCGCTCTGGACCTTGCCGCCCATGCTGTAGGTCATCGTGGTGAGCATCCAGCCACCGGTGTTGTCCTTGGTCAGCTGCGCGTAGCCCGCCTTGCCGGTCTTCTCGGTGATCTGCTTCGCGTACTGACGGACCTCCTCCCAGGTCGTCGGCGGCTTGTCCGGGTCGAGCCCAGCCTGCTTGAACAGCGCGCGGTTGTAGGCCAGGCCGACCGAGAACGCCTCGAACGGGACGCCGTAGATCCGGCCGTTGCCGTCCTGCACCAGCTTGAGCGTCTCGGGATTGAGGTCCTTGGTCATGTCGACCAGCTTGAGCTCGTCGGTGATGTCCGGGAGCTGCTTGTTCGGGATCATGTTCAGCGGTTCGGTGAAGCTGATACTCATCACGGTCGGGAGCGAGCCACCTGCCACCTGAGCTTGGAAGGTCTGCGGGTCCCACGACGTCTCGGTCGACTTGATCGTGATGTTGGGGTGTTCGTCGGTGAACTTCTTGACGTTGCGCTCGAAGGCGGCGACGTCGGCCGGTTTGTCCGGCTTGGGCTTGTTGCCGACGGTGATGGTGACGGGTGCGTTCTCGTCGATCGCGCCGCCGCTGCTGCTCGCCGAAGGCGTACTGCCGTCCGCGCACGCCGCCGTCGCCAGCAGTGCTGCGGCTGACGTCAGGGTCACGACAAATCGTGCCGTTCTCGTCATCGGAACTCCTCAGGTTTCCGGGATCACCCCCGTCCACCGGGCGGTTCAGGGGTGTGGTCTGGGCCACAGAAGCCCAATTCCGAGTAAGTTAAACCATGCGTGTTACTTTATCAATGGCCTGCTCGATCACGGCTGAAATGTCGAACTGGTCTTCAGCGCTCCGACGTGGTTGGTGAAAGCAACCGACAAGGAGCACGGTCATGGCAGACCCAGTAGTCCACTTCGAGATCATCGGCACCGCCCCCGCGGCTCTCCGCACGTACTACGCCGACCTCTTCGGCACAACTAGGCGGCCACCGAGTCTTCGGCCCCATCGGCGAGCCCGGCAAGCTGGTCGTCGCCCGCTTCACCGACCCAGAAGGCAACCTCCTCGGCCTCGCCGGCCCAGCCTGACCGAGGCGCCCCGTCAAGCCTTCACACCGTGCCAGAAAGCCCCCGGCGCTAACCCTTCCGCGCACAACACTGGCCGTCCCTCACCCCGGACGGAAGGAGCTCGCCATGCGCGGCAAGGACCAGTGACCCCAGCAACCAGTCCGCCCTCTCGAAAGGCAGACCAATGAACCGCGACCTCTAACACCACAACGCGGCTCGACCAGGACACCTACCAGCCCTGGTCGAGCCGCACACTCCCCATGCAGCCGCCGTCGAACCGCCAGCCCCAGGTCGCGCCGACCGCTGCAGCGCACGCCAGTAGCTTTGCTGCCGGCAGGAGGCGGGCCGCGCCTACGTACTCACCGCGACGAAGTAGCGGCAAAACCGGGCGGGTGGGAGCGGCCGGAGCTGGGAGCGACGTAGGAGCGAGCGGCGGCGGGCGCGTGGGGCTGGATGCGGTGGGGGTGTTAGGCGGGGCCGGTGGCGATCGGGCGGTTGGGGTCGGTGATCCATTCGGACCAGGAGCCTACGTAGACGGGGGCTTCGATGCCGGCGATCTGGAGGGCCAGGGCTTCGTGGGCTGCCGTGACGCCGGAGCCGCAGTAAGCGCCGACCGGGGTTGAGCCGTCTGCGCCCAGGGCGGTGAAGCGGGCGCGGAGGTCGTCGGCGGGAAGGAAGTGGCCGTCGGGGGTGACATTGGCAGCCGTGGGGGCGTTGACTGCGCCGGGGATGTGGCCTGCGACCTTGTCGATCGGCTCGGTGTCGCCGGCGAAGCGTTCGGGGGCGCGGGCATCGAGGAGTACGCCGGTGGAGGCCAACTCGAGGGCGGCATCCGCGTCGAGCATCGGGATGTGGCCGGGTGAGGCGGTGAAGGTGCCGTTGGCGTCCGGGGGTACGAGAGTGCTGACCTCTCCCCCGGCCGCCTTCCACGCCGCGAAGCCGCCATCGAGGACGCGGACGTCGCGCACACCGAAGTACCGGAAGATCCACCAGGCCCGGGCTGCGGCCATCGAGTTGGCCGCGTCGTAGACGACCATCGCTGTGTCCTCGGAGACGCCGGCCCGGCGCAACGCCGCCTCGACAGTTGTTGCTGAGGGCAACGGATGACGCCCGCCATCGCCGGGCGGGCCGGCCAGCTCGGCGTCGAGGTCCACGTAATGAGCGCCAGGCAGGTGACCGGCGGCATACGCATCCCGTCCGGGCGGCGCAGGCGGGCCGGACGGCACCGAGAGATTCCAGGTGACATCGATCAGTACCGGCTTGGTGGTAGCCGACAGCAACGAGTCAGCGGAGATCAGTGGGTTCACAGCGTGCCTCCGAACGGGAGTACCTCGGGTGACAGGGTGGCGCGAGCGCGGGCGGCGGTCAGCCGGCGCCGGTGATGGCGTCGGCAGAGCACCTCGTACGCGACCTGGGCAGCGTTGGTGACCATGTCACCAACGACCAGTTGCTCGCCTTCGGTGACCATCTCACCACCGACCGTACGGGCGTTGTGGGTGGCGCGCTCACCGCACCAGCACAACGCCTCGACCTGCAGCAGCTCCATCCGGTCGGCCAGCTCGACCAGCCGCGCCGACCCGGGGAACAAGGTCGCCCGGAAGTCGGTCAGGATGCCGAAGCAGAAGACGTCGATCTGCAGCTCGTCGACCAGCCGGGCCAATTGGTCCACCTGCTCGGGTTGGTAGAACTGCGCCTCGTCCGCGACCACGTAGTCGATCCGGCCGCCCTGGGTCAGCTCGTCGACGACGTACTGCCAGAAGTCGAAGTCGGGTTTGACCTCGATCGCCTCCGCCTCCAGGCCCAGCCGCGACGACAGCGTCGACTCGCCGGCCCGGTCGTTGCTGGTGAAGATCCTGCCCAGCCGGCCACGGGCCGCGTGGTTGTGATCCATCTGGAGGGCCAGCGTCGACTTCCCGCAGTCCATGGTCCCGGTGAAGTAGATCAGGTCAGCCACGGGCCCACATCCTGCCAAGTCCCTGGAGCATCAGGTACGCCGGGGTGCGTCGGCTTTTGTTCTGCGCCTTCCGCAGGGTCTACTGGGGCCGTGCGCAAAGCTCTGATGCTGGTCCTCTCGCTGTGCCTGATCCTCGCCGCCACGACTGTGCAGTCGGCCGCGGCGCCACTCCGGGTCGAGGCGGGGCTGCGCGCGTACTTCGTGATCACCGCGCCCAAGCAGACCGCCGTAGTCGCGGCCGGTGTGGCCGCCGCCGCCGGGACCATCTATGCGGCGTACGACGCGATCGGCGTGCTCGTCGTGCACTCGTCGAACACCGGCTTCGCCAACGCGATGCGATCGGTGAAGGGCGTACAGAAGGTAGGAGCGACCCGTACGTCGGACCTGCCGGCCGCCGTGGCCAATCCGGCGATCCCGCCGGCGCCGGCCGAGCACCCGGACAACTCCCCCGAACGCGTCCGGCCCGACATGGCCATGATCGGCGCCGACAAGGCCTGGGCGGTGAACCCGGGATCCAAGTCGATCACCGTCGGCGTGCTGGACACCGGCGTCGACGACCAGCACCAGGACCTGAAGGCGAACTTCGACGCGAGCAAGTCGGCTTCTTGCGCGTACGGCAAGGCCGACACCAGGCCGGGAGCCTGGCGCCCGGTCGCCGAGCACGGCACTCACGTAGCCGGCACGATCGCCGCCGCGAAGGACGGCAAGGGCATGACCGGCGTCGCGCCCGGCGTGAAGGTTTCCTCGATCCGGGTCGCCGAACCCGAGGGCCAGCAACTGTTCTTCCCCGAGAACACCGTCTGCGCGTTCGTCTTCGCCGCCGACAAGGGCGTCTCGGTCACCAACAACAGCTACTACGTCGACCCGTGGATGTTCCTCTGCCCGACAGATCCCGACCAGGACGCGATCCAGGAGGCGATCGGCCGGGCTGTCGCGTACGCGGACTCCAAGGGCGTCGTCAACGTCGCCGCCGCGGGCAATGAGAACACCGACCTCGCCAACAAGACCAGCGACTCGTCCAGCCCGAACGACTCCACTCCCGCCGCCCGGCCGGTCACCAACCAGTGCATCAGCCTGCCGACCGAACTGCCGAACGTGGTCGTCGTCTCCGCCCTCAGCCCCGAGGGGACCAAGGCGAGCTTCTCCAACTACGGCGAAGGCAAGATCAAGATCGCGGCGCCCGGCCAGGACGTCTACTCGACCGTCCCTGGCGGCGGCTACCAGTCTCTGGACGGTACTTCGATGGCGTCACCGCACGTCGCCGGTGTCGCCGCGTTGCTGCGCAGCGCGAACCCCAAGCTGACCCCCGAGCAAGTGCGGGCCAGACTCGCGGCGCAGGCCAACGACATCCCCTGTCCGGCGGCAGCAGCGGCCACCTGCAAGGGGTCGGAGTCCCTGAACTCGTTCTACGGCGAGGGCATGGCGGACGCGGCCGAGGCGGTCGGAGCGGAGACGAAGGCTCCGACATCCGGCGTGAGCATCACCAAGCCTGGCGAGCAGCTCGGCTTCGGTGGTGCACCAGCCATTCCGCTGCTGCTCAAGGGGATGAGCAGCAAGGGCGAGATCAGCTACACCGCGACCGGCTTGCCGCCGGGCCTGAGCATCGACGGGCAGCGCGGCTGGATCGTCGGCGTTCTCACACCGGGCGCAGGGCGGTACAAGGTGACCGTGACTGCCCGCGACGCTGACGCGAAGACCGCGTCGGCGAGCTTCTACTGGAACGTGTGGAGCTTCTAGCGGTCGGTTGGCGATCTAGCCCGCGTCGATGAGTAGCGGGATCAGCATCTCGTCCTGGGTGAGCGATCCGTGCAGGCCGATCAGCCCTGCCTCCTGCGGATAGCGCCGGCTGGCGACCAGCGCGACCGGTCCGAGCGACGCGACGATGACATCACCGAGTCGTGGCGAGACACGTTCCTCGACGGCACCGAACCAGCCACGCCCGACCGCCTCGTCCCGGCTGAGCACGAGAGCCTTGTCGCCCAGTCGCTCCCGGTACGTCGCCAGTACGTCGTCAGTCGCACCGTCGGCGCAGTACAGGTGCCGGAAGCGGGACTCGCCGCCGATTAGCCGCACCCCGTCGGTCAGCGCCGGCTCGGAGTCGAGGTCGACCCGGTTCTCGGGGGCGACGTCGATCATGCCGTGATCCGCGACGACGAGCAGTACCGCATCGCGCGGCAGCGCCGACCTGATCTGGCTGGCGAAGGTGTCAGCGGCAGCGAGCTCCTTGCGCCATTGCCACGACTCACTCCCCTGCCCGTGACCGGTGTAGTCGAGTTGCGAGTCGTAGACGTAGACGAGCGAGGAGTCGCCTTCGCGGCTGGCGAATCTCGTGGCGTCGAGCCGGTCCTCGATCGTGTCGGCGCCCCGATGCTTGCTGCCCCGGAATGCTGCCGCCGTCAGGCCCGAGCTGTCGAAGCGCGACTTGCTGACGTTGCGGGTCGCAACGCCGGCTGCGGCGATTCGCTCGAACACAGTTTGGTGTGGTTGCCAACGGCGTGGATCGACCGGAGCGTCCCACTGCAAGGCGTTCAGGAGCGCACCCGTCTCGGGCACGATCGAGGTGTACCCGACGATTCCGTGCGCACCCGGTGGCAGTCCGGTGCCCAGACTCGTGAGGCTGGCGGCCGTCGTCGACGGGACCCCCGCGGTGAGGCTGCGGGCGGTCAGGGACGACAGGTAGGGCGCGGTCTCCGCGTTGCGGCGCAGGAGGTTCCAGCCGAGACCGTCGAGTAGCAGTACGGCGTACCGGCTGGCTGGTGGCAGTTCGAGCAGGTTCTGCTCGCCGGGGACCGAGAGGGCACCGGCGACCGAGGGCAGCACGTCTGCGAGAGACCCACCACCGTATGCAGGGAGGATGGGCGTCGGGTCGGGCACGGCACTACCTGCTGGTCGTCGCGAACGAGAGCGCCGCGGCGAAGTCGAGCACCTGCTGGATACCGGCCGGGCCGTCCGCGGCGGCCGAGATCCGCAGCGAGATGTCGTCGGCGGCGACCGAACCGGTGTAGCCGTGATCGGCCTCGCAGTTCGGGTCGGCGCAGACGGCCGGCTCGAGGTCGATCCGGTTCACCATGCCCCAGCCGATGGTCAGTACGACCTCGCCACCAGAGGCCGGGTCGGACTGGCCGCCGGAAGCCTTCGAGGCGTAGCCGGCCGGATTCGGGACCACTCTGTTCACCACGACCGCGTTCACCCGGTTGAGCGGGATCGCCTCGGTCGAGGTGGACGCGTAGGGCGCCCGGATCAGGTCGTCGGCGGCGTGCTCGTCGGTGTGCCCGACGATCAGCCGGCTCGGCGTCAGGGCCAGGATGGTGATGTGCCGCCGCACCTCGTCGCGGTCGAAGGTCGGTTCGTGTTGCAGCACGAAAGCCCGGATCGGTTCGCCGGCGATGGCCACGGCGAGGGAGTCCGTCACAACGTCTGGGTAGTAGCCGCACCGGTCGATCGCGTCGCGAAGGTCGGACGCGACGTCCACGAGCTCCGGGACCGGCGCATTCAGGTCACGCATGACCTCATCCTTGCATGCGCCGGGCCCGGAGCCCGATTGGTGCCTGTGGACAGTCGTGCCCCTGGTGTGTCAGCCGCCGGTCAGCCGACGCTGGCTTTGCGTAGTACCGGCGCACCTGCGGCACCGGCCACGGCGACCAGGACGAGGCCGATGATCACCTGCGCCCCGAGCAGGATGGCGCCTGAGCTGCCCTGGGTGAGTACCTGTCCCCCGCTCAGCGCCAGGCCGGTAAGAGCTCCGAATCCGACCACTGGGAGTCCGACGCCGACGACCGGTACTACGGCCGCGAGCCGGGCGGATCGCTCGATCACCTTCAGCGGTACTCCGGAACGGCGCAACGCCTTCGCAGGCCCGGCCTGGTCAAGAGCCGTACCGACCGCACCGGCTGCTGTCGAGGCGGCGCCGGTGACGAACACCAGGCCGAGTAGCAGGGCGACGCCGAGGCGCAGGTCCTTATACATCCCGGCGTCCTGCTCATCGCGCTCGGCGTCGGTCAGCGGGACCTTGCCGGGGACGAGGTTGTAGAGGGCTGTGCGGGCCTTCTCGCGATCAGCCGTTGGGACCGAGATGATCACCGTGTGGGCGTCCGTGCTGACCTTGCCGCTGAGCTTCGCCTCGGAGAGCAGCTTCTTTGCATCCGCGGCGACGACGGCGACTTGTCCGTCCTTGGGGTAGAACTCGAACGACTGGTCCGCGGCGGTGCTGTTCATTCCGTACGGCATGAACAGCGCGAGGAATCCGGTGACGAAGCCGCTCAGGACCAGCGCGGCGACCGGGCGGAAAGCAGCCTTGGGGTCGTCGGCGAGGCGTCGGCCGGCCAGGAGGGCGACGGGGCCTCTCGCAGTACGGGCCATGAACTTGCCGATGACCTGTACTGCGAAAGGGCCGACGATACGGACAGCGAGGGCGGCCAGGCCGATGCCGATGAGCAGCGGGATGATCGCTCCGCCGGTACCGAGGATCGCGAGCATGATCGGGCCGACCACCAACAGGCCGAGGCGCAGCGCGCTGGTCGCCTTGCGGGTCTGACCGCGGACGACACCGAGCGGCGTGATGCTGACCCGGCCGAGGCCGATGAGTGCGCTGATCACTGACAGGACCGGTACTGCGATCAGCACGATCAGCGCGACCCACCAACTGGGCATGAGGTCGTGGACGTACCAGCGGCCGCCGCCGAGTGGGATGCGGGCGATGAGCGGGGTGAGCAGCGTGTAGCCGACCAGTCCGGCGATCGCGCCGATGAAGCCGAGGACTGCTTGCTCGACTGCGCTCAGCCAGAGGACCTGGCTGCGGGTTGCTCCTGCGAGTCTCAGGGCGGCCAGGCGGTGTTCGCGGCGCTTGGCAGCGACTCCGGCTGCTTGGCCGACCAGGCTCAGGAGCGGGAAGAGGACCAGGGTGATGCCGAAGGCCACCAGGATCAGCAGCGTGGCCATCCGGTCGTCGAGGGAGTTGCCGTTCCAGGTCTCGAGGTACTTCGGACGGTCAGCTGCTGCGACGCCGGGTGAGTTCTTCTCGACGCCGTGGATGATCACCCAATCGTTGGGTGAGGACAGGCCTTTGTCGGTGATGATTCCGGTGGGCTTGGCGGTGTTGTAGCGCTTCGCCAGGTCGTCGGTCCAGTGCTTGGCGACCTCGGGTGAGACGAACACCTCGCCAGGTTGCGGCGCCTTGGCGAGGCCGGGTGGCGGCGGGAGCTGGGCGTTCTTCTGTGGGTCGTTGAGGGCAACGTCGTACCGGAGGATCGGTACGCCGCCGGCCATGTCGTCGATCTCGTTGACGACGCCGACCGCGGTGCTCGCCTTGGCGTTGTCGGTGTTGCGCCAGCCGATCCGGTCGGAGCGGTGGGTGAGGCCGAGTGAGCCGGCGATCAGGAACGTGACGAGCAGGGCGACGATCGCTGTGGCGCCGAGGGCGGCCAGGTTGGCGGCGCGCCCGCCCGGTCCTGGGCGGCGGACGAACCGCAGGCCCAGGTCGGTCATCGGGTTCATCGCTCGCTCACCCGGCCGTCGACGATCCGTACGACGCGGTGGCAGCGGGCGGCGACGGCGTCGTCGTGGGTGACGACTACGACGGCTGCACCTCGGTGGGTGGCGGCGCCGACGAGGAGGTCAATCACCTGGGCGCCGGTGGCGGCGTCTAGGGCGCCGGTGGGTTCGTCGGCGAAGACGGCTTGCGGTTCGCCGACCAGGGCTCGGGCGATGGCTACGCGTTGGGCCTGGCCGCCGGAAAGTTCACCGGGGCGGCGGCCGGCTTCGTTGGCGAGGCCGACCTGGGCGAGGGTGGCGCGGGCTCGCTGGATGGCTTCCCGGCGGGAGACGCCGTCGACCATGAGTGGGAGGGCGACGTTCTCGTCGGCTGGGAGTTCGGCGAGGAGCTGGTTGTCCTGGAAGACGAAGCCGAGGCGGCGACGGCGGAGGACTGTGCGGGCGGCGTCGTTGAGTTGGTCTACTCGGTCATTGCCTAGCCAGACCTCTCCCTGGTCGGGGCTGAGGATGCCGGCTAGTACGTGGAGCAGGGTGGTCTTGCCGTTGCCGGACGGGCCCATGACGGCTAGGGCTTCGCCTCCGCGCACTTGGACGTCTACACCGGCTAGGCCGACTACCTCGCCGTAGTACTTGACCAGGCCGCGGCCGGCCAGCACTGGCGGTGGTACCTGGTGCTGGACCGGCTGCTGGTAGGGCTGCTGGGCCAGGTGCTGGGTGGACTGCTGCTGCGGGTTCGCGGTGGGGACGCCTGGGTAGCTCATACCGGGTAGCTTTCCGGGGTTCGGCTTCTGGAACGTCGGACCCGAGACCGGTCTTTGCTGCGTCTTTTGGCGTCAGGGCGGGGCGTTGCGTAGTACTGGAGTCGTACGCTGCGCCTCGCCGAGTAGCTAGTCGTTCGGGAAGGCTGAGGGGTAGGCGTCGCGGTAGCTCAGGTATTTGCCGGCGGGGGTTTCTACTGTTTCGGCGGCGAGTAGGGCGTGGCCGATGGCTCGGGAGAGGGTGCGCGCGCCGGCGGCGAAGATCGTCTCCAGTTGGAGCAGGGTGGCTGGGGTGGTGACGGTCAGGCGGGTCGCGTCCTTGCCGGTAGAGAGGGCGAAGATGCTGTCGCCGTCGACCAGGGTGTGGATCGGATCGATGGCGCGGGCCAGGCCGTCGTGGGCGACCATCGCCATTCGCTTGGTCGCTGCCTTGTCGAGGGAGGCGTCGGTGGCGATGACGGCGATGACCGTGTTCATGCCGGGCATGCGGCCGGGGAGGTCCGGGGGTGGGTCGGTGGGGGTTCGTAGTACGGGGAACTCGTTGGGCAGGCCGTAGCGTTCGGCGGACAGTCGTCCTTGCGGGTCTACTGCTGAGCCGGCCGCATTGACGATCACTAACGCGCCGAGTGTTGTGCCGTCGGACAGTCGCACGCTCGCCGTACCGACGCCGCCTTTGAGGCCGCCGACGAGGGCTCCGGTGCCGGCACCGTGGTTGCCCTCGGCAACTGGTCCGTCGGTTGCTGCTTCGAGCGCTTGGCGTCCCCAGTCCGCGGTGGGGCGGGCCTGGAATCCGCCGCCGCGGTTGAGGTCGAAGATCACTGCGGTCGGGACGATCGGTACGACGTCGCGCTCGCCTGGCCCGACACGGACACCTTGCGCGCGCTCTTCGAGTGCTGCCATGACGCCGGCTGCCGTGTCGAGTCCGAAGGCGCTGCCGCCGGTGAGGACGATGGCATTGACCCCGGCGTTGGAGTTGACCGGGTCGAGCAGGTCGGTCTCGCGGGTGCCGGGAGCGCCGCCACGGACGTCGACGCCGGCGACTGCGGTATCGGGGACGTGGATGACCGTAGTACCGGTGAGGTAGGGCGCGTCGGTCCGCTCGACCTGGCCGACGAGTACGCCGGGGACGTCGGTGATCGCGTTGTGCGGACCGGGTTGCGGCTGCTCGCTCGTCATGGGAACTGTTTAGCAGTTGGCCGAAATTCGGTTGCTGCCGACATTACGTTTGGTTGTATGAATGCCGACCTACTCTGTGGATCTCTGGCTGAACCGGCTCGACTGCGCACCTACTCCGCCGTCGTCCTCGGCGCCCGTACCCCGGATCAGATCGCGGCGGCTACCGGGCTCTCCCCCGCGGTCGTCGGCAAGTCGGCCCAACGCCTGATCAAGACCGGCCTGCTGACTGCATCCGCCGATGGCTTTCACGCGGTGGAGGAGGTCTTCAAGGACGCCGCCCGCAGCAACCGCCGCGAGGTCGCGCCGTTGGACGCTGACCCGGCCCGCGACGCCGTCCTGCGCGCGTTCATCCGCGACGGCCGGCTGACCCACTTCCCAACCTTCCCGGCCAAGACCCGGATCGTGCTCGAGTACTTGGTGAACTGCTTCGAACCGAACCGCGCCTACCCGGAGTCCGAGGTCAACACCATCCTCAACACCTGGCACGAAGACCACGCAGCCCTCCGCCGCCTCCTAGTCGACAACCACCTGCTAACCCGCACCAACAGCATCTACCGCCGGGCCAGCGAATAACCCCCACCCCGACTCGCTCGACCGCAACGGGGTGCTAGGTCGCCTGGTTTTCGATGGTGGATTTGATTCCGGCGAGGGTTCGTTGCAGGCCGTCGTCGATGGATGCGCCCTCGGCGTGGTCGGTGTGGAGACGGACGGTCAGCAGGGAGGTTCCGTCGGTGGCAGGGTCGACGTCGAGCTCGCCGTGGTAATCGTGGGCGCCAGTGGCTCCCCACTGCAGCTTCTTGCCATCCTCGACCACCTCGATCCATGCCTGGCCCGAAACCTCACGCTTCGGACCGCCCTCGGGCTGGATGACCGCGGCGACCTCGACCTGGTCGCCTTCGGTGCGATGAGCCTCGGTCATCTGCGGCAGGTAGTCGGGCAGATGCTCAACCTCCGAGAGGTACCCGAACAGGACCTCTGCAGACACGCCCACCGTTGTCGATGCCTCGTAGTCACCCATGACGACCCCCTTTTGTTGTGACCTGCTGCCCTGTCAGTAGTACAGAGGTCATCGTGCGTCCGGGCGTTCGACGTCTCCACGCCAGCCGCCGGTCTCGGCGCCGCGCTTCTCGATGAACTCCTTGAAGCTCAGCAGATCCCGCTTCACCCGTACGCCGATCAGCCCGGTCTTGTCCGCCACCTGCTCGGCGAACCCCTCGGGATCGAGGTCCATCTGCGCGGTCACCCGGGTGGTCGTGTCGCTGAGCCGGTGGAACGTGATGACGCCGGCGTGGCGCGGCTCCGTGTCCGACTTCCAGGCCACTCGCTCTTCTGGATGCTGCTCGGTGATGGTCGCGTCGAACTCCCGCGTGACCCCGGCCATACTCGTCACCCAGTGCGTGTGAGTGGCGTCGAGCTGCCTGATCTCGTCGACCCCGTCCATGAACTCCGGGAACGACTCGAACTGCGTCCACTGGTTGTAGACCGCGGTGATCGGCGCCTCGACATCAACCGACTCGGTGGTGTTGCCCATCGCTTGTTCCTCCCTGTGCACGGATTGTCCGACCCCTGTACCCGCGCTCCCGAGGAGAAACATCAAACCTATGCAGCCGCTGGCTCCGGCGTGAGCGGGTACGCCGACGAAACCCGGCGAGCTCTGGCCTAAAGCGGCTATCGGGCGCTGGTGGGGCTCGGTCGGCGGTTTGCTGTGGGGATGGGGATTTCTGGGGTTGCGCCGGGTCGGTCCGTCAGGCATCTTGTGGCGGGCATCGCTGCTGCCGGGTTGTGTCTGGTGGCGATTGGTGGAGGGCTGTACGTCGGGCTCTTCGGGCTGGGGCACGAGCAGGGCCATACCGTCAGCTACAACAGCACGGGCGAATGGATCTGCACCGACAGTCGTCATCTCGTCTTCAAGGACGGCGGGACTATCTCGCTTTGCGAGGGCAGCGAGTTTCTCGGTGCCGACGGGTTCACCGGGAAGGAGCTGCATGAGGCCGTCAACCTGGTCAAGGACGTGGCAGGCGATGGCAGGGTCGACAAAGCGGATCAGCATCGGCTGGACGAGCTGTCGGAGCGGATCAGCCGGAATCATGGCGAGGACCCCAAGCCACACAGCACCGCGGGGCTGATCGCCATGGCGGCAGGGCTGCTTGGCGGCTGCTGCCTGGTTCTTGTTGCGCTCATCAGCCGGAGCCTTCGGCGGTCCGGTGTGGCACAGGGCTAGGTGGAGCGGATCGTTGTTGCTGCTTGCTCCAGTAGCTCGAGGGTCGGCAGGGTGTCCAGCAGGTCGACGACCTGCTGGGCGGCGAACGTCCGGTGTTGCTCAGCCACGGCGTCGTCCATCGCCGCGCTTGCCTGGCCGTGGAGGAAGTTGAGGGAGATGGCCAGGCCGGTGGCGAATCCGGACGGGTCGTCGATCCTTCCTGGGCCGCCGGCGGTGCGGTAGGCGTCAGCTATCTGGCGCAGGTCGGCTGGGCTGTGGAGGTACGGCATCAGTAGGGCGCCTAGTTCGCGGTGGGGCGCCAGTTGGCCGGCGTTGTCCCAGTCGACTAGCAAGGTGTTTGGGCCCGATCGCAGGACGTTTGAGTTTCTGAGGTCGCGATGGCACCAGACCTGGTCGCCGATCGGCGTCGTGTTGACGATGGAGTTCAGCTCGGCGAGCCGGGGTTGAAGTTGATCGAGCCGCTCGGCCCACTCGACGCGTGCATGCTTGGCCTCCAGCACGAGCGCAGGCCAGTCGACATCGACGCGGTGGTACCAAGGGACTACCTCGGTACTTCCTCCGGGCCAGTCGATGGCGTGGATGACGCCCATTTGGGCGGCAAGCCAAGCTGTCGCCTCGGCATCTTGCGGACCGGGGGCCACACCGTCAGCCCACTCGTACAACCTCCACCACCTGCTGCCCAGCCGCACGACGTACTTGCCATTGGCTGCTGCCAAGGGGGCCGGACTCGGTACGCCGGACTCCGCGCACGCCGCTCGGAAGGCGACCTCGGGCAGGACCGAGTCCACCTCGCCGTCGAACCAGAACAACTCCTTGGCGGCAAACACCCCCTCCGCGGTCCTCAACTCCCAGACCGCCCCCATCGCCCCTCGTGCCACCGGCGAGATCCGCACGAGCTCTCCGACGCCGAACACCTCGGCCAGCTCTCGCGCGACGCCCGTCATGTCACCACCCGACTCACCCATCAACTCCGCCTCGATCGACTGCCAAAGGCCCGATCGTAGGTAGGCATCGTCGCGTGGTCGATTCCTTTTGGTGGTAGCCGAGGTCTACATGAGGGAGACCGTAGATCGAGAACGAAGGACTGATCGCCGATGACCATTCCCGCGACCATGCGCGCGCTGCAGCAGACCTCGCTCGACGGGCCGCAGGACCTGCGCCTGATCGCCGACGCGCCGGTGCCTGAACCCCACCAGGGCGAGGTGCTGGTCCGGGTCGTCGCCGCTGGGGTCAACTTCGCCGACTTGTCCAAGGCTCATGGAACCTTTTTTGGCGGGCCGCAGCCGCCGTACCTGGCCGGTTTCGAAGCCGCCGGCGAGGTCGTCGCGGTGGGTCAGGGGGTGGACGGCCTGCAGCCAGGTGCCCGCGTTGTCGGCGTCGGAGACGGCGCGTTCGCTGAGTACATGATCTTGCCTGCCGCCGCGGCGATGCCGATACCCCCAGGCTGGACCGAGCAGGAGGCACTCGGGTTGATCGTGAACTGGCCGACTGCGCTGGCCGCACTCAGGCCTCTGGGAGACCTCAAGGCTGATGAGGTGGTGCTGGTGCACGCAGCGGCGGGCGCGACCGGGCAGGCCGCGGTTAGGTTGGCCAAGCACTACGGTGCAAGGGTCATCGCCACTGCGTCGCCGGGCAAGCGGGAGACGGTACTGGGCTTGGGCGCCGACCATGTCCTCGACTCTCTCAGCGGCGACCTCGCCGCCGAGGTCATGAGACTGACCGACGGCTGTGGCGCTGATGTGGTGCTCGAGTCGGCAGGCGGCTCTACCTTCGAGGCCAGCCTGACCGCCGCCAAGCGCGTCACCGGTCGTGTTGTCGTCTACGGCCTCGCGGGTGGCGACGCCAGGATCAGCAACTGGGAGCTGGTGTACAAGCACCAGGTCCACCTGATCGGGCTCAACCTCGGAGCCCTGATCCAGTCCGCGCCACAGCTGTTCGGCGAGGTCATGGGTGAGCTGTCCGCGCTCATCGGCGGAGGTGTGATCACCCCGGGCCGGCCAACCGCGTACGACCTCGCCGACGGCCCGAAGGTACTCGGCGAACTGCAAGCGAGAGCCACCATCGGCAAACTTGCTCTGCTTCCTTGAGGGCCTGCTACCGATGGCGGACGCTCAGATGCGTGGCGGGACTAGGCTTTTGGCGTGACATCGCAACTGCGGGCGGCGGCGAACCAGGACCGGTTCGCCGCCGAGACCGAGCGGTTCCGCAGGGAGCTGCTGGCGCACTGCTACCGGATGGTCGGCTCGGCCCACGATGCCGAGGACCTGGTGCAGGAGACCTATCTGCGCGCGTGGCGGTCCTATGCCGGGTTCGAGGGCGGTCGTCGATCCGGTCCTGGCTCTACACGATCGCGACCAACGTCTGCCTGACGGCGTCGAAGCCGCGCCCGATCCGGATGCTGCCCTCAGGCCTGACCGGCCCGTACGCCGGACCCGATCGCCCACCGATTCCCGTTGCGGCCGCCGAGGTCTCGTGGCTGGAACCGCTGCCGGATGCCTGGATCGCCCCGCCGGCCGACGATCCGGCCGCGGTGGCGGTCGACCGCGAGTCGTTGCGGTTGGCACTCATTGCCAGCCTGCAACACCTGACCTCCGGCCAGCGCGCGATCCTCCTCCTGCGAGACGTGCTGGCGTTCTCCGCGGCTGAAACCGCCCAGATCCTCGGCACCACCACGGCAGCGGTCAAGAGCGGTCTGCAGCGCGCCCGCGCACGACTCGACGAGCTGGAGCTGGAACCCGCCGAACTACTCGAACCGACCGACCAGCGAGCACGCGCGCTGCTCAACGGGTACATCGCGGCCTTCGAGCGCTCCGATGCCGGTCTACTGGAACAGGTGCTGCGCAGCGACGCCACGCTGGAGGCGACGCCGTTCCGCGACTGGCAGGCGGGCCGCGTCACGTGCATCCACATCCTCGACGCCTACGTACTCGGCACTCCCGGCGAGTGGCGGATGCTAGCCACCACCGCCAACGGCCAACCGGCCGCCGCCGTGTACCGCCGAGACGCAGACGGGATGCTCCGTGCCGACGGAGTCGTGGTGCTAACCGCCACCGCCACGGGCGTTTCGCACGTGGTCAAGTTCCACGACCCGGCGCTGGTCGCGACGTTCGGCTTCGCAGATGTGCTCACCCATTGACCGCCGGTACGGAGCCCTCAGGTGAGGCGGCGGACGGCGGTGTCTTGGCGGGGTTTTTCGTTGGGGGCTATCCGGATGTTGGTGTCGAGGACGGTGGCGCCTTGGGCGGCTACCAGGACGGAGCGGAGGTCGCAGCGGACTACCTCCTCGAGCTCCAGGGTTAGGCGGGAGACTCGGTGGAGGAGGTTCTCGATGGCTGGGATGTCGACCGGATCGGAGCCTCGGTAGCCGAAGAGGAGCGGGGCTGCTCGGACCTCGCGGACCATCTCGGCAGCGTCGGTGGTGGTGAGGGGTGGCATGCGGTAGGCGCGGTCGCCTAGGAGGTCGGTGGCGACGCCGGACAGGCCGAAGGTGACGACCGGGCCGTAGGAGACGTCCTCCAGGGCGGAGATGACCACTGGTACGCCGGGGGGCGCCATCTTCTGGACGACGAACTGGGCCCGTCCAGGGTCCGAGGCGACGCCGAAGGTTCGGGTCATCTCGGCCCAGGCGCCACGCATGTCGTCCTCGTCGTGGATGTGGCGCCAGATGTCCGCGAGGTCGGGACGCATCCGCCACTGCTCGGCGGTCGCCTTGAGGATGACCTCGAAGCCCAGGTCGGCCGCGCGGTCGACGGCTTCGTCCGCGGACAGCACGGGGAAGGCGGGCAGCACGCTGATGTCGTAGAAACTCAACAGCCGTTGGCGATCGGCGTCGTCCAGGTCGGCGCCGTGCGGATGCCGTTGCAAGAACTCGGCGACGAAGTCCTCGGCGCCGGCCGTGTCGACGCTCGGCAGGTCGGGGATCCGGCTGTCCGCGCGGCGGCGCCACTCGGCGTACGTCGTGGCCTTCGCGAGCGCTCCCACCGCGTACTGCGGAGACGAGAACGAAGGAATCGAGCCACGAGCAGCGCCCCCGTGCTCATCGGCGACGCGAAGCTGCTCGGGAACGCTGCGCGATGCGAGGAAGGTAGAGACGACCGGCTTGTCGGAACCGGCGGCCGCGGCGGCGAGCACTCGCGCGACCTCGGCGCCGTTCGACTGGACCGGCGGGGTGAAGATCACCACCACCGAATGCACCCGATCGTCCGCGAACACCTCGCTCAGCGCCTCACCGAAGTCGGCAGCCGTCGCCTCGGCGTTTAGCGTGCGCGGCTCCCCCGCGACGTCGAGCCCGTAGCCCGCCACCGAATCGAGCGCGAGCAGGGTCAGCGCGTCCGAGTTGCTCACGATCGCCACCCGGCGACCCTTGGGCAGCGGCTGGTGCGCGACCAACTGGGCGACGTCGAACAGCTCCCCCGGCGTGTCGACGCCGATCAGGCCGCTCTGCCGGAACAGCGAGTCGACCGTTGCCGGTGGCAACGTGCTGCGGCGGACCGTGTGCCCGAGCGGCACACCCTGAGTGGCGCGGCCCGACTTGAGCGCGATCACCGGCTTGCGACCGGCCAGCCGTCGCGCGACCCGGCTGAACTTGCGCGGGTTGCCCAGCGACTCCAGGTAGAGCAGGACGACCTCGGTCGCCTCGTCCGAGTACCAGTACTGCATCAAGTCGTTGCCGGAGACATCAGCACGGTTACCCGCCGAGACGAAGCTCGACAATCCGAGCCCACGACCGGCCATGTCGGCCAGGATCGACACGCCGAGCGCCCCGGACTGGCAGAAGAACGCGACCCGCCCCGGGCTCGGCATCAACGGCGAGAGCGTTGCGTTCAGGCTGACCCCGTCGGCCGTGTTGATCACTCCGAGCGCGTTCGGCCCGATCACGCGCATCCCGTACGACCGGGCGAGGCCGACCAGGTACCGCTGCCGCTTACGCCCTTCCTCACCGATCTCGGCGAACCCGCTCGACACCACTACCAGCCCGCGCACGCCCTTGGCCGCGCAGTCCAGGATGACGTCGGCAACCATCTCCGCGCGCACCGCGACCACGGCCAGGTCGACCGGCCCGTCGACATCCCGGATCGTCGGGTACGCCGGTACGCCCTCGATCTCACTGGCCTGGGTGTCAGCGTTGACCGCGTACAGCCGTCCTGGGAATCCCCCGTCGCGCAGGTTGCGCAGCAGTGCATTGCCGATCGTGCCCTCGCGTCGCGACGCGCCGATCACGGCGACACCGGCCGGAGTCAGCAACCGGGCGATCGAGAGCGCCTCCGAGCGCTGCTCGCGGGCCTGCATCACCCCGAACGAGGTGTCGGTCGGCGCGATGTCGAACTCGACCATGATCACGCCGTCCTCGAACTCCCGGGCGACCTTGTAGCCGGCCTCGGTGAAGACGGTGATCATCTTGCGGTTGTCCGGCAGCACCTCGGCGATGAACCGGGCGATGCCGTGCTCGCGCGCCGCCTGGGCGAGGTGCTCGAGCAGCAGTTGCCCGAGGCCACGGCCCTGGTGCGCGTCCTCGATCAGGAAGGCGACCTCGGCCGTCCGCGGGCCGGTGCGCTCGTAGCGGCCGACGCCGATCATCTCGTCGCCGACCGTCACGATCAGCGCGAGCCGGTCCACGTAGTCGACCTGGGTGAAGCGCGCCACGTCGCGGTCGGACAGTTGCGGGTACGGCGCGAAGAACCGGTAGTACTTCGACTGCTCCGAGACGCGCGCGTAGAAGGCCACCAGCAGGTCCGCGTCACCAGGCGTGATCGGCCGCAAGTGCGCTGTCGCCCCGTCGCGCAGCACCACGTCCGCCTCGTACACCGCCGGATAGCCCTCTGGGTACTCCAGGACATACTGGGCCGGTCGCTGGGGCTGCTCCGGCATTGTCACGCGGCCAGCGTACTCACTCACCAGATTTCGGAGGACGGCAATTCCATGTGGTGGTTGAGTGCGATCGGTGGCATCGCTGCGCTCGTCACCGGTCTGCTGGGGCCGTCTGACGCTCTCGACGTGATTCAGCGAATCGCTCCCGTGCTGGTCTTCCTGGTCGCCGTCACGGTGATCGCCGGGCTCGCCGACGCCGCGAAGGTCTTCGACGTGGCGGCACGTGAGGCGGCTCACCTCGCCCGCGGCCGGATGTGGCGGCTCTGGCTGCTCGTGGTGGTGCTCGCGACCGCCCTGACCATCGTGCTGTCGCTGGACACCTGTGCCGTGCTGCTCACGCCGGTGGTGCTCGCGATGGCGCGCCAGCTCGAGATCCCGCCGAAGCTGTTCGCGTTCACCACGGTCTGGCTGGCCGGCACCGCCTCGATGCTGCTGCCGGTGTCCAATCTCACCAACCTGCTCGCGCTGCACCAGTTCGACCGGCTCGGTCTCGGGCTGCGCGACTACCTCGGCCTGAGCTGGCGACCGGCCATCGCGGCGATCCTGATCACGGTCGTCGTCCTGGCCGTGCTGTTCCACAAGGACCTGCGCCGGTCGTACGAAGTGCCGCCGACGCCCGACCTGGACGACAAGGTGCTCTTCTGGGGCTCGGCGGCGGTCTGCCTGGCGCTCGGTCCCGCGTTCGTCACCGGTATCGACGTCGCCTGGCCGGCCAGCATCGGCGCGCTGGTGCTCGTCGTGCTCTTCGCCGTCCGGCGCCGCGCGGAGCTCACCTGGGTCCTGGTGCCCTGGCGCCTGGTCATCACCGTGGTCGGACTGTTTCTCGTCGTCGGCGCCCTCACCGCCCACGGACTCGAAGGCCTGCTCAGCGACATCGCCGGCAACGGAAACGGCCTGGCCGCGCACCTCCGGCTGACCGGCACGGCAGCGCTCGGCGCCAACGCGGTCGACAACCTTCCCGCGTACCTGGCGATGGAGCCGGTGGCCTCGGCGGACGGGACCCGGATGATGCTGCTGCTGATCGGGGTGAACTGCGGCTGCCTGCTCACCCTCTGGGGCTCGCTGGCCACCCTCCTGTGGCGCGACCGCTGCCGTGCCGCCGGAGTCCACATCTCCTGGTGGTCGTTCCTGTGGCGCGGGCTGATCCTGACCCCGCTCGTCCTCACCGGAGCCGTGCTCGCCGTCAGCCTCGGCTGACGGCCAGCACAACCACGGGAAAGACGCTGGATCGAACATGCGTTCGACTTTAGTCACAGATCGCAGTGTTTCGCAAACCCGGATGTCGCGTTGCCGATCTCGGTGCGCTCGGCAATAGTGCGCACCATGAGCCAGGAACAGAGCACCTCGGACAACACCCGCACGTTCCGTGAGGCACGCGACTTCCTGGTCGCCCATCGCGAGGACTACGACACCGCGTACCGCGAGTTCAGCTGGCCTGCTTTCGACCAGTTCAACTGGGCGCGGGACTGGTTCGACGCACTCGCCGTCGAACAGGCCGAGGTCGCCGCGCTGACCATCGTCGAGGAGGACGGCGAGGTCAACTCGCTCACCTACGCGGAGATGGCCGAGCGATCCCGCCAGGTGGCCGGCTGGCTCACCGAGGCCGGACTGCAGCCAGGCGACCGGGTACTGATCGTGCTCGGCAACATCGTCCCGCTGTGGGAGGTGATGCTCGGCTGCATCCGGGCCGGCGCGGTGATGATCCCCGCGACCACACTGCTCACCGATGCGGATCTGGCCGACCGGATCACGCGCGGTGCAGTACGGGCCGTCGTGACGACCGATCAAGATGCCCCCAGGTACGAAGGTATCGCTGATCAGTGCATCCGGGTCAGCGTCGGCGGACCTGTGGACAACTGGCTCGACTACGAGGACTCCAAGACCTACGACGGCCCGGTTCCCGCGCCCGACACCAAGGCCGACGACTCGCTCCTGCTCTACTTCACCTCCGGTACGACGAGTCAGCCCAAGCTCGTCGAGCACACCCAGGTCAGCTACCCGGTCGGCCATCTGTCCACGATGTACTGGATCGGCCTGCAACCCGGCGACGTGCACCTCAACGTCTCCTCACCCGGCTGGGCCAAGCACTCCTGGAGCAACGTCTTCGCGCCCTGGAACGCGGGCGCGACCGTCTTCCTCTACAACTACACCCGCTTCGACGCCGAGAAGATGCTCCGGGTCCTGCAGACCTACGGCGTGACCACCTTCTGCGCCCCGCCGACCGTCTGGCGGATGCTGATCCAGGCCGATCTGTCCGCGGTGGACATCAAGATCCGCGAGTGCATCTCGGCCGGCGAGCCGCTCAACCCCGAGGTGATCGAGCAGGTCCGCAACGCCTGGGACGTCACCATCCGCGACGGCTACGGCCAGACCGAGACGACCGCGCAGATCGGCAACCCGCCCGGCCAGCCGGTCAAGCTCGGCTCGATGGGCCGGCCGCTGCCGGGGTACAAGATCGCACTAGTCGACCCGGCCACCGACGAGGTCGGCGACGACGGCGAGATCTGCATCGAGCTCGCTCCCCCGCCGGTCCCGCTGATGCGCGGTTACCGGGACGCCGATGAGATGACGGAAGAGGCGATGCGCGGCGGCTTCTACCACACCGGCGACGTCGCAAGCCGGGACGAAGAGGGCTACATCACCTACGTCGGCCGCTCTGACGACGTGTTCAAGGCCAGTGACTACCGGATCTCGCCGTTCGAGCTGGAGTCGGTACTGATCGAGCACCCGGCCGTGGCCGAGGCTGCCGTCGTACCGTCGCCAGACCCGGTTCGCCTCTCGGTACCGAAGGCGTACGTCGTCCTGGCGGCTGGCCATGAGCCGTCACGGGAGCTGGCCAAGGACATCCTGCAGTTCTGCCGCGACCACCTGGCGCCGTACAAGCGGATCCGGCGGATCGAGTTCGCGGAGCTGCCGAAGACGATCTCGGGCAAGATTCGCCGGGTCGAGCTGCGCGCGGACGAAGCCGCCAAGGTGGACCAGGGCGAACCCACCGAACACGCCTACGACGAGGCCGACTTCCGGGACGCTTAACAAGTCAGGTGGTGCAATAGTCCGATGTCGCACGACACGGGCCTGGGGATCGCCGCAGTAATAGTGCTCCCACTCCTAGTCGCTATCGCCGTTGTGGCGTCACGACTCGCCTCCCTGCGGCATGAGAAGGGCATCGTCACAGCCGCCCTCCGTGCCCTGGTCCAGCTGGCCGTTGTCGGCGCGGTGGTCGGTTTCGCGCTCCAGTCGATCTGGGGAACGCTCGCCTTCATCCTGGTGATGATGGTCGTCGCCACGATCACCAGTGCTCGCCGCATCCGGCACGTGGCGGTGGTACCGGGTCAGTACCTGTACTGCGCTGCCGCGATCGCCGGGGGCGCAACCCTGGTACTCCTCCTGCTCGTCCTCCCCGGCGTGGTGCCGCGCAACCCGGGCAGCATCCTCCCGATGGGCGGCATCATCGTCGGCGGCGCGATGAACGCCACCACGCTCGCCGGGCGCCGGCTGCTGTCGGAGTACGGCGGCCGGTACGGCGAGTTCGAGGCGGGTCTGTCGATCGGCCTGATGCAACCGGACGCGTTCAAACTCGTGGCCGGCCCGGTCGCCGGCGACGCCTTGCTGCCTTCGCTCGACCAGACCCGCACGGTCGGCCTCGTCACGCTGCCGGGCGCCTTCGTCGGGATGGTCCTCGGCGGCGCCTCACCGACAGCTGCTGCGGCGTTGCAACTCGTAGTACTGATCGGCCTGCTCGCGGCCGGATCGATCGCCATCCTGACCACAACCGAGCTCCTTGCCCGGTCATCCCTTCCCGACGGGCGTACCGTTTCCTCATGACCGACGACAAGAGCCTTTTCAGCCGGATCGACGAGCTTGTTGCCGAGGAGCACGATCTGCGGACCAAGCACGCGGCCGGCGAGATCAACGATGCCGACGAGAAGGAACGCCTGCGCAAGCTCGAGGTCGAGCTGGATCAGTGCTGGGACCTGCTGCGCCAGCGCCGCGCCAAGCGTGAGTTCGGCGAGAACCCCGAGGACGCCCAGGCCCGCTCGGGCGACGTCGTCGAGGGCTACCTCAATTGAGACGAACCGGATGGGCCTCAAGCCTGAGGCCCATCCGGCGAGAGCTCAGAAGCCGCGGAGGTTGTCCGGGCGGATCCGGATCAGCACCGAGTAGTCGCGGTGGAAGTCGTCCGCGGTCAGGCTCAGTCCGCTCATGCCGGCCGCGTACTTCGCGTTGTACGCGGCCAGCTCCTCGTCCGTGGCCGGCTTGCCGTCGAGTACGGCGTCACCGGTGAGCACGCCGACGTCGCCGCCCGAGTGGGTCGCGTTGAAGTTGACCGCCACCCGGGACTGCCCGGCGATGTTGCGGAGCTTGGCCTGGCCGGGCTGGCTGAAGACGAGAACCTCGGTACCGTTCCAGCCGAACCAGACCGGGTTCGGCTGCGGCGTACCTGACTTGCCGACGGTGGTCAGCCAGATGACCAGCTCGTCGTTCAGGCGGCGCTCGATCCGCGCGCCGAAAGCGGTGGAGTTGTCGATGGTGAACATATTGGCCCCTCAGAACTCGCCGGAACGGGTCAGGTCGGACCCAGGCGTCCCCACTCGATCGCCGGGCAGCGGTTCATCACCATCGTCAGACCCGCGGCCGTCGTCCGGGTGTAGGCGTCCGGATCCACCACATCCAGCTGGAACCAGACCGCCCGCGCATTGATTCCCACCGCCTGGTCCGCGACCGCGCCGGCGAGCTCGGACCGTACGAAGACATCCACACAATCCACCGGGAACGGGATGTCGGCCAGCGACGCGTATCCCTGCTCGCCATGCACGGTCTCAGCCGACGGATGCACCGGCACGATCCGCTTCCCCTGCCGCTGCAGGAACCTCGCCACCCCGTACGCCGCCCGCTGGGTGTTGCTCGACAACCCCACCACAGCCCACGTCTCGCAGTCGGCCAGCACCTTACGGATGTCACTCTCATCAGCCCACGTCACAAGCCAATCATCCCTCGCCGACCAACCGGCGTAGGCTGCGAGCGACCCCGGACTCGACGACAGCTCACTCAGAGCTGCCCGCCACACCGGCCAGCGCACGGTACGTGCCCGCCATCGTCGACCCGAAGGATCCTCCCGTGACGACCGCAGCAGCCAGCCCCGCCGCGACAACGCGCATCCTGCTCGACACCACCAACACCAAGAACACCCTGCTCGACGGCGCCTGGTGGCCGCGCTCGAACGACCCGTACGCCGAACTGCCGGCCCTCGTCGAGGCGATCGACAGCCTGCGTGGACCCGTCAAGCGCCTGATCCTGCACGCCGGCGACTGGGCCGAGCAGCCCACCAAGCTGCAGGCGGCCGGCCGGGTGATCAAGCTCGGGTACTTCCGCAGCCAGCCCGCCACCCTGCTGACCGCGATCTGCGAGCAGCAGGCCCGCGTCGACCTGATGATCATCCCGCTCGACACCCCGGCCGAGACCGCCGAGGCAGCGATGAAACTGGCCGCGACCGCAACCAACCGGATCAACACCCCGGGCATCCTCAAGGCGGTCACCGGCTAGTTCAGCGAGGTTCAGCCGCGTAGGTAGGTGAGGACGGCTGAGACTCGGCGGTCTCGGCCGTCGGGTAGGTCGAGTTTGGCGAAGATGTTGCCGACGTGTTTGCGGACTGCTGCCTCGCTGACCACGAGTTCCGAGGCGATCGAGGAGTTGACCCGGCCCTCGGCCATCAGGGCCAGTACTTCGAGTTCGCGCGGTGTCAGCGCTGCCAATGGACCGTCGTCGCGCCGGCGTGCCAGCAACTGCCGCACCACCTCGGGATCGACGACCATCCCACCCTCGGCGACCCGGTCGAGCGAGGCGAGGAACTCGGTCACGTGCCCGACCCGGTCCTTAAGCAGGTACCCGATCCCCCCGGTCGTTGTCTCCAGCAACGACGAGAGGTACGCGTCGGCGACGTACTGCGACAGCACCAAGATCCCGATCTGCGGCAGCTCGGCCCGGATCGCGGCAGCCGCCCGTAGACCCTCGTCACTGTGGCCGGGCGGCATCCGCACGTCCGTGATGACGACGTCCGGCGGATCCTTGCGCACGACGGCCAGCAACGTGTCCGCGTCGCCGACGGTGTCGCGGACTTCGTGGCCGGCCCGGTCCAGGATGCTGGCCAGTCCTTCGCGCAACAGCAGTGAGTCTTCAGCCAGGACGATGCTCAGTCGTCGAGCCGGCACGGGCACTCCATCCTCAGTCGAGTGGGCCCACCGGGTGGGCTGGACAGGTCGAGTGTGCCTCCCAACGCGTCCAGTCTCGTCACCAGCCCTTTCAATCCTGTCCCACCGGCCGCATCGAAGGTCGCTCCACCGACACCGTCGTCGGTGACCGTCACGACCAGCCGGTCGCCCGCGACCCAACCCTCGACCTCACACCGGGTTGCCTGGGCGTGTTTCGCCACGTTGCCGAGGGCCTCGCTCACGACGAAGTACGCGGCCCCCTCGATCGGCGTAGGGAGTCTGTCGGGCAACGTCATCCGCACACTCACCGGCAGCGGGCTCCGGTCAGCGACCTCTCGTACCGCCGCCTCCAACCCGTGGTCCACCAGCACACGCGGATGGATCCCCCGCACCGCCTCGCGCAGATCCGCCAACGCGGCCTCGGCCTCACCATGCGCCTTCACCACCAGCCTGCGCCCCTCCCCCTCGGGCAGGTCAAGCTCGGCGAGTCCCAGCGTCATCGTCAGCCCGACAAGCCGCTGTTGTACGCCGTCATGCAGATGCCGCTCGATCCGCGCCCGCTCAGTCTCGAACGCGTCGACCAGATCGAGCCGGGACCGGCGCAGCTCCGCGACGTTGCGCCGCAACTCTTCCTCCCGCGGCCCGAGCAACGCCTTCGCCAACTCCGCCTCGGCCCCGGCGAGAGCCCCGAGAATGTACGAGCTGATGACGTAGAAGGGCGGCCCGAACAGGACCAGGAAAGCCCAGCCCTCTCGACCGGTGTCCAGGGTCCACGGCCCCATCCCCATCTCCTCGTGCGCGGCGATCCACGGCGCGGCCAACGTCAGGCCGAGCGCCGTCGCGCTGATCCCCCCGAACAGTGCGCTCAGCGGCCAGACGAAGACGCCCAGCACGAGCCCGTACCCGAGTGCCCGCAGCGACGCACGCTCGCGGCGCCGGAAGGTCAGCCGGGCCCGCAGCCGGTACCCCGGCGGGATCGTCGCGTGTGGCGACCGCACGCCGGCCGGGATCATCAGCCGCACCCGCCACCGCTCGATGCGGCCGATCACCATCCCGGCGAGCGGGAACGCCATCAGCATCCAGATACCGATGATCAGTGGACTGAGCACCAGGCTGAGGCCGACGGCAGCGAACAGCAGGGCGATCGTCAACGCGCCGACGGGCACCGAACTGAGCAGGTAGGCATAACTGCGCCAGGGCCACGACGAGATGAGGAACCGCCTCGATGCCAGGGCGGCCCACGCCGTGTCCGGTTTCTCCACTCGCTCAACACTAGGTCCGGTACGGGCCCCAGGTCGGTAGCGTGCGCGCTACTCCAGGTGTCCCGCGTAAGCCAGGGTGGCGAGGCCACCAAACGAGTTGGCTGGAACCATGACCAGCACCGCGCCGACGCGCTACCCCGTCGTACCGAGTGAACCGCCTGCCCTGCTACTGGACGGGATCACCAAGACGTACCGCTCCAAGGCCGGCTCGGTCGAGGCGCTGCGAGGCGTCACCTACCACTTCGTCCGCGGCTCCTTCACCGCTGTCATGGGTGCGTCCGGCTCGGGCAAGTCCACCCTGCTGCAGTGCGCGGCCGGGCTCGACCAGCCGACGTCCGGCGAGGTGATGCTCGGCGGTACCAGCCTGCGCGGGCTCGGCGAGGTCGCGCTCACCAAGCTGCGCCGGGAGCAGATGGGCTTCGTGTTCCAGGCGTACAACCTGCTCCCCTCGCTCACCGTCTACGACAACATCGCGCTGCCGTTGCGGCTGACCGGCCGCAAGCCGCGCCGCGACGAAGTTCATCGGGTACTCGACCAAGTCGGCCTCGAAGGCAAGGCCCGGCGCCGCCCGGCCGAGCTCTCCGGCGGGCAGCAGCAACGGGTCGCGATCGCGCGTGCCCTGATCACCCAGCCGGCTGTCTTCTTCGCCGACGAGCCGACCGGCGCGCTGGACAGCAGCACCAGCCGGCAGATCCTCGGGTTGTTGCGTGAGGCAACTGATCGAGCGGGCCAGACCGTTGTCATGGTCACCCACGACCCGGTCGCCGCGGCGTACGCCGAACGTGTCCTCTTCCTGTCCGACGGCCTGGTCGCCGGACAGATCGACCGTGGCACCCCGGCCCAGATCGCCGCGGCCATGAGCGACCTGGAGCGCTGATGTTCTTCCTGAGCCGGCAAACCGTCCGCCGGCACCTGTCCCTGTACGCCGGTTCCTTCGTCGCGCTCGCCGTCGGTGTCTTCCTCCTCGGGCTGGCCGCTACCGCAACCGCCGCCACCATCGCGTACCACGGCCCGGCCGCCGACTACATCACCGTCAACCTGCCCCACGCCGATCCGCCGACCACCGCGCGAGTCCTGCTCTCAGGTGAGGACGCATCCGGCCTCCAGGTCGTGCTCAGCATGGTCGGCGTGCTCAGCGGCTTCATCACCATCTTCGTCATCGCGAGCACCTTCGCGTTCGCCGTTGCGTCCCGGCGCCGGGAGGTCGGTCTGATCCGGTTGATCGGTGCGACGCCGAAGCAGGTCAAGCGGATGGTGCTCGGCGAGGCGCTCGTCGTCGCGCTCGCGGCATCGCTGACGGGCGCGGTACTCGCTCAGCTGGTGACTCCGCTGGTGCTGGCCAAGGCGTCATACACGGAACTGGCGCCGGTGAAGCTCGAAGCGGCCAGCCCCTGGGTGCCCCTCGCGATCGCGGTCGGCGCCGGACTGGTCGTCGCGCTCCTCGGCGCGCGATCGGCCGCTCGCCGGGCCGGGAAGGTCGGAGCCGTCGATGCCCTACGTGAGGCAGCGCTCGAGCCGCCGCGGATCGGGCCTGTCCGGGTGATCTTCGGCGTACTCTTCCTGGCCGCGGCGATCGTGCTGCTCGCCCTGATCCGCCCGGGCACCGGCGAAGCCGTCGTCCCGCTCGCGATGTTCACCCCGATGCTGCTGGTCATCGCGCTGACCTTGCTCGCGCCGCTCGTTGTCCCGTTGGTGAGTTGGCTGTGGGCGCTGCCGCTGGTCGCCTGGACGCAGGTCTCCGGACGACTTGCCCGCAGCAATGTTGTCGCGGCGCCCCGCCGCAGCGCTTCGCTGGCCGCTCCGATCCTGGCCATCTCCGCGATCGCCGGCTCGATGGTCCTCACCCTCAGCTTCGCCGCCGACGCCGCCACGGCGACGATCCGGGACACCGTCCGTACGCCGATCGTGGTGACCGCACCAGAGGACTCCGCGCCGCTGGGCGACCGCATCCTCGGTACGCCCGGAGTCGGGTACGCCGACGGCGCCGTCCCGGTCCGGCTGATCCGTACCGACCGCGACAGCGCCGAACTGGAGGACGCCGAAGGGATCGACCCGGCGATCGCCACCAAGGCCCGCGCGATCACCACGCTCAGCGGAGACCTGGCCGGGATGACCGGCAAGAAGGTTGCTGTGAGCAATCAAGTGGACGGGCACAAGTATCGGGTCGGCGACTCGATCGACGTCACCTTCGCCGACCGGACGACGGACCGGCTCGAGGTGGTCGCAATCCTCAAGGGAGCACCCGAGGTCAATCCCCCGCTGTTCATGTCGCTCGACCTCGCCCGCCGGCACGCCCCCCAAGCCGGCCCGACCCGCTGGTTCGTCCAACCGGCCGAGGGTGTCGACGCGGCCACGCTCATCAAGGCGCTCGACGAGCGACTGGCAGGTACGGGCGCGGACGCCGTACCGGCCACCGAGTGGGAGCAAGAGCAGGGTGAAGGGATCCGGACGGGCAACCAGCTCGGGCTGATCCTGCTGCTCGGCCCGGCCGCGTTGTACAGCGCCATCGCGATCGCCAACACCCTCCTGATGGGCAGCCTCCAACGCCGCCACGAGTTCGTCACCTCCCGCCTGCTCGGTGCCACGCCTGCGCAGATCCGCCGGATGGTGTTGTGGGAATCGTCGCTGGTCGGAGTGGTCGCGATCAGCCTGGGAACGGTGATCACGGTGACGGTCGGCCTGCTGATCCGGCACGCGATGACTGCTGACTTGTCAGATGTTCCGACGACCGTGCCCTGGGCGACGCTGCTGGGGATCGGCTCGGTCTGTCTCGTCCTGGCGGTGGGATCCGCGCTCGTACCGACCTCCTTCATCCTCCGCCGATCCCATCCCTCCGGCGCGGTCGACTAGCCGTTACGGCGTACGCTGTGCGGACTCTGGGGGCCCAAATCCGGCGGACAGCCGGGTCGGTGCTGGGATCGAGCACCCCCGGCAGTGACAATGGGCCCCAGCCGCCAAGCAGCTCGTACCTGAGCTGAGTCGATGAGGAGCACGCAGACCCGCATGGCACGCCGTACCAGCAGCACCGCCGAACCCGAGGACTTCGAGGAGCACATCCTCGATGTCGACGTCTCCGACGAGATGCGCAGCAGCTTCCTGGAGTACGCCTACTCGGTGATCTACTCCCGGGCCCTGCCGGACGCCCGCGACGGACTGAAGCCGGTCCAGCGCCGGATCCTGTTCTCGATGGCCGAGAACAACATCCGGCCCGACCGCGGTCACGTGAAGAGCGCCCGTGTCGTCGGTGAGGTCATGGGTAAGTACCACCCGCACGGCGACGGCGCGATCTACGACGCGCTGGTCCGGACCGCGCAGCCCTGGTCGATGCGGCTGCCGCTGATCGACGGCCACGGAAACTTCGGCTCGCTCGACGACGGCCCGGCCGCGATGCGGTACACGGAGTGCCGGATGGCTCCGTCGGCCGTGGCGATGACGAATGGCCTGGACGAGAACGTCGTCGACTACAAGCCGAACTACGACGGCCGGGAAGAAGAGCCGTCCGTACTGCCGGCCGCCTTCCCGAACCTGCTGGTCAACGGCGCCGCCGGCATCGCGGTCGGGATGGCCACCAACATGGCCCCGCACAACCTGGTCGAGGTGATCCAGGCGCTGCGGCACCTGATCAAGACGCCGGGCGCCGACATCGACGACCTGATGCGCTTCATCCCCGGCCCGGACCTGCCGACCGGCGGCAAGATCGTCGGCCTGGAAGGCATCAAGGACGCGTATCTGACCGGCCGCGGCAGCTTCAAGATGCGGGCCACCGCCCGGATCGAGAACGTCACCCCACGGCGCAAGGGCATCGTGGTCACCGAGCTGCCCTACACGGTCGGCCCGGAGAAGGTGATCGAGAAGATCAAGACGCTGGTCCAGGCCAAGAAGCTGCAGGGCATCGCCGACGTCAAGGACCTGACCGACCGGGCGCACGGGACCCAGCTGGTGATCGAGGTCAAGAACGGCTTCGTGCCCGAGGCACTGCTCGAGCAGCTCTACAAGATGACGCCGCTGGAGGACTCGTTCTCCATCAACGCCGTCTGCCTGGTCGACGGCCAGCCGCGCACGCTCGGGCTGAAGGAACTGCTCGAGGTCTACCTGGGTCACCGGTACGACGTGACGCGCCGGCGCACCGAGTTCCGCCGCAAGAAGGCGCAGGACCGGCTGCACATCGTCGACGGCCTGCTGGTCGCGATCCTGGACATCGACGAGGTCATCCAGATCATCCGGACCAGCGACGACGCGGCCGCCGCGCGGACCCGGTTGATGGACATCTACGACCTGTCCGAGGTGCAGACGAACTACATCCTGGACATGCCGCTGCGCCGGCTGACGAAGTTCTCCAAGCTCGAACTCGAGACCGAGAAGGGCGAGCTCGAGCGCGAGATCGAGAAGCTGTCCGCGATCCTGAACGACGAGACGCTGCTGAAGAAGACCGTCTCCGAGGAGCTCGCCGACGTCGCCAAGACCTATGGCACCCCGCGTCGCACGGTCCTGCTCGAGTCGTCCGGCGCGACCAAGACGGCGGCCGTGCCGCTCGAGGTCACCGACGACCCGTGCTGGGTGCTGCTGAGCTCCACCGGGTTGCTCGCGCGGACCAATGGCGTCGAGGCGTTCGGTGGCGGCGAGGACCGGGCCAAGCACGATGCGATCGTCTCGGCGATCAAGAGCACCGCCCGCGGTCAGTACGGGCTCATCACCAGCGCGGGACGGTTGATCCGGCTGGAGTCGCTCGACCTTCCCGCAGTACCGACGACCGCCTCGGCGCCGAACCTGCAGGGTGGGGCGCCGGTCGCCGAGTTCATCTCGCTGGATGCCGGTGAGAAGGCGCTGGCGCTCACCACGATGGACCCGGACTCGATCGGTGTCGCGCTCGGGACTTCGACCGGTGTCGTCAAGCGGGTCACCCCGGATCACCTGAGCAACCGCGACTCGTGGGAGATCATCCGGCTCAACGACGGCGACGAGGTCGTCGGCGCGGTCGAGCTGACCACGGGTGAGGAAGAGCTCGTCTTCGTCTCCAGCGACGCGCAACTGCTGCACTACAGCGCTTCCGCGGTACGCCCGCAAGGCCGGACCGCCGGCGGCATGGCCGGCATCCGGTTGGCGGCCGGCCAGAAGGTCGTGTACTTCGGCGCCGTCGACCCGGCCAAGGAGTCGGTCCTGGTCACCATCTCCGGCTCGTCGTCGGCGCTCCCGGGCACCGAGGTCGGCCAGGTCAAGGTGACGCCCTTCAGTGAGTACCCGGGCAAGGGCCGCGCGACCGGAGGCGTTCGATGCCACCGGCTGCTCAAGGGTGAGGACGGGCTGCTGCTCGCCTTCGCCGGAGCGGCCCCGGTCAAGGCCAGCGCCAACAGCGGCGCCCCGGTCGAGCTTCCCCCGCTGGACCCCCGACGCGACGGTTCCGGCGTACCGGTGGCTCAGCCGATCGCGGCGGTTGCCGCAGACCTGGCAGGCTGAGCCCATGAAGAAACTGGTCACGTTCGGTGCGGTACTCGTACTGGCTGTGTCACTGGCAGCTTGTGGCGGCAAGAAGGACAACGCCGCTGCCAAGACCGCTGACGATCCGGTCGCGCTGCTGACCGAGGTCAAGAAGACGATCGACGACGCCGCGAGTGTGCACGTCGTGATCACCGGGCGGGACCTGCCGAGCTCCGGTCAGGTGCTCGCCAGCGGTGACGGCGTCGCCACCCATGCGCCGGCGTTCAAGGGCAAGCTGACAGTCCGTACCGCCGGTTCGCCGATCGATGCGGAGGTCGTCGCGGTCGGCGGCAAGGTCTACGCGAAGCTGCCGTTCCTGCCGGGGTTCAACGAGGTGCCACCGTCGCAACTGGCCGGTCTGGGCGCACCCGATCCAGCCATCCTGCTCGACCCTGCCAAGGGCCTGACGGGGGTGCTGCCGACGCTGAAGGACGCCAAGATCAAGGGCGACACCCGCGACGGCGCGAAGGTGCTGACCGAGGTCACCGGCTCGGTCGAGGGCAAGACGCTGCAGGGCATCTTCCCGAAGGCACCGGCCGACCAGGACTTCCCGAGCAGCTTCAAGATCGACAAGGACACCAAGCAACTCGTGTCGGCGACGATCACCGGCCCGTACTACGACGGCGCCACCAGCAGCTATGACGTGACCTTCGACAAGTACGGCGAGCAGGTAGAGATCACCAAGCCGTGACCGCCAGCCCCCGGGCGCGGCTGACGCTCGCGTCGGTCGCGGTCGCCTTCGCGGCGGCCGACACCTACGTCGTCGTACTGGCGTTGCCCGACATGATGTCCGGGGTCGGCCTGTCTGCGGATCAACTGCAGCGAGCCGCTCCGATCGTGTCGGGCTTCCTGCTCGGCTACATCGCAGTACTCCCGCTGATCGGCCGCATCGCCGACGTGGTCGGGCGTACGCCGGTACTGGTCGGCGCGCTGATGCTCTTCGCGGTGGGCTCGCTCATCACGGCCAGCTCCTACGACCTGTCGTTGGTCGTCACTGGGCGGTTCCTGCAAGGAGTCGGCGGCGGTGGTCTCGTACCGGCGACGCTGGCTCTGGTGGCCGACCTCTGGCCTGCTGACAAGCGCGGACTCCCACTAGGCATAGTCGGTGCAGTCCAAGAGCTTGGGTCAGTGTTGGGGCCTTTGCTTGGCGCTGCTGTTCTCGCGATCGCCGACTGGCGCTACATCTTCTGGCTCAACCTCACGGTCGCCGTCATCCTTGCTCTGCTCCTCCGCGGACTCCGACGGCCACCGCTGTCAGCTGCAGTCGGGTTGCTGGCCTGCATCGCGCTAGGTCTGACCCTGACCGCTCCAGAGCGACTAGCCAGCGGGGTCACGCTGGGTCTGCCGTTCGTACCGTTCTCTGGTGAGTCCCGGCTCCTCACGCCCATCGGCGTCGTCTCACTCGTGCTGCTGGTCCTTTGGCTCGCACTGATCCTCTTCAAGGCTCGGGCGAGCCTCAGGGATCTGGTGAAGCAGGTGGACCTGGTGGGCGCACTGCTACTCGCCTGTGCGCTGGCGGGCGTAGTACTGGCGTTCGCGACAGCTGATCCTGAGCGTGAGGTCATGGCACCGGCTGGGCCGTGGCTGCTGGTCGCCGCTGCGGTCTTCGCCGGGCTATTCGCCCTCTGGCAACGCCGTACTGCGCAGGCGATCGTCCCGCCCGGTCTGCTCGGCGCCAAGCCGGCCTGGGGATCGCTGGTGGTCAGCTTCCTCGTCGGGGCCGCCCTGATCGCAGCACTGGTCGACGTCCCCGTCTTCGCCCGTACTACGCAGAGAGGCGGCCAACTCGCGGCCGCGCTGGTCCTGCTGCGCTTCCTGATCGCCCTGCCCATCGGTGCTGTCGTCGGAGGCTGGCTGACGCGTCGCTACGGACTGGGCCTCATCACCGGCGCCGGGCTCGGGCTCGCCGGCGCCATGTTCGTCCTGATGGCCCTGTGGGAGAAGGACGCCCTCAAGCATGCCCCGGCCACCATCGCGCTGCTCGTCTGCGGCTTCGGGTTCGGGCTCGCCCTGTCGCCGGTCAACACCGCGATCCTCGGCGCCACCCGGCCGGACAGCCACGGACTCGTCAGCGCGCTGGTCGTGGTCGCCCGGATGATCGGCATGCTGATCGGCGTCTCGGCCCTGACCGCCCTCGGGCTGCGGCGCTACTACACGCTCGTCGACGACCTTCCGTCACCGAACGACCTCTGCCCGGGCAAGGCCCCGACCACCTGTCGTCCGTTCATCGACGGACTGCAGGAAGCAGCCATTTCACAAGTTCACACGATCTTCGCCGGGGCGGCGATCTGCGCGTTCGCGGCCGCGGTACTGGCTGTTCTGCTGCTCGGGCGGCGTGGCGCTGTCCACAGGTGACGATGGTCATGGGGACAAGGTCTCCGCTCGCGTACCGTCTTACTTGTGAGCGCAACAAACAGCGGCAGACCGGGCCTGTGCTCGACCTTCTGCCGTGACCTGCAGGAACCGATGCCCGGTACGGCGGTGGTCGCCACCGGCTGGATCGTCGTTGAGCAGCCAGGCCCGTGGGGCAACAAAGCGCCGACGCAGAGCCATCTCGATCCCGAGTTCGGCGCCAAGATCGACGCCGACGCGAAGAAGGCGGACCTGCGTTTCGGGCTGATCCGCTCCCCTGGCAGGCACGCCGACGCGGCACCGCGCTCCCACCAGGTCTATGTCGCCAGCACGGTCCCGGGCCGGACCTGGCTGCTCGGCGGCTGCGTCGCCGACCCGAAGATGCTGCTGGCACTCGATCTGCCGGCCGTCAGCCGTGGCGACCGAGACGCGGCGATGCGCTCGCTGCCAGAACTTGCCCCGGTCAACGAACCTGTCCTGCTGGTCTGTACCAACGGCAAGCGCGACGAATGCTGCGCACTGCTCGGCCGGCCGATCGTCAAGGCGCTGGCCGCTCAGGCACCCGGGCGGGTGTGGGAAGCGAACCACCTGGGCGGTCACCGGTTTGCGCCGACCGCTACTCTGCTGCCCGCAGGGATCATGTACGGCCAGCTCGACGTGGAGACGGCCGGAGCCATTCTCACCGCGGCCGACCGCGGTGAGACCGTCCTCGAGAAGCTGCGCGGCCGGTCCACCTGGACCAAGCGCGGCCAGCTCGCCGAGATCACTGTCCGCAACCTCATCGGCGAGGCCGGACTCGACGCCCTCGGCGTCGTGGCGGAAGACCTGGAGACCGTGACGGTCAGGCACCGCGACGGCCGGCTGTGGACCGTCGAGGTGATCAGCGAGTCCGCCGATCCACCCCGCCCGGAGTCCTGCGGAAAGGAACCGTTCGCCATGTCGATCCTGCGTGCCGCAAGCGTCACCCCCGGAGCCGCCTCATGAGCGCCACCCCTCGTAACTTCGACGACCTGCTGGCCGCCAACGTGGAGTACAGCAAGAATTTCCAGTACAGCGGTTTCGACGGGATCGCCCACGCGGGCATCGGTTTCGTCACCTGTATGGACTCCCGGATCCCGCCGCTGGAGCTGCTCGGCCTCAAGCCGGGCGACATGAAGGTGCTGCGCAGCGCCGGCGCCCGGGTCACCGAGGTGACCATGACCGGCCTGGTCCTCGGCGTCCAGCTGCTCGGCGTGAAGCGGATCATGATCGTGCCGCACACCCGCTGCGCGATGGCCTCGATGACCGAGGACGAGATGCGCGCCAAGGTCGAGGTGGCGGCCGGCAAACCGGCCGGGTACCTTCCCCTCAACGTCATCCCCGACCAGCTCGAGGCACTGCGCCACGACGTCGCCGCAGTCCGCGAACACCCCTTGATCGGCGACGACATCCTGGTCGGCGGCTTCATGTACGACGTCGATACAGGCTTGCTGGAGCAGATCACCTGACGCACGGATCCCTCGGTCCGGGGGCGGAGATCTGATAGACATCACGTATGAGACTCCGCCCAAGCTCTCTTCCCCGCTTCGTCCTGCTCGGCGCACTGGCACTCGCCACCGCCCTGACCGCCACTCCAGCGGCGACCGCGGCCCCGGCGGCCGAGACTGCGGTCAAGCCGACCTGCTTCGACTCCGGCGTGGCCGGCACGGTCGAGGAGCAGCGGCTCGGCCGTGGTGTCGCCGGCGGTACGTCGGTACCGGCCGAGATCCTGGCCCGGTCCGGTTTCGATCGCCAGGTGGCGTTGTTCAGCAAGCTGCTCTGCGCAGTGCCGAACCGTGCCGCGGCGAACGCTCTCGTGCGCGTACAGGGTGAGGTGCTGTGGCGCACTGCCACCTACCGCGCCCAGCACCCGCAGGTTGCTCCCGCCCTGCCGTCCACCGACGACCGTGGTCTCTACTGGGCCCGCATCTCGATGGCGCTCGCGCTCCGCCAGTGGCAGCCGCATCACTTCAGCCTCGGTACGGCGGAACGCGCGGAGCTGATCCGGTCTCTCGAGTACTCGTCGCGCGGGATCACCAGCACGCGGTTCTCCCCGGGCGTCCAGAAGATCCTGGTCACCGGGTTCGACCCGTTCACGCTGGATGCCGACATCCGGATCGGCAACCCGTCCGGGGCGAACGCGCTCACGCTGGACGGTCAGCGGTGGAAGGTGAACGGCAAGACGTACGAGATCCAGACCGCCGTCTTCCCGGTCCGCTACACCGACTTCGACGAGAACATGGTCGAGAACGCGCTCGCCCCGCACTATCGCGGCGGCCCGCAGCACGCCGATCTCGTCATGACAGTGAGCCAGGGCCGGGTCGGGATCTTCGACCTCGAGGCGTTCAACGGGCGTCGTCGCTCGGTCAGCTCGATCGGCGACAACAACAACCTCTGGGGTGGCGGCACGATCAACGCTCCGGTCGTCTCCCCGAGCATGCCTCCCGGCCCGGAGTGGATCACCTCGAGCCTGCCGCTCGCCCGGATGGCGGGCGCGACGGTGCCGGCCCAGTTCCGGACCCGCGTGAACACCTCGGTCCTCGAGATCCCCGCCGGCGAGACTCTCCCGGTACGCCGCCCTGACGGCCCGACTCCTGGCTCGATCGCCTCCGAAGGTACCGGCGGTGGCTACCTCAGCAACGAGATCGCCTACCGCAACACGCTCCAACGCGATCTGCTCGACCCGTCGATGCCGGCCGGCCATCTCCACGTACCGGTCCTGCAGTTCGACGCCGCCAACAAGACCGCGATCACCGACCCGACGTACGAGGCCAACCGCGACCAGATCGTCGAAGGCGCCCACTCCGTACTCCGAACCGCCCTCGGCTGACCCGTCGACGCGGCAAGCCGCAGGGCTACTGCCCGGCTTGCCGCGTCGCTCAGCTTGCAAGGATGACCGGGAACGCCTGCAGCACCGACGCGAAGTGGTGCGTGGGCACCCGATCCGGCGAGGCGGCCGTCGGGTGATGGTTGCCGATCAGGATCGTGGACAGCCCGGCCGCGATCCCACCTGCGATGTCGTACGCGGGGTGATCCCCCACCATCCAGCCGTCGACCAGCGTCGCGCCGGTCTGCGCGGCAGCGATCTTGAAGATCCGCGGGTCCGGCTTTCGCACCCCGACCGCCTCGGAGATGCAGCAGTAGTCGACGACCGCCCCGACCCCGGTCCGCTCCAGCTTGATCGACTGCTGCACAACCCCACCATTGGTAACCACCGCCACTCGCCAGCCCGCCGTGCGGAGCGAGGCGAGTCCCGGCACCACGGCAGGGTCGATCGAGGCGAACACCGGGTACTCACGGTCGTAGGCATGCACCAGCGCGGCGACATCCGCATCGAGCCCGAACCGTTCCTTCATCCCCGCGAACAGTTCTTCCCGCGGGCGGTATCCGCCGCCGTCATGCTCGTGCAACCAGTCGACCGCCTCAGGCCCGAGACCTTTCCGCTGGACCCACCACTCGACCCAGTCGTGGAAGGCGCGATCGCGATCGATCAGCGTGTTGTCGAGGTCGAAGCAGGCGAGGCGGGGCATTGCCTCAGGGTGTCACAGCGGGTTTCGGGAGCAGCAGAGAGAGCAACGCGGCGACGGCGGTGAAGCCGGTCGCCCACCAGAAGGCTGCGCCGTAAGCATCGACGAGGCTGGTGGCGTTGGCCGCAGCGCTGGTGAGGATCACGGCCAGTACGGCGGTACCGAACGAGCCGCCGACCTGCTGGGCGATCCGGGTGATGATGCTCGCGTCCGGCATCTCGTGGCGTTCGAGTCCGACGTACGCGCCGGTCATCAGCGGGATGACGACTGCTCCCAGGCCGAGACCGCGGACGAGCAGTACCGCCATCAGGTACCAGGTGTTCGTGCTCTCCGAGGCGAAGGCGAACGGGACCGTCGCGATCGTCATCAGAGCGAACCCGGTGACCGCCACCCAGCGTCCGCCGATCTTGTCGGTGAGGCGGCCGGCCAGCGTTCGGGACGCGAGGGCGCCGATGCCTTGTGGTGCGAGGAGCAGACCGGCTCCCAAGGCGTCCTCGCCACGGACCTGTTGCCAGTAGAGCGGGAGGACCAGCATTGCGCCGTACAGGGCGATGCCGGTGAGGAACAACAAGGCGGTCGAGACGGCGAGCGCCCGATGGCGGAACAGCTGGAGGTCGATGAGGGCCTGCTCGCCACGCCGGGACGCCCACCACCAGAACGCAGCCAGCAGCACGAGCCCGGCCACCATGGGGACGAGTACCGCGGACTGGCCGAAGCCGCCCTTGGTGCCGACCTGGCTCAGCCCGTAGATCACGCCGACGACACCGGGCGAGACGAGCAGCAGCCCGACCACGTCGAGCCGGACCCGGCGGCCCGGTTCGTCGGCGGGGAACAGGCGGATCGCGAGGATCAGGCCGATGATGCCGAGCGGGAGGTTGATCAGGAACATCCAGTGCCAGCTCAGGTAGTGCAGGATGATGCCGCCGAACACCGGCCCGAGGATCGGACCGACCGCGGCCGGCAGGCTGACGGCGGCCATCAGGCGACCGAGGTTCCGGCCCTGGGCCGCCTGCATCAGGATCGTCGTCATCAGCGGCAACATCACGCCACCACCGACGCCTTGCAGGGCACGGAACGCGATCAGACTCGGCGCATCCCAGGACAGCGCGCACAGCAGCGAGCCGGCGGTGAAGACACTCAGGGCGATCAGCCACAGCCGCTTGCCGCCCAGGCGACTCTGGGCCCAGCCGGTGAGCGGGATCGTCGTGAACATCGCGATCAGGTACGCCGTACTGACCCACTGCAGAGTCGACACCGACGCTCCGAGGGCAGCACCGATGTCGTGCAGCCCGACGCTGACGATCGTGGTGTCGAGGATGACCGCCATCGCCCCGGTGATCAGGGCGATCGCCAACTTCTTGAGCTGTGGATCGATACCTGTGGTGGTGGCAACCTGATCGGACATTCAAACCCCCAGAAGATGCGCGACTGTTTCTTATCGCACCGTAGAGCGATGCGATAAGATACGCAAGTGGATCTTGAGAGCGAGCCTTTACGCCGTCGTCGTGGCGCCGAACTCGAGGACGCCCTGCTGGCCGCGGCCTGGGACGAGCTGATCGAAACCGGGTACGCCGCGCTGACCTTCGACGCGGTCGCGCACCGGGCGGGCACCAGCCGTCCGGTCATCTACCGCCGCTGGCCGACCAAGGCCGAACTGGTCCGCGCCGCCGTCGACCACACAATGCTGCGGGACCTCCCGGTCCCGCCCGACACCGGCGCACTCCGCACCGACCTGATCGCGCTGATGCATTTCGCCAACGAGCACCGCGCGGGCTTCACGGTGCTGCTCTCGTACTACCTCGGCCCGTACTTCCAGGAGACCGGCACCAGCCCGGCTGATCTGCGTGAGAGCGCCTTCGAGCACAGGTCGACAGGCGCCGACCTGGCCCTGGACCGCGCGGCCGCGCGCGGCGAACTGGACCCGGCCCGCCTCACCCCGCGCATCCGCTCGCTACCCTTCGACCTTTACCGCCACGAAGCCCTGATGACCCTCAAACCGGTCCCGGACGACGTGATCGAAGAGATCGTCGACGAGATCTTCCTCCCCCTCGTCCAATCCACTGAGCGAGAAGGATCACGATGACACTCGACTGGAAGCCCGATCTGCTCGGTGACGACTACCAGCAGCACACCATCGCGCTCGGCGCTGACCCCGACGGTGAAGGCGAGGTCGAGGCGACCCTGGTCCGGCGTACCGCGCCGGCCGAGCCCAACCGCGTTGTGCTCTATGTCCACGGCTTCGCCGACTACTTCTTCCAGACCGACCTCGCCGACTTCTTCACCGGCCGCGGCGCGGCGTTCTACGCCCTCGACCTCCGCAAGTGCGGCCGCGCCCGCCGTCCCGGCCAGACCGCCCACTACGTCTCCGACCTGGCCCAGTACGACGCTGAGCTCAACCGAAGCGTCGACCTCATCACCCGCGAACACCCGGGCCTGCAGGTCACCGTCGTCGCCCACTCGACAGGCGGACTCATCGCGCCTCTCTGGCTGGACCGGCGCCGCCGCAGCGGCCAAGCCGTCCCTGTCGAGGCACTGGTCCTCAACAGCCCGTGGCTAGACCAGCAGGGCAGCACCATGCTCCGCGGCCCCATCACCTGGGCCCTGGTCCCCCTCGCCCGCTTCATCCCGAAGCGAGTCCTGCCGGCCCCCGTCGGCGGCGTCTACGGAAACTCCATCCACATCTCCGGCACCGGCGAATGGGACTTCGACACCGCCCTCAAGCCACTGATCGGTTTCCCGGTCACCGTCGGCTGGCTCAACGCGGTCCGACGAGGGCACCGCAAGGTCCACCAAGGCCTGGAGGTCGGCGTACCGACCCTTGTCCTCCACTCCGACAAGACCCATTTCGCCAAGTCGTACACCGACGCCGTCGACCAAGCCGACAACGTCCTCGACGTCAAGCAAATCGCCCGCTGGTCCCCGCGCCTGGGAGCCCGCACCACCGCCGTAGTCATCCCCAACGCCCGCCACGACGTCTTCCTCAGCCAAGCCGCGCCCAGAGCCGAGGCCTACGACACCGTCACCACATGGCTCGGCGCCGTGCACCGCTCCGAGTGAGCGGTCCACGGCGCCGGCAAGACGGTCAGGCGTCGATGCGGTTCTCGTCCAGTTCGTACGCGCCCTGGACGATGAACTCCTTGCGGGGGGCCACGTCGTTGCCCATCAGGAGGTCGAAGACGCCGGCGGCTTCTTCGCCGTCGTCGACGGTCATCCGGCGCAGGGTGCGGTGGCGCGGGTCGACGGTGGTCTCCGCGAGCTGGTCGGCGTCCATCTCACCGAGACCCTTGTAGCGCTGCGGGGGCTCTTTCCACTTGACGCCCTTCTTCATCAGCTCGGCCGACTTCCGCTGGTACTCCGCGTCGGAGTACGTGTAGATGTACTTCTCCTGCCCCTTCTTCGGGTTCGTCAGCTCGAAGCGGTGCAGCGGCGGTACGGCGGTGTAGACCCGGCCCGCGTCGACCAGCGGGCGCATGTAGCGGAAGAACAGCGTCGCCAGCAGGCAGCGGATGTGCGCGCCGTCGGAGTCGGCGTCGGCCATGAAGATGATCTTGCCGTAGCGCGCCTGCTCCAGATCGAAGGTGCGGCCGGAGCCGGCGCCGACCACCTGGATGATCGAGGCGCACTCGGCGTTCTTCAGCATGTCGCCGACCGACGCCTTCTGCACGTTCAGGATCTTGCCCCGGATCGGCAGCAGCGCCTGGAACTCCGAGCTCCGGGCCAGCTTCGCCGTACCGAGCGCTGAATCACCCTCGACGATGAACAGCTCGGACCGGTCCACGTCGTTGCTGCGGCAGTCAGCCAGCTTGGCCGGCAGCGCCGATGACTCCAGCGCCGTCTTGCGCCGCTGCAGCTCGCGGTGCTGGCGAGCCGCGACCCGGGTCCGGGAGGCCGCGACGACCTTCTCCATCACCGCGCGGGCCTGCGCCTTGGCCACGCCCTTGGTCGAGCTGAGGAACGCCTCCAGCTCGGTCTGCACCACCTTCGCGACGATCCGCGAAGCGGCCGGAGTACCGAGTACTTCCTTGGTCTGGCCGTCGAACTGCGGCTCGGACAGCCGCACCGTGACCACCGACGTCATGCCCTCGAGCACGTCGTCCTTGATCAGCTCCTCGCCGCTCTTCAGCAGCCGGGTGCCGGTCAGCGCGCTGGTGAACACCTTCGGCAGCGCCCGCTCGAAGCCGGCCACGTGGGTGCCGCCCTTCGGCGTCGCCACGATGTTCACGAACGACCGCAGCTCGGTCTCGTAGCCGTCGCCCCAGCGGACCGCGATGTCCACCTCGAGGTCGCGCTCGACATCGGTCGGCGTCATGTGGCCGGCGTCGTCGAGCATCGGCACGGTCTCGCTGAAGTGGCCGGTACCGGTCAGCCGGACAACGTCGGTGACCTTCTGGTCGGTGGCCAGGAACTCGCAGAACTCGCTGATCCCGCCCTCGTGCTTGAAGGACTCCTCGGTCACCTCGTCGGTGCGCTCGTCGCGCACGACCAGCTCGAGGCCCGGCACCAGGAACGACGTCTGCCGCGCCCGGGTGACCAGCTCGTCGTAGTTGAAGGTCGCGTCCTTGGTGAAGATCTGCCGGTCAGCCCAGTACCGGATCCGGGTGCCGATCGAGCCCCGCTTGGCCCGGCCTGCCTTGCGCAGCCCGACCGACGGGGTGAAGGCCGCGTCGGCGCCCTCGGTCTCGAACTCGCCGGCCACACCCCGCCGGAACGAGGTGGTCCAGGTCACGCCGCCACGGTCGACCTCGACGTCGAGCCGCGCGGACAGCGCGTTCACGACGGAGGCGCCGACACCGTGCAGACCACCGGAGGCGTTGTAGGACCCGCCGCCGAACTTGCCGCCGGCGTGCAGTTTGGTGAAGACCACCTCGACGCCGCTGAGCCCGGTCTTCGGCTCGATGTCGACCGGGATGCCGCGGGCCTTGTCGCGCACCTCGACCGATCCGTCGTTGTGCAGCACGACGTCGATCCGCTCACCGTGTCCGGCCAGCGCCTCGTCGACGGCGTTGTCGATGATCTCCCACAGGCAGTGCATCAGGCCGCGACTGTCGGTCGAGCCGATGTACATCCCCGGCCGTTTCCGGACCGCCTCCAGGCCTTCGAGCACCAAGAGGTTGCGGGCGTTGTACGTCGGGTCGAGCTCGGTACTGCGAGGCGTCGGGGCGGCCACAGGGCTCCTTCTCTGGTTCACAAGCAGACAGCGCGCTCGGGCCGGAGCCGTCGCACGGGAACAGCCTACGCAGCCCCACCCCCAAAATCCGCCAACACCACCCGGTCGCGGCTGGTGTATCGGGCAACTGTCGTGGGTACTGACCCAGCACCAGATACGGTGGGCTCAGAAAGGTGTTACAGCAGATATCGATCCGGACTCGATCGACGTGTTTTCCGACACTCCGTTCATGCGCACGCAGTGACGTACATGTAGCGCACAGTGAAAGTAGACACGCCCGACACCCGTTGGAAACAGCAGATCACCCGAATCCGAAACGATTCCCCGTCAATATGCGTCATAAGGGAACAGGTGGTTCGTCTCACATTCGGACACGCTGCCCCTACCGGGAAGCGAACCGCATGTCAGGATGTTGCTATCTGGTGAGTACGGAACTAGATGAGATGAGGCCTCAAGTGACTACAGCACTCGCCCCGAGTTCGACCCTGTCGGCTGCGGACCGTTGTGACCGCTGCGGCGCGCAGGCCTACGTTCGTGTGACCCTGACCTCCGGTGGGGAGCTACTTTTCTGCGCCCACCACGGACGGGAGCACGCGGACAAGCTGCGCAACATCGCGATCACCATCCACGACGAGACGGGCAAGCTCGAAGATGCCAAGCCCGCCGAGTCGGTCCCTGCGGAGGGCGACCGGTAACCCGGCCTCGCGGCGCCAACGAGGGCGCTTCCCACGACTAATCTTCGATGGCGGTCACCCCACCAGGGTGGCCGCCATCCGTCATCTCAGACGATCTCCGGTACTACGTCCGCCGGGCCGTGCCGCCGCAACTCACGCCACGCCGACGCCAGCCGGTCGACCGCCTCCGACATCACCTCGGCGGAGTAGCTGAACGGCACCCGCAGGTGGTCGTCGTGCTCCCCGGTCGGATCCATCGCCCGGCCGGCAACGACCTCGACCCCGTGCCGCAACGCGACCTGGGCAAAGATCCGCGCGTCCGTATCCGGCAACCGGATCCACAATGCGGACCCGCCGACGGGCTCTTCCCACTGCCATTCCGGTAGACGTTTCGTCAGCAACTGACTCATCAACTGCTTTCTCGCCGTCGCCATTGTCGCCCGCGACGCAGTGAGTTCAGCGAGCCTCGGCAACAATCGCGCGGTGAGTGCTTGCTCGATCACCGGACTGCCGAGATCGGCGAGCGCTTTGTGGCGCGCGAGACGTTCGGCCAACGGACGCGGCGCGCGGATCCAGCCGATCCGCAAACCGCCCCAGACGGCCTTGGATACCGACCCGATCGTGAGAACCTCGGCGTCCTTCGGCGCATAGGCCGCCAACGGCGCCGGTACGTCGGGACCGGCCGGATCCCACGCGGAGTACGCGTTGTCCTCGACAACCACCACGCCATGCTTGGCCGCCAATTCGGCGACCTGCCGTCGTCGCGCCGCCGACATCAACCTGCCGGTCGGGTTGTGGAACGTCGGCATCACGAACAGCATCGCCGGCTGATGCTCCCGAAACGCGGCGGCCAACAGATCGGGCCGCACACCGGCATCATCCAGCGGTACGCCGACCACGCGGCCACCCGCGGCACCGAAGAGGTCGAAGCATCCCGGCCAGCTCGGCTGCTCGATCACGACCGCGGCACCCGTTCGCAGGTACATCTGCGTCACCAACGCGATCGCCTGATGCGCTCCACTCGTCACTACGATCTCGTCGGGGCTGGTCGGCAGACCTGACTCGGCGAAGTGCTCGGCGATGCGCTCACGTAGTACCTCGAGACCGCGCGGGTGATAGCCGACTCCTTGGAGTAGCAACGGGAGCTCGGTACGCGCCAGGTCCTCCACCTCGGCCGCCAACTCGGGGATGCCCGGGTCGACGGCGTACGTCATGGCGATCACTTCGCTCGGGCCGTGCGCAATCCGGTGGAACAGCGATTCGCCGTACCCAGCGGGCATCCGCTTGTCGGCGCGTGACCGGCCTTTGGAGGCGGCCGGCGCGACCGTCGTACCGCTGCCTCTGCGGCTCTCGACCAGTCCACGGGCGCGCAGTTCGTCGTACGCCGCGACGACCGTCGACCGGCTGATCGCCAACGCTTCGGCCAGTGGACGCTCGGCGGGCAACCGCGCACCGACCGGAAGCTCGGCCGATCCGATCAACGCGCCGATCGCGTCGGCCAGGCGGCGGTAGAGCCCACCCGATTGGCCGGTCAGCTGGTGGCCGATCAGGTCGGCGAGTGCGGCCGGATCTCCCGAACGGTCCACTTCTCTCCCTATTGGCTCGGGTGGACTGGGTCGAACCTCGTCAGGCTAGTCGCAAGCAGTCCAATTCGAGAGTGGAGGTCAGTGGATGGGGATCGGGCAGGCGCTCGGGTTCGTCGGAGCGACGGTGGTACTGGTCGGGATGCCGGGACCGAACAACATCTACATCTCGCTCCGCAGCCTCACGCAGGGCCGCCGGGCCGGTGTGGTCTCCGCCTTCGCGATCGAGACCGGTTCGATCGTCTACATCCTGGTCGCCGCGCTCGGGCTCGCCGCCGTGGTGCAGGCATCGCCGCTGGTCTTCACAGTGATCTCGCTGGCGGGCGCGGGCTACCTGGCGTTTCTGGGAGTGCGGACCCTTCGCTCGTCCGAGTCGCAGGGGGTCGGCGGGATCAAGGTCACCACGCTCGGCCGGGTCTTCCGCGACGGAGTGCTCGTCAATCTGCTCAATCCGAAGGCCGCGCTGTTCTTCCTTGCCTTCCTCCCCCAGTTCACCAGCCGCGGAGCCGGTACCGGGCAAGTTCGCGACGAGATGCTGTTGCTCGGCCTCGCCGTGCTGGTCATCGGCCTGGCACTCGATCTTTGTTATGCGCTCGGTGCCGACGCGATCGGCCGCCGGGTCCGGACCGGCGGCCGTTTCGGTGGCCTGCGCAAGTACGTTGTCGCCGGCATCTATCTGACGATCGCGGCAGTCGCCGCGCTGGGAGCCCTCTAGGCGACAGTGAGCATGCCGTCACTGACGCGGATCGACAGCACGTGGTCGCCGACGCGGACTCCCTCAAGCTTGATCCGCTGCCACGGCAGGACGGTGGCCGGAGTGAGGTCGAGGGTGCCTGCGGGGACGTTCGGTTCGATGCCCAGCGCTGCGACCACGACGGCGATCGCGGCGGCGGCAGCCCAGGCTTGCGGACGGCAGGACAGTGGGTAGGGCGTCGGCGTGGTCTCGTGGTCGATGCCTTCGCCGCCGTACAGCTCCGGCAGTCGGTAGTCGAAGGACTCGGCGGCGGTGAGTAGACCTTGGACGTACGACGTCGCGGTGGCGGGGTGGCCGGCGGCGTACAGGCCCTGGATTGCCATCGCGGTGTCGTGCGGCCAGACGCTGCCGGTGTGATAGCCGAGCGGGTTGAACTGAGTCATTGCCGTCGACAACGTTCTGAGCCCGAAGCCGCTGTTCAGCTCGGGCGAGGCCAACTGCTTGGCGACGGCGGCTTCTTCGGCGGCATCGAGCAGACCGGTGCCGAGGAGGTGGCCCATGTTGGAGGCTGGGCCGGCGACCGGGCGCTTGGCGGCGTCCAGTGCGATGGCGGGATAGCCGTCGACCCAGAAGGTCGCGCGGAAGCGCTCTCTGAGGGCCGCCGCCCAGTCTCGCCAGTCCGCGCCGCCGTCGAGGTTGAAGGCGTCGAGGAGCTCGGCACCGGCGATCGCTGCGGCGTAGGCATAACCCTGTACTTCGCAGAGCGCGATCGGCGCGGTGGCCAGGGTGCCGTCGGGCCATTGGACCGAGTCGCGGGAGTCCTTCCAGCCTTGGTTGGCCAGCCCGTGGCCGGACTCGTCGATGTACTCGAGGAAGCCGTCTCCATCGGGGTCCGCGTAGTCCCGGATCCAGCTGAGCGCTCTCTGGAGGTTCGGGAGCAACGCACGTACTTCGTCCTCGGGCATGCCCCAGCGCCAGGCTTTGTGGAGCGTGGTGATCCAGAGTTGGGTTGCGTCGTGCGTTCCGTAGTACGCGGCGGGGAGGACCAGGCCGCCGCCGTGGTCGGCGACTTCGGCGCGCAGCTCGTGCGGGATCTTGCCGGGTTGCTCAGCGGCGGCGGGGTCGACGCGAGAGCCCTGGTGCGCGGCGAGCGCGCGCAAAGTACCGGCGGCGAGTTGTGGGTCGACGGGGATCAGCATGCCGGCGGAGATGAGTGAGTCGCGGCCGAAGAGGGTCAGATACCAGGGCGGGCCGGCGCCGAGATAGCGCTCTCCCCCGTCGGCGGCCAGTTGCAGGCCGGCGACGTCGTCCAGGGAGCGGCGGATCCAGCGGCTGATGCGCTGGTCGTCGCAGTCGAGTTCGACACCGTCGTACGCCGGCCGGGCAGCAGGCGGCTCGATGGTGAAGGCGGTGGCCGGCGGGAAGCTCGCGGTCAACCTGAGCGTCACAGTTGCCGACTCGCCCGGATCGACCTTCAACCTCCAGCTTTGGTTGAGGTCCGGGGCCGGGTCGAAGGCGACATTTGCCCGGACGCCTGAGCCGTCGTCCCAGTGCAGGCCGTCCGCGTCGGCGGTCGGCTCGATGGCCGGAAGGTCGGCGGCGGCTTCGCTGCGGACTGCCGCAGTACCGGCCAAGTCGGTGCCCAGGGCAACAATCAGCTCGCAGTCGACGGTGTCGTGGGAGCGGTTCACGACGGTGATGCGCTCTGTGACGCCGGCACCATCCACCTGCCGGGTACGGAGCAGAGTCACCGTCGGGTCGTGGCCGGCGTCGCCCAGATCGTCCAGCACCGCGCCGTACCGAGTGGTGCTGGACGCGGGTTCGTCGACGTGGACCGGCTTCGGCGGACGGCCGTCGACGGTGATCTCCAGCCGGGACAGGATCCGTCGGTCGCGGGCGTAGACGCCCTCCGCGCCGGTACCGGTCAACTGCCCCGATCGCGGTGACAACACCACCCAGGGAGCGGCGAGCGTGGTGACGAGATCGTGAAGGTCAGGCATAGGTCCACCCTAAGACCGCCGATCTACGGCAGAGTGAGCACGTGAACAGCGTTGCGACGGTCCTGGTCGGCGTGGTCATCTTCGTCGGCATCCTCGGCATCGTGATCCCGGTGCTGCCCGGCGCCATCCTCAGCCTGGCCGCGATCCTGGTCTGGGCGCTGGAGGAGCAGAGCGCGACCGGCTGGATCGTGCTGTCCGCCGCGGTGGTGCTGATCGGGGCCAGCCAGGTGGTCAAGTACATCGTGCCGGAGCGGCGGCTGCGCGAGTCCGGCGTACCGCGAAGATCGATGTTCGTCGGTGTGGTGCTCGGGATCGTCGGGTTCTTCGTGATCCCGGTGGTCGGCATGTTCGTCGGCTTCCCGGCCGGCGTGTACCTGTCCGAGCGGCAGCGGCTGGGCACGCACGACCAGGCCTGGACGTCGACCAAACACGCTCTGCGAGCGACCGGTCTCTCGATCCTGATCGAGTTCGTCGGTACGTCGCTGGCCGCGGCCGTCTGGCTCGTCGCCGTGCTCTTCCTGGTCTGAACCCGGCCCCTGGGTTGCCAGGTTCTTGCCAGGCTCACGGCAGGTTCGTCTCAGGTCTGCGGTGGATCGTGGGATGACCAGTACCAGGCGACCTGCTTGGTACGCAGTACCGGGAGGCAAATACCGCATGGCGTCGAAGCAGAAGCTCACCGACAACCGCTGGCGTTTGGTCGGGACCGTGGCGGCAGTCGTGGTCACCACCGGAGCCGGCGGCGTCGCCTGGGCGGCGACCAACGCCGATCCGACCCCGAGCCCGTCCACGTCCCCGTCAGCGCCCAACCCGACGAACCCCGCCAAGCCCGGGGGTCCTGGTGGCCCCGGCGGACCTGGCCGGCACGGCGAGTTCGGGATGGGGAAAGCGCTCCACGGCGAGTTAACCGTCGAGAAGGACGGCGGCGGCTACCAGACCGTCGCGACCCAGACCGGCACCGTGAGCGCGGTCAGCAAGGACTCGATCACGGTGAAGAGCGCCGACGGCTACAGCAAGGAGTACGTGGTCACGGCGGACACGCTCGTCAACGCGACCCGCGACGGGATCACCAGCATCAAGACCGGCAACACGGTCAACGTCTCGGCGATCGTCGCCGACGGCAAGTCGACGGCGACCAGCGTCAGCGACGGCACCCAGCGCGACGCGGCCCACAAGAAGTTCGGCTTCGGTGAGCGTGGACCGCGCTGAGCAGCGCTGATTCAGGCTGATTCGGGCGGACACTCACAGTCGATTGCCAGGAATCTCCCAGGGTTAGCCAGGGTGCGGGCGTAAGACTGGGACCATGAGCCCGCACCTGCTGGTCGTCGACGACGAACCGAACATCGTCGAGCTGCTGTCCGCGAGTCTGCGCTTCGCCGGGTACGAAGTGACCACGGCGACGCACGGCGCCGAGGCGTTACGCAAGGCCCGCGAGGTCGAACCCGACCTCGTCGTGCTGGACGTGATGATGCCCGGCCTGGACGGCTTCGAGGTGGTCCGCCGGCTGCGCGGTGAGGACCGGCACGTACCCGTGCTGTTCCTCACCGCGCGCGACGCGGTCGAGGACAAGGTCCTCGGACTGCACACCGGCGGCGACGACTACGTGACCAAGCCGTTCAGCCTGGACGAGCTGGTGGCCCGGGTGCGCGCTCTGCTACGCCGCTCGGGCCACCGCGAGCAGACGGCGACAGAGCCCGCGGTACTTCGGTACGCGGATCTGGAGCTGAACGAGGACAGCTACGAGGTGTTCAAGGCGGGTGAGGCGGTGCAACTCTCGCTGACCGAGTTCAAGCTGCTGCGCTGCCTGCTGGAGAACGCGGAGCGGGTGATGTCCAAGGGCCAGATCTTGTCAGCCGTCTGGAACTACGACTTCGCGGGCGACGCGGGCGTGGTCGAGTCGTACATGTCCTACCTCCGCCGCAAGGTCGACACCGGCGACCAAAAACTCCTCCATACAGTTCGAGGCGTCGGCTACGTCCTCCGCACCCCCCGAGGCCCCAACTAATGCAAGGCCACCGCCGAATCACCGAGCGGTATCCGCTCCGAGTCACCATCGTGGTGGTGCTGCTGGCCTTGGTGACGGCGGCTCTGCTGGCCTCGGGTTTCACGGCAACCACCATCATGCGCGGCTACCTCGTCAACAAGGTCGACGACCAGCTGGCAGCCGCCGCCAAGACGTTGCCTCCGCCGAGGCCTTTGGGCGATACCAGCTGTCCGGGCGACGGGGAGGGCAGGGGCCGGCGGCCGCCGCTGCCGAGCTCCATCGTTCTGCAATTCAACCTCGCGGACGGGACGCCGAAGATCGGCCCCTGCCGTGCGACGCTGACCGACCCGGAACCTCTCCCCGACCTTCCCACGCTGGACCTCAACCAGGTGCGCAACCTCGATGGCCAGCCGTTCAACACCAAGGCCGTCAGTGGAGGCGCAACCTGGCGGGTGCTCAACATCGAGCTGCCCAACGGCGAAGGTTCAGTCGTCGTCGCGCAGAGCCTCGGGGAGATGGATCAGACGATCACCAAGTTGATCGGCATCCAGGCCGCCACGGGCATCATCCTGCTCATCCTGCTCGCGGGGGTTGGGACCTACGTCGTGCGGCGGAGTCTTCGGGGGCTTGAAGATGTTGAGCACACTGCGGTGGCGATTGCGGGTGGGGATCTCAGTCGGCGGGTGCCGCAGCGGGATCCTCGGACTGAGGTGGGGCGGTTGTCGTTGGCGTTGAATCAGATGCTGGGGCAGATCGAGGGGGCGTTTGCGCAGCGGACGGCGTCCGAGTTTGCGGCTCGGCGGTCGGAGGATGCGGCCAGAAGGTCCGAGGAGAATGCTCGGCAGTCGGAGGAGCGGATGCGGCGGTTTATTGCCGACGCCAGTCATGAGCTGCGGACGCCGTTGACCTCGATCCGCGGGTTCGCGGAGCTGACGCGGCAGAAGGGTGCCGCGGCTGATCCGGCGACGATGAAGCGGATCGAGGACGAGGCCAAGCGGATGGGGCTGCTCGTCGACGATCTGCTGCTGCTCGCGCGACTCGACCAGCAACGACCGCTGCAGCACCAGCCAGTGGATCTCCTGACGCTGGCCGGCGACTCAGTGCACGACGTACAGGCCGTTCAACCGGGTCGTGAGATGAAGCTGCAGATCCTCCCGAACTCTGGTGCGCCCGTCGTCAGCGGCGACGAAGCGCGCCTGCGGCAAGTACTCGGCAATCTCGTCAGCAACGCGCTGCATCACACGCCGGTCGACGCTCCGATCGCGCTATCCGTCGGTACCCGCAACGGCGAGGCGATCCTGGAGGTCGCCGACACCGGACCCGGCCTGAGCGAGGAGCAGAAGGTCAAGGTCTTCGAACGCTTCTACCGCGCCGACTCGGCCCGGACCCGCGCCACCGGCGGCTCAGGCCTCGGCCTCTCCATCGTCGCCGCGTTGGTGGCTGCGCATGGCGGCAAGGTCACCGTCACCGACACCGTCCCCCACGGCGCCACCTTCACCGTCCACCTCCCCGTCATCGCCTGACGGGGAGGCTAGACGGCTAAAGCACCGGGAACTGACGGGTGGTCGACTCGCCCTGCTCAAAGACCTGCGCAGCCGGCCCGAGGATCTTGGGATCGGCCTGGGCGACCAATTCGTGGTCCTTGTTGTCGTACTCGTAGAGGCTCAGCACGTGCCGCATCGCCTCGAGCCGCGCACGCTTTTTGTCGTTGCTCTTGACGACGGTCCAAGGCGCATGAGGCGTGTCCGTGTAGTGGAACATCGCCTCCTTCGCCTCGGTGTAGTCCTTCCACTTGTCGAGCGACGCGAGGTCCGTCGGCGACAGCTTCCACTGCCGGACCGGGTCGATCTGGCGGATCATGAAGCGGGTCTGCTGCTCGGCCTGCGACACCGAGAACCACAGCTTCACCAGATGGGTGTCGGACCGGACGAGCATCCGCTCGAACTCCGGCGCCTGCCGCATGAACTCCTCGTACTGCGAGTCGCTGCAGAACCCCATCACCCGTTCGACACACGCCCGGTTGTACCAGGAGCGGTCGAACAGCACCATCTCGCCGGCGGCCGGCAGGTGCTCGACGTACCGCTGGAAGTACCACTGGGTCTGCTCGCGATCGGTCGGCTTCTCCAGCGCGACGATCCGGGCGCCGCGTGGGTTGAGGTGCTCCATGAACCGCTTGATCGTGCCGCCCTTGCCCGCCGCGTCCCGGCCCTCGAACACAATCACCAGCTTCTGCTTCGAGCGCTTCACCCAGTACTGGAGCTTGAGCAGCTCGATCTGCAGCAGCCGCTTGTCCCGGTCGTAGACCTCGCGGGCGAGGCGTTCGCCGTACGGGTAGCCCTCCCGCCAGGTGTCGACCGGCGTACCGTCGCCGCGCAGCAGGACCGGGTCGTCGTCTTCTTCGTCGAGTACGCGGAACCCGAACTCATGGACCAGATCAGGGGCACTCATCGACGTCCTCGCTTCGCTCCGGGCGCCGATGAGGCACAAAGTGCACTGTCCTGAATGATGACCTCGCTGCGCTCGCTCATAGCCCCCAAGATTCGCCGGACCAGACACGCCGATGGTGAACATGGACTGTCGGCACGATGAACACCTGCGTCTCAGCTCAGCCGGCGTGCCTTCACCGTGGAGTCGCGACGGGCCAGCGTCTCGCCGTCGACGACCTGCTCACGGTCGTGGGCGCGGCTGACCAGGATCTCCCAGCGACCGTCGTCCAGCCTCAGATCGGCGATCACCTCGTCCGGCGTCGGGAAATGCACATCAGGGTGGTCCCCGTGCTTGAGCGACTCGGGCCAGTCGAGGTGCCCTTCGATCAGCAGGACTCCACCGGGTGCCACAGCCTCGGCCGCCGTCCGCAGGATCTCCTCGCGCGGCAGGTCGACCGTCGAGTGCAGGAACTGCGCCGACACGAGATCGAAGGTCCCGTCCGGGAACGACTTGCCGAGCTCGTGCTGCTGCCAGTCGATCTGCTCTCCCACGCCGGCCTCTGCCGCGTGCTGCGCCGCGCGCTCCAGGGCCACGGCCGAGACGTCCACGGCGGTCACTCGCCATCCCTGCTTGGCCAGCCAGATCGCGTCGCCTCCCTCGCCGGAGCCGAGGTCGAGGGCAGTCCCCGGCGTCATTCCGGAGACCTCGTTCACCAGCTCCACGTTCGGGTTGCCGCTCCAGATCCGGGTGCTCTCGCGGTAGCGGTCGTTCCAGTACTCTTCGGCGGTTCTGTCATCCACAGTCATGTCTCCAGCATCTGCGGTCCGCGGCCGATCTGACAAAGAAATTTGCTATTCCAGCAACTGTTGCCGTGCCGCCGCGATGATGCCGAGCAGCTCGTCGCGATCGCCCGGCTCCTCGGCCAGCTCCGTGTTGAGAACGCGCTGCAGCAGCGTAGTGACCCGCGGCGTCCCGATCCGCAGCGGGATGCTGTACGTCAGCTCGTCGATCGTCGTGCCGGGCAGCGGCGGGTCCGGCGGGTATTCGGCGTACCGGTCGAGCAGCGCCCGGAGGTCGTCGAGCGACTGGACCATCTCGGTCGTCGCCACGTACCGCGAATGCTCAGTCGGAATCCCGGCCATCGGCGCGCCGATCGCGTCGAACCACATCCAGCCGAGCCCGGACAGCTCCTCGGTCACCAGCCACTCCTCGACCGCCGGCGCTGCTTCGAGCCCGATCCTCAGCAGGTAACCGAAGACCGTGTTCAGCACCGTGCCATGCACGTGACTGCCGAGCCGCACCAGTTGGTACGCGAACTCCAGCGGCTCTGCCTGGTCGAACCACCGCTGCACACTCCACGCCTGATCGACCAGGCACAGCTTCGACGCCGCCGTCATGAACGCGATCAGATCCACCGATCGCAGATTCGCCCACCACTGCCCCGGATCGAGCAACCAGTACTCCGGATCCGCCCACCTCCCCCGCGTGAACAGCCCCCGTACGCCGACAGCCGTCAACCCCAGCTTGCCGTCGACAACTGTGACCGCCCCCAGCCGCTCAAGCAGCTCAGTACCGCCGGGCGCAACCGTCGTACCGTCCCGGAACGCCGTCAGCAACGGATCCACCAGCTCGGGCGACTCCGTGAGTACTACCCGATAGGTCTCCAGCCAGGCCTTCAACGGCTGGGCCGGAGTGAGCGTCGGATCGTCCGGATCCCACGCATGCATCGCCGGCCCGTACTGCGGACTCACCGGGCTCGGGCAGATCCACCCGGCCAGCACCGCGAGACGCCACAAGCTGTGCTCGGGCTGCTCCTGCTTGTTCAGATAGACATCCAGCGCGAACTCGTGCAGATCGTCGAGCAAGTCCGACGCCGCCGCAGCAGCGTCCAGCCGGCTGGGCATCTCGGTCACTGGCGTGGGTGAACCCGGCAAGGGCTCCAAAGGCAGCTCCACCGAGTGCTCGACCGGCGCGGTCAAGGCCTCCTGCTGACGCCGGTACTGGCACCAGCTCACCGGATCGGCCTTTCCGAGCAGTGGGTCGTTGAAGGCGACCGCGGCCTCGCCCGCGAGGAGGTCAGCGAGCTGGCCGCGGCCGGTCTGCCGCAGGATGGTGACGAACTGCGGGAACGCGACCCGCAGTTCGTCCATCCACCCGGGACGGACACCACCGGAGTACGGGAGCAGGTCGAAGAGCACCGTCGTCAACTGACCCGCGTGCCAGTTGTCGAGGTCCGCGCCCAGCTCGTCCTTCGCCAGGTCGAGCACCAGCTCGATGATCTCCTCATCCACCCCAGCAACGTACAGGCGAAACTACTCCGGCTGGATGTTGTGGTTGCCTGCGAACAGGTTGCCGGGGTCGTACTGCCGCTTGATCCGCGCGAGCCGCTCACGGGTAGCGCCCGGATAGACCGCCGCGACGGCCTCCTCGGTAGTGGAGCTGAGGAAGTTGGAGTAGGCGCCGCTGACGTGTGGTGCGAGCCTGCCCCAGAGCGCGGTCAGTGCCGGAACGGCCGCGTCGACGACGGGCTTCGGTCCGAGCACGGTGGTCGCGAACATCAACTCCGCTTGGCGATGCGCGTAGGCCGTGGCGTCGTCAGCGACCCGCGCCACCGCACCGCCGACACTGCGCACGGACATGATCGGCGACCGCTCCGCGCCGCCCACCTCGGCCAGGATCCGGAGCACCTCGGGCACCGAAGCGGTGTCCACGAAGCCGCTGCGGGTCATCAGCTGGATGCCCGGCGGCGGAGTCATGCCGTCGACCAGGATGTCGGCGTACGGGCGCAGCGAGACCTCGTCGCTGAGCACTGTGCCGAGTCGACGGATCGGGTCGATCGCCTGCGCGGCCAGTTCCGCGTCGTCGCCGTCGTACGCGACGTTGATCTCGACCGGCGCATTCGGCCCGCCGAGGAACGGATTGGCGAAGTCGACGATGCTCGTGAGTTCCTCCGGTGCCGTCCGCAGGTAGTCGGCCCAGCCTTGCAGCACGGTCGCCAGTTCCGTTGCCGGGAAGGCGATCTTGCCGAAGAAGATGTCAGTGGTCGGGTGCGCCGCGAACTCGAAAGCGGTGACGATCCCCAAGTTGCCGCCGCCCCCACGAACCGCCCAGAACAGCTCCTGGTTCTCATCACCGCTCGCCCGCACAACCTCGCCGTCGGCAGTCACCAACTCCACGGCAACAAGGCTGTCCAAGGCCAGCCCGTACTTCCGAACCTTCCAGCCGATGCCCCCGCTCAACGTCAGCCCGCCGACCCCGACGCTTCTCGTGTCGCCCGATGAGATCGCCAGGCCATCCGGGGCCAACCCGTCCGCGACCTGACCCCAGACGGCGCCGCCTCCGATCCGTACCAGGTGCTGTTCCTTGTCGACGACCTCGACAGTGGCCAGCCGGCTCAGGTCGATCACGACGCCACCGTCGTTGGTGGCGAACCCCGCGAACCCGTGTCCACCGCCTCGCACTGCCAGCTTCAGCCCCGTGTCGACCGCGAATCTGACCCCGGCCCGCACATCCGCAACACTCACCGGCCGGAGCACGTACGCCGGACTCCCCGGCACCACCACCGACCCACTGACTGCCTCGTACTCCGCCCCGCCCGGCTCGATGACATCCCCACCAAAGCCCTGCACTTCCAGCGCTGAACTCATGACGCCCTTCTTCACACCTAGAGACCCATTCACCACTCCTGACGACCCAGGCCGCCGAGATGTGACGGCGGACAGCCGGACCGCCACCACTCACAAACCTCAACTGATCGCATCAGGCCAAGCGTGCGCAGGCGTGCTCCCGGGTGGAACGGCAGGTTTGTGAGTGGTGGCGGTCCGGGTCTGGACCGGCCCGGCTAGCGCTGCAGGATCGTGCGCTCGGCGACGGTCCAGGTGGTTGTGGTGAGGAGGTAGATGCCGGCGGCCAGTGGCACGAAGGCGACGGTCAGCAGTGTGCCGAAGGGCAGTAGCTGGGCCAGGCGGCGGGACAGCTTCGGCGCAGTGGCGTCGAGTTGGCGGAGGGCCAGGCGGGCGGAGAAGTAGGCGACGATCGCGAGCAGGGCGGCCAGGACGAGGAAGGCCGGCGTACCGGTGAAGAGGGGCCAGTGCAGGCCGAGTTGTGCGCCGAAGAGGTTTCCGCTGATCAGTTGGTTCGACTCACCGCCTACTACGGCTCGGGAGAAGAGGGTGTACATGAGCCAGAAGAACGGGAGCTGCGCGAGGGTCGGCAGGAAGCCTGCGAAGACCGTGGTGCCGGAATCCGTTTGCAGCTTGGCGACCTCGCGCTGGAGGCGTTCGGGGTTGCCGCGGTGCTTCTCGGTCAGCTTCTTGAGTTCGGGCATCAGGACGGCCCGGGCGCGCATACCGCGATGCGCGCGCAGGCTGAGTGGGATGAGCAGCGACCGCACGGCGAGGGTGCAGAGCACGATCGCGAGCACGGCTGCGTAGCTACCGGCGAGCGGGTGGATGGCGTCGACGAGGGACGTGAGCAAGTGATAGGCACCGGTGACCGGCGCCTCCAGGAAGGAAGGCACAGCAAGACTCCACGAGTGAGAAAGGGATGGGTAGCGAGAAACTCGGCTACCTTCCCGGTGCTCGTGGTCGCGGCCTCCCGGCGGCGTCGGGGTCGCGGAGCAGGAGATACGCGGTACGGCGGGAGTTGGCGCGGGTGGCGCTGGCGCGCGCGGGCAGCGGCGACGAGAGCGGACGCTGGGCCGCAGTACTGGAGAGCTGGACGACGGCAAGCAAAACGGCCGCCGCCGTGAACACGGCGACGGCCAGTAAGCCGGAATCCTGACCGAGGGCAGGCATCGCCAGCATCCAGATGCCGGCGAGTGCCCTCTCGATCATTGCCCCATGATATGACACAGCATCATGCCAGCTGACTAGTCCAGGTAGTCGCGGAGCACCTGGGAGCGCGACGGGTGCCGCAGCTTCGACATCGTCTTCGACTCGATCTGGCGGATCCGCTCGCGGGTCACGCCGTAGACCTTGCCGATCTCGTCCAGCGTCTTCGGCTGGCCGTCGGTCAGGCCGAAGCGCATCGAGACGACGCCGGCCTCACGCTCGGACAGCGTGTCCAGGACCGCGTGCAGCTGCTCCTGGAGCAGGGTGAACGAGACGGCCTCGGCCGGCACGATCGCCTCGGAGTCCTCGATCAGGTCGCCGAACTCCGAGTCGCCGTCCTCACCCAGCGGGGTGTGCAGCGAGATCGGCTCACGACCGTACTTCTGCACCTCGATGACCTTCTCCGGGGTCATGTCGAGCTCCTTGGCGAGCTCTTCCGGAGTGGGCTCGCGGCCCAGGTCCTGCAGCATCTGGCGCTGGACGCGGGCCAGCTTGTTGATGACCTCGACCATGTGCACCGGAATACGGATCGTCCGGGCCTGGTCGGCCATCGCGCGGGTGATCGCCTGCCGGATCCACCAGGTCGCGTAGGTGGAGAACTTGTAGCCCTTGGTGTAGTCGAACTTCTCGACCGCGCGGATCAGACCGAGGTTGCCCTCCTGGATCAGGTCCAGGAACAGCATGCCGCGGCCGGTGTAGCGCTTGGCCAGCGAGACGACGAGTCGCAGGTTGGCCTCGAGGAGGTGGTTCTTGGCGCGCCGGCCGTCCTCCGAGATCCACTCGTACTCGTCCTTGACCTTCTCCTTGAGCTTGGTCTCGACGTCGCCGATCTGCTCCTCGGCGAACAGGCCGGCCTCGATCCGCTTGGCGAGCTCGACCTCCTGCTCGGCGTTCAGCAGGGGGACCTTGCCGATCTGCTTCAGGTAGTCCTTGACCGGGTCCGCCGTGGCGCCGGCGACCATCACCTGCTGCTCGGGCTCGTCGGTCTCGTCGGCCTCGGAGACGATGAAGCCCTGGTCCTCGGTGAGCTCCTTCTCCAGCGGCTTGACCGCGTCGGCGGAGAAGTCCGACTCGTCGACCTCGTCGAGCGCGCGCGGCTTACCGGTCTTCGGGTCGATCGCGAGACCCGCCTCGGACACGGCCTTCTTCGCCGGCGCCTTCTTCGCGGCGGCCTTCTTCGCGGGAATACCGTCCTCCTTGGGGGACACAGCGGCCTTCTTGGCGGGAGCGGCAGTCTTCTTCACACTGGCGCTGGTCCGTTGAGTCGTGGTGCGGGCGGTGGCGGCCACGGCCCGGGTGGACTCGGCGGGAAGGTTCTCGGACGAGCTGGACGACACGAATTACCTCTCGTCTGACGATTCAGTCTGCAGGGTTACTGGTACGGCAAAACAACCGTAAATAGCGGTAGTGCGTTTGGTGCTGGTGTGTACTGCGAGTCGGTGGCCCCGCGCTGGTCAGGCGGCAGCAACACTTCATTGTAATCCGGCCACCAAGTCCGGACGTCCCACGACCCCCCAACGGCGCGCCCAACCGGTACCAGTCCACGCTCGCTACTGGTACCGGTGGAACACAAATCCAGTGTTCAACTGTTCCTGGTCTGCCGGAGCGGTCTGGCCACCACGCGCTTCTCGACCTGCTGCTCCTGCTTGAACTGCCGCACCTTCACCAGGGACGCCACGTCGATCACGTCCGCGACCGACTTGTACGCGCCGTCCTCGCCGTACGGTTCGGAGGCCTCACGCCAGCCGCGCGGCCGGACCTTCAGCTGCTTGCCGAGCAGTGCGACGAAGATCTTCGCCTTCTGCGCGCCGAAGCCCGGAAGAGCCGACAGCCTGGCCAGCAGGTCGTCCCCACTCTTCACATCGGCCCAGACGGCCGAGGCGTTACCGCCGTACTCCTCGTCCAGGTGCTTGGCCAGCGTCTGGATCCGGGCCGCCATCGCGGTCGGGAACCGGTGCACCGCCGGCGGGCCGGCCACCACCTCGACGAAACCGTCGGGGTCGTAGGAGGCCACCGTGGACGGATCGAACGGGCCGTCCATTCGTTGCGCGATCGCAACCGGACCGGCGAAGGCTCGCTCCATCGGGATCTGCTGGTCGAGCAACATACCGACCAGCAGCGCGAACGCGTCTCTGCTCAGCATCTCGTCGGCGTCGGGCTGCTGTGCGAGGCACAGCTTCTTGCTGCGTGTCGAAGTCACCTCAGTCCTCCCCTTCGTCGGCCTTGACGGCCAGCACTGGACACGGAGCGTCGAGCAGCACCCGTTGGGCGTTGCTGCCGAGGATGAGCTTGCCGACCGGGGACCGGCGCCGGAGGCCGATCACGATGAATTCCGCATGCACTTGCTCGGCGACGGCCACCAGGTCCTCCGCCGGATCGAGTCCACGCACCAGCTGCCGCACCTCGTAGGGCACGCCGGTCGAGTCGAGCTGCTCCCGTACCTCCGTCAACGCGGCGTCACTCGCCGCGGCCTCGTCGCTGTCGAAGCTGCGTCCACCCCGGTGCGAGTTCACCACCACCAGTTTGGCGTCGCGCAGCGTCGCCTCCTCTGCCGCCCGCCGGAGCGCCGCGCGCCCTTCGGCCTTCGGCACATAACCCACGACGATGGTCGTCATCGACTTGCCTCACCTCCGGGTGTCCATCACCTGAAACGGTCGACCCGTTCCGAACGATACTGCCCTGAACCCGCTCCGGCATCTGTGGAAATGCACGATCTGTGTCGCGACCGTGACGCATTCGCGGTTGCGCCTGCAATACGGCCATACAGATCGGCCGTCACCCCTCGATCAAAGGGTGCCGGCCACCGTCCCCCAACGGTTCACGTCTCCATACCCGCCCTGTCGCGGTCTAACCTTCGTGGCGCACACCTTTGCAGGGTTGCGACCCGGCGCGCCAGCCCCCTCTTTTTCCCGCCGGGCAGGGACCGGTACGCCGTTGCCTTGGGCAAGGGCGCCCTTGGTTCCACCGGGCTGACCCCGGTTCCAGCCGTGTCTTTCGTTGTCTTGCGGGGACTTACGCGGTTAACCCGCTCAGTCGATCGGCCATTCGTGAACCGGAAGGTTCTCGTGCATGTGGTCGCGGTACCGGCGCAGCATGCCGCGCAAGGCGTCCTTGCGACCGTGCGAGCCCTTTGTATACAGGCGGTGGAACTCATCGGCCTGCCAGGAGGCGCCGTTGCGATTGGTCAGACAACGTTGCTCGATGATGCCCAGTAGCCGGTCCCGGACCGACGAGTCGACGCCCCACGAGTCGAGGCCCTGCGATGCCAACGGCAACAGCCGCCGCAGTACCAACTCGGTCGCGCGGGCCGTGCCGACGCCCGGCCAGAACACCTCGGCGTCGATGCCCTGCCGGGCCGCCTCGTGGAAGTTCTCCTCGGCGGCGCTGAACGACATCTGCGACCAGATCGGCCGTTCGTCGTCGGCCAGGGCCCGGACCAGACCGAAGTAGAAGGCGCCGTTGGCCATCGTGTCGACCACCGTCGGGCCGGCCGGCAGCACGCGGTTCTCCACCCGCAGATGCGGCTTCTCCCGGACAACGTCGTACACCGGACGGTTCCAGCGGTAGATCGTCCCGTTGTGCAGGCGAAGCTCCGAAAGAGCTGGCGTATCGCCGCGATCGAGGACCGCGATCGGGTCCTCCTCGGAGGTGACCGGCAACAAGGCCGGGTAGTAGCGCGAGTTCTCCTCGAACAGATCGAAGATCGAGGTGATCCAGCGTTCGCCGAACCAGACCCGCGGCCGCACGCCCTGGGTCTTCAGCTCGTGCGTGCGGGTGTCGGCCGCCTGCTCGAACAGCGCGATCCGGGTCTCCCTGTTCAACTCCTTGCCGAACAGGAAGGGCGAGTTGGCACCGATCGCGAGCTGCACGCCCGAGATCGCCTGGGCGGCGTTCCAGTACCGCGGGAACGCCTCGGGCGTGACCTGCAGGTGGAACTGCGTCGAGGTACAGGCGGCCTCGGGCACGATGCTGTCGGCGGTGACCTGCAGCCGCTCGATCCCGTCGATGGCGATCTGCACATCCTCGCCGCGGGCCTGGAAGATCTGGTCGTTCAGCAGCGCGTACCGCGGGTTGGTGCTCAGCGCCTCGCGGTTGATGTGCTCGGTCAGCAGGGTCGGCAGGATCCCGACCACGACCATCGAGGAGCCGGTCCGCTGGGCCTTCTCCTCGGCCGCGTTCAGGCTGTCCCGGATCGACTCCTCCATCCGGATCAGACCGGTGCCGTCGATCTTGCCCGGCGGCACGTTGATCTCGATGTTGAACTGGCCGAGCTCGGTCTGGAACGCGTCGTCCTCGATCGCGCTCAGCACCTCGCTGTTCTTGAACGCCGGGTCGCAGTTCTCGTCGACCAGGTTCAGCTCGATCTCGATCCCGGTCATCGGCTTCTCGGCCTCGAACCGCGACTCGCGCAGCATCCGCGCGAACGCGTCCAGATTGCGATGGACCTGGTTGCGGAACGCGGTCCGATCCGCCCGGGTGAACTCGACCCGGTCGACTTCCTCGCCCATCAGCGCCTCCCCTGTCAGTTCTTTGCCTCAGTCTGCCCGAAGCGCGACCGATCCGGGATGGTTCTCGCGTCTCTGCCCACCGGCTGGTACGCCGACCGGCCAAGTCACAGCGGTTCCCCGGTCGCCGAGAGCGGAAACACGATGAAGTGGTCCCGGACGATCCGGTGCGGCGTCTCCCCCGCCGCGGCCATCACTTCGGCGAGCTCGGTCAGTACTGCGGGAGCCAGCTGCAACTCGTGTTCGCCGGGATGCTGGTCGGCGCCGAAGTCGAAGTCGACGCCCGGCTCGCGAGTCAATTCGATGTGGGTGCCGAGTACCAGGTCGACCGGATTGCCAGCGGCAACGAACCCGGCCAGCCGGGCGACACTGGCCCGGAAGGCGGGCCAGTCGAAGACGTACAGCCGGCCCGGGTACAGCGAGTCGCCGGTCAGCAGGAGGCGGGTCGAGCGGTCGTAGTACGCGACATGCGAGGCGTGATGGCCGGGGATCGGAATGATGTCCAGCACCCGGTCGCCGAGGTCGAACTCGACGATCTGCTCCGGCCAGGCGGTGATACCGAAGTACTCCGCGACCGCTTCCGCCGACTTGCCGACGACGCTGTCGAACTGGTCGTCGCCGCCGACGTGGTCGCCATGCCCGTGGGTGTGGGCGACCACGAGCTCGAGGTCGCGGCCGGCCAGCAGCCCGTCGACGATCCCCCGCAGGTCGATGTGGCCGGTGCCGGTGTCGAGCAACAGGGCTCGCTCGGAGCCGAGCAGCAGGTAGATGAACGGACCCTCGAAAGTGGTCCGGAGCGCTTGCCGGATGATCGCCGTGCGCTCGTCGTACCAGTGGATCTGGTGATCGGGAGTGGTCGTCGTGGTGCCGTCGTCCCAGGCGGGGAAAGTCGTCATGGCTCGATCGTGCCAGGGCGGGGGGCCGAATTGTCGGTGGCGCCGGGGAGACTGGGGTTCGTGCGTACCGACCCGTCCGTCCTGCACGTCGACCTGGATGCGTTCTTCGCAGCGGTCGAGCAGCGGGACAAGCCCTCCCTGCGCGGCAAGCCCGTCGTCGTGGGCGGCATCGGCCTGCGCGGAGTCGTCTCGACGGCGTCGTACGAGGCGCGTAAGTACGGCGTACGGTCGGCGATGTCGACCGCCGAGGCGCGCTCACGCTGCCCGCACGCGGCGTACCTGGGGCCACGGTTCGAGGTCTACCGGGTGGTCAGTCAGGCCGTGATGGCCCAGATGCGCGCATTGTCACCGCTGGTCGAGCCGCTGTCGCTGGACGAGGCGTTCGTGGACCTGGCGGCGGCCGGGTTGAGCAACCTGACGGTCGAGGACGTCGAGGCGATCGCGAACGACCTGAAGGCGGCGATCAAGGAGGCCAGCGGTGGCCTGACCGCGTCGGTCGGGGCCGGCACGTCGAAGCTGATCGCCAAGATCGCGAGTGATCTCGACAAGCCCGACGGAGTGGTCGTCGTACCGGCCGGCACCGAGGCCGAGTTCCTCGCGCCGATGCAGGTGACGGTGATCCCCGGTGTCGGACCGGCGACCGCGCAACGGCTGAGCATGGCCGGGGTCCGGACGGTCGGCGATCTGCAGCAGCTGAACGAGGACGAGCTGGTCCGGCAGGTCGGCTCGGCGCACGGGTCGAGCCTGCATCGGCTCGCGACCGCGTCGGACGACCGGCCGGTGGTGAGCGATCGGGAGACCAAGTCGATCAGCGTCGAGGACACCTTCGAGACCGACATCATCGACCGGTCGTTGCTGGCGGCCATCGGCGACCGGATGGCCCATCGGGTCTCGGAGCGGCTGCAGAAGGCGCAGCTGTCCGGCCGGACGGTCACGGTGAAGACGCGGATGCACGACTTCACGACGCACACCCGCTCGTCGACGCTCGCGGGGCCGACCGACGATCCGCGGGTGATCGCCCGGATGGCCAAGCGGTTGCTGGAGGACAGCGACATCTCCGGCGGGATCCGGTTGCTCGGCGTCGGGGTGTCCTCGCTCGCGGACTGGATCCAGGACGACCTGTTCACGGAGAGCGAGCACGCGGAGGAGGTACCGGTCGAGGTGGTCGAATTGCCCGAGCGGCCGAGGGACCGGCTCGTCGGGTACTACCCGGGTCAGGATGTCGTGCACACGCAGCACGGCGAGGGCTGGGTCTGGGGTTCCGGGCGGGGTCTGGTGACAGTGCGGTTCGAGACCGCGCTGACGCCGGCCGGGCCGGTCCGGACCTTCGCGGTGACCGATCCGGAGCTCACGAAACGCGCCCTTTCAGGCGTCGAAGACGACAAACCGGCCGAAACCGGCCAAGATGGGCTGAATGACTGACGTCCGCGGCGGGGTGTACCCGTTCTGCCGAGCCTGCACCGCGTCGTCGACAGCCTGGCGAGCGCCGGATGCTGCGACCCGGCTCAGCGGCATGGGCAGCCGCTTCTACGGCCATCGAGACGTCTGCCCGGACTGCGGTTCGTCGGTGCGCACGCTCTACTCGACCTTCCTGCTGATCCCGGTCGCGTTCCGGGGCCGGTTCCGGATCATCAAGACCGGCGGCCGCAGCTTCGTCGGCCGCCGGCTGCTCGAGGGCCCCGCCGCCGTGCCGCCTCCGTCTCCGTCGTTGTCGGCGGAGCCGCCGCCGTCGGAGTTCAAGAACCATCCTGAGCTGGTCGATGCCACGTACCACGAGGCCGAGGCCCGGTGGGCAGCAACGGATTCCGCCGGCGCTCTCCCGCTGTACGAGGCGTCGCTCACCGCTTGCGAGAAGGTCCTGGAGGCCGACGATCCCGCCACCCTTCAGGTCCGGCTACGAGTAGCGCAGGCGCTGCTGGCAACCGGCGACTACGGGCTGGCCATCGGCTGGTTCGAGCTCATCACGCCTCAGCTGTGGCGGGTGTTCGGATCCGATCACGACCTCACCCGGATCGCCATCGAAGGCGTGACCGGAGCCCGGCTGATGGTCGGTGGGCCGCGGGAAGAGGCGAAGCTGCTGACCGGTCTGCTCGACCGGGACGAGAAAACCCTTGGCCGGCAACACCCCCAGGTCCTGCGAACCCGGGCCGCGCTCGGCGAAGCCAACACCTATGTCAATCAGCCGGGCACCGCGGTCGAGGTGCTGGAGACGACCGTTGCCGACAGCACCGAAGGGCTTGGTGCCGGCCACCCTGACACGGAGGTCTTTCGGGAGCTGCTGTCGAGGGCCTGTGACGCTGCCGATCGGGGCAGCAAACGGGATCGCGAGCTGGCTGCGGCCGCGCGGCGGCGGTGGCTGTCAGCCCCGAAGGCGGACTGACAGACAGGTCACGCAGCCTTCGAGTTTCTCGAATTCGCTGATGTCGACGACGACGGGCGTGTAGCCGCGTTCGCGGAACAGGTCAGCGGTCTTGGGGGCGGACGCCGCCATCAGGAGCCGGTCCTCCCCCAGCAGGACGACATGCGCGCCGCCTTCCTCTGGTACGGCGAGGAACTTCGGAAAGGCAGCCGGATTGTCCGTGAGCGATTCGTAGCCGATCACGGTGCCGTCGGGCAGCGCAGTCACCGCCGACTTCAGGTGCAGGACTTTCTCGACCGGTACGGCGACAACCTCCGCGCCAAGTGGCTCGAGGTGCTCGCGCAACTGGTCGATCGCCGACTGGTTGGTGCGGCCGCCCAGGCCGACATACACCGTCGAGCCCACCTTGAGGATGTCGCCGCCGTCGAAGGTGCCGGGCTCGGTGACGTGCGCAATCCGGTAGCCCTGCGCGGCGACGGCACGCTCGGCCTCGGCTGCTTCGGGACGACGCTCGTCGGCTCCGGCCCGGGCGATCACGGCGAGGTTGTCGAAGACAACCATCGTGTCCTCGACGAAGACACCGTCGGGGCAGTCATCGACCGGTGGCACCTCGACGGTGCTCCAGCCGGCGGCCTCCAGCGCATCGACGTACTGCTGCCATTGGCGTTGCGCGAGATCGAGGTCGACGGGGACGCGTTCGAGGTGGGTGAGCAGGCCCTCGGCGAGGCGTGGGCTCGGGCGGCGGACGAGTGCACGGACGGTGACCATCCACGCAGGCTAACCCGAGCGTGGTTGAGGTCGGCCGATGCGGGTACCGGAGGTCCACAGTGGTTCGGACTTGGAGGACGTGAGCATGCCGAAGATCCTGCAGCAGACCGGTGGCGATGTGGTCGAGGTCATCCTCGCCGACCATCGCTGGTTCGAGGAGGCCTTGCGCGAACTGCGCGACGTACAGGCCGATCGTGCGGCGGTGCTGGCGGATCTGGCGACCGTGCTGATCGCGCACGCCGAGGCGGAGGAGTCGAAGGTCTATCCGTCGTTGCGCAAGAAGCACGCGATCGATGCCGAAGAGGTCGAGCACTCCGAGCACGAGCACGACGAGGGCAACGAAGCGCTGCTCGCGTTGATGGAGGTCGAGGACACCTCTAGCGAGGAGTTCAGCGACAAGACGCATGAGCTCTCCGAAGCGTTGTCTCACCACCTCGACGAGGAGGAGCGCGACGTCCTCAACCCGGCCAAGACCGACATCTCGGCGGACGACCGGGCCAAGCTCGGCGAGGTGTTCGCCGAGGAGCGAGCCCGGCTGATCGAGAGCGGCTGCGGCTCGATCGAGAACGTCCGCACAGTGGTCGGGAAGTCCAAGAACTAGCCGCGCGCCCACCGCCGGCTCGGCGGGGTGCTGCGGTGGAGCCTACCGACCTTGAGCACGGGCCAGTCGCCAGAATCGGCGTCAGTGCGGCTGGCCCGTGCCCAAGGCGGCGGGATCAGGGCGGTAGCCGGCTCAGCAGATCTGTCTCATAGGGTCTGGGGATGGGCCGCCGCCGTTATCCGCTGCTGGAGCATCCCGGGTACGTGCGCTTCTGGACCGCGGACGCAGTGTCCATGGCGGGCTCGGCGTTCACGGCGCTGGCCGTGCCGATCATCGCGAAGCTCACGCTGCAGGTCAGTACCACCGAGCTAGGAATTCTCCGCGCCGCGGCCTGGCTGCCGTACCCGCTCTTCGGGCTGCTCGTCGGGGTATACGTCGACCGGCATCGCCGCCGGCCGTTACTGATCGGGTCTGACTTCGCCCGGGCCGTTGTGCTCGGCATCCTTCCGCTCGCGGCCGCCCTCGATGCGCTGACCTATCCCCTGCTCGTCTGCGTCACGTTGGCGTTCGGCTCGCTGTCGATCGTGTACGACGCGGCGCACCAGTCGTTCCCGCCCGTACTGGTTCCGAAGCCACTGCTGACTGCGGCCTACGCCCGGCTGGAGCAGAGCGCCGCCGTCGCCCAAAGCGCCGGTACGCCGTTGGCCGGTGTGGTGATCGGCATCATCGGCGCGCCGCTCGCGATCCTGCTGGACGCGATCTCGTACCTCACCTCGGCCATCCTGCTCAGCACCGTCCGGACCCTCGAGCCCGAAGTTGCCCTAGGCAAGGATCAGCCACGCCATCTGCGCCGGGAGATCCGCGAGGGACTGAACTGGGTCTATCGCAATCCTGCCTTCGGCCCGGTCACTCTGACGTCGCACCTGTGGTTCATCGCACAGGGTCTGCTCACCACGGTCTACCTGGCCTACGTCCTCGGATTCGAGCACGGTGCCATCGTGCTCGGCATCACCTTGGGCTGCACCGGGCTGGGCTCGGTGCTCGGAGCGGGCGCCTCAGGCTGGTACGGGCGTCGTTTCGGCGTCGGGCCGGGCATCATCGCGTGCCGGTGGCTCAGCCCGATCGCCTACCTCACGGTCCCGCTGGCCGGTGACTCGATCGGCGGAATCGCGCTGTTGTGCGCCGGGCAGTTGCTGTTCGGCATCTCGCTCGGGCTCGACGGACCGATCGAGATGGCCTATCGCCAGTCGATCACGCCGTCCGGGCTGCTCGGCCGGATGAACGCGACCACGCGGTCACTGAACCGGGCGATGATCGTGGTCGGCGCGCCGCTCGGCGGCATCCTGGCCGACGGCTACGGCATCAAGTTCGCCCTGTGGGTCGGCGTCGCGCTGATGGTCGTCCAGGCGATCTGGCTACAACTCAGCAGCTTCCGCCACGCCCGCCTTCCAGACTGACAACGAGTCCCTCTTCGGCGGCGATGACCTCACCGTCGAAAGCCTGCGTGGCCTCGGCCAGCGAGATGGACCGGTCGGAGCCTGGCCAGAAATGCGTCAGCAGCAGCTTGCTCGCACCGGCTGCTGCCGTGGCTGCCTCGGTCGCAGTCATCACGTAGCGAGGAGTCGTGTCCGGCGATGGCCCTTGCAGGGTCGCGTCGCAGATGAAGAGGTCGGCGCCGGCGGCCAATGCGGCGGCTTCTGGGCCAGGGCCGCTGTCGCCGGTGTACGCGACTGTCAGCTCGGGGGTGCTCAGTCGGACGCCGAGATTGGTCACATAGTGCGGTAGGAGAGCGGTTTCCAGGCGGAACGGGCCGACGGTGGTGTCGGCCAGGTCGTGGACGTCGAAGACGGTGGCAGGGTCGGGGCGTGGTTCGAGTGCTCTAAAGACGTCGAGGACGCCGGGCGGAGAGTAGAGCGGGATCGGCGGGGCGTCGGGCGTCACGTAGTACCGGACGCGGGCGAGGGCGCTGACGTCGACGCAGTGGTCCGGGTGCTGGTGGGTGACGATCACCGCGTCGACGCCGCCATCAGGGCAGTACTTGAGCAACTGCGGCAACGCGGCGTAGCCGAGGTCGAGTACGAGCTTGAAGCCGTCGTACTCGAGCAGGAAACCCGCGCACGCGCGACCCGGCTCGGGCCACGCGCCGCAGGAACCGAGGACCGTCAGTGACCTCATCGAGTGGCGAAGGGCTGGTCCGAGGGGACGATCTCCTTGCCGAGTGGGAGCAGCGAGATCGGGATCAGCTTGAAGTTGGCCAGGCCGAGCGGGATGCCGATGATCGTCACGCACAGCGCGATGCCGCTGGCCAGGTGACCCAGCGCCAGCCACCAGCCGGCCACGATCACCCAGATGACATTGCCGAGCACCGAGCCGGCGCCCGCACTGCGCTTGTCCACGACGGTGCGGCCGAACGGCCAGAGGGCGTAACCGGCGATCCGGAAGGACGCGATGCCGAACGGGATGGTGACGATCAGGATGCAGCAGATCAGCCCGGCGACGACGTAGCCGACGGCCAGCCAGAAGCCGGCCAGCACCAGCCAGATCAGGTTCAGAAGCGTTCTCATGCCCTCCAGCCTGCCACCCGGCGGGTGTGCTCAAGGGTCAAACGGGCCACCAGTCCGGGATCATTCCGGGGCAACCAGTGGCCGCCCCTGACCACTTGCACGCTCAGGTTCGGGGCCCACCGCGCCACGTCGGTCTGCATCGGCGTCGTCACGAACGCATCCCCGTCCGGTGACACAGCTAGCACCGGTACGCCGGTACGCCGCTCCCGCGGACGCCACAGCCGCTGGAGCACGTTCGCCCGGTACAGGTTCAGCCCGTTGACGTAGTCCCCCAGAGAGCGCTCCCCCTCGCCAGGAGCCTTCCCGCCCGCGCTGGCCTGCAACTGTCCGAACACGCGATGCGCCCAGCCCTTCCGCCAGCCGCGCTCCGGTAGCCACGGGAGCTGGAAGTAGAAGACGTACCAGGAATGCAGGAGCTGCCTCAGCCCCTCGCGAGACCGCCAGCGACCCCGCATGAAGTAGCCCACATGATCCAGCGACGGTCCGGAGATCGACACGAACGAGACGATCCGTCCCTGCATCCGCTCGCTCGTCACGAAGTGCCACGACTGGATCGATCCCCAGTCGTGCGCAAGCAACTGCACCGGTTGCCCAGGCGACACCGCGTCGATCACTGCGGTGAAGTCCTCCTCGAGCCGCTCCAGCCGGTACGCCGCCCGCTGCCGCGGTTGGTCCGATTCCCCCGCGCCGCGGACGTCGTAGGTGATGACCCGAAAGTGCTCGGCCAGCCTGGTGGCGACCGGCTCCCAGAGCTTCGCGTTGTCCGGGTACCCGTGGACTGCGATCAGCGCGGGAGCGGTCGGCTCGCCGTACTCGTAGACGGCGAGCCGGGTGCCGTCGGCGCTTGTCACGTACCGCATGGGCTCAGTAGTCCTCGACGCTCAGGATCTCGAACTTGATGCCTGCAGCAACCAATCGCCGGCGGAGCGCCGGTCCCATCGCCGAGGCTGTGGTCACCTGGCCGGAGGTCTCCGGGAGCGAGTCGAAGGCCAGCGAGAGCGCGCACTCGCTCAGCATCTTGGCGGTCTCGTCATAGCCGGGATCCCCGCCGGACACCTCGGTGACGACACGTTTGCCGCCGCCCTCACCGATGAAACGGGCCTTGAACCACGACTTGGCGCGGCGTTCCTCGGTGGGTCCTTCGCCGGCCTTGATCCTGTTGAGGATGGCGTTGCGGGCCGGTGGGATCTGCGCGGCGACAGCGAGCAGACCGACGCCGGCGATGCCACCGGCAACCACCGGCAACTGCTTCACGGCGGCGAAGTGGGAGTACCGGAAGTCAGGTCCGTACTCGTCGAGCAGCGCCGCCGAGTTCGCCACGATCTGCGGGTCGACGGTCGGCAACGGGACGGCCCAGAAGCCTTGGCTGCGATGGATCTTGCCGGTCACGACTTTGACCGATCGATTCGTCGGACGCGGCTGGGCCCGGCGTCGGGCGCGGTGGGCATCGAGGTTCTGCTTGCCGCGCGAGAAGGCGGTGATCACGGTGTGCAGGGTGCCGCCCGATGGCTTGCCGCCGGCCCGGATCATGCCGTCGACCTTGATCGGGACGTTCTTCGGCAGCTGCTCGACGGTGTACTGGACACCCAGGTCGTACGGGATCGAGTCGAAGCCGCAGCAGTGGATGATCCGCGCGCCGGTCTCGATCGCCTTCGCGTTGTAGGCGACGTACATCCGGTCGACGAACTCGGGCTCGCCGGTGAGGTCGAGGTAGTCGGTGCCGACTTCCGCGCACGCGGCCACCAGCGGTTCGCCGTACCGGACGTAGGGGCCGACCGTGGTGACGACGATCCGGGCGGCCTCGGCGATCTCCCGGAGTGAGGCGGCATCGTCGACATCGGCGATGAGCAGGTCGACCTCGACGCCGAGCTTGGAGCGGATCGCCTCCAGCTTGGTGCGGTTGCGGCCGGCCAGGGCCCACTTCAACTCCGCCGGGGCGTTCTTGGCGAGGTACTGGGCGGTGAGCGCTCCGGTGAATCCGGTCGCGCCGAAGATGACGACGTCGTACTTGCGACTCATCGTTTGGTGGCCTTCTCGGTGTCCGCCTTGCCGCCCGCGCCCGACGCGCGGGAGGAGGCCGCGGCGCCACGGGCCTCGATGTCGGCCAGCGCCGCACGGTCGGCCTTCGGAACGTTGAACCTGGCGCCGAGTTCGATCACGTGCGGGAGTAGCGCGCGGAAGATCTTCAGCACGCTGATCCAGCCGGGCACATGGATCACGCGAGAGCGCTTCTTGATGCCTTGCTGGAACTTGTCGACGGCGAATTCGAGCGGGTACGTCTTGCTGATCAGCGGGACGCCGGTACGGACCTTGCCGAACACCGGGTGCTCGTCGACGCCGCGCACCATGTCGGTGTCGACGAAGGTCAGGTGGGCGACGCCGACGTCCACGCCGAGATGCTTCAGTTCGGACCGCAGGCTGTTGCCCATCGCCTCGACGCCGGCCTTGGCGACGTTATACGACGCGAGCCCAGGGATGTGGACGACGGCGGCCAGCGACGACACCAGCAGCAGGTAGCCCTTGCTCGCCAGCAGGTGCGGCAGGGTGAGGTGGACGGTCCGCCAGACGCCGTACAGGTCGACGTCGAGAACGCGCTCCCAGACGGCCGGGTCCATGCTCCGGGTGAAGCCCGGCGCCGCGATACCGGCGTTTGCGATGACAACGTCGATCCGGCCATAGCGCTCGACGATCGAGTCCACCGCCGTGCGCAGCGACTCGAGGTCGGTAACGTCGACCTCCCACCAGCCAGCGTCCGGACCGCAGTCCTCGGCGACCTTCTTCAGCTCGTCAGGCTCCAGGCCGACCAGCGCCAGCGTGTCTCCCTCACCCGCCAGTCGGCGCGCGACGGCCGCTCCGATCCCGCGTGACGCGCCGGTGATGAGCACAACCTTGCCAGCCATCGTGACCTCCGCCTGTTGAGTGGATACTCAACAGTAAGTGCTTGTTGACCGATTACTCAATACACTGGGCCCGTGAGCCAGACCTCGTCCGCCAGATTGCAGCCCGCGGAGCGCCGGACCCAGATCCTCGACGCCGCCCGCCGGGTCCTCGAGGCGGACCCGCACCGCGAGCTGAGCGTCGAGCTCGTCGCCGCCGAGGCGGGCGTCTCGCCTGCGCTGCTGTTTCACTACTTCGGCTCGAAGAAGAAGTTCCAGTACGCCGTGATCGAAGCGGCCGCCGCCGAGGTGATGTTGCGGACGGCTCCCGACCTCTCGCTCCCCCCGGCCGAGCAGCTCCGTAGCGGCATCCGGGCTTTCGTCCGGGCCGTACTCGAGGCGCCTCAGCTCTACCGCGCGACCCTATTGATGTCAGCAGCCGGCGACCCCGCAGTACGGGCCTTGCATTCGGAGCTCCGGCAGGTCTTCAGCCAATGGGTGATCAACGCCGTCGCTCAGCGCGGAATCACCGTCACCCCATCGGTCGAGCTCGCATGCCACGGCTGGCAGGGCTACGTCGAGCAGACTCTCCTGAGGTGGATCGACAACCCCACGGTCTCGCCCGACGAACTGGAGCACCTCTGCGAACGCTCCCTCGACGCCATCCTCGGCACTGCTACTTCTTGAGACCGACCAACGCCTGCAGAACCAGGTCGGCCAGGTGCCCGGTACTTTCGTTGCCGAGGGCATCGAGTAGGTGTTGGTCGGCGGCTCGGAGTACGGCCCGGCCTTTCTCCAGCAGCGCCTGGCCGGCCTCGGTGACCTGGAGGTCCGCTGTCCGGCCGCGGCCCGGCTCGGTGAGGAGTTCGACGGCGCCCACGTCCTGGAGCTGGCGAAGGGTGGACTGCATGCTCTGAGCGGTGATGCCGTCGCGACGGGCCAGCTCGCTGTAGGAGAGGCCGGGCTGGTGGGCGAGGTGGCCGAGCGCGGAGAAGTGGCGCATCGACAGGCCCTGCTCGCGGAGCTCGATCTCTGCCTGCTCGCGGAGCTGACGACCGAGCATCATCAGCAGCAACGCTGGGCTCATCGCGGCGCCGGCCGGTGGTCCCCCTGATGCTTCTGTCACCCAGCCATCATCGCAGGACTAGTTTCAGCCAGACTGATAGGTGAGTTACAGTCTGCCTGAAACTAACCCCCAGGAAGGTCGCGATGAACAAGTTCCTGCTCAGCGTGCACGTGCTCGCCGCCATCATCTTCGTCGGCCCGGTGACGGTCGCCGCCAGCATGTTCCCGCCGATCGCCCGCCGCGAACTGGCCGCCGAGCAGCCGCAGACCGCAGTACTGGGGGTGCTGCACCGGATCAGCAACATCTATGCGATCGGCGGGATCGCGGTGCCCGTCTTCGGGATCGCAGTCGGTGCCGGGCTCGGCGTACTGGGTGAGGTGTGGCTGATCATCTCGATGGCGTTGACCGCGGTGGCGGCCGGAGTGCTCGTGGTCGCAGTACTTCCGGTGCAGGCCGAGGTCATTGCCGCAGCGGATCGGGATCACGAGGCGCGGACCGCTCTGCTCCCCCGCGCGAGAAGGCTGTCGATGACGACGGGGATCTTCGGATTGCTATGGGCGACCGTCACCGTGCTGATGATCGTCCGGCCCGGCTCGACGACCGGGGTGTGACCAGCAGCTAAGGTGCCGGGGTGCTGAAGGTTGCGACGGTGAACGTGAACGGGATCAGGGCGGCGTACCGGCGAGGGATGGCCGGGTGGCTCGAGGAGACCGATCCGGATCTGTTGCTGCTGCAGGAAGTACGGGCGACTGATGAAGTACTGCGTGATCATCTGGGCGCGGACTGGCAGATTGCCCATGCCGAGCCGGCGTTGGAAGGGCACAAGGGGCGGGCGGGGGTCGCCGTCGCGAGCCGGCGGCCGATCAAGCAGGAGAACGCGGAGATCGGGCCCGAGCGGTTCAGCGGGAGTGGGCGCTGGGTCGAGGCTGATGTGGTCCTCGACGACGGTTCGACGTTGACCGCCATCAGCACCTACGTGTTCACCGGCGAGTTCGAGACGCCGCCGCGGCAGGCGGAGAAGTACGCCTTCCTCGACGCCTTCGCCGAGCGGTTGTCGGCACTGCGCGCCGACGGGCGGCACGTACTCGTCTGTGGTGACCTCAACATCGCCCACCGCGAGGTCGACCTGAAGGCGTGGAAGGCGAACCGGAAGAAGAGCGGCTTCCTGCCCGAGGAGCGGGCCTGGCTGGATCGTTTGTTCGAGGCCGACTGGGTCGACCTCGGCCGGCGGTTCGGCGGCGACGGACCGGGACCCTATTCCTGGTGGTCGTGGCGCGGAAAGGCCTTCGACAACGACGCCGGCTGGCGGATCGACTACCAGATCGCCTCCCCCGAACTGGCAGCCGCCGCGACGTCCTGTGTGATCCATCGGGCGCCGACCTATGCGGAGCGCTGGAGCGACCATGCGCCGGTCGTCGCGAGCTATCAGATCTGAGTTAGTCTCGCGGCATGTCCGAGTTGAAGCCGCCAGTAGCCGCCCGCAAACCGATCGAACGCACGCACCACGGAGACGTTTTCGTCGACGACTACGAGTGGCTGCGGGACAAGACGAACGACGAGGTGCTGGACTATCTGCGCGCCGAGAACAGCTACACCGAGGCCCGCACCGAGCACCTGGAATCGTTGCGTGAGGCAATCTTCTCGGAGATCTCGGACCGGACCCTGCAGACCGACCTGTCGGTACCGGCCCGCAGCGGCGGCTTCTGGTACTACGCCCGCACGATCGAGGGCAAGCAGTACGCGCTGAGCTGCCGGGTCAAGGCGGCCGGCGACGAGCCGCCCGCGACCGACGGCGAGATCCCCGGCGAAGAGGTGCTGCTGGACGGCAACGAGCTGGCCGGCGACTCGGAGTTCTTCTCGCTGGGAACGGTCGACGTCTCCCCCGACGGCCGGCTGCTCGCGTACTCGGTCGACCTGACCGGCGACGAGCGATTCACGATGCGGATCAAGGACCTCGACAGCGGCGAGCTGCTGCCGGACGAGCTGCCCGGTGTGCACTACGGCTCCGCCTGGTCCACCGACGGCTCGACGATCTTCTACACGAAGGTCGACGACGCATGGCGGCCGCACCAGGTCTGGCGGCACACCCTCGGCGCCTCCGAGGACGTGCTCGTGATGGAGGAGCCGGACGAGCGGTTCTGGGTCGGCGTCGACCTCACCCGCAATGAGCAGGCCATCATGATCTCCCTCGGCAGCAAGCTGACCAGCGAGGCGTGGCTTCTCGACGCTTCCGACCCGACCGGCGATCCGGTTGTGGTGGTGCCGCGCCGTGAGGGCGTCGAGTACGACGTCGAGCACGCGGGCGACCAGCTGCTGATCGTGCACAACGCCGACGCGTCCAACTTCTCGCTGGCCACCGCGCCCCTGGACTCTCCCGGCACCTGGACCACGCTGATCGAGGGCGACGAGTCGAGCCGGCTGCTCGGTGTCGACGCCTTCGCCGACCACGTCATCCTGTACCGCCGTCGCGACGCGCTGACCGAGCTGGCGATCATGCGGCGCGAGGGTGGGTCCTTCGGCGCACCCGAGGCCCTGACCTTCGACGAGCCGATCTACACGGTGTCGCCGGGGCGCAATGACGAGTGGCAGGACACGCGGTACCGGTTCGGCTACACGTCGCTGGTGACACCCGGTACGACGTACGACGTGGATGTGGCGACGGGTGAGCGGCGGACGCTGAAGCAGCAGCCTGTGCTCGGCGGGGTCGACCTGAGTGCCTATACGCAGTACCGGGAATGGGCGACCGCACCGGACGGCACCCGCGTGCCGGTCTCGATGGTGGCGCGCAAGGACGTGGCCAAGGACGGGAACGCGCCGATCGTGCTCTACGGCTACGGGTCGTACGAGAGCTCGATGGACCCGTGGTTCTCGATCCCGCGGCTGTCACTGCTGGACCGTGGTGTGGTGTTCGCGATCGCGCATGTCCGGGGTGGCGGTGAGCTCGGACGGCACTGGTACGACGACGGCAAGATGCTCACCAAGCGCAACACCTTCACCGACTTCATCGCGGCGGCCGAGCACCTCGTCAAGGAGGGCTGGACCAGGCCTGAGCGGATCGTCGCGCAGGGCGGATCGGCGGGCGGTCTGTTGATGGGCGCGGTCGCCAACCTGGCGCCGCAGGCCTTCGGCGGCATCGTGGCCGAGGTGCCGTTCGTGGACGCGCTGACCACGATCCTCGACCCGTCGCTGCCGCTGACCGTGATTGAGTGGGAGGAGTGGGGCAACCCGCTCGAGGACCCCGAGGTCTACAAGTACATGAAGTCGTACGCGCCGTACGAGAACGTGACGGCCCAGCAGTACCCGCGGATCCTCGCGATCACCAGCCTGAACGACACCCGCGTCTTCTTCGTCGAGCCGGCCAAGTGGGTGGCGAAGCTGCGCGCGACCGCCAGCGGCAAGGTCGATGTCCTGCTGAAGACCGAGATGGACGCCGGCCACGGCGGCCGTAGCGGCCGGTACGACGCCTGGCGCGAGGTCGCCTTCACCCTCGCCTGGGAACTCGACACCCTCGGCCTGGCCTGAGCCCTCGGGAAGACTGCCGGACCCTCCAGCGTTGTCAATCAGTGAGAGCAGACCAGATGCATGTGTCCTGTGACACATTCATCGGCCCCGAATGGCTGATTCAGCAGCCATTCGGGGCCGCTCAGTGAGAAACCTGAGAATTGTTCGCGGTGCCTTTTCGGGCCGGAAACCCCACGAATCAAGCCGAATGTGCGCGGACCGTGTGTGCGGCGCGCAGAACCGGGGCACTGAGCGTGCAGCAGGGGGCGGTTTCGGCCCCGCGAGGGTGCCGGGAAATCTCAGGGAACGTTCAGGCTGTTTACACACTCATCGTGGAATCTTGAACCTCACTCGAGCGTTGCTCTCCATGTAACGACGAAGGGAGTTTCGGTGGCTCGCATGGCTCGTGTCCGGTCCACGGACGACGGTATCGACGGTAAGGACAGCGTCGGTCTCTACCTGGAAGAGATCGCTCGCACTCCTTTGCTGACCGCGGAAGAAGAAGTCGAGCTCGCTGAAACGGTCGAGGCAGGTCTCCTCGCGGAGCAACTGCTGGCCGAGGGGCGGGTTGGACGCAAGAAGGGCGGAGCGCCCAAATTTGCGACGGAGGAAGAGCTCGAGTGGCTGGCCGAAGAGGGCCAGCGCGCACAGCAGCGGTTCGTGACCGCGAACCTCCGGTTGGTGGTCTCGATCGCCCGCCGCTACGGACGGTCCCAGATGCCGCTCCTGGACCTGGTCCAGGAAGGCAACACGGGCCTGATCCGCGCGGTGGAGAAGTTCGACTACCGCAAGGGATTCAAGTTCTCGACGTACGCGACCTGGTGGGTCCGGCAGGCGATCACCCGCGGTATCGCGCAGCAGGCCCGAGTGGTCCGGCTGCCGGTACACGTGGTGGAGCAGCTGAACCAGATCGGGTCGGCCCGGCGGACGCTGGAGCGCAAGCTCGGGCGTGAGCCGGAGATCGCCGAGATCGCCGAAGAGCTGGACCTGGACCCGGAGCGGGTGACCGACCTGATCCGGATCGGCCGGGACCACATCAGCCTGGACAACCCGATCGACGACGAGGGCGAGACCTCGCTGGGCGACCTGATCGCGGCCGAGACCGCGCCGGGCCCCGACCAGCTGGTCGCGGACGCGTCGGACCGGTCCGGCCTGTTCAGCCTGGTCGACCAGCTCGACCCCCGGTCGGCGGACGTGATCCGTCGGCGGTACGGGCTGCACGACGGCCGCCAGGCCAAGCTCGCCGACATCGGCGCGGTGCACGGCATCTCCGCCGAGCGCGTCCGCCAGATCGAACGCGAGGCCCTCGGGCGCCTGCGTCTCCTGGCAGACCCGACACTGGCCGCCTGACCCGCACCACCAACTCCCCCAAGGACCCCCGAGCCGCCACCGCGGCCCGGGGGTCCTTCACGTTCGGCCCGTGTTCCAGCCCGCGAGGTCACGCTGGTCTAGCGGGCGTTCCAGGTGTCGATCAGCGGGAGCAGGTCGGCGAGGTTCTGGATGGTGGCGTCGGGGACGCCTTCGGTGTGGCCGATCTGCTCGGTGGGGATCGCGCTGTGCGGGATGTGAGCGGCGCGCATGCCGACATTCTGCGCGCCCCAGACGTCGTCGAACAGCCTGTCGCCGACGTAGAGCGCCCGGGCCGGCTCCGCTACCTCAACGGCTTGGAGCGCGGCTTTGAACGCCTCTGGGTGCGGCTTGGAGTACGGGATCTCGCTGGTGTAGACGGCGCCGTCGAGCAGTTCGAGGACGCCGTCGCGGGCGAAGATGTCCTCGTGCCGCTGCCGCGACCAGATGGTGTTGGACAGCACGCCCAGCTTCAGGCCGCGATCGCGGAGTCCGCGCAAGGTGTCGATGGCGTCCGGCGCGAGCTCGGTGTGCGGGTGCCAGCGCCGGTCGTACTCGGCCAGGGCAACCGGGGTCATCGCCACGTCGGCCAGCAGGCAGACCTCTTCCAGCGTGCTGCTGAGGTGCTCGTCGCGGGATCGGCGCCAGATCGAGTTCTCGGCCTCGAGCAGCCGGGTGGCGAGGTCGTCGGCCCGTGCCTCGTCGATCAGGGCGGCCACCGACCGCCACACGTCGTACAGGTCGATGTCGTGCCAGGTGGCGAGGGTGCCGCCCCAGTCGAACAGGACGGCCTCGATCGGTTCAGTCTTCACGTTTGTCACGGCCGACACCTTGCCAGAGGGTGCCGACAGAACTCAGCTTGTTTTCTCGGCGCTGACCCGGGCGATGTTGTTCCGCTTGGCGAGCCAGAGGACGCCGGCCGCGTAGAAGGCGATGCACGGCAGGTCGAGAACGAAGACCGACCAGGGAGCGCCGCCCTGCTCGGACCAGTCGGACAGTTGGCCCAGCGCCGCGGGGATCATGAACGCGATCAGGTTGTTGACGGTATGCAGCGCGATGCCGGTCTCCAGTCCCCCGGTTCTGATCGTCAGCCAGCCGACGGTCATCGCGAACAGGAAGATGTCGGCCATCGCCCAGCCCGTGTAGCCGTGGCCGAAGACGAACGCGACGCTGCTCACGACGAGGGCCGGCCATGGGGAACGGAAGAGCCGCTTGAGGTTCCTGACGAAGGGCTTGCCGTCGGTGTTGTCCGGGCCGTAGGCACCGACCGCCTGGACCAGCCAGCCGCGGAAGACGAACTCCTCGGCCGCTGACTGGAACGGGACGAGGAACAGGATCACCAGGGCCGGTACTACGAACCGTCCCCAGCCGACCCAGGAGCCGTCGTCGGTCGTGTCGGGGCCGGTGTCGACGTTCGGGAAGAGGGCGTCGAAGGCGTTCCCCAGGATGATGTTGAGGACCAGGTAGCCGAGGCCGGGCAGGCAGCACAACGCCAGCCAGCGCCAGCGGATCTTCGTCAGCACCGAGGCGACGCTGAAGGCGGGCCGGCGCTGGATCCAGCGGGCGATCAGCAGGACGAGCGGGGTGAGGACGCCGAGCAGGACCAGGTTGATCGCGATGTCTTCGGTCGGGTTCTCGAAGAAGCTGTCCGCGCTGTCGCCGGCCGACGGGCTGGGCGAGATCAGATCCCAGACGCCGATGATGAGGATCGTCGTGAAGATCGCGAGCAACCCCAGCACGATCGTCCCGAGAACCGGCCGCCACCACCGGTGCAACGGAGTCCGCGCAAGCCGGTGAAACGGCGTACCGGCGGCAGCCGGCACGATCCGGGGCTCCTTAACCCCGAACTGGTACTGGCTATATGGCTGCGGCGGGTACTGCTGATACGCCCCCTGCCCGTACGGCGCGGGCGCACCGGGTTGCGGATAACCAGGCGCCGGCGCATACGGCGAAGCCCCCGGATACGGCGAACTACCCGGCGCAGGCCCGTACTGCGGCTGCTGGCCCGGGTACTGCGGGTAAGGCGGCTGCTGGCCGGGGTGCTGGGGTGCGCCCGGGTACTGCGGCGGCGGTGGCTGCTGCGGCGGTGCGCCGTAGGGCGGTGGTTGCTGCGGTGACCAGCCTGCTGGCGGCTGCCAGCCGCCTGGCTGCACCGGCGGCTGACCAGGAGCCTGCCAGGTCGTGGGGTTCTGATGTGGTTGGCCAGGAGCTTGCCAACCAGTTGTGTCCTGAGGCGGCCGCTCTGCCGGTGGCTGCGGAGTTGCAGCGGGGTCCTGGTCGGCATTTGCCGGTGGGGTGTCGGCAGAGGGGGTGTCCGCGGGGGGCGGGTCCTGGTGGGGATCCATGGGGAGACTCTATGAGATTGGGGGTAATGGAGGGGGCGGGCTGGCATGCTTCGGGGCATGGGTGTTGTGGGGGTGCGGGTTCGGGTGGGGTATGCGTTGGGGTCGGTGGCCACCGGGTCCTTCGGGACGGTACCGGGGTTGCTGCTGTTGCCTTATCTGACCGACACGTTGGGGATCGCGGCAGCGGCGGCCGGAGCGATCGTGTTGTTGCCCAAGGCGCTTGATGTGGTGCTCAATCCGGTGGCGGGGCGGATCTCGGACCGGCATCAGTCGCCGCAAGGACCGCGACGGCCGTTCCTGCTCAGGGGTGGGCTTTCGCTTGCTGCCTGCTTCGCGTTGCTGTTCGCAGTACCGGATCTGGATTCGAAGGTGTTCGACGCGGCGTGGGTGCTGCTCGCGTTCGTCGGGTGCGCGACGGCGTACGCGTTCTTCCAGGTGCCGTACATCGCGATGCCCGCCGAGATCACCGACGACTACACCGAACGCACCCGGATGATGAGCTGGCGCGTCGCCGTGCTGACCATCGCGATCCTGATCAGCGGCGGCAGCGCCCCCGCCATCCGCGACGCGATCGGCGGCCGCGACGGCTACCGCGTGATGGGCCTCACCGTCGCGCTTCTGCTCGCCATCGGCACCTTCGGCGCGTACTACGGAACGCGCGGCGCCCCGATCGGCACCACCCGCGAAACCACCGGCACCCTGCGCGAGCAACTCCGTGTTGTCGCGCAAGCCGCCGACTTCCGCTGGCTCCTCACCACCCTCGTCCTCCAGGCCCTGGCGATCGGCTCGATGCTCGCCGGCATCGACTACCTCGCCCGGTACGTCCTGCGCAACCCCGGCGCCGCCACCATCGGCTTCGTCTGCGTGGTCGGCCCGGCGCTGCTGGTCAGCCCGCTCTGGCTTGCCATAGGCAACAAATACGGCAAGAAGACCGGCTTCCTGCTCGCCTCCGCCGTGCTCGGCCTGGGAGCGATCGCCGTCATCCCCGCCCAGCATGTCCCGACCTGGTGCGTGTACCTCGCCACCGCGATCGTCGGAGTCGGCTTCACCGGAGTACAGGTGTTCCCGCTTGCCATGCTCCCCGATGTCACGGCAGTCGACGCGGCCCGCAGCGGCATCCGTCGGGCGGGCGTCTTCACCGGCATCTGGACGGCAGGCGAGACGCTCGGCCTCGCTCTCGGCCCAGGCCTGTACGCCTTGGTGCTGGCCGCCGGCGGCTACGTCTCGTCCACCAACCGCGACGCCGTCCAGCCCGGCTCGGCGCTGACGGCCATCGTGCTCGGAATGTCGGTGGTCCCTGCTTTGCTGATCGCCGTCAGCTTCTTCGCACTCAGGCGATACAAGCTGACCGCCGAAGAGGTTCTGGAGGCCCGATGACCGACGTACTGGCCCGGCTGCGCGCGTTGCAGCAAGGTGACCTGCCGACGCACGGCGGCAGCACGCTCGCGTATGTCTACGACTCGGGTCTGGCCGAGGCCGACGAGATCGGCCGCCAAGCACTCGCCTTGTACGGCGCGACGAACGGCCTCGACCCGACCGTCTTCCCCAGCCTTCGGACGTTGGAGAACGACCTGGTCGCTTGGGCGGCTCGCCTGTTGCAAGGCGACGAAGCAGTCGGCACGGTCACGTCGGGCGGCACCGAGTCGATCCTGCTCGCGGTGCAGACCGCGCGCGACGCGGCACCCGGGATCGCGCAACCGACCATGGTGTTGCCGTCCACCGCACATGCCGCGTTCCACAAGGCAGCGCACTACTTCGGGGTTCGCGCGATAACGGTCGACGTGGACGCGGCGACGTACAAGGCGGATCCGGACGCGATGGCTGCGGCTTGCGATGACACGACGGTGCTCGTGGTGGCTAGTGCGCCGTCGTACGCGCATGGTGTCGTCGATCCGATTCCCGAGATCGCTTCGGTGGCGAGTGCGCGCGGCATTCGGTTCCATGTGGATGCTTGCATCGGTGGCTGGGTGCTGCCTTATCTGCGGGCGGATGGCGTGGAGGTTGCGCCGTTCGACTTCGTAGTACCGGGGGTGACGAGTATTTCGGTGGATCTGCACAAGTACGCGTACACGCCGAAGGGTGCGTCGATCCTGTTGCATCGGACGCCTGGGCTGCGGCGTCCGCAGTACTTCGCGCACGCTGACTGGCCGGGCTACACGATGCTCAACTCGACGACCCAGTCGACCAAATCCGGCGCTCCGCTGGCCGCCGCGTGGGCCGTCGTCCAGCACATCGGCGACGACGGCTACCAACGCCTCGCTCGTACGTCGTACGACGCGACGCTCCGACTGGCCTCGGAAGCCGGCGCCATCGACGGGCTGACCGTGCTTGCTCAACCGGCGACGACCCTGGTTGCGTTGACGAGCGACGAGCGGGCTGACGTGTTCACGATCGCTGACGAGATGACCGCACGCGGTTGGTTCGTGCAGCCTCAGCTCAGCTTCCGCGACCAACCGGCGTCGCTGCATCTCTCGATGAGTGCGGCGACGGCGCCGCGGCTGGATGAACTGCTTGCCGCCCTCAAGCAGTCGGTCGACGCAGCCCGGCAGGCTGGTCCGGTGCAGGTCGCGCCCGAGTTGGCGGAGGCAGCTCGGGCGCTGGACCCAGCGCTACTCGACGATGCCGCCTTCGACGGGCTGCTGGAGATCGCCGGTCTGGGGACGGGCGAGACGCTGCCGGAGCGGATGGCACCGGTGAACGCGCTGCTCGACGTCGCTCCCCCACGCCTGCGCGAGGCACTCCTGATCGCCTTCCTCGACCGCCTGATGCGCCCTAGCTGACCGCTCCCCGGACCCGCCGATGCGACCCACTTGAGGGCTCTGCCCGAGCCTTGTTGCATGCTGGCTGGCGTCTGCCGAATCTTTGGAGGATGTGCTCGATGGTGACCGATCCGACGCCTGGGCCGACCGCGTCGACCCGTGCCCTGCCGCAGTCCGTGCTGACCCCGCTGACCGGATCGGCGATCTTCCTCGTGGTCAGGATCGAGGCCGGCGGCGAGGAGCAGGCCCGCGATCTGCTGGAACGCGTCACCGGACTCACCCGCGCGGTCGGCTTCCGCGTGCCGGCCGGCAACCTGTCCTGCGTCACCAGCATCGGGTCCGACGCGTGGGACCGGCTGTTCGGTGGCCCACGCCCGGCCAAGCTGCACCCGTTCATCGAGTTGGAGGGCGCCAAGCACAGGGCGGTCTCGACGCCTGGTGACCTGCTCTTCCACATCCGCGCCGCCCAGCTGGACATGTGCTTCGAGCTCGCCCAGCAGATCATGAAGGAGCTCGACGGCGCCGCGACGGTGGTCGACGAGGTGCACGGCTTCAAGTACTTCGAGATGCGCGACCTGCTCGGTTTCGTCGACGGCACCGAGAACCCCACCGGCACCGAGGCCGACGAGGCCGTCCTGGTCAGCGACGGAGACCCGGATTTCGCTGGCGGCAGTTACGTGATCGTGCAGAAGTACCTGCACGACATGAAGGCCTGGAACGCGCTCACGGTCGAGCAGCAAGAGCTGGTGATCGGCCGGACCAAGCTCGAGGACATCGAGCTGCACGACGACAAGAAGCCGACGAACTCGCACATCGCGCTCAACGTGATCGAGGACGAGGACGGCAACGAGCAGCAGATCCTGCGCGACAACATGCCGTTCGGCACGATCGGCAGCCAGGAGTTCGGCACCTACTTCATCGGCTACGCCAAGGACCCCGGCGTCACCGAGCTGATGCTGCGCCGGATGTTCCTCGGCGAGCCCGAGGGCAACTACGACCGCATCCTCGACTTCTCCACCGCGGTCACCGGCACGCTCTTCTTCACCCCGACGGCCGACTTCCTCGACGACCTGCCGCCCGCTCCCTGACGGCGGAGCCCCGCGTACCGGCGTACGCGGGGCTCGAATCGGTTATTCGCCGTAGGGCGGGAGGTCGTAGCCGGCCGGGGCGACCCAGTTGAACAGGATCGGCTCGTTGAAGGTCGCGGGGACCTTGCCGCGGTTCTGGATCACCGTCGAAGCCCCGTTCGCGTGGCCGATGGCGTACAGGTAGCCGGCGTCGCTGTCCTTGTCGATGGCAAGCAGCAGTGTGCCGTACTGCCCGCAGCGATGCGCCTGCAAGGACTCGAAGCCCTGCCAGGTCGAGGTGCGAAGGTTCTTCACCACTGGCTTCATCGCCGCAGTCGTCGGGATGTGGATCGTGTACAGCCCGCCGCTGCGAGTGTTGGCCAGAAGCGTGTCGTACGTCGGCGTCTGACTGATCAGGGTGAACGTCTTCACCGACGCGAAACCCGGGGCGACGCCGGTGCTGTGCCAGACGCCCTTGCCATCGATCGTCCAGCGATAAAGGTTGCCGTCGCCCCGCAACCCGTACTCCGTAGTCCGGGCGTGCCCGCGGCTGTCGTCGAACCGAGAGGTCTCGATGGCGGTGAACGCGCCCCAGCCGCCGCCGACCTTGGTGGTCTTGAAGCTGCCCGGCTCGACGTCGAAGGTCTCGTTGAGGACGAACCAGCTCACCGAGTACATCGCGTCGCCGAGCACCATCCAGCCGGACCGCGACGAGCCCTCCAGATAGTCGGCGTCGTAGGCCGCCGAGCCGGGGAGTCGCACCTGCCCCGGGCCGAACAGCTCAGGCGTCTCCGTCCGGTCGACCGTCGACGAGGGCGGCGTGGTCGCGAAGAAGTCCTGCACCTTGACCGAGCCGTTCGCCGTCAGCGCGCCGGCCAAGGTGCCGCATTGCTGCGCGGTCACATTCGGTGGAGCGGCCGGATTGGGTGAAGTCGCCGTGGCGTGCGCGACGCCGGTGGCCGGAAGGGCGAGAAGCACGGCTGCGAGAAGAGAACGTGTCCTCATCTGTGATCACTCTCCACTGAACTGATCGAGGTCCGGGATGTAGCCCCAGCGGAAGTATGTCGTCGGGTTGAAGGAGCCCGGCAACTTGCCGCGGTTCTGGATCGCCGTGGCAGTGCCATTGGCATGACCGACGGCGTAGAGGTAGGCCACTTCGCTGTCCCGGTTGATGCCGACCAGCAGGACGCCTTTGCCGCAGCCCTGTGCGATGAGCGTGTCGAAGCCTTGCCAGGTCGACTTCCGGACCACTTTCACGACCGGCTTCATCGGCAGCTTCGTCGGGATGTGGATCGTGTAGAGCGCGCCGCCGCGGGTGTTCGCGAGGAAGGTGTCGTACGTGCGGGTCTTGCTGATCAGCGCCATCGCCTTGACGGCCGAGAAACCGGCCGCCGTCCCGGCGGTGTGCCAAGCGCCCTTCGCGTCTACGGTCCAGCGGAAGAGCGTGCCGTCGTTGCGCAGCGCGTACTCGTTGGTGCGATCGAAGGAGGCGTCGACGTACTGCGATTCCTCGAATGTGTGGAACATCCCCCAGCCGCCGCCGATTCTCCGGTAGATCGGCCGACCGACGAGTTGCTGGTTCTGGTCGGTGTTGTACTGGCTCCGGTACATCCCGTCGCCAACGGCCACCCAGCCGTCGGCATGACCGCCGCTTGCCGCGCCCGGCTCGTACTGGAACCGGCTGCTCATCCACGGGCCGCCCTGCGTGTACACGTGCTCGGTGGTCCAGGTGGGCGTGATCGACGGCGGGACCGTTGCCCTGATCTCCTGGCGGATGTGCTCACCGAGCGCACCGCCCGACCCCAGGCTCAAGCTACAAGCGGCCGCGGGAGTGGCCGACCCCTCCGTGGCCGCTCCCGCCGCGCTCGTCACCCCCAGGCCGGCCATCAGCAGTGTCAGCCCCAGGACAGCGGAGGCGCCCCGAAGTCGCCTCTGCTCAACATTCACCATGGTCGCTCCCCTTGCTTGAACCGGTCTAGACCTGGACTCGTAGTCAACCTTGTACAGGGAGCTAGATGCAGGCGGCACGGCGAAAGTTGCGGCCGGAAATTGTCGGTGGCGTGGGTAAGACTGGACGCATGTTGCTCGCAGATGTGGTCGCCACCTCGACCTCGCTGAGTCAGACCAGGTCGCGCCGGGCGAAGGCGGACCTGATCGCGACCCTGCTCTCCACCGCGACCGAGGCGGTGGAGACCGAGATCGTCGTGACGTACCTGTCCGGCGAGCTGCGGCAACGGCGGACGGGCGTGGGTTGGCGGACCCTCGCTGACGCGCCGGCACCGGCCGCGGAGCCTTCGCTGACGATCGAGGAGGTCGACCAGGCCTTCGCCGAGCTGTCCGAGTTCGCCGGCGCGGGGTCGCAGGCGAGGCGGCGGGAGGCGGTCGATGCGCTGTTCGGGCGGGCGACCGAGGACGAGCAGCGATTCCTGCGGCTGCTGGTCAGTGGCGAGCTGCGACAAGGCGCGCTCGACGGGGTGATGGCCGATGCCGTCGGCAAGGCGACCGGGATCCCGCTGGAGAAGATCCGGGCGGCGACGATGTTGCGCGGGGCGGCGGCGCCGGTGGCGGTCGCGGTGCTGACCGAGGGTGAGGCGGGGCTCGACCAGTTCGGGCTCGAGGTCGGGCGCGGGGTGCAACCGATGCTCGCGCAGTCGGCGACGAGTATCGCCGAGGCGCTCGCCAAGACGGGGTCGCCGGCGGCGATCGAGTGGAAGCTGGACGGGATCCGGATCCAGGTGCACCGCGACGGATCGGACGTGGTGGTCTACACCCGCACGCTCGATGACATCACCAGCCGGGTGCCCGAGGTGGTCGGTGCCGTGCTCGAGCTCAAGGCCGACAAGATCGTGCTCGACGGTGAGCTGATCGCGCTGCGGCCGGACGGGCGGCCGGAAGCCTTCCAGGTCACGGGTTCCCGTACCGCGACGCGGGCGGCGACCGGGCCCGAGGCAGTGCCGCTCACGCCGTACTTCTTCGACATCCTGCACCTCGACGGCCACGACCTGCTCGGGCTCGACTCGACCGAGCGGCACGAGTGGCTGAGCCAGGTGGTGCCCGAGGAGCGGCGGATCCCGCGGTTCGTCACGGCCGACGCGGAGGCGGGTGAGGCGTTCTTCACGGATGCGGTGAAGCGCGGGCACGAAGGCGTGATGGTGAAGTCGTTGTCGGTGCCGTACGAGGCGGGCCGGCGTGGGTCCGGCTGGGTCAAGGTGAAGCAGACGCACACGCTCGACCTGCTCGTGCTCGCGGCGGAGTGGGGGCACGGCCGACGTACCGGCTGGTTGTCGAACCTGCATCTGGGCGCGCGGGACGAGGAGACCGGCGAGTTCGTGATGCTGGGCAAGACGTTCAAGGGGCTGACCGACGAGCTGCTGCGCTGGCAGACCGAGAAGTTCCAGGAGATCGAGGCGAGTCGCGACGACTACACGGTCTACCTGCGGCCGGAGATCGTGGTCGAGATCGCGTTCGACGGCGTCCAGACCTCGCCGCGGTATCCGGGCGGGATGGCGTTGCGCTTCGCCCGGGTGCTGCGTTATCGCGACGACAAGACCCCGGCCGAGGTGGACACTGTGCAGGCTGTTCGGGCGATCCACCAACCCAGCGAAGGACCCACCGATGACGAGTGACCCCATCGACCCCGACCTCGCGTCCCGCCGCCTGGCTCACGAGTCACTGGAGCAGGACGACCCGACCGGGTGGTTCGAGCGCCTGTACTCCGCTGCGTCGGAGGGTGCTGCCGTCGTCCCGTGGGATCGCGGTACTGCGCACCCGCTGCTGGTCGACTGGGTCGAGACCGCCGACCCCCATGGCGCCGGCCAGCGGGCGCTCGTCGTCGGCGCGGGTACCGGCTGGGATGCGGAGCTCGTCGCTGACCAGGGCTACGACACGACAGCCTTCGACATCTCGCCGACGGCTGTCGAGACCGCCGAGCAGAACCACCCGGACTCCAAGGCGACATACGAAGTGGCCGACCTCCTCGACCCGCCGCCGGAGTGGCACCGCGCCTTCGACCTGGTCGTCGAGATCTACACCGTCCAGGCCCTGCCGATCCCCCTCCAACCCGAGGCAACCGCCCACGTCGCCGACTTCGTCCGCCCCGGCGGCACCCTGGTCGTCATCGCAGCCGCCCGCGCCGACAACGCCCCCGACTCCTCCGTCGAAGGCCCGCCATGGCCCTTGACCCGAGCCGCCATCGACGCCTTCACCACCTCAGACCTCAAACTCATCCAACTAGACCGCAGCCCCAGCCCGAACGACCCCACTCTCTACCGGTGGCGAGCCGAGTACCTCCGCGACTAGCCGAAGGCTTTCCCAATAAACCGCTGGTAGTGCGGGTCCAGCACATCCGGGCCAGCCGCGGCGATCTCGCCTGCTGTCCACCATCGCGCTGCGCGGAACTCGGTGAGGTCGACGGTCATCGGCATGCCTCGCCACCCATGCAGCACAAACCAGAGGCTCACGTCGGTATGCCCGTGATCGATCCCCACCGTCTCGGTGACCGTCACGAAGGCCGGCGCTTTCGCCGGGTCGGCGAAGACTGCTGTGACCCCAAGCTCCTCCTGCACCTCTCGGGCTGCCGTGTCCGCAGGATGCTCGTCGACCTCGACATGGCCGCCCGGTGGCAACCATCGGCGGGCGTTGAGGTGATCGACCAGCAGACTGCTGCCGTCCTGCGGATCCGACAGGACCGCGTACGAAACGAGATGCATTCCTGGAGTCGCCGGCTTCTGCCGACGGAAGACATCGTCGGTGCCTTCCAGCCAGCGCAGAACCTGGTCGCGATGCTCCGACTCGAGAGCGTCGACGGGTTCGAGCTGGGTGACGAGTTGGTGGATGGTTCGGACCGACGCTTTCATGCGGCGGAGTGTTCCAGGCGAGGCCGACAGTTCAGGGACGATACGGGCGGAAGGTGTTTTGCAGGTCGGCGGTCCATTCGGTGGGGAGTTCCCAGGGGATGAAGTGGCCGCCGGCGGGGTGGGCTGTCAGGTTGACGTGGTTGTACCAAGGGGCTCGGTCGCTGTCGAGGAAGTGCTGGACCCGGCGGTCGGTGGTGATGCCGGGTGGGTTCTCGTGGGCGACGAAGGTGATGCCGGTGGGGGCTTCGATCGTGGGGTGGCGGTCGTGGGACGGCGTCCACGGGTAGCGGTTGTTGTTGGAGTAGGTGCGGATCGACGTACCGATCGCGTTGTTGACCCAGAAGATCATCGCGTGGGTGAGCAGGTCGTCCTTGCTGAAGACGGTCTCCAGGTCGCCGCCGTTGTCGCTCCAGCTGCGCCAGCGTTGCAGGATCCACGCGAGCATCCCGGCCGGCGAGTCGGACAGACCGTACGAGAGGGAGCTCGGGTCGAGAACGTGCACCGCGAGATGGGTCGCGAACCGCTTCTCCAGCTCGACGATGCGCGCATGAACCTCGGGTGGCAAGCCTTCGGGGATCGGCTTGCCACCGCTCAGGTCCCAGCCGCGGTCACCGCTGAAGAGGTCGAGCTTCAGCCCCGAGCCGATGTGGATCGCGTACAGCTCATCGGCGTACTTGTGGCCCAGTTGCCCCGTCACCAACGCACCGACATCGCACCCGGCCGCCGCGTACTTCGAGTAGCCAAGCGTCCCCGTCATGAGTTCATGCCAGAGGTCGGCCACCTTCCAGAAGTTCATGTCCGGGTTGTCCGGCAACGGCGTCGAGAACCCAAAGCCGGGGAACGAGGGCACGATCACGTCGAACGCATCCGCCGGATCACCGCCGTACGCCGCCGGATCGGCCAGCGGCTCGATCACCTTCGACCAGTGCCAGAAGGTCCACGGCCAGCCATGCGTGAGGATCAACGGCACCGGGTTCGGCCCGATGCCAGGCTTGCGCAGGAAATGCACCGGTACGCCATCGACCTCGACGCGGTAGTGCTCATAGGCGTTGATCGCCGCCTCGGCCTTCCGCCAGTCGTACTCAGTACGCCAGTACTCGACCAGCTCCTGCAGATAGTCGCGGCGCACCCCGTAGTACCAGTCCTCGTTGCCGACATCGGCCGGCCAACGGGTCAGCGCCAGTCGCTGGCGAAGATCGTCGAGTACCTCATCCGGGACGTGGATCGGCGTTGCTTCCAAGGGAAAGTCGTTCATTCCTCACCCGATGCTCGATGGATTTCGACCAGGCGCGTCAGCGCGGGCAGCGCGGCCTGGATCTTGGACCGTTCGGCAGGCGTGAGCTGCTCGGCGAGCTCGGTCAACCGGACCATCCGCTCCTCCTGACGGCCGCGTACGACCGCCGCTCCCGCCGCGGTGATGTGCACGAGAACCGCCCGCCCGTCCGACGGATCCGCGCGCCGCTCGACCAGCCCGTCCCGCTCGAGCTTGGTCACGATCTGCGTCACCGCCGGCTGCGTGACCTGCTCACTCGCGGTCAACTCGCTGAGCCGCTGAGGCCCGACGGTGGCCAACGTGTGCAGGACGGACAGCGTCGTGAAGCTCAGCCGCTGGATGGCGGGCAACCGGATGTTCATCCGGGTGAACTCCCCCATCACCTCGACCAGCTCACCGATACTCAGCTCTTGTCTCACGCGGCAACTGTATAAGAATCTTAGATAAGTTTCTCATCTAATTCCGGTCCTCGGCCGTAGGCTTCGGCAGGTGGATCTGCAGACCTTGATGACGCGCTTCGGCAGCGAAGACGCCGAGCCGATCGACCTCGGCTACTCCGACGCGACTGTGGTCCGGCTGGTACGAGCCGGTGAAACCCTTTACTACAAAGGCGGCCCGGACGTCGGCGCGGAAGCCGATCGGCTTGGGTGGCTCGGCACGACGGACATCCCGTGCCCGCGAATCCTCGAGCGTGGCGACGACGAGAAGGGCGAGTGGATGCTCACCACGAAGCTCGCCGGCCGGGACGCGTCCCAGCCATGGCCTGCCGCCGAGCGTCCCGCAGTACTGGCGGCTGTGGCTGATGGCATCACGCAGTTGCATGCGCTGACCGAGTGTCCGTTCGATTCGCCTTACCCGGGGTCGCGGGGTGCCGTGACGCATGGCGATTTCACTGCGCCGAATGTGTTCGTCGACCCGGTGACGTTGCGCTTCAGTGGGCTGCTCGATCTCAGTCGGCTTGGGCTTGGCGAGCCGTACGTCGATTACGCGTTGATGTACCGGAGTTTGGCCGGCGGGCTCAATCCGCAGTACGGCGGAGTAGCGGCGGCGCGCGAATTCGTCGTACTGGCCGGTGGCGACCCGGATGATCCACAGCTCACGCGGTACACCGAGCTGGGCGTCTCCGGGGACTACTAAACTCCGGTAGATGTTTCCAACCGGACTGTCGATGCTGTGGGAATCGGTCGAGCCGCGGCAGGCGTTGCGGGACAGGTTCGGACTCGACAGCTTCGATGACGCGGCAAGTTGGCTAGCCAAGGTGCTGGCCGAGAGTTGGGCTCTCGACGTGGAGGCCTGCGACCGGATCCTGATCAGCGACAACAACGCCATCGCCTGGGTCCGTACGGATCAGGGAGCATTGGTGGCGAAGTGGTCTCGCGCCCAGGACCTGTTCGAGAGGTTCACCGCCGTCGCGGACCTACTCCAAGCGCTACATCATCAAGGCGTCCCGGTGGCGGCGCCGCTGCGGTCGATCGACGGTCGGTACCGCATGGTTGTTCATTCCGGTTCAAGGCCGTTGTCGATGACGGTGCAACCGCAGGTAGCCGGCGAGTTGCTCGACACAACCGATGAGACCGCCGTCTATCAAGCCGGCGCTTGTCTGGCCAGGTTGCACGGAGCGTTGGCCAGCCATCGGGACGACCGCCTGGCGGGCGTGCGCTTCGACCTGCCCCTGGATCTGCGCCAGCGGATTGAGGGCTGGCTCGAGCACAGGGACACAGGACTCGCACCGGCTGCCTCAGCAAGACTGCGCGACCAACTGGCGTCGCTGCAGCCGATCGACGTCGAGCCGCAGCTCATCCACAACGACTACCGGTCGTCGAACATCCTCACGGCTGGCTCGGAGGTCCTCGCCGTCATCGACTTCGACGAGGTCGGCACGGACTACTGCGTCAGCGACCTCGCGAACTGCCTCGTCCTCTTGGCCACCCGCTTCACCAAGTGGCAGCCGACTCCGGTCAGCGTCCGCACAATCCTTCTCGAGGGGTACGAATCCGTACGGCCACTCACCGCCCTCGAACACGATTGGCTCCGGGCCGTCACGCTCCTGCGCGGAATCCAGTCCATCCCCGCCGGCGACGACCCCGCCGGGTGGGCTGCTGCCGTCCAATGAAACCGATGGGAACATATGTTCGATAATGCTGTAGAATCGAGGTATGGCTGGGCGGAGTGAGGCGGGGCCCACCGCGTTGCGGATCATGTTGGGAGCGCATCTGCGGCGGTTGCGCGAGCGTGCCGGCGTGACCCGGCCGGAGGCGGGCTGGGCGATCCGGTCCTCGGAGTCGAAGATCAGCCGGATGGAGCTCGGCCGGGTCGGCTTCAAGGTGCGCGACGTGGAGGATCTGCTCACCCTGTACTCCGTGACCGAGCCCGAGGAGCGCGAGCGGCTGGTCCAGCTCGCCCGCGATGCGAACAACCGCGGCTGGTGGCAGCGGTACCACGACGTCACCCCGGACTGGTTCGACGCCTACCTCGGGCTGGAGGCGGCCGCGGACCTCATCCGGACGTACGAGGTGCAGTTCGTGCCGGGCCTGCTGCAGACACCGGAGTACACCCGAGCGGTCGCAGCCCTCACCTCTGGGACCGAGCGGTCGACGGAAGAGCTCGACCGCGTCGTCGCCCTGCGCAAGAGCCGTCAAGAGGTGCTCGACCGCGATCCGCCACTGCGGCTCTGGGCGGTGATCGAGGAATCGGTACTGCGCCGGCCGATCGGCGGGACCCGCGTATTGCGGGAGCAACTGGTCGCGCTGATCGAGGCGATCCACCGACCGAACGTCACGGTGCAGGTCATTCCGCTCGGCAGCCCCGGGCATGCGGCGACCGCGGGTGCGTTCAGCGTGCTGCGCTTTCCGCAGGCCGATCTGCCCGACGTGGTCTACCTGGAGCAACTGACCAGCGCGCTGTATCTCGACAAGCGCGACGACCTCGACGCCTACACCCACGTGTTCGACAGCCTGACTGTCTCCGCTCCCCCGCCGCAGGAGGCGGAGGCGCGGATCGCGGAGATCCTCGAGCAACTCGGCTAGATTTCTGGAGAAGCAGCTGTCCGTCTGGACCGTTGCCGTTCGTCGGTCGGGTGTAAGGAGGTCTTAGGTGAAGTACCTACTGATGATCTGCGGCGACGAGACCGCCGCGGAGCACGCCAACGACGGCTGTGGCGGCTGGTCCGAGGAGATGGAGCGGCGCGGCGTCGTCCGAGGTGGTGCAGGGTTGGCACCGGCCACTGACGCGACCACGGTGCGGGTGCGTGACGCGGAGGTGCTGCTGACCGACGGGCCGTTCGCCGAGACGAAGGAAGTGGTCGGTGGCTTCGTCCTGATCGAGTGCGCCGACCTCGACGAGGCGATCGAGATCGCCGCGAAACACCCTGCGGCCGGCTACGGCACGATCGAGATCCGCCCAGTCATCGACGGACCGACGCCCGACGTCCAGTGACCTCACGAGACCGCGAGCCGATTGAGGCGGTTGTTGGGCGGGCGTTTCGGGAGGAGTGGGGGCAGGTTGTCGCGACCCTGATCCGGGTGACCGGGGACTGGGATCTTGCGGAGGAGTGCACGCAGGATGCGTTCGCGGTGGCGTTGGAGCGGTGGCCGCGGGACGGGGTGCCGGGCAGGCCGGGGGCGTGGCTGACCACGACGGCTCGGCATCGGGCCATCGATCGGCTGCGGCGTGAGGCGGTGGGTGCTGCCAAGCTGCGAGAGGTGGCCGCGATGGCGGAGGACGTAGTACCGGATCATTCAGACGAGCACGACGATGCTGTGCCGGACGACCGGCTGCGGTTGATGTTCACCTGTTGCCATCCGGCGCTGGCGTTGGAGGCGCGGGTCGCGCTCACGCTGCGGACACTCGCGGGGCTCAGTACCGCCGAGATCGCGCGCGCGTTCCTCATCCCCGAGCAGACCATGCAGAAGCGGATCGGCCGGGCCAAGCAGAAGATCAAGAACGCTGCGATCCCGTACCGCGTACCGCCCGCGCAACTCCTGCCCGAGCGCACCCCCGCCGTGCTCGCCGTCCTCTACCTGCTCTTCAACGAGGGCTACACCGCAACCGCCGGCGCAGACCTGGTACGCCGGAATCTCAGCGCCGAAGCAATCCGCCTGACCCGCGTGCTCGCCCACCTGATGCCCGACGAACCCGAAGTCTCCGGCCTGCTCGCATTGATGCTCCTCCACGACGCCCGCCAGGCCAGCCGGCAGGACGACACCGGACAGCTGATCCCTTTGGAGGAACAGGATCGGGCTCATTGGGACGCCGAGACCATTGCCCTAGGCATCGAAGTGCTGGAGACCGCCCTCAGACGCCGCGAGCCCGGCCCGTACCAGATCCAAGCTGCCATCGCCGCCTGTCACGCGACCGCCCAAACAGCCCAGGACACTGACTGGCCGCAGATCGCCGGTCTGTACGCACAGCTGACGAGATTCGTCCCGACGCCGGTGGTCAAACTCAACCAGGCAGTCGCGATCGGAATGGCCGAAGGTCCAGCAGCGGGCCTGCTCCTCGTCGACGAGTTGGTTGCCTCAGGCACCTTGGCTGACTATCACCTACTACCGGCCACCCGAGCCGACCTGCTGCGCCGCGCCGGCCGCCTCACCGAGGCCGCGACCGCCTATCGCGAGGCCGTCACCCGGGCGACCACCGACGCCGAACGCGCCTTCCTGCAGAGAAGAATCGAAGAAACCACCCCCTGACCTGTCCGCCTGGGCCCGTCCCGTTCGTCGGTGAGATGACCGATGGACGAGAGGACGCGAAGAATGACCGACATCAGGCAACTGATCGCGGCGGAACGTCACGAACTGGCCACATTGCTCAAGGAACTGCCGAGCGACCAATGGGACGCACCGAGCCTATGCGAAGGCTGGCGAACCCGCGAGGTCGTCGCCCACCTGACCATGCCCTACCGCTACTCGACCTCCCGGTTCCTGCTCGAGCTGGCCAAGTCGGGCGGTCAGTTCAACACCATGTCCGACCGCGTCGCCCGCCGGGACGCCGCCGAACTCAGCACTGCCGAGCTCACCGACTGCCTAGCGGCCAATGTCGACCATCCATGGAAGCCACCAGGCGGCGGCTTCGAAGGCGCCTTGTCCCACGACGTGATCCACGGCCTCGACATCACCGTTGCACTGGGCATCGACCGCACGGTCCCACCCGAACGGATGCGCATCGTCCTCGGCGGCCTCTCCCCCAAACACCTCAAGTACTTCGGCGTAGACCTCACCGGCACGCAACTCAAAGCCACCGACCTCGACTGGACCTACGGCACCGGCACGCCCTTCGAAGCCCCGGCCCAAGACCTCCTCCTCAAGGTCTGCGGCCGACTTGCCAAGGGTAAGTAAGCCCTCGGGGGTTGACAGTCAGCGATCGAGTCACAACTATTTGTCACGTCACCGCCCCTGACAAGGTTGTCATCCGCGCCTGCCAGCGCTGACCGCCGCCCGTTCCGCCGAATGTTCGCGGGTGGTCGACAGTGCCTGGCAACGGCCAGGTCCATTCCGTGTAGTGAGGACCGGAAGGACGATCTCGATGAAATCGACCGTATCCCGAGTGGCACTCTTGTTCGCGGCAGTGGCGGCGACAGTGCTCGGCTCCATCCCCGCCGCCAGTGCAGCGCCGACGCCTGACCAGCCCACGGCAGTACAGGCCGCACCTGCGCCCGACGGCGTGAGGTTTGTGCCAGGCAAGGGTCAGGCGGTACCGCCGAAGATCACCGGGTGGGATGTCCCCACCGCCCGCCAGTACTACCTGACCGCCTCCTGTAACCAGTGGGCCGGCGAGATCCGCCAGGGCGCGACCGCTTGGAACCAGTTGAGCGAAGGTGGCGGCACCCCGGTGTCCTGCCAGACCACCTACATCACCGACTGTGGCGCCACTGGTGCGATCATCGGCTGCAACTACAACGCGGGCGACCGGATCACCCTCGTCCCGACGGCGACCGGCCAGGTCGCCCTGCTCGCGGCACACGAGTTCGGACACGACTGGTACGGCCACTCCGGCGACGGATGCGCCTCGTGGGCCAGCCCCGCCGACGTCATGCGAACAACCATCTGCGGCTGACCAACCCGACCCAACAAAGCGGCGTGCGCCTCCCCGAGGAAGCGCACGCTGCGGGTCAGTCCCACTCCCAGTCGATCCCCACGACACCCCGATCAGCAGCCGGTACGACGACGTGCACGCGGCCGTCGGGGGTCATCATCAGCTCGCGCCGCAGCACGTCCGGCCCACCGGAATGGTGGCGACGGAACTCGGTCACCCGGACCGGCATCGCCTCCCGGTGGAACTGGACCTCCAGCACGTGATGCGTCCCAGCCCATTCGTGGAAGCGGAAGTACTGGGTAGAAGGAATCCCGTTCCGATCGGCGATCTCGTAGTGGACGACAGCCGTGTCCCCGACGAGGAGCGTGCGATCCAACAGCAACTCGCCAAGCACGGCGCCATCCTCAGGGTCGCGAGCCACCCGGCCCGTGCGGCAACCCGCCAATCCACGCGGCACGATGTCCTGGGCATCGCAGCCCGGTTCGCCCTGGTGGACGACGATCAGCCGGTCCACGTCCTTGACCGCGACCAGCGCTTGGATCACCCGCTTCGAGGTCATGCTGCGGTCCGCCCCGATGCCGATCTCCTCGACGACGGTGATACTGCGCAGCCGGCCGTGCGCTTCCCGGCGTACCTCATCGAGCAGCCGGATGAGGGTCGACGCGTTGGCGACCACGGCGTACGGGCGAGTGGGCGCCTCGGTGGCGGGCGGCACCCGGACGGCGAGCCAGCCGGCCGGAAGCTCGAGCAGCTCCTCGAGCGCTGTCACGACGGCGAGCGAACCGGGCCGCGGATGGCGGCTGCCGTTCTGCCAGGTACTGAGCGTGGCGACGCCGACATGCAGTCCGCGATCGGCGAGCCGGGCCTGGATCCGGTTCAGGGCGAGTCCGCGGCTGGCGATCGCCGCCCGGAGCGCATCAGCGAACGGCGCTTCCGGGCCCACGTCCGGAACGTGGATCCGCGCTTCCGTCATCGTCCGCTCCCTTGCCGAGGCCGGGTCGGCGTCAGTGTAAACGTTCACAACCGGGCCGGGCTGTTGCTGGCCGCTTGCCGTTCACCGCGTGTCTGCCGTTCACACCCCCGCGCAACGCCGGAATCAGCGCTTGTCCGGACGTGACGGAGTGATCACGATGAGTGCCCTCACCGCCCCAGTGAAGGAGGCCCCCTATGAGGAGGGTCAGCACACCCCGTACGAGGTCGTGGCTCGCGGCAACGATCGTCGGCCTGGCGGCACTCCTGCCGCTCGCCCCCGCCGCGTCCGCCGCCGCTCCGGTCACTCCCGTCGCCCCCACCGCCTCGAAGCTGCTCGCCAGCCGGTACCTGAACGTCACCGGCCAGTCCCAGCAGAAGTCCAACTGGTGCTGGGCCGCCACCGGCAACAGCATCGCGGCCTACTACGGCAGCAACTACTCGCAGAACCAGTTCTGCAACATGGCCTTCGGCTACAGCCAGAACGGCACCTGCCCGAACGACCAGGCCACGCTGGCCAACGACCAGCGCGCGTTCCGGACGATCGGGATCAGCCAGGGCAGCTACATCAGCGGCACCCTGAGCTACGCCTCGATCCAGACCGAGATCAACGCCAACCGCCCGGTGATGACCCGGATCGGCTGGAAGTCCGGCGGCGGTCACATGATGGACATCATCGGCTACGACACGTCCAACTCGACGATCGAGTACTACAACCCGTGGGGCAGCGATCCCCGGTACAACTACTCGACCTACAACTGGTACCTGAACAACTCCCAGTTCCAGTGGACGCACTCGCTCTACCGGATCGGAGCCTGAGCCATGATGCCTGTGAAGCACCTCGTACTCCGGACAGCAGCCGGCCTCGTCGGCACCGTGCTCGCCTTCGCCGCAACTGCCGCCACCGCCTCGGCCGCCACCGGCCCCGACCTCGCAGCCGCCTCCACCGCTGCCCACTCGACCGAAGCGACCCAGCTGCTGAGCAAAGCCGCCCAGCGCCCGGGATCCGCAGCCGCCAAGTCGACCGCGAAGCTGGCCATCCAGCAGGACACCATCCCGGTGTACGCGCTGAGCGCCGACTTCGTCCGCACCGGAGCCGGTGACGTCGGCACCCTCTGGTACGTCGCGACGCCGGCCACCAAGGGCACCGACAAGCTCACCGTCTTCACCGCCCCCGACCAGGCCGGCGCCTGGCACCCGGTCAACGTTGCCAGCGGCAACACCGAGGCGACGATGGCAGCGGCCGCCCGGGGCGCCAAGCTCCTCATCGAACCCCAGATCGGAGCCTGGTACGCCGTCACCGGCAGCACTCTCCGTGCCCTCAACCCGGAGGCCACCAAAGCGGTGGGCAGCGCTCCGATCGCGCTGACGGCGTACCGCCAGCAGGTCACCGCCCGCTACCAGGACAAGCAGGCCGGCAGCACCTACGCCAAGAACGGCACCGCCGGCGGGTACGACGTGACGGCCAGCAACTCAGCCACCTCCACCGCCAAGAACGACACCACCCCCGGCGCCTGGCTCATCCTCGCCGCCGGCACAGCAGTCGCACTCGCCCTCGCGTCGGTCACCCTCATCACCCGTCGCAGGCGCACCACTTAACAGCCCGGCTCGCTGGTGTCCGAGACTCCCTGACCTCGGACACCAGCGAGTTGCTCGCTCCCGTCCGGTTCGCGGGAATTCGAAGATCGGACCGATTTCCACCTCCCTGAAATATCCACGCGACCCGTCTGCGGCTAAGCTTGGGTCAGCACCGAACGTCGGCGACGCTTCGAGCACCGCCGATCACCTCGTGACAGCTGCGCTTGCCGACTGGAACAGGCCATCGACGGCCGGTCCCACCCGGTGGCCAGCTCCGCCGGATTCCGACATCTCGACCACTCGAAGACCAGGGTGGTGGGGGCATCGAGCAGCCGTATACCCGGGTCGCCTCGGCGATCAGCCGGCCCGGACCACTGACTGCAACGTCGGACGGGTCATGCGAGGGCGTGCGGTGCGACGTACCGCCACGGCGAACACGCCGCGGCAGTTCAGAGGAGGAATCGTTTGGCCCGACGAGGCCAGCGCCAGCCCGGCGCTCGGCGTACTGCTGCTGCCACTCCGCGCCGACGGCGTCCTGCCCGCGATGCCGAGGGACTGATCCCGGTGCTCGCCCGCGCCGTCCGCGAGATCGAGGCGGCCGTCGAGCGTTCCAACGTGCAGCCGTCCGTCCGGACGAAGTTCCAGGTGGTGGCGCTGCTGGTGCGCGAGGAGCGGGCCCGGGTGAACGCCGACGCGAAGGCGACCGAGGCCTATCGCGCCACTCAGCTGCGACGCCTCGACGGGCTCGCGACGATCCTCGCCAAGAGCGCCGCGCTCGAGCCGTCGTTGCTCGCGCTGCTGGCCGAGGACGCCGTCATCTCCGAGGCTGCCGCCACGCTCAAGCGCGAGATGATGCTCGCCGCGGGTGAAGAGCCGCCGGAGCCGGTCGAGCCGACCGTGATCGAGCCGCAGACCGCCACCGCTCCCCCGCCACGCCAGGTGGTGCCGCAGTCGGTCGTCTCCCGCCAGCTCGCGAACCCCTTCCTCGCGCCGGACTTCAGCGCCGCGGCCGCCATCCCGAAGCCGCAGGCACGACGCCTGTCCGGCTGGGAGCTGATCAACCCGCTGCTCAAGTCCTTCGAGTACGCCACCGCCTCGGCCAGCAAGTCGCTGCCCGAGCCGGCTTCGCTGCACCTCCCGGGTGGCCAGGAGCTGATGCCTCACCAGGCACAACTCGTGGCCGCTGCAGCAGGGGGTCATCGCACATTCCTGCTCGCCGACGAGCCCGGCCTGGGCAAGACGGCACAGGCGCTGCTCGCTGCTCAGGCGGCCAATGCTTATCCGTTGCTGGTCGTAGTACCGAGCGTCGTGAAGACGAACTGGGCACGCGAGGCGGGGATCTGGACGCCGAAGCGGGTCGCCACCGTGATCCAGGGCGACGGCGACACGATCGACGGCTTCGCCGACATCGTGATCGTCAACTACGAGGTGCTCGACCGGCACGTCGGCTGGCTCGGCGACCTCGGCATGCGCGGCATGGTGGTCGACGAGGCGCACTTCATCAAGAACAAGAAGTCCCAGCGCTCCCGCAACGTGCTGCAGCTGGCCGAGCGGATCCAGTCCCGGACCGTCCGCCCGCTGCTGATGGCGCTGACCGGCACACCGCTGATCAACGACATCGACGACTTCCGGGCCATCTGGCAGTACCTGGGCTGGATCGACGACAAGGCGCCGAAGGCCGAGCTGATGGCCAAGCTCGACGACACCGATCTGACCCCGGCCGACCCCGGTTTCTACGCGGCGGCCCGGTCCTGCGTGATCGACATGGGTATCGTCCGTCGCCGCAAGGTGGACGTCGCGGCCGACATCCCGGCCCGCCGGATCGCCGATCTGCCGGTTGAGCTCGATGGCGCCGCCGGGCGTTCCATCCGGGCTGCCGAGCGCGAGCTCGCTGAGCGCCTGGTCGCCCGGTACGAAACCGCCCTCAAGACCCGTACGTCCGGCGTCACCGTCGAGGGCATCGATCACGACCTGGTCCGCGCAGTTGCCGGCTGGGAGCGGACCGAGCAGGCGAAGGCCAAGAACGGCGACAACATCTTCAGCCTGGTACGCCGGATCGGCGAGGCGAAGGCCGGCCTGGCCGCCGACTACGCGGCCCAGCTCGCGCACAACGTCGGCAAGGTCGTCTTCTTCGCCCGGCACATCGAGGTGATGGACACCGCCGAGGCGCTGTTCGCCGAGCGCGGCATCCGGTACGCCTCGATCCGCGGCGACCAGACCCCGAAGAAGCGTCAGGCGAACATCGACGCCTTCGTGAACGACCCCGAGGTCGAGATCGCGGTCTGCTCACTGCTCACCGCGGGCGTCGGCCTGAACCTCCAGGTCTCGTCCAACGTCGTGCTGGCCGAGCTCTCCTGGACCAACGCCGAGCAGACCCAGGCGATCGACCGGGTCCACCGGATCGGCCAGGAAGAGCCCGTCACGGCCTGGCGGATCATCGCCGCCCAGACCATCGACACCAGGATCGCCGACCTGATCGACGCCAAGGCCGGCCTGGCCGCACGCGCGCTCGACGGCTCCGACGAAGAGATCACCTCGTCCGCCGACCTGCAGCTCGAAGCCCTGGTCACCCTGCTGACCAACGCGCTGGAGGCGTGAGCTCCCACCTCTCCGGTAGCCAGGAGGGGTGGGAGGTGTTCGTAACGCTGGTGGACTTCTGATGTCACGGGTGCGTAACCGCATCGTCATAGGTTCGGCTGGGTGGGCGAACAGGTGCGTACCGTGTGCACGTACTGCGGCGTCGGCTGCGGCGTAGTACTGGACATCGCGCCGAGCGTTGACGGAGCCAGGCCGGTGGTCAAGGCTTCGGGCGACAAGGCTCACCCTGCCAATGCGGGGCGGTTGTGTACGAAGGGTGCCACCAGCGGGGAGCTGTTCTCGGCGCCGGGGCGGCTTGATCGGGCGCTCGTCCGGGCGGAGCGGGGAGCGGAGCCGGTTGCCCGGCCGGTCGACGAGGTGATCGCGGAGACCGGGCAGCGGTTGCGGGCGATCGTCGACGAGCACGGGCCGGACGCGGTGGCGCTGTATGTCTCGGGGCAGATGACGCTCGAGGCGCAGTACCTGGCGAACAAGCTCGCCAAGGGGTTCATCCGGACCAATCAGATCGAGTCGAACTCGCGGCTCTGCATGGCCAGCGCAGGCACCGGGTACAAGCTGTCGCTCGGCTCGGACGGACCGCCCGGATCGTACGAAGACTTCGATCACGCCGATGTGTTTTTCGTGAGCGGCGCGAACATGGCGGACTGCCATCCGATCCTGTTCCTGCGGATGATGGACCGGGTCAGAGCTGGAGCGAGGCTGATCGTGGTCGATCCACGGCGCAGCGCCACCGCGGACAAGGCTGATCTGTTCCTTCAGATCAAGCCTGGTACGGACCTCGCCCTGCTCAACGGCTTGCTGCATCTGCTGGTCGAGGGCGGGTATGTCGACTCCTCGTTCATAGAGTCACACACCGAGGGTTGGGAGGGGATGCCGGCGTTCCTTGCCGACTACCCGCCTGCGGTGGTTGCCGGGATCACCGGTCTGTCCGAGGCATCGTTGAGGCAGGCGGCCGAGTGGATCGGTGCCTCCGGCAACTGGATGAGCTGCTGGACGATGGGGCTCAACCAGAGCACGCACGGCACCTGGAACACCAACGCCTTGATCAACCTGCATCTCGCCACCGGCGCGATCTGCCGGCCCGGCAGCGGACCGTTCTCGCTGACCGGCCAGCCCAACGCGATGGGCGGCCGCGAGATGGGCTACATGGGCCCCGGCCTCCCCGGGCAGCGCTCGGTGCTGGTACCGGAGGATCGGGCATTCATCGAGGACCTCTGGCAGTTGCCGCCGGACACGCTGCGGACCGAGGTCGGACGCGGCACGGTGGAGATGTTCTCGCAGCTCGCCGAGGGCAAGATCAAGGCCTGCTGGATCATCTGCACGAACCCGGTCGCGTCGGTCTCCAACCGCAAGACGGTACTGGCCGGGCTGGAGGCGGCCGAGCTGGTGATCACCCAGGACGTCTTCACCGACACCGAGACCAACGCGTACGCCGATGTGGTGCTGCCCGCGACGATGTGGGCGGAGTCCGAAGGCATCATGATCAACTCCGAGCGCAACTTGACGCTGGTACCGGCCGCCGTACCGCCGCCGGGCGAGGCGCTGCCGGACTGGCAGCTGATCGCGCGGATCGCCTGTGCGATGGGCTTCTCGGAGGCCTTCACCTATGCCAATGCCGAGGAGATCTTCGAGGAGATCCGGCAGTGCTGGAACCCTCAGACGGGCTATGACCTTCGCGGCGCCAGCTACTCGAGGTTGCGCTCGGAGCCTGTCCAGTGGCCAGTGGCTCCGGACGGACCTACCCGCAACCCGATCCGCTATGTCGCCGACGACAAGCTTCGCTTCGCTACGGCCAGCGGTCGAGCTGTCTTCTTTCCACGGCCGCATGTGCCTGCGGCGGAGATGCCGGATGACGACTACCCGTTCCTGCTCAACACCGGCCGGGTCCAGCATCAGTGGCACACGCTGACCAAGACCGGAACCGTTGCCAAGCTCAACAAACTCGCACCCGGGCCGTTCGTGGAGATCAACCCCGTCGATGCTGCCCGCCTGGAAGTTGCCGAGGGCGACGAACTAGAGGTCGCGTCCCGTCGCGGGCGCGCGGTGATGCCGGCCGTGATCACCGACCGGGTCCGCGAGGGCAACCTGTTCGCTCCGTTCCATTGGAACGATCTGTACGGCGAGTACCTGGCGATCAACGCGGTCACCAACGACGCGGTCGATCCGCTCTCGTTCCAGCCCGAGTTCAAGGTCTGCGCGGTCACGGTGACCCTTGTTAGCAAGCAGTCGACGCCCAGCTTCGAATTACCTACCTCGCGACCCGACCTGACCGACGATGAGAAGCAGTACCTTGCGGGGTTCCTTCAGGGGGTTGAAGCACGGCCACTCGACGGCGCGGTGCCGGTACTGCCGGCCAGTGCGCCGTTCGCCGCGGATCGCGCGCTGTGGGTGAACGGCGTACTGGCTGGGATGTTCTCGCGTCTCCCGGCCGGGCCCGCTTCACCGACGGGCCGTCCGTTGTATGTGCTGTGGGCCTCGCAGACCGGTACCGCGGAGGAGTTCGCCGTCGACACCACCACGCCGAGACTCCTCGCGGCCGGGCTGGCGCCCGTCGCGCACTGCATGGCCGACCTCTCCCTTGACGCGCTCCCCCGCGACGCCGACCTCGTCCTCATCACCAGCACCTTCGGCGACGGCGATGCCCCGGACAACGGCACCGCCTTCTGGGACTCGCTGGAGAGCGCTCCCCCGGGTGCGCTCGCCGGCATCCGGTACGCCGTACTGGCGTTCGGCGACACGAGTTACGACAACTTCTGCGGTCATGGCCGACGCCTCGACACGCGTCTTGCCGAGCTGGGCGCGGTACAGCTGCTGGCGAGGGTCGACTGCGAGGCGGACGACTCCACCGGCCAATGGTTGGAGCAGCTTGTCGAAGCGCTGACGACCGCACCCCGCCGCAAGACCGCCGCGCAGCTCGCGCGGCTGGTCGGGAACCGGTTGCTCAGTCGGCCGGGCGCCGGCAAGGAGGTGCGGCAGTTCACGTTCGACACGACCGGGACCGGCCTGACTTATCAGGTCGGCGATTCGCTGAGCGTCATGCCGCGCAATTGCCCCGACCTGGTCAAGGAATGGCTGACGACCACCGGCATCGACCCCGCGACGGAGGTGGAGCTTGGCGGTACCGCAGTACCGATTGCCACGGCGCTTCGCGACCATCTCGACATCACGCGCATCACCTCGGACCTGTTGCGTTTCGCCGTCGAGCAGACCGGCGACCTCGAGCTCAGGAACCTGCTACGCGCCGACAACAAGGGCGAACTCGCCAAGTGGGCCTGGGGTCGGCAAGCCGTCGATGTCGTTGACTCGTACAACCTCACGGCCAGCGCGCAAGGCTGGGCGGACCTGCTGCCGAAGCTCAAGCCCCGGCAGTACTCGATCTCGTCGAGCCCGCTGACCAGCCCGGACCAGATCAGCCTGACCGTCTCCGTCATCCGGTACGCCGGTCCGCTCGGTGTCGGCCGCAAGGGCGTGTGCTCGACGTATCTCGCCGATGCCCCACTCGATCACCCGGTCGCGGTCACCGTCCAGCCCGCGCCGCATTTCCAGCCGCCCGCGGATCCCGGCGTACCGATGGTGATGATCGGACCCGGTACCGGCGTCGCGCCGTTCCTCGGGTTCCTGGACGAGCGGCGGGCGCGTGGGGACCGTGCGCCCAACTGGCTGTTCTTCGGTGAGCAGCACGAGGCGACCGACTTCTACTACCAGGACGAGCTGACCGCGATGCAGCGCGACGGGGTGCTGACCTCCATGGACGTCGCGTTCTCGCGGGACCAGCGCAACAAGGTCTACGTCCAGGACCGGATGCGCGAGCACGGCGCCAAGCTCTGGTCCTGGCTCGAAGACGGCGCCCACGTCTACGTCTGCGGCGACGCGACCCGAATGGCCAAGGACGTCGACCACACCCTCCGCGACATCATCACCCACCACGGCCACCTCACCACCGACGAGGCCGACGCCTACGTAAAAACCCTCACCACCACAAAACGCTACGTCCGCGACATCTACTAGGCAATTTTCGATACCCGGACGTCAGGTCCAAGCCACCGCCTAGTCGGAGCACGCCACGCGGTCGTCGAAGTCGCCTGGGGTGCCTGGATAGGCGCTGCCTGTGCCGTGGCCGTGGTCCTAGTTGTAGGTCAGGGCAGCTCCCGGTACGCCGAGGTGCCAGACATCGTCACGTCGGTGGCAGACCGGCCGCCGCCGGATCCCCAGGCGAACGACTGGAGGAAGTTCGGTGACATCGGCGTACGTCGGTCCCTGGCTGTGGACCTTCAGGTGATCGCCGCCGCAGATCCCCTCAGTCATAACGCCGAGTGCCCCGATCCGGGAGGGATCGGGGCACTCGGGAGGTGGTGGGTGGTTAGCCGCCGAGGACCTTGAAGAGGTGGGTGTGGTCGTTGGTGCCGAGGACTGCTTCGGCGCCGGGGCCCTGGGCCCAGACCGGAACCACGGTGCCGGTGTGCTGCTGGCTCGGCGGCGTACCGACGGGAGCCTTGCCCTCGCCACCGAAACCGGAGGTGCCGTAGGTCAGCGTGAGCGTCTGACCGTCCTTGGTGGTCACGTTGGTCGAGTAGCCGGTCGGCAGGCCCGAGCCGGAGTTGTCCTCGCCGACGATCTGGCTGGTGTGACCGTGGTCGGCAGTGACGACCACGAGCGTGTCGGGGTGCGAGCGCTGGTAGTCGAGCGCGACGCCGATCGCCTTGTCGAAAGCGACGGTCTCGCCGATCTGGCCACAGGCGTTGGTGGCGTGGTCCTGCTTGTCGATCGAGGCGCCCTCGACCTGCAGGAAGAAGCCCTTGCGGTTCTCCAGCAGCTTGATCGCCTTGGTGGTCATGTCGGCCAGGCTCGGCTCGTTCGACGGACGCTGGTTCTCCGTGCAGGCGACCGGCGCGTTGCCCTTACCCAGCGAGGCCGCCGGGCCGCTCCACTCCACCGACATGTTGCTCTTGTTGAACAGGCCGAGTACCGGCTTGCCGCTCTTGACGGACTTCAGCCCGTCCGCATCCGTCACGTACTGGATGCCCTTCGCCTTGGCCTGGTCGACCACGGTCTTGCCCGCGTAAGGCCCACCGGTGATCGTCTGCTCGAACCGGGCGCGACCGCCACCCAGCAGCACGTCGACCTTGTGGTCCACTTCCTGCTCCGCGATCGAGCCGAGACCGCCAGCGGCCTTGGTCTCCTTCGCGCAGGCGGTCATGTCCGCCGGGCCCTGGCAGCCGCGCAGCGAGATGTGCGACGCGAGCACCGCCGGAGTAGCGTCGGTGATCTCCGCGGTCGAGACGTTGCCGACCTTCAGGCCGCGCTTCTGCGCCACCTCGAGCACCGTCTTCAGGTTCTTGCCCGGTACGTCGATGGCGCTGCTCGGGCCCTGCGAGATCCGCTCGTCGAGGGTCTTCTGGCCGGTCGCCCAGCTCGAGCCGGTGGAGGCCGAGTCCGGGTCGTAGTCAGGCTTGTACGGTGCCTTGGCCGCGGGCTTCACCGACCACGTCGTGTCGAAGCCGGTGTATTTCGCCCGGTCGACGTTCAGCTTGTTCTGCACACCCTGGTAGTAGCGCGCTGCGGTGATCTCCTGGGTTCCCATGCCGTCGCCCAGCAGGAAGATCACGTTCTTCGGCCCGCGGGGCGACGAGTGCGCCTCCGAACCCTGGGCGGGTGAGAACACACCGCTGGCCGCGGCCGAAGCCATTCCCGCCGCGGCGACTACCGTCGCTGCAGCCAGGGCAGCCACAGCAGCTTTTTTCCTGATCATTTCGGGCCTTTCTCGTTGACGGGTCAGTCGGAACCTAGGGGCGGCACACAGATTCCAGATGACCCGCAGGCAGACAACAGGTAACAGTTGCCTGCGGCAAGGAGTGCCCTAGGTGCTGACTGGCCTATCCCCCAAGGGCGAGCGTCACGCGCTGTGGCCGGCGGGATGCGGTCAGGCGGCAGGTCAGGTAGATGGCAAAGGAGATGCTGGTGATGTACGGGCTGATCGGGACTGAGCTGCCCGCGGCCAGCAGCACACCGCCGACCGCGGCGATGAGGGCGAAACAGGTGCTCAGCAAGGGGACCCGTAGCGGGGAGGCTGAGACTTGGAGCGCCGCTGCTGCGGGTGTGACCAGGAGTGAGAGCACCAGGAGCGCGCCGACGATCTGGACCGAGACCGCGACGGCCAGGCCGAGCAGGATCATGAAGACGATCGACATCAGCCGCACCGGGACACCACGGGCGGCGGCGACGTCGGCGTCGGTGCTCGCGAACAGCAACGGCCGCCAGACCAGGACCAGCCCGCCGATGACCAGCGCGGAGATGATGATCAGGGACTTGATCTGCGGATCGTCGATCGCCACGATCTGACCGGTCAGCAGCCCGAACTTGTTCGCCGCGCGGCCGTGGTACAGGCCGAGACACAGGATGCCGAGGCCCAGGCCGAACGGCATCAGCACAGCGGTCACCGAGTTGCGATCACGCGCCCGAGAGCCGAGTACGCCGATCAGCAACGCGGCGATCAGGGATCCGACCAGCGAACCGGTGACCACGCTGGTACCGAGCAGCAGGCTGGCCGCCGCGCCGGCGAACGACAACTCGCTGACGCCGTGGACCGCGAACGCCATGTCCCGCATCATCACGAACACGCCGATCAGGCCGCCCATGACGCCGAGCACGACACACGCGATCACCGAGTTCTTCAGCAACGGAAGCAGTTCGGCGTAGTCGGAGAAGTTGAAGATCTGCGACCACAACGAGTCCAGGGCGATCATCGCAGTACCGCCTCGAGGTCCAGCGAATGGTGGTACGGCTCGTGATCCGGTACGCCGACCACGAGGATCCGCCCGTTGTGCCGGATCACGTCGACCGGTGCATCGAAGAGCTCGGTCAGCACCGGACTGGTCAGCACCTCGTCCGGCGTACCGATCCGGAACCGGTTGTTGGCGATGTAGAGGACCCGATCGACCTTGTCCAGGATCGGATTGACGTCGTGGGTGACGAACAGTACGCCGAGATCGAACCGCCGGCGCGCGTCGTCGACCAGGTCGCTGACCAGCCGCTGATTCGGCAGGTCCAACGACAACAGGGGTTCGTCACACAGCAGCAGTCGCGGCTCGGCCGCCAGCGCCTGAGCGATCCGCAGCCGCTGCTGCTCCCCACCGGACAGCGACGACAGCCGGGCATTCGCGTAGCCCTCGGCTCCGACGGACGCCAGTAACTGGTTCACCCGTTGGCGGCGCTGGCGAGACGGGAGCGGAATGCCCCACCGGTGCCCGTCGACGCCGAGCGCCACCAAGTCGCGGCCACGCAGCGGCAATCCGTCCTCGGCCATCCGCTGCTGCGGGATATACCCGATCCGGCGGTCACCGCGGCGTACCGGTGAGCCGAGGAAGTTAGCGGCTCCGGACCGGAGCCGCAGCTGGCCGAGTACAACCTTCAACAGGCTCGACTTGCCCGATCCGTTGGCCCCGAGGACGGCGATCAGCTCCCCTGCCCGGACCTCTAGGTCGAGGTCCTGCCACAGTGTCCGGGATCCGAAGCCCAGGGCGGCCCGCTCCAGCGTCAGCAACATCTTGCTACTGCCCCAACGCTGCGCCGAGCGCGGCCAGGTTGCCCGACATCCAGCCGACGTAGTCCTTGCCCGCCGGGAGCGTCTCGGTCACGGGTACCACCGCGATGCCGTTCTCCTTGGCCGCGTTCAGCACCTTCTCCGTCTCCGGACCGGTGGTCTGCGCGTTGTACGCGAGGACCTTGACCTGGTGGCCGCTGTAGAGCTGCAGCGTCTCGTTCAGGACCTTGGCCGGTACGTCGCTGTCCTCCTCGATGGCCTCACTGAACGCGGCCGGGGTCTTGTTCTGCAGGCCGACCGCGTCGAGCAGGTACAGCGGCACCGGCTCGGTGATCGCGACCGGCTGACCGTCGTACTTCTGCTTGAGGGTCGCCTCCTGCTGCTCGAGGTCGGCCAGCTTCTGCTTGAGTGCGTCCGCGTTCTGCTGGAAAGTCGCCGCATCGCCGGGGGCTGCCTTCGCATAGGCCTGCTCGAGCTGGTCGACGACCTTGACGACCGTCGGGAAGTCGTACCAGACATGCTCGTTGAGCTCGTCGCCGGCCGCGGCCTTCTTGCCCGAGATGGTGACCGCGTTCAGCACCGTCGTCGGGGAGCCCTTCGCGCTCTTCAGCATCCGGTCGATGAAGTCGTCGTACCCGCCGCCGTTCTCGATCACCACGGTCGCCTGGGCCAGGGACAGCTGGTTGCGGGTGCTGGCCTCGTACTCGTGCGGGTCGGCGTCCGGGCTGGTGATGATCGAGGTCACCTGCACCTTGTCGCCACCGACGCTCGTCGCCAGATCGCCCCAGACATTCGTGGAGGCGACCACCTTGATCGAGGCGCCCGTCGACGAGGACGCCGTACTGGGCGAGTCGTCGCCTGATGAGCAGGCGGTCAGGCCCACTGTGACAAGGGCGGCAGCAGCGGGCAGGGCGAACAGTCTGCGATTCACGAGCCAAGGCCAATCTTCGAGCGGGACCCCACTAATGGGAACGATTGTCATTATCGTACACCTATTAGCGATCAAACGTTCGTTCCCACAAAGGGAAACCGCTCGCCGGCACTTCCGAGACGATTCGGTCCGTTTGGCCAGTTTCGCCGTGTTGGACCGGGGGTAGTCGTGAGAGGTCGAAGCAGTGACGGACTCGGGGACGGGATTGGGAGGGAACGCTTGGCAACGGCTGCTGATGCCTTGCAAGACAGCTGGGACCTGGTCACGAAACACGGAGAACAGGTACCGCTGTACTTCTACTCGCACCTGTTCGTGTCCCACCCCGAGGTGCGGACGATGTTCCCGCTGTCGATGCTGAACCAGCGGGACAAGTTCGTCGGCGCGCTCGGCCGGATCGTCAGTCACGCCGACCAACTGGACAAGGACGCGCCCTTCCTGCAACACCTCGGCCGCGACCACCGCAAGTACGCCGTCGTCGCCGAGCACTACAACGCCGTCGGCGCTTCGCTGTGCGCGACCCTGATGCATTTCCTCGGCCCCGTGTGGGACGAGGAACTCGCCGCCCACTGGACGGCGGCGTATCAGGTGGTCGCACGGATCATGGTCGAAGCGGCCGAGATGTCCTCGGAGTCCACGCCTGACTGGTGGGATGCCGACGTCGTCTTCGCCGAGCGACGCACCATGGACCTCACCTTGCTCAGGGTTCGCCCCCGGCGTGCGTTCCAGTACCTCCCCGGCCAGTCGATCTCCATGGAGATCCCGCAACGCCCGCGCCAGTGGCGGTACTTCAGCCCGGCCAACGCCCCGCGCAAGGACGGCGCCATCGATCTCCACGTACAGCAGATCGACGGCGGCCAGGTGAGTCCGACGGTCGTCCGGTCCTTGAAGGCCGGCGATGTCGTGAAGCTCGGGGCGCCGGTCGGCGAGCGGCTGACCCGGCGCGAAGGCGATCCACGCGAGTTGCTGCTGGTCGCCGGAGGTACCGGCCTTGCTCCGCTTCTCGCTGTTCTCGAACAGATTGACGAAGAGTGGCAACGATTGCATACCGGGCCGCTGGTGCACCTGCTGCACGGCGTACGGATGCCCTGGCACCTGTACGACCGCCCGCGACTGCGCAACCTGGCCCAGCACCGGCCGTGGTTCGAGTACACGGAGGTCGTGTCCGACGACCCGTCCTACCCCGGCACCCGCGGGAAGGTCGGCACCGTCGCGGCGCGGCAGGTGCTGACCGGACGGACGGCGATGGTGTGCGGCGGACCGCAGATGGTGGCCCACACGCTGGAGCAACTGGCCGCCGCGGGGATGCGGCCCGAGCACATCAAGTACGAGCACTTCTACTACGCAGCCGCAGGTGAAAACACCGTCGGGCCGGCGATACCAGGTGAGGAGACGACAACTGATGAACAGCCACCGCCACGGCTCCATCCATCAGACACCTCGAACGATCCGGGACCAGGCGTTCCGGCGGCGGATGCGGGGTCTCGACTCCGACATGGTCTACGGGTACCTCGATCTGCTCGCTGATCAGGTCCAGGCCACGGAGCGGGAGCTCAACGAGAGCAGGGCCAAGAACCAGCGTCTCCAGACCGAGTTGCAACGCGGGAAGGCCGAGCTGCAGCGCGTCCAGGCGGAGCTGGATCACCATGAGCAGGCCGGCGCCCGGGTGAACGACCAGGTCATCCAGATGTTCAGCCAGGCCCAGCTCGTGGTCGAGGAGATGGTCCAGGACGTCAGCCGGGACGCCCGGGAGCGGATCGGCCAGGCGCGGGCCCACGAGCGCAAGATCGTCGCGGAGGCGATGGACACGGCCGGGGAGCAGGTGCGGTCGTACGCGCAGACCGCCCAGGAGCAGATGCAGTCGATCGTGAACTCGTTCGCCACCGAGGTCGAACAGCTCGGTACGCCGGAGCTCGGCCCGCATCCGAACGACCCGCTGCCCGACGAACCCCGGGACTGGCACTCCCACCTCCAGAACGGCAACGGTCCGGGTGCACGATGAGCCTCGGGCCGTGGCGAAAAGCCCCACGGGTCGGCCGGAGAGCATCGTCAGGTCCCGGGAGGGTCCGGGCCCGCTCCGAGTATTCGGCACCGTGGTCCGACCGTGCGGTGAAACATCTGGTGAGCGTGCCGGACCCAGTGCCGGCGAGAGTCGATCTCGAGGCGGTTCGTGCCGCATCGGAGGAGTTCCTCGAGCTCTTCTACGCCGAGAATCCCAAGGCTGGGCGGGTGGGCCCTCGGATCGCGGCGGTGAAGCGCGAGATCGACCTGACCGGGACGTACTGGCACACCACTGAGGAGCTGGCCTTCGGCGCTCGGGTCGCCTGGCGCAACAATGCCCGGTGCATCGGGCGGCTGTACTGGCACAGCCTGCAGGTCCGCGACCTGAGGACCGTCTCCCGCGCCGGCGATGTCGCCAGGCATTGCTTCGACCATCTGCGGGTGGCCCACAACGGCGGCAAGATCCGGCCGATGATCAGCATCTTCGCACCCGAGACGCCGGCCAGGCCTGCGCCCAGGATCTGGAACGAGCAACTCGTCCGGTACGCGGGGTACGAGCAGCCGGATGGGGAGCTGATCGGGGATCCTCGCTATCGGGCCTTTACGAGCGAACTCATCGGACGTGGATGGCGGCCGCCCTCCTCGCCCGGAGCCTTCGATGTGCTCCCGCTAGTGGTGGAGACCTTCGAGGAGGGGCCGCTGCTGTTCGACCTCCCCGGTCATGCGGTCCATGAGGTCGCACTGGAGCATCCCGAGCTGGCGTGGTTCGCCGACCTGGGCCTGCGATGGCACGCGGTCCCGGTGATCAGCAACAGCCGTCTCGTCATCGGCGGTGTCTCGTACCCGGCCGCGCCCTTCAACGGTTGGTACATGGGCACCGAGATCGGCGCCCGCAACCTGGCCGACAACGACCGCTACGACCTAGTACCCGAGGTAGCCGAACGAATGGGCCTCGACACCTCGACCGAGGCGACCCTCTGGCGGGACCGAGCCCTGGTCGAGCTCAATCGCGCCGTCCTGCACTCGTTCCACGCAAACAACGTCAGCATCACCGACCACCACACCGAGTCCCGCAGATTCCTCATCCACCTGGAACGCGAGGAGCAAGCCGGCCGCCACTGCCCCACCGACTGGACCTGGATCGTCCCACCCATGTCCGGCGCCCAGACCCCGGTCTTCCACCGCCACTACAACGCCACCCCCCAACTCCCCAACTTCATCACCGACCCCGACTCCACCCACCGAGCCCTCCAAGGCACACCCCCGGCATTCGGCACCTAAGTCAGGTGACGGAGGCCGGGCTCGCGGCGCCGAGCAAGGCAGCGCTGAGCTGCCTGCGCGACGTGACAGACCGTGGCCCTCGCCGTAGCCACGTCCCAAACATTAGGCAACAACAACGGCTCCCCCACCCGATGCAACCCCCGCAACAACTCACAACGCCCCTGAAGCTCAGAGCTGCCCATGTCAGCCCAACCTTTCCGCTCAAAAGGCTAAGGACAATCTCCATCAAGAAACCAGCTCCCGCGATGTCACAAACCGGGCAGGCATCCGGTCATTGGTCCAGGAACGGTATTCATCCGCACTGCCGCGCTCGGCACCGTTCGAAAGAGTGTTGTCGCCGCGACACCCTGCAACATCTCGCTGACCCCTCGTCATCGTGCACACTGGACCCATACACTGCGAAAGCTGACTTCGGGGACATGTACAGCCGACACGCCGAGACGGTTGGCCTGGCTGCAAACTACATAAGTGTAATTTCGACAATGAGAGCGACGGCGGCGACACCGGAGCGAGTAGTTGACCATTGGGGTGGTTGGATGGCCGGGTTTGAAGTCCTCGGGGGTATGGCATGAACGCCGATCAGGCTGCCGCGCACGAAGGGATGCGACCGGGCTCCAGATTCTCCGAGATCGAAGATCCTGAAGCGTACCTGGAATCATTCCGCGTCGAGCGGTCGATTGCAGACGCTGACGCGGCGGCGAGAAAGCGGGCTCAGCGCGCCGGCCGGCGAAGGCGGAGTTAGTCGGACCGCGGCAAGGGATTCAGGACGCCGGTTCCGAGCGTCCGCAGGTTCTTCACCAGGGTTTCCATCTGCTGGGTATCTTTCGCCCGGATCGCCGATTCGTCCTTTGTCTTCGACGAGGCGAGGGTGGCGATACCGACCACCTGTCGCCGCTGGGGAGCCTCGAGGTAGATCGGCACCGACAGGAACGACCGCCAGCGTGCGGGATACGGACGATCGCTGCGCTGATCCTTGGGTGGCTGGACGTCGCTCAGGTTCACGTACTGCGGTCGTCCTTCGGTGAAGCATTTGGCCGACGCCTGAGCTGACTCGAGGACGAGCTTCGCTTCGCGGAGCAGATTGCGGGGCGCGAGCAGGCCGAGGGAACTCCCCCACAATGCGAGGGAACGCCGTTGCGTCGGATACCAGCGAACCCAGAGCTCCACCTTGAACAGCTCCGCGTCTTCGACCGTCTCGCTCGGCAATTTCCAGTCCTGGCGAAGATTGTTGGTGAACTCGCGCAGTTCGGCGTAGGTGTCGATGATGTACGACGCGTTGCCTGATGCAGCCACCCAGTCGTCCCACCAGCTACCCAATCGCTGGCCGTAACTCACCGCCGGGTAGGTTTGCGGATCCGCGAGTCCCGCGCAGATGGTGGCTTCCTCGAAGAATTGAGCGATCTGCGTCTTGAAGTCCGGAGTGAGCAGGCTGAGACCGATCCGGGTACATCTACCGGCCAGGTGCTCGAGCAGGACAGGGACATCCGCCGCGGAATTTCCGGCCACATCGGTCGACGCGATAGCCATCAGCGCGAACCGCTGTTTGCGTCTCCGGGTCAAGGCCAGCGCATCGATCAGCGGTGGATCGGTCAGGCTTGCACCGACGACGATGCTGGCGCAGCGGCTGTGGTCGAGCAGACGGGTCAGAACATCGACCGTCACCGGGCGGGTCTCGGCGTAGTCCACTTCATCGAGCACGACCCGGCCCAAAGCGCGACCTTCGGGCGGAATCCGGCCGTGAAGATAGATCAGCCTGATAATCGGCAGACCCGGATCGGACGGCTTCACCTTCCGCGCCGGGCGACTGCTGCCGGCCGTCTCAACCTGAAAACCAGGGCGGGGCTTCTTGTTGTTGCTCCACCGCTTCAGCTCCTTGTCTATCTCCTGCTCGATGTAGGTGTCGTAGTTCGTCGTAACGATCGAGACCTGCTTTCCCACGGAAGCGGAAAACACGGCATACCGAGCGATGTTGCCGACCAGGCGCCCACCGCGCCAGGTATGCCTTCGATACAACTCTCGCTGCAAGTTGCCGATAATTTCGTGCCGCTGATCATCCTCGACGCTCGGATGCTTCAAGGTGAAGTGCTGGCGAAGGACCGAGGCCAGCCGCTGGGCGTCGAGTGACTTGTTGAGCACCGCGAGATGCTCATCGGTGACATAAGACGAGTCGTCCTCGGTATCGGCACGAAGACCGAGGGAAATGAGCTCTTTCCAGCCGAGCCCGGTTCGGTCGATCGTCACGCCTGCGCCGCAGTACAGGACCACATCGCTGGCTTGGGCGAGCGTCACCAAGCACTGCTTCGTAGAATCCTGCGAGAAGAAGGGCTTCGCACTTCGCTCGAAGAGCAGCGGGTCGTTCATGTCGTCAGCGCCCCCTGAAACGCCTAGCTGAACCACGTAGGCTACTGGGATCCCTGCCTGCTGCCTAGCCTGGTCGGCCGATTCCACGGTCGAACTCAGCTTCTTCATCAAACGCATCATTGAATTTCTCGGTGGATTGAATTCCCGATTCCAGACCTCCCCGATAAGTCACGGAACGTGCCAGAATGCGGCAAGGAAAGTTGTTACGGGGAGGACGACGTGAGCGCAGGCCGCCAGGTTTTGGCTGCGGTCGAGAACGAGATAGTCGACTATCAGGACGCGGCTCTGGGTCGTCTACTCGAAGTCAACGGCAAACGATTGGTCATCAAGTACGTGGCCAGCCGCTGGGCCGTTCCCTACACAGCCCCTGGCCTGCTGCTCAAGGTGTCCCAGGCTCCGGCCCTGACCTGGGGCACCGGGACTTATGTGAGCCCGATCTGCCATCCGTTGTCGACGGCTCTTTATGGGCGATGCGGTCTCGTGGCACGCGCGGACGATGCTCCGTCATGGCGCATTTTCGATGCCCGTAAGCACTCGGCTCAGGCCGCGTACATCAACTGGGCCAGAGCGCAGCCGATCTTCAACGATGTTCTGCTCACCGTTCACTCCGGCTACACCAATCACGTACTTCGCAACGCCTTCAGGCGGAGGTTCCGCATCGACTGTGTGCTTTTCCGTCCTGACCAAGCCGCGGAGTCCCATACCGATGTGCTCAACGACACCTGGCTTCTCGTCACCGACTGGGACAACGACGAGATCGATCCGACCTTCAGCAGGCGGTTGCTGGACGCGAGGTTCACCGTTCTGGTCGACGAGGAATTCGACCTTGCCGACCAGGGCGGTCTGCCGACGCGTGCGGCGGACCGGAAATTGGAGGCCGCGACGCTCGCGCGAACCTCGAATCGAGGGATCCACGTCGGCCAGGCGCGGACCAATCTTCGCGCACTGGCCGGCGATATCGCCACCGAGTACGGCCGCGACGGCTTTGTCCACGTCTGGATCGCACCATGAGCGGCATCCTGCGCCTCGCGAACGAATTCATCGAACGGATGATGAATCCCGCTTATGGTCAAGTCATCAACGACGAGTATTCGATGATGCTCGGAGACCTGTTGGCCGATGGCGAGGACGTAGAACGCCTGCTGTCGGAGGCCCACCGGCTGAGCAGGGTCGACGAACTCTCGGCCTACACGTGGACCTGGTTGCTCACTCTGCCTGGAACAGAGAATCAACTGAGCAAGGAACTTCTCCTCGAATTAGGTCAGCAGTTCCAAGCGCCGGCGTTCCGCGTCGCAGTCATCGATTGCGCCTTGCGCGGCAGTTACCGGCTTGCCGAGGGGGAAGGTCCTCACTTCGATCGCGTCCCGACGCTGGACGAGATCGAGAACCCCTGGCTGGCCCGGTTGGTCCTGTCCACTCTTCCCTCCGTGCCGGACGAGGCCCCAGACGCCGGCGCGGGGACCGTCGATTCAAGCGCCTACCAGGATGCCGAGAACCTTCTCGTTGCCTTGCTGACAGTCGATTGGCAGGACTGCCGACTGGCCGCCGTCGCGCTGCTGAACCACGAATGGGCCGGAAGACGGGAACTACTGAGCTTCTTCCGGAGCCGAACGACCGCCATGGACGAAGAGTCACGCGCGCGGTGGCTACGACTGAGTCCGCCGGAATAACAGAGTCCCGCCGAGGTGATTTGCGGCAGCAATAGTTGGCGGAAGTTCAGATGACCATTGCCGGGCGATCATGAACGTATCCGGTGCAGAATCGTTCGACCAGGACCCGAAGCTCGGCGATGGCCGGCCATCGGGGGAAGTCCTGTCGGCACGCGTGCTGTTCGGCGGCTCTGGTGGAGCCCTTGCGGTCGGCGCCGTGGCGGCGATCTTCGTCGCGGCAGGCTCGGGCGCGTCATGGAGCGAGGGTCTTCGCTGGTCGCTCTACATGATCGCCTCCGGGGTGATCGCCGTCATCGTGGGACTGATCTTCGGGGTGCCACGTGCACGTTCGGAGTTCGTCGCGGGTGCGAGCGAACGGTACTCCTCGAACTCGAACCTCGAGCAGATCTCCGACTGGCTGACCAAGCTTCTGGTGGGCGCGGGGCTCGTACAGCTGGCCAGCGCACCCGGCCGGCTTGCGAAGCTCGGTGACTATCTCGGGAGCGGATTGGAGGTCCCGAGCTCCGCCGCGTACTCCCTCGCAGCCGTGGTCTACGGCGCAGGTGTCGGCTTCACCTGTGGCTACCTCTGGACGCGCCTGCGGATGCGGATCTATCTCGAGGCGGCCGAGGTGCAGGCGGCCTACGCATCGAAGCAACGCGCCCTCGCCAGCATCGTACAAACGCAGAACCAGGTGAACGAACAGTCCGAACCGAGGCGTGACGTGGACCGGGCGGTGCAACGCGCGCTCGAAGCCCGGAAGGCTGTCGGTGGCCGCCGGATCGCCCCGATCCTCTGGGTCGACGACGTGCCGTCGAACAACACCGCCCTGATCGCCGCACTGAACACCCTCGACATCGAAGTCCAGCTCGCCGACTCGACAGCGAAGGCGATGGAGCTGATCGGCCAGCGCAACTACGGCCTGGTGATCTCCGACCTCGGCCGGCAGGAAGGGGATCACTATAACGACCGAGCCGGAATCGATCTCCTCGACCAGATTCGCGCCCGCGACACCACCGTGCCCGTCATCATCTTCGGCACCTACCGCGCCCTCGCCCTCCAAGACGAACTACGAGCGCACGGCGCCACCGCGGTAACCACCCGCGCCAGCGAACTACTAGAACTAGCAACAAAAGCAGTCACCGCGCCCTAGCAGGGGGACCAGATGATGCATCACACGCCGAACGTCGCAGAAGCACAACAGCTCGCCGAACGCATGAAGGCATCGGGAGAGTGCAACTGGTTCCGTGGTCAGACGCGTAACTGGCCGGTGCTGAGCAGCTTGAGCCGGCGCGACGAAGCCCAACACGCTGAGGCATGCGACCGGATGGCTGCTTTCGACCACTGGGTCGATCGCAATCCCGACGTCCGCTCGATGATCCGGACCCGCGATGATCGGATTGCCGTTGCCCAGCACTACGCCCTCCCGACCAACTTCGTCGACTTCACCACAGAGCCGGCTGTTGCCGCTTTCTTCGCCTGCCACGAGCCACCGCTGGAGTGGTCAAGCAGTGACCTGAGCTGCATCATCTGCGTCAATACCGACGATCTGCGCGACGTCTGGGAGACCGTCCGAAACGCCGGAGTGGAGATTCCGCCGTTCGAGGAGATACGAGTCGACGTTCCGGAGCTGTGGCGGCTGCAGGCACAGCGTGGCATCTTCCTCTACTTCCCCTTCGACGAGGGCTTCGAGCGGCACGTCTACGATTTCGACCGGATTTGTTTCCCGAGTCCACAGCCACCGGCCGGCTGCAGCGTCTCCATTCCTGAAGAAGACATCTATCCGACTCAACAGAGCCAGCTCGAGATATCGCTCGACCAGTTCTTCATGCTCGAACGGTTGACCGAAGGGCATCAGGCATTCGAACAGATGCTCAGCGACGGACGATTGAGAAAGATCACCAAGCCCAGCCTGCCTGACGGTCTGGATCCAGACGTTTTCGGGCCGCTCGGCCTCCCGGAACACGAATCATGGTCACCGGCGGCGCTTTCGGGATGGTCGACGCCGGCACCCGAGGCGTTCGTCCCGATCAGTACAGCTCCAGAGTTGGAGGTTTTCGTCCAAGCAGACGCGATGCCGAACGAGCGTCGGCTCAGGCTCGCGGAAAGTCTCACCCAGCAGATCGCGGGGACGACCGGATGCAGAGCCGGCCCGGTGCGCTGGCACCTGTCCGGCGAGGACTTCAAGGAAGGTTCGGGTCGGGTGTCGGAGGCAATGTCTCTCACCTGGGACGGTCTGCGCAGACTGCCATTCGGCGATGACGACCTGGCGCATGCCCTCGCGATGGCCGCCACCTTCGCTCTGGCCGTGCACGACGACCCGCAAGCACGATCCGACCCTGAGCTCGCCGGGCGACTGGCCGCTGTCTGTCTCGGAGCGTCCTCGGTCTTCGAGACCGAGATCGGCATGCTCGACGGCAGCTACACCCGTGGCTGGGCCGCGGCCGATGAGCTGGCCGCGGCGGTTCGGGACGATTTCCCGTCGTTCCTGAACGCCGAGTTCCGGTCCCGGATCGACTCGATCTGGACGATCCTGCAGGTCTCTACGGTTCCTCGACGGACGTTCGTCTTCGAGCGACTCGCGACCGTCTTCGCCCGTCAGATCGTACCGACGCAGATCGTCGCTCGCGGACCGGCGACAGGCAAAGCAAGGCTGTACAACCCAGTCCAAGCCATGAGCCTAGGACGACCCTGACAGCTCAGGCATCGGTGGCAGTGCCCCGCGGCGGCGCCAGTAGGTTGGTTGCCTCGGCGCGTTGGGTGTTGGTCAGGGCGGGATTGGTTGACGTCAAGGCTCTTTGGAGTGCGTCTTCTGCCTGGTGGGGTTGGCCGCGGCCGGTGAGGATCTTTGCTCGGCGCAGGTGGGCCCAGGCATTCTCCGGCGTGGCGCTGAGAGCAGAGGCGAGTTCCCGGTCTGCTTCCTCGGATCTGCCAAGTGCTTCGAGCGCGAGAGCACGCGCCGATCGTGCGTATGCCTCAGTGAGCAGGTCCGGCCCCAGCCCCAGGAGAAAGTCCAGATCTGCGAGAGCCTCCCGCGGCTGTCCCAGGTCGGCCAGTAACTGCCCACGGCCGTTCAAGGCGGCGAACGACAGCGGGTCGATCGTCAGCGCCCGGGTGAACGCCTCGATCGCCTGAGCCGGCTCGCCAGCGTACCAGAGTGTGCTGGCGAGTTGCTGTGCCGCGTCCAGATTGCTCGGGTCGAGCGCTACCGCCTCCTCCAGCTCCGCCTTGGCTTCGGCCAGTCGTTCCTGGTCCAACAGCAACCCGCCGCGAGCCGTCAGGACTCGAGCCAGCGCATGGTCGTCATGGATCACGCGCAGGCGGTTGCCGGCGTCGAGATAGATCTCCAAGGCTCGCTCGACGCGCTCCGCTCCTTTCGACGCCTCGATGTCACCCAGGAACGCGACGGCGTTGGCGGCGGCCCAGCGGTCACCGATCGATTCGCAGATCTCGAGCGCGATGCGGGCGCACTGCTGGGCCTCGTCGTACTGCTCGTTGCCCAGCAGGTGTTCTGCCCAGGCCAGATTCACCGCCGCCTCCTGGGCCCTGGATGCCTCGGGCGTTCGGAGAGAGGCCCGGTTGGAGCGACGGATCACCTCGATCAGCCGGTCGTGGGCGAGCTCGAACCAACGCGCCCGGGCCCGGTCTTCGGCCCGCAACACATGCCGGTCCTCCAGCCCCTTCGGCACCGCGTTCGGCATACCCCGGGTCATGGATCGGCCCTCGTTGACCGCGCCTCGGGTGTCGACGTCCGTGATGAACGTTTCCTCGATCCAGCGCCGGATTCGGGACGCCGCGATATTCGTACCGGCCGCGACGGCGTCGACCGCCTCGTCATAGAACGCACCCAGCGCCTGATCGACGTCGCCGAAGCTTCGGACCATCTCGGTGGTGATGACGTCGTCGTCCGGCGGTATCGAGTGCCAGAGCCGCTCGCAGACGACCTGCAACTGCACCGGCTCGACGAACTCGTCCACCACGGTGACCTCGGCGCCGTCCTCGTCCACCAACGTGGTGGTACGCAGCAGGTCGACCACCTCCGACGCCACCCCTTGCGCATAGCGGCGGCTCGTACTCAGAGCAGGCAGTTCCACCGCTTCGACCGCGGCCTTCGGCAGTAACGGGAGGAGGTGGAACCGGCCGCACGAACCGAAGCCTGACCGCTCGACCAGGCGGGTGTACTGCGCGAGGAAGTCCTCGCGCAGTCCGATCAGCACGTGCAGGTTGGGCACGGCATCCAGCGCTTCCCGCAGATCCGCGAGCAAGGCCATCCGATCGGCGGCCCGGTGAGCGCCGACCGTGAAGATCTCCTCGGCTTGGTCCATCACGCCGATCACAGGAACCGGGTCACCGTACCGGTCCAGCCGTACCTCCCGCCCCGAGACAGCAGCGAGAATCGGTCCGTTGTCCGCCGGCTCCGACGGCTCGGCCAGCTGCCACGAAGCCAACAAGGCGCGAGTGAAGTACTGGCCTTCTGCCGCTGGACCCGCCTGTGCGGCGGCGGATCGAGCGACCCGGCCAAGGGGCAACACATCCGCGCCTCCGGCTGCGAGCCGCGGCAGAAGGCCCGCGGCGAGGAGCGACGTCTTCCCGGTCCCGGAGGCGCCATAGAGCAGTACCGCCCGGTTGGACAGCAGCAGCGAACGGAGCTCGTGGGTCTCCCGGTCCCGGCCGTTGAACAAGCCGGCATCGGCCGCCTCGAACGGTTTCGGACCGACGTACGGCGCGGGAACCGGCCGGACGCTCACGTTCTGCCGTCCAGGCGAGCCGTCAGTTCGGTGCAGAACTCCTGCGCGGTGCCCCAATAGATCGAGATTCGCATGTTGTCGAAGTACTCGGCGAGATACTCCTGCGCGGCAGCACGGGTTTCCTCGGTGTCGTCGCGCCGGTCCGGGAGCAACTGCACGCTCATGTGACGCCGCTGCTGGTGCGGTGGAACGGTCGCGAGCAGACCGCGGAACACGACCCGGAAGGTCCAGTCCTGCAGGCTGTACCCGATGAAGAGCAACGGCCGGCTGCCGAGCGCCTCCTCGATCACCGGCGGCAGGATCTGTTGCTTCCCGGCGACGCGGACCAGGAAGTCGAGGTAGTCGTCCTCGCTGATGACGAGCGAGCGGGGTTCCGAGCTGTTGCCGTGCAAGTGGTACACGATCGGCTTGTCCGCGGCCGGCGCATAGCCGGCCGGCGTGTCGAAGACGGGATCCTGGGTAGCACCGGCGTACCAGGGACAAATGGCCTGATGCGGTTGCTTGCCCTGATTCGACAACGCGGCGGCCATGAACCCGTCGTAGTTAGTGGTCAGGTAGACCGGAATGGGGAATCGAGCCAGCAAGGCATGTGGCTCGTGTGCCTGAGTGAAGTCCGGCTGTTCGATGCCGTGGAAATGCTTCCGCGCGAGGCGGCCTTTCTCGTAGACCGCGTCGCCGCCCCTGCTCACGACGTACTGGAAGACCCGCGTCAGGTCGTCCTTGTCCTTGAACGGGTAGCCATGCTCATCCGCGGAATCCGTTGCCAGGGCAGCCCCGGTGGGCAGGTGGCCGGCACCGGCACCGGCCCCGAGGAACGGCGTACAGTCACCGTCTTGCAACTGGTCCATCAGCCGTTCCCAGTCGGCCTCGGTCAGCGAGCGTGCCATCGATGCGGCCCCCTCCCGGCGAGGCCCGGCAAGGTGGCCTCACATCGAGCCTCAAGCCTCGCAGCCCTAGTCCACCGGGTCCAGACCTTCAGCACCATGGCCAAGGTGATCCGGGGGGACTACGGTTCGTAAATGCGATTGCCGGAATCGGAGAAGATTGATCTTGCTGCCGCAACCGCATTGGTAGGCGCCGGGATCTCGGTGGACGCTGGACTTCCCACCGCATATGCGCTCTACGATGTCCTGATCGATGCGCTGGTACGTCGCGATTGGGCCGCTGAGGAACTCAAGCAGCTGGCCCGTCTACCGCGGGACGGGGCTCGGAATGCTTACGACGTAATCCGTTTCGAAACGTTGTTGCTATGGATTTCGGACGTCTTCGATGAAGACCTGACTCTCTTCGAGTTCTTGGATCACTACACCTCCCCCGCGCCATTGCACATAACTTTCGGCGAGGCAGCGCTGTCCGGATTATGGCTCGCCACGACAAACTTTGATGACCTACTCGAGCGAGGCATCCTGGCTGCCGGTGGCAGCCCCATGACCATCGATGCGCACACGCAACAAGCCAATTCGGCAGGGACGGCAGTTCTCAAACTCCACGGAACTCGTCACGTCCACGTCGACGGGAAGATCGCTCACGCCGCGGCGCCGTTGCACGCGACCACTGAGGTCATCGCCGCGCGGAACCCCGGCCAGCTTTTGAATTCAGATGCCGCGGAAGCACTGACGGAAGCGGTCAATGACCGAACGCTCGTCGTCGCTGGATACTCGGCGAGCGACGACCTCGACATCGTGCCTACGCTCGAATCGTGCCGCCCCGCCAGGGTCGAGTGGATCGATCATGGATCTCCCCCGCTCCGCCGGCACATCCTCAATTCATCCGGCGTGCTGGCCTCTCCAGCCGGTTCGCCGAGCGGTTGGCAAGCCCTGACGGAGAAGTGGGCCGGCAACAGCGTACCGGTCAGAGTGTGGTCCGGGCCCACGACGGACGCACTAGCAGCTTTGGGACTGCCCGCCGCAAACGTTGCTGCTCGTCCAACTGCCGAGATCTGGCGCCGGCAAGTGCAGGCATGGGCGCGCCGGGTGCGGTCTCAAGATCCCAGTGGCCTTGGTCTGGCCGCATTGCTCTTCGCAGAAATCCAGCGCTACGACATGGCCGAGCGAGCTATGAGAGAGAGCCGTGGACGGGCAACGCCGACGTCTGGATGGTCAACGGCACGCAGACGATATGAACTTGCCCAGGGAGCCCTTCTGAGAGATGCATCAGATCCTGCGCTCGCAGCCCGGCTCGCGCGGGATGCCCGCCGTGAGGCACGGCGAATCGGTGATGATCAGATGGAGGTGTTCTCCGTCCTTCTTCTCGGGCGCGCTGCCTTCCTCCAGCAGGACTGGCAGGTCGCGATCGCAGCCTTCGATGAGGCTGAAGCAATGGCATCGTCTCGCGAACACAAAGCCTACGCACAGAGTTGGTCCGGGCGGACGCACGCCTGGGCCGGTCACTATCGAGAGGCTCGCAAGCCGCTTGTTCGCGCGGCACGAACGTTTCGGAGCGCTGGAAATCTGGAGGGGCTCCTTGACTGTCTCCATGGCCTCGCAATGGCCGATCTGGGTCTCGGCGATCTCAGCAAAGCCAAGGCCGGCTTCGAGGAGGCAGACCGCATCGGAGCACTCCTCGGCTTCGCGGACCGACGCTCGACAACGCAACAGATGCTGGCGGAGATCGCCTTTTTGACCGGCGACTTCGACACCGCACAAGAACACCTCGACCTGGCTTTCGCGCTGTCAGAGGATGGCAGCGACGACGAAATCGCGGACGCCTGGATTCTTCGTGCTGAGATTTTCATCGAACTGCGGGACTACGAAGCCGCGCTGACCCACGCCGTGGGAGCGTTCGACTCGTTGAGTGTGATCTCGGACAGCAGAGCAGCCGAAGCGCAGGCGCTCGCTGCCTGGTGCCTCCTCCACCTCGACCGCCCCTCCGACGCACGGGCCAAGGTCCTCGACGCTTTGGCCCAGCCGGATTCCCGCAGTTCGTGGTGGGGACGCACACTCGGCTTGATCGTAGATCGATTTCTGGAGCAAGCGAGCACCGACGTCCTCAAAAGCACTCTAGTAGCCAGCCCCCCGGGAGGTCCGGTGCTCCTACGATGCGGCGTGATGCTGGCTCGCTCCGGAGCAGCTGACCAGGCCTCAAGGAAAGTCATCACCGCTGCCCGAAAACTGGCCAACCGCTGGAACGGAACCTACTGGCTGCAGGAGATCGACCAGTCCCGACCGGACAAAACTGAAGTCCTCAATCCAGCCAGCCATTGCATCCAGCTCGAATAGACCTCGAGCTGCCCCAGGTCCTCCGTACGGTCGCATCTGCAGGGATTTTGCGACCTACCACCAACCGGAGACCACGTGATCAAGAAACTAGTCGGCGCCCTCGCAGCCGCAACCGCACTGCTGCTCTTCACCGCCACCCTCACTCCCCCAGCCACAGCCGCCGACCTCACCACCGAACAGACCGCCGCCGCAGCAGCACTCCCCTGGCCGTACACCAGCCCCAACCCGGAGGTCTGGGAATCAGCCACCAGCCAGCAGCAAGCCACCGACTGGGTCAACCGCTGCCCCTCCGGCCGCTTCTGCACCTGGATCAGAGACGGCTCCAGCTACTCCCTTTTCCAGTTCTACCGCTGCGGCATCTACGCCCTCAACAACTTCAACGGCATCAGCAACTTCTACAACAACCAGAACGTCCGGGTAGAACTCCAAGGCTCCCGCCACGAACCAGTCCGCTACGAATCCCCCGGCTACAAATTCATCACCAACTGGGACCCCATCTGGTACATCAACCTCTGCGCCTGAGGTCCCCGCGCCACCGCCAACCCGCGGTGGCGCACCCCAGCGCGCCGCGACGCGGCAGCGCCGAACCGGATACGTTCGCGCCATGGCGAAATACCCCAGGATCCGCGAGCAGCACATCGTCGTCTTCGGCGAGAGCGGCTCCGGCAAAACGGTCCTCGTTTCCTCCTTCTTCGGCCCCACCCAGGAGGGCTCGTACTCGAACGAGGGACCTAGTCGCAGACGACACCGGCCAAGGCAACCGCCTACCAGAACTACCCCGGCACGCGAGACCGCGCGAGGGTGCCGGCAGCGACGCGATTCGAGTCCACCACCTACTACTTCTCGGTGAAGCTCAAGGGCGGCGACAATCCCGCAGCAACGAAGCGTCCGTTCGACGCCCTGCGACTCGCCTGGCACGACTACCCCGGGGAATGGTTCGAAGAGTCGCCGAGCAGCGAGGAAGAGGCCAATCGCCGGATCGACACCTTTCGGTCCCTGCTGCGTTCCGATGTCGCGATCCTGCTGGTGGACGGCCAGAAGTTGCTGGACTACGCGGGCGAGGAGGAGCGGTACCTCAAGTCCCTCCTGACGAACTTCCGCCAAGGCGTACTGCGACTCAAGGACGACCTCCTCGGCGACGAGGACCGCCTGGTCGAGTTCCCGCGAATCTGGATCATGGCTCTGTCCAAGGCAGATCTCTTCCCGGACTGGGACATCCACTCCTTCCGCGACCTCGTCATCGAGAAGGCGGCCAGCCACATCGAAGGCCTGCGCTCGACGCTCAACGACCTGGTGGACACGCCTGACGCGCTATTCGGTCGGCGAGACTTCATGCTGCTCTCCTCAGCCAAGTTCCAACTCGCCGCGGCTAGCCCCGAGCCGGTGGAGATCGACGTAACCCGACGGGTCGGCCTAGACCTCATCCTGCCGGTGGCCTCAGTACTTCCCCTGGAGCGCCGAGTCCAGTGGAGCGAGCGGATGGAGATCCCGAGGAAGGTACTGGACACCCTCGCAGACGGCGCCGAGACCCTGGCAGCAGTCCTGGTGGGCGGCAAAGCCCTCGGCATCGACAAACTGGTCGCATTCCTGCCCAAGGTAGGCCCCCTCGCAGGCATGGCAGCGATCCCTGTCCTAACTGAGGCCGCAAAAACTGGCCGGCTCGCAACTCAGGGAGATCAACGCCCAGGCCCGCGAACACCACGACTACCTGACCGCGACGCTCACCCAGTTCAAGCTGGACCTAGACCAAGGCGTCAAGAACAAACTCTTCATCAGGAGCCTCAAATGAGCGCTCACCCCCCACCCGAATCCCTCATCTGGGCCACCCGGAGCCACACCTGGGGCTTCCGCTTCCTCCTCAACGCAGGACACCCCGACCCCCTCCCGACCTACGAACGCGCGTTCGCGAACCTCCAGGACGACCCAACGACGTACCACCGAAGTGCCGGAAAGGTCGCGCTGCGCTTCCAGGACCCTCTGGACCGAAGAGACACAGCAGGCCGCCTCATCCCCCATGAGTTCATCATCTCCGGACCATTGGCCGACGAGATCAACTCAGTCGATGACGGCCTACACAAGATCTGGCCTCTAGTCGCAGCCGCCTACGCCGGAGTCTGGAACACGAAGACCCTGCCGTCACCCACAACCCTCGACTTCACCACCAGGGCCGACCCGCCTGCGTCATGATCCGCGACGGTTACTTCATCCGTTCTCGAGCTTGAACATCCCTGCTGCCGTCCCGCCTTACCTCGGCGGTCGTTTCCTTGTGGCCGGCGACTGGACAGTGATCCTCCGGAGAGGGATCGTGCAAGGGGAGACACAGATGGCTGACGTAGCGGAGCGAATCGGTGCCGGAGCGGCTACTAGCACGCTCCCGCGCAGGAGAAGCCTGGGCAGTGCGGTTCGCAAGTGGCTGACCACCACCGACCACAAGCTGATCGGGCACCTGTACCTGATCACCTCGTTCGCGTTCTTCCTGATCGGCGGCGTGATGGCGCTGCTGATCCGGGCCGAACTCGCCCAGCCGGGTCTGCAGATCGTCAACGAAGAGGTCTACAACCAGCTCTTCACCATGCACGGCACGATCATGCTGCTGCTGTTCGCCACCCCGCTGTTCGTCGGCTTCGCGAACGAGATCATGCCGATCCAGATCGGCGCTCCCGACGTCGCGTTCCCGCGGCTCAACATGTTCAGCTACTGGCTGTTCCTCTTCGGCGGCTTGATCACCCTCTCCGGATTCCTGATGCCTGGCGGGGCCGCGGACTTCGGCTGGACCGGCTATGCACCGCTGTCCAGCGGCGCGCGTTCGCCGGGCGTCGGCGCGGACCTGTGGATCATGGGCCTGTGGATGGCCGGTCTGGGCACCATTCTGGGTGCGGTCAACTTCGTCACCACGATAATCACGCTGCGCGCTCCCGGCATGACGATGTTCCGGCTACCGATCTTCACCTGGAACATCCTGGTGACGTCGATCCTGGTACTGATCGCCTTCCCGATCCTCGCCGCCACCCTGCTGATGCTGGAGGCGGATCGAGCCCTCGGGGCTCACGTCTTCGACGCCGCGAACGGCGGGCCACTGCTGTGGCAACACCTGTTCTGGTTCTTCGGGCATCCCGAGGTCTACATCATCGCGCTGCCGTTCTTCGGCATCATCACGGAGATCCTCCCGGTCTTCAGCCGAAAACCCATCTTCGGGTACGTCGGCCTGGTGGCGGCCACCCTCTCCATCGGAGCCCTGTCGATCGCCGTCTGGGCCCACCACATGTTCGTCACCGGCGGCGTGAACCTGCCGTTCTTCTCCTTCATGACGTTCCTGATCGCCGTACCGACCGGGGTGAAGTTCTTCAACTGGATCGGCACCATGTGGGGCGGCTCGATCTCGTTCGACACCCCGATGCTGTGGTCGGTCGGCTTCCTGGTGACCTTCCTGTTCGGCGGTCTGACCGGGGTACTCCTCGCCTCGCCCGGAGTGGACTATCAACTGTCCGACTCGTATTTCGTGGTCGCGCACTTCCACTACGTCGTCTTCGGCACCGTGGTGTTCGCCATGTTCGCGGGCTTCTACTACTGGTGGCCGAAGTTCACCGGCCGGATGCTCGACGAGAAGCTCGGCAAACTGCACTTCTGGCTGCTGTTCATCGGCTTCCACACCACTTTCCTCGTCCAGCACTGGCTGGGAGTCGAGGGAATGCCGCGGCGCTACGCGACGTACAAGGCAGACGACGGCTTCACCACGCTGAACCAGGTATCGACGGTCGGCGCGGCGCTGCTGGGCGTCTCGATGCTGCCGTTCTTCTACAACATCTACAAGTCGCGCAAGGCACCGCTCGTCGGTGTCGACGACCCGTGGGGCTGGGGCCGCTCGCTGGAGTGGGCGACCAGCTCTCCACCGCCGCGACACAACTTCGAGAAGCTACCGCGGATCCGATCCGAGAGCCCTGCCTTCGACCTGCACCACCCGGAGATCGCGCTGATGGAGTATCCGGACAGCGGCGCTCCCCCGGACAACCTGCTGGACGCCGGCGAGGACCAGGGCCGGGTCGAGAACCTCGAAAGCAACACCGGCACCGACAAGGACACCTAAGGGTGGCGGCACCGAGCAACGAACCCGCGGGCAAGGGGCGTCTCGCCGCGATCCCGACGGCCTGAACGCCTGGCTAGTCTCCACCGCCACCCCCGCCGGCAACCTAAAAACGACCCAACCAAACACCCCACCCACCGACAACTGACCGCCCCTCCCAGACGCAGCTCCTCCGTCGCAGCGCGGTGTGGGAATCAGATGTTGAGGGCGGCGCTGGTTTGGTCGGGGGTTGGTCGATCCGCCGGGGCCTTGCTGAGCAGGGCTTCGATGATCGGGCGCAGAGGGCCGGCGTGTACGAACGGGGCCGGCCGGGCCTCGACGACCGCGACCAGCGTGCTGAACGGGTCGCCGGCGCCGAACGGCGACCTTCCCTCGACGCCCGCGAACAGGGTCGCTCCGAGCGAGAACAGATCGGAGGCCGGGCCGACAGCGTCACCACGGGCTCGCTCCGGTGACATGTACGCCGGGCTGCCGGCCATGGCCGCGCTCGACAGCGTCTGCTCGTCGTCGATTTCGGTGGCGATGCCGAAGTCCATCAGCACTACCCGCCCGTCGCCGCACAGTTGTACATTCGCAGGCTTGACGTCGGAGTGCACCAGCCCCGCACGGTGGATGGCCCGCAGCGCGTCGACCAGGTGTAGCGCGATCCGCCGTACCTCCGCAATCGGCAGCGGACCGTCCGCCGCGACCGCCTCAGCAAGCGTCCGACCTGACAGCAACTCCATGACGATCCACTGCTCGCCGGAGTCCTCGATGATGTCGTGCACCTTCACCGTACTGTCGTGATCCAGTCGCGCCGCCGCACGCGCCTCAGCCAACGCACTGGCGCGGACGTACTCGGCCGCTTGGCCGCTGAGCATCACCTGCTTGAGGGCGACTCGCCGCTGCATCAGTTCATCCTCGGCGAGCCAAACGCGGCCCATCCCGCCGCGGCCGAGCAACGCGACCAAGCGGTACCGGCCGGCCACCAGCAACCCTGAGCCGACGATCGTCGGCGCCAACCCCACCGCGACTGTGTTCATGATCGCCTGCCTCTACGGGTTCGGATCTGTCTTCCGTGCTCTCTACACGGATCCTGGCCCCATCCGGTTCGATGACAGTTCCGATCGTCCTCGTCGCAGGCGCCCAGCACATTGTGGATGTCCCCGGGACCACCCCTGGTCCGCACCCAACGCACCCTTAGGGCACGACCTCAGTCTTTAGTTGCCTAAGGCACCTTCAGTGATCTGAACCGGTCGGTCGCAGCGGCCGTGTAGGGCGCATAGGTCAACACCAACTGGGAGGGATCGCATCATGAGTCACGTCACCAGAGGTTTCCGCCGAGGTCTCAGCACGGCAGCTGTCGCGTCTGTCGCTATCGGCATCGGCATCGCCGTGAGTCTGGCCGGCCCGGCAGCAGCAGCGCCCGCGAGCAGGGTCGTGATCGACACCGGCCAACTGATCGTCACCGGCACGAACCACGCCGACAACATCACCTTGACCGTGCCGGCTGCCGACACGACCGTACTCGAGGTCGACTTCGCTGACGGTACGGCGAAGCGCACGGTGAAGCGGAGCGACTTCGGCCAGATCCAGGTCAACAGCCGAGGCGGCAACGACGTCGTACGGATCGACTACGGCGCCGAGGTGCAGCCGTTCACGATCATCGACACCGGCGACGGCGACGACACCGCGTTCGGTGGTAGCGGCAACGAACTGTTCCGCACCGGCGCCGGCAACGATGCAGTCGACGGCAACCGTGGCACCGACACCGCGCTGCTCGGCAACGGCAGCGATACGTTCACCTGGGATCCGGGTGACGGCAGCGACGTGATCGAGGGCAATCGCGGCCAGGACACGATGGTGTTCAACGGCGCGGCCGCCGCGGAGAAGTTCGTTGCCGCCGCCAACGGTTCGCGGCTGCGGTTCACCCGGGACCTCGGCAACATCGTGATGGACACCGACGACGTCGAGCGAGTCACGCTCAACGCACTCGGTGGCGCCGACACAGTCACCGTCGGCGACCTACGTGGGACCGATGTCCGCAAGGTCGGCATCGACCTCGGCGCACAACTCAACACGAGTGGCGGCGACTCAGCGGTCGACGCGGTAACCGTCACAGGCACCCCCGGCAAGGACCACATCCGAGTCTCCGGCTCCGCCGGCAACGTGCGAGTCTCCGGCCTGAGGACCAACGTCACCCTGTCCGACGCAGACCCAACAGACCACCTAACCCTCGCCACCCTCACCGGCAAAGACAAAGTCACCACCACCAAACTCACCCCAACCACCATCACCCTCAACATCCTCTGACCACCCACCCCGGCGTCCGCCCAACAGCGGACGCCGGCACGCATACCTGAATCCCACGGCCGCCTCACGCTGACCGCACCACTACTGCCCTCAACCTGAATCGGCCGGATTCAAGGATGAGAGGAGCGAGTGCTGCGGGAGGGCGTAGCCATGTACCGAGTAGGGATCGTGTCCACCGCCTTGGGCGAGGTCGAGATCGCCAGAGTCAACGCGGCCGGCCCACCTGTGCTGTTCTCCCGGCGGTCATTGCTCGGCCACCGTCGACTGCGGCTGGGACCTGTACGCCGGCCTCGGGCACCCGATCGTCTCCTTCTCCCGACCCGGCTACGGCCGCACGCGAGTCGGTGACCTGACCGCAGCGGAGTCCGTGCCCGCCGTCGAGGAGGTGTGCACCGCGCGCGGCCTGGCCGAGATCGCCGCAGTCGTCGGGGTGTCGTTCGGTGCCCTACGCGCGCGCCACGACGAAGTGCCACGGAACCGGGTACCTTCGCGCCATGGCGAAATACCCCAGGATCCGCGAGCAGCACATCGCCGTCTTCGGCGAGAGCGGCTCCGGCAAGACCGTCCTCGTTTCCTCGTTCTTCGGCCCAACACAGGAGGGCTCGTACTCGAACGACCTCTGGGACCTGGTCGCAGACGACACCGGCCAGGGGAACCGGCTCTACCAGAACTACCTCGGCATGAGAGACCGCGCGAGAACGCCGGCGCCGACCCGATTCGAGGCCACCACCTACTACTTCTCGGTGAAGCTCAAGGGCGGAGACAACCCCGCGGCGACGAAGCGTCCGTTCGACGCCCTACGACTCGCCTGGCACGACTATCCCGGGGAATGGTTCGAGGAGTCGCCTAGCAGCGAGGAGGAGGCCAATCGCCGGATCGACACCTTTCGGTCCCTGCTGCGCTCCGATGTCGCGATCCTGCTGGTGGACGGCCAGAAGTTGCTGGACTACGCGGGCGAGGAGGAGCGGTACCTCAAGTCCCTCCTGACGAACTTCCGCCAAGGCGTCCTGCGACTCAAGGACGAACTGCTGGGCGACGAGGACCGCCTGGTCGAGTTCCCGCGAATCTGGATCCTGGCACTCTCCAAGGCCGACCTCTTCCCGGACTGGGACATCCACTCCTTCCGGGACCTTGTCATCGAGAAGGCCGCCAACCACATCGAAGGCCTGCGCTCGACGCTCAACGACCTCGTGGACACGCCTGACGCGCTATCGGTCGGCGAGGACTTCATGCTGCTCTCCTCGGCCAAGTTCCAGCTCGCCGCAGCCAGTCCCGAGCCGGTGGAGATCGACGTGACCCAACGGGTCGGCCTCGACCTCATCCTGCCGGTGGCCTCAGTACTTCCCCTGGAGCGCCGAGTCCAGTGGAGCGAGCGGATGGAGATCCCGAGGAAGGTACTGGACACCCTGGCAGACGGCGCCGAGACCCTGGCTGCGGTCCTGGTCGGCGGCAAAGCCCTAGGCATCGACAAACTGGTCGCATTCCTGCCCAAGGTCGGCCCCCTCGCTGGCATGGCCGCGATCCCCGTCCTGACTGAGGCCGCAAAACTCGCCGGCTCACAACTCAGAGCGATCAACACCCAGGCCCGCGAACACCACGACTACCTGACCGCGACGCTCACCCAGTTCAAGCTGGACCTGGACCAAGGCGTCAAGAACAAACTCTTCATCAGGAGCCTCAAGTGAGCGCTCACCCCCCACCCGCAACCCTCATCTGGGCCACCCGAGGCCACACCTGGGGCTTCCGCTTCCTCCTCACCGGAGGACACCCCGACCCCCTCCCGGCCTACGAACGCGCGTTCGCCGACCTACAGGACGAGCCGATCACGTACCAACGCAGCGCCGAAGAAGTCGCCCTCCGCTTCCCAGACCCCTTGGACCGACGAGATACAGCGGGTCGCGTCATCCCCCACGAGTTCGTCATATCCGGCCCACTAGCCGACAAAGTCAACTCAGTCGAAGACGGCCAACAAACAATCTGGCCCCTCGTCGCAGCCGCCTATGCCAAGGTCTGGAACACCAAAACCGCACCTTCGCCCACAGACCTCGGCTTCACCACCAGCGACAATCCGCAACAGTGATCACCCACATGCTTTGTCAAGAGTCTGCATGCCGCTGAAATGCCGCCGATCCTGAACCCGGCGGTCAATAAGTTCCCGATGGCAGGAATCTCGCTACACCGCTGATCGGAGAACGACATGCTCAAGACATTCTTCGGGCGAGGCCGCTCCTCGACTCACCGGCGCGGCCGGCTCACGGCGTTCACCGCCGTCGCCGCACTGATGCTCTTCGCCACCACCCTCACCGCCTCAGCAGCCGAGGCACGGCCGGACACCACCACCCAGATCGCCGCACCGGCCGGCGTCCTCGACCCCTGGGTCAGCCCGAACCCGGAGAACTCCGCGTTCGGCAAATGGACCCAGCAACAGGCCACCGACTGGTCAACAACTGCCCCGCCGCCCGATTCTGCACGTGGATCCGCAAAGGCGAGTACTACACCATGTTCCAGTTCTACAACTGCGGCACCTACTCGTTGAGCGGCTGGCTGGGCAACACCAACTTCTACAACCACCAAAACGTCCTGGTAGAAACCCTCGGCTCCCGCCACGAACACATCGGCTACATCCCCACCAACTGGAAATTCATCACCAATTGGGACAAGGTCTGGTACATCAACCTCTGCGCCTGACCACTAGGCGGGCGCGGACTACGTCAATCCCGAGGCGGTCCACGCCGCGCCAGCGACGGCCGCAGGAGGCCGTCGGCGGGGTGGGGCACGCACCCACGACGGAACTCACGGAGCTATGACGGAGCAAGAATTTACCCAGTTCAACATTCGCGTGTGTGCTAGCCCGAACTCAGGAGTGAACCTCAGCCTCGGCGAGCAGGCCGAACGGGCGCTCTGCATCGTCAACGGGCCTCGGCCCACTCCAAGATGTTGGCAGCCCGGACGAACCGAGGAATCTCGCTAGAAGAGCGGCGAACTGGGCTCCGAGCCGGCAACCGTGCGTAAACTACGCCCAGGGGTGGGGAACTAATGAGCGGAGTTGGTCATGGATGTAACAGTCCGCGTAGCCGAGGGGGACGCCGAGGACGAGTTGCGGTCACTACGTGATTGGCTGGCAACCGACGACGAGTTTCGGGGTCGTCTCGGTCTGGCTGGGAATGGGCCGGCTCCGGGGGAAATGGGCGCTGTGGTCGACCTGCTCACGGTCGCGGTCGGAGGTGGCGGCGTCGCAACAGTACTTGCCGCGTCTATCAGTGCCTGGCTTCGGACTCGGCGCTCGGATGTGACTATCGAGATCACCGAATCTGTTAACCTGCGCTCGGTCAAAGTGACCGCGAACAGGATCAAGGATCCTGAGGGAATGATTCGTGAGGTGCTTGACGCAAAGGAGCGGTAATGCGTCTGCCTGAGCTGGAGCGCTCCAGAGCCGTGTTGATCGGTACAGCCAACTATAAAGATGTCGGGCTGCCTGACCTTCCGGGTGTCACGGCTAACCTCGCTGACCTTAAACGACGACTCGTCGACGACCGTCACGGCGCTTTCCGCGAGGTTCGGACCGTACTCAATCCGCGCTACACCGTCGAGGTGGGCCCCGTTCTCGCGGAGGAGGCGGTGCTCGCAGAGGATACTTTGTTGGTCTATTACGCCGGTCACGGCCTTGTCGACGAACAAGGCGAATTGTATCTCGGCCTGACTACCTCTACCAGCCGCCATATCCACTCGAGTGCGATGCCTTTCGAGCACGTTCGGCGCGCCTTTCTAGACAGCCCGGCAGCGAATCGGGTACTAATCCTGGACTGTTGTTTCTCGGGCCGTGCTATCGAGGCAATGGCTGATCCGGATTCTGTGATCTCCGGACAGATCGACATCAACGGGGCGTACACGCTCACCTCATCTCCAGCGAATCGGACGTCGACTGCTCCCAGTGGCGCCCGCCACACATCGTTCACAGGCGAGCTGCTCAATCTCTTGGGCAAGGGCATTCCGTCGGGCAGCGAGATGATCTCTCTTGACGATACGTATACCTACCTGGTCCGTTCTCTCTCTGCACGCGGCCTGCCTAAACCGCAGCGCCGAGGTACCGGTACGGTCGGTCAGCTTGCCCTCTCTCGCAACCCGGCTTGGTCTAGACCCGTTGCTTCGCCCGTATCTGAGCGTGAGCTCGGCTTCTCCACCACCGTCACCGGCCTGAGCGGGGACCCTGGGAATCGGCCGTCTATTGGATACCTCACGCACCTGCTGGACTCAAGAAACCCGGAGATTGCGCAGGCGGCATATACGGTGCTGACCGAGCTTGAGGCCGGCGACAACCCTGATATCGCAATGATTGCCAGGGCCGCCCTCCGCGACGCTGACGGCAGCAACGTGGGCTCCGAGATTGATGACGACATCAGTCCTGCACTTGGGTTGCAGGTCGGCGGCCAATTCGAGCTGCGAACACCATTGCGCTGGGCGCAAAATCCAAGCAGTTCGAGCGTCAACACCGTCGCAGTTCAGGCTGAACCAACCTCGTCGATATCGGGCGATCTGCAACTGAAGACAGAGGCCGAGATCGCCCCTGACCAAGGGGCGAGAGGAGCCGCTGCGTCAGGGAAGGAGGCGATGGCTCCGCCGACCGACGACCTCTCCACTCGCAGACTGGGCGAAGAAATCCGCAACCTGAACAAGCTGTTCGAGAAGGACCTGCGGAGTCAACCGAACACAACTGCCCAGCTCCTCGCGGATCAAGCCGCCGGGAACTCTGCCGGCGCGGCTGCGACAGCCCGACCTAGAACCGCCGCCGAGATCATCGCGGAACACCGCGCCGCTCGCAGACTGAGTGAAGAACTCCGCGACTTGAGTGAACAAATCCGCAACCTGAGCGAGCAGTTCGAGAAGGACCTGCGGAGTCAACCGAAGACAGCTGCCGAGCTCCTCGCGGATCACGCCGTCGGCGCGGCTGTGACAGCCCGACCTAGAACCGCCGCCGAGATCGTCGCGGAACAACGCGCCAGAGAAGCTGCCGCAGAGGCCACGACCAGAAACGAAGAAGAAAAACAACCAAAGACACGCGTGTACGAGCTCGCCAAAGAACTCGGACTCACGAGCAAGATCGTTCTCACCAGACTGAACGACATGGGCGAGTTCGTGCGATCGGCATCCTCGACGCTCGAAGAGCCCACCGTGCGCAGACTCCGGGCAGATCTCGAGAAGAACCCGCCCAGTCGGATACGTCGGCCAATTATGCGGGTCATACGTCTTCAGGGCAGCTAGCCGACGGCCCCGTCCTCGTGCGGTCGACAGCCTCTGCAGGCTCCGCATCCCGGGATCGGATCATGGCTGACCAAGCAGGAGAGGGACGCCTGCTCGGGAGTGGGAACTGCGGTGGGGCGCAGGAGGCGAAGGCCGGCGGGGTGAACGATCCGCTGGCGAACAAACGGATGATGGGCGTTCACTGAGGAGGCTGCTGCATGGCGTGCGGATGCGATGGTGACGGATTGAAGGCGTGGGGAGTACGTCGATCCGGTGGCTGATCTCGGGCACCCCACTCGCCAGCCAGCCGCACGTGCCATCCGGCGTCCACCCGTCGACGGTGGAGGGCGGGTGGGTACTCACCCGCGACGGAGGAGCGGAAAAGGACGGGTGGGTGGGAGCGACCCAGAGCTGCTCGCGACGGAGGAGCGGGCGGCGGCGGGCGCGTGGGGATGGAACGGGTTAGCGGATTCGCATTCCTGAGATGGCTCGGGAGATGACGAGACGCTGGATTTCGGAGGTGCCTTCGAAGATTGTGTAGATTTTTGAGTCTCGGTGCATGCGCTCTACGGGGTATTCGCGGGTGTAGCCGTTGCCGCCTAGGATTTGGATGGCGTCTTCGGTTGCCTTGACGGCTACTTCGCTGGCCTTCAGCTTTGCCATGGAGCCTTCGCCGTGGCGGTAGTCGGGGGTTTGGCCGCGCATCAACGCCGCTGACATGAAGCCGGCGCGCCAGACCAGGAGGCGGGCGGCGTCGATTTCCATGGCCATGTCGGCGAGCTTGAAGGCGATGCCTTGGTTGTCGATGATGGGGCGGCCGAATTGTTCGCGGCCCTTGGCGTAGTCCAACGCGAATTCGTAGGCTGCGCGGGCGATACCGATCGCCTGTGAGCCGACGATGTGGCGGGTCATTTCGAAGGTGGCCATCGAGGCGTTGCCGCGGGAGGCTGAGCCGTTGTTCTCGCGGGCCTTGGCGATGCGGGCGTCGAGTTTTTCCTTGCCGCCGAGGACGTTCGCGGCGGGGATGCGGACGTTGTCGAAGAAGACGTCGGCGGTGTGGGAGGCGCGGAGGCCGTGCTTCTTGAGCTTGGTGCCCTGCTCGAGGCCCTTGACCTCGGACTTCGGTACTACGAAAGCGGCCTGCCCCTTACTCCCCAGCGACGGGTCGACGGTCGCCACGACGACGTGGATGTCGGCGATGCCGCCGTTGGTCGCCCAGGCCTTCTGACCGTTGATGACCCACTCGTCGGTCTTCTCGTCGTACGTCGCCTTGGTACGGATCGCAGAAACGTCCGAACCGGCGCCCGGCTCAGAAGAGCAGAAGGCAGCAACCTGTACGTCATCAGGCGTCCCGTAGCAGCGCGGAAGCCACTGGCTCCACTGCTCAGGCGTGCCATTCGAGAAGACGGCCGAGCTAGCCAGGCCGGTACCGACCAGCGACATCCCGATCCCCGCGTCGCCCCAGAACAGCTCCTCCTGGACCAGCGGCATCAGCAGCCCGGACGGGTCGATGAACAGGTTGATGCTGCCGTCCATCGAGTACAGCCCGATCTTGGCGGCCTCCTGGATCACCGGCCAGGGCGTCGCCTCGCGCTCGTCCCACTCGGAGGCAGCCGGCCGGATCACGTCGGCGGCGAAGGTGTGCGCCCAGTCGCGGATCTCGATCTGCTCGGGGTTGAGGTTGAGGTTGAAGGTCTGCCACTCCGGCTTCGAGCGCTCAGCCGCGAGCTCGCCGGCCAGCGCCATCACGTCGGCCGACAGCGGCTCGGCGGGCGGCGTACTGGTTGACTCGGTCATGGTCATCGATTCCTCCGGAGCGAGCTGCAGGGTGGTCGTACGGAAGTGATGTTACCCACGAGTGTAACTATCGTTTGCACCCAGGGGTACCCGTATGACTAAGATCGGTGCATGAGCTCCGCGCTGCTCGCGATCGGACGCCGCCGGACCACGGCGGAGCGTCGTCGCGACCGTGAGCGGGACATCATCCGGGCGACCCGTGAGCTGTTCGACGAGCGCGGCACGATCGACGCGCAGATCGACGACATCGCCAAGCGCGTCGGCATCAACAAGGCCCTCATCTACCGGCACTTCGCGGGCAAGGAAGAGCTCTTCGCCCTCACCCTGGTCGACTACCTCGGCGAGCTCGACGAGCGGCTCGAAGCAGTAGACGGCCCACGCAAGGCGCCGATGAACCGGCTGCGGAGCCTGAGCGAGGTCTTCGTCGACTTCTGCCTGGAGTACCCCGCCTTCGCCGACTGCGCGATGAGCCTGCTCAGAAGGACCGGCGAGCAGCTGTTCGGCGAGATCACCGAGCCGGTGATGATCAAGCTCGGCAACGCGATGGCGGCCGCGCTCGACCGGATCTCGACCATCCTCAAGGCGGGTCAGAGGACAGGCGTTTTCGACGAGGTCGACACCGACTACCTCGCCAACCACCTCTACACCCAGACCCTCGGCGCGATGCACATGGCCCGGATGGGCCTGATCGTCTCCCGTCAAACAGGAGACATGGCCCACCCAGTGGTCCACCACGCCGACATCAGCACAGTACGAGCGACAGCCATCACCGCAACGCTCGCCACAGCAGTTGGCCGCAAGGCACTAGCCGGTACCACCACGCGCAGTACGAAAAAGGCCACCGCCCGGCGCTCACCCTCTAGTACCGCAGGAGAGAACCAGTGACCGAGACCCGCAAGGTGGCTGTCGTCGCCGGCAACCGCATCCCGTTCGCCCGGCAGGACAAGACCTACCGGCACGCGTCGAACTCCGACATGCTGACCGCCGCCCTCAACGGTCTCGTCGACCGCACCGGGCTCGGCGGCCAGGAGGTCGGCGAGGTCGTCGCGGGCGCGGTCCTCAAGCACGCCCGCGACTGGAACATGGTCCGCGAGGTGGTCCTCGGCTCGAAGCTCGCGGCCACCACCCCGGCGTACGACATCCAGCAGGCCTGCGGCACCGGACTCGAGGCCGCGATCCTGGTCGGCAACAAGATCGCCCTCGGCCAGATCGAGGCCGGTATCGCCGGCGGCGTCGACACCGCGTCCGACGCACCGATCGCGGTCAGCAACGAACTGCGCAACGTGCTCCTCGATCTCAACCGGGCCAGGTCGCTCCAGGAGCGTCTCAAGGTGCTCACCCACCTAAGGCCGAAGGACATCGTCCCGGAGATTCCGCGCAATGCGGAGCCGAGGACGGGCAAGTCGATGGGCGACCACGCCGCCCTCACCGCGCTCGAGTGGGGCATCACCCGCGAGGCGCAGGACGAGCTCGCGTACAACTCGCACATCAACCTCGCCAAGTCGTACGACCGTGGCTTCCAGGACAGCCTCATCACCCCGTACCTCGGCCTCGAGAAGGACCAGAACCTCCGCGCCGACACCACCCTGGAGAAGCTGGCCAAGCTCAAGACCGTCTACGGCAAGGGCGAAACGGCGACGATGACCGCCGGCAACTCCACTCCCCTGACCGACGGCGCCTCCACCGTCCTGCTGTCGACCGACGAGTGGGCCGCCGATCACGGCCTCCGGCCCCTCGCCTACCTGACCCACTCGCAGACCGCGGCGGTCGACTACGTGAAGGGCGCCGAAGGCCTCTTGATGGCGCCCGCGTACGCCGTACCGCGGATGCTCGCACGAGCCGGCCTCACCCTCCAGGACTTCGACTACTTCGAGATCCACGAGGCCTTCGCCTCCCAGGTGCTGTCCACCCTGAAGGCCTGGGAGGACCCGATCTTCTGCAAGGAACGCCTCGGCCTCGACGCCCCGCTGGGTGAGATCGACCGGGTAAAACTCAACGTCAACGGCAGTTCGCTGGCGGCGGGTCACCCGTTCGCCGCGACCGGCGGCCGGATCGTCGCCGCACTGGCCAAGCAGCTCGACGAGAACGGCGGCGGCCGCGGCCTGATCTCGATCTGCGCCGCCGGTGGCCAGGGCGTCGTCGCCATCCTCGAGAAGTAGGAGCAGACCGAAGATGACGGATCGCTACCAGACCTTCACCCGTACGCCGCTGGGCCGCACGCTGGTCAAAAACCTGGGACTGCCGGACCCGACCCCGTTGCCGCGATGGACCGAGGGGTCGCCCGTGATCGACGGCCAAGTCGTCTTCGGCGCGATCACCGAAACCGATGCGGGCAAGGCGATCCAGGCCCTGCTGCGTGACATCGGCGCATCCTTCAGTACTGCGGCCGAAGGCGTCGCGTCCAGCACCCTCCGCCCGAAGGCACTCGTCTTCGACGCGACGGGCGCAACGTCGACCGCGGACCTCACCTCGTTGCAGCGCTTCTTCTCCCCCGTCATCCGCCAGCTCGGTCCGGCTGGACGCGTGATCGTCGTCGGCCGTACGCCGGAGCTGTCCGCGACGCCCGAGCAGCAGATCGCGCAGCGTGCCCTCGAAGGCTTCACCAGGTCGCTCGGCAAGGAGGTCAAGCGGGGCGCGACGGTCAACCTCGTGTACGTCGCACCCGACGCCCACGACCAGCTCGACTCGACCTTGCGCTTCTTCCTCTCCCCCAAGTCGGCGTACGTCGACGGCCAGGTCGCCCGGATCGGCACCGGCCCCCACGTCGGCAACGACCCGACCGCTCCCCTGGCCGGCAAGGTCGCCCTGGTCACCGGAGCTGCCCGTGGCATCGGCGCGGCCATCGCCGAGACTCTCGCCCGGGACGGCGCGATTGTGCTCGGCGTCGACGTACCGCAGAACGCCAACGACCTGCGCAAGGTGATCAGCAAGATCGGCGGCCACGAGCTGCTGCTCGACGTCACCGCGATCGACGCACCACAACGGATCGCGGCGGCCGGTGCAGAGCTGGGCGGCCTCGACATTGTCGTCCACAACGCCGGCATCACCCGCGACAAGCGGCTCGCGAACATGCGTACCGACGCCTGGGACGCCGTCCTCGACGTCAACCTGCGGGCGCCCGAGCGGATCACCGCCCACCTGCTCGAAACCAAGGCTCTCAATGACGGTGCCTCAGTGATCGGCGTCGCGTCAATCGCCGGCATCGCGGGTAACAATGGCCAGACCAACTACGCCACTTCCAAGGCCGGCGTGATCGGCCTCGTCCAGGCACTCGCACCACGGCTCGCCGAACGGAACCTAAGGATCAACGCGGTCGCACCCGGCTTCATCGAGACCGAGATGACCGCGAAGGTACCGTTCGCGATCCGCGAGGTCGGCCGCCGGATCAACTCGCTGCAGCAGGGTGGGCAACCGATCGACGTCGCCGAGACGATCGCCTGGTTCGCCGATCCGGCCTCCGCGGGAGTCACCGGCAACGTGGTCCGCGTCTGCGGCCAGAGCATGCTCGGCGCCTGAGATGCCCACTCGCCGGTACGACGATTCGCCGGGCCTCGGATCGCTCTACGCCCGCACGGTCAAGGCGACGCTGCGCAAAGCGGAGTACGAGCCGGACCTCGACGGGCTGACCCTGGAGTTGCCGCGGGCAACAGTCGACCAGGACCACCTGACGGCGTACCGGGAGGTGACCGGGTTCTCAGCAGGACCTGCGCTGCCGGTCACGTACCCGCACGTCCTGGCGTTCCCGCTGCATCTGGATCTGATGTCGGATCCGTCGTTTCCGTACAAGCCGATGGGCATCGTCCACCTCAGCAACACGATCACCCAGCTCAAGCCGCTGCCGATGCACGCCGAGTTCGCGATCACCGTGCACAGCGGCCCCGAGCGGCCGCATCCCAAGGGCACGGTCTTCGAGATCCTCAGCTCGGTCAGCGTGGACGAAGAGGTCGTCTGGACCGACACGACCACGCTGCTGAGCCGCTCGTCCGGCACCCCGTCGTCCCACGCCGACCTTCTCCCCGAGCCCGGCTTGGCGCCGACCGCCGTGTGGGATCTCAGGGCGAACCTCGGCCGCCGGTACGCCGCCGCGTCCGGCGACCGCAATCCGATCCACCTGTTCAAGCTGTCGGCACAGGCCTTCGGGTTCCCCCGCCAGATCGCGCACGGCATGTGGGCCAAGGCTGCTTCCCTGGCCTCCGTCCAGCGATCCGGCGGGCTCCCCGACGCCTACACGGTCCGCGTCGACTTCCGCAAACCGCTCCTGCTCCCCTCTCGTGTCACCTTCGCCCACAGCCGCAAGGGCGACGCGGTCGACTTCGCCATCTACAACGACGACCAGTCGGTCACTCACCTCATCGGTCAGCTTCAACCTCGCTGACCCGTCGAAGCGGGTCGCAGGCGAGGGCGATCTCATCCAGAGACTGCCCGATCGGTGCTGCAGGCAACTTCTCACCGTCGCGCAGGCGGAGGGCGATCGCGCCGTCCGCCGCCTCGCGCGCACCGATGACAGCCTGGTACGGCGCCAGCCGATTCTCCCGGATCCGCGCACCCAGCGACCCCTCGTCGGCATGCGCGATCTCCACTCGGAGACCGCGATCCCGCGCCCGCCGCGCAACCTGCTCGGCAGCCTTCTCCTCATCGTCCGAGATCGGCAGTACTACGAGTTGCACCGGCGCAAGCCAAGCCGGGAACGCGCCGCCATGCACCTCGATCAAATGCGCCACCGCCCTCTCGATGCTGCCCACGATCGCCCGATGCACCATCACCGGCCGATGCTTGTTGCCGTCAGCACCGATGTACTCCAGCCCGAACGCCTCCGGCTGGTGGAAATCAACTTGAATGGTCGAAAGGGTCGACTCGCGCCCGGCCGAATCGAGAATCTGGATGTCGATCTTCGGCCCGTAGAACGCCGCCTCCCCCGGCTCCTCGGAGTACTCCACCCCCGCCTTCTCCAACACGTCACGCAGCAGATCAGCCGCCACCGCCCAGCTCTCGGCTGAGCCGACGTACTTGCTCGACGGATCGCCAAACCGAGCGTCAGCAGCGGGAAGCGAGAGCACATAGCCCGACGCGCTGATCCCGAGATCGCGGTGTGCCTGCTTGATCAGTTCGAGCGCTGCCAACGCCTCGTCGGCGACCTGCTCGAGCATGCAGAAGATGTGCCCGTCGTTCAGCTGCATCGCGCGGACTCTGGTCAGCCCGCCCAGTACGCCGGACAGCTCAGAGCGGTACTGCCCACCAAGCTCGGCCATCCGCAGAGGCAACTCGCGATAGCTGTGCGCCCGCGATCGGAACATCAGCGCGTGATGCGGGCACAGGCTGGGTCGCAGGACGACCTCCTCGCCGCCGATGGACATCGGCGGGTACATGTCCTCGCTGTACTTCGACCAGTGGCCGGAGATCTCGTAGAGCTCGCGCTTGCCGAGTACAGGTGAGTAGACCTGCTGATAGCCCGCTCTTCGCTCCACGTCGGCGATGTACCGCTCCAACGCCTGCCGGATCGCGGCACCGGCGGGCAGCCAGTACGGCAGGCCGGCGCCGATCAGCGGGTCCGAGTCGAACAGGCCGAGCTCGCGGCCGAGCTTGCGGTGGTCGTACTTCGCGACGTTGTTCATGGTGCTGCACTCCTCAGTGATGAGTGAGGCGAGTGTCCACATGGCGAAGGCCCGGGGCACTCGCCCCGGGGCTTCGAAAATCGACAGTCAGCTGTCAGCGCGCCGGGACGTACCTCGGCGTCGTCGTCACCACTGCGCGCTGATTCATGTCACCAACGCTAGCAGATGTCTCAAGCTTCGTCGTCGTCCAATTCCAGCCCGATCGGCCGGATCAGCCCCTCCTGCGCGACCGACGCGACCAGCCGCCCGTCCTGACTGAACAGCCGCCCGGTGGCGAACCCGCGGGCCCCCGACGCGGACGGCGACGCCTGGTCGTACAGCAGCCACTCGTCCGCACGGAACGGCCGGTGGAACCACAGCGCATGGTCGATCGAGGCCGGCTGGATCCGCCGGTCGCCGATGATGATGCCGTGCGGCAACAAACTTGCCCCGAGCAACGTCAGGTCGCTCGCGTAGGCCAGAACGCAAGCATGCAAGGCGTGATCGTCGGCAAGCTTGCCCGAGGCCTTGATCCAGAACTGCCGCCCGGTGACCCCGGCCAGCCGGACGTCGAGCGCCGCCCACTCCTTGTTCCAGTCCTCTGCCTTGCGTCCGCTGGCCGCCTCGAAGACCGACGCCAGCGTTGGCGCCTCGTCTGGTGGTACCAGGTCGCCCGGCATCTTGTCGGCGTGATCCAGCCCAGGCTCGGGCACCTGGAACGACGCCGACATGTAGAAGATCGTCTTGCCGCGCTGCGACGCGACCACCCGCCGGCTGCTGAACGAGCGCCCGTCGCGGATCAGCTCCGGGTGGTACTCGATCGGTACGGAGGTATCACCCGGGCGCAGGAAGTACCCGTGCAGCGAGTGCACGATCCGATCCTCGCCGACCGTGCGGCTGGCGGCGGCGAGCGCCTGGCCGAGCACCTGCCCACCGAACACCCGCTGGGCACTCGTCTGCGGCTGCCGGCCCCGGAACAGGTCGGCGTCGATCTTCTCCAGGTCGAGCAGTTCGACCAGATCCTCCAGAGACTCGGGCATGTCTCATCCTGACAGCTTCGGCCGGTACTCCGGGCCGCCCGGCTCCGCGGCGCTCATGTGTCGCCGCTCACCCCGTTGTTTTCGGTGATCTTTCGGTCGCTCCCGGTAGATTGGTGAACGTTCAATCATCAAACGCACGACTGACAGGAGTAGCTGTGAGCCCCCTCCGCACGCTGACCCGGCCCGTCCACGCATCGCGCGACCTCGTGCTGCTGATCGCCCGCGTCGGCCTCGGCGTCGTCTTCATCGCCCACGGCTGGCAGAAGTTCCGCACCAACGGCCTCGACGGCACGGCAGCCGCCTTCGAGCAGATGGGCGTCCCCGCCCCCACGCTTTCGGCGTACTACGCGGCCGCGGTCGAACTCATCGGCGGCGCAGCGCTCGTCCTGGGCGTCCTCACCACGGTGGCCGGCGTCCTGCTGGCGCTCGACATGGCCGGCGCGTTCCTCTTCGTCCACATGTCGAACGGAGTCTTCGTCGCCGACGGCGGCTGGGAGCTGGTCGTCGTACTGGGCCTCTTCTCGCTGGCCCTGGCGGTTGTCGGCGCCGGGCGCTTCAGCGTCGACAACACGCTCACGCGCAGCACTGCAGGACGCGCGACCGTCTCGGCCTGAACGCAGGCAAGAGCCCCCACCAGTTCGGTGGGGGCTCTTCTACGTGGTACTTAGTTGTCGTCCTCGCGGTTGAGCTCGGCGAGGAACTGCTCGACCTCGGCGCCTAGCTCGTCGGCGGACGGTGTGGAGCCGGCGAGGAGGCTGCCGCGGCTCACTGAGCCGGCGGCGGCGTCGTACTGGGTTTCGAGGGCGTTAACCACCGAGGACGCGTCCTCGGAGGCCTCTACCTGCTCGTCGACCAGGCGGCCGGTCACTGCAGCCTCGTCGAGCAGGGCCTTGCTAGGGAGCAGCAGGCCGGTCGCAGCCGAGATGGCGTGGACCAGGGCCAGCGCTGCGCCCGGGAAGCGGTTCTCGGCCAGGTAGTGCGGCACGTGGACCGCGAAGCCCATCGCGTCCTTGCCGGCCTCACCCAGGCGGACCTGCAGCATCGTCGCGGCGCTCGCCGGCAGGCGCATCTCGCCGTCCCAGATGTTCGAGCGGGTGACCAGCTCAGGCCGCGTCGCGTGGGAGGTCAGGCCGAGCGGACGGGTGTGCGGGACGCCCATCGGGATGCCGTGCATGCCGATCGTCAGCGTCACGTTGTACTTCTCGATCAGCTGGCGGACCGCGCCGGCGAAGCGGTTCCAGTGGTTGTCGGGCTCGACGCCCTCCAGCAGCAGGAACTCGACGCCCGCGTCGTCCTTCATCAGGTGCAGCGACAGCTGCGGCGGGGTGTAGTCGATGAACCGGTCCTCGGCGAACGTCACCTCGGGACGGCGGGCCCGGTAGTCGTGCAGCAGGTCGACGTCGAACCGCGCGAGCAACCGGTTGTCGAGCACCTCGAGCAGGTGGTCGGCGGTCGCCCGCCCGGCCTGGCCCGCGTCCATGAAGCCGTCGAGCGAATGCACCAGCACTTTCGGCGTAGCCGCCGGGCCGGTCGCCACCGACTCGTCGACGATCTCGTAGAGGTCGTCCGGTCGCAGCATCGTCGTCTCCTTCTTAGTGGCCTTCAGGGCGGTCGGCCCCTCTATCCTGCCTTCTCCCTCAATAACGTCCGCGCGCCGGGCGGTAATTCCGCCTGCTGGGATCTTTCTCACTCCGTACTCCGGTCCGCGCTCACCCCGCTGCGTCGAGCTGTCCAAAAGTGGTCAGACATGCCCGTCGGCGAGCATTCCGGGAAAGCGCTTGCTAGCGTGCTCCTGTGCGCACCGAATCCGAACCGGCCCCGGCCGGCCACTCGCCGTCCCCTGAAGCCGCCCCGACCGCTGCCGTCACCGGCCGGCCGACGGTCATGCTCGCGATGAACGAGTCCAGCCGAGCGCGGGTGCTGGTCCCCGCCGTCCGCGAGCGGCTGGAGCGGGTAGCAGAGGTCCTCTCGATCAGCCCCGGCAACGCCGCCCGCTCTGGCAACGCCTTCCTTGACGATCCGGCCATCCGCGCGGCCCTCGCCGACGTAGACGTGCTGCTCACCGGGTGGGGCTGTCCGGCGATCACGCCTGACGTGCTCGCGGCGGCGCCGAAGCTCAAGGCGATCATCCACGCGGCCGGCTCGGTCAAGGGGTTCGTCGACCCGGCCACCTTCGAGCGCGGCATCCAGGTCACCTCGGCAGTCGTGGCCAACGCGCTGCCGGTAGCAGAGTTCACCGTGGCGACGATCGTGCTGAGCGGCAAACGCGCGTTCCGCCTCGGAGCGGAGTACAAGCTGAGCAAGCAGCGGCCGGACCCGGGCGCAGTGCCCGGCAGCTACGGCAGCACAGTCGGGCTCCTCGGCGCCTCGCGGATCGGACGGATGGTGGCGGAGCGGCTGCGCGCCTTCGATCTCGAAGTACTGATCAGCGACCCGTACCTGACAGCAGCTGAGGCTGCGGAGCTCGGCGCGGAGCTGGTCGAGCTGGACGACCTCTTCAGTCGCAGCGACATCTTGAGCGTGCACGCGCCGCTGCTGCCCGAGACGGTCGGGCTGGTCGACGCTCGTCTGCTCGGGCTGTTGAAGGACGGCTCGGTGCTCATCAACACCGCTCGCGGACGCATCGTCGACGCCGCGGCGCTCGAGCGGGAGTGTGTCGCGGGCCGGATCGACGCGGTCCTCGACGTCACCGATCCGGAGCCGCTGCCGCCGAATTCACCGCTGCTCGACCTGCCGAACGTCTTCCTCACCCCGCATCTGGCCGGCGCGGTCGGCAACGAGGTCGCTCGACTAGGTGAGCTCGCCGTCAGCGAGCTGGAACGCTTCGCCGCCGGTACGCCGCTGAAGCACGTCATCAGTTCCACCGAACTCGGGAGGATCGCATGAGCCGCCTCATGCTGCCGGACACCGACCGCGTGCTCTCGCGCCAGACCGGCTGGGTCCGTGCCCACTGGGAGGCACTCGCCGATCACCTGCTCGATTCGCTCGTCCCGTACTTCTCCCCCGGCAACGCCCGTGTCGTCCTGCCCGGTCGACCGAGCCGGTCCGGTACTGCGTCCGACGAACTGGAGGGGTTCGCCCGGTCGTTCATGCTCGCCGCCTTCCGGATCGCCGGTGTTCGCGGCGAGGGCTGCGAGAAGCTGATCGAGCGGTACGCGCGCGGCGTCACCAATGGCGCGAACCCGGACCACCCCGAGGCGTGGCTGCGGCTCACGCCTCGCTCGCAACAGATGGTCGAGGCGGCCGCGATCGCCGTCGCGCTGCACGAGTCCCGCGAATGGATCTGGGACCGGCTGGACACGCGGGCGCAGGAGCACGTCGCGGAGTGGCTCGGCGGCTTCATCGGCTCGACTACGCACGACAACAACTGGCGGCTGTTCCAGGTCGTCAGCGAGCAGTTCCTCGCCTCCGTGGGCGCGCCGTACTCGAAGGAAGACATCGAGGGCGGGCTGGACCGGATCGAGGACTGGTACGTCGGCGACGGCTGGTACTCCGATGGCGACGGACAGAACTTCGACAACTACATCGGCTGGGCGATGCACCTCTACCCGGGGATCTGGGCCCGGATGGCGGCGGCGACCCCGGGAGCGCAGTACGAGAATCGGCTGAAGGTATACCGGGAGCGGCTCGCACTGTTCCTGGAGGACGCGGTCCATCTGGTCGGGAACGATGGCGCGCCGGTCTACCAGGGGCGGTCGCTGACGTACCGGATGGCGTCCGCCACGCCGTACTGGATGGGTCAGATCCTCGACGCGACGCCGCTCAGCCCCGGGCAGACGCGGCGGTTGTGTTCGGGAATTGCGCGGCACTTTGTGCAGCACGGCGTACCGGATGAGCGGGGACTGCTGACGTTGGGCTGGTACGACACATTCCTGCCGACTACGCAGTCGTACTCCGGACCTGGGTCGCCGTACTGGGCCTCCAAGGGCTTCATCGGGCTACTGCTGCCGCCGGAGCACCCGGTGTGGTCGGACCCCGAGGAGACGGTGCCGCTGGACGAGGCTGACCAGGTACGGGCGATGCCTGCGCCTGGATGGTTGGTGCACGCGAGCCGGCACGACCAGGTGGTCAAGCTGATCAACCACGGCGCCGATCATGCTCCCCCTGCTGAACCTGATGGCGTCGAGCCTGCCGCTGACCCGCACTACGACCGCTTGGCCTACGCGAACCATGCTGGGCCGGAGATCTCCGATGCGGCCCTGTTGCAACGGGTGGACAACCTCACCTCGCTCGTCGACCAGCGCGGCAAGTCGAGCTATCGCGGGCGGATCCGGCGGCTGGGAGTCGGCGAACGATCGGCGGCGTCCTGGAACAACGCGTGGCTCGGCAACGACGGGCCGTGGGCGATCGAGACCGCGTCGGTGGTGCACGGCGGCTGGGAGATCCGTTGCTCACTGGTTGACGGGCCTGCCGGCGTACTGGTCCGGAGCGGCGGGTATGCGATTGCCGGGGATTCCTTGCCCACAGCAACAGTCGGCGAGGGGCCGGCGTGGGCGTCGGCGCGGAACTCGGACGGGCTGATGGCGGCCGTGGTCGACCTGCACGGGTACGACGAGGCCGGGGTGCACCGCGATCTGGGGGCGAACCCGTTCGGGCCGCACTCGACCACGCCGTACCTGACCGCGAATCACACCGGCTCACCGTTGGTTCTTGTGCACGCGGTGTTGCTGACCCGTGACGCGATCCGGCCCGAGGCCCTTGCCGAAGGCATCGCCGTGGCCGTCGACGGACACGAGATCACTCTCACACTGCCCGGCGACGACACCGAAATAGTGCGCCTCGGGAACCGCTGACCTCGTACCGTAGGGATCATGACGGAGACGATCGAACCCGCACCCACCGACGCGTTGTCGGCGGCGGTCGCGGCCGACCCCAGCACGGCGAACCAGGAAAAGTTGTGGGCGGCAACCTTCGGGCTGGAGCGCTGGTGGTTCGTCCAGCGCGGTGAGCCGGAGAACCCGCAGCCCTTTGTCGGAGTGCATCAGGACCAGCCGTTCCTGATGGCGTTCACCTCGGCGCAACGGGCGCGGGGCTTCGCGATCGAGAACGGGTTGAGCCCGGCCGACGCCGAGGTACTGGTGCTCGCGCTGACGCCCGACGACGCGGTCGCGCAGGCGCCGGTGTGGTTGCAGCAAGGGATCGCGGCGATCACCTTCGACCACGGGATCGCGGGCTACTTCGCCCCGCTGGGCAACCTTCCTGCGATCCGCTCGCATGTGGCAAGCCTTACCTGACCCGAATCTGACACGCCGTTAGGCCAGCCTCGCCAACGGTGAGATTTTGGTTGGCGAGCACTACATTGGCCTGCATGAGCACGTACGAGAAACTTCTTCAAGAGCAGATCAGGAACGAATTCACGGCGTCCCACCAGTACACGGCGGTGGCCGTCTGGTTCGACGACCAGGACCTCCCGCAGCTCGCGACGCACTTCTACAAGCAGTCGCTGGAAGAGCGCAACCACGCGATGATGATGGTCCAGTACCTGCTGGACAAGGACATCCGGCCGAACATCCCCGGCGTCGGCGAGGTCGTGAACGAGTTCAAGTCCGCGCTGGAGCCGCTGGAACTCGCGCTGCAGCAGGAGATCACGGTCACCAAGCAGATCGAGACGCTGGCCCGGACCGCACGCGACGACAGCGACTACGTCGGCGAGCAGTTCATGCAGTGGTTCCTCAAGGAGCAGGTCGAGGAGGTCTCCGCGATGACCACCCTGGTCAACGTCGCGAAGCGGGCCGGCGACAACCTCTTCCACCTCGAGGACTTCCTCGCCCGCGAACTCGTCGGCAACGAAGGCTCCGACCCGACCGCCCCCAAGGCCGCCGGCGGCGCTGTCTAGTTTTTTCCCCGTGCTCAGGGCCGCCGCCATGGGCGCGGCGGCCCAGCCGAACCCCCGGTACTACCAGGAGCCTCCGCCACCGCCGCCTCCACCGCCACCGGAGGAGCCGCCGCTGAAGCCGGAGGAGCTGCCGCCGCCTCCACCGCTTCCCGCGGGAGCAGGCGGCGGGTCGAACGTGCTGGCCACGGTCTGGCTGATGTTGCCGGCCGCGAAACCTGAGCTGTAGTAGGACGGGCCCGTGTACCAGTAGGGATCCGGGGTGATCCGGCCGGCCGCGACGAGCTGGGCGCAGACGCGCTGCCAGCGGTCGGCCAGTTCGAAAGCGATGGCCCAGGGCAAGTACTTGCTGAAGATGTCTTCGCCTTCTTCGAACTTCAGCTGGTCCGCCTCGGCCGTCGCGAGGTAGGTCCGGAAGCCCACCAGCTGGTCGGTCACCGCCCGGCCGGCCGCATTTCGTTGCCCCCGGCCCCGAACTCCGAACCAGATGCCGATCGCGATCAGCACGGCCAGGGCGGGGATCCCGTACGTGAGGGCCCGCCCCAGACCGCCGGTAGCCGCACCAATCGCCGTACCGCCGATCAGCCCGCCAAAGACCCACGTGCCGATGATGCCCAGGCAGGCGACTCGCGCGCCGCCCGAGACGGCCGAGCCGCCGCCGGCGCGTGGCATCCGGACGTACCAGTTGCGTTGTTTGATCTGCTGGCGTAGCTGGGCGATCATCGCGTCGTGCGCCTGCCGCATCGAGGTGTCACCGGTCGGGCGGCGCTCCAGCACGATCTCCGCACCTGGTTGCAGGCCGGGGAACAGACCCTGCATCAGGAACTGCTCGTGCGGGGCCGTTGCGACGGCGGGGTTCAGCAGGACGGCCTTCTGCTCATTGCCGGTGTTGTCGATCCGGATCCCGCCGCGGACCGCGAGGTCGATGAGGGTCGCAGCTGTCTCGGTGGTGTTCGCCTTGGCGTCGATCAGCAGCCCGCCCTCGGCGACCGGGATCCTCGGCGGTGAGAACGCGACCGGGAGCTGACTATCGTTCAGGTCGTCCTTGACCGGCGGCGCGACCATACCGTCCGGTGGGAAGCTGCCTGGCGGCATCCCGGCGAAGCGCTGGTCCTTGTTGCCGTTCTTGCTGTACAGCACGGCGCCGGCGATCGCGGCGAGAGAGACGGCGCCCGAGCCGATCAGGCTGGGAACGGTCAGACCGGCGCGCTCGAGCAGGCTCGGCGGGTCGACCACGATCGGTGTGTCGTTGCTGACCACCCCGGCCTTGATGCCGGCGACGATGGTGAGCTGCTGCTTCCGGTTCAGCGTTGCCTGCTGGAACACCGCTTCGCCACTCACGACCGTCGCCTGGCTGCATGCCACGTCCGGCGGGCCGGCGATGCACTTCACTTGCTGCACACCGGGCGCGGGGACGCTGACCTTGACGGTGACGTTGTTCAGGACTGCGTCCCAGCCGTTGCCGGTCGCATCCCAGTAGAGCTCGCTGTGGTCGGAGAAGTGCCGCAGGGCGCCGCGTACGTCGTACTGAATGACGTAGGTCGCCTTGGTGCCGGAGACGGTCCGGTTCGCGTCGCCGATCTTGATCTGGATGCTCTCGTCGCGCTGACTGTTCGACTTCGTCGTCTCCTTGGTGAAGTCTGCCGGCGCGCCACTGGGGCTGCTGACCTCGATGCCGGAGACCTCGTACTTCTGGTCCTTCGACTTGTCGTCGGCCCAGACCTCGCGGGTGATCAGGTTGCGGTAGATGCCGTGCCGGCCGGTACTGCCGAAGCTGTAGTCGATCGTCTCCTTCACCCCCAGCACGCCATCCGCCTTGACGGTGTACTCGATCTGCATCTTCGTCACGACGTCACCGAAGTCCGTCGGGCCGGCCATCGCTGGTGCGGCGCTGGCGAAACCCGCCAGGACTAGGCCGGAAAAGGCTGCGGCGACCGCTGTGAAGAATCCCCTACGCATGCGGCGACAGTACCGACGGCAAGGGTCCGTCAGCCCTCGCGACTGGCCGGTGTGTCGGTGCCGGCGGCCTGGATGGCGGCGGCTACTAGGTCGGCGGCCGTGGTGTCTCGGGTGCGGCGGCCGCGGTCGTAGTACTGGGTGGTGGCGATGGTGGCGTGGCCGACGTCTGCCTGGACGTGCTGGATGCGGGCGTCTTGCTCGAGGGCGATGGTGACGTAGGCGTGCCTGAGCGCGTGGGGATGGATGCGGTCGGCTACCTCAGCCAGCGCGGGACCAGCCTGTACTGCGATCCGCCGCAGCAGCGCATTGATGTCGAAGCGGGAGCAGCGGCCGCCGCCCCTGGTTGCGATCATCGGGGCGCGGTTGGCGCTGGTCCTGCCTCGGAGGGCTGGCGTGGCTGCGTCGCTGGTGCGGTCGCGCTCGGCCAGGTAGTCGGTGAGAGCCGTCGCGGCGAGGTCGGTCAGGTAGACCTCGCGATGGAGCCCGCCCTTGCCGAGGACTCGCAGCATGGGCTCTCCCCCGGACAGGACCAGACTGTCCCGATCCAGGCCAACCAACTCGGACACCCGAAGCCCCAGCGTCAGCAGGCCGACTACTGCAACTGCTCGGCGCGCATAGAGGTCCCTGTGCCGGGTGCGGTTGGGTAGCTCGGCAGCCGCGTCTAGAAGCGCCCTCAGCTGGCCCGCTGTCAGCCTGATCGTCGGTGACGCGTCGCGAGCAGTGCTCCCCAGCCCAAGCCGCGCCCGATTCAACGCCGCCGGATTAGCCGGTACCACGCCTGCCTCGGTCAGGTGCCCGTAGAACGCCGACAACGTAGACAACATCCGCTGCCGAGTCCGCTTCTCAGCCCCAGCCGCATCCAACTGATGCAACCAAGCCTTCACATCCCCACCAGTGGCTGCCCGCGGATCCATCCCCCGCCCCGCACACCACCTGAACCACGCCAGGTGATGCAGTACCCCAACCCTTCCCACGGGCGGAGGCGTGCCCGCCCCGCCGAGACCGCTGGTTTCGGCGGCAGTCGATCGGCGGCCGTCAGCGCTGGCCGGCCCTCCAGTGGTTGCACCTTGCCCGACGGGGCCGGTCACGGCATCCACCCAAGCCACCGGCAGGCCCAGGGCGTAGGCGTAGGTCTTGCGGGTGCCCGGGTTGGCGTATTGGGTCAGCCAGTCGGCTATCTGCGCCTGCAGTTCCGCCGGGTCTTCGACGCCTGGCCAGTCCTCGACCGGTTCTGCTGTGGCGGGCACTGCTCTGAGCGTCTCCAGGACCACCAAAGCGTCCAAATCTGTGGGCATTTGCCGATCTTCACCCGCCAACCCAGTCCAGCTCGGACGGCTCGCCGGACGTACCAACAAAACATTGGTTTCGTTGGCTGATGGTTTGGTTTTGGAAACGCCGAACCGGTTTCCCGGTTTTATATCTCCTAACCTCTACGCTCACGACCATGAGTGAGGACACTGGACGCTGCGGTTACAGCAAGTGCCGGGCGGAGTTGCCGGCGCCGGGGATGCAGGGTGGAAGGCCGCGGAGTTTCTGCCGGGATACCCGTTGGGACGGCGGCCGGACCTGCGCCCAGATGGCTAGAGCCGAAAGAGAAGCCCTGGGAGCACTCGGCCTGGACGCGGGCAGCAACACCTTCCGTCTAGACGCTGAGCGACTCCGCGACCACTTGGAGACAATCCGCGAGCCAGTAGACGCACTGACGGCGGCGCTAGCAGCGGTGACCACCCGCCTGGACGAGGTAGAGGCCGCCGCAGTCGCCTCCGTGGAGACAGCCCACGCCCAGGTAGCGGAGGCAGAGCGAGCCCGGCTAGCCGCCGAGGAAGCCCGTGAGGCTGCCGAGCACCGCACCCGCCAGGCAGTAGCCGCCGCGGAGAGAGCCGCCAAGGAGCGCACCGAGGCGGTAGACCGAGCCGGCGCAGCAGCACGCCAGGCGCTTGAAGCCACGGAGGCTCTCGGCGCAGCACGCCAGCAGGCGCAAGACGCGATCGCCGCCCGAGACAGCGCAGTACAGGCGCGGGAAGACCTCGTACAGGCGCTGGAGAATGCTGTACAAGCCAAGGACCACGCTGTCCGCCAGACGGAGACCGCGAACGCAGTACTGGCCACCAGGCAGCAGGAGTTGCATGACGGCGAGCGGGATCGCCTCGAGCTGGCGGCAGCGCTCGAACGGACGGCCTTGGAGCGAGACACCGCTCTCCGCGGCGAACAAGAACGCCGAGCCGAGTTGGAGCTTGTCCGGGAAGAGCTCACTTCCCAGCAGGAGGCTGACCGTCAGGCGGCTGCTCAAGCGGAAGCCACCGCAGTCGACCTCCGAGCTGCTCTGGCGGGCGCCGAAGCCAAGGCCACCCACCTGCGAGAACTGTCCGCTCAGACAGACGCCGAGCTCAGCCACTTCAGACGAACGGCCACGGAGACTGCCGCCGAGCTCGCGCGGCTTCGCACGGAGTTCGCCGAGCGGCCGGCGCCCCGCCTCCATCCCGAAGACCTCCAGGCAATGCTCACCGCCCTAGCACCCACACCCCCCACCACATCCGTCCCCACCTGACCACCCGCACGCCACCACTTTGTGCTCCACGTGAGTAAATCCACCCCGCCTCGACTGCTCACGCTGAGCACAAAGTCGCCCTGCCACCCCGGTGAGCCGAGAGGTTGGGAGCCGAGTAGGCGCCAAGTGGTGGGGTTGTGGTGGTGGGTGGGGTGGTGGGGGCTTGTGCTCGGTGGGCGGTTGGGGGAATGGTGGGTGAACCAGGAGGAAACGTCATGGCAGACAAGGCGAATGCTTCCCAGGGCGGTGGTGCTGCTCCGGTCGCGGACAGCCCGGCCGCCATCCGTAACGTGGTGCTCGTCGGGCCGTCGGGTGCCGGCAAAACCACTCTGATCGAGGCCTTGCTGGTTGCCTCCGGAGTGCTGAACAGACCGGGCACCGTCGTCGACGGTACGACGGTCTGCGACTGCGACGACGCCGAGATCCGGCAGCAGCGGTCGGTGGGGCTCGCGCTCGCCCCGCTCCCCCACAACGGCGTGAAGGTCAACCTGATCGACACCCCTGGGTACGCCGACTTCGTAGGAGAACTCCGGGCCGGACTCCGCGCCGCAGACTGCGCTCTCTTCGTGCTCCCGGCCAACGAGGGGATCGACGAGCCGACCAAGGCGCTGTGGCAGGAGTGCGACCAGGTCGGCATGCCGCGCGCCGTCGTGATCACCAAACTCGATCACGCCCGGGCGAACTACGAGAACGCGCTCTCCGCGGCCCAGACCGCCTTCGGGGACAAGGTTCTCCCCCTCTACCTGCCAACGACCAACGGGCTCGTCGGCCTGCTGTCGCAGACACAGTACGAGTACGCCGGCGGCAAGCGCACGACGCATGACCCGGATCCGCAGTACAGCGATCAGGTCGAGGAACTCCGCGGCACGCTGATCGAAGGCATCATCGAGGAGTCCGAGGACGAGTCGCTGATGGAGCGCTATCTCGAGGGCGAGCAGATCGGCCAGGACGTCCTGATCGAGGATCTCGAGAGAGCGGTTGCCCGCGGGTCGTTCTTCCCCGTCATCCCGGTCTGCAGCGGCACCGGCGTCGGCACGATGGAGCTGCTCGAGATCGCGACGAGTGGGTTCCCATCGCCGCTCGAACACCCGCTGCCCGAGGTGTTCACGCCGCACGGCGTACCGCGCAAGCAGGTCGCCTGCGATCCGGACGGGCCGTTGCTGGCCGAGGTGGTGAAGACGACGTCGGATCCGTACGTCGGCAGGGTCAGCCTGGTGCGGGTGTTCTCCGGCACCATCAGGCCCGACACGACGGTTCACGTGTCGGGCCATTTCACGTCCTTCTTCGGCGACGCGAACAGCCACGCGGACCACGACGAGGACGAGCGCATCGGCACGCTCTCGTTCCCGCTCGGCCGTCAGCAACGACCGGCCACCACGGTGGTCGCGGGAGATCTCTGCGCGATCGGCCGGCTCACCAGGGCGGAGACCGGGGACACGCTCTCCGACAAGGCGGACCCGGCGCTCCTCAAGCCGTGGACGATGCCCGAGCCGCTGCTGCCGATCGCAGTACAAGCACATGCGAAGACCGACGAGGACAAGCTGTCGGTCGGGTTGGCGCGACTGGCCGCTGAGGACCCGACACTGCGGATCGAGCAGAACCCGGAGACGCATCAGATCGTCTTGTGGTGCATGGGTGAAGCGCACTCGGACGTCGTCCTCGACGCGCTCGCCAACCGGTACGGCGTCACCGTGGACACCGTCGAGCTGCGGGTGCCGTTGCGGGAAACCTTCGGCGGCAAGGCCAAGGGGCACGGGCGCCACGTCAAGCAATCGGGTGGGCATGGGCAGTACGCCGTCTGCCACATCGAGGTCGAGCCGCTGCCCGAGGGGCAGGAGTTCGAGTTCGTCGACAAGGTGGTTGGCGGTGCGGTACCGCGGCAGTTCATCCCGAGTGTGGAGAAGGGCATCCGGGCGCAGATGGAGAGGGGTGTCGGCGCCGGGTATCCGATGGTCAACATCCGGGTGACGCTGCTCGACGGCAAGGCGCACAGCGTCGACTCGTCCGACATGGCGTTCCAGATGGCCGGCGGGCTGGCACTGCGCGAGGCGGCGACCGCGACCAAGGTGAACCTGCTGGAGCCGGTCGATCTGGTCTCCGTACTGACGCCCGATGACCTGGTCGGCGCCGTGATGAGTGACCTGTCCGGCCGTCGCGGCCGTCTGCTCGGCACCGAACGCGTCGGGGAAAGCCGCACGTTGGTCAAGGCCGAGGTCCCGCAGGTCGAGATCACCCGGTACGCCATCGACCTGCGCTCGCTCTCCCACGGCGCCGCATCCTTCACCCGCACCTTCGCCCGGTACGAAGCCATGCCCGACTCAGCGGCCGCCCGGGTGAAGTCCACGGTCAGCTGAGGCGACGGCTGAAGTCCACCGTCAGCTGAGGCGGCGGCGGATGTCCTTCGTACGCAGGTACTCCGCGACGTCGTCGTAGCGCTCGGACTGGTTCGCGAACTCGATGTACGAGCGGACCCGATGCAGCCAGTCGAGCGTCGACGGCTTCACCGTCGTGAGGGCCGCCGAGAGGTGCTGCATGGACAACGGCGGCTCGCCCCCACTGGTCAGCGCCTCGTCGATCACCCGATCCACCCCGCGTTCGACCAGCGCGCGCAGATCGGCGCCGCTGAACATCGGCGTCTGGCCGGCGAGCGACTTCAGATCCACCCCGGCCGTCGGTACGTCCTTCAGCACCACCGAGAGGATGTCAGCGCGAGCCGGCTCATCTGGCGGTGGTACGAAAATCACCCGGTCGAACCGCCCCGGCCGCAGCATCGCCTCGTCCACATCCCAGGGCGCGTTCGTGGCGGCGAGTACCAGCAAGCCCTCGTTCTCGGAGCCGATCGCGTCCAGCTCCTGCAGCAGTACGTCGACCAGCCGCCGCGACTCCGACCCGCCGTGCTTGTGCCGCGCGAACGCCAGCGCATCCAGCTCGTCCAGGAACAACACACACGGCGCATTCGCCCGCGCCCGCTCGAAGGCGGCATGCAGATTGCGCTCGGACACCCCGAGGTACGGGTCCATCACGTCCTCGATCCGGACGTTGACGAACGGCAGCCCACACTCCCCCGCGGTCGCCCGCGCGAGCAGCGTCTTGCCGCACCCGGGCGGCCCGTAGAGCATCACGCCACCGCCCGACCTGCGCCCGTACTTCGAGTACAGCTCGGGCCGGCTCAGCGGCAGGATCACCATCCGGTGGATGATCCGCTTGATCTCGTCCATCCCGCCGACCTGGTCGAAAGTCGTGGTCTCCTTGACCGTCTCACTCTCGACAACAGCCTCGTCCTCAGGACCGACCTTCACCCGTACGCCGCTGCGCTCGGAGATCATCTCGTCGGCAAGTTGCTGTAGCCGCCCGGTCCCTTCGACCACACCAGCCTGCCGGGCCGCTTCGAGGCAGCTCCTGAGCAAGGCGAGCCGTCCGTTGGCTGCGGCGAGCTCGCCAACCGGCACCAGCTGGTCCACGGGCAGTCCGTGCTGATCGAGCAGCACGACGTACTGGTCGAGCGCCGGCTCGGTCTCGTCCGCGGCCACCAGCGTCTCGGCGAGGATGAGGCGCAGCAGCACGTCGTCCGGGCTGGCCTCGACCGCCTTGCGCAGCGCGGAGATCCGGTCGTCCGTCATGAACCCCACTTCCGGTTGATCAGGCGGCGTACCAACGGCGGCGCGACCCATGAGTAGATGCAGAAGGCGAACCAGCCGATCGCCGCGACCGTCGCGAGCAGCCCGAACCCGGCGTACCGGAGGCCGTAGATGATCGCGACCGCGCCGATCCAGACCACCAGCGGATTGAACCGCTGGAAGGGACGCAGCGGGCGCAGGAGCGGATGGTTGATGAGTTTGGCTTCCCGTGCCGCTCCGCGCAGATCGCCATCGGCCGGGTTGTTCGCGGCGGCTGAGGCGAGAGAGCGGTATCCCGATCTCGGGTCGCCGGTGAGCATGGACGCCGTACCGTGCAGTGCCTGCGCGCCTGGATCCTCGGGATCGACAGAGAGCGCTTCCTGGCTGTGCCGCCGCATGTCCTTGTGCCGGCCCTGGGCGAAGGCGACCTGCGCCCGAGCCGATGACACGGCTGCGCTCTCCGGAGCGAAGGATGCTGCGCGTTCGACCAGAGCAGATGCCTTCTCTGTCTGGCCCGCCGCCAGGCAGACGATCGCGTAGCCGAGGAGGAGGTCGGGCTCGTTCGGGTCAAGGCTGAGGCCTTGCAGATAGACCGATTCGGCCTCCTGCAGCTGACCCTCCGACCGCAACGCTGAGCCGAGCAGGTGGAGCATCGGGGTGGACTGTCCATAGTGGGACAGGCCGTCACGTAGTACGGAGATGGCCTCGGTGTTGCGGTCGAGCGTGTGCAGCGCGGCGCCGCGGAACAGGAAGGCTCGGTAGTCGATCGCCGCGTCACCCCACAGCCCTTGGAGCTCGTCGAGAGTCCGCTCGGGGTGGCCGATCTGCAGCCAGTGGCCGGCCATCTGGAGCCTGGCCTCGGTCGGCTCGTTCACAGCGCCGCCTCCAGCAGCATCAGGAGGCCGACCTCGAGCACACCGCCGCCGATCACCGCGGCAAGCCCCGGCCACCACAGCGACTTGTACTCCGCGCCGCGCAACTGGAACGCCCGGTCCATCGGCTGCTGGATCCGCAACTGCGCCAGGCAGGTCAGTACGGCGATCACCCGTATCACCACCCGCGTCCCCGACGCGACCGTCACCTCACCCGTGAGCAAATCCAACACGACTGCTACAACCACGAACCCGGCCAGCCCGGAGCCGAGGATCAGCCACCGTCCACGAGCCGGTACGCCGAGCCGCCGCGCGTTCAGCCAGGCGATCACGGTGACCGCGATGACCCCGCCGAAGAACGCCACGTAGGCCTGCGACATCAACCGCCAGGGGCGCACGGTCACGTCGACGTCGGCGCCGATGGTCGGGCGCAGCAACTCGTCGGACATGGGACTCCCTCAGAGGATGGCGGTTCGCGCGCAGTTTAGCCTGGGGCGATGACCGAGAACTGTCTTTTCTGCGGGATCGTGGCCGGCACCATCCCGTCCCAGCAGGTCGCCGAGAACGACCGCGCGATCGCCTTCATGGACATCAACCCCGCGACCCGCGGCCACCTGCTCGTCATCCCGCGCGAACACTCGACCGATCTGCGCGAGGCCGCTCCCGAGGACCTCACCGCTGCCACGCTGCTCGCGCAGTCCTTGGTCAGTCGCGTGATCGATCGGCTGGATGCCGACGGCGCCAACCTGCTCAGCTGCATCGGGGCCGATGCGTGGCAGTCCGTGTTCCACACTCACCTGCACGTCATTCCGCGGTACAAGGACGACCCGCTGCAACTCCCCTGGCACCCGACGCCCGGCGACTTCGACGCCATCGCGGCGACTGCGACCTCCTTGCGCTAACGCCTGACGACGTTGCGCTAGCGCCTGGCGACCAGCTCGTAGACGGCGACGAGGTCGTCCACCAGAACACCCCAGTCGTACGCCGGTACTGCGGCCTTGCCGGCCATCCGTAGCTTCTCGCATTCATCCGGCGAGGCCAGCAGCCGGGCAGCCTGGGTGGCGAGCGCATCCGAGTTGCCCGGCTCGAACAGCTCGCCCAGCCGGCCGCCGTCGAGTACCTGCCGGAACGCGGCCAGATCGCTGGCGAGAACGGGAGCGCCCGCCGCCATCGCCTCCAGCAACACGATGCCGAAGCTCTCGCCACCGAGGTGCGGAGCGACGTACACGTCGGAACCGGCCAGCATGTCGGCTCGTTCTACGTCGTCGATCGCGCCGAGGAAGAGCACGTTCTCTCGACAGTGCTCCGGCAGCGAACGGCGGGCCTCATCGGCTTGACCGGTGCCGGCGACCAGTACCTTCACCTGCGGGCGCTTCGCCACCAACCGCGGTACGGCTGCCATCAGTACGCCGAGGCCCTTGCGTGGTTCGTCCATCCGGCCGAGGAAGCTGATCGTGCCGTGAGCGCCTTGCCACTCGGGACGGATCCGGCCGGCGAACCGGTTCGTGAAGAGCCCGTTCGGGATCACGACAGCCTCGCCGCCGATGTGTTGCACCATCATCGAGCGGGCGTTCTCGGAGACTGCGATCCTCGCGTCGAGCTTCTCCAGGGCCGGCCTCAGCAGCCCAGCCGCGGCGCTCATCGCCCGCGAGCGCACTTGCCAGGTATGGAAGGTCGCCACGAACGGACCGTCGCCGGCCCAGAGCGCGATGATCGAGGCGCTCGGCGTTGTCGGCTCGTGCACATGGACGACGTCGAATGCGCCCTCGGTCAGCCAGTTCCTGACGCGTGCGGCGGTACGGGGTCCGAAGGTCACGCGGGCGATCGAGCCGTTGTACGGCACCCCGACGGCATGCCCGGCCGATACGACATAGGGCGGGCCGTTGTCGTCGTCGACAGGCGCGAGCACCGAGACTTCGTGGCCGAGGGCAAGCAACGCTTCGGCCAGGTCGCGGACATGGTTCTGCACCCCACCCGGCGTACCGAGCGAGTACGGACAGACCAAGCCGATCTTCATCTCAGTCCAAGAAGATTCGCTGCAGCATGTGCCAGTCCTGCGGGTGTTCGGCGATGCCGATCGCGAAGGCGTCGGCGCAGCGCTGGGTCATTTGCGCGGGGCCGCCGGTGCGGTCGATCGGGTCGTGGAAGGTGATCACTAGCTCGGGGCCGTCGTAGTGCAGGGTCGCGGGGATCAGCGGGGCGCCGGTGCGGACGCTGAGTGCGGCGGGGCCGGCGGGCATCCGTGATTGGTGGTCGAAGAACTTCACCGGTACGCCGCGCTCGGACAGGTCCCGGTCGGCGACCAGGCAGACGAAGCCGCCTGACCGCAGGCGCTCTGCCAGTACTCCGAACACGTGCTCATCGCTTCCGGTGAGCGGAAGCACCTCCATGCCGAGCTTGGCGCGGTACGCGACGAAGCGGTCGAACAAGGACTCGGGGCGGAGGCGCTCGGCGACGGTTGACACGGGCATACCGGTCCGGCCCGCCCAGGCGCCCGCGTGGTCGTAGTTGGCCAGGTGCGGGAGGGCGCAGATGACGCCCTTGCCTGCGTCGTGGGCGTCGCGGAGGAACTTCTCGTTGACCGTGCGGACCCGGCCGACGATCCGCTCGTCATCCCACTCGGGGAGCCGGAACGCTTCCTGCCAGTACCTGAGATAGGACCGCATCCCCGCCTGGGTCAGCGCGTCCAGCTCGGCCGGTGTCGCGTCCGGCCGGACTACGGCGAGGTTGGACCGCAGGCGCTGGACGCCGCGGCCGTTCCGGCGTACGACGAAGTCCGCCACCCGCCGGAAGACCGCCGAGACAACAGACTCCGGCAAGCGCCGCACCAACGCCCACGCCACCGCGAACGCCAGATCAACGGCCCGCTGCCGCAACCCTTCCACTGGTCAGGAAGAGGTCGGTGGCGTGCCGGGCGCGCCACCATCCGGTCCACCCAGCCCGAGGTCGCTCGGTGCCACCCCATCCGTCGGGTCAGCGGCCGGCGTAGTACTGGCCGGTGGTGCGCCGAGGCCTGCGTTGGCGGGGTCGGAGAGGACCTGTTTGCGGACTGAGAGGGTGCGCTGGACGACTGTGATGGTGCTGGCGACGGCTAGGGCGCAGAGGACGATCTTGAGGAGGATGGGGAGGTTCAAGACGTCGGAGAAGAAGCCGATGACCAGCACCGAGACCAGCCGGTCCGAGCGTTCGGCCAGGCCGCCGCTGGCGTGCAGGCCGAGGCTCTCGGCCTTCGCCCGCGCGTACGACGTGGTCGCGCCCATCACCAGCGCCCAGAGCGTGACGCCGGCCATCCACGGGGTGTGCCCGGCGCTGCCCGCGTAGTACAGCACCAGCCCACCGAAGATGGCGCCGTCGCCCAGCCGGTCCAGCGTGGAGTCCAGGTAGGAACCCCACTTCGACGACGTACCCGAGGTGCGGGCCATGTAGCCGTCGATCAGATCGGAGAAGACGAAACAAGTGATCACGACCGCGCCCAGCCAGATGTGGCCGCGCGGGAAGAAGATCAGCGCACCGGCGCAGACGCCGATGGTACCGACCAGCGTGACGGCATCAGCGCTCACGCCGAGCCTGAGCAGGAGGTTGGCGATCGGTGAGATCACCTTGGTCCAGAACTGCCGGAATCTGTTAAGCATGGCGACGCGATCGTAGTCCAGTCCGGTCGCCGTCCTGTGACGCGCCACCCCGGATAACCTTCCGTGAGCCCGCCCGGAGGCGCACCATGGGCTCACGCCCACCTCCGACGGGAGGTCCCGATGACCGAGCCCCGGCTCTCTGCCGCGCGCCTTCGCACCGGCAAGCGGGCGTCCACCACACAGCAACCCACGGCAGGTCCCCGCCTTCGGCGGGTGGTTTTGGGGTGGGTGGTGCTCGGGTTGGTGGTGGGGTGTGGGGTGGCTCGGCGGGCGAACGAGGGGCTGCCGGTGACCCCGGCGCCGCCACCGGTGGTACCGACAGTCATCGCGCCTCCGCAGGCAGAGGGGCTGGATGGGACGTCTGGTGAGGCGGGCGTGAATGTGTGTACTGCGGTCGCTTGGCCGCTGAGCAAGGAGCTCAGGGTGACCGTGACCGGCAAGCCGTTCTCCTGGAATGACGGTGGGTTGCCGGCGCTCGACCTGTGCACGTTGCTGCTGGACGGGCGTTCGGTGACCGTCGGGATTACCGCGCTAGAGAAGCAGCCGGACTCCATCGACCGACTGGCCGCCGGGTCCGGGACGCTGGAGTTGCTCCCCGAGCTCGGGCCCGACGCGCGGATCAGCCCGTCGCGGGTCGTCTTCCCGGTCGACAACCGTGCGGTGCGGGTGCTTTCGACGGGCGGGATCGGTCGGTATCCGAGTGGGATCGATCGGGTGAAGGCGGTCGCGATCAGTCGGGCGGCGCGTGCCGTAGTACCGAGGCTCCTTCGTACTGCGCGGCAGACGGACTCAGCGTGTCAGCTGTCGACTCCGGAGGCGGAGCGGTTCATTGGTACGCACGTTCAGCTCCGGCGCGACTACCGGGTGAACGGCGCGCTGACCTGCATCTGGGGCAGCTTCGACGCGACCTTCTCGATCGTCGAGTCCTTCCACGCCGACACGATCCCCGAAGCGGTCCGCACCCCACCACCGCGGTTCGCGCCGATCGGCAAGCCCGGCTACTACCTCCCAGACCAGGGGGAACTCGTCTTCCGCCAAGGCCGCCGCGTCGTCCGCGTCAGCGGCCTCACCAACCCACCCCGCGAGGTCCCCCTCGACACCCTCCTCGGCGTCGTCGGCCCCCTGCTCCCGCTCTTCATCCGCTAGCGGGCGCAGCTAGTCGGTGGTGGGCCAGGCCTTCGCGAGCAGAGCGCGGGTGTCCGACAGCAACTGCGGGAGCACCTTCGTCTGGGCGATCACCGGCATGAAGTTGGCGTCGCCACCCCAGCGCGGCACCACGTGCTGATGCAGATGCGCGGCGATCCCCGCTCCGGCGATCTCGCCCTGATTCATCCCGATGTTGAAGCCATGCGCCGCCGACACGATCCGTACCGCCTGCATCGCCTGCTGCGTCAACGTCGCCACGTCGGACACCTCGTCCGGCGTCAGCTCGGTGTAGTCGGCAACATGCCGGTACGGCACCACCATCAGATGCCCCGGGTTGTACGGATACAGATTCAGTACCACGTACGCCGCCTCCGACCGCCGGACGATCAATCCGTCCACATCCGGCAACGTCGGGATCCGGCAGAACGGGCACCCGTGCCCCGCCTCCCCCGTGGTCGGCTTGTTCTCCCCGGCGATATAGGCCATCCGGTGCGGAGTCCACAGCCGCAGGAACGGATCCGGCGTACCGACCCCGTCCTGCTCCTCCACACCCTCCAGCTCGTACGGCGTATCGCCGGGGAGATCACTCATACCTGGACGCGCTTCTTGACTGCCTCGACGATCTCGGCGACCGCGTCGGCGATCGGGATGCCGTTCTTCTGGGTGCCGTCGCGGTAGCGGAAGGAGACCGAGCCGGCCGCCATGTCCTCGTCGCCGGCGATCAGCATGTACGGGACCTTGGCCTTCTGGGCGTTGCGGATCTTCTTCTGCATCCGGTCGTCGGAGTGGTCGACCTCGATCCGGATGCCCTCCGCCTTGAGCTTCTCGGCCACCTCGTACAGGTAGTCCACGTGCCCGTCGGTGATCGGGATGCCGATCACCTGGACCGGCGCGAGCCACGGCGGGAAGACACCGGCGTAGTGCTCGGTCAGGACCGCGACGAACCGCTCGATCGAACCGAACAGCGCGCGGTGGATCATCACCGGCCGCTGCCGCGAGCCGTCCGGAGCCGTGTACTCCAGCTCGAACCGCTCCGGCAGGTTGAAGTCCAGCTGGATCGTCGACATCTGCCAGGTCCGCCCGATCGCGTCCCGGGCCTGGACGGAGATCTTTGGTCCGTAGAACGCCGCACCGCCCGGATCCGGGACCAGCTCCAGCCCGGAGCCCTCGGCGACCTCGCGCAGCGTGTCGGTGGCTTCCTCCCAGACCTCGTCCGACCCGACGAACTTCTCCGGGTTCTTGGTCGAGAGCTCGAGGTAGAAGTCATCCAGGCCGTAGTCGGCGAGCAGGCCGAGCACGAAGGTCAGCAGGTTCTTGAGCTCGTCGCGCATCTGCTCGCGGGTGCAGTAGATGTGCGCGTCGTCCTGGGTGAAGCCGCGAGCCCGGGTCATGCCGTGGATGACGCCCGACTTCTCCAGCCGGTACACCGTGCCGAACTCGAACAGCCGCAGCGGCAGTTCCCGGTACGACCGGCCGCGGGATCCGAAGATCAGGTTGTGCATCGGGCAGTTCATCGGCTTGAGGTAGTAGTCCTGACCCTGCTTGCGGATCTCGCCGTCCGGCCCGCGCTCCTCGTCGAGGTGCATGGGCGGGTACATGCCGTCGGCGTACCAGTCCAAGTGACCCGAGGTCTTGAAGAGCTGCGCCTTGGTGATGTGCGGCGTGTAGACGAACTCGTAGCCGTCCTCCACGTGCCGCTGGCGCGAGTAGTCCTCCATCACCTTGCGGAGCACGCCGCCCTTGGGGTGGAAGACGGCCAGGCCGGACCCGATCTCGTCGGGGAAGCTGAACAGGTCCAGCTCGGTGCCCAGCTTGCGGTGGTCGCGCTTGGCGGCCTCCTCCAAGTGGTTCAGGTATGCCTTGAGGGCGTCGCGGCTGTCCCACGCGGTGCCGTAGATGCGCTGCAGTTGCGGGTTCTTCTCGCTCCCCCGCCAGTACGCCGCGGCGACGCGCATCAGCTTGAAGTTGCCCAAGTACCCAGTCGCGGGGACGTGCGGACCGCGGCACAGGTCCTTCCACGCCACCGAGTCATCGCGCCGGATGTTGTCGTAGATCGTCAGCTCACCGGCGCCGACCTCGACCGAGGCGCCCTCAGCCGCGTCGGCGGAGGCCGAGCCCTTGATCCCGATCAGCTCCAGCTTGTACGGCTCTCCTGCCAGCTCGGCACGGGCGTCGTCGTCCGAGACCACCCGGCGGCTGAACCGCTGCCGCTCCTTGATGATCTGCTGCATCTTCTTCTCGAGCTTGCCCAGGTCCTCCGGGGTGAACGGAGTGGCCACGTCGAAGTCGTAGTAGAAGCCGTTCTCGACCGGCGGGCCGATGCCCAGCTTGGCGTCCGGGAACAGGTCCTGGACGGCTTGGGCGAGCACGTGCGCGGTCGAGTGCCGGATGATCGCCAGACCGTCCGCGGACGACGCCAGCACCGGCTCGATCTCGTCGCCGTCGGCCACCACCCGGGCCAGGTCGCGCAGCTCCCCGTTGACCTTGGCGGCGATGGCGGAGCGATCCTGGCCGAAGATCTCGGCGAACAGCTCTCCGACGGTCGTCGTCTCGGTCACACTCCGCTCAGCCTCGCCCTCGACGCCGATCAGATGGACCTTGACTTCCGACACGTTCACTCCTCGGGTACGCCGGTCCGCCGTGCGCGGCCCGTCACATCGCAGATGGTATCGAGTCCGGTCGCCGGCCGTTGCGGCCCATCCACAGGGGCATCCGGACCTGACGAAAGTCGGGGGTGGGTGACTCCGATAGTCCGATGTGCCGCGGCCTGCGGATTCCTAGGTTCGTACTGACAGTGACGAACTCAGAAGGGGTCCGTGTGATCACCCTCGAAGCACTCAGCAAGCGGTACGGCGAGACGACCGCCGTGGACGCGTTGGACCTGACCGTCTCGCCCGGCCAGGTGACCGGCTTCCTCGGCCCGAACGGCGCCGGCAAGTCGACCACGATGCGGATGATCCTCGGGCTCGACACGGCCACCGAAGGCCGCGCGCTTGTCGACGGACGCCCGTACGCCGATTGGCCGGCCCCACTCGCCAAGGTCGGCGCCCTGCTCGACGCCAAGGCGCTGCATCCCCGGCGGACGGCCCGCAACCACCTCATCGCGATGGCCCGCAGCAACGGGATCCCGGTCAGCCGGGTCGACGAGGTCCTGACGATCGTCGGGCTGGACGAGGTCGCCCGCAAGCGCGCCGGACAGTACTCCCTCGGCATGGGCCAGCGACTAGGGATCGCTGGCGCATTGCTGGGCGACCCTGAAGTACTGATGTTCGACGAGCCGGTGAACGGTCTCGATCCGGACGGCGTCCGCTGGGTACGCCGATTGATGCGCCGGCTCGCCGCTGAGGGGCGGACCGTCTTCGTGTCCAGCCACCTGATGAGCGAGATGCAATTGACGGCAGACCAGCTCGTCGTGATCGGTCGCGGCCGCTTGATCGCCGATGCGCCGATCGCCGACGTCATCGCGGGATCGTCCCGGACGACCGTGCGCATCGGGATTCCGTCGCCGGCCGACCTCGCCGTACTCCGGGACCGGCTGATCGTCGAGGCGGAACAGGTCGAGACTGTGCCATTGCTGACCCCACCCCACCACCCCGGTCAGGTACCCGGCCAGCTGATCGTCACCGGCGTACCGGCTGAGCGGGTTGGCGATCTCGCGCACGAGCTCGGAGTACGGCTGCATGAGCTGCATACCGAGCGGGCCTCGCTGGAGGAGGCCTACATGGAGCTCACCGCGGACAGCGTCGAGTACGGCGTGGTGGCGGGATGAGCGACGCGATCCTGCACTTCACGCAGGAACTGATGTCGTCGTGGTGGATCTACCTGGCTCTGTTCGGCTTCGCTGCACTGGACGGGTTCTTCCCTGCGATCCCGAGCGAGACGCTTGTCGTCACGGCTGGCGTCTTCGCCGCGACTGGAGGGCCCAACCTGTACGTCGTGATCGCGATGGCTGCAGCCGGTGCGTTCCTCGGAGACCACGTCTCGTACTTGCTCGGCCGAGGTGCCGGCGGCAGGTTGCTCGACCGCCTCGAACCGGGAACGAAGCGGCACAAGCTGTCGCTGTGGGCGCGCAACGCCCTTGATGAGCGTGGCGGGTTAGTACTCGTCGTCGCTCGCTACGTCCCCGGCGGCCGGACCGCGGTGACGCTGACGATGGGCGCGGTCCGCTATCCCCTGCGCAACTTCTCCCTCTTCGCCGCGTTGGCCACTGTCAGCTGGGGCCTGTACTGCTCGCTGGTCGGCTACCTCGGCGGCAAGGCGTTCGAGGACAACCCGCTCAAGGGCGTCGTCCTCGGCATCGGCCTGGCGCTCGGCGTGACGCTGATCGTCGAAGCCATCCGCCACCACCGCCGGACCCCTGAACCTCAGGTCGAGGGTCAGCCCGAACTAGTCGAAGCAGGAGACCGATGACCACGGCAACCATCACGGTCCAGCGAAGGTCGAGCGGCCTGCGGGGCGCGATCGCGTCCGAGTGGACCAAACTCTGGACGGTCCGCTCGAGCTGGCTGAACATCGTCGCAGCCTTGGTGCTGACCGGACTGCTGGCTGTGCAGTTCGGCTTCTCGACCGCCTACGACTACGAGAACCGCGCGTACGAAGGGGTCATGGACAAGTCGGCTGTCGGCGGGGTGGCGGTCTCGTCGATGACGATCGTGCAGGTCGTCGTCGCGGCGTTCGCGATGCTGCTGGTCACCTCGGAGTACGCGACCGGCAGCATCCGCTCAACGCTGCAATGGACTCCGGTACGCCGGAACGTAGTACTCGCCAAGGCGATCGTCCTGGCCCCGGTGCTGTTCATCTACACCTTGCTGCTCAGCGTCGTCGCGTCGATCACCGGCGGCCTGGCGATGGGCCAGTGGGCCGACTGGGACCTGAAGACGCTGGTCATCGACCTGCTCTCGGTCGCTACCTACGTCACCCTCGCGGGGCTCTTCGCCGCCGGCATCGCCTTCATCATCAGAAGCACCGCCGGCACCCTCACGGCAGCCTTCCTGCTCCTGATCGTCATCCCGATGATGATGAGCCAGAGCAGCATCCGGGCCCTCATCTGGCTAGCCGCCCTACTCCCCGGCGGCGCCGGCCAGAACTACCTCTCCAGCTCCACCGATCCCCTATCCCCCACAACCAGCCTCCTGGTCCTGCTCACCTGGGCAGCCGGAGCCCTCTACGCCGGCTACACAGTCCTCACCCGCCGCGACGCCTGACCCCCGCCCAGCCGGACTCGGGCACCAAGGCGGCACCTTGAACGGGAGTGGCGACCTTGAACACGAAATGGCGACCTTGAACAAGTTATTACTTGTTCAAGGTCGCCACTGGGTGTTCAAGCCCGCACCTTCTCGACGGTGCGGTTGGTGTTCAGCGAGGGACGTTGAGTGCGATGGTGACTTGTTCGGCGACCTTGGCGGCCAGCTCGAGTGCGGCGCGGCGGGTGGCCGGCTGGAGGGCTGAGTGGTCCAGGGGGCCTTCGGCGGCGATGTGGGGGTCGGTGGGGATGTCGACCACGGCGGCTGCGCGCGATTCGAAGTACGGGCGGAGCTGCTTCTCGACCTCCTTGTTGACGTCGCCGGGGCCGTTGCTGACCGCAATGACCGCGCGGCGGATCAACCGCTGCGCGTCCGGACCCTGGTGGTCGAGCTCCTCCAGCATCTGCACGGCGGCGGCGCAGGACAGGCTCTTCCACTTGATCGGGATGACCAGGACGTCGGACGCCTTCATCGCCTCGCGCCAGTTGCTGGAACCCTCGTTGTTGCCGGTGTCGATGACCAGCACCTTGTAGAAGCGGCTCAGCAGCCGGTGGATCTGGTCGAAGTCCTTCGCCTCGATCTGCGCGTACGTCGTCGTCGCGGACGTCAGTACGTCGTACTGCCCCGACACCTGATGACGCAGGTACGCACCGACATCGCCGAGCCGCGCATCCGGCTGGGTGAGCATTTGCATCGCCTGCAGCAGATCCGTCACGGTCGAGCGGCTGTTGGTGTCATGCGTACGCAGGTGCATGTTGCCGCGCAGCTCATTGTTGTCCCAGGCCACTACCCCGCCACCACGGGCCTGACCGAGCGCGCCGGCCAGCAGCAGCGTGGTCGGCGTCTTGCCCGATCCGCCCTTCGGGTTGGCGATCGTCACCGTGACGGGCCGCCGGAAGGCAGTCGCCGCAGTAGCGCGAGCAATGCGCTCCAGCCGCTCAGAGGTGCCCGGGCGCAACCGCAGTACGCTGCGAACGCCCTTCTCGGCAGGAGCTTCCCGCGGCAACGGCAGAGCCTGCAGCAGCTCGTCTGCGCGGTACGAGACCTGGCGATCCGGCTGCGGCGCTCCCTGGCCGGGAATGCCTTGCGGGAAGAAGTGCTGCGCGGCCGGGGACAGCTGCGGCGACTGCTGACCGGCTGGCTCCTGGGTGGGCTGCGTCCACGGGTCCGCTGCCGGCTCCGGCGTACCGGACCTGGTCCAGGACTCCCCTGTCGGCTCATACCCGGCTGACTTGCTCCACGGGTCCGCAGCAGGCTCCGGCTTGGTCCGTGCTTCTGCGGCAGGCTCCGCGGCCGGCTGCTGGGTCCAGGCGTCGGCTGCGGGCTCTGCGGCCGGCTTGGTCCACGGGTCCGGGGCGGCGCTGGGTGTCTCGGCAGGCTGGGACCACGAGTCGCCAGGGAACTCCTGGGACAGCGCGTCCGACTGCTCCTCCTCCACGGCCTCGTCCTCGACCTCGTCCGGGTCGGGAGTCGCCTGGCTGCTCACCGGCGGTTTGTTCTGCGCAGGCGGCGGTGGGGGCGGTGGCGTGGTGGGAGCTGGGTTGGGATCCGGCTGGGTCCAGGACGGGGTCGGCTGCCACATCCTCCGGACCTCGGCCGCAGCCGCTTCCCGGTCCTTGTGCTGTCCGGAGTTGTGCGAGTCGGTCACGACCTAGATCCCCCGATTCTGTGAGAGGGGGCGGGGCTGCCGCTCCCCTGGGGCTGTTGAAGGGTGTATCCCAGGCACCAATCCACCCGGGAGGTCCACTATCCCATGACCGGGTGTCCAGGCGATGTCACCCGCCGGAGCGTCGGCCGGCCACCCGGATACTGCCCGTCGCAGGCCCCGGTCCGCCGGCGCTGGCCGGTAACGGTCAATCCGAGACCAGCCCGGCCTCGTAGGCAACGATCGCGGCCTGGACCCGGTTCTTCACCGCGAGGCGGGTGAGCACGGCGCTGACGTAGGCCTTGACGGTCCCTTCGACGAGGTACAGCCGTCCGGCGATCTCGGCATTGGAGAGCCCGGAGCCGACCAGGGCCAGTACTTCGCGTTCCCGCGGGCTGAGCACGCCGACCTGCTCTTTCGCCGCCGCGGCGCGTGCCATGCGACCACCGCCGGTACCGGCGCCGAGCTCGGCGATCACCCGGTGAGCGATCTTCGGGGACAGGTACGCCGCGCCTTCGGCGACTGCCTTCAGTCCAGCGATCAGCTCATGGGGATCGCCCGACTTCAGCAGGAATCCGCTGGCGCCGTCGCCGAGCGCCTTCGCGATGTACGCGTCCTCGGAGAAGGTGGTGAGCATGACGACGGCTGTCTCGGGAACGGTCCGCTTGATCTCGGCGCCGGCCGCGAGCCCGTCCATCCTCGGCATCCGGATGTCGAGCACGGCGACGTCGGGCCGGTGGCGTTGGGTGAGCGCGATGGCTTCCTGTCCATCGGCGGCCTCGGCGACGACCTCGATCAGCTCGTCCGAACCGAGGATGGCGCGCACACCCGCCCGAACCATCGCTTCGTCATCAGCAAGCAAAACCCTGATCGTCACGGCGTCCCTTCGGTGGTGGGCTGGGCTTCGCTCGGTTGGCCTTCGGTGGCGGGGAGCTCTGGTTGTACTGAGCCGGTCTGGACGGTGGCCTTGGCCACCAGCAGGCCGTTCTGGAAGCAGAGCCGATAGGCGTAGGTGGTCGAGAACGGCGCGTCCGGCCGGTAGAAGCGGCAGCTCCACTCCTTCGGCTGCTGGACCCGATCGGTCGGAGCATCGAGCATCTGCATGTCCGGCAATCGGGTCTCGACCTCGTCGAGCGGCTGCCCGACCTGGATCGCGTCATAGTCGGCCGGCCGCAGGATAGAGCTGTACCCGACGACCATGTAGTAGCCGAGGGCAACCAATCCGACGACGGCCCCGATCGCGACCGGCGCGGCAACCGCCGTGATCAACCCACGCCGGGCATTCCGCCGTACCGTCGCCCGCTCATCCGCCGCCCCAACACCAACCGGTACTTCAGCCTCGGCCGGCCCACCAGCTCGCGGAATCCGAGCCAGTACCTCGAATCCCCCACCACTCCGCCCCTCCGCCCGCAACGACCCACCGACCAACCGGACCCGCTCCCCCAACCCCGCCAACCCCCGACCGCCGGCCCCGCGCCCGGCGTCTGCCCGCCGACCGGCGGCCGCGCTGGCCGCCTCGAAGCCGCCCGCCCCGACCTCCATCAAGCCCGCCGCTCCCCGTCCACCCACCTCCGCATTGCCCGACCCCGCGATACGCCGACCACCCGCCCTCGTGTTGCCCAAACCCGCCTCACCCCGACCAACCGCCGTCGTGTTCCCCGCCCCCACCCCACCCCGACCAACCGGCTCCGCGTTGTTCGCCAGCCTCGCCTCACGCCGGCCAGGCGCCTCCGCGGTCGTCGACCCTGCGGCGGATCGTCGGGCGGCATGGGTGTTCGGCGGGCCGGGGGCAGGGTCGTTCAGCACTCGGACGTCGACGTGGTCGTCGACGTGCGACACAATCACCGTGACGTCGGCGCCTGGGGCGTGTTTGCTCGCGTTGGTGAGGGACTCCTGGACGATCCGGTGGACGGCGCGGTCGACCATCGGGGACAGCTCGGAGTTACCCTCCTGGACGAGCTTCACCTCCAGGCCGGATGCGGCCGCTCGCTCGACGAGGTCGGCCACAGTCTCCTGCGCCGGTACGACCGACGCCTCGCCATCACGGAGTACGCCGATGATCTCGCCGAGCCGTTCCGTAGCGGTGGCTGCTGCCTCGCGAAGCTCGGTAGCGGCGCGGCGATGGCGCTCGGGGAGTTCCGCGTCGACCTCCAAGGCGGCGGCTCGCAACGCGATCAGGCTGAGTTCGTGGCCGACCGAGTCGTGCATGTCCTCGGCGATCCGGGAGCGCTCTCTGAGTCGTTCCTGCGCGATCTCCATCCGGTGTTCGCGCTCGATCCGCTCGGCGCGATCCCAGCCGGCGGTGGCGAGCAACGCCTGCTGCGCGCGGTACCGGCCGATCAACCACGGGAGCACGACGACGAGCAGCCCGAGCAACAGGATCAGCAGCCAGCTCAGTACCGTCTCGGTCACCGGGATGTCGGGATGCACGACCAGGCCGAGGATCAGCAACGCGGCCAGCTGACCGCAGGACATGATCACGAACGGCCGCAGCTGCGTTTCCCGGCGCCCGGAAACGTAGCTCAGCAACGAGATCGCCGGGATCAGCGCGATCGGAACGCCGAGAGTCGTTCCGAGGCTGACGGCCAGGATGACGACCTCGGTGGCGATCACGAGGCCCAGCCCGATCACCGGGCGGGAGCGGCGGAGCAGGATGGCGACGGCCAGTACGGCGAGGCAGCCGGCCCTCATCCAGAGCGGGTCGTTCCGGGCACCACTCTCGGCGAGCACCAGGAGCGAGAGTCCGGCCCATAGCCCGAAGTCACCCGCGCGCGTCCACGTCACACCCCCGACGCTACACAGAAGCGCGCTTCCCGGAGTACTGCCGAAAGTCAGGCGTTCTCCCTGGCTGAGTGGCGGCGGGGTTCAGTTGCGGTCGGCATCGATCAGGTGGAACGGGACCAGGGAGAGCTTCGGGACGGATTCGCCGCGGAGTTGGGCCAGCAGCAGGTCGACGGCCTGTTTGCCCATCTCGCGCTGGTCCTGCCGGACGTGCAGGAACGGCGGGCCGGCGATCGGATCGCCCGGTGAGTCGAAGCAGCTGATCACCAGATCGCTCGGTTTCAGCGCGCGATCCAGCATCCTCGCCAGGTTGTACTCGCACGCAACGAACGCGGTCACCTCGGGGAAGCGGTTCCGGAACGCCCGGATCAGCTCGAGATCCGACCGAACGCTCTCCGGCGTGAACGATCCCGGCAACGTACTGCGCAACTCGGTCAGCTGATGCGGCTGGTACTGACCGGATGCCCGCTCCGCGAACGCCGACCGGAAGCCCTCCAGCCGGTCCTCGATGCTCGACGTGTTCAACGGCGGCGGCGACACGAACGCGATGTGCCGATGCCCCCGATCAAGCAGCCGCTCGGTCAAGGCACGCGACGCGGCGACGTTGTCTGTATGCACGGCCGACACCGGTATGCCCGACAGATGCCGGTCGACGAGTACGAGCGGAAACCCGTCGAGCACCTGGCGGAGGAGGCTCGCGTTGTAGAAGTCGCCGTGTACCGGGAAAACGATCAGCCCGTCGACCTCGCCCGATGCGACCAGGGACTCCACGGCCTGCTCCTCATCGGCTTGCCTGCCGCGGGTGCGTCGTACGATCAAATTTGCGCCTTCTTCGGCGCAGCGCTCCTCGATCGACTGGAGCAATTCGAGGCCGTACGCCTCCGACACATCCGGTATGACGAGGGCGATCGACCCCGGTACATGGTGGCGTCGCGCCGGGCGGAGCGCTCCCTTGAGCGGCGCGGTCACACCCTCCAGGTTCGGCAACTGCTTGACGACGAACGATCCTTTGCCCCGGATGCGTTCGATCAGCCCGGCTTCCCGTAGTACCTCGAGAGCGCGCTTGGAAGTGATCCGGCTGACCTCGAACTGCGCCGCCAGCTCCATCTCGGACGCCACCCGATCCCCCGGCCCGAGCACCCCACTGCGGATCTCCTCGAGCACATGCGTACTGATCCGCTCGTACAGCAGAACCACACCATCGCCTTCCCACTCAACAAGTTGATATACCAAACCAGCCCTATTCCCCAGAGGCAAGCACCCCGCTTGACCTATACCAACCTGTTGCGTCCTACAGCAGTCCCCTCGCGCGGCGCGACCACAGGGTGCGTCGGCAGTTCCTGTCGGTGGTAGCGGGGAGGGTGGTGGGTGGAGGTGATCGGCGTGCAGATTGCGGGCGAGGTTGCGGTGGTTACGGGTGCGGCGGTGGGGATCGGGCGGGCGATTGCTCAGCGGTTGGCGGGTGAAGGGGCTGAGGTGATGTTGGCCGATATCGATGAGGATGGCGGGCGGGAGGCCTGCGAGTTGATCGGGGCGGCTGCCACCTTCGTACGGGTTGATATGCGGGATGACGACGCGGTGGCTCGGCTGATGGAGTGCCGGCCGCGGATTCTGGTCAACAACGCGGGTGGTGGGGCTGTACTGCGGCCTTGCTTTCCTGAGGCGACTGTTGAGCGATGGTCCGCGTCGCTCGACCTCAACCTGCGGGCTCCGATGGTCGCGACGCAGCTCGCGATCGGTCCGATGCGCGATGCGGGCGGAGGGGCTGTAATCAACATGAGTTCGACTGCGGGGCTGGGGTTCGGCGCGCATGTCTCGCCCGAGTACAGCGCCGCCAAGGCTGCATTGATTCGGTTCACCGCGACGCTCGCGCCGCTGCGGGAGTCGCATGGCGTCCGGGTCAACTGCGTGGTGCCTGATTGGGTGGCGACCGAGCGTGGCATCTCGGAGTACGAGGAAATGCCGGAGGCCGAACGCGGCCTCGCCCAGGTGCCGCTGGCGACGTTGACCGATGCGGTGGTCGACCTCATCGCCGACGACTCGGTCGCGGGCAGGGCGATCCACCTGCTGCGCGGCGCAGCGCCGTACTTCCTCAGCTGACAAGTGCCGCACTTCGGCTGACGGCGAAAGCTTCCCGACGCCCCCACCGGCTGACAACATGCCGCCATGAATCGTCCCGGGGTGGGGTTCGCGGCGCGGCCGGTGGCCGGGATCGCGGTGACGCTGGCTGCGGTACTGACTGCTCTGTCGGGCCGCTACGGCTTCCATCGCGACGAGCTGTACTTCCTCGTAGCCGGCGACCACCTCGCCTGGGGGTACGTCGACCAGCCGCCCCTCACGCCGCTGCTGATCCATATGTCCAGCAGTATCTTCGGCGAGACCCCGATGGGCATCCGGGTGTTCTCGACGCTCGCCAGCGCCCTGACCGTCGTGGTGGTCGCGCTGATCTCCCGCGAGTTCAACGCCACCCGCCGAGCCCAGATCCTCGCCGCCCTCTGCACTGCGGTCTCAGGCTTCGTGATGGGCGTAGGCCACCTCGCGTCGACGGCCACCTACGACCTGCTCGCCTGGATGACCATCGCCCTGCTGGCCATCAAGCTCCTCCGCACCAACAACCCCCGCTGGTGGGTAGCCCTCGGCCTGGCAACCGGTATCGCCCTAGAGAACAAGTACCTAGTCGTACTCCCCTTAGCCGCACTCCTGATAGCCGTCCTCATCACAGGCCCCCGGTCCGTACTACGCACCTGGTGGCTCCCAGCCGGCCTAGCCGTAGCCGCCCTGATCGCCGCGCCCAACCTGATCTGGCAAGCAACCCACGACTGGCCCCAACTCACCGTCGCCAGCGGCATCAGCGAGGACGACGGCACCGAGAACCGCATCATGTTCGTCCCCCTCCAGATCCTCCAGCTCTCCCCGTTCCTGGTACCGATCTGGATAGCCGGCTTCCTCAACCTCTGGCGCTCCCCGACTCTGCGCTGGGCCCGCCCGGTCGCACTCGCCTACCCAATCCTCTGCGTCGTAGTACTAGCCCTAGGCGGCAAGCCCTACTACGCCCTCCCCCTACTCCTAGTACTAGTCGCAGCCGGCGCCCAACCCACCCTCAACTGGCTAACCACAACCGCTCGCCGCACCACCCTGGCAGTAGGCCTAGCCCTGACCGCCCTGACCTCGATGCTCTTCACCCTGCCGGTCCTACCCGCTTCAGCCGTCAACTTCGTCATCCCCGTCAATGCCGAGCAAGGCGAACAGATCGGCTGGCAAGAACTGACCATCGCCACCGCCAAAGCCTGGCAACAAATCCCCGAAGCCCAACGGGCCCGAGCCGTTCTCTTCGCCGGCAATTACGGCGAAGCCGGCGCGCTAGCGAAGTACGGACCCGCCCACGGCCTCCCCCAACCCGCCTCCGGCCACATGAGCCTGGCCGACTGGACCCAGCCCTCAGACATGCAAGACGGCCCAGTCCTCCTGGTCGAACAAGAACGCAGCCAGTCCTACGAAGCCAACTTCACCGAATGCCGGCAAGTAGGCACTGTCGGCAACGGCGTCAACGCAGACAACGAAGAACAAGGCGCAGCCCTAGTCCTTTGCACAGGAACCAAACTCCCCTGGTCCCAAACCTGGCCCGCCTTGCGTAGGTACTACTGACAAGCCAAGGCAGCCAAGGCTGGGCGGCAACCCAGCAAACCCGACCCCAGCCAAGGGGGTGTGGGTGGCGAAGCCCCCACAACGCGGCGAGCGAAGCGAAGCCGCACAAATGAAGAGAGCGACCCGGTCCGCCGATGTTGGCGGACATGGGTCGCTCGTCGATCTCGTGGGCGATACTGGGTTCGAACCAGTGACCTCTTCGGTGTGAACGAAGCGCGCTACCACTGCGCCAATCGCCCGGATCTGCTTGCGTCGTACTGTGTTGCGGGTGAAACCATAGCGCATTGGTCAGCGACGTACGAATCGGGCCGGGCTACTCTTGCTGGCAAGACGGACACCCCGTCGCGTTGGAGACGTGATTGTGACTTTCTCGCACGACACCGAGCACGCGCTCGGCACGCTGGTCCGGCTGGTCAACACGCTGCCCGGGCCGAGTAGCCAGGTCGACATGATGGACACGCTCGAGGACCTGGAGAAGTTCGTCCACGAACGCGAGTTCAGCGCGGTGGGCAATCTGACCGAGACCGACCTGCAGGACGTCCGGGAGCTGCGGCCGTTGTTCGCGCCGGTGTTCACGACGGCGTCGGACGCCGAGGCCGCGGCGATGATCAACGCGATCGTCGCCAGCGGTACGACGACGCCCCGGCTGACCAACCACGACGGTCACCCGTGGCACATCCACTACTCGCGCGACGGTTCGTCGCTGACCTGCCGGATCACGGTGGAGTGCGGGATCGCGCTCGCCCAGGTGATCTCGGCAGGTGAGCGCGAGCGGTTGCGGCGCTGCGAGGCGCCGGACTGCGACGACGCGCTGATCGACCTGTCGCGGAACCGCTCCAAGCGCTACTGCGACGCCCGTACCTGCGGCAACCGGCTGCATGTCGCGGCCTACCGCGAACGCCGCAAGACGGCCGGCGAGTAGCTGACGCGCAGCGTCCGGAGTACCGACTGGTGATCCGGACGCTCTCGTTTTCAGCCTGTACTACGTACGCCGCGCATTTCTGCCTGTACTACGTACGCCCTGCCCTTACGGGTCGAGGTCGTCGGCGGAGCGTTCGGCGAAGACCTTCGCGACGGTGGCCGTCACCTCACCCGGTACTGCGAGGTCGCGCTCATCGGCGCGGTGGATCGCCTGGACGTCGCGGGTGGTCGAGGTGAGGAAGATCTCATCGGCCTCGGCCAGCTTCGCCAACGGGATGTCCCGCTCGACTCCGCCGAACCACGCGAGCACCAGGTTGCGGGTGACGCCGGACAGCGCGCCCGACTCCAGCGTCGGCGTGACGAGCTCGCCGTCGAAGACGCAGAAGATGTTCGAGCCGGTCCCCTCGCACAGGTCGCCGATGGTGTTCGCGAAGATCGCCTCGCTGCCGCCGCGCTCCTTGGCATAGGCGAGCGCCCGGACGTTCTCGGCGTACGACGTGGTCTTCAGCCCGGCGACCGCGCTGCGCTCATTGCGCACCCACGGGACCGTGACGATCGCGGAACTCGACGCGGGCTTCTCGATCGCCTGGGCCGCGACGATCAGCGTCGGGCCGTCCGTACCGCGATCCGACGACAACGGCGAGACGCCACCGGTGTACGTGATCCGCAGCCGGCCGAACGCGATGTCCGGATCGGCCTTCACGACGGTCGCGATCGCGTCCCGTACCAGCGCCAGATCGGGCGACGGCAATCCGAGCCCGGTGGCCGAGACAACCAGCCGGTCCAGGTGCCTGGTGGCAGCGAACGGCTGCCCGTCGACGATCTTGATGGTCTCGAAGACGCCGTCACCCGTGGTGAGGCCGTGGTCGAGCGGCGAGACGGTGGCCCCGCCCGCAATGGCAGAGGCGTCGTGAAGAGCGCCGTTCAGCCAGATGTTCATTCCTGCTCCTTCCAACCCGGGACACCTTATGCCGCAAGGCTTCCGGGGCCCGTCACGACGCCCGCGAGTGACCGGGCGATGACACGCGGTTGGCCGGTAGGTGACCCCCGTTTTTGAACTGGCCCGCAGGTGCGCTAATGTTCTTCTCGCACCGAGGGGAACGAAAAACCCGGTTGCAACGCGAACGTAGCTCAGTTGGTAGAGCGCAACCTTGCCAAGGTTGAGGTCGCCGGTTCGAACCCGGTCGTTCGCTCGGAGAGGGCCATTTCTTGGTCATGGAGTCGTAGGCCAGCATTCTCTCGCTTGGTGGAGTGGCCGAGAGGCGAGGCAACGGCCTGCAAAGCCGTGTACACGGGTTCGAATCCCGTCTCCACCTCGATCAGCCTTGTTGCAGCATGCAGTTGCTTGGACGATTGGCGCAGCGGTAGCGCGCTTCCCTGACACGGAAGAGGTCACTGGTTCGATCCCAGTATCGTCCACGAGATCGAGAGCGATCTGTGTTCGCCAACATCGGCGAACCGGGTCGCTCTCGTCATTTGTGCGGCTCGCTTCGCTCGCCGCGCGTGGGGGCTTCGCCACCCACACCCCCTGTCCTGCGCGCCGACGGGGCGACGGTCGGTACTCCCCCGACGGCTGGCCTTTGCTTGTGGTGCTCCGGCGTTGGGGGGCCTATCCCCGGTCTCCGCCCACCCGCGTCTCGCCCGGGCCTCTCCCCGCGGGTCTCCGCCCACCGCCCTTGCACCCGCTCGTCTTTCGACTCGCGCGTGTCCACCTGGATTGCCGTCGGCGCTGCCGTGGTTGTTGTCTTGGCTTAGGTGAGCCAGTTGCCTTCGAGCATGAGGTCGCGGGTGGGGATTTCGTTGACTTCTCGCCAGGCTTGGATGCGGGTGGGGGTTACTCGGAAGAACGGGTAGTTGGCGGGGCGGGGGTCGAAGCCGGCTTTCTTGGCGAAGGCGTTGGCGGTGTTGTCGTCCAGGGAGTCGACGAGCTCGGCCGTGCCGGTGATGAGGACTACGTCTCGGGTCTCGCCTAGTGACAGTTGGATCAGGCCGGTTGCTTGGATGTTGAGGCTGGTTGGGTTCTTGCGGGCGGTCGAGAGCAGCAGGGTGTTGTCCAGCCAGAGGAACGAGAGGGGCATCAGGTACGGCGTACCGTCTGGTGAGGCCGTTGCCACCCAGGCGTCTACGTCGGATTCGAGGCGGTGGAGGATGTCGGCTTTGCGGGTTTCCGCGTTGCGGGCGGGGGCGTGGGGCATCGGGAGATCCTCCGGTTCGGCCTTGTGTGGTGGAGACATGATGCTTCAGGAACGGGTGCAACCAGTGGGGCTGAAGTGGCGAGATTCACGCCTGGGAAGGTGTGTCGGACTTGCCCGGATACTGATTTCAAACTTGGCGGAAAGTGCGCTACTGTTCTGCTCTCGCACCGAGCAGCTCGGAGTACTTCGAACAGCTCAGCGCGATGCGAACGTAGCTCAGTTGGTAGAGCGCAACCTTGCCAAGGTTGAGGTCGCCGGTTCGAACCCGGTCGTTCGCTCGGTACAGGTCAGTAGGCTGAGACTCTGTGGTGGAGTGGCCGAGAGGCGAGGCAACGGCCTGCAAAGCCGTGTACACGGGTTCGAATCCCGTCTCCACCTCGAAACATCCTGAAGCAGTCTGTAGTTGCTTGGACGATTGGCGCAGCGGTAGCGCGCTTCCCTGACACGGAAGAGGTCACTGGTTCGATCCCAGTATCGTCCACGAGAGCGATGAGCGACTCGTGTCCGCCAACATCGGCGGACCGGGTCGCTCTCGTCATTTGTGCGGCTGCGCTTCGCTTGCCGCGTTGTGGGGGCTTCGCCACCCACACCCCCTCTGCTGTGCTCACCCTCGTTGGTAGGCGACTCCCTCGCGAGCCGGCCTCGTCGGTAGGCGACTCCTCCGCGAGCCGCCCTCGTTGGTAGGCGACTCCGCTGTGATCCGCCTTTGTCGGTTGGTATCAGCTGCTTTGTTCGTGGCTGGTGTGCTTCTTGTCCGTCAGGTTCTGGTGAGCGGCAGAGAGGCCCAATCCCCCGTGAATCGGCGGATCCATGGGCCCTACTGGGAGGGGGAGCTGTGTTCACTGCGATTCTGGTGTTCGGGTACTTCGTGGGGGTGAGGATTGTCGGCCGACGGTACTTCGCGCGCCGGCACGGAGTTGGGCTGCGGTTCGGGGAGAGCGGGATGATGGGGGCGACGCTGGTCGGCGCTGGCTGGCCGGTGACCATGTGGTTGGAGTCCGTGCGGCAGCCGGACGCCTGTAGCCATCATCACCACGTCCTGCGACGCAACCAGCTCAGAGCGGAGATCTCGATGGTCGAGCAGCTGAGGCGGGACGAGCGGTCCTGAGCATCACATGCGGAGGTGGGAGCCGCCGTTGAAGTCGAGGACTGTGCCGGTGGCGAACTCCGCCAGGGGTGAGGCGAGGTAGAGGATTGCTGCGGCGACTTCTGCTGGTGCAGCGACCCTTTCTAGCGGGCTCTCTAGACGCCGTCTGTCGTAGCCGGAGCCGGAGAGGGCTTCGGCGGCCATGTCTGTGGTGGTCCAGCCGGGGGCTATGGCGGTTACTGCTATGCCTTCTGGGCCTAGGGATCTGGCCAGGGATTGGGTGAAGGAGACCAGGGCCGCTTTGCTGGCGCCGTAGGCGGGTTGGTTGGGTTCGCCTCGGAAGGCGCCGCGGGATGAGACGTTGATGATTCTGGCGCCTCGGGTCATGTGCTGGGCTGCGCACCAGGTGACGTTGGCGGTGCCGGTGAGGTTGACGTTGAGGGTGTTGGACCAGGCTGATTGCCATTGCTCGTACGTCGTCTGGCGGAGTGGGTGGGGTTCGTAGATGGCAGCGTTGTTGACCAGGACGTCGATTCGGCCGAGGGCACTGGCGGCGCTCTCGACCATCTGCTGGATTGCGGTTGGGTCGGCCAGATCGGCTTGAGCCAGGACGTGGCCCTCCCCCGGTAGGTCCTTCAGGATTGCTTCGGCGGAGTCCCGGGAGGAGCCGTAGTGGACGGCTACCCGATCTCCTTCGGCGGCGAACGCGTGGGCGGTGGCGGCGCCGATGCCGCGGGAGGCGCCGGTGACCAAGACGGAACGATCCATGGGGCCGAGTCTTCCACCCGGCCCTAGGGGCGCGGTTTGATGTCTCGGCGGTAGTCCTTGGTTTGGCGGACCCAGGCCTTGCGGGCCTCGGCCTGGAGGCGGCTGTCAGCTCGGCGGGCCATGTAGGCGGCTTCGCGTTGCAGCTTCACCCAGCTCTCGTACCGACGTACGGAGAGCGTTCCCTCGTCTAGAGCCTCCCGTACTGCGCAGCCTGGCTCGGTGAGGTGCACGCAGTCCTTGAAGCGGCATTGCTCGGCTAGGGCGGTGACGTCCGGGAAGGCAGCCGCTAGGCCCTCGCCGGCCTCTTGCAGGCCGATCCCTCGCAGCCCAGGGGTGTCGATGACGACTCCACCGGCGGGTAGGAGGATCAGCTCACGGCGTACGGACGTGTGCCGGCCTTTGCCGTCCTCGCGGATCGCCTGCACGTCTAGGAGCTGCACGCCGGCCAGTGCGTTCACCAGAGACGATTTGCCCGCGCCACTGGTCCCTAGCAAGGCCATGGTGGCGTTGCCGTCCAGTAGGGCTCTGACGTCTTCTAGGCCTTCGCCTGTTGTCGCACTGCAGACCAGTACGTCGGCACCGGGGGCGGCAGTCGCTACGTCCTCGGCGACGGTGTCGGCGTCGCCTACTAGGTCGGCTTTGGTCAGTACTACGACCGGTCGCGCGCCGCTCTCCCAGGCGAGGGCGAGGAAGCGCTCTATCCGGCCGATGTTGGGCTCTGGGTGCAACCCGACGACGATCGCGACCACGTCGATGTTGGCCGCGAGGACCTGGCCGCGCGAACTACCGCCGACCTCGGCCCGCACGATCGCGGTACGCCGTGGTGCCACCGCCTCGACCGTGATGCGGTCGTCCGGCCACTGGCGTAGCGCGACCCAGTCGCCGGTACACGGTACTGCTTGAGAGTCGGCGGAGATGGCCGCCAGTACTGCGCCTGACCAGCTGGCGCGGACCGGGCCGTCTTCGGTGAGGACAGTCGACAAACCCTTGTCGACCCGGACCACGCGGCCCGGTACCAGTTCCTCGGAGAGTGTTGCGAGGTAGTCGGCCGTTTCGGGGTCGAGCCCGAGGGCCAGAAGTTCTGCTGACATCTTGCGACGAACCTTTCGGGAGGCCCGGCCGCGAGTTCAGCTCAGCGGACGGACGAAGTGGGAGACGACGGCCCGGTGGGCCTGGTCCAAGCTCATGACACCGTCAGCTCCCTTCCATGTCCTGGGCGCTCCGCACACACGGAACGCTGCTGTCACGTCCCGATCAGCCTAGGTCGTCAGGTTCCTTGGGCGCACCGGGTTTTCCGACCGCCGCCGGCTCTCGCTCCTCAACCGGCTCAACCGACTCAACCGGCTCAACCCGCTCGACCACAGCCTCGACGACGGGCTCCACAACCGGTTCAGCGACTACCTCAACGACAGGCTCAGGTTCAACCACAGGCTCGACGACCTCGGCGGGTGCGGCATGTACGCGGGGTTCGCCCAGGGCTTCGATGGCTTTGGCCATTTTGACCTCGGGGCGTTCGTCGTCGGGGGTGATTGCTTCTTCGTGGTGGGTCTTGGAGTCCGTCTTCATGACCGGCTCGGTGGCCTCCGCGAGGGCGTGTTTGCGGGATTTGTGGGGCCACATGCGGTCGACGACCGCGTTCAACGCCGCGCCGATCAGTACGGCGATGGCTGTCATGTAGAGCCACATCAGCACGGCTATCGGCGCCGCCAACGGCCCATAGATCGAGGTGCCGCCGACAGTCGTCTGCAGGATCCAGCGGAGGACGAAGCTGCCTAGGATCCAGATCGAGAGGGCCAGGAAGGAGCCGGGGAGGTCGGAGATCCACGGGGTCCGTACGGGTACCGACAGGTGGTACAGGGTGTTGAGGAAGCCTGCGGACAGGATCGTGACGACCGGCCAGTAGAGCTGGTTGAGGAAGTCGAGCCGGGCGGGCAGCAACGCGTCGACCGCACCAGGACCGGCCAGTACCAGCGGGAGGACGATCACGCCGATCACCAGCGCACCGCAGTACAGGCTGAAGGACAGGGCCCGGGTGCGGATGATGCCGCGCCGGCCGCCCATCCCGTACATGATCGTGATCGTGTCGACGAAGACGTTCAGCGCGCGGCTGCCGGACCACAGCGCCAGCACGAAACCGACCGAGATCACGTCCGGCCGGCCGCCGTCGTCGAGCACCTTCTCCAGGGTCGGCACGATCACGTTGTTGACGGCGTCCGCGGTCAGCGCCCGGCCGGCCAGTTCGGCGATCTGCAGCTTGATGTCGTCGATCGTCTCGACCTGGAAGTACTTGCCGGCGATGAAACCGATGCTGCCGGCCAGTCCGAAGATCAGCGGCGGCAGCGACAGGATCGCGAAGAACGCCGCCTCCGCGGCCAATCCGGTCACCCGGTAGCGCAGACAGGTGCCGACCGTCTGGGTCAGCAACCGCCACGTCGTCCCGGGGAGTCGTCGGGCCCATGCAAGTGAGACGGAGGTCTCGGACCCAGAGCGTGCCATACCGCTTACCGTACTGACATGGCGGACCCAAACGCTGTAACGAATCAGGCTCCCCCACTGCAAGGGGTGAACTTCTTCACGCGAGACACCGCTCTCGGTGACTCTCTGCGTCCGTACGCTGACCTCTTCGACGATCCCGGCCTGACCGCGATCGGCGAACTGGCCAGCTCCGAGGAAGCGCTCTCGCACGCCCTCCCGGCCAATCAGAACTCCCCTGTACTCCGTACGCACGACCGCTACGGTCATCGCATCGACGAGGTCGAGTTCCACCCGTCCTGGCACTGGCTGATGGACAAGGCGGTCGGCTTCGGCCTCCAGGCATCCCCATGGACGAGCGACAAGCCGTCCCCACACCTCACCCGCGCAGCCGGCTTCTACGTCTGGTCGCAGGTCGAGCCCGGCCACGGCTGCCCGATCTCGATGACGTACGCCGCCGTACCGGCCCTCCGCGCCGACAAGGCACTTGCTGACCAATGGGTCCCCCACCTCGCAGCCACCCAGTACGACCCCCGCCGACTGCCCGCCGCCGAGAAGGCGGGCGCGCTGGCCGGGATGGGGATGACGGAGAAGCAGGGTGGATCCGACGTCCGGGCCAACCTCACGACCGCCACCCCGACCGGTGCCGAAGGTGAGTACGTGCTCAACGGGCACAAGTGGTTCTGCTCCGCGCCGCAGGTCGACGTCTTCCTCGTACTGGCCCAGGCGCCCGACGGCCTGACCTGCTTCGTCGTGCCGCGCGTGTTTGCCGATGGCAACCGGAACGCGTTTGCCCTGCAGCGGTTGAAGGACAAACTCGGCAACCGGTCGAACGCGTCCAGCGAGGTCGAGTTCCACGCCACCGTCGGCTACCGGCTCGGCGACGAGGGCGCCGGGGTACGGACGATCATCGAGATGGTCGCGGCGACCCGGCTCGACTGTGTGCTCGGCTCGGCCGCGTTGATGCGCCGGGCGCTGGTCGAGGCGACCTGGCACACCGCGCACCGGAGCGCGTTCGGCGACCTGCTGAAGAACAAGCCCGCGATGCAGAACGTACTCGCTGACCTCGCCATCGAGAGCGAGGCAGCAACCGCTCTCTCGATGCGCCTGGCGGCCGCGATGGACGCGTCGCAGGCCGGTGACGAGCAGGCAGCCGCATTCCGCCGGATCGCCTTGCCCTTGGCCAAGTTCTGGGTCTGCAAGCGGACGTCGTTCACCGTCGCGGAGGCGCTCGAGTGTCTCGGCGGCAACGGTTACGTCGAAGAGAGCGGTCTCCCGTTACTCTTCCGCGAGTCGCCGCTGAACTCCATCTGGGAAGGCTCCGGCACGGTCAACGCCCTCGACGTACTTCGAGCCCTCAGACGGCCCGAATCGCTCGAAGCATGGCTCCTCGAGGTCGGCGCGGCCCAGGGCGCCGATCATCGACTGGACGCGGCAGTGACCGACGTACTGGAATCGCTCTCCGACCTGGCCGGCGCGGAAGCGGGTGCTCGACGGCTGGCCGCCCGGATGGCCGTCTGCCTGCAAGCATCGCTATTGGTCCGGCACTCCACGCCCGAGGTGTCCGACGCGTTCGTGGCGTCGCGGCTGGCCGGCGACTGGGGTGGCGTCTTCGGCACGCTGCCGCGCAGTACGGCGTACGGACCGATCCTCGACCGCATCCTCTGACACGCTAGGGTTACGGCGTCGCGACTGGCGCTGAGGTGGGATCGACCACCGGGGAGCGAAAAGACCGTCGGCACCGTGCGCCTGGGTGCCGCGACCTTGTCACAGGGAACCCCTGTGCGACCTCAGGAGAGAGACGAAGATGACTCAACCCTTCGACGCCGAGAAGGCGTCGGCCGCGTACCGGAACGCGCTCGAGGTGATCGGCGCGGTGGAGCCCACCATCGCCGGCGCGATCAAGGCCGAGCTGGCCGACCAGCGGTCCTCGCTGAAGCTGATCGCCAGCGAGAACTACGCCTCCCCCGCCACCTTGCTGACGATGGGCAACTGGCTCTCGGACAAGTACGCCGAGGGCACCGTCGGGCACCGCTTCTACGCCGGCTGCCAGAACGTCGACACGGTCGAGCAGACCGCTGCCGACCACGCGCGCGAGCTGTTCGGTGCAGCCCACGCCTATGTCCAGCCGCACTCGGGCATCGACGCGAACCTGGTCGCGTTCTGGGCCATCCTGGCGAACCGGATCGAGTCCCCGGCGCTCGCCGAGGCCAGCGCCAAGCACGTCAACGACCTGTCCGACGAGGACTGGGCCAAGCTGCGCAAGGCGCTCGGCGACCAGAAGATGCTCGGCATGTCGCTGGACGCCGGCGGTCACCTGACGCACGGTTTCCGGCCGAACATCTCCGGCAAGATGTTCCACCAGAGCTCGTACGGGACCGACCCGGAGACCGGCCTGCTGGACTACGACAAGGTCGCCGCGACGGCGCGTGAGTTCAAGCCGCTGATCCTGATCGCGGGCTACTCGGCGTACCCGCGCAAGGTGAACTTCGCCAAGATGCGCGAGATCGCCGACGAGGTCGGCGCGACCTTCATGGTCGACATGGCGCACTTCGCCGGGCTCGTCGCCGGCAAGGTCTTCACCGGCGACTACGACCCGGTGCCGCACGCGCACGTCACCACGACCACCACGCACAAGTCGCTCCGCGGCCCGCGTGGCGGCATGGTGCTGTGCCAGCCCGAGTACGCCGATGCCGTCGACCGCGGTTGCCCGATGGTGCTCGGCGGCCCGCTCAGCCAGGTGATGGCGGCCAAGGCCGTCGCGCTCGCCGAGGCGCGCCGCCCCGAGTTCAAGACCTACGCGCAGAACGTCGCCGACAACGCGGTGACGCTGGCCGAGGGCCTGATGAAGCGTGGCGTCAAGCTGGTCACCGACGGCACGGAGAACCACCTCGTACTGCTGGACGTCTCGTCGTACGGCATCACCGGCCGCCAGGCTGAGTCGGCGCTGCTCGACGCGGGCATCGTCACCAACCGGAATGCGATCCCGCGCGACCCGAACGGCGCCTGGTACACCTCGGGCGTCCGGATCGGTACGCCGGCGCTCACCACCCGCGGCTTCGGCGCCGACGAGTTCGACAAGGTCGCCGAGCTGATGGTGGACGTCCTGTCCAGCGTCACCCCGACCACCACGTCGGCCGGTGCCGCGTCGAAGGCGAAGTACGTCCTCGCCGACGGCGTCGCCGACAAGGTCCGCGCGGCCTCCGCCGAACTGCTCGACAAGCACCCGCTGTACCCAGGCCTCGACCTGAACTGAGTCAGACCGAGCGGCGCCCGTCCCCTTCAGGGTCGGGCGCTGTTTTGGTACTAGGCATCAGTACTACGGCCAGCACCGCGCCCGCGATCGCGATGCCCGCCGACACCCACATCGTCGTGTTGAGACTGGTCAGGAACGCATCCCTCACCGAGTCGAGCAAGCCGGCCGAGCCCGTCTTCGCCGCCACGGCGAGCCCGCCGCCGAGACCTCTCTCGACCGCCTCGGCAGCAGTGGCGGGCAACCCCTCCGTGTCCACGTTGCTCCGATAGACCGAGTTCAGCACCGTGCCCAGTACTGCGACGCCAACCGTCCCGCCGACCTGCCGGAAGGCCTGCAGGAGCGCGGATCCGGTGCCTGCACGCTCCGGATCGAGTACGCCGAGGCCCGCGTTCATCGCCTGCGGCATCGAGCAGCCGAGCCCGAACCCGACCACGACGAACCAGATCGCCGTGTAGCCGTAGCCGGTACCGAGCTCAGTGGAAGCGCCGAGTACGAACCCAGCGGCCATCACGACGAATCCGGCGCTGACCACCAGCCTGGTCCCCAGCTTCGACTCGACCGGAGCGGCGAGCTTCGCGCCGAGCGTCATGCCGCCGATGAACGGCAGCAGCTTGAGCCCGGTGTGCAGCGCGTCAGATCCGTCGATGCCCTGGAAGTACTGCGGCATCGTGAACAGCAGGCCGAAGATCGCGAACACCGAGACCGTCAGCAGCAACGCGCTCCCGGTGAAGGTCTTCTCGCTGAACAGTCGCAACTCGATCAGAGCGTTACCGCGTCGACTGCGTTGCCACCGCAGGAACAGGGTCAGCAGAACGACGGCGAGCACCAGGAACACGATCGTGGCTCCATCGGTCCAGGAGCTCTCGCCCGCCTTCGTGACGCCGTACACGAGTGCGGCCAACCCGGCACTGGAGAGCGCGATCCCGAGCCAGTCGATGCTCGGGCGGTTCGCACTCCGTGACTCCGGTACCAGCAGGCTGACCGCGAGCGCGGCGAGCAGCGCAATCGGTACGTTGAGGTAGAAGATCCACTGCCAGCCGGCGTGATCGAGCAACAGGCCGCCGACGATCGGGCCGAGCGGCATGCCGATGCTGTTGGCCACGACGAAGAAGCCGATCGCCTTCTTGCGCTCCTCCGGGGTTCGGAAGAGCACGGTGATCAGGGAGAGCGCGACCGGGACGATCATCGCCGCGCCGATGCCGAGGGCCGCGCGTGAGGCGATCAGCGCGTCGGCCGAGTCGGAGAGCGCGCACGCCAGGGACGCGGCGCCGAAGAGTGTGAGTGCGATCGCGATGATCTTGCGCCGTCCGTACCGGTCGCCGAGCAGGCCGGCGGGCAGAAGGAGCGCTGCGAGCACCAAGTTGTACGAGTTCGCCATCCACTGCAGCTGGCTGGTGGAGGCGTCAAGGTCGGCGGCCAGCGTGGGCAGCGCGACGTTCAGCACGGTGGTGTCGAGGCCGAGCACGAGGACGGCCAGACAGAGCGCGGACAGTACGCCGAAGCGACGGCCGCCGGTCAGCGTCTCCGCCTCGGCCACGGGGGTGCAGGTCATGAATGCAAATTATCAGAACTCTCTGATAATTGGGATAGATCCGACTGCTGTAGTCTTCAACCATGTCACCGGATCCCACCCCTGCTGAGATCAGCCAGTTCGTCGAACGGTTCGCCGGCGTGCTCGCGAACAGCGGCGTACCGACGATGTCGGCCCGGGTGATGGCGTGCATGCTGGTCAGCCCTAACGGCACCATGACGGCAGCCGAGCTCGCCGAGTCGCTGAAGATCAGCCAGCCCGCGGTCTCCGGAGCCGTCCGGCAACTGATCCAGGTCTCCTTCATCACCCGCGAACGCCTGCCCGGCTCCCGCAAGGACCACTACCGCATCCGCGACGACGTCTTCGCCGCCATCCTCGAACGCCGCAACAACGCCCTCGGCGAATGGGAGTCCTCGGTCCTGTCCGGCGTCGACCTCTTCGGCGAGGACAGCGTCGTCGGCCGGCGCCTGTCGGAGAACGCCGAGTTCTTCGCCTTCATCCGCGAAGACCTCAACCAAATGATCAAGAACTGGCGCGCCGACCACCCAGCCCGTTAGTCCCCGCACGGCTCCTCCGCCGCATCTCCAACCCACCCCAGGTCGCACACCTCGACTTTGTGCACGGTGTACCCATCGGCAATCGTTTGCCGGTGACTACACCGTGCACAAAGTCGGCAGCCTCGGGCACCTATCGCTTGAACTGCCGTCCACGAGTCGCGTTCACGGTCGGGCGAGCGCCACGGTGGAGGAGATGGGTGGGGAGTGCTAGCGGGTGAGGGCGTAGACGGCGATGGCGGCGAAGTCGTCGGCGGGTTCTGAGGCCTGCCAGGAGCGGACGTCGTCCACGTAGCGGGAACCGCGGCCGGTGAACTGGTTGTAGAAGTCGATGCCGTTGACTGGGCAGGGCTTCATGTTGTCGAGGTTGTCGCCCAGGCCTTCTTCGAAGAGGTCGGCGGAGTTGGGGCCGTTGACCACGCCGCCGATCAGCGGGCGGTCGACGATGTTGGCGATCTGGTGGTGGGGGCAGCGCTCGGCGGGTTCACCGATGCCGATCATGAAGGAGACGCCCCAGGGGTTGGCGCCGAAGTTCCAGTTGAGTTGGTTGTTGCCGAAGGTGTCGTACCGTCGGTCGCCGGTGGCGGTGCGGTAGAGGCGGGCGGTGGCGGCGAGGCCGAAGGCGTGCGGGACGGCGTCGAAGTTGTCGTACTGTGCGCCGGCGCCGAACGGGTCCTTGGCGGCCCGCTTCACGCCGATCTCCAGTTGCGCCCGGAGGTCGTTCTTCAACGCGGCAACGTCAACCGTGCGATCAAAGCGGGCCGCGCGGATCAGGTCGGCATGGGCGAGAGCGCTGACGTCGTACAGGTTGAGGGTGTCGCCGCCGGCTTCGTGCTTGAGGTACTCCCCCGCCCAGTACTGCGAGGTCTTCAGCCAGCCGCGGGCCCTCGGGTCACGGAGCTTCTGGGCCGCCAGGGCGAGTTCAGCGGCGCCGAGTTCGAGGTCGTCTCGCCAGGCACTCTCCGGGTAGAAGGCGAACGGCAACGAAGTCGTCAGCTGCTTGACGTTCGTCGTCTGCGCAAGGGAGAAGATCTGCGCGGCGGTCGCCAGGTGCTGACGGGCGCGGCGTGGCGACGTACGGGCTTCCACCTGTGCAGCAAGGGCAAACGCGGCAGCCGTGCGACCAGCGAGGTTCGGGCTCAGGAGCTTGCCGGGAGCGGCCGCGCGGAAGACCGGGCGGTTCTTGATGAACTGGTGGCCTGGCGCGTTGTCGTGGTCGTCCGCCTCGGGCAGCCGCCAGATGTCGTGATCGCCGATGAAGGTCTCCTCGGCGTTCCCAGCGCCCGCACCAACCTGGATGTAGAGCGTCTTCGTCTTCTCGTCCCACATCTTGTCCAGCCAGGTCAGCCCGTGCCGAGCTTCCTTCAGCAACGTCTGATCCGGCCACCGGCCGTCCCGGGCCGATGCCCAGAGCAACGATTCCGAGTACGCCGCGATGTGGGTGAACTTGAGGTAGTCGCCCGCGTCGTACCAACCGCCCTCGACATCGACCGGCCCACCGATCCGCCGCAGCTCCCCCACGGTCTGATCCGTGTCGGGATCGACGAACTTTGGCGTCTCGTAGACCGACGCGGTCCGGTCCGTGAGGTGCGCCGGCTTACGCCCGAGCGACCCGCGGACGACGTTCGCCCCGTCCCGCTGCTCGGTGAAGAACGTCACCGCCTTGTCCTTCGCCCCGCCGAGCAACCGGTTGGCGGACCCGACCTCGAAGGCCGGCGACGTCGGCACCCCGGCGACCTTCACCCGGTACGTCCCCGACCGCCGCAGCCCGGACAGATCCAGCTTGTAGACATGCTTGTACGCCGTATTCCAACTGCCGGCGTCCTGACCAGCGCGCCCGGAGAGCAGCCGACGCCCCCGCCGATCAACCACCTCGAATCGCGCACCCGCCGCGACCTGCCCGGTCATCAGGTACGCCGCTTCGCCCGCCGCCCCCGTATAGCCGAGCTGGTTCACCCGGATCAGCCCCGAGTACAGCGGCGAGTATGCAGCGGCCGCCACCGGCGTCAGCGCCAGACCGGCGGCCAGAGTGCTCGAGATGACGCGGCGCAACGTTCCCATCGCGGGCTCCTCTGCGACAACCGTTAGGAAACCTTCCTATTGGTGGCCGACACGCTAGCGCAGGCGCGCGGCGGAGTACACCATCAGAGCGCCGAAAATCGCTCCGATCAGCAGACAGGCCGGGCCGATGCCGGACAGGCTGATCAGCGCGCCGAAGGCGACCATCGCCACGGGCATCAGCGCCTCGTCGGAGAGGCTCACGATGCTGCTCGTCCGGCCGAGGTACGCGGGGTCGATCGTCTGCTGGAACGCGCCGGACAACTGCGCTGACGCTAGTCCCGCGGTGAACCCGATGAGACCCATCGCGATGAAGACGCCCGGTCTTGGCGTCAGACCGATCGCAGCGCAGGCCGCGGCCTGCAGGATCAGGACGATCATCCCGGCACGAGCCGCGTTGTTCGGGCGCCAGCGCATGGCCAGGATGGCGCCGACGGCTGCGCAGATGCCTGAGCAGGCTTGGAAGAGGCCCAATGCTCCGGCTCCCCAGCCGGACTGCGAGGTTCGCTGGACCAGGCCGACCGCGATGACCGGACCGACGCAGAGGTTGAGTCCGAAGAAGGCGATCACGAGGGTGCGGGCTTGGAGGTCGCGGCGGAGGTAGCTGAAGCCGGCGCGGAGGTCGGCGCGGATCGACGTACCGGTTGAGGCGGGTTGTGGGACTCGGGGGCGGACGACGAAGGCCAGGGCGAGGGCGATCAGGGCGAAGGAGACGGCGTCGACGAGCATCACGGAGGCGAGGCCGCCGTGGGCGACGAGGAAGCCGCCGAGTGGGGCGCCGGCGAAGACTGCGAGGCGGCTGGCGAGTTGCTTGGCGGCGGCGAGGCTGACGAGGTCTTCGGGGCGGACCATTCGGCGCGGCATGGTGCCGGCGGCGGGGGTGTAGATCGCGTCGGAGGCGCCGAAGAGGATCGCGACCACGAGCAGCAGCGGGAGCGAGATGCCCTGCATGGTGGCGACCACGGCCGCGGAGGCGAGGACGACGATGCGGGCGAGGTTGGCGAGGATCATCGTGCGGCGGGCGTCGAGGCGGTCGGCCAGGGCGCCGCCGTACAGGAGCATGAGCGCCCGCGGGAGCGCGCCGACACCCATCACCAGCCCGGTCCCGGCAGGCGACGTCACCTGAGCAGCGCTCCAGGCAAGACCCACGTACCAGGCGACATCACCGACCTCGGACACCGCCGACGAGAAGATCCACCCCTGCACCCGCCGATCCCGCCGCAACGGGGGAAACACCGGGGCGACAGTCGTACTCATGGGCGGGCGGGGACGCCGTGGGCGAAGGCGAAGATTGTTTCGGCATCTTCGCCCGAGTCGGGGTTTTCGTAGTACTCCTGGATCAGGTCTTGGATCCGTCCGGACAGCTCAGTGAGGCGTTCAGGTGTCAATGTGAGCCAACTCTCGGTCGAGAACGCAGCCCGCACCCAGGGCTCGTCGTATTGCTGGCGATCTTCGAACCAGCCCCGCACTTTGGCCGTGTGATGGGCCAGGTTCACCTCCTCCGCGGTCGTCGCGACCAGCTCCGCAGCCGGGTCGCCGCCGGCGTCCGCGACGGACCACGAGTACGACGCGTGCGCGCTGCGCCACCACCTTTCGCGCCGGTTCTTCGCGAGCTCCGGCGCCTCCTCGATCACCCCCGCTGCAGCGAGAACCTTGAGGTGATGCGACACATTTCCGACCAGTTCACCGGTCGCCTCGGCCAATCGGGACGCCGTCGACGGACCCTCGACGCCGATCAGGTCGATCAGCCGGCGCCGGAGCGGGTGATTGATCGCGGCGATCACGGAGCTGTCGGCGGTACGCCGGTTCGCGGGGCTCATAGCGGTGAGACTATCTTCAACAAGAACTCTTGCACAAGAGTTCTTGCTGGTTACATTTCACGCCTGAATCAATCAGCAGCAGACTGGTACAGATAGCCACATCGTGAGATCGCATCTCACGATGCAGGAATGGGAGTTGATTTACCGGCTGATTCCACTGAGGCTTATCACCATGCTCGCTGCCCGCTCGACTCATCTCGTAGGTCGGATTCACGTCGACCTCGGTCGCATGCGCAGCGCCATCTGTCGTCCTTCGATGCTCTGACAGCCACCCCGCTCGAAACATCTGCTGGGTGCGCACCGCGCAGACCAGATCGAATCGACGACGCTTCGAGCTAGCCTCACGCGGACGCACCTGTCTCTAGGACAAGGACACCGTTCCGGATGACTGGCGTCTCCTCCCCACAGCAAGCCCGCAAAGCCCCGCGCCCCCGCAAGGGCAAGGGCGAAGGCCAATGGGCGCTCGGCTACCGCGAGCCGCTGAACAAGAACGAAGAGAACAAGAAGAACGACGACGGCCTGAACGTCCGGGCCCGGATCGAGAACATCTATGCCCACCGCGGGTTCGACTCGATCGACCCGGCCGACCTGCGCGGCCGGTTCCGCTGGTGGGGTCTCTACACCCAGCGCAAGCCCGGGATCGACGGCGGCAAGACCGCCACCCTCGAGCCGGAGGAGCTGGACGACAAGTACTTCATGCTCCGGGTCCGGATCGAAGGCGGCCAGCTGAGCGCCGAGCAGCTCCGGGTGATCGCGGAGGTGTCCAGCACCTACGCCCGCGACACTGCCGACATCACCGACCGGCAGAACATCCAGCTGCACTGGATCCGGGTCGAGGACATCCCGGCCATCTGGCAGAAGCTCGAGGCGGTCGGCCTCTACACCACAGAGGCCTGTGGTGACGTCCCGCGCGTGATCATCTCCAGCCCGGTTGCCGGGATCGCCGCGGACGAGATCATCGACCCGACGCCGGCCATCGACGACATCGTCGAGCGGTACATCGGTACCACCGAGTTCTCCAACCTGCCGCGCAAGTTCAAGACCGCGATGACCGGCCACCCGTCGCACGACGTGGTGCCGGAGGTCAACGACATCAGCTTCGTCGGCGTCGTCCACCCCGAGCACGGGCCGGGCTTCGACCTCTGGGTCGGCGGCGGCCTGTCCACCAACCCGATGCTCGCTCAGCGCGTCGGGGCGTGGATCCCGCTGGACGAAGTACACCTGGCCTGGAAGGGCGTCATCGGGATCTTCCGCGACTACGGGTACCGCCGGCTGCGGACCCGGGCGCGGTTGAAGTACCTGGTCGCCGACTGGGGCATGGAGAAGTTCCGCGAGATCCTCGAGAGCGACAAGTACCTCGGCCGCAAGCTGATCGACGGACCCGCGCCCGAGATCCCCGCAGTACAAGGCGATCACGTCGGCGTGCACAAGCAGAAGGACGGCCGGTACTACGTGGGCGTCGCTCCCGTCGTCGGGCGGGTCTCGGGGAGCGCTCTCGCCAAGGTGGCCGATGTCGTCGCGGCGCACGGTTCGGACCGGATCCGCACCACCGCGCAGCAGAAGTTCATCGTGCTCGACGTCGAGGAGTCGAAGGTCGAGTCGCTCGTCGCCGCACTGGACGACCTCGGCTTCCAGGCCCGGCCGTCGGCCTGGCGGCGGAACACGATGGCCTGCACCGGCATCGAGTTCTGCAAGCTGGCGATCGTCGAGACCAAGGCCCGCGCCGCCGAGCTGATCAACGAGCTCGAGGAGCGGATCCCCGATCTCGACACGCCGATCACGGTGAACGTGAACGGCTGCCCGAACTCCTGCGCCCGGATCCAGGTCGCCGACATCGGCCTCAAGGGCCAGCTGGTACTCGATGCCGAGGGCAAGCAAGTACCGGGCTACCAGGTGCACCTCGGTGGCGGGCTCGGCCTGGACGCCGGCTTCGGCCGCAAGCTGCGTGGCCACAAGGTCACCTCCGAGGGACTCGCCGACTACGTCGAGCGGATCACCCAGAACTACCTGAAAGAGCGGTCCGAGGGCGAGCGCTTCGCCCAGTGGGTCGTCCGTGCCGAGGAAGGAGCTTTGCAATGAGTGAGCGAGCAGCACCGTTGTACTGCCCGTACTGCGGTGACGAGGACTTGCGTCCTTCCGAAGAGGGTCACGGCGCGTGGGAGTGCCGCCCTTGTGCACGGGTGTTCCAGCTGAAGATGATCGGACTGCGGGTGAGCGTCGAATGAATGCCTTGAAGGAACTCGCCGAGGAGGCGAACGAACGACTAGCCGACGCCTCGGCGCTGGAGGTGCTGGCGTGGGCGCGGGAGACGTTCGGTGACGAGCTGGTGGTGACCGCGTCGATGGCCGACGGAGCACTCCCCCACCTGGCGGCTGAGGCGGCGCCCGGCGTCGACGTGCTGTTCCTCGACACCGGCTACCACTTCGCCGAGACGATCGGCACCCGGGACGCGGTCGCCGCGACCCTTCCGATCCACCTGATCAACGCGACGCCGAAGCAGACGGTCGCCGAGCAGGACGCGGAGTACGGCAAGGATCTGTTCGCCCGTGAGCCCGACAAGTGCTGTGCGATGCGCAAGGTCGAGCCGCTCAACCGGGTGCTGTCCGGCTACAAGGCGTGGGTCACCGGCGTACGCCGGGAAGAGGCGCCGACCCGGGCCAACACCCAGGTCGTCGAGTACGACGAGAAGCGCGACATGGTGAAGCTCAACCCGATCGCGCCGTGGACGCAGGCCGACTTGGACGAGTACATCAACGACAACGGCGTACTGGTGAACCTGCTGCAGTACGACGGCTACCCGTCGATCGGCTGCCAGCCGTGCACCAAGCAGGTCGCTCCTGGCGAAGACCCGCGCAGCGGCCGGTGGGCCGGCCAGGGCAAGATCGAATGCGGGCTGCACACGTGACCGCGGTGATCAGCGCGCCAGTGGCGACCGAGCTGGACGCGCTCGAGAGCGAGTCGATCTTCATCTTCCGTGAGGTGGCGGCGGAGTTCGAGCGGCCGGTGATCCTGTTCTCCGGTGGCAAGGACTCGATCGTGATGCTGCACCTGGCGCGCAAGGCGTTCGCGCCGGCGCCGGTGCCGTTCACGTTGCTGCACGTCGATACCGGGCACAACTTCACCGAGGTACTGGAGTATCGCGACGCGACCGTCGCGGCACTCGGGCTGCGGCTCGAGGTCGCCAAGGTCGAGGACTACCTGGCCGACGGCCGGCTCAGAGAGCGCTCTGACGGCACCCGCAACCAGCTGCAGACCATTCCGTTGCTGGATGCAATCAACGGGCACCGGTTCGACGCGGTCTTCGGTGGCGGACGCCGTGACGAGGAACGCGCTCGGGCCAAGGAGCGGATCTACAGCCTTCGGGACGAGTTCGGCCAGTGGGACCCGCGCAACCAGCGGCCCGAGTTGTGGTCGCTCTACAACGGCAAGCACAAGCCGGGCGAGCACGTCCGGGTGTTCCCGCTGTCGAACTGGACCGAGCTGGACATCTGGAACTACATCGAGCGCGAAGAGATCCCGCTGCCGAGCATCTACTACGCGCACGAGCGGGACGTGTTCGAGCGCGACGGCATGTTGCTTGCCGTCGGCCCCTACTCGCAGCCCCGCGCCGATGAGGACGTCACCCCCAGGGTGGTCCGCTATCGGACCGTCGGCGACATGTCCTGCACCGGGGCGGTCGCGAGCACCGCGGTCTCAGCGGCCGAGGTTGTCATCGAGGTCGCCGCGAGCGAGATCACCGAGCGCGGCGCCACCCGCGCCGACGACCGGGCCAGCGAGGCCGCCATGGAAGACCGCAAACGAGAGGGGTACTTCTGATGAGCGCCCTGATCCAGCGGCAGCTGCTGCGGCTCGCCACGGCGGGCTCGGTCGACGACGGCAAGTCCACGCTGGTCGGACGGCTGCTGCACGACTGCAAGGCCATCCTCGCCGACCAGATCGCGCACGTTCAGCACGTCTCGTCCAGTCGCGGCTCGGGTGACTTCGACTTCGCTCTGCTCACCGACGGTCTGCGGGCCGAACGCGAACAGGGCATCACGATCGACGTCGCCTACCGGTACTTCGCGACCGACAAGCGCTCCTTCATCCTGGCCGACTGCCCCGGGCACGTGCAGTACACCCGGAACACGGTCACCGGAGCGTCGACGGCGGATGTCGTGATCATCCTGGTCGATGCGCGGCACGGCGTACTGGAGCAGACCCGGCGGCACCTCGCCGTGGCCGGCCTGCTCCGGGTCCCGCACGTGGTGCTGGCGGTCAACAAGATCGACCTGGTCGGGTACGACGAGGCCGTGTTCAAGGGCATCGCCAAAGATGTCTCGCAACTGGCCGACCAGCTCGACATCGGCGACGTGCAGGCGATCCCGGTCTCCGCGCTCGTCGGCGACAATGTCGTGGAGCGCTCTCCGGCCACTACCTGGTACGACGGGCCGACGCTGCTCGAGTACCTGGAGAACGCGACCGGCCGCGACGACATCTCGGCCCAGCCGCTGCGCTTCCCGGTGCAGTACGTGATCCGGCCGCAGACCGACGACCAGTACCGCGACTATCGCGGGTACACCGGAACCGTTGCCTCAGGCACCGTGTCGGTCGGCGACCAGGTGATCGTGCTTCCCGCAGGGCGGCGTACGTCGGTCTCCGGGATCGACCACGCCGTCATCAGCGCCACCAGTACCGCCGTCGCCGAGCGGCCGTCCGCGGTCGCCGGTGAGGCCATCACTGTCCGGCTCGCAGACGACCTCGACGTCGCCCGTGGATCGGTCATCGTTTCCGCCGACTCCTCCCCCGGCACCCGCCGGGAACTGGCGGCCACCCTGTGCTGGCTGTCGGACCGTCCGCTGACCGTGGGCGCCCGGCTGCTGATCAAGCACACCACCACTACTGCCCAGGCGATCGTCACCAAGATCAACGGTGCGCTCGATGTAAGTGGCACAGGCACGCTCTCCGTTTTGCCGGCCACCGGGCTCGAACTCAACGACATCGGCAAGGTGCAGCTCAAAATCGCCGCACCACTCGCCGCTGACCCGTACTCCAGCAACAACATCACCGGATCGTTCCTGCTGATCGACGCCCACGACGGGTGGACGCTGGCGGCCGGAATGATCGACGACGAAGAAGGGGAACTGCTGTGACCGCACCAGCGCTCGTAGTCCTCGCCCACGGCAGCCGCGATCCGCGATCGGCCGCCACCGTCCACTCGCTGGTCGCGTGCCTGCGCGAGATGCGGGACGACCTGCGGATCGAAGCCTCCTTCCTCGACCACTGCCCGCCGACGCCGTACCAGGTGATCGGGAAACTCGCCGCCGAGGGCGTCGAGGAGGTGGTGGTGCTGCCGTTGCTGCTGTCCACCGCCTTCCATGCGCGGACCGACATCCCGGCCGTCATCGACGAGTCGCGCAGCCGGTTCCCGGACCTGCGGATCATCGCCTCCGACGTGCTCGGGTACGACGACACGCTGCTCGACGTCCTCGACCGCCGGATGCGCGCCGAGCTCAAGGACGGCCGGGTGCGTGAACTCGACGCGCTCGTACTGGCGTGCGCCGGCTCGAGCGACGCCCAGGCCAACGCAGCCGTCACCCGGCTCGCCAGGCTCTGGGGTCAGCGCCACAAGCTCCCGGTGACCGCAGCCTTCACCACAGCCGCCACCCCGAGCCCGGCTGAAGCCGTCCTCCAGTGGCGCCTCGAAGGCCGTCGTCACGTAGCCGTCGGCTCCTTCTTCCTAGCTCCCGGGGTCCTCCCCGACCGAGCCGAAGAAATGTCCCGCAAGGCCGGCGCTGTAGCTGTCTCCCGCCCGCTAGGAGTAAGCGCCGAAGTAGCCCGCCTAGTCCTCCTCCGCTACGGCGTAGCCGGCCTAGACCTCCTCACGCTGGCACCGGCGCCTCGCCCGGTGCTCATGCGCCCGGAGCTGGTTCGGACCGCCTGACCTCGCACCAGCACCAGAACCCCGCCGGGAAGCACGTCCCCGGCGGGGTTCCGTTTCTCCGGGGACGGTTGTACCTTCTGTCGCTAGTGGGACTGACCGGGCTTGGGGGATCTTGCGCGGCTGTTCAGGGGGAGGGCCGACGTGGGCGGGAGCACGGACGCCATTGTGTTGCCGTCCGGCGGCGGAGCGATGGCAGGGATCGGCGAGACGTTCGGTCCTGACCCACATACCGGCACAGGGAACTTCACCGTGCCGATCGCCCTTCCGCCAGGACGTGGGGGGCTCCAGCCTCAACTGCAACTGGGGTACAGCACCGGTAGCGGGAACGGGCCGTTCGGACTCGGCTGGGGGCTGTCACTGCCCGGTGTCAGCCGCCGAACCGGCAAGGGCGTGCCGCGGTACGACGAGAAACGCGACGTCTACCTGCTGTCGGGTGGGGAAGAGCTGGTCGCGGTCGGCAGCAATGGCCCGGCCACCCTCTACCGCCCACGCACGGAAGGGCTCTACGCGCGGATAGCCCGTCGGCGGGACGGTACCGACGACTACTGGCAGGTGACGAGCAAGGACGGCCTGGTCAGCACCTACGGGACACCGGGGTCCTTCGGCTCCGACCCGGCCACCGTCGCCGACCCACTGGACCGCAGCCGAGTGCTTGGCTGGCAACTCACCCGTACTGCGGACACGTTCGGCAGCCACATCGCCTACGACTACCGGCGTGACTCAGGTGTCGACGGAGCGCATCACTGGGACCAGCTCTACCCAGAGCGGATCCGCTACGTCGACAACGGGCCCGACTACCTGGTGAGTGTCGGGCTCGAGTACGAGGAGCGCCCGGACCCGTTCTCGGATCGCCGGGCCGGCTTCGAGGTACGGACCCGGCTGCGCTGCACCCGGATCGCCGTCAGCACCCATGCCGGCCAGGACCAACTCGTGCGCACCTACGACCTGACCTACTCCGACCAGGCCGCGAACGGCATCTCCCAGCTCACCAGGGTGACGATCACCGGGTACGACGAGGCCGGCGGCCAGGAGTCGATGCCCGCGTTGGTGTTCGGCTACACAGGCTTCCGGCCCGATCAGCGGTCGTTCACCCCAGTGACTGGGGTGAACCTGCCTGCGGTGTCGCTGGCCGACCCGTCGCTCGGCCTGGTGGATCTGGCCGGCAACGGGCTGCCTGACCTCGTCCAGCTGGGCGACTCCGCACGGCACTGGCGCAACCTCGGTGGTGGGCGGTTCGACGTACCGAAGGGCCTTCCCGACGCGCCGGCCGGGCTGAGCCTCGCTGACCCGGCAGTCAGGTTCGTGGATGCCAACGGTGACGGCCGGCCGGATCTGATGGTGACCTCGGGAGCGCTGTCCGGGTACTTCCCGATCCGGCCGGGACTGGGCTGGGACGAGCGATCCTTCCGCCGGTTCCGGCAGGCGCCGAGTTTCGAGTTGTCCGACCCGGAGGTCCGGCTGGTCGACCTGGACGGCGACGGGGTGACGGATGCGATCCGGTCCGGCGCGAGGCTGGAGTGCTTCTTCAACGACCCGGTCGAAGGCTGGCACGCGACCCGTTCGATCAGGTCCGGGCCGGCCTTCTCCTTCGCCGATCCCCGGGTTCACTGGGCGGACCTGACCGGCGACGGTCTCCAGGACGTCGGCCTCGTGCACGACGGCAACCTCGAGTACTGGCCGAACCTGGGGCTGGGCAACTGGGGTCCGCCCGTCTCGATGCGCAACGCCCCCAGGCTTCCGTCCGGCTACGACCCAGCGCGGATTCTCGTCGGTGACGTCGACGGTGATGGCCTGGCCGATCTCGTCTATGTCGACGACGACACCGTGACACTGTGGATCAACCAGAGCGGCAATGCGTGGAGTGACCCGATCACTGTCCGGGCGCGGGCGGGCTACCGCGGTACTCCCCCGCTGGCCGGTGGAGACGTCCGGCTGGTCGATCTGCTCGGGACGGGCACAGTCGGAGTCCTGTGGAGCCGTACCGGCCGCTCAGCGAGCATGTACTTCCTGGACCTGACCGGTGGCGCCAAGCCCTACCTGCTGGAGCAGGTGGACAACTCCGCCGGCAGCGTCACGACGATTGAGTACGCGCCGTCCACGCGGTACTTCGTGGAAGACGACCAGCACCACCTGACCCGCTGGCGAACCGCTCTACCGTTTCCGGTGCAAGTGGTGGCCGGGGCAGTGGTGCGGGACGAGTTCTCGGGCGGCAGCCTGCGGACGTCGTACCGGTATCGGCATGGGCACTGGGATGGGGCTGAACGAGAGTTCCGCGGGTTCGCGATGGTCGAGCAGCGTGATGCCGAGGTGCTGAACGGCACCGACCCGCCGCCGACGCTGACGCGCACCTGGTTCCATCCGGGGCCGGTGGGTGATGAGTTCGGCGGCTGGGACGCGCCTGACTTCTCGGACGCCTACTGGTCAGGTGATCCGACCCTGTTCGAGCCAACCGAGTTGCCGCCGCAGGTACGGGAGCCGGCCGGCCGAAGGATCCGGAGGGACGCCCTGCGCGCTCTGCGCGGGCGAGCGTTACGGACCGAGGTCTATGCCGAGGACGGAGGTCCACGAGCCGACCGGCCGTACACGGTCTCTGAAACCCGTTACGCCGTTGAGCAGCTGACCGACCGGGTCTTCTATCCGCATAGCGTCGCGCAGCGGAGCACTACCTGGGAGCGCGGCGACGACCCGATGACCAGCTTCGCGGTCAGCTCCTTCCTGGCCGACGACGGCAGCTTCGACCCGTTCGGCCGACCACACTCCAGTACTTCGATCGCCTGCCCACGCGGATGGCGGACGATGGCAGACCGCCCGGCAACGGAGTTCCTGGTTGCCCACAGCCGCACCGAGTACGCCGTACCGGCTGCAGCTGAGACCTACCTGCATGAGCTGGCTAGTGCCAGCACGGGGTACAGCCTGTCGGGCACTGCCGGGCAGACCGTCGCAGAGGTGATCGCCGACGCCCTGGCGGTCGGGCCTCGCCTCGAGGTGGACAGCCACAGCGTCACGCACTACGACGGCGAGGCGTTTGAAGGGTTGCCAGCCGGTCAGGTGGGCGCGCATGGCCTGCCCACACGGACCAGGACCCTCGTACTGACCGACGCGATCATCACCGAGGCGTACGGCGGTCCGCCGCCCTACCTCAAGCCGGCAACGGTCTGGACCGGTGACTACCCCGCCGAGTTCCGCACTCTGCTGTCACCGAACGCCGGATATCAGCGCGAGCCCGGGGGCTGGTATGCCACAGCCAGTCAGCGCTTCGACGAGCGCGGCCTGGCAGTGGAGAGTCGGGATCCTCAATGGCACGAAGGGAATCCGCAGGCCCACCGGGTGAGCAGCGAGTATGACGAGTACGGCCTGCTCGTGCTCAGGAACACCGATGCCGCCGGTCTCGTCACCGTGGCCGAGCCCGACTACCGGGTGTTCCTGCCGCGCAGGGTGGTGGATGCCAATGGCACGGACAGCCGCTTCACCTTCAGCCCACTCGGGCTCCTCACCACCAGCTCGGTCCGTGGACAGAGCGCGGCCGAAGGCGATGCTGCGGCTCCCACGGTCGAGATGACCTACGACTTCTCCCCTCCGATCAGCCTGCGCACGGTCCGGCGGATCCACCACGACACCGACCTGACCGTGCCCGCCGACCAGCGGGCCGCGACCATCACGACGGTCGAGTACTCCGATGGCTTCGGCCGGTTGCTGCAGACCCGCACCCAGGGCGACGAGGTCCGGTTCGCCGAAGCCGGCGACGACCTGGTCGGGCAGCGGGCGGAACCACAGCATCCGAACGTCGTCGTGAACGGCCTGACCGTCTACGACAACAAAGGGCGTGAGGTCGAGGTCTACGAGCCGTTCTTCAGCACCGGCTGGGACTACAGCCCGCCACCGGCGACCGGTGCGAAGGTGACGACGACCTACGACCCACTGGGCCGGGTCAGCTGCACCGAACTGGCCGACGGATCGCAGGAGCTGATGATCCCTGGCATCCCCGAGTTGACCGACCCACTGCGCTACGAGCCGACTCCCTGGATCGCCTACACCTATGACGCGAACGACAACGCCGGCCGAACGCATCCAGCCTCCTCCCAGAGCTACCGACACCACTACGACACCCCTGGCAGCGTGCTGGTCGACGCACTCGGGCGCGGGATCGAGATGGTCGCGCGGACGAGGGAGGCCGTCGGCGATCCGATCCAGGAGCAGGTCAGCAGGAACCGGTACGACAGCAAGGGCAACCTCCTTGAGGTCACCGACCCTCTGGGCCGCTCGGCCATCACCAGCGTCTACGACCTCGCAGGCAGAGCGCTCAAGGTCACCGAGCTGGACTCCGGCACCCGCGCCACGGTCTACAACGCCACCGGTGCACCGGTCGAGCATCGTGACGGTCGAGGAGCCCTGGTGCTGCAGGGGTACGACGGCCTTGGGCGGGCCAGCCGTACGTGGGCTCGCGAGCGGCCTGACCAGGAGGCGACTCTGGTCGTACGAGCCGAGTACGGTGATGGGGGTCGGCCGGACCAACCACCTGCCGAGCGTGCCGCGGCACGGACGGCGTACCGGCTCGGGCGGTCTTATCGCCAGTGGGACGGAGCGGGCCTGCTCACGGTCGAGCGCTACGACTTCGCTGGGCGGGTGACGGCCAAGGCCCGCCAGATGGTGTCGGATGCGGCCCTCCTAGCGCCGGAGCCGTTCCGCGCTGACTGGACGGATACTGCTGACCCCGTGCTGGAGGCCAGCAGCTTCGCGACTGACCTCCAGTACGACGCACTCGGGCGGACGACCCAGCTGATGCTGCCCGTTGACGTGGACGGGGACCGCAAGACCTTGCACCTTGGCTACTCCAGCGCCGGTCTGCTGACCTCGGTCAGGGCGAACGACGAGACCTATGTCGAGCGAATCTCGTACGACGCCAAGGGGCAACGCATCTTGATTGCCCACGGCAACCAGACGATCACCCGCTACACCCATGACCCGCAGACCCGTCGGTTGGCCGGCATGCGCACACACAGGTTCGCAGCACCGGCCGAACTCGTCTACCGGCCCACCGGCCAACCGCTGCAAGATCTGTCCTACCAGTACGACGTCTCCGGCAACGTCGTACTGATCAATGACCGCACACCCGGCTGCGGCGTACCCGGTACGCCGCTGGGTCCCGACGCGCTCGACCGGGTCTTTGAGTACGACCCGCTCTACCGGCTCCGAACAGCAAGTGGCCGCGAGTGCGCAGTACCGGCGGCGACCGACTACGACGTCGTGCCGCGCTGCACCGATGCGACCCAGACCCGGGCCTACACGGAGACCTTCCGGTACGACGCGCTGGGCGGACTGAGCGAGCTCAAGCACTTGGCGGGCGGCTCCGGCAGCACCCGCACCTTCACGACGGTAGCCGGAACCAACCGGCTGGCAGGCATGACGACAGGCGGTGGCAGCAGCATCGGCTATACCTATGATGCCAACGGCAACGTGCTGTCCGAGGGCGAGTCCCGGTTCTTCGAGTGGGATCACGCTGACCGACTGCGCGGCTACCGCACCCAGGCAGGCGCAGGCCCTGCCTCGGTCACCGCGCAGTACCTGTACGACGCCGCCGGCGCCCGCGTGAAGAAGCTGGTCCGGTCAGGTGGGCTGACCACCGTCACCCTGTACGTCGACGGCGGGTTCGAGCGGTGCAGGCGCAGTGGTGTCGGCGGGGACCTTGCCAACGACACGATCACGGTGCAGGACGACCGAAGCCGGATTGCGACGATCAGGGCCGGCCAGGCCTTCCCAGGCGACGCCACTCCCCCGGCGCAGTACCACCTGAGCGACCATCTCGGCAGCAGCACTGTCGTACTGGATGCTGCCGGTGCGGAGGTCAGCCGTGAGGAGTACACGCCGTACGGGCAGACCTCGTTCGGCGGTCAGTCCTTCAAGCGGTATCGCTACGGCGGCAAGGAGCGTGACGAGGAGAGCGGGCTCAACTACCACGGTGCCCGGTACTACGCGCCCTGGCTCGGGCGGTGGATGAGTCCAGATCCCGCTGGTCCGGTGGACGGGCTGCATCTGTACAGGTTCGCCTCGAGCAGCCCGATGCGGATGGCAGACCCCAGTGGGCTGCAGAGCTGTGACTCCTCCGGTTGCCAGGGCAGCTCCACTGCCACCAACGTCGAGGAGTCCGGCAAGGGGTCGAGCGGTGGGACCACTGCCGCCACCCCCGCGCCGGCCGCACCGCCGGCAGCGCCCGCGGAGCCGCCCCCGGTCGACGTCAAGACGCAGCCCGACGTACCACCGCGGACGGAGGCCGATAAGGCCTATGAGGCGCAGGCAAAGGCGGCCTTCGCGAAGTCGAGGGCGCAGCAAGGCAGCTTCCAGCAGATCGCCAAGAGTCTGTTCCGTTCGGTCTCCCCTGACGCGAACGCCCTGCTGCCGCCCGCGCCGCGGCTGCAGGGCATGCCGCCGGGGATGCAGCAACTGACCGATCCGGGCAAGCAGGACGACATCGCGTCGGCCGGTGGCGAGGTGGCGAAGGAGATCGCCGAGAAAGGCGTGACAGCGGCGTCGGTGGCCGGCGACGTCGGGCTGGTCGGCGTCAACATCGCGGTGGGCCAGGGCGGCAAGGCCGTCGCGAACGCGGTCGCGGAGAAGGCGGCGGAGACCGCCGTCGAGAAGACCGTCGAGAGCGCCGCGCCCAAGGCGGCGCCGGGGCTGATCGCCCGGGCCGCCGAGATCCACGCCGAGATCGCCAAGTACGTCTCCCCCCAGACCGCGCGGAAGATCGCGGTCGCCGTCGGAGACGGTGGCGGCCTGCGGGTGGTCACGGTCAACAACCGGGCCGCCTACAACCTGATCGTGAAGAAGGTCGTCAACCTGGCCGAGCACGAAGTGCTCGGGATCGCGCCCTACAAGCGCTACAACTACCTGCGCAACTACTGGCGCTTCACCAACCTCCACGCCGAGGAGCTGCTGATCAGGTCGTTCCGGCTGGTCGGCGTCCGCGGCGGCGAGATGGCGACCAGCCTGGAAGGGTGCTGGCGCTGCCAGACCATGATCAACGCCGCGAACGCGATCTTCCGCCACGCCTGGACCCATCTGAACCCGAAGCAGGGCGAGGTCCTGCGCCACACGGCCGGGTTCAGATAATGACGAGGGAGCTCAGATGCCCGAACCGTTCGTGATCTCAGGGATCGTGCGCCGCCGCGACGGCGACCCGGCCGGGCTGCTGGTCGTCGCCGAGGAACGCGGCCTGCCCAGCCGGGAGCGGCGGCTGCCGGACGGGCCGGTCGTCCTCGGGCGCGCGACCACGGACCCGGAGGGCTCCTTCGCGCTCGGCTTCGAGGCGACCCGGCCGGACCTGACGTTCACCGTGTCCGGGCCTGACGGCCGGTTGCTCGAGTTGCAGGAGGTTGTCACCGGCAACCATCAGGGCCGGGGCGACGACATCCTGTTCAACGCGATCAGCCCGCTCGTCGTCGAGCTGACGGTACGGGGTGACGCCGAGCCGGCCGGCGGTTCGGAGTACGAGACCTTGCTGGCGGCCATCGCGCCGGAGCTGGGCGACCTCGCACCGGGTGACCTGACCGAGGCCGATCTGAGCTTCCTGGCAAGGGACCTCGGGCAGGATGCCGACGAGCTCCTCCACCTGGCCTACCTGCGTGCGGCCGACCTGCTGTCACGTACTACGAATCTGGTCGCCGCAGCGTTCTACGGCTGGGCACGGCTGGCTGTCCCCGACCTCTGGAGTCAGCTACCGCCTTTTGACGACGAGCAGCGGCGTGACGACTACCTGGCTCGGCTGCTGAAGGAGCTGACCGCTACCGATCCCGACCGGCTCGCTGATTCGCTCCGGCGAGCCGCTGACGCTCGGATCATCCCTCCGCTGACTGGAGAGCGGGCTCATGCACTGGCGCAAGCACTGCGCGGCCGCGCACTCACCCAGGTCTCCGTGCGGCTCCTGCTGGTAGCCGCGGCCAGCGGGGAGCCGCTGGTCGGCTACGGCGTCCACGCCTATGACGGGACCAGTGATCTCGGGGCAGACGTCACTGATGCGCTCGGTGCCGTCGTGGTCAGCTACTACTCCGCTGACCCGAGTGTGGCGACATCTCTGCGGCTGCTGATCTCCGACGATCAGACGGAGGTCACCGCCGACGTCCTGCCCCCAGATACCGAGGTCAGAGTGCCCGTGCCGACACCGCCGGATCTCGAGGCCTTGGTGACCGCTGGGCATTTCCAGCTGACGCCCGGCACGCTCGACATCCTCGCTACAGCAGGGATCGCCGGCTATGCCGACATCCGCCGCCGCGGTGGCGTCGCAGGCCTGCAGGACCTCGATGCCGGTGATGCCCGGACGCTCGATGCACTGACCGAGCTGGATCTACTGACTCCAGATCCGGTCGAGGCAAGCAGCCTGCTCGCGCTGGACTACACCAGCGTCGGGGCGATCGCCGCCACGCCCTGGGGACGCTTCCTCGCCCATACCGCCGACCAGTTGCCTGCTGAACGAGCAGTAGCACTCCGAACCAGCGCGCAGGCGCAGGTGGGCATGCTCGACCTCCTGCTGGCCGGCCAGGCCGCTGACCTCGCGAACGGATTCAGCTCATGACCGATCTGCACTGCTCCTGCGGCGACTGCGAATCCGCAGTGAGTCCAGGCGCCTACCTGGCCAGCCTGCTCGACTACGCGCTCAAGCATGTGCAGAACGGCGATGCGCCGCTGGACCTCGGATACTTCACCGCACGCTTCCACCAGCCGTTCGCCGGTCTCCCGCTGGACTGCGAGGCCGCGGAAGCCACCGTGCCGCAGGTGCGGATAGCGGTAGAGGTGCTGCGTTCCTATGTCGGCCTGAGGCCATTGCTCAGGGCCGGCCAGGAGAACCGCCTGCTAGCCGGCGAAGCCGACTACCGGCTGGCTGCCTACACGGCCCTGCTCGCCGGTGCCGGCACGTCGTACGAGGAGGTGCGGCGGGTTCGCAACGGGAGTCCCGAGGAGCGGCTCGCCCTGGCCGAGCGGCTCGCTGTTCCTGAGGCATCGCTGGATCAGCTCTACCGCGACGCTTCGCTTCCGGCTGAGCTGACAGAGGAGTTCCTCGAGCGCACTTTCGGGCTCGCCGGTACTACGGCTCCCCCGCTACTGGTCGGACTCAAGGAGGGTGACGCCGCCGGACAGTTGACCAGCTGGCGATTCACCGGCTCCGACCCAGATCGCAATACCGACGCTGATGGCGTGGTCCATCTCTCTGTCACTCAAGACGGTCCGCAGTATGTGGTCTCTGCGTACGCAGACGCCGCCCGAGCGACGCTGGTTGCTCTAGGCGTGCGTGCGACTCCTAACGGGCCGGTCAGACTGACTCCTCGCGAAGGTAGTGGCCTGGTGGGCTCGGTAGAGCTCGCCTACACCGCCGACGCGGCCGACATCTCGGTGGTGGTAGCGCCGTTGCTCCAGTGCTGGCGGCTCAGCAGGCTCCGGGCTGGATGGCTGGCTCAGGACTGGCCAATCCCTGCGGTAGAAGGCGTTCCGCTGCTCGACCCGCAGACCATCGGCATGGCCGACCTCCGTAGTACCAGGCCGGGCAATGCTGCGTATGACCTCTGGCTGGCGCGCTACAACGACCTCGCGGCTCGACGGACTGCGCTGGTGGCGGCGAAGGATGCTGCTGCCGATCCTGCCGCCGGGTTGGCTGATGTGATCGCGCTGGCGCTGAGCCGCCCCGGCGACGCTGTCGACGTCACCCAGCTCGGGGCCTTGGATGACGCGCAGCGGCTCGGCGAACGGATCGGTCCGCGGCTTGCTCCGCTCGGCCTGAACTCGGCCGCCTTCGCCTTCCTCATCCCGATCGTGCGGCTTGCCCTGGCCGGGCAGCCGATCCTCGTGCCGGAGTGGGATGCGGTCATCGACACGCTGCTCGTGGCAGGAAAGCAACGCGACTTCGCCGAGTGGAGAGCAGCGGAACAGGCTGCTGGTATCACGCTCTCACCGGACTACTTCCGGCTGGCCACGGACGCCAGCACCGCACCGCTGACAGCGGTGAGCCTGACCATCGCGCCCTGGTTGTCGACCAGGGATCCACGGCGCTCCTGGTCCGAAGTACTGGAGGCCCGGATCGGCCAGGAAGCTGCTATCGGCGCTGGCGTGAACGCAAGTCGCAACAGCGCCGAGGAGAGCACGCTGCCTCTGTTGCGAGATCTCTTGGTGGAGGTGTCGGACGCCGAGGGCCAGTCCCTGGCCGAGGAGGCAGACTGGCTTACCCGACGGCTGTTGCTGGACCTGCGGACGGCCGGAACCCATCGGACGACCAGGGTCGCGCAAGCCATCGAAACCCTGCAGGAGTTGCTGTTCCGGCTTCGTACTGGGCAGCTGCCACTGGATGACCCCGGCAAGTTCTCCCCACGGTCGTCCGTCCGAGCAGTAGCGACACCGGACGGCCGTACTCATCTGCTGGCGCTGGATGACGACGGCATCGTCTGGCACCGGGTCTGGGACGGTATCTGGCGGACCTGGCACAACATCGGCGTACTGCCGGGTGCTGGCTTCTTGACGCCCTCCGCTCTGGCTATCGCCCTTCGCGGCGAGGGCTTCGACATTGCTGTCGTCGGTGGCGACCGCACCCTCTGGGGACGCCGCTACGAGTCCGGCTGGGAGCCTTGGCAGCAAGTGCCGGGCAGTCCCCAACTCACCGGCGGCCCTGCTCTGACTGCCCGCGGCTCTAACGCGCTCGACGCGTACGTACTACGAATCGGCGACCTGCAGGTACTCCGCCTCAGCTGGGACGGGATCACCTGGTCGGCACCAGAAGACACGGGCGTCACCTCGCAACGGGTGCCGGCGGCTGCCTCGCTCACGCCCGACACGGTTGACCTGGTCGTCGCCCGGGCCGGTGCCGACCTGTTCAAACCGTTGCATCGCTGGTGGGACGGTGCGACGTGGCAGAGCGAGAACCTGACGGGCATCCTCGGCAGTGACGCAGTAATGGTGGACGCCGGTCGCCTGGAGCTCTATCAGAACCTGGGTGGGCGCCTGAACCGACTGGTCCGCGACGGTGGCGTCTGGCTCGCGTGGGAAGACGTCGACGCCGGCCTGGCGGCTACTGATCCGCAACTAGAGGCTTCACCGACTGCTTGTAGTCCCGAGCCCGGTGTCGTCGACGTCTACGGCGTGCGGCGTTGGCGATTCGGTACGGCCCTGTGGTTCCGGCAGTTCGCCGCCGGTGCCTGGTCGGCCTGGGGCGAGTTGCCAGGTGAGCGGCTCGAGCTGGATGCGATGCAGTTCGACGCCGAGTGGCAGTGGATCGGGTCGTATGCGACCTGGCGCTCCGCCGTCTTCGTCAGGCTCTATCCGGACAACCTGCTGCTGCCGTCGCTCGCTCCACGGCAGACTCCTGCCTTCGCTGAGCTCGTCGCCCAGACGCGGCCCACCCGGCGGGTCACACCGGCTCAGGCCGACGCGTTGGCTCTCGACTACGCCAACTACCTCGCCGATGTGTCCGCGCTCAAGGTCCAGGCGTCCTGCCGCGTCGCGGTCCGGGTGATGGGGCCGAGCGGTGTACCGATCCTGCGCGCGGTGGAGTTCCTGTTCGGACGGTCGCCGACCGGGCGGGTCTACTGGTGCACCTTCGATCAGGCGGAGGTCGACGCGGGTGGCTACGCGCAGGGGTTCTGGACCGAGGTGCCACTGGCAGCCAAGGAGACCAACAGTGCGGCGCCCAAGGTCACCAGCATCGTTGGTGCGCTGCCCTGGCTGAACCCTTCCCTTGATCAGCACTACATCAGCCTGTTCCTGATCGCCTCTGAGGCCGGCGATCACACGCTGGTCCGGGCGCGTTTCGATCTCGATCGCTTCGGGCGGGACGACTTCTGCGAGGCCGGGGCTGTCGCGGTCGGCGGTCTGCCGCCGGGAGCCGGTGGCGTCGTCGAGAACATCGACCGGATGGTGGTGGTCCCAGTGCAGTCGGACCGGGTAGACGAGGCGCCGCAGCTCGCCATCCACACCCCCTCGTCCAGCAAGGCGTACATCCGGACGCTCAACGCTAGTACCGACGGCTTCGCCCAGGTCGCCGGCGACTGGGCCGCGTGCGAGGTGGTCCCCAACCTCATGACCACCGGCGGCTTCCTCGGCTCGGAGACTGTCACAGGTCTCCATGGCGCTCTGAGGACAGGTGGCCACAACTGGCTCGTCTACGCCCATAACACCAGCGTTCGCGTGTACCCACAACGCAGTGGTGGCTTGGCGGCCTCAGTAGTGGAGCTGCCCGACCGCGTCGTCGGAGTACTGCCGGGCGGACCGTCCACGGTCCTCGTTTTCACCGAGCAGGGCGGCACCAGCATGTACCAAGCGTTCAGCTACACCGCCGGCGCAATACAACCGGGGACTGTCTACCTCTCTCCAGGCGTCCCCAGCCTCGCCCGGCACACCGGTGCGACGTCGCCGTCCTTCCTCGTCGCACCCGGCAACGCAGGCCACTGGTACGCCTACCTGTGCCGCTTGCAAGGCGACAAGCTGATCAGCAGCCGTAAGTTCGACGTCGTACCGGTACTCGGCTCGGTCACCTCGATCCCGTCCCAGCAGACGGTCTTCGAACTCCAGAACCGGCGCGTAGCCATCCGTGGCGTCTACGACAACAACGCGGCCGCCTCGGAGAGCCTCCTGTGCGTACTACGGGAGGCCTACCGACTAGTGCCGCAGCAGCTCGCCCTGGCCCTGCAGGGAACCGGTGAGTACGTCGCAGCACTCGACTGGTTCGCCACTGTCTACGACTACCGAGCCCCACTCCCCGACCGCTACATCGACCACGGCCTCGCGCTGGACGCCACCCTCCCCGCCACCTCGGTACTACGCCAGCCCGAGGGCTGGTTGCTCGACCCTCTCAACCCGCATGCCGTAGCCCGGACCCGTCGAGCGGCAACCGCGCGCTACGCGATCGCTGCCATCATCAGCTGCCTCAACGCCTACGCGGACAACGAATTCGGCACCGACACCAGTGAGTCCCTGGTCCGGGCCAGGTTGCTCTACGACAGTGCTCTCGGCCTCTGCGACGTGCCGGAGTTCCGCCAGGCTCTGCCCGACTGCGGCGCGCTGATCGGGGCACTGCAGATCAGCCCGGGCGAATCGGTGCCACCAGAGGTCGCAGCGGCGCTGGGCGCAATCGCGGAGGAACTCAGTCAGGGAGCCGCCTTCCCGGCACCCGGTTCCGTCTTCACTCCGGAGAAGTACCTCAAGCTGATCCAGCAAGCGAAGGCAGGCATGGCGGAGTGGGCCACGGTGGTACCGGAGCTGCTGTCCTACAAGGAAGAAGTCCTTGCGTCGGCGGCACCACCACCGACAGCCGGCGGAGTGGTACTCGAGTCTGCGGCGCACCGGGCAACGGCGTACACGGCACTGCTCACTGATCCCGCCGTGGAGAAGGCCGTCCGACTGGCCGGCTCACTGAGCACGGCCCTCCCGGTCAGCCTGGGTGCGCTGTGAGCGGCCCGACGCCGGGCGGCGTACCGACTCCGCCGATCGCAATGCCGCCCCTGCAGTTCTGCATCCCGCCGAACCCGGCTGTCGGCACACTGCGCGCGCATGCGGAGCTCGGCCTGCGGAAGCTCCGCTCCGGGCGCAACCTGGCCGGCATCCTGCGTGAAGTGCCCGCCTATGCGGCCGCCACCGACACCACTACGGGCATGCCTGTTGCGACCAACGGGCAGCTCAGTGTCCCCACTGCTCGCGCAGTACCACCGACTGCGTACCGGTACGCGGTACTGATCGCGCGGGCCAAGGAGCTCGTATCGCAAGCCGCTCAGATCGAGATGCAGTACCTCAACGCGTCGGAACGACGAGACGAGGCCGGCTACACGCTCTTGAAGGCACGGCAGGAGCTGACGCTGGCTACCGCGCAGGTGCGGCTACAGAGCCTGCGAGTCGCCGAGGCCAACGACGGAGTGAAGCTGGCGGACTTGCAGATCCAGCGCACCCTGATTCAGCAACAGACCTACCAGGCCTGGATCGCCAACGGCCTGAACGACTACGAACAGTCGATGATGGACCTGTACGACGATGCCGCGAACGCACAGCGAGCCGAAGCGATCGCGAGTGCCAGCGTGCAGACAGCCCAGGCCATCACGACCGCTGCATCCGCTCAGTTCGGTGCAGCCGCGGCTGTCGCGAGCGCCGCCTCGGTGGGTCTGTTCGCCGCCGCCGGCGCGACGGCCTCCATCCTGGGCGCGGGCATTCAGGCGAGTATCGCGAAGAACAGCCTGCTGGCCAGCCAGGAACGCCGGATGGACGAGTGGCGGCTGCAGGCTGCCCTGAGTGCCCAGGACCTCCAGATCGGCGCAGCCGAGCAGAGCCTCGCGCAGGACCGGGTGGTGATCGTCGAACAGGAGCAGACGATCGCGAGCACCCAGGACAGCCAGGCCCGCGACACGTTGGAGTACCTGGCCAACCGCTTCACCGGGTTCGAGCTGTGGGACTGGATGAGCGGCGTTCTCGGCGACGTCTACCGCTCGCTGCTCCAGCAGGCCGCGGCGATGCTCAACGTCGCCCGTGCCCAGCTGGCCTTCGAACGCCAGGAGCAGCCACCGGTGACGATCCGCTCCGACTACTGGACCGTCCCGTCGTCCGCGGCCACCGCCACTGATTCAGACGACCGTCGCGGTCTCACGGGGTCAGCACGACTGCTGGCCGATCTCTACCAGCTGGACCAGTACGCATTCGACACCGACCGGCGCAAGCTCGCGGTCTCCAAGACGTTGTCGCTCGCCCAGTTGGCCCCCGCCGACTTCCAGACCTTCCGGGAGACCGGGGTGCTGGTGTTCTCGACGCCGACCGAGCTCTTCGATCGTGACTTCCCCGGCCAGTACCTGCGACTGATCCGGCGGATCCGTACCTCGGTGATCGCCCTGGTGCCACCGATCGACGGGATCAAGGCAACGCTGTCGAGCACCGGGATCTCCCGGGTCGTGGTCGGGCCGGAGCCGTTCCAGCCGGTGACGATCCGGCGCGATCCGGAGACCGTCGCGCTCAGCGTTCCGATCGGCGGCACCGGGGTGTTCGAGGGCGAGCAGCCGGCCGAGACGATGTACCTGCCGTTCGAGGGCAACGGCGTCGACGCCAGCTGGGAGCTACGGTTGCCCAGGGCATCGAACCGGTTCGACTTCAGCCGGTTGTCCGACGTCTTGCTGACCATCGACTACACGGCGCTGCAGAGCTACGACTACGGCCGCGCGGTCATCCAGTCGCTGACCCCACGGGTGCGCTCGGAGATCGCGTTCAGTCTGCGCAACGACTTCCCGGATGCCTGGTACGACCTGTTCAACCCCGACCTGCTCGCCGAGCCGGATCGTGGGCTGCTCAACCTGAGCGTCAGTCGCGACGACCTCCCCGCCAACCTGGACAGCATTCGGCTGGACCAGGTCAGCCTCTACCTGTCGGGCGACGCCCCGGTCCTGAAGACCTTCACAGTTCCGGGCCTGAGCCGCACCTCACCAACCGGTACGACGGTGGCCGGCGGAGCCGCCCGATCCATCGACGGCACCATCAGCACCCGACGCGGCAACGGCGCCTCCTGGCTACCGCTCACCGCCATGGCAGCGGGTGGCGAGGCGCCCACTCCGTACGGCGACTGGACGCTCAACCTCCGCACGCCCAACCCTGCCGACGCGCAAGCCCTGGAGGATGCCATCGCGACGGGCGACCTCCAGGACATACTCCTCGTCCTCACCTACACAGCCGAGACCCCACCCTGGCCGGCCTGATCAGGTCGCAGCCAGGCGCGCCTTCTCGGCTTCGATGTCGAAGTCGGGCTTGGGCCACTCCGGGTTGAGGTCTTTCAGGGTTTCCAGCAACAGGGTGGTGACGGCCCAGTTGCGGTACCACTTGCGGTCGCTGGGGATCACGTACCAGGGGGTTTCGGCGTTGTTGCACTGCTCGAGTGCCGCCTGGTAGGCCTCGGCGTACGCGGGCCAGAGCTCGCGCTCGTCGACGTCGCCCGGGTTGTACTTCCAGTACTTCGTGGGGTCGTCGAGGCGGGCCTCCAACCGGGCCTTCTGCTCGTCCTCGGAGATGTGCAGGAAGCACTTCACGACCGTCACGCCGCTCGCGGCCAGCTCGGCCTCGAACTCGTTGATCTGCTCGTACCGGCGGTGCCAGACCGGCGGGGCGACCAGGTTGCGGACCCGGGCGATCAGTACGTCCTCGTAGTGCGACCGGTCGAAGATGCCGATCATGCCGGGACCGGGCAGCGCCTGGCGGATCCGCCAGAGGAACCCGCGCCGCTTCTCCGCCGGAGTCGGCGCCTTGAACGAGGTGATCTTCAGCCCCTGCGGGTCCATCAGCCCCGCGCCGTGCCGGATCACACCGCCCTTGCCAGAGGTGTCCATGCCCTGCAGGACCAGCAGCACCCGGCGCTCGCCATCCTTGCGTCCCTCGGCGAACAGCCGTTCCTGCCACTCGGAGACCTCGGGCCCGATCGCGTCCAGCGCGATCTTGCCCTCGTCCTTGCTGCCGGGGAACCCGGTCGTCGCCCGCGTGTCCCAGGCGCTCAGGTCCACCGAACCCTGCGGCACCCGCAACTGGTCCAGCAACCTGCCACCCGCCACGTCATCCGGCTTCGGAGCCTTCTTCTTCGCCATCTGCCCATCCTGCCTCATCAGCAGCCGGGATCAGCTCAAGCAGAGACACTCGTCTGTCGCTGCCGCCGGACCAACTCGGTGACGACGATGAGCACCACACCCACGGCCAGCGCGATCAGGCTCCCGCTGACGCCCCAGACCAGCCCGCTCAGGTCATCGTCGTCACACGAGGCGACCTGCTGGCAGTGTGTCGACTCGTACCTGCTCACGCCGATGAAGAAGGCCACGATCACGGCGGCCACGACACCGGACAGGTACAGGGCTGCCCGGACCAGCCAATGCGAGCCGGCGGCTTGGCCGGACGGCTGGATGGACGTGGCGAGCAGCACCAGCCCGATCAGCCCGATCGCGACCTCCAGCAAGAAGAGTTCGCCTTCATCGGCCATCCAGACGAACCGGAACGCATCGTTGGTGGTGCTCTGCCAGACCAGGACGATGTCGAGCAACACCAGCGCGCCCCCGAACCACCGCCTCGACTGGCTACTGAGCAAGGCGATACCGGCGCCGCCAACGGCGACCACGGCCGCCAGGAACCCGAGCGGCAGGATCCACTGATCACTGCCGAAGCCCGAGTTGTCGTGGAACCGCACGAACCCGCCGACACCGAGCAGGACGATCGCCAGGGCCAACGCCCCGAGAGCACCTACCGCCGGCGTGGGGACTGATCGCTGCTCGTCTGTGGTCATGCCTCAGCGAACCACGGCACCGGCCCACGCGGCTTGAGTAAGACCACTCAACTCGCCGGGGCCATCCCGACGTGGGCGAGGGCGATCAGCCGGGAGAGCGCTCGCAGGTACTTCTTCCGGTAGCCGCCCTTGAGCATCTCCGGCGTGAACATCCGGTCGAGCGCTACTCCCCCGGCCAGCAACGGGATGTCGCGGTCGTACATCCGGTCCGCGAGCACCACCAGCCGCAGCGCGACGTTCTCGTCAGTCAGTTCACGGATGTCGGTGATACCGACCGTTGTCACGCCATCGAGCAGAGCGCCGTACTTGCTCGGATGCAGCTCAGCCAACTGCCGATAGAGATCCACGAAGTGATCGCACGATGCACCCGGAATCGCAGCCGCCGTCTCCTCTACCCGGCCGTCCGGCCAAGGCTCGGGAGCAACGGGCAACCCGCGATGCCGGTAGTCCGGACCATCGATCCGCCGTACGTCGAAATGCGCGGCCAACCCCTGGATCTCGCGCAGGAAATCCGTCGCCTGGAACCGTCCCTCGCCCAGCTTGTCCGGCAATGTGTTCGACGTCGCCGCCAGCTCGACCCCCGCCTCGACCAGTTGCCCGAGCAACCGCGAGATCAGCACCGTGTCGCCCGGATCGTCCAGCTCGAACTCGTCGATACAGATCAGCCGGTACGCCGACAGCGCCTCGACCGCCGAACGCATCCCCAGCGCGCCGACCAGATTCGTCAGCTCCACGAAGGTGCAGTACATCTTCGGCCCCGCCGACTCGTGCCACAGCGAGGCGAGCAAGTGGGTCTTGCCGACCCCGAATCCGCCGTCGAGGTAGAACCCGGGCTTGCCCGCAGAGAGCGCTTTCGCCCCGCGCAGCCGGTCCCACAGAGAGCGCTCCCTGCGCGGTTCCGCCAAGGCCAGCCCGCGCTCCCGCAGTACGGCCAAGGCCTCGGACTGGCTCGGCTCGGCCGGGTTGGGGCGGTAGGTGTCGAAGCGGACGTCGGCGAAGCGCAGCGGCGGCACGCACTCGGACAGCAACCGGTCCGGGCTCACCTCCGGCCGGCGCTCGCTGAGTCGGATCGGCATGCCCTCACCCTACAAAGAGTTGACCTCAACTGCTCTTGAGGTCATAGCTTCAGACGCGTTGACCCCCAGTGAGGAGTGCTGATGCACGCGGTACGGCTGCACGAGTTCGGTCCCGCCGAGAACCTGACCTACGAGGAACTGCCCGACCCCGTTGCCGAGTCCGGACAGGTGCGGATCCGGGTTGAGGCGGCTGGTGTGCATCTGCTGGACACGGTGCTCCGCGCGGGCAACGCGGGTGGGGGCCCGGTTGCCCCGCCAGAACTCCCGACGATCCCCGGCCGCGAGGTCGCGGGCACGGTCGATGCGGTCGGTCCGGGCGTGGCCAAGTCCTGGATCGGCAAGCGCGTCGTCGTCCACCTCGGACCGAACCCCGGCGGGTACGCCGACCTGGCGGTGGCCAAGGTGCAGTCGCTGCACGAGATCCCCGACCACCTGGACGGCGCGACCGCCGTCGCCACCATCGGTACCGGGCGGACGGCAGCCGGGATCCTCGAGCAAGCGGCCCTCACACAGGAAGACGCCGTCCTCATCACCGCCGCAGCAGGTGGCCTGGGCAGCCTCTTCGTCCAGGCTGCCCGCAACGCGGGGGCTCTGACCGTCGGCCTCGCCGGTGGGCCGGAGAAGGTCAAGCAGGTGCAGCAGCTCGGCGCACAGATCGCGATCGACTACACGGCCGACGACTGGCCGGATCAGGTGAAGACGCAACTCGACGGGCGGGAGCTGACCGTAGTACTGGATGGCGTGGCTGGTGAGAACGGGCAGCGAGCATTCGAGCTGCTCGGTATCGGCGGCCGGCTGCTGATGTTCGGCTGGTCCGGCGGCGGCCCGATCCAGCTCACCACCAACGACCTGATGGCTCGCGGTCTCACCGCCACCTGGGCGATCGGGCCGAAGCTCATGCGCAAGCTCCGCGCTCTCGAGGCCAAGGCTCTGCACGAGTCCATCGAGGGCCACTGGACTCCCCTCGTCACGAAGTACCCGCTCGCCAAGGCGGCCGACGCCCACCGCGCGCTGGAGAATCGCGAGACCGTCGGAAAAGTCGTACTGATCCCCGCTTGACCTTCACACCGTGTCAAGCCCCACCGTTGAGACATGTTCACCATCGGAGACTTCGCCGCCTTCGGCCGGGTGTCGACGCGGATGCTGCGGCACTACGACGCGATCGGCCTGCTGCGCCCGGCCGGCGTCGACCACACCACCAGCTACCGGTACTACACCGCCGACCAGCTGCGCAGGCTGAACCGGATCGTCGCGCTCAAGGAGCTCGGCTTCACCCTCCAGCAGGTCGGCGACATCGTCGACGCCAAGGTCGGGCCCGAGGAGCTGCGCGGCATGCTCCGGCTCCGCCGCGCGCAACTGGCGGAGCGGCTGGCCGAGGACGCGATCCGGCTCGATGCGGTCGAGGCGAGGCTCCGGATCATCGAGAAGGAGGGGCACATGTCCACTGACGACGTCGTACTGAAGACGATCCCGTCCGTCCGCGTCGCCGAACTGTCGGCCGTGGCGGCGAGCTACGAGGGACCCGACATCACGCCGGTGATCCAGCCGCTGTACGGGCAGATCTGGGAGCGGCTAGGCGCAGCGAGCGTGCAACCGGACGGTCCGCCGGTCGCGTACTACGAGAAGACCGACGGCGAGGCTGTCGTCGTGCACGCCGCTGTGACCGTCAAGCCGGACCAGACTGCCAGCGGCGACTTCCAGGTCGTCGACCTGCCCGAGCTGACGACCGCCGCGACGATCGTCCACCAGGGTTCGATGGACCACGCAGACCAGAGCATGCAGATCCTCGCCCGCTGGATCGACGACGGCGGCTACCGCAGCGTCGGCTACGCCCGCGAGGTCTGCCTGGCCTTCGACCCGGACGACGAGTCCAAGTGGGTGCACGAGTTCCAGATCGAGGTCACCAAGCCTTGAAAGCAGAGTGCCCCGGGCCGCCTGGTGGACGGTCCGGGGCGCTGCTGTCGCGGGGTTCTTACCAGATCGTGTACGCGAAAGTGGCGCTACCGCTCGCCCCGCCACTGTCGGTTCCAGTCACTGTCGCCGTGTAAGAGCCGCTGACCGTCGGCGTACCCGACACCACTCCGGCTGCGCTGATCGACAGGCCCGCAGGAAGGCCCGTCGCCCGGAAGGTGATCGGCAGGCCGGCGCTCGAGGTGGCCCGGATCTGCAGTGGGAAGGACGACCAGCCGACGAACCCGTACTGGCTGCCCGGGTTCTGCACGGTCACGGTGCCCGTTGAGGACCCGGTCACGGTCAAGCTGTAGGTCGCCTGGTGGCTGACCGCACCCGTCCCCTTCACGATCACCTGGTACGTCCCGGCCGGTGTTGTGGCCGAGGTCGCCAGCGTGAGCGTGGAGGAGCTGCCCGACGTCACCGTTGACGGCGAGAAGGATGCGGTCGCTCCGGTCGGCAGACCGCTGGCCGACAGTTGCACCGACTGCGGGTCACCGCTGCTGGTCGTCGTACCGACCGTCGTCTGGACCGAGCTGCCCGGGGCGACAGACCCCGAGGCCGGGCTCAGCGAGATCGAGAAGTCGCTGCCGGTCGGCGGGGCATCGCCGACTGCCAGCTTCCACAGCCCGTACGCCGCGGCGTCCGCGCTCCGGTCGAGCACCGTCGAGGAGATGTTCGACGGGTACTTGTCGCAGGCCGAGTGGTAGCAGGAGTCGTAGGCCTGGTTGGCCGTGCCGCCCCACTTCTGCGCCTGAGCCGTGGTCTTGCGAGCACTCGCGCCGGCGGCGACACCGCTGGTCGGGATGCCCGCGTTCTTGAACGAGGCGTCGTCGGACCGGCCGACACCCTCCTGGTTCTCCTCCGGCTGCAGGTTCAGGCCGTCGTAGAAGGCCTTCAGCACCTTGCCGGTGTCGGTGGTGATGTTGTTGACGAAGTACCCGGCGTTGGTCGAGGCGACCATGTCGAAGTTGAAGTACGCCTTGATCTTCGACTTGTCGGTCGAGGACAGCTGGCCGACGTAGAACTTCGAGCCGTTCAGGCCCTGCTCCTCGTCGGTCCACCAGCCGAACCGGACGTGCTTGGCCAGCGTCGGCTTGTCCTGGGCGAGCCGCAGCGCGACCTCCAGGATGGTGGCCGAACCCGAGCCGTTGTCGTTGCTGCCGGGGCCCGCGCTGACGCTGTCGAGGTGGGCGCCGAGCATGACGACCTGGTTGGCGTCACCGCCCGGGAAGTCCGCGATCAGGTTGTCCGACGGGTACTGGCAGCTCGTGCAGCGTTGCTTGACGACCGTGTAGCCGGCGTCGCGCAGCTTCTGCTCGATGTAGCTGACCGACGCGGTGTGGCCCGCGCTGCCGGCCCGGCGGTTGCCGCCGTTGTTGTCGGCCGCCTGCTGCAGCGCGGCCAGGTGCGCCTTGACCTTCTCGACGTAGATGTCCGGTACGCCGGCGGGCGGGGTGGAACCGCCGACGGTGAGCCGGTACGTCGCGGTCTTGTCGACGTCCGTGCCGTCACCGGTGATCGTCACGTTGTACGCGCCTTCCGGCGTGCTCGACGTGGTGGCGATCTTGAGGCTCGACGAGTTGCCCGACTGGACCGAGCTCGGGTCGAAGGTCGCCGTCGCGCCGCTCGGCAGCCCGCTCGCGGTGAGGCGGACGGTCTGGGCCGAGCCGCTGCCGATCACGGTGTTCACCGTGGCGGTCGCGGTCTCCCCCGGCTTGACCGACCCGCTGGCCGGTGAGACGGAGAGCGTGAAGTCGTTGCCGCTCGGAGTACAGGTCGCTTCCCCGGACTGGGCGCCGACGGAGACGGCGTCCCAAGCGGCCTTTACCTTGGCGTGCAACGCGCAGGTGCTGTCCAGGTTCTTGGCAGCGGTGAGCGTGGTCGAACGCCACTTGCCATAGGACATGTTCGACGTCTTGATCAACATCGAGTTGTAGAACAGCTTGCCGGCTTCCTGGTGGCCGATGCCGGTCAGCGTGGTGTTGTTGCAGGTCGGGCTCTTCGGCTGGCCGTTGGTCGGACTGGTGCCCTCGGCAAGCAAGTAGAACCAGTGGTTCATCGGGCCGGCCGACGCGTGGATCTCGTTCGGCAGGCTGGACGAGTTGCAGTCCGGGTGGCCGGAGACCTTCGACGGCTGGTACATGTACCGGATCGGGCCGCTGCCGGTCAGGTTGATCGTCTCGCCGATCTCGTAGTCCGGCTTGTCGTTGGCGTTGTTCAGGTAGAACTCGCTCAGCGTGCCCCAGATGTCGGCGACGGCTTCCTGGGACGGGTAGCCGGAGATGCCGCCGGGCGTCATCGCGTCCAGGCCGTGGCCGTACTCGTGCGCGACCACGTCCGTCGCGGTGATCCAGTTGCGCGCGTTGTTGTAGCCGAACACGACACCGTCGGAGTTGTACTGCGAACCCCAGTAGGCGTTGACGTCGCCGAGGCCGACGAGCGCATCGGCCCACTTGCCGTTGCCGTCCAGCCCGTTACGGCCGTACCAGTTCTTCAGCATGTCCCACTCGCCGGCGGCGACGTACATGACGTCGGTGCAACCGGCTTCCTTGTCGGTCTTCGACGTGCTGCCCCACACGTCGTCCGAGCCGGAGTAGGTGCTGCCGGTGGACTGGTCGCCACACCGCAGGTTCGGGCGGGCCGGGTCCGTCATCGAGTACGTCGTACCCGACTTGGTGGTGCCGATGGTCAGGTTCGAGCCGTTCCAGATGCCCGTACCGGTGCCGGCGGCGGTCTGCTCGATCGCCTGCAGCACCTTGCCGCTGCGCGCGTCGACGTACACCTTCTGCCGGCTCAGCTCGCCGTGGTTGCGACCCTGAACGATCGCTTCCCAGGCCAGTACCGGCTTCTTCGTACCGGCGTAGACGACCAGCGTCGGCTCACCAGGAGCCGCCTTGCCGTCGGTGATGGCCGTGCGGGCGGCCTTCTTGGCGGCGGCCTTGGTGACGACCGGCTGCCGGTTGACGTTGATGACGTCTTGCTGAGCCACGGTCAGGCTCTTGGCGTTGCCTTGGGCATCGGTCGTGACGACGAAGTCGCCGCCGATCACGGGCAGGTCCTGGTACGTGCGCTGGTAGCTCACGTACTGCAGACCCCAGGGCGTGCTGATGTCTTGCTGGCGGACGAACTGGTCGCTCGGACTCGCCTTGAGTTCGGCGACCCGGCCTTGGACCAGGCGGTCCGCCGTCTTGAGCGCGGCGGCTCGCGGATTCACCGGTGGTGCTGCGTCTTGCTGAGCCGATGCCGAGGGCATCTTCATGGCGATCACCGCTGTGGCGGCTACTGCCAGGCTCAGCACGCAACCGGCTGCGACGACGCGCAGGGCTGTGCTCTTCACGGGACACTTCCTCACTGAGGGGGCGGGAGCCCCGCCATCGGCCGGGGGGCTGCAAACCAGCCGGCGGATGGCGGGGCGAGGATGCCTGGTGGCGCACTTGGGCGTGCGCGCCGAAGAGTTCCGTGGGCAGGTGGATGAACTCCCGGCTTCCTCTGTTGGAAGAGATTGGCATCTGCGAGTTATGGCTGTCTTATCCCAGCAGGGCATAACCTCACCGCTATGGAGCTGGAACTACGCCATCTACGGGTCGTCTGCCGCCTCGCCGACACGGGCAGCGTGTCCAAGGCCGCGGCGGCGCTGGGCGTCTCCCAGCCGTCTTTGACCGCCCAGTTGCACAGAATCGAGGACGCGATCGGCGGTGTCCTGTTCGAACGCGGCCCGTACGGCGTCGTCGCGACGCCGCTCGGCAAGCATGTGCTCGGCCGTGCGCGAGCGATGCTGGCCGACATGGATGAGCTGGTGGGCAGCAGCCGGCGTTATACGACCAGCTCCTCCGTACTACGCCTCGGCGCGGTCCGGACCGTGATGTTCGGGGCCTGGCTGTCGCGACTCGAACAGCTGCTGCCGGGCCGCCAGATCGCGGCGCAGGTGGATCCGTCGTGCGCAGTACTGACTGATCTGCTGGCGGCCGATGTGGTCGACGTGGTGATGCTCGGGCGTTGTGACGACGCCTTCGCGCCGCCGTGCCCGCCGGGGATCCGCGAGCAGACGATGGTCTGGCCCGAACCCTTCGCGGTCGCCTTGCCGGCCGACCATCGACTCGCCGGCAAGGACACCATCGCGTTGGAAGACCTGGCCGAAGAGATCTGGATCTGCCCGCCCGCGGGCAAGGAGGACGGCGATCTCGCCTACCTCAGGAGCATCTGCGAATCGGCCGGCTTCACCCCGGAGTTCCGCTACGCCAACCTGGACACCTCGGAGATCGAGCAACTGATCGGCGCCGGCCGAGGCATCAGCCTGTGCGCGCCGACGGTCCGCGAGATCCCCAACACGATCGTCCTGCCGATCACCGGCGCACCTCTGCTCTGGCGCCGAGCCCTCCGCTGGCGCGCCGACAGCACCCCCCAGACCGACATAGACCTCATCCACCGCGCCTTCACCGACGTCTACCGCCAAACAATCACCACCCACGCCGCCACCCGCCCCTGGTGGTCACTCAACCCCGGCGCGCACCCGACCATCCTCACCCCATGAACGCCTAGAATCTGCCGCATGGACGTCACGCCAAGCAGGCCCAAGGTATTTCTGCTGACCGAGCAGGACCGCAACTTGGTTGCCGACGGCCCCGCACTGACCGACCCGTCCGGCGCGCGGCACGACATCCCGCCGAAGGTCTACGAGGCGATGGCATACGTCGAGGCCGCCCTCCGCGAGGGGTATGCCGTCCAGATCACCCCGCTGCGCCACGAGCTGCCGATCGACGAGGCTGCCGACGCGGCCCTGATGCCACGCAAGGAGCTCCGGCTGCTGGTGAGCCAGGGCGAGATCCCGTTCCGCTCGTCCGACTACGTCGACTGGGTCCAGCTGTCCGACGTACTGGCCCTCAGCGCCCGGCTCGACGCCGCGCGGGACGAGATGCTCCAGTCGTTCGCCGAGGAAGAGCCGTGGGACGACTCGCAGGACGGTGACCGATGACGAACCCCCGCAGCGCGTTCCTCGACGCGAACGTCCTGCGCGGCCAGCTCACCACCGACATCATGATGACGCTCGCCGCCGAGCGCCTCTACCAGCCGCAGTGGTCGCAGGACGTGCTGAACGAGGCGGGACGCAACCGTCCGCCGGGCGTCAGCGAGGAACAGGTCAACAAGCGCTTCGCGCAGATGAACAAGGTGTTCCCGGCCGCGATGACGACCGGCTATGAGGGACTCGAGCCGCAGATGCAGGCGGACGAGAAGGACAAGCACGTGCTCGCCGCGGCCGTCCAGGGCGAGTCGGACGTCCTGGTCACCGAGAACACCAAGGATTTCGATCCGCCGGCCAGCGGACCGCACGCGATGAAGGTCGAGCGCACCTCGGAGTTCCTGAACCAGCTCGCCGACGATCACCCGCGGGAGGTGGTCGGCGCCATGCAGAAGATGGTCGACCGCAACCGCCGGGCGCCGCAGACGATGCCGGAGCTGATCGACAAGATGGCGACCCAGCAGGACCTGAAGGGCTTCGCCCACAAACTCAACTCGCTGGTCCCACCGGACAAGCAGGGCTCGCACCCGAACCTGCAGGCGACTCAGGCTGCCAAGGTAGCGCTTGACGGGACGGCGCCGGCCAGCAAAGCGGTGAGTGCGCCGGCAACCGCTCCTGAGGCTCGCAAGGCCGGCACCGATGGCCCAGAGAAGTCCACCGGGCAGGAGCGCTAGCTCGGATCGGTCCAGGCCTGTGGACAATTGCCAACGACTACGGACTCCCGCGTCCTAGAATCCGAAGCATGGACGTTACGCCGAGTAGTACTGAGGTCTTTCTGTTGGCTGAGGAGGATCGGAATGTGGTGCCTGGCGGGCCTGCGTTGGTCGGGGCGGACGGCAGTCGCCGTGACCTTCCGCCGAAGGTGTACGAGGTGATGGCGTTCGTGGAGGAGGCGCTGCGTCAGGGGTATGCGCTTCAGGTCACACCCTTGCGGCAGGAAGTACCGGTCGACGAGGCCGCCGATGCCATCTCGATGTCGCGCAAGCAGTTCCGGCAGATCGTCGGCAAGGGTGAGATCCCGTTCCGCTCCAGCCAGTACGTCGACTGGGTGAAGCTGTCCGATGTACTGGCGTTCGACGCCCGCCGAAAGGCCCAGCGTGAGGAGGCCCTCCAGGCCTTGGCTGACGAGGAGCCTTGGGACCAAGAACCTCCGAAGGGCAGCTGATCGCCGGTGGCAGATCCGCGGATAGCCTTTCTCGACGCGAACGTGCTCCGTGGGCAACTGACGACGGACATCATGCTGAGCCTCGCGGACAGCAAGCTCTACGAGCCGCAGTGGTCGGCCGAGGTACTGGACGAAGTGAAGCGGAACCGCCCCGCCGGTGTCACCGCCGAGCGCGCCGACTCCCGGTTCGCCCAGATGGCCAAGGCTTTTCCCGAAGCACTGGTGACGGACTATCAGCACCTGATGCCGGAGATGCGCGCCGACGACAAGGACAAGCATGTCCTCGCCGCCGCCGTGCACAGTGAGGCTGACGTCCTGGTCACCGAGAACACGAAGGACTTCGACCCGCCGACCAGCGGAAGACATGCGATGAAGGTCGAGCGTACGTCGGAGTTCCTCAACCAGATGCTCGAAGAGCACCCGGACAAGGTGGTCGGGGCTATGCAGAAGATGGTGGACCGGAATCGGCGGGCCCCTCAGACGATGCCTGAGTTGATTGACAAGATGGCGACCCAGCAGGATCTGAAGGGGTTTGCGCACAAGCTCAACTCGATGGTGCCGTCGGAGCAGCAGGGGTCGCACCCGAACCTGCAGGTGGCGAAGGCGGCTCAGGCGGCTCTTGAGGGGACGTCGCCGGCCAGTCGAGCAGTCAGTACGCCGGCAACTGCGCCCGCGGCGCGGAAGGCCGGTACCGATGGCCCGGAGAAGTCCACCGGCCAGGAGCGCTAGCCCGGGTAGGTCCGGGCAGGCACGTTAGCTGGGGTCGGTCCAGGTTAGGCGGTAGGTGACTGCGCCGAAGCGGATGTGGTCGCCTGGGCGGACCCGGACGGGGGTGGTGATGCGGAGGCCGTTGAGGTGGGTGCCGTTCATCGAGCCGAGGTCTCGGAGGAGCCAGCCGTCGTCTACGTGGCGTAGTTCGGCGTGGAAGCGGGAGACGGAGAGGTCGGTCTCCCGGAGCGTGGCGCCGGGGCCGCGGCCGATGCGGACCGTCGGTGTGCCGGGCGACGGCAGGGCAAGGCCTTGCGGGCGGACGTACGGCTTCGCGGTGCGGGGTGCGATGGTCAGGCGCGGGATGCGGGCGAGCAGGCGGTTGAGGAGCTGGACCGCGCGGGGCTCGGTGCCGGGGAGGTCGTGGGTCGCGTTGGCGAGTTCGCGGCGGCTCTGAGCGCGGAGTACGAAGTTCATCCGGCGGATGAAGGTGTCGTGCGAGAGGCGGCCGCTGCCGGCGCCGTCGCGCAGGATCGCCAGCGCCCGGTCACGCTCGGCGTCCGAGGGACGCGCCAGCTCGATCCGTTCCGCCGTCATGTCTGGATTGTCCGCGCCCCCGGGTTCACCTGTCCAGCATGCCTCAGGGCCGGGCGGTCAGTACGTCGGCCAGGTCGAACTTGATCGGCTCCTCGAGCTGCTCGTAGGTGCACGACTCCGGCGTACGGTCCTCGCGCCAGCGCACGAACTGGGCCGTGTGCCGGAAGCGGACGCCCTCCATGTGGTCGTACTTCACCTCGACCACCCGCTCGGGGCGCAGCGGCACGAAGCTGAGGTCCTTGCCGGCCTGCCACCGACTGCCCTCCGCGTTGCGCGGTGTCCGGTTGCCCTCTTCCTGCTTCGCCCAGGCCCACGGGTGATTGTCGAAGTCCGTGACAAGCTCCTGCATCTCGACGAACAGCTCCTCGCGGCGAGCCATCGGGAACGCGCCGATCACGCCGACGCTCGCGAGCACGCCCTCGGCGTTGTAGAGCCCGAGCAGCAGCGACCCGATCCGGTTCTCGCCGCTCTTGTGCACCCGGTACCCCGCGACGACGCAGTCCGCGGTCCGCTCGTGCTTGATCTTGAACATCGTCCGCTTGTCCGGCAGGTACAGCCCGTCGAGCGGTTTCGCGATCACGCCGTCCAGTCCGGCGCCCTCGAACTGGTTGAACCAGTCGGTCGCGGTCGCCTTGTCGGTCGTGGTCCGGGTCAGGTGGATCGGCGCCGCGGCCTTGGCCAGCGCTTGCTCCAGCGCCTCCCGCCGCTCGGCGAACGGCCGCTCGGTGTAATCGGTATCGCCCAGCGCCAGCAGGTCGAACGCGACGAACCGGGCCGGCGTCGTCTCCGACAGCATCTTGACCCGGGAGGCGGCCGGATGGATCCGCTGCTGCAGTACTTCGAAGTCGAGCCGGTCCCCCGACGCGCCGACCACGACGATCTCGCCGTCGATCACGCAGCGCTCGGGCAGGTTGGCCTTGATCGCCTCGACCAGCTCAGGGAAGTACCGGGTCATCGGCTTCTCGTTCCGGCTGCCGATCTCCACCTCGTCGCCGTCGCGGAAGATGATCGATCGGAACCCGTCCCATTTCGGCTCGAAGCTGACGTTGCCGTCGGGGATCTGCTTGATCGGCTTCGCCAGCATCGGCGCGACCGGCGGCATCACGGGGAGCTTCATGGCCGCCATTCTGCCCCCACCAGGTTCCTTTCGGGGGCATGATGGGGGCATACCGACTGGTACGAACCGGAGGTACCGAGATGTACGACGTCGTACTGCTCGTCGAGCAGGAGCTGACCGAACCCGATGCCCAGCGCGTGGTCGAGCTGCACCAGGACATGCCCGAGACGGTGAAGTACCACGTGCTCGTGCCGTGCCACAACGCCGAGGCGGGTGTCGAGGCGTCGATCAGCGCGCTCGGCACGGCGGATCTCTACGGACCAGGACTCGCCGACCAGCGGCAGGATCTGGCCGAGGCGCAGAAGGCGATCGACAGTGAGGCGAGCGACTGCACCGGGCGGAGCATCCAGCGGCTGCGCGACCTCGGTCAGCAGGCCGAGGGCGGGATCTCGCACGACCGGCCGATCGACGCGCTGACGGCGACGGTCGACAAGGTGGGCGGGCGCGAGGTCATCATCCTCACCCGGCCGCACATCGTGGCCGAGTTCTTCCACCTCGACTGGACCAATTCGGCCCGCCGGCATCTCGGCGTACCGGTTCTTCATCTGCTCGAACAAGACGAAAAGTAGTCGGCGTCGTTAGACAGGTGTGATTCCAACCCTCTACACGACGGACGAGGTCGCGGACCTGCTGCGGATCTCGGTGTACGCCGTCTACAAGCACGTCGCAGCCGGGACGGTCAGCCCGCGGCGCACACCAGGACCGCTGCCGGCGGAGCTGCGCTTCACCAGTGATGACGTGGTGCGGATGCTGCTCGCGATGAGGCCGTCCGTCGCGACGCCAGTACGGCGGCATCTTGCCCTTGTCAGTGGATGAGCTCACCAGAACAATCGCTACCGCGTCCGCTGGTTAGACCCCCGCAGCTGAGCCGGATTCGGCGAACTGGGTGTGGTACAGGTCGGCGTACTCGCCGTCGAGGGCGAGCAGCTGCTCGTGCGTCCCGCGTTCGACGATGTTGCCGTGGTCAACCACCAGGATCTGGTCCGCGTTCCGCACGGTCGACAGCCGGTGCGCGATCACCAGCGAGGTCCGGCCCTCCAGTGCGGTGTCCAGCGCCTTCTGGACCGCCACCTCGGACTCAGAGTCCAGGTGAGCGGTCGCCTCGTCCAGTACGACGATGTGCGGTGCCTTCAGCAACAACCGGGCGATCGCCAGCCGCTGCCGCTCACCACCGGACAGCCGGTGTCCACGGTCGCCGACCACGGTGTCCAGCCCGTCCGGCAAGGAGTGGACCAGGTCCCACACCTGCGCCGAGCGCAATGCGTTGGCCATCTCCTCTTCGGTGGCGTCAGGCTTTGCGTAGGCGAGGTTCGCGCGGATGGTGTCGTGGAACATGTGGGCGTCCTGCGTCACGTACCCGATCGCGTCGTGCAGCGACTCCAGCGTCACCTCGCGGACATCTTTGTCGCCGATCCGCACCGCACCACCGGTCACGTCGTACAAGCGGGCCACCAGGTTGGTGATCGTCGTCTTGCCGGCACCGGACGGGCCGACCAGCGCGATCATCTGCCCGGGCTCGACGGTGAAGGAGATGTCTTCGAGTACTTGCGCGGAGACCCGCTTGTCGAGCACGGCGACCGACTCGAGGCTCGCCAGCGAGACCTGCTCGGCGGTCGGGTACCCGAACGACACCTTGTCGAAGGTCACCGAGGCCGCGTTGTCGGGCAGCGGCTTCGCGTCCGGCGCGTCCTTGATCATCGGCTCCAGATCGAGCACCTCGAAGACGCGCTCGAAGGAAACCAATGCGGTCATCACGTCGACGCGCACGTTCGACAGCGCCGTCAGCGGACCGTAGAGCCGGCCCAGCAAGGCGACCAGCGCGAGCAGAGTCCCGACCGTCAGGGTCTCGCGTACTGCGAGGTTGCCGCCGACACCATAGACAAGTGCTGTAGCTAGAGCCGCGACCAGCGTCAGCGCGGTGAAGAAGACCCGGCCGAGCATCGCGATCCGGATGCCCAGGTCGCGGACCCGGCCCGACTTCTCACCGAACTGCGCGTTCTCCAGCTCGGGCTTGCCGAACAGCGTCACCAGCAGCGCGCCGCCGACGGAGAACCGCTCGGTCATCGCGGTCGACATCTCCGCGTTGAGCGTCATCTGCTCGCGCGTCATCGCGGCCAGCCGGCGTCCGAGGTACCGCGCCGGCAGCAGGAAGACCGGCAGGATCAGGATCGCGACGACCGTCAGCTGCCAGCTGAGCAGCAGCATCGCGCCGACCACCAGGATCAGGCTGATCACGTTGGACACGACACCGGACAGCGTCGACGTGAATGCCTGCTGGGCGCCGATCACGTCATTGTTCAACCGGGACACGAGCGCGCCGGTCTGCGTCCGGGTGAAGAACGCGACGGGCATCTGCTGCACGTGCGCGAAGACCTTCGTCCGCAGGTCGTAGATCAAGCCCTCACCGATGCGCGCCGAGAACCAACGCTGCATCAGGCCGAGCGCTGCCTCGACAACCGCGAGCAATGCGACTACCAGGGCCAGCGCGGTCACCAAGCCCGCGTTGCCCTTGGTGATGCCGTCGTCGACGATCTTCTTGAACAGCAGCGGCGACGCGATCACCAGGAACGCCGAGATGATGACGAGCGCGAGGAAGGCGGTGATGTGCCACTTGAACGGCTTGGCGAACCGCAGGATGCGCCGCAGCGTGCCCTTGGCCAGCTTCTGATCCACCACCGACGCGTCCTGCCGCCGCCAGCTCATCGCGCTGCCGCCGCCACCACCCATTCGCATTCCTGCAGACATCCCGGTCCCTCCCCACACTCAACTCGTCAACGTTGACAACACCTGACCTCAGGCTTTGCTTCCCTGCGTTCAGCCGAAGGCCGCGATCAGCTCGGCGAGCCGCCGGGCCTGGGCTTCCCGCTCCGCCTTCAGCTGCTCCTCGTACGTACGGTCGGAGGCTCCCAGCAGCAGCGCCTTCGTCTCCCGCACCGCACCGACCAGCGGCGACAGCACCGCGTCGGACAGATCCTTCACCGTCCCGGCCAGCTCCTCACCCGGTACGACGATGTTCGCCAGCCCGAGCTGATGCGCCTCAGCCGCCTCGACCCACCGCGACGTCACGCAGATCTCCAGCGCTCGGGAGTACCCGACAAGCTGCACCAGGGGTTGCGTCCCGCCGAGGTCCGGTACGAGCCCGAGCGCCGGCTCCCGCATGCTGAACTTCGCGTCCGGCGTCACGACTCGCAGATCGCAAGCCAGCGCCAGCTGGAACCCGGCCCCCACTGCATGTCCCTGGACCGCGGCAATGCTCACGATCTCCGGCCTGCGCAGCCAGGAGAACCCACCCTGAAAGTGCGAGATCAACTCCTGCAACTCATCCGCAGGCTTCTTCCCCAGCGTGAGCAGCGGCTCCTGCCCGTCGACCGGCTCGCCCATCATCAGGTTGCGATCCAGCCCCGCCGAGAACGACTGCCCCTCCCCCGACACCACGACCACCCGGACCTCATCAGGCAGCGCCGCCCCGAAATCCGACAAGGCGGCCCACATCGCCGGAGTCTGCGCGTTCCGCACCTCCGGCCGATCCAGCACCACCCGGGCGACCGCCCCGTCCACCGACAACCGCAATCCAAGATCAGCCATGCCAGGAAGATACGTCACCCGGACCCGGGCGCGATTCCGCTGTCTCCGTACACGGCGATCGGGTCGTTCGGTGACCTATTCGATCCGTCTCGAAACGCTGGGTAACCGACGGGTCGCGTCGTTAGGGTCGGACGGCGGCCCTCTGAGGGGGTCGTTTCTGGCACAACAGACGATCGGGCGGGGTCTGGGGTCCTGCCCAGGAGGAGTGTGCACGTTGGCAACATCAAGGATTCGCAAGCCGTTGATCGCAGTCATGATCGGTGCGGGCGCCATCGTCGGCGTCGCGGCACCTGCCCTGGCCACCAGGGAATACCCGGGCGGTGGCGCTTGGGACTACGGCGACACCGGCCTCACGCTGTACTCGAACTACTACCACCCGAACAACTGCCACCGTTCGTCGGTGTCGGTGAACGGCTTGGTCACCCGAAGCCCCAACACCGCGGCGGGCCAGTGGTCGCATGCCGAGGACTGGTCGGCCGTCTCCGGGAACAAGGTGTATTGGAACAACGAGTGCTGAGTTGATCCACCGCCGTTGAAGTCGACGGGTACGGGCGCTCACCGCGTTCGTACCCGTCCCGGGGAGGAGACCAATTGCTGCCCAGGGCAATCAAGTTCGGCTACGTGGTGATCGTGCTGGCAGCGGCCATGCTGTCCTTCGTCACCCTGCGCGGACACGACGAGCTGGCGACGGCCGGCAGTTCGTACCTGATCCAGCTGGACAAGCCGGATGCCGGTGCCGGCGCCGCCGAGGTGGCCGGAGCGGTCGAGGCCTTCGCCCGGCAGCAGCGGATCAACATCGGCCGCCTGTACGACGATCCGCGCGACCCTGGCGAACGTACTGTCTTCCTGGCCGTCGGCGACACCGCGGCACCGTCGACGAGTTGGCTGAACAGCCGCTACCCGGGCTTCAGTCCCGCGGTGAACCTGCACTTCCGTCCGTACCAGGAGTCCCGGGCGCTGACCGCGGACGGCAGGTACCTGGTCTACGGCAGCCAGCAACAGAGCCTCGACCTGGTCCAGGCCTTCAAGGAGCTCGGCTACCACGGCGCGTCGACGCCGGTACCGTCGCTCGGTACGGAGCTCCAGAAGCTCGGAGCCGGCGCGCTGACCACCTTCGTCCTGGCGATCGCCCTCGTCATCGTCGTGACCGTCGCGTCGAGCGTGGTCCTGAACACGAGGTCGTACGGGATCCAGCGGCTGCACGGGCACTCGCCGGCCAGGATGATCGCGGGCGATTTCCGCCGGGTGCTGCTGCTCGCCGCGGTGACCGTCGTCGGGGTCAACCTGCTGCTCGCGCTCCCTTTGTACCTCTACAACGGTTTTCACCAGGTCGGCATGTTCCTGCGCGTGGAGCTGATCATCGCCGCCGCGCTGATCGTTCTTGCTTTGGTCGTCCAGGCTCTGACGGTGATGCTGCTGCAGAGCAGCCCGATCACCGAGGCGATCGGCGGCCGGATCACCGCCGGCTGGGCGTTTGCGGGCGCCTATCTGCTGCGCGGCTGGAGTCTGCTGCTGATCCTGTCCATCGCGTCCTCGAGCCTGACCGCGTTCTGGACGCTGACCGACGCGCGGGAAAGCCAGCGGACCTGGGCCGCGGCCGGCGAGGCCTACTGCCTGCGGGTGAGCGCCGCGATCGAGTACTCGAAGAACGCGGCGCAGCTCGACACCCGGATCGGCCAGGCGCTGCGGAAAGCCGACGAACGCGGCGAGGTGACCATTGCCGCGCGCTACAACCTCTTCGAGTCGAAACGCGACCTCCTCATGGTCGACGAGAGCTACCTGAGCAAGCACGACGTACGGGACGCGAACGGCCGTCGGGTGACACCCGGTACGAACGCGCGGCTGCTCGTACCGGCCCGGTACGGCGCGCAGGCGGCCCGGATCGAGGACGAGCTGCCTCGCTGGGCCGCGGTAGCCCTTCAGGGCAAGGCCCCTGACCTCCAGGCTGAGCCGATCCTCGATGGCCAGACGTTGCTGTCGTCAACCACCGGTACCGGCAATCGAACTCCTCTGGTGCGTGATGCGGTGGTGCTGGTCGTCCCCGCTGCCTCCGGGATCATCGGCGACGGCGCGTACACCACGATGGCCACCAACGGCGGCATCCTGGTGGAGAACCCCGAGCGCATCACGCAGGCTATGACTTCCGCTGGGGTGGGCGACTACATCCTTGGCGTGACGCCGTTCGCGTACGACGCCGGGCAGCGGTACCTCGAAGCCCGGCGGGACGCGGGGATCCAGCTGGTCAATCTGCTCATCGGGGTGGCGCTGCTGATCTTCACCGCGCTCGCGATCGCCTTCGTGTACAGCGGCCGCAACGCGCAGAGCCTGTTCGCCAAACACCTGCACGGCTGGGGATTCCTGCGCACGCACTGGCGGCTGCTGGCTCTGGAGGCGGCGATCGGTATCGCTCTGCTGGTATGGACCTGGAGCGGGTCGGCTGCGGTACTCGCCCGCAGCCGGGTCCCCACGCTGCCCCCGCTACCGGCGTACGTCGTCGACGGCGCCACCTGGAAGCCGGTACTGGCGGGCGGTGTCGTGCTGATCGCCGTGACGCTGGCCGCAGGTGCTGTGCGCTGGCTGTCCCCGGACAAGGAGATCCGATGATCGTCGCTGATCGCATCACCAAGGCCTTCGGGCCGGACCCGTTGTGGTCCGAGCTCTCGTTCACCGTCGAGCAGGGCGAGATGCTCGCCCTCACGGGCCCGAGCGGCGCCGGCAAGTCGACCCTACTCAACTGCCTTGGGCTGCTGGAGCGGGTGGACTCAGGCACGATCCGGGTCGGCGACCAGACCATCACCAACCTGCGAGCCGGTGGCCAGCGACGCTTCCGCAGCGACACCCTGGGCTACCTGTTCCAGAACTACGCCCTGATCGAAAACGCCACCGTCGACGCGAACCTCGCGATCGCAGGCCGGCGCGAGGCCTTCGCCCCCGCACTGCAGGCCGTGGGCCTGGCTGGACGTGGCCAGGACCCCGTCTACCGCCTCAGCGGCGGCGAACAGCAGCGCCTAGCGGTAGCCCGACTCCTGGTCAAGAAGCCGACGGTCGTTTTGGCTGACGAGCCGACGGCCGCGCTGGACACCGACAACACCGACCTAGTCCTCACCCTGCTGCGCCGACTGGCCGAAGACGGCTGTGCCGTGGTCATCGCCACCCACAGCAAAGAGGTCGAAGGCCACTGCGACAACACCCTCACCCTTTAGGCGAGAGAGACCAGATCCGCGTAGTCGTTGGTCCAGAGGTCTTCTACGCCGTCGGGGAGGAGCAGGACTCGCTCGGGCTCTAGGGCTTCTACGGCGCCTTCGTCGTGGGTTACCAGGACTATGGCGCCTTGGTAGGAGCGGATCGCGTTGAGGACCTCGGTGCGGGAGGCGGGGTCCAGGTTGTTGGTGGGCTCGTCCAGGAGGAGGACGTTGGCGGCGGAGACGACCAGGGTGGCCAGGGCTAGGCGGGTCTTCTCGCCGCCGGAGAGGACGCTGGCCGGCTTGTCGGCGTCGTCGCCGCTGAAGAGGAAGGAGCCCAGGACCGAGCGTGCCTGGGTTTCGTTCAGGTCGGGGGCGGCGGACTTCATGTTCTCGATGACCGTGCGGTTCACGTCGAGGGTTTCGTGTTCCTGCGCGTAGTACCCGAGCTTGAGGCCGTGGCCGTCGATGACCTCGCCGGTGTCCATCTTCTCGATGCCGGACAGCACCCGCAGCAGGGTGGTCTTGCCGGCGCCGTTGAGGCCGAGCACGACGACGCGTGAGCCGCGGTCGATGGCCAGGTCGACGTCGGTGAAGATCTCCAGCGAGCCGTACGACTTCGACAGCTCCTTCGCCATCAGCGGCGTCTTGCCGCACGCGGCCGGTGTCGGGAACGAGATCTTCGCGACGCGGTCGGACTGGCGCTCGTCCTCGAGCCCGGACATCAGCTTCTCGGCCCGCTTGAGCATCTGCTGGGCCGCGGTCGCCTTGGTCGCCTTGGCACGCATCTTGTTCGCCTGGGCGATCAGCTGGGAGGCCTGCTTCTCGGCGTTGCCCCGCTCGCGCTTGCGGCGGCGCTCGTCGGTCTCGCGCTGCAGCAGGTACGCCTTCCAGCCGACGTTGTAGATGTCGATCTCGGCCCGGTTCGCGTCCAGGTGGAAGACGCGCGTGACGGTCTCCTCGAGCAGGTTCACATCGTGGCTGATCATGATCACGCCACCGGGGTAGTTCTTCAGGAAGTCACGCAGCCAGACGACCGAGTCGGCGTCCAGGTGGTTGGTCGGCTCGTCGAGTAGCAGCGTCTCGGCCTGGGCGAACAGGATCCGGGCCAGCTCGACCCGGCGGCGCTGACCGCCCGAGAGCGTCCCCAGTGGTTGCCCCAGCACCCGATCCGGCAGGCCGAGGTTCGCCGCGATACGGGCCGCCTCGGACTCCGCGGCGTACCCACCGGCCGCATGCAGGTCAGCCTCGGCGCGCTCGTACCGCCGCATGCCCTTCTCGCGGGTCTTGTCGTCGGCGCTGGCCATCGACTTCTCCGCGTTGCGCATCCGCCGGACCACCTCGTCCAGCCCGCGCGCAGCCAAGATCCGGTCCCGGGCCAGCATCTCGAGATCGCCGGTACGGGGGTCCTGCGGCAGGTAGCCGATCTCACCCGAGGACGTCGCCGAGCCGGAAGCGGGCAGGCCCTCACCGGCCAGGATCTTGGTGAGCGTCGTCTTGCCGGCGCCGTTGCGCCCCACCAGCCCGACCTTGTCGCCTGGGCCGACGCGGAAAGAGGCAGCCGACAGCAGTTGCCTGGCTCCGACGCGTACCTCGAGGTTGGTGGCAGTGATCATGGCGGCGCAGGTGTCCTCAGGTCGGAAATGAACGGGCTGGGTCGGCGGGGCGGCAGCGGCTGGTAGCGGGCAGGGCCGCGCGCCGCGTCACAAGGCGGCCTCTTGCGGCGACGAGGTCTAGTGTATGTCGTGTGAAATTCAACCCTGACGCCGACTTGGACACGAGCGGTGTCGAAGACACCCGCGGCAGCGGTGGTGGAGGCGGCGGACGGCTGCCCGGCGGGATGGGGATCCCGGTGGGCGGCGGTATCGGCGGCATCATCCTGCTGGTCGTCATCCTGCTCCTGAACGGCACCCTCGGCGGCGGGGGCGGCAGCGACCAGCCCGCGGCGCAGAACACGGCCGCCGGCAATCTCGGCTCCTGCAAGACCGGCCGGGACATCGCCCAGAACCCTGACTGCGCCTTCGTCGCCTACCAGAACTCGATCGAGGGCTTCTGGGCCGCCGAACTCCCCCGCCGCGGCAAGAAGTACACCAAGGCGCCGATGCGGGTCTTCAGCAACTCGGTGAGCACCGGCTGTGGCCCCGCCACGGCGGCGGTCGGGCCGTTCTACTGCCCGCCCGACAAGACCGTCTACCTGGAGCTCGGCTTCTTCAAGACCCTGGAGACCGATCTGGGCGCGAAGGGCGGCCCGTTCGCCGAGGCGTACGTCGTGGCGCACGAGTACGGCCACCACGTCCAGGACCTGTACGGCATCCTCGACCGGATCAAGTCCCGCGAGGGCGCCAACTCCGACTCGGTCCGCTCGGAGCTCCAGGCGGACTGCCTGGCCGGCATCTGGACGAACCACGCAACCACGGTGCCGACCAAGAGCGGCAAGCCGTTGATCACCGAGCTGTCGCAGGACGACATCGAGCGTGGCCTCGACGCCGCCGCCTCGGTCGGCGACGACCGCATCCAGGAGAAGACCCAGGGCCAGGCCAACCCCGAGTCCTTCACCCACGGCACCGCGGCCCAGCGGATGAAGTGGTTCCAGCTCGGCATGGACTCCGGCGACATGACCCGTTGCGACACCTGGTCCGCCAACCCGCTCTGACCCCGCACGCACAACCGCCCCGGGAGGACTTCCTCCCGGGGCGGTTTCTTGTCTGAAGAGCCGGTACTACGCGACGAGACCCAGTACTACGCGACCGCCGCCGGCCGGTGATAGCCCGGCAGCAGCTCGTCGACCAAAGCGTCCGTCTCGGCCTCAGGCCCACGCGGTGCGCCGTGCTTGGCCAGCGCCCCGTACATCTGCGCCGCCACGTTGCCAACGTCCTCCGACGAACCGAAGTGCGCTGCCAGCCGCAGAGTGGCCCGCCAGAGGTCCTCGGAGGCCGGCGAGAAGCTCAGGCCGGTCTGGAGGGCCGTACGGGCCAGATTGCCGTCGTTGTGGCGAAGGCTGGCCTCAGCGAGGCGTAGAGCGGCGTCGACGACCGACTCGGCCATCTTCCGCTCGACACCGGACGCCGCGAGCCACGAGTAGCGGCCTGCGGGCAGGTTGGACCACGACTGACCGTGCACCAAGCTCAGGGCGGTCGACAGCGGACCACGCGGGTCCTCCATCATCGACGCCTGCTTGGCCAACGTACGGAAGACGTCCCAGTCGACCCGGACGACGCTGCGGTTCAGCAGCCAGCGACCGGACTCGTCGGCGTACATGGCGTCCACGCCGACCCAGTTGCGCGTGTGCTCCAGCGCCGCGTTGCGCAGCTCGTCGCTGATGCCGCGCGGCCAGATCGCACCGGCGAGCACGTTCGGGTGTACGCCGTAGTCCTGGCTGGCCAGGAACGCCACGATCTCCGTCGACAGCGCGACCCGGCCGGGGTCGATCTCGCCGCGGGCGTCCACCTCGACCGGACCGAGCAGGTCGATCTCGACCGGCGCGGGCCGGCTGAGATCCGTCGCGGAGAACTCGTACGCGGGCATGTCCAGATCCGCGCGCCGCTTGTCCAGCGCCTCGGCCTCGGCCACGCCGAACAGGGCAACCAGATCCGCGAACTGGGACGGGTTGATGCTGTGGGCATCGACCTCGAGCCCGAGCAGCCGGCAGACGGCCTGGTTCTTCTCGTCCACCACGAACCGCCACGGCGAGCTCATCACGTCACCGACGACGACCACCGCGACACAGCGCTTCGGGTCCGAGGCCAGCTTCGCGAGCTTGGCCTCCTCCTCGGGCGACGGCGGCGCGGAGACGAAGATGATCTCGGCACCCCACAACTGCGGGTCCGGGAAGGCCATCCGCGCGTCGGCGACCGAGGCGGCGTCGCGCCGCCCACAGGCCTGCACCTGAGCGTCCGTACGCCGGGTCACCTCCCGCAGCGCGTCGTCCAGGCTCACCCAGTAGCTCAGCCGGCTCGGGGCCAGCGTCGAAAGGTCGTCACCGAAGCCGACCATGCTGATGTGCGCGCCCTCGGACCACTGGTTGGTGGCCAGTTCGGCGGCCAGCGATCCGACGACGTCGCGCGAGGCGTTGGTGACGCCACCGAAGCTGACGATTCCGTCGGCGGTGTCGAGGTCGACCAGGACCGTCGCGCCGTCGGCGTTGCTGCCCAGGGTGACGAGCGTCGGGTACGGAGCGGGCGCGTCTACATCGCCCTCAGGCTGGTACGCACGGCGCAGTACCCAACGGGTGCCGTCGGCAATGGCCTGCCAGGGACCGGGAGGCGCAGCCTGCGACTCCCCCGGCTCCAGTACCAGCGTCAGCGCCCGATCGGTCACCAGCGCGGCAACCACGGTCGGCATCACCCGGTTGTCCTTGGTCATCGTCGCGCCCAGCGAGCGCAGCGCGTTGTCGACGAACCGAGCCGTCGGTACGTCGGAAGCCAGCCGCAGCCCGATCTCGGTCTGCCGGTGCCCGGCCGCCTTGGGACCAGGACCCTGGGCCCAGCCGCGACGACGCTTCAGCGCGATCGCGAGCCCAGCAGCGAGCAGCGTCGCCCCGAGGCCGTAGATGCCAGCCTGCTGAACGTCGAATCCGCTGTCCGCGGGAGCCTCGGCCTTGGAGCCGATCGGTGCCACAGCGACGCCCGCCTTGTCCGGCGTAGAGGCGTCGACGCCCGGCTGGACCGTCTTGCCGTCCACATCGACCGACGAGCCCGCTTCTTCCTTCTCGAACCAGCGACTGCCGACGGCATTGCCACCCTGCTCGGCAGTGCGCGTCTCGCTCGCCGGGTTCGCGGCCGGTTTCTCGGCGGGCTTGACCGCTGGCTTGGCGGCCGGAGTCGTGGTGGTCTTCGCGGCCGGGTGGTGGTCCACGTTGACGAGCACGGTGTGCACGCCGGCGCCCTTGGCGTCCGCGGGCAGCCGCACCTGCCAGCCCGGCAGGATCAGGTCCGGGTTCGTCAGCCGACGGCCGTCAGGCTGCAGCTTGTTGTGGTTGAGGTCGTAGATCTCCTTGTACCGCCGACCCTCACCCAGGTAGCGCTCGGCGATGTCCCACAGGCAGTCGTAGTTGCGCCCCTGCGGCGGCCGCACCTCGGTGTACTTGACGACCTGACCGGTGTGGTCGTTGTTCGTCCGTACGCCGGTGTGCGTGTGCTTGACAGGCGCGATGCCGATCTGCACCGAGCTGCGCGGCTCGGTCTGGCGGAAGGCCTCGACCGAGCTGTTGTCGTTGCTCTGGGCAACAGTCACCGAGGTCGGGTTGCCGACGGCCGGTGCCGTCACCGCGTTCGCGACCGGCAGCGTGACGCTGGCGGCGCCCGCGATCAGCACGACCCCCGCGATCAGCCGGCGGGCCAGCGTCTGCGAGCCCCCGCCGAGCGGGATCCGTGGCGACAAGCCGTGCCCGCGGATCTCCGCGACAGCCTCCGCGATCAGGCAGATGACGAAGTGCAGCCACGCCACCCAGATGAAGAAGGCGATGATGCCGATGATCGTCTGCGCGCTCAACTCGTCGAACAGCACATCCCGGTTCGGCACGTGGTCGGGCCACGGCGTACCGAAGAAGGTCAGCAGCACGTAGGGAACGCCGCCGACGATCGCAACGATCGCCGCCAGCGAGAACAGGCCTCTCAGCCGGTCGCCGGCCCCTCCGCCCGACCGTTGCGGCAGCCGCGCGTTCCGCACCGGCTCGCTCGTCTTCACCATCGTCGCCCCTCCCTTACCCACCGATTGCCTCAACTTCCTGCACAGGCAGGCGCTGTACTGCGTGAATGTCGGCCGTGCCGATCGTCTTCCAGTCGGGCCCACCGGTCCAGTAGGCGACCGTCCAGGTGATCGTCAGCTTCACCGTGTACATCCCGTCGGGCTGCTTGGCGCTCGACCGGGCGTACTTGTGCGAGCAGGTGCTCATCTGGTGGAACGGGTCCGCGTGATCGTCGTACCCGTCGAAGCCGTCGTCGACGCGACCGACGCCCATCGCGCAGGCGAACGGCTCGGTACCGTCGCCGGGATCGACCACCATCGAGGTGACCAGCCCGCGCATGGTCAGGTTGTGCGTCGCGTCGTAGAACGCGCTGTTCAGGTCCGGGTCGCCCTGCTCGGTGTGGAAGATCATCGAGCTCTCGCGGGTGAGCGAGAAGTACGCCGGTACGTTGACCCGGGGCGTGTAGGTCGGCTTGACCTGCAGCGCCGGATCCGGATAGGTGCTGTCGAACGTCGCCCAGAACTCGTCCATGTACGGCTCTTTACGGCACTGGTCGCGGTCCTGCGCCGAGACCGGCGTGATCGCCCGCTCGAGGTGGACGTCCTTGCCACCGTCGACGCTGTTCAGGTTGTAGTCCTCGATACTCACCCGCAGGACCCACTCCTTGCCGGGCGGCGGTTTGCCGAGCGCGATCCCTTCCGGGATCGGGAAGTCGCGGCAGGGGATGAAGATGTGGTTGCCGAGCCGGTCCTTCCAGGTCGGCGGCGGCGAGCCGTCACCGAAGTACGCCTGGCCCGAACTGCAGAAGGCGCCGAAGCCGATCGAGTTCACGTACATGCTGCAGACCCGGTCACCCTGGGTGATCGTGTCCGCGGAGGCGGTCGACGCCGGATAGACCAGCAGCAGTGCGAGCACCGTGGTCAGGGCTATCAGCCCTCGGCTCACTCGGTTGCGCATCCTCACTCCAGAGTCTCGATCGGCTACTCGCAGGTTATCTTCAGCCAGGGGCATCATGCCCGGTGAATTCTGTCCAGTCACGTCATTGCGGAAAACGATTGTATTTCGGACTAGGCCGGAAAGCGCACAGTTGAACAATTGCTCAGGTTCGCCGGGCCCATTTGGTACGGCAGCCAGCCGAGGCCGGTCCGGATCATGTCGATGGATCGTGCGACTCCCTTCGGCGCCGGCACCACCCAGCTTTTCGCCTTCGGGTTCCAGAACTGCGTGGTCTGGGACAGGCAGAGCTTGAGCCGGACCACACCGAGCGGCTGCGGCGCGGTGCCCATCACCACCACGCTGGCCGGTGGCTTCATCACCCACCCGTTACGTTTCGCCTCCGAGATGTCCTGCGAGGTGTCCGCGTAGAAATACGCCGGGAAATTGTCCTTGACGATCTCCACGTCCCGGGCGACGAGAGCGCTGAAATAGAGCGGGTAGCTCTTCACGAGGCCTTGGACGGCTTCCTGCGTCGCGAAGTTCCCTGGTACGACGGTGACCTGGTTGGCCGCGGGCGGTGGGGCGGTGGTGGTCGCCGGGGCCGAGGTCTTGCCGGTGGGCGCCGAGGTGGGGTCGGCGGACGGAGTACCGCTCAGCGTGACCGTGGGGCGGGTTTCGTCGCCGCCGACGGGCACGGGCATACCGCCGTCGTCTTTGCTGCCGCCGCAGGCGGACAGCAGCAGGGCTGCGGCCAGCACGGCGGCTGGGGCGCGGAAACGTCGCACGACGGGGGCTCCTCGAAGATCGGTCATCAGTTGACTCCCGGGGGCAGGGAGTTCTGCGGTACTTCCGTGGGCACCGAGTTCTGCGGTACTCCGGCAGGCGCGCCGCCGCCTGGCTTGGTTGTCTTCGGCGTCGTCGGCTTCGTCTTCTTCGTGTCGGTCGGCACCGGCCTGGTCGGCTTCGAGGACGTGGGGGTCGACGGCGGCGTCGTTCCCCCGGTGCCACCCGGAGGCGTCGGGGTGATGCTGGCGCTGCAGCTGGCCGGGATCGGGAACGGGATCTCCCAGGGCGGGCTCGTCACGCCGATCGTCCAGTTGACCGGGCACGGGATGTCGAGGGTCGGCGGTACGGCGGTGCTGGTGACGGGAATCTGGCCCGGGCCGTCGGTGCGGCCGCTGACCACGATCGGCGGGATCTTCGGGCTGTCGTCGGCCTTCAGGACGCCCTGCTCCGCATGCGCCTCGCCGGTGCCGGTGGCGTCGAGGTGGCCGATGCCGACCATGCCGAGGAAGGTCGTCTTGTTGCCGATGACGACCTGGACCTTGAGGCTGTCGTCGGTCAGCTCGGTGGCGCCGCAGCTCTGGACGGCTTTGTCGTTCTTCGAGACCTCGCCGCAGAAGGCGGCGACCGCGGCGCCGGCCTTGGTGGTGTCGATCTTGGCTTCGATGGTGTTCAGCTGGATGGTGGCGGCGCCGACGCGGGCCGCTTCCTGGGCGTAGCCGACCGCGCGGGACTTGGCGCCGAGCTGCCGCCCGCCGTCGATGACGAGCCCGGCCAGCGTGAAGATCATCACCGCGAGAATCGCCACCGCCGGGCTGAGCGCGCCCCGATGGTTGCCTGGGGCATCTACCCGGACGAACGCGACGAGGCGAGCCCAGGCGCCGGTACGCCGGACCGCCGGGTCAGGGGGTGTTGCCATCGCGGACTCCTCGGTAGGGGTCGACGGAGGAGCTGAAGCGCTTGGTGATGGTGGTGTCGCCGCCGATGCCGAGCAGGCCGAGATCGCGGTAGTTGATCGTGCAGGTCACCTCGACGGACAGCGTCGAGCCGGCCGCGAAGGCGCTGGTGATGCTGCCGCTCGCGCTGTCCTTGCACGACGTCACCGCCTGCCCCATCGTCCGCGTGACCGCCTCGTCCACCTGCCCCTGCGCATCCCCCAGCGACCGCATCTGACTGGCCGACCGAGCCCCGTCCCGCGCCGCGTTCTCCAGCAACGAAGACGTCTGGAAGTACCGCCCACAAGCCAGCAAGAACATGAACAGAATGAGCAGGAGAGGCGCCAGAATCACCATCTCCAAAGCCATAGTCCCCCGCTCACCGCGGAAGGCAGGCCGCAGCGCAGCTAGCCGGCCGCATGCGCGGCAGGCGGCGGCACCACGGGGGCGGGTGGGTGTCATGCCTCGCTCATTTGTCGTCGGCTTGGAATTGTTCGATGGGGCCGGTGGCGGTGCGGGTGACGGTGAGTTTGAGGCCGGGGACCAGGGAGATGGTCTCGCCGGTGACGGTGAACGAGACCATGCCCTCGGGCGTGTTGTACGCCGGTGGCTCCACCACGGCGTCGCCGAGGGTGTTGCCGCCGAGCTGCTGCGCGTAGGCCTCGATGTCGCCGCGGACCTTCTCACCGATCGCGCTGGTGTAGAGCGGCGGCTGGACGAGCCTCAACCGGGAGACCCCTTCCTGCGCCGCGTTCAGCGCGACCGACCGGCCGTACAGCCACAGCGCCGTCTGGATCGAGATGAAGATCAGCGCCAGGATCGACGGCGCCAGGATGGCCAGCTCGAGCGAGGACGCACCTCGCTCGGACCGCCTCCGACGCACGCGACCACTGCCCGCCCGGATCCTGCCCGGGCGGCGGCGCGCACTTCGTTCCCCAGGACGAGGTGACCGCGACAACGCCTCAGCCGTTCTGGATCTCGCCCGTGCGCTTGTCGATCACGCCCCGGACCACCAGACCGATGGCGAGTGCCGCGGCGACCAGGATCGCCGAGATGATCGCCCACTCCAGCGCCGACGCACCGAGCTCGTCGCGGGTGCGGGTGCCATTGGCCTTGGCGGCCGCGCCGCGGGCCCGTTGGGTGTGGGCCCGCGCCAGCGCGTAGCCGACCATCGCGCGCACGAACTGCGTTTCCACGTTCATCCGGTTAACCCTCCGAAACTCGTTACTTCAGTCCTGAGCCCGATTCGAGCCTCAGTATGCCCTGTACGACGGACACAAAGGCCCGACGGATCCCTGTTCCCTGTGACCGCCATCATCAACTGCCCAGGATGGCGGCGCCGGCCGGATAGCCGAGGAACAACATGAACGCCGCACACATCACCAGCTGCGCGACGAGCATCGACTGCGACCGCTCGCCTGCCTTGCCTTCCACATCCGCAAGCTCTTTCCGCCGCAGCGACGCCGCTCGCGCCAGCAGCGAGGCGCGGATCTTCGCACCCTCGTCACCGGCCAGCGCCAGCGCCGAGGCGAGGTCGCGGAGCTCCTCGACCCCGAGGTCCTCACCCAGCCGCGCCATCGCGTCCCACGGCGTGATGCCGATCAGTCGCGCGTTCGCCAGTGCCTGCCGGATCCGGGCCATCGCCCAGTGGTCGCCGATCGTGGAGGCCGTCATCAGCGCCTCCGGCAGACCCCGGCCGCCGGCCAGGTTCATCGCGACCAGATCCAGGAAGCTGCCGACCACGTGCCGGAAGTCGCGCCGGCGCGCCTCCGCCTCCTGGCGCAGAGCCAGGTCAGGCAGGAAGAACGCGAACGCCATCGCGGCCAGCGTGACGATCGCGGGCGTCGCCCCCGGCGCGCTGAACCCCAGCATGGCGAACAGGAACAGCACGAACGGGATGAAGATCAGCGCACCCAAAGCGAAGAACACCTTGGTCGCGAGCATCGCCGCGAACGGCTGGTTCATCACCGCGAGGTCGCGGCGCAACCGGCCGAAGGTCCAGCCCCGCGCGTTCGCTTCGGCCTCGAGCCGCTGGCCGAGGGTCTCGCGCGCCCGGTCCACCCCGCCGAGCACCCGCTCCCCCGCCGCGCTCGCGGTCGCCGCGCTGACGTATCCCGAACGGCCCGCGTCGATCCGCGCGATCGTCGAGAGCACGTTGGCGCGCGGCCGGATGATCATCCGGATCAGCAGGTAGACACCGAGTCCGACCATCGCTCCCGTGATGAAGGCGCCGGTCATCCGCCCACCACCTCCATCCGCTCGTCGCCACTGCGGGCAGCCCGCCGGTCGTCACTGCGGATCAGGAACCGATCCGGTACTTCGATCTTCGCCAGCTTGCGCAGCCAGACCAGCCCCACGGCGTACAGGGCGATCACGATGAACAGCACGAACTGGCCGATGAAACTCGTGTAGGGCGAGACGTAGGTCGGGTTGAACAGGATCAGCGCGGCGGCCACCAGCAGCGTGATCGCCACGACGACCTGCACGCTTCGGCGGGTCGACCGGCGCTCGGCCGCGACCTTCCGGCGGACGTCGAGCTCCTCACGGGCCGAATCGGCCAAGGCGCTCAGCACCTCGCGCAGACCTGGTCCGCGCAGTCGGGCGTTCAGTACGAGCGCCGCCACGATCAGGTCTGCCGACGGGTCGTCCAGGTCGTCCGCGAACCGCATCAGTGCCGAGGGCAACGGTTCGCGGATCCGGAGCCGGTCGACCAGCAAGTTCAGGCCCGGCTTGATCGCCGGCGCCGCGTTGATCGCAGTCGCCGGGATGGCCTGCTCCAGGCCGACCGCACCGGCGATCGTGTCGCGCAGCGCCTCGGTCCAGGTGGCCAACGCCTCCAGTCGCTCGATCGCGCGCCGCTCTTCCCCGGTACCACCGAAGAACCGGTCGGCCAGCGCGGCCAGCAGCCCAAGGGCCGCCGCCAGTACCAGCCAGTGGGTCACCACGAGGACGATCAGCCCGACGCCAAGCCCGGTGCCGAGCCGGATCAGTTGCTTGCGGCCCTCAACGCTCCCGCCCCGCCGGAACAGCGACGGGGTCGACTCGCGCGGCGTAGTACCGCGGATGGCGACGATCAGCAGCAGGATCGCGCCACCGACGACGGCGCCGCAGAGGAGGGACAACAGGGTTTCGTTGCTCATCAGGCCCACCGACCGTGCACGAGCGGCTGGTAGCCGTAGTGCTCGAGCTCGTCCATGCACGCGATCGGCGCGTGCGCCGCGGCCCGGCCGTCGGGGCCCGGGGCGAAGACCTCGCCGGACAGCACCCGGCCGTCCCAGCCGGTCACCTCGCGGATGCTCTCGATGTACCGGCTGAGCGTGCCGCCGTGCTGGTAGTCGTTGTGCTTGCGGACGAACACGACGAAGTCGAGCGCACCGGAGATCAGCATCTGGGTCGCCTCCATCGGCAACCGCTCGGACGCCTGGATCGCGTAGGTGCTGATCCGGTTGAACACCTCCATCGAGCTGTTCGAGTGGATCGTAGACAGCGAGCCGTCGTTGCCCTGGCTCATCGCGTTCAGCATCGTCACGATCTCGTCGCCGAGCACCTCACCGACGATCACCCGGCTCGGGTTCATGCGCAGCGAGCGGCGAACCAGGTCGGCCATGCTGACCTCGCCGACGCCCTCGGAGTTCGGCAGCCGCTCCTCGAACGCGACCACGTTCGGGTGCAGGTCCTTGAACTCCCCCAGCCCCAGCTCGAGCGAGCGCTCGACCGTGATCAGCCGCTCGTGCGGCTGGATCTCGTTGGCCAGGGCGCGCAGCAGCGTGGTCTTACCGGAGTTCGTCGCGCCGGCGATCATCACGTTCTTGCGCGCCGCCACGGCCGCTCGCAGGAAAGACGCGATGTCGGCGGACATGGTGCCGTTGGCCACCAGATCCTGCAGGAACACCTTGCCGAGCCGGGATCGCCGGATCGAGACCGACGGCCGCGACGTCACGCCCATCACGGCCGAGAGCCGGGAGCCGTCGGGCAGCCGCAGGTCGAGCTGCGGGTTGGCCGAGTCGAACGGGCGGCTGGTCAGGCCCGCGTGCGCGGCGAGCACCTGGATCAGCTCGACCAGCTCGTCATCGCTGTCGGCCACCGGTCCGGGGCGCTCCTCGCGACCGTCGCCGTACTGGATGAAGACCTGGTCGCACCCGTTGATGTCGATGTTCTCGACCTCGGGGTCGTCGATCAGCGGCTGCAGCCGGCCGACGCCGAACAGGGAGGCGTGGATGGCGCCGGCGATCTGCGCGTCGTCGTCCGGCGTGGGCGGGGTGCGTCCCTCGGCCAGCTCGTACCGGGCATGGTCCTCGAGTACCTGGACGATCAGTGAGCGCGCGTACTCCCGCTCGTCCTCGGCGCTCATCGGCGGTACGCCGTTCACCTGGTCGCGCCGGCGCTGCTCGTTCAGCCGCTCGGCGACCTGGACCCGGAGCTTGCGGACGAGCTCCTGATCCGTGCTCATCTACCCTCCCAGGCACCGTCGGGTGGGAAGGCCGCCTGGGCCATGTCGAAGTCGTGCTGGGTCGGCCGGTTGACCACCGCCGCCATCTCGGCCGCGATGTCGCTGGCGGTCCGGATCAGCGGCGTACGGTCCAGCCGGCCGTGTCCGCGACCGTCGAAGAACGCGGCGCCGACCGGGTCGTAGGCCAGATGCCAGCGGTGCTCCAGCGGCACGGACATCGCGTCCAGCACCGACCAGACCTGCTTGACGCCATCACGCTTCTTCGGGTCGGCGACCACGATGACGCCCAGCTTCGCGTCCACGTGATGCACGAGCGACGACAGCCGCTCCCGCAGGTGCGCGACGGACGAGCCGGTCGCAGTACAGACGAGAACAACCAGCCGAGCAGCCTGTACTACGGGAAGCTGCGGCGAAGCAGGACCGATCCGACCGCAGTCCGCGATCACGTCCGAGCTGAACATCTGGTTGAAGGTGATCCCCAACGGCTCCCAGAGCCCGCCCATGCCACCGATCTGCTCCGGCGCACGCACGCCGATCATGACGTCGAGGCCACCGTCGAGCTGCTGGCTGTGGGCCATGATGACGTCGTCATCGAGACCCTTGCGACCGGCAGCAGCAAGGCTGACCAATCCACGGTCGGAGTTGAGCGGCTGGCCACCGGGCGCCGTCATCCGGATCGCCACGTCGCTACCGGCCGGGTCGCACTCGGCCAGCAGCACCGGCCGCGGCCACAGCGCGCCGAGCACCAGGCTGGTCGTGGTCACCCCGGGCGAGCCCTTCGCGCTGGCCAGCGCTACGAGTGCCATCAGCTGTCCCCGTCGTTCGCGGGGACCTCGGGCTTCGTATTGGACGGCAGCTTCACCAGCACCAGCGTCTTGCTCGCAGCGGCGCCGGCGGCAGTGGTCGACTGCGCGGCCGGTACCACGATGGTGACGTTCAGGGTGGTGTTCGCGTTCGTCTTGTCGTCGGTGATCTTGCCGGCGACGCTCGTCACCTCGGCAGCCTTCACCAGGATCTGGGGCACGCCGCCGGCCTGGTTGGCGGCCGGCACCTGGACCACCTGGACGATGTCGCCGACCGACAGACCCGACGACGGCGCCCGGCCGGCCTCGAGGCTGACGCCGATCGCGACACCACCGGCGGCGATCTGCTTGTCCGTGAAGTTGCTCTCGGTGACGTACTGGCCCCGGTACAGCCAGCCGGTCGCGTACTTGTCCTTCACCTTCGTCTCCCACTGATCAGATGGGATCAGGGCAGCCGTCTTGCCGGCCAGGTCACCGGTGGCGAGGTCGCTCTTGGTCATCTTGTGGCCGGGGCTGATCGAATCCACGCCGATCGCGACGTAGTTGGTCCGATCCCCGCTGCGGAGCGCGATCAAGGCCGACCCGGCGGCGCCGAGCAGGATCAGGATCACCGCCAGGGCGGCGAGCGCGGGACGGCGTTCGCGGCCGGAGGGAAGTCGGTTCGAGCCACCGACCGGAGCCTTGGAACCGCGGGCACCGGGGGCGGAGGGACGCGTGGAGGACGAGAAACTCACGCGCCTACCGTAATGGTCGATGAGGACCATTCGGACCGAATGGTCATGCCGTTACCTCTTCGGTGCCCTGGATGCGACCTGCTCGCGCTCTTCCCGGGTGAGCAGCCGGGTGAACGTTCCCGGTCCGCCGTACAAGTGGTCTAGATAGGTGTAAAGCGCCTGCAGTGCGCGGCCCAGCTCGCCTTGCCAGTCTTCTGCAGCGGCCAGGTACGCCGTGAGCTCACGCCCCTCGGCCAGCGTCACGGCCGAATTCACCGGCTGATCCAGCCGGTCCAGCGGGTCGCCGTCCGGGTCCGCCGGAGTGGTCGACACCACACTCCGGATGAGACCACCCAGCGCGGCCTGCTGCGGCTCGGGCAGCAACTCGTCGAACCCGGTACCGCCGTACAGCTGGTCCAGGTACTCGCAGAGCGCGCTGAACAGCTCGATGCCGTCATAGGCATGGCCGTCGGCCACCGGACGTAGTTGAGCAGTCAAGCTCCGGGCCTCGGAAACCGACCACTGGGAAGGAGAAAGTTTCACGTTCATCGGGAACCAGCCTGACACGGCAGCGGCCGGAACTCAGCACCGTCGATCGGTAGCCGGATTGAAATCTTTTACCGGTTGCCGGGTGGAACCCAGGAGGTTACTTTGCGGTCACACTCACGTCACCGACGACGAAGGAGCGGGCTGGATGACCATCGCGGCGCAGGGCGATCCGGCCCACGGCACCCCGGCACAGGGTGACCTCGCCGCTGCCCGCGCTCGCCACGCTCTCGGCCTTGCCTTCGGCGTGGTCGCGCCCTCCGGCGTCCGGCTGCGCGACGGCAGCTTCCGGCTCGATGCCCACGAAGCCTTGCCGTCCGAGGTCGTCGATGCTCTGGACGGTCGGCTCAGCCGCCGGGCGGCTGACCGGGCGAGCGACGAGCGGTTGCTCGCCGAGTCGGTCGCCCTGGTGGGTGCCGAGGTCGCCCGCAACCGCGACCTCGAGCCCGCGGACGGCGCGATCGCCGCACTCGATCGCCTTTTGCACGTACCCGGTCTCGAGCAGGTCCGTCGCGACGAGGCCGACGCGATGCTGCGGATCGTCCTGGAGAGCGCCGCGCCGCGCTCCGAAGCCGCCGCAGCACGACTGGCCGCCCTGCCCGACCAATCTCAACCGGCCAGGCCGACAGAACTCGTTGCGGCCACACGTCAGATCCGCCGCGATGCCTACCTGCTGAACCACCAAGCAACCCCGGGACCAGCCGGTACTGCGCTGCCGATCGCGCAGCAGCAGCTGCAGCAAGGTGGACGGCATCGCGCCCAGCCCGGCTCGAGACACCGCGGGGTGGCCAACGCCCGGACCACGACCCCCGAGGTGCGCGGCTCCGGACTCGTCACCGGAATCGGCGGCAGGCCCGCCCTCGACCCGAATCTCGATGAGCGTGCAGCACTCGCGGCTCTGCAGCAGCTCGGCCGCGCAGAGCTCGGCGGCATGATCACGAGCCGGCCGTTCATCGATCCCCAGGCCCAACTCGCCGTACTGCAGACAACGACGAGCGACGCGCCTCAACACGTCCGGGTCGAGGTCCTGCCCACCGCGCGCGGTCAGGTCGCCGAGGGCCGACTCCGCTCGGGCACAGCCAACGATCCCCACGTACTACGGATCTCGCCGCGCCTGTCCGATGACCAGCTGGCCCAGGTCTGGGTCCACCAGCTCAGCCAGCTGACCCACGAGCTCCACGCGGCCAACACGCGGCGCCCGGCCGGTGTGCTCAGCAAGCTGCGCTCGGCCTTCGGACGCGAGAAACGCGATCGCAGCCTGAACGCCGACTACGCGTCGTACCAGTTCCTCAACAGTTCCTGGCAGCAGGCGAGGAACCGGCAGGATCCGCAGCGCACCGCCGTGCTGGAACGAGATCTCGATGCCCTCGCGACCTCGATCCGCCACAAGGGTGGTGTTTCGCCGGTACTCCCCTGGGCTGCCGACGCGATCCACGTCCGCGGGGCGTCAGCGGCAGGGACGGCGGCGGCGCTCGCAGTACGGACCGAAGCGGCCGCGCTGGCGCCGTACACGCCTGCTGCTCTGCAGCTGAAGGTCGACACTGCGGTCACCGGTCTGGAGTCGGAAGTCCAGGAGCTGCAGAAGCTGGCTGACGCGAAGACGGCTAGCTCCGCCGCGGCCGCCGAGGAAGCCCGGGACTTGTCGGCCAAGGTCGTTGCTGAGGGCAAGTTCAAGGACAACGGCCGGCACGAACGCGCGCGCGTCCTGGACGTCGAGGCCGCGGGCGCCGTCCGGAAGGCCAACCGGCACACCGAAATCGCCGGAGGTTACGAGGCGGCCGTCGCGGCGGCCGAGCAGGCGTTGAGCAGTCAGCGCGATCTCCTGGCCGAGCTCAACGCCGTCCTTGCCGATCCGAGTCGTCCCCAGGCAGCACTCGCCACGCTGGCGCAGAACGCCGTGGAGAAGACCACTGCGTACCAGGTCGCGTCGGATGCAGCTCTGCCGGTCAAGGACGTCCTCAATACCGGAGTACCGGACGGGGAGCTGCCAGCAGTCCCCGTCAGCGAGATCAACCAGGTACTGGCCGCGCACGGTATCTCTGCCCGGCTCAGTGACGGTGGCACCCCGCTGCCGGTGCCCACGGCGGCGTACCGGCGATTGGTGACGGACGAAGGGATCGAGTTCACGGTCGGCGGGAACGCTGACTCCGACGTGAGCGAACTGGCGCAGGTCCGGTTCCGCCTGAAGCCGCGGGACGTGCGCGAGAACCTCGACCGGGACTACGACCTGGCCGAGCAGATGACCGGCACGATCGGCGACGGCGGACAGAGCATTACCACCACGGCCAACCACTCCACCGGCGTCAACTTCGGCGTCTCCGCGCAGCCGTTCATGGCGATGGCACCACAGGGAAGCACCGTCCACACGCTGTCCCAATTCGCTGCTCCGCGGGTCGATGTGTCCTCCGGTCACGGACTCAGCGAGTCGAGCGGATCGACTGCGCACGAGAAGGAAGGCTCGGTCGACGACGACCGGGGCGAGTCGCTGCAGGTCGGCTGGACCGGCGAGTGGGAGATCGAGGTCCGCGCGTCGGCGACCGAGCCCTGGTCGGCACCGGCCGCCTTCGACGCCGGCCCGCAACTGACCTGGGTGTCCGCGGCGTACACGGTGAAGCCCGCGACCGAGACCGTCACGCTTGCCGAGCTCGGCCGGGCCGACGAGGTCAGCAAGGACTTCCCTCGCCACACGGTCACTCACATCGATGGCATGACCTCCATCCGGGACCGGCTCGTCGCGGGCGGCCGTGAACGCTTCGGCAAGATCGATCGGGTCGCCTACGGCCAGATCGACGGCCTGCTTACCCAGAACGTTTCGCGGCTGCTGCGCCAGACCAGCAGACCAGGTGGATACGGCCATCAGATCGTCAGCGCGGGCGAGGCGGCGTACCACGTCCAGCTCGAGGTCGAGCCGATCTGGAGTACGGCGAAGCTCAGCGGTGAGGCCAGCTACGACCTGTGGCAAGAGCGGGTCGAGGTCGACTTCAACGGCGTCAGCGCGAGCCAGAACTCCGATACCTCGGCCTCGGTCTCCGTCGGTGTCGGCGGCACTTTCAAGGACGTCGGCTCGACGACAGCCGACGTCGGCCCGAGTGTGTCGGCCGGGCGCAACGTCTCGCGGCAGGGCGGGCTGAGCGTCAGCGCGACCTCGATCACTCCGGTGGTCCACCGCAACCAGGGACCGACCCAGGGCGTAGTGGTCGGCTTCCGGGTCAGGGCCACGTTGCGCGACCTCGGCAATCCCAAGGCCGATCCGGTCGTCATCACGGACTTCTGCGACGCCAGGCTCCGAGTCCCCGAGAACGACCTCCTCCGGGCCGGCGGCCGGGTCGACAAGAACGCCGTACTGCTCAAGCCCGACGGCACAGTCCGCCTCGATCAGCACAACCGGGTACTGCTCCGCGGCGACCCCGAGCCGCCGACCGAGGAGCAGACGCTGCCACCCATCATCGGGAACGGCGCTGAGAAGCTGCACGGCGCCGGGCAGGCGCTCGTCCAGAACGTCACCGGCGATCGCGTCGCGCTGGAGCAGACCCTGCGCAAGCTCAGCCGTGACGGCTTGGTCCCCCCGCTCGACCACAACCTCCAGCCGGTCTTCGACGACCTGCCGGAGGATCGACGGCTGCGCAGCGGGCAGCTGATCAACTACGACCGAGTCATCCAGACCATCGCGTCCGAACGCCTGGAAGCCGGCTACAACCAGGCTGCGCAGAGCGGCATCCCGATGGTCCTGATCGACCAGCGGACCGGGCACGAGCCGCGGTACCGAACATTCCGGGTCGCTGTCCGACAGGACTTCGACGACGTCACCGGCGAGGGCACGAGTACGACGGACAACGTCGTCCGGCTCGGTATCGCCTCCGACGCGAACAGCCGGTCCGGCGGCCGGTCCAAGGGCGTGCCGCTCTCACTCGGAGCGAGCGTGAGCGACGGTCCGGGTGCTGGGGTCCGTGGCTGGGCCGGACGGCTCGGCGTGAAGCTCAGCCGGAGCGCGGTCGGCCGGAGCTTCAGCTGGTCGGCGGGCCGCCGGGTCAACCGGGTGTCGCTGACCGAGACCACCGCGCCGGTCGACATCCTGCGCGTCGGCCACGACATCGTGGTTACCGAGGTCACGCCGAACGGCGACACCGATCCTCTGGTCAGCGCGCCCGGCAGCGCCCGGATCTTCGTCGACAGCGCCTTGTCGCGAGCGGGTGAGCCGGTCCGTGGGCCCCAGCCCAAGGCGCCGAGCATGGCCGCGGTCAAGCAGTCGATGCCGGTTCACGTCGACGCGGGCAACCCGGTCGACCGGATCACCTCGGCCGTCGACGGGATCGAGCTGGGCTCCAACACGTACCTCGAACTGCACGCGATGCTCGGGCCGGACAGCCTGGTCGCGCACAAGGAGTGGATGAACGGGGAGTACCGGCTCCCGCTGACGATCGTCCCGCCGGCCGGCAATCCCGTCGACGCCGTCCGGCAGAGCACGATTCTGCCGCGCGGCTATAGCGTGGTGGTCCGGGGCGAGGCCGTCGACCGTGCCTTTGTCGCCGTCACCCAGCAGAACTCCGGCGACATCAACCTCACCATGAAGGACACCGGCTTCACGTCTGGCCGGTCCTCGTCGGGCGGGGTCGGGGTCGACGGCGGCGGTGGTCCGGTTCAGGCCGATGCGTCGTCGTTCGCGGGCAGCCTCAATGCCGGGCGTACCGGTGGTACGGCGCAGTCCACCAGCAACAGCCAGACCATGGGCGAAGAAGGCCTGCTGATCAACGTCGGCACGCACCACCAGTTCCTCGACCGGTACAAGCTGTCCGCGGACGTGATCGATGCCGACGGCAACGTCGTACAGTCCGTGCCGCTGCAGGACGCGAAGGTGCAGACGACGACGCCGGAGCGGCGGGCCCTGCGCCTGTACGGGCGTGGTGAACTCGATCTGCCGCTGGAGGTCGTCACCGACGCGGCCGAGCGATACCTGGGCGGCCAGCTCAAGATCAGTCCGCGCGACGCCAGCGCCTTCGTCCGTCGCTACAAGAAGGAGAAGGCCGGGATCACCACCGGTCTCGCGGCCGAGCACACCGACGAACGGCTGGCCGAGCGGCTTCTTGCTCAGAGCAAGGAGTCCCAGGCGACGCCGGCAGCCCCGGTCCAGCGGATCGATGACGTGATCGTCGAGATCGAGCAGGCCGCCGATCAGCCTCGCGTGATGAGCCTGCCACCGCAGTACGACGTCGGTCTCGCGTCGGCGCAGATCGAGGACATCAGCCCGATCGGTCAGCCAGGCGGACACGTCGACCTGCTCACCCCGGCGCTGCAGCAGGTGGAGGAGCTCGCGCCCGGACTGATGGCGACCAACCCGATGCTGCGCACTGCCCTCGCGATCGATCTCGGTACGGACGGCTGGCAGGGGCATCTGGGCGACATGTACGGCGTCCGCGGGTTCGTGACCGAGGTCGAAGTACCGGTCCCGGGTCAGCCTCAGCCTGACCTCATCGTCGTCCAGGTCAAAGCGCAGTACGACGGTCCGCCGATGGTCGACGGGACGCCGGACATCCCCGACGTGGACGCGATCGGGCTCAAGCAGAACTACGACTATGTCGGGCAGGACCAATCCGTCTCGCACACCACGACGTACGCGGCCGGAGCTGAGCTGAAGGGCTCGACCGACACGTCGTTGTCCGGGGGCGTCGGCACCGACCGCAGCCGGAACGTCACGGCGAAGCACGGGACCCAGAAGACCCACATCGACCGGACGGGACACTTCAAGCAGGCCGAGGTTCAGCGGGACGCCGCCTTCGACATCCAGGTGTCGCGGGTCCGCAATGCCGGCGCGGCGACGATGGCAGGTGTGCGCTGGCGCCTCAACCGCACGCTGCCGGCCGAGCAGACGACTCATGCGACGCCGGCCAGGGTCAACGCCCGGATGACGCAACTGGTGCCGCGGGAGTTGCTCAAGGAGGCCACTCCGAACGTTCCTGCTCAGCCTGTGCTGCCCGACCATCGCTCGTTCCGGATCCCGGAGGGCGCTAGTGCGGAGGCGATGGTCCCGTACGGTCCGGGTGAGCCCGCGACCGATCAGCTCCACGCGCAGGTCAGGGGCTATCTGGCCGCTCACAAGGACGTCGGCGAGGCGGCAATGCGGGAGTACGACGTCGCGCTGGCGGGCGAGCTCTCGCCGACCTCCCTGCGGTCCGCTCTGAAGCGCCTCACCAGCGACGAAGGCCTCGAACTGACGGCAATCGCCGGACGGGGCAACTCCGGTACAAAGTTCGTCGTTGTGGTGAAGGCCAGGCCGGTGGGCTGGACACTCCAGGACACGCCGATCCCCGGCGGTCAGAGCGGCCAGGTGTGGCGCGACATGGAGAGCAACGGGATCACCACGACCGGCAACAGACTCATGCCGGTCACGGCAACCGGTGGCGCGAGCGGCGGACCGGTCAACGTCGGCGGCTCGGTCGGTGAGCAGCTCAAGGAGCAGTCGTCCGACTCGCAGGGGACGCGACTGGAGACGAGCCGCTTCCACGAAGGGGCCCTCGGCACCGTCGAGGCGCCGATGGTCTACAGCGTCACGGTCCATGAGGTGTCCGATCGCGGCAACAACTCTTTGAAGGTCAAGCACTCGGAGCGACTGCCCGAGACGTCCAAGGCCGTGTACTACCTGAAGATGCTGCAACACGAGTACCTCGACGGGTTGCGGCAGCTCGAGTCGGGCCGGCGAGCCGCTCCCCCGTTGGAGGCCGCGGCACCCAAGGCCGCGAAGCCTGAGCTGCGCGCGACGGAGTACGTGATCGATGCCGCAGGCAACAGAACGCACCACCCCTACCAGCCGATGGTGGCCGCGTTGAGCAAGGCGGTGAACGAGAAGCGGACGGTCAGTCTGAGGGTCGAGGAAGCGGATGGCGTACGGCAGTACGAGGCTTTCAAGGACGGGACGATGACCGAGATCGGTGACGACAGTGGTTATGCCGAGGCCTTCGCCGAGCTGCATCCGTCCGTGGCGCTGATGTGTGAGGGGCGGGTTCCGTTGCGGGAGCTGTACAACGCCACGCCTCGCTCGGAGTCGTTCAACGCCAAGGTGGCCTCGGAGCTCGTGGAGAAGGGCGTACCGCTGTCCATGCTGAAGGGGCTCGACCATTCGGCGACCGTCCGGCAGTTGCCCGCGGCATCGGGACAGGGCGAGCGGCAGCCGACCGGAGGGGCCGCATCCGCCAGGACGATCACGAGCCACGGGCCGTCGTTGGCTGGTTCCTGACACGGTGCGGCTGTTGCCTGGCCAGCGGGCATGATGGTCCGGTCACCTACGACGAGAGGGATTCCGATGGCGTTCGCGGTCGCCCGCACGAGGGATGAGGCGTATCTCTATCTCGAGCTGCAGCCCTGCCCGGATTGCGGCTCGGTCGAGGCGCCTTGGGAGCACGCGCTGATCGAGGTCGACGGCGAACTGACGATCAGCTATGCCGCGGTCTGTCCTGGGTGTGAGGCTTCGCGGGAGTACCTGTTCGGGCTGCCGGCTCGGGAGACCGCGCCCGGTTCGTGGCCGACCTTTGGCGGCAGTGAGCCTTCGGAGTTGCTGGACGCCGGGCAATGGATGGCAGTGGCCGATCAGGCTGCGGGCAATGTGCCGGTGGAGCCGGGCGACGCGCGGGTCGCGTTGTCGATCGCGCGGGCGGCGGTCGGGGAAGTGATCAAATTCGTGCCGGCTGGGCGGGACGTAGTACCGGCGGAGGAGTTCTGGACGCCGGAAGGTCGCCGGGTATTCGACGCCGAACCGGGTAGGTTCCGGCTGGACCGGTTGCTGGTGGTCCACGACACGTATTCCGAACTCGTACGGGAAACAGGAGCGAACTAACCGATGCTGACCGCAAGGACGCTGGCCGAGGCGCAGGTCTACGTGAGCTTGACGACCGTGATCGACGAGTCGCTGCCGGCCGTCCAGCCCGCACCGATCGAACCAGGCGTGAACTCCGTCGAGGGTTCGGATGCGTGGACGTTGACCACGACGGCCGGTGAGATCGCCGTGCCGTACGCCTCCGAGCAGGCGGCCAGGACGGTCGGCTCACGCTTCGGCCTCGGCGTCTCGTCGCTCGTCGATGCCGTTCAGTGGGTACTGGTCGCGGAGGCGTACGCGCGCCGCGCACAGCTGGCCGACCTCGCCTACACAGGCGAGCCGGATCAGGACCGGTACGCCGTCGAGCTCAACTGGGAGTTCGCCGCCGACGCGACCGGCGAGGCGCTGAAGTTCCTCCCCGAGGGCGCCGAGAACGTGCCCGAGTCAGGCGTCTGGTCCGACCTCGGCACCCAGACCTGGGCCCAGAACCCCCAGATGCTCACCCGCAGCAAACTCGTCGACGACCTCCAGCACTACCGAGGCACCCTCGACGACTTCCGCGCTCTCTACGGCCCCGCCTAACCTCGGCCGGGTCGGTCGGCGTCCGGTGGGTCGGTCAGCTCGATCCTGATGGCGCGGGCATCAACACCGGCCTGCTCCAGTACCTTCTGCTTCGGATCAGCCACGCCGAGAAACGGCGGCCGCACCAACGGCCGGAGTCCCTTCAACCGCAGGTCCTCCAGCACGGTGTCGATCGCCTTGCGGTCTCCCCCACACACCAGCACCTCGAGCTTGGCCGGCGCGAGGATCCGTACCGCGACCTCGGTAGCCGCATTGAACGCCTCACGCGCCTGGTTGTCCCGCCGCCGCGCAAACCGCTGCTGCGACCACCCACCCGCCTTGGTCGTGCCCTGGACATGCCGAGACCCAACCTTGGAGTCCACCAACTTCCCCCCGTCGAACACCCCCGCGCCGTAGCCTCCCCGGCGTACCAGCAAGAGCCCCAGCCGACGGTCCTTCAACACATGAGCGACCAGCCCCGCAGGCGTCAGCTCTTCGAGCGGCCCGAACGGTACGTCGATCCCGGCCCGCGACCCGTCCTCGGCCGTCGCGCTCAGCCGGTCCGGCGTCACGGCGTACTCGGTCGCCCCGTGCCGCTCGGTGAATCCGTCCAGCCAGCGCTCGAGCCGCTCGGGTCCGATGGAGACGATTCGGGTCACCTGCTGACGCTAACCCATCCGGACATGCGAAAGCCCGGGCCACCTGACCCGGGCTGGCGCAGCACTACTGGTTTGTCAGACGTTGAAGCCGAGGGCGCGCAGTTGGTCCCGGCCGTCGTCGGTGATCTTCTCCGGGCCCCACGGCGGCATCCAGACCCAGTTGATCCGGAAGTCGTTGACCAGGCCGTCGAGCGACATCCGGGTCTGGTCCTCGATCACGTCGGTCAGCGGGCAGGCCGCGGACGTCAGCGTCATGTCGATGATGGCCGTGTTGCTGTCGTCCACGGTCACGCCGTAGATCAGGCCGAGGTCGACGACGTTGATCCCGAGCTCGGGGTCGACGACGTCCTTCAGCGCCTCGGTGACGTCCTCGACGGCAACCGTCGAGCCAGCCGGCTTGTTGGCGGCCTCGAGGTCGACCTCGGGCAGCTCGATCTTCTCGTCGGTCTGGTCAGACATTGGTTGCTCCTTCTTTCTTCGCGAGTGCCTGAGCGGTCGCGTCGCGCCAGGCCGACCAGCCCAGCAACGCGCACTTCACCCGGGCCGGGAACTGCGCGACACCCGCGAAGGCGACGCCGTCTTCCAGAACCTCTTCGTCCGGTTCGACATTCCCCCGGCCCTGCATCAGTTCCAGGAACTTCTCGTACGTCGCCATGCCCTCGGCGACCGGCTTGCCGATCACCAGGTCGCTCATCACCGAGGTCGCGGCCTGGCTGATCGAGCAGCCGACGCTGTTGTGCGTCACACCGGTGACCGTGTCCCCATCAAGCTCGACGCGCAGCGTGACCTCGTCCCCGCAGGACGGGTTCACGTGGTGCACCTCCACGTCGTACGGGTCCGACAGCCCCGCGTGGTGCGGGCTGCGGTAATGATCGAGGATGATCTCTTGGTACAAGCTGTCGAGCTGCATATCAGTCCACCTTGAAGAATGACCGGACGAAGCCGAGGCCGTCGACGAGCGCGTCGATCTCCCCGGGAGTCGTGTACAGGTAGAAAGACGCTCTGGTCGACGATTGCATTCCGAACCGCTCGTGCACCGGACGCGCACAGTGGTGCCCGGCCCGTACTGCGATGCCGCGGGTGTCCAGCACCGTCGACACATCGTGCGGGTGCACACCGTCCAGCTCGAAGCTGATCGCTCCACCGCGGTCGGCGATGTCGGTCGGCCCGAGGATCTTCAGCCCCGGAACCGTCTGCAACCCCTCCAGCGCGTACGCCGTGATGGCCTGCTCGTGAGCCGCCACCTTCTCCATCCCGATGCCGGCCAGGTAGTCCAGCGCCGCACCGAGTCCAACCGCCTGCGCGATCGGCGGCGTACCGGCCTCAAAGCGAGCCGGCGGCGGGGCGTAGGTCGAGCCGGTCATCCGGACGACCTCGATCATCTCGCCACCACCGAGAAACGGCGGCAGGGACGCGAGGAGGTCGTACCGGCCCCAGAGCACGCCGATACCGGTCGGCCCGACGGCCTTGTGGCCGGTGAAGACGAGCAGGTCAGCGCCAAGCGTGGACACGTCGACCGGGAACTGCGGTACTGCCTGCGAGGCGTCGACGACAACAGTCGCACCCACCGTGTGCGCCTTCGCGGCGATCTCGGTGATCGGGTTGATCGTGCCGAGCGCGTTCGAGACCCAGGTCAGCGAGACGACCTTGGTGTGCTCGTTGATCAGTTCCTCGATGTTGCTGAGGTCCAGCCGGCCCTCGTCGGTGACGCCGAACCAGCGCAGCGTCGCGCCGGTCCGCTCACAGGCGAGCTGCCACGGGACGATGTTGCTGTGGTGCTCCATCTCGGTGATGAGCACCTCGTCCCCGGGCTTCAGCGACGCGCCGAGCGTGTGCGCGGCCAGGTTGAGCGCCTCGGAGGCGTTCTTGGTGAAGACGATCTCGTCCCGGTTGGCCGCGCCGATGAAGGCCGCCACCTTGTCCCGGCCACCCTCGTACGCCGCGGTTGCCTCGGCACCCAGCTGGTGCATCGCGCGGGCGACGTTGGCGTTGTGGACCAGGTAGTGATCCTCGATCGCCTTCACGACCTGGCGAGGCTTCTGCGACGAGTTCGCCGAGTCGAGGTAGACCAGCGGATATCCGCCTGCCAACTCACGAGACAGGATGGGGAAGTCCGCCCGGACCGTTTGCAGGTCCAGCGGACTGCTGAAGGTCCGGGCGTCCGTCATGCCTTGGCGCCGGTCTTCAGGAAGCGCTCGTAGCCGTTTGCCTCGAGCTCGTCGGCGAGCTCGGGGCCACCCTCTTCGGCGACCTTGCCGTCGACGAACACGTGCACGAAGTCCGGCGTGATGTAGCGCAGGATCCGGGTGTAGTGGGTGATCAGCAGAACGCCCTTGTCACCCTTCTCCGCGAACCGGTTGACGCCGGTGGAGACGATCTTCAGCGCGTCGATGTCGAGGCCGGAGTCGGTCTCGTCGAGGATCGCGATCTTCGGGTCGAGCAGCTCGAGCTGAACGATCTCGTGCCGCTTCTTCTCACCACCGGAGAAGCCCTCGTTCACGTTCCGGGTGCCGAAGTCGGGGTCCATGTCCAGGTCGGCGAGCGCCTTGTTGACGTCCTTGACCCAGGTCCGCAGCTTCGGCGCCTCGCCGTCGATCGCGGTCTTGGCGGTGCGCAGGAAGTTCGACACCGACACACCCGGTACCTCGACCGGGTACTGCATGGCCAGGAACAGGCCGGCCCGGGCCCGCTCGTCGACGGCCATGTCGAGCACGTCCTCGCCGTCCAGCGTCACGGTGCCGCTGGTGACGTTGTACTTCGGGTGGCCGGCGATCGAGTACGCCAGCGTGGACTTGCCGGAACCGTTCGGGCCCATGATCGCGTGCGTCTGACCACCGGCGATGGTCAGGTCGACGCCGCGCAGGATCTCCTTCGGGCCGTTCTCGGTGTCGACCGACACGTGCAGGTCGCGGATCTCGAGTGTCGCCATGAGGGTTTCTATCTCCGTCTTTTTACTAGGAAGCCTGGTTCAGGGGGTTTTTGACATCGACCAGCAGATCGTCGCCGTCGACGCGGACCGGGTAGACCGGGACCGGGTCGTAGGCCGGCAGGCTGAGCGGCTCGCCGGTCTTCAGACTGAAGCGCGAGCCGTGCAGCCAGCACTCGATCTCGCAGTTGCCGACGTCACCCTCGGACAGCTGGATCTGCGCGTGCGAGCACTCGTCGCGGACGGCGAAGTACTGGCCCTCGCTCTTCACGACGGCCACCTCCACCCCGCCGACCTCGGTGGCGACGACCCCTTCGTCGGGGACGTCGGCCACCGCGCACGCGCGTTCGAACGAATCGCTCATGCTCAGGCCTTGGCCGCCGCGCTCAGCTCAGCCGCCCGGGACAGCTTCTGCTCGATCACGTCGTGCAGGTGCTCGGTCACCTCGGGCACGCCGATCCGGCCGATGATGTCGTTGAAGAAGCCGGACACCACCAGTCGCCGGGCCTCGTCCTCGGGGATGCCGCGGGCCTGCAGGTAGAACAGCTGCTCGTCGTCGAACCGGCCGGTCGCCGAGGCGTGCCCGGCGCCCTCGATCTCGCCGGTCTCGATCTCCAGGTTCGGCACCGAGTCGGCGCGGGCGCCGTCGGTGAGCACCAGGTTCCGGTTCAGCTCGAAGGTGTTGGTGCCCTCGGCCGCGGCCCGGATCAGCACGTCGCCGATCCACACCGAGCGGGCCCGGTCACCGGCCAGCGCGCCCTTGTAGAGCACGTTGGACTTGCAGTTGATCGCCTCGTGGTCGACGAACAGCCGGTTCTCGTGGTGCTGGTCGGTCTCGGCGAAGTACACGCCGAGGAGTTCGGCGTCGCCACCCGGGCCGGCGTACCGGACGTTGGTGGAGAGCCGGACAATCTTGCCGCCGAGGGTGACCGCGACGTGGTTGAGCTTGGCGTCGCGGCCGATCACGGCGTCGTGCTGACCGATGTGGATCGACTCGTTGTCGCCCTGCTGGATCGAGACGACCCGCAGCTCGGCGCCGTCGCCGACGACGATCTCGACGTTGCCGGCGTACTCGCCGCTACCGGTGTGGTCGATGATCACGGTCGCCCGGCTGTGCCGGCCGGCCTCGATCACCAGGTGACCGAAGCCGCGGCCGCCGAGGCTGGCGACGTTCACGTGCACCGGCTCGGAGAGCTCGGCTTCCACCGGGATGCGCACGGCGTGCGCCTCGCCGGCCTGGTTCCAGGCGACGGCGGCGATCCGGTCCTGCGGGGTGAGCGCCTTGACGGCGTCCGCGGCGATGCCTTCGAGGACGACGCCCTCGGGGCCGTGTCCCTCGATCTTCGGGGTCTCGGTGCCGGCCTCGTCGGCGAACAGCGCCTTCAGGGCCTTGACCGGGGTGAAGCGCCACTCCTCTTCACGGCCGTTCGGCACCGGGAAGTCGGCCACATCGTACGACGTGGTCCGCTCGCTCCGGGCCTGCAACGGCACCGGCGAACCCGGTCCGTGGGAGTGCGCCTGGTTACCGGTCGCAACCAGGGTTTCGGTGGCTGACATCAGCCGACGGCCCCTTCCATCTGCAGCTCGATCAGTCGGTTCAGTTCCAGCGCGTACTCCATCGGGAGCTCGCGGGCGATCGGCTCGATGAAGCCGCGGACGATCATCGCCATCGCCTCGTCCTCGGCCATGCCCCGGCTCATCAGGTAGAAGAGCTGGTCATCGCTGACCTTGGAGACGGTCGCCTCGTGCCCCATCGCCACGTCGTCCTCGCGGACGTCGACGTACGGGTAGGTGTCGGAGCGGCTGATCGTGTCGATCAGCAGCGCGTCACAGCGCACCGTGGACTTGCTGTGGTGGGCGCCCGGCGCGACCTCGACCAGACCGCGGTACGACGTCCGGCCACCGCCGCGGGCGACCGACTTCGAGATGATCGAGCTGGACGTGTACGGCGCGTTGTGGACCATCTTCGAGCCGGCGTCCTGGTGCTGGCCCTCGCCGGCGAACGCGATCGACAGCGTCTCGCCCTTGGCGTGCTCGCCCATCAGGTACACGGCCGGGTACTTCATCGTCACCTTGGAGCCGATGTTGCCGTCGATCCACTCCATCGTCGCGCCCTCTTCGCAGGTGGCGCGCTTGGTGACCAGGTTGTAGACGTTGTTCGACCAGTTCTGGATCGTCGTGTAGCGGCAGCGAGCGCCCTTCTTCACGATGATCTCGACGACCGCGGAGTGCAGCGAGTCCGACTTGTAGATCGGCGCCGTGCAGCCCTCGACGTAGTGAACGTAGGCGTCCTCGTCGACGATGATCAGGGTCCGCTCGAACTGGCCCATGTTCTCGGTGTTGATCCGGAAGTAGGCCTGCAGCGGGATGTCCACCTTGACGCCCTTGGGCACGTAGATGAACGAGCCGCCGGACCAGACCGCCGTGTTCAGCGCGGCGAACTTGTTGTCGCCGACCGGGATGACGGAGCCGAAGTACTCCTGGAACAGCTCCGGGTGCTCGCGCAGGCCGGTGTCGGTGTCCATGAAGATGACGCCCTGCGCCTCCAGGTCCTCGCGGATCTGGTGGTAGACGACCTCGGACTCGTACTGCGCGGCGACGCCGGCCACCAGGCGCTGCTTCTCCGCCTCGGGGATGCCGAGCCGGTCGTAGGTGTTCTTGATGTCCTCGGGCAGCTCTTCCCAGCTGGTGGCCTGCTTCTCCGTCGAGCGGACGAAGTACTTGATGTTGTCGAAGTCGATCCCGGACAGATCGGCGCCCCACGACGGCATCGGCTTGCGGTCGAAGAGCTTCAGGCCCTTCATCCGCAGGTCCAGCATCCACTCCGGCTCGTTCTTCAGCGTGGAGATGCCCCGCACCACATCGGCGCTGAGGCCGCGCTTGGCGATGGATCCGGCAGCGTCACTGTCGGACCAGCCGAACTTGTACGTGCCGAGCCCTTCGAGCTCGGGGTGAGCGGTTTGCGTCATCGAGTGGTCCTCGCAGATTCGCTGTCGGATACAGGGGAAACCGATGCCGGGGCACCGGGAATGTGCGTTGTGCAGACACCGTCGCCGTGGGCGATGGTGGCCAGTCGCTGGACGTGCCGGCCGAGGAGTCTCGAGAACACCTCGGTCTCGGCCTCGCACAGCTGGGGGAACTGCTCGGCCACATGGGCGACCGGGCAGTGGTGCTGGCAGAGCTGCTCGCCGGCACCGGCTTGCTGGGTTGAAGCGGCATACCCGTCCGCGGTGAGCGCCTTGGCCAGGGTCTGCGCCTTGTCACTGTCCGGAGCCGCCGCCAGGAGCTCCCGGTACCGCACCTCCACCTCGGCCACCCGTTGCCGGGCGAACTGTACGACGGCCTCGTCGCCACCGGACTCCGCGATGAAGCGGAGGGCGGTCGCGGCCAGGTCGTCGTAGGCCTGGTGGAAGTCGTGCCGGCCGGTGTCGGTCAGCACGAAGACCTTGGCGGGACGGCCACGGCCACGGGGGCCGTAGACGCGCTCCTCACGGCTCTCGACCAGGCCCGCTTCGAGCAGGTGGTCGAGGTGCCGGCGGACCGCCGCCGGGGTCAGTTCGAGTCGCTCGGCCAGCACCGCGGCGCTGGACGGCCCGTTGGTCAGGATGGAGCGGGCGACCCGGTCCCGGGTGGACTCGTCCCGCGCGACAGCGGTGCCCACAGGGGCCGTGCTGGTCTGCGCGGAAGTTTTCACAACATCAGTGTCACCTAATTGCCGGAGCCCTTCAAATAAGGTTGCCCTAACCGGTTCACGGCTCCGCGCCTGCCACTTGGGGTGACCGTGAGCAGGGTCACGTCAAGGCGTTGACTAGTCTGCCCTTGTGCCAGTCGCAGTGGAGATCGACAACCTCGTCGTCCGGTACGGCGAGAAAGCCGCAGTCGACGGCCTCAGTCTCACCGTAACCGGCGGAACAGTGACGTCCGTGCTCGGCCCTAACGGAGCCGGCAAGACGACGACCGTGGAGAGCTGCGAAGGCTTCCGCCGGCCCGACTCGGGTCAGGTCCGGGTGCTCGGGCTCGACCCGATCGCCGACCACGACGAGTTGATGCCCCGGATCGGGGTGATGCTGCAGGAGGGTGGCGCCTGGTCGGGCGTTCGCGCCATGGAGATGCTCCGGTACGTCGCTTCGCTGCATTCCTACCCGCTGGAGTTGCCGGCCCTGGTCGAGCGACTCGACCTGGGTACCTGTGGGCGTACGCCGTACCGGCGGCTGTCCGGTGGGCAGAAGCAGCGGCTGTCGCTGGCGATGGCGATCGTCGGGCGGCCGGAGATCGTCTTCCTCGACGAGCCGACGACCGGGCTGGACCCGCACGGGCGCCGGGAGATCTGGCAGCTGATCCGGGATCTGCGCGACGACGGCGTCACCGTAGTGCTGACCACCCATGCAATGGACGAGGCGGAGCAGCTGTCCGACCAGGTGCACGTGGTGTCGGCCGGCAAGGTGATCGCCTCCGGCAGCCCCGATGTGTTGACCGAGCATGGGTCCAAGTCGCTTGAAGATGTCTATTTGGCGCTGACGGCTCGGGAGCGCACCAAGTGAATGTTGCTGTGCTTTTGGCCTCGCCTTCGGCTCGGCGGGTCATGGGGCTGAACTCCCGGTCTTCCCTCGTCGCTTCGCTCCTCAGTCCAGACCGGGAGGCCCCATGACCACGTATGCACCTCATCCGCGGAGTGCTCCCTGGCCTCGCAAGGTCTACTCGCATGCGGTGATGGAGTTTCGGTTGCTGCTGCGGAACGGGGAGCAGTTGCTGCTTGCTCTGGTGATCCCGCTGGGGCTGCTGCTGCTTTTGGGCGGTACTGGGCTGGGCGACCGGCTTCCGCTCGGGGACGGGCCGGCGGTGGATCTGGCAGTACCGCGGGTGCTGGCGCTGGCCGTGTTGTCGACGTCGTTCACGTCACTGGCCATCGCTACCGGGTTTGAGCGGCGGTACGGGGTCATCAAGCGACTGGGCGCCTCTCCCCTGTCCCGGACCGGTCTGCTGGCCGGGAAGATCGGGTCGGTGCTCGCGATCCAGGTGATCCAGCTGGCCGTCCTGATCGGCGCTGGGTTCGCCCTGGGCTGGAAGCCGGTCGGTGGGGCTACTGCGGTGTTCGGCGTACTACTGATGGTGCTGTGCGGTACTGCGGCCTTTGCGTCACTCGGGTTGCTGATGGCCGGAGTACTGCGGGCCGAGGCGACACTGGCCGCGGCGAACCTGCTGTACCTGCTGCTGCTGGTGGGTGGCGCGATCATGACGCCGGTCGAGGAGTACCCCGACAGCATGCAGGGCGTAGTACGGCTACTGCCGAGTGCTGCACTGGCCAACGGGCTGGCGAACTCCACCCTGGAAGGTGTTGTGCCGTGGGCCGCCGCACTGTCCCTGGCGCTCTGGGCGGGCGTGCTGGGTTACCTGGTGTCCCGGACCTTCCGATGGGACTGAGAAGGCCCTTCTCTAGAGTGTGCCGGTGACCACGGACGCCCCCACCCACCCGACCGAGCCCGTCAACGGATTCTGGCGGTTGGTGCCAGAGCCGAGCCTGGACGTCGTCCGCCGCTGGGGCTGGACCTCGGTGATCGTCAACATCGGCATCGTGGTGACCGGTGGACTGGTCCGGTTGACCGGCTCAGGGCTGGGCTGCCCGACCTGGCCGTCGTGCACCGACGAGTCGTACGTGCCGCACAGCGCGCTCGGGTACCACGGCGCGATCGAGTTCGGGAACCGGATGCTCGGGTTCGTGGTCGCGGCGGTCGCGATCTGCACCTGGCTCGTCGTGATGCGGTACCGGCCCCGGCGTACCGACCTGCGTCGCCTCGCCACGGCGGCCGCGCTGGGGGTCCCACTGCAGGCCGTGATCGGTGGGATCAGCGTGCTCACCGGGCTGAACCCGTGGATCGTCTCGGCGCACTTCCTGGTCTCGCCGATCATCATCACGCTGACGGTGGCGATGATGCGGCGATCCCGCACCAGCCCTTATCCGCACACTCCCCCGGTGGTCCGAGCACTCGCAACCGCTTCTGTGGTGTGCGTCTGGCTGACCGTTGCCCTCGGCACCGTTGTCACCGGCGCGGGGCCGCACTCGGGCGATCCGGAGACCGGCCGGAACGGCTTCGATCCGGAGATCATCAGCCAGCTGCACTCCGACAGTGTGTTCGCCTTGCTGGGGGTCTCGATCGCGCTGGTGATCGCCACCCGCGTGACGGCGACCTCCCGCACCCTGCGCAAGCTCGCTGCCTGGTTGCTGGCTGTGGAGCTGCTACAGGGTGCGGTCGGCTTCACTCAGTACTTCACCGGCCTGCCGTGGGGTCTGGTACTGGTCCACATGTTCATGGCCGGCCTGCTGATCGCTCTGGTCACCGCGGTGTACGGCGAACGCGGAACGCCTGCTACCTAACTTCTACTTGACCCGGTAGACCGCGCCCGGCCCGAAGAGCGGCGACGAGACGAAGACGTCGCCCCACTTGTTGATCGCGGCGCCGGCCGGAAGGACCAGCTTGCCCTTGGCAAGTTCCTTCTTGTAGCCGGCCTTGTGGTGGCGGCCCTGGTACTGCAGGTACAGCGAGCCGATCACCGGTTCGGTGCTCGGTCCTTCGGCTGCGAGCCAGGTGGCCTTGGCCAGTTCGACGACCGCGATCGTGCCGTGCGGTCCGCCCGCCAGGTCGACGATCGAGGTGTAGCCGTCGGCGTACCGCTGGCAGTTGCCCTTGTTCGGCTTGTACGGGTCGCAGACCGCGCCCACTGAGCCCGGCTTGATCCGCCAGATCTCGGAGGTTCCGGCCGTTGCGGGGAAGCCGCGCAGCTCGCCCACGTAGTAGTAGCCGTCGGATCCGACCGTCACCGAGGTGGCGACAGCCTCTGCCGGCATCAGCTGACCACCGAACTCAGCCGGTGCCTTGACGACGCGCGGCTTGAGCCGTGCCACCGTCTTGATCTTCCCGTTCGGCCAGACGCGCAGCAGGTCGTTGCCCGCCGCATCGGAGACCAGGACCGTCCCGTCGCGCAGAGCGGCCACGCCGAATGGGTTCGACTCCGTCGGCTCGTCGGCCAGGTTGTACGGGTCGGGGTCTTGAGCCTGGTACTTCGCGATGTCGGCCACCTTGAGCGGCGCCTTACCCGGCCGCAGCCTGAACAAGGTCGCGCTACCTGGCGGGAGCGGCTGCCCTGGCTCGCCACCGGCGCCCGTCAGCGCATACGTCCGGCCCCACCGATCCGTGTCGATCGCCGGCGGGAACCCACCCGGAACCGTCCCGAGCTTCCTGATCCGCTTGTTGATCCCGTAGCCCCACGCCTCGTACACCGAGCCGTCGCCCACGCTGTAAACGACCTTCGTCCCGTTGACCGCCACACCCCGCGGCCCATCCAGCCCAGTCACCACCGGCTTCAGATTGCTCTGCCCAGTACCGTCAGCCTGCCCGGCCACCAGCACCGTACCGACCAACGCCACCACCGAAACCGCTGCTATTCGTACTGTTCTCCCTCGCACTACTGCCCCCTACATTCCCCGTCCCCCCAGCGTGGAGCCGCCCCCCACGGACTCTCCATGGCAACACCGCATCCCCTGCAGGTCAACGGGAAAGCACACCGCCACCACCCGAGCACCGAGGGCAAATAGGCCGACCAGGCAACCACCGTTGCCCAATCGGGCACCTCGTCCACGGTGGGCGCATTGCCGGCCACCGCTTCAGCCGATCGACTGGCGGGTTTTGGTGCCACTGGCGTGATGCTTCAGGCCAGTCGCCCGACAACCTGCCAGTGACCGGGCAGCGGCGGGCGCGTGGGCGTACGTAGTACTAGCGGAGCAGCGGGTCGATGGCTGCGGCTATGAAGAGGAGGGCGAGGTAGATGTTGGAGAAGTGGAACAGGCGCATCGGGCGGAGGGCTGGTCCGTCGGCGCCGGTGTTGGCTCGGGCCAGGAGGGCGAAGGCTTCGCGGAGGAAGACGACGCCGAGGGCAACTGCTGCCAGCGGGTAGACCCAGCCCGTACCGCCGACCGGCCAGAGAGCGATCGAGGTGATCACCATGACGATCGAGTAGAAGAGGATCTGCCGGGCCGTCTGCACAGCTGTGGCGACTACCGGGAGCATCGGGACGTCTACCGACGCATAGTCCTCGCGGTAGCGCATCGCCAGCGCCCAGGTGTGCGGCGGCGTCCAGAAGAAGACGACACCGAACAGCACCACCGGCGTCCAAGCAAGCGAACCGGTGACGGACGTCCAGCCGATCAGGGTCGGGAAGCATCCCGCGATCCCGCCCCAGACGATGTTCTGGACGGTCCGCCGCTTCAGCAGCATCGTGTAGCCGAAGACGTAGAACGCGTTCGCCGCCAGCGCGAGCAGCGAGGACAGCCAGTTGACGAGCAGGCCGAGCTCGATCGTCGCCAGGATGCCCAGGACGATGCCGAAGACCGTCGCCGAGCGCGGGCTGACCGCGTGCCGGGGCAGCGGGCGGCGGCGGGTACGGCGCATCTGCTCGTCGATGTCGCGGTCGAGCACGCAGTTGATCGTGTTCGCGCTACCGGCGGCCAGGATGCCACCGACCAGGGTGGCGGCGACGACGCCCAGCCCGGGGACTCCCCCGGCGGCCAGGAACATCACCGGCACGGTGGTGATCAGCAGCAACTCGATGATGCGCGGCTTGGTCAGACCGACGTACGCCTTGATCACGTCGCGTACCGACGGACCGGGCACCTCAAGGGTTGGGTCCAACGGAAGCGGCGCCGGGTACGACGTCGTCGCGGCTGGACGCGGGTCGACGGCCGTCACGAACACCTCGAACTGAGTGGGTTGACGCCGGGAACCGGCGCTGACGGTTCGACAGTCTACGACGGCCCGTAGGAGTCTTTTGCACCCACCCGCACCGGGGTGTCGTCCGGCCGCCGGGGACAGTCCGCCGGACAACCGTGGCACCGAAGTAACGCGCCCGTCGGACAGCGGTAATCAAGCTGTGGAATAAGGAGCGTGGATGCCGTCGAGAGGGGTACCGATGTGATCTGCCAGACGCCCCGCGCAACCGGGGAACAACGACGGGCCGGTCCCGGTTGCGGAGGTATGAAGGGCTCGGGACGACTGGGCGAGTAGGCTCGCTCACGGTGACGCGCGGGGGCGCGACGGCGGGTGGGCACTAGCGTCCGGCCGGACCCTCGAACGTCAGTAACTGCAGTATTCAGCAGCCATCGAGAGGAGCGCCGCCGGCGTGACGGAGAAGACCAGCCCCAAGCTTGACTGGACCGAGCTCGACAAGCGCGCGGTCGACACCGTGCGGGTCCTCGCGCTGGACGCCGTGGAGAAGGTCGGCAACGGCCACCCCGGTACTGCGATGAGCCTCGCCCCCGCCGCGTATCTGCTGTTCCAGAAGGTGATGCGGCACAACCCCGCCGACCCGCACTGGGCCGGCCGCGACCGCTTCGTCCTGTCTGCCGGGCACTCCAGCCTGACCCTCTACATCCAGCTCTACCTGGCCGGCTTCGGCCTGGAGCTCGACGACCTGAAGTCGCTCCGTACCTGGGGCAGCGCGACTCCTGGCCACCCGGAGTACAGCCACACCCCCGGCGTCGAGACCACCACCGGTCCGCTGGGCCAGGGTGTCGGCAACGCGGTCGGGATGGCCATGGCGGCTCGCCGTGAGCGCGGCCTGCTCGACCCGGAGACGGCCAAGGGCGAAAGCCTGTTCGACCACAACATCTACGTGATCGCCTCCGACGGTGACCTGGAGGAGGGCGTCTCCGCCGAGGCCTCCTCGCTGGCCGGTCACCAGAAGCTCGGCAATCTGACGGTGATCTACGACGCCAACAAGATCTCCATCGAGGACGACACGAACATCGCGTTCTCCGAGGACGTCGCGGCCCGCTACGCGGCGTACGGCTGGGACGTCCACGACGTCGACTGGACCAACGGCGGCACGGGCTACGAAGAAGACGTGCAGGCGCTGTGGGACGCGATCGAGGCGGGCCACGCGGTCACCGACAAGCCGACCTTCATCCGGCTGCACACGATCATCGGCTGGCCGGCCCCGAACGCGCAGAACACCGGCAAGATCCACGGTTCGGCCGCGGGTGCCGCCGAGGTGGCCGCCACCAAGACGGTGCTGGGCTTCGACCCGGAGCAGACCTTCGAGGTCACCGACGAGGTGATCGCCCACACCCGGGGCGCGCTCGACCGCGGCAAGGAGCTGCAGGCCGCCTGGACGACGAAGTACGAGGAATGGCGCCAGGCCTCCCCCGACCAGGCCGCGCTGCTCGACCGGCTGGACAAGCACGAACTGCCGGCCGGCTGGAAGGACGCGCTGCCCACCTGGGACGCCGACGCGAAGGGTGTCGCCACCCGCGCCGCCTCTGGCGAGGTGCTGACCAAGATCGCGCCCGAGCTCCCCGAGCTCTGGGGCGGTTCGGCCGACCTGGCCGGTTCGAACAACACGACTCCGAAGGGCCAGCCGTCGTTCATCCCGGCTGAGCACGCGACCAAGGAGTTCCAGGGCAACGAGTACGGCCGCGTCCTGCACTTCGGGATCCGCGAGCACGCCATGGGCGCGATCCTGAACGGGATCGCCCTGCACGGCGGCACCCGGCCCTACGGCGGCACCTTCTTGACCTTCAGCGACTACATGCGCCCGTCGGTCCGGCTGGCCGCGCTGATGAAGCTGCCCGTCACGTACGTCTGGACGCACGACTCGATCGGCCTCGGCGAAGACGGCCCGACCCACCAGCCGGTGGAGCACCTGGCCGCTCTGCGCGCGATCCCGGGCCTCGACGTGGTCCGCCCCGCCGATGCGAACGAGACCGCCGCCGCCTGGGCCACGATCCTCGACAACATCGACCGCCCGGCCGGGTTGATCCTGACCCGCCAGAACGTCCCGACCTACCCCCGCGGAACGGACGGCTACGCCACCACCGAGAACGTGCACAAGGGCGGGTACACGCTGCTCGACACCGACGGCACGCCCGACGTGATCCTGATCGGCACCGGCTCCGAGCTGCAGCTGGCCGTCGAGGCCCGCGAGACGCTGGCCGCCGAGGGCATCAAGGCCCGCGTCGTCTCGCTGGTGTCGCGTGAGTGGTTCGACGAGCAGGACGACGACTACCGCGACTCGGTCATCCCGGCCGCGGTACGGGCCCGTGTCTCGGTCGAGGCCGGCATCAAGCTCGGCTGGCGCGAGCTGGTCGGCGACGCCGGGCGCAGCGTCAGCCTGGAGCACTACGGTGCCTCGGCCGACTACAAGAAGCTGTACACGGAGTTCGGCATCACCGCCGAGGCCGTCGTGCAGGCAGCCAAGGACAGCATCGCCGCGGCAACCGAGCTCGGTGGCAGCGGTGTACCGGCAGGACGCGCCGCAGCAGGGCCGGTCGGACCGGCCGACACATCCGCCGCCAACAACTGAACAACCACAGAACACTCGGAGGGCTTCGGACATGACCGATCGTTTGAAAGACCTCGCCGACGCCGGCGTTTCCATCTGGCTCGACGACCTGTCCCGGCAGCGGCTGACCAGCGGCAGCCTGGCGAACCTGATCCACGACCAGCACGTCAGCGGGGTGACCACCAACCCGACCATCTTCGCCAAGGCGATCTCCGACGCCGGCGCGTACGCCGAGCAGGTCAACCGGCTCGGCGCCGAGGGCGTCTCGACCGACCAGGCGATCCGGGTGATCACCACCGACGACGTCCGCGACGCCGCCGACCTGTTCAAGCCTGTGTACGACGACACCGACGGTGTCGACGGCCGGGTCTCGATCGAGGTCGAGCCGGGTCTGGCCCGCGACACCGCCAAGACGGTCGCCCAGGCCAAGGAGCTGTGGGCCACCGTCGGCCGGGAGAACGTCTTCGTCAAGATCCCGGCGACCAAGGAAGGCATCCCGGCGATCACCGAGACGCTGGCGAACGGGATCAGCGTGAACGTGACGCTGATCTTCTCCCTCGAGCGCTACAAGGCGGTCGTGGACGCGTTCCTGTCCGGTGTCGAGAAGGCGATCGACAACGGCCACGACGTCACCAAGCTGGCCAGCGTGGCGTCCTTCTTCGTCAGCCGGGTCGACACCGAGATCGACAAGCGACTCGATGCCATCGGCACCGATGAGGCGGAGGCCCTGAAGGGCAAGGCCGCGATCGCCAACGCGCGGCTGGCCTACGAGGTGTTCGAGGAGGTCTTCGCCTCCGACCGCTGGCACGAGATCGAGACCGCCGGCGCCAAGGTCCAGCGGCCGCTCTGGGCCTCCACGGGCGTGAAGGACCCGGCGTACAAGGACACCCTGTACGTCGAGGAGCTGGTTGTCGCCAACGTCGTCAACACGATGCCGCAGGCAACGATGGACGCGTTCGCCGACCACGGCGAGGTCCGCGGCGACACCGTCACCGGCGACTACGACGGCGACCGCAAGGTGATCGCAGACCTCGAGAAGCTCGGCATCTCGTACGACGAGGTCGTGCAGCTGCTCGAGGACGAGGGCGTCAGCAAGTTCGACGTCTCCTGGACCGAGCTGCAGAACACCGTCACCGCAGCGCTGAAGGCGGCCGCGAAGTGACCGAGCCGGCTGTCACCACTGCCAACGGCGAGTGGTCCGAGACGATCGACCGGCTGGTGTCGGAGAAGATCGCCTCCCGGATCGCCGCCAAGGACGCCACGATCTGGGGCCCGGACGCCGAGTCCGAGTCCGCGATCCGGCTGAACTGGGTCGACCTGCACGACACCTCGCGGCCGCTGCTGGCCGAGATCGAGGCGCTGCAGGCCGACCTGCGGGCCGAGGGCCTGGACCGGATCGTGCTCGCCGGTATGGGCGGCTCGTCACTGGCTCCCGAGGTCATCACCCGTACTGCGGGTGTGGAGCTCGTCGTACTCGACTCGACCAACCCGAGCGTGATCGCCCGGGCCCTGGCCGGCGACCTGCAGCGCACCGTCATCGTGGTGTCGAGCAAGTCCGGCGGCACCGTCGAGACCGACAGCCAGCGACGCGTTTTCGTGAAGGCGTTCACCGACGCCGGGATCGACGCCGCCACGCGGGTCATCGTCGTGACCGACCCGGGTTCGCCGTTCGAGAAGCTCGCGGCCGACGAGGGCTACCGCAAGACCTTCTTCGCCGACCCGAACGTCGGCGGCCGGTACAGCGCGCTGACCGCCTTCGGGCTCGTCCCCTCAGCTCTTGCTGGGGCTGACGTGGCCGAGCTCCTGGACCAGGCGGCTGCGGCCGCTCCTGCACTCCAGGCGGACTCCGCTGACAACCCGGCGCTTGTGCTGGGCGCAGTACTGGCTGCGAGCGGTGGCCGGGACAAGGCGATCGTGGCCGCGGACGGCTCCGACATCGTCGGGTTCCCGGACTGGGCCGAGCAGCTGATCGCGGAGAGCACCGGCAAGCTGGGCAAGGGTGTTCTGCCGGTCGCCGTGAAGGGTGCCCACGCTCCTGAGCTGAACAGCGACTGGTCGGACATCGTCCACGCGCTGCTGGCTGATAAGGCGACCAGCGCAGTACCGACTGCTCTGACGTCGGGGTCGCTCGGCGGGCAGTTCCTGCTGTGGGAGACGGCGACTGCGGTCGCCGGGTACCTGCTCGGGATCAACCCGTTCGACCAGCCGGACGTGGAGAGCGCCAAGAAGGCCGCTCGCGGTCTGCTCGACGCTCAGCCGGAGCCGGAGGCTGCCGCCTTCACTGACGGCGCCATCGAGGTCCGTGGCACCGACGGTCTGCTGGACGGCGTCGACACGGTCTCGGGAGCGCTCGACTCGCTGCTCGGCCAGCTGGCTGACGACGGCTACGTCGCCGTGATGGCCTACCTGGACTCGGCGCGGGACGAGAACCTCGTCGCGATCCGGCCCGCCCTGGCGAGCAAGACGCAGCGCCCGGTCACCTTCGGCTGGGGTCCGCGCTTCCTGCACTCGACCGGCCAGTACCACAAGGGCGGCCACCCGCAGGGCGTCTTCCTGCAGATCACCACCTCGGAGTCCACCGACGTGGAGATCCCGGACCGCCCGTTCAGCTTCGGCACGCTCATCTCGGCCCAGGCCGCAGGCGATGCCGGAGTCCTGGCCGACCGCGGCCGCCCTGTCCTACGACTGCACCTCACCGACTCCGCCACCGGTGTAGCGCAGTTGATCGACCTACTCAACGCATCTGACAAATCGGAGGCTGGCGGCGCATGACCGCAGAGTACGACGAGGAGTCGACCGGCCCGGTGAACCCGCTGCGGGATCCCCAGGACCGGCGGCTCCCGAGGATCGCCGGGCCTTGCAGCCTGGTGATCTTCGGCGTCACCGGTGACCTGGCCCGCAAGAAGCTGATGCCGGCGGTGTACGACCTGGCGAACCGGGGCCTGTTGCCGCCCGGCTTCGCACTGGTCGGCTTCGCCCGCCGCGACTTCACCAACCAGGACTTCGCCCAGATCGTCCACGACTCGGTGAAGGAGCACGCCCGGACTCCCTTCCGCGAGGAGGTCTGGCAGCAGCTCGCCGAGGGCTTCCGGTTCGTCCCGGGCGACCTGACCGACGACGAGGCGTTCAAGCGGCTCAAGGAGACCGTGGACGAGCTCGACGTCAACCGCGGTACGGGTGGCAACCACGCGTTCTACCTCTCCATCCCGCCGGGTCTGTTCCCGCAGGTCGTGCAGCAACTGAACGAGCACGGCCTGACCAAGGAGACCCCGGGATCGTGGCGCCGGGTGGTGATCGAGAAGCCGTTCGGGCACGACCTGAAGAGCGCGCGTGAACTCAACCAGGTGGTCGAGTCGGTCTTCCCGCCCGAGGCGGTCTTCCGGATCGACCACTACCTGGGCAAGGAGACCGTCCAGAACATGCTGGCGCTGCGGTTCGCCAACGCCATGTTCGAGCCGGTCTGGAACAGCCACTACGTCGACCACGTGCAGATCACGATGGCCGAGGACATCGGCATCGGCGGCCGCGCCGGGTACTACGACGGCATCGGCGCCGCCCGCGACGTGATCCAGAACCACCTGCTCCAGCTGCTCGCGCTGATCGCGATGGAGGAGCCGGTCTCCTTCGACGCGTGGTCGCTGCGGCAGGAGAAGAAGAAGGTGCTGGCGGCCGTCAAGCTGCCGGAGGACCTCAGCCTGCACACCGCACGCGGCCAGTACGCCGCCGGCTGGGCCGGTGGTACGAAGGTCAAGGGCTACCTGCAGGAAGACGGCATCCCGAAGGACTCCGCGACGGAGACCTTCGCGGCGCTGCGGGTGGATGTGGACACCCGGCGTTGGGCCGGCGTCCCGTTCTACCTGCGGACCGGCAAGCGGCTCGGCCGGCGCGTCACCGAGGTGGCCGTGATGTTCAAGCGCGCGCCGCACCTGCCGTTCACCAAGACGGAGACCGAGGAACTCGGCCAGAACGCCCTGGTGATGCGGATCCAGCCGGACGAGGGCATCACGATGCGGTTCGGCGCCAAGGTGCCCGGCACGATGATGGAGATCCGGGACGTGAACATGGACTTCGCGTACGGCGGCTCCTTCACCGAGTCGTCGCCGGAGGCCTACGAGCGGCTGATCCTGGACGTGCTGCTCGGCGACCCGCCGCTGTTCCCGCAGCACACCGAGGTGGAGCTGGGCTGGAAGATCCTCGACCCGGTGATCAACTACTGGGCCGACCACGGCAAGCCCGAGCAGTACGCGTCCGGCGCCTGGGGCCCGGACTCCGCCCACGAGATGCTCGCCCGCGACGGACGCGCCTGGAGGCGGCCATGATCATCGACCTCACCGGTACGACGTCCAGCGAGATCGCGTCGGCCCTGCTGAAGGCCCGCCGCAACGCCGGTTCGCCGGCGATGGGCATGGTCGGCACCATCGTGGTGGTCGTCGACGAGGCCTCCCACCACGACGCGATGAAGGCCGCCAACGAGGCCGGCCGTGAACACCCCTCGCGGGTGCTCGTGGCGATCCTGCGCCCCGGCCGGGGCACGGGTGGGCTCGACGCCGAAGTACGCGTCGGCGAAGGCATTCCCGGCGAGGCGGTGCTGCTCCGGCTGCACGGCGAGCTCGCCAAGGTGCCTGAGTCCGTCATCACTCCCCTGCTGCTGCCTGACTCCCCCGTCATCGTCTGGTGGCCGGGTGGCGGGCCGAAGGTGCCGCACGAGGACCCGCTGGGTGCGTTGGGCCGTCGCCGGGTGACCGACGCGGCTGCTGGCCGACGGGCCGCCGTGGACTTCCCGGCGCGCGCCGAGGGCTATGCACCGGGCGACACGGACTTCGCGTGGTCGCGGCTGACGCCGTGGCGTGCGTTGATGGCTGCCGCGCTCGACCAGTACCCGACGAAGGTCTCGGGGGCCGAGGTCGTGTCGGCCAAGGGCAACGCATCGGCGGATTTGATGGCGGCTTGGTTGCAGTGCCGTCTCGGCGTACCGGTGGAGCAGCGGAACTCGCGAGGGCCGGGCATTACCGCAGTACGGATGTTCACGCCGGCTGGCCCGATCGCGTTGACGCGGCCGGACGGTGCGGTGGCGACGTTCAGTATCCCGGGTCAGCCTGACCGGCCGGTGGCGCTGAAGCGTCGGAACACATCTGAGTTGCTGAGCGAGGAGCTGCGGCGGCTCGACCCGGACGACGTGTACGCGCAGACGCTGGCGTGCATGGTCAAGCGGGAGAAGATGCCGGAGTCGGCGAAGATCGTCAGCGAGGCTGACCGGCGATCCGCGCAGACGGCTGCCGCGAAGGCTGCTCACCGTACGGCGACTCCAGCGAAGACGGCATCGCCTGAGCTCGAGGCGCACGCGGCCGGGACCCGGAAGACGGCGCCGAAGCGGCCCGCTGCGAAGAAGGCAGCTGCTGACAAGGCAGTGGTCCGGAAGGCGACCGCGGCGGCGAAGTCGGCCCGGAAGGCGGTCGCCAAGAAGGCAGCGCCGGCCAATACCGCGGCGGCTAAGAAGACCACCGCCAAGAAGTCGACGGCGAAGAAGAGTGCGAGCAAGAGGGTGGCAGGGCGGTCATGACAGAGCCGTCGATCCTGATCAACCGCGACGCCGAGGGCCTGGCCCACGCCGTCGCGGCCAGGCTGATCACCAAGCTGATCGACGTCCAGAGCAACGGCGGGGTCGCGCAGGTCGTACTGACCGGCGGCCGCGTCGCTGCGGTCGTCTACAAGGCCGTGGCGGCGTCCCCGGCCCGTACTGCGATCGACTGGAGCCGGGTCGAGTTCTGGTGGGGCGACGAGCGCTTCCTGCCCGAGGGCGACCCGGAGCGCAACGACACCCAGGCATGGGAGGCGCTGCTGTCCCACGTGGACGTCGACAAGGCGCTGGTACACCCGATGCCCGCTGACACCGGGCAAGGCGCTGAGGCGGCCGCAGCGGCGTACGCCGAGACGCTCGCGGTCGCCGCTGGTCCTCACGACGGCGCGGTCGATGGCGAGAGTGATGGGCCGGCGTTCGGGGACGGCGTACCGGCGTTCGACGTACTGATGCTCGGTGTCGGGCCGGATGGGCATGTGGCGTCGCTGTTCCCGGAGAACCCGGCACGGGTCGTCGTGGACAGCTCGACGGTCGCGGTGTTCGACTCCCCCAAGCCGCCGCCGACCCGGGTGTCGCTGACCTTCCCGGCGCTGGCGAACGCGCGAGAGACGTGGTTCGTCGTCTCCGGCGAGGACAAGGCCGACGCGGTCGCCGACGCCATCGCCGGCAAGGGCGACCTCCCCGCGTCGATCCCGAAGGGCATCGACCGCACGCTGTGGCTGATCGACGAGGCAGCCGCCTCGAAGTTGTAGTTAATTCGCCGGTGGCCGAACAGTCCGAATGACACGATGGCTGTCATGACGACCTTCCAAGAGCTGCATGAAGCGACCACCGGATTTGTGATGCCGAACGCGTGGGATGCCGGCAGCGCCGTGCTGCTGGTGGAGGCCGGCTTCCCCGCGATCGCGACCACGAGCGCGGGCATCGCCTTCTCGCTCGCCAAGGGCGATCACACCTTGCCTGATGGCGCGAAGGCGGTCTCCCGCGAGCAGATGTTCGAGCGCATCCAGCAGATCGTCGAGGCTGCCGGCGTACCGGTGAGCGGCGATCTCGAGGACGGGTACGGCGAAAGCCCCGAGCAGGTGGCCGAGACGATCACCCTGGCCCGCGAGGCAGGCCTGGCCGGCGGCAACATCGAGGACTACGACGGCCACGCCCTGTACGCCGAGCAGCTCTCCGTCGACCGCATCGTCGCCGCCCGCGAAGCAGCCGGCCCCGACTTCGTCCTGACGGCCCGCACCGACGGCCAACTCCTCAAGACACCAACCGCCTTGGCCGACTCCATCCGCCGCGCCAACCTCTACCGCGCGGCCGGCGCCGACTGCCTCTACGTCCCCGGCGTCAACGACCTCGACTCGATCAGCACGCTCGTCAAAGAGCTCGACGGCCCGGTGAACGTCGTACTAGGCCTCGGCACCAGCACCCTGACCACCCACCAGCTCCTGGCAGCCGGCGTCCAGCGCATCAGCCTCGGCGGCAGCATCGCCCGCGCCGCACTGGGCTTCATCCGGGCAGCAGCCAACGAACTGCAGACCGCCGGCACGATGACGTTCGCGGCCGACCAGATCCCGCAGGCCGAGCTGAACCAGCTGTTCGGCTCGCGCGCGAACTGACGCGAACCGGCCCGCGCCGATCGAAGGATCAGCGCGGGCCGGTCGGCGGACAGCTCAGAAAATAACGTCCCCGCGGGCGCGGCGGGCGCGGAGCTTCTGCAGGGCTTCGTCGAGGATCTCGGCGGCCTCCTGCTCGCTGCGGCGTTCCTTCACGTACGCGAGGTGCGTCTTGTACGGCTCGATCTTGGTGGGGGGCGGCGGGTTGTTGACGTCGGTGCTGGTCGGCAGACCGCACCTCGGACAATCCCAGGCCTCCGGTACGGCCGCCTCCACCGCGAACACAGTCGCGGTCTCGTGCCCGTTGGCACAGAAGAAGACGACTCGCTGGCGGGGCGCGGTGTCGCCGCGCTCCGCCTCGCCCATCGGTCCGGCACCTACCCGGCTGCCACGAATAGCACTGCCACCACCAGCCACGGGAGCTACTCCCCTCTCAGCCGAGCTTGTACAGCAGGCCGAGCCCGACGATGGCGGCGAACCAGATCAGGCCGACGCCGATCGTGATCCGGTCGAGGTTCCGTTCGGCCACCGACGACCCGCCCAGGCTGGACGAGACGCCGCCACCGAACAGGTCGGAGAGGCCGCCACCGCGGCCTTTGTGCAGCAGCACGAGCAGCGTCAGGATCAGGCTGCAGATGACGACGACGATCGAGAAAGCGAGAATCACGAGGAGTAGCCTAACTGAAGGTCCAGGTAACGGCAGATACCGGCGAACTCGTCCACCTTGAGGCTTGCTCCGCCCACCAGGCAGCCGTCGACATCCGGCTGGGCCATGATGCCACCTGCACTGGCCATCTTCACCGACCCCCCGTAAAGAATCCGTACCGAGTCGGCCACTGCCGGTGAAATCTCCTCCAGCCGGCCCCGGATCGCCGCGCAGACCTCCTGCGCGTCCTCGGGGGTCGCGACCTCGCCGGTACCGATCGCCCAGACCGGCTCGTACGCGATCACGACCTTGCGGACGTCGTCCGGCTTCAGCCCGGCCAGCGAGCCGTCGATCTGAGCCAGCGTGTACTCGACCTGGTCCCCCGCCTTGCGGACCTCGAGACCCTCGCCGACGCAGACGATCGGGGTGATCCCGGCCGCGAGTGCCTTGGTGGCCTTGGCGTTCACGGTGGCGTCGTCCTCACCGTGGTACTGGCGGCGCTCGGAGTGCCCGGCCAGCACGTACGTCACGCCGAGCTTCGACAGCATCGCCGCCGAGATCTCGCCGGTGTACGCGCCCTCGTCGTGCACGGAGATGTCCTGTGCGCCGTAGACGATCTTCATCCGGTCACCGTCGACCAGCGTCTGCACGCTGCGGATGTCGGTGAACGGCGGCAGCACGGCCACCTCGACCCGCTCGAAGTCGTGCTTCTTGTCCTGCAGCGTCCAGCTCAGCTTCTGCAGCAGGTGCACGGCCTCGACGTGGTTGACATTCATCTTCCAGTTGCCCGCCATCAACGGCGTACGGGCAGCGTTGTCAGCCATAGGTAGTCAGTCCTCTTCCAGCACAGCGAGACCCGGGAGCTCCTTGCCCTCCAGGTATTCCAGTGACGCGCCGCCACCGGTCGAGATGTGGCCGAACTGGTCGTCGGCGAAACCAAGCTGCCGTACTGCGGCCGCCGAGTCACCACCACCGACCACACTCAGCCCGTCCACCTCGGTCAACGCCTGCGCGACGGCCTTGGTTCCACCGGCGAACGCCTCCATCTCGAAGACACCCATCGGGCCGTTCCAGAACACCGTCCTGGCCGCCGCGATCTCCGCGGCGAACGCCTTGCCCGAGTCCGGACCGATGTCCAGCCCGAGCTGGTCGGCCGGGATCGCGTCCGCGGCGACGACCGTGGCCGGCGAGTCGGCCTTGAACTCGGGCGCGACGACGATGTCCGTCGGCAGCACGATCTCGACACCCTTGGCCTTGGCGGTCTCCAGGTAGCCCTTGACCGCGTCCAGCTGGTCTTCCTCGAGCAGGCTCTTGCCGACCTCGTGGCCCTGCGCCTTCAGGAACGTGAAGACCATGCCACCGCCGATCAGCAGCTTGTCGGCCTTGGCCAGCAGGTTGTCGATCACGGCCAGCTTGTCCGAAACCTTCGCGCCACCCAGTACTACGACGTACGGACGAGCCGGGTCCTCGGTGAGCTTCTTCAGCACCTCGACCTCGGCGAGCACCAGGCCGCCGGCGGCATGCGGGAGCTTGCCGGCCACGTCGTACACGCTGGCCTGCTTGCGGTGGACGACGCCGAAGCCGTCGCTGACAAACACGTCGGCCAAGCCGGCGAGCTCCTCGGCCAGCGCGCCGCGCTCGGCCTCGTCCTTGCTCTCCTCGCGAGCGTCGTACCGGACGTTCTCGAGCAGCAGCACCTCGCCCTCGTCCAGCTCCTGGACGGCTTCCTGGGCGCTGTCGCCGGTGACGTCGGTGGCGAAGTGCACCTTGATGCCCTCGGGCTGCAGCAGCTCACCGAGGCGCTTGGCGACCGGCGCGAGGGTGAACTCGGGGTTCGGCTTGCCCTTGGGCCGGCCGAGGTGGGCGGTCACGATCACCTTGGCGCCGGCCTTGGCCAGCTTCAGCAGGGTCGGCACGCTGGCCCGGATCCGGCCGTCGTCGCCGATCTGGTCACCCTTGATCGGCACGTTCAGGTCGGAGCGCACCAGCACCCTGCGCCCGGCGAGGTCACCCAGGTCTTCGATGGTCTTCACTGTTCTAGCTGTCCTGTCTGGAAACAGGCTTGCGCCCGAAGCGACACCAGGGTCACCTTCGGACGCAAGCTGTGGGAAGGAACGTCAGAGCGAGGCGCCGACGTAGTTGACCAGGTCGACGAGACGGTTGGAGTAGCCCCACTCGTTGTCGTACCAGCCGACGACCTTCACCTGGTTGCCGAGCACCTTGGTCAGGCCGGCGTCGAAGATGCAGGAGGCCGGGTCGGTGACGATGTCGCTCGACACGATCGGGTCCTCGGTGTACCGCAGGTAACCCTTGAGCGCACCCTCGGCCGCGGCCTTGACGGCGGCGTTGACCTCTTCGACCGAGGTCTCCCGGCCGACGTTGACGGTCAGGTCGGTGGCGGAGCCGGTCGGGACCGGGACGCGCAGCGCGTAGCCGTCCAGCTTGCCCTTGAGCTCCGGCAGGACCAGGCCGATCGCCTTGGCGGCGCCGGTCGAGGTCGGTACGACGTTGATCGCCGCGGCGCGGGCGCGACGCAGATCGGAGTGCGGGCCGTCCTGCAGGTTCTGGTCCTGGGTGTAGGCGTGGACTGTGGTCATCAGGCCCTGCTGGATGACGAACTCGTCGTGGATGGCCTTGGCCATCGGGGCGAGGCAGTTCGTCGTGCAGGACGCGTTCGAGATGACCGTGTGCTGGTCCGCGTCGTAGAGCTCGTGGTTGACGCCCATCACGATGGTCAGGTCCTCGTTCTTCGCCGGGGCGGAGATGATGACCTTCTTGGCGCCGTTGTCGGCGTGCGTCTTGGCCTTGGTGGCGTCGGTGAAGAAGCCGGTCGACTCGATCACGATGTCGGCGCCCACATCAGACCACTTCAGGTTCGCGGGGTCGCGCTCGGCGAACGCCTTGAAGGTGTGGCCGCCGACGCTGATGTCGGTGTCGGTGGCGGACACGTCACCGGGGAAACGGCCCAGGATCGAGTCGTACTTGAGCAGGTGGGCCAGGGTCTGGTTGTCGGTCAAGTCGTTGACGGCGACGACCTCGATGTCGGCACCGGACGCCTGCACGGCGCGGAAGAAGTTACGGCCGATCCGGCCGAAGCCGTTGATACCTACGCGTACGGTCACGGGACTACGTCTCCTCAAACTAGCTCTCGAGCACTGCCGCTACACCCGAAACACTAGCCCAACAGCCCACTCGACCCACTGGTCCCGTCCACATATAACCACCCGACCCGCGAGTAGCTCCGGAACCAGACCACCGCAGACCCCTGGCATTTCCCCACCGGCCACCACCTGGTAACTCCCCCGGCCAGCTCTCTCCCACCCCAGCCACCCGGCCGCGGAGCGCCCGCCCTCCCCCGTTCCAGCTGTTGCCCGGCGGCGCAGCCGCCGGGCAACAGCGTCGGAGTCAGCGCTCGAAGGCAGGCTTTGCCGCCCGGACGCCGGGGGTCTTCGATTTCGCACCGTCTGCCTGCTCGACAGCGGGGCCAGCGCTTCCCGCGCGCGGCTGACCTGAGTCAAGCAGGCTTTTGGCGAACGCGGCGTCGCCTGCCTTGCCTACGCCGAGGGAGCCGGCGATCTGGGTGAGGCGACCCGGGGCGGACTCCACCTCGTTGTCCGGCCAGCCCTGGCCGGTGCTCTGTGGGGTGTCCGCGACCATCTTGCTCTGCTGCTGTTCGCGGAGCTTGCGCAGTTCCTCATCGCGCTGCATCGCCTTGATCGCGTTCTCGGTCCGGACCCGCTCCAGCTCGGCGCGTGCCTTCGCTTCTTCTTCCTGGGTGCCCATCAGTCCTCAGCCTGTCGTCGGATGGAAGATCCCCGTCCGGCAATCCAAGCAGCACCCGGGACCCGGACTCGCCATGCGAGCACAACGGTCCGGGAACGATCACTCCGCGCGATCCGGCGCGGCGCCCGCAAGTACGGAGGACGAGGTGGATCAGGCCGGGTCGAGCATGTCCGGGGTGAGGTTGGCCTCGGTGTTCGGGATGCCGAGGTCGGCGGCGCGCTTGTCGGCCATCGCCAGCAGACGACGGATCCGGCCGGCGACCGCGTCCTTCGTCAACGCCGGCTCGTGCAGCTGGCCGAGCTCCTCGAGGCTGGCCTGCTTGTGCTCCAGCCGCAGCTTGCCCGCCACCTGCAGGTGGTCCGGTACGTCGTCGCCGAGGATCTCCAGCGCCCGCTCCACCCGCGCACCGGCCGCGACGGCAGCCCGCGCGGAACGGCGCAGGTTCGCGTCGTCGAAGTTGGCCAGCCGGTTCGCCGTCGCGCGTACCTCGCGGCGCATCCGGCGCTCTTCCCAGGCCAGTACCGACTCGTGCGCGCCGAGCCGCGTCAGCAGCGCGCCGATCGCGTCACCGTCACGGATCACCACGCGGTCCACGTTGCGGACCTCACGCGCCTTCGACCCGATTCCGAGCCGCCGTGCGGCGCCGACGAGAGCCAGCGCGGCCTCCGGGCCGGGGCAGGTCACCTCGAGCGACGAGGACCGGCCGGGCTCGGTCAGGGAGCCGTGCGCCAGGAACGCACCGCGCCAAGCCGCCACAGCGTCGCAGGACGCGCCGGAGACGACCGCCGGGGGCAGACCCCGGACCGGACGCCCACGGTTGTCCACGAGGCCCGTCTGCCGCGCCAGCGCATCACCGTCACGAACGACCCGTACGACGTACTTCGTCTGCTTCCTGATCCCCGACGGGGAGATCACCACGACGTCCGACGGGTGCCCGAAGATCTCCGCGATGTCCTTGCGTAACCGCCGCGCGGCGGCGCCGCTGTCGAGCTCGGCCTCCACCACGATCCGGCCGGACACGATGTGCAGACCGCCCGCGAACCGCAGCACGGAAGACACCTCGGCCTTGCGGCAACAGGGTTTCGTGACCTGAATACTGGTCAGCTCGGACTTCACCTGTGCTGTCATCGCCATGTAGTGAATCCTCCCACTCCTGTCAAAGACCCTCGAAAAAGCTGCTCGCTCCGCTCGCGTTGTGATCAGTGCTCGCTTCGCTCGCGTTGTGATCGGTCCTCGCTCCGCTCGGACGGGAGTGGGTGGTCACTTGGTGTCCAACTGTCAGGAGTGGCTGTTGTTACGAATCGCAGCAACCTTTCGTGTCAGTCATGTCGTTACCCCTCCCGAGATGAGAGGAGCCCGTGAATGCGAAGACGCGACGAACCGGAGTTCACCGAGTTCGCGACCGCCGTCATCGGGAGGCTGCGACGAACGGCGTACCTGATGTGCGGCGACTGGCACCGGGCCGAGGACGCGGCCCAGGACGCCCTGGTCCGGATCTACCGCCGCTGGCCCAGGCTCAACCGCGAGCACGGCCTCAACACCTATGCCCACAAGGTCGTCGTCTCGGCCGTGCTCGACCAGGCCAAACGACCCTGGCGCCGCGAACGCGCGACTGCCGAGCCGGCCGAGCCGCTGCGGCCGGAGCCGGGGCTGGACCCAGCCGGCACGATCGACACCCGGCAGCTGGTGGTCGCCGCCCTGGCCCAGATCCCGGCCGGTCAGCGGGCTTGCGTCGTCCTCCGGCACTACGCCGACCTCAGCATCGAGGAGTCGGCCGAGGTCCTCGGCATCAGCCCAGGGACCGTCAAGAGCCAGACCGCCCGCGGCCTCGCCCACCTCCGCGAACTGCTCGCCAGCCTCGAAAGGATCCCGTCATGAGAATCGAAGACCTTCTCACCGAGGCCGCCGACGACACCGGCCGCCCGCTCCGTCACTCCGTCGACGACATCGTTCGGCGGGGACGGCGGACGACCAGGGCCCGGCAACTGGCCACCGGTGCGACCGCGACGCTGACGACCGCCGTGGTGATCGCTGGCGTCGCCACCTGGCAGGCAGACCGCCCGGACAGCATCCAGCCCGCGGCGACGCCGGGGCAGACCTTCAAGACGGACGCGAGCACCGGCAAGCTCATCGATCCCACCACCGGCAAGCTGATCGAGCCACCGCCGCCGGTCAGCCCGCTGGCCGATGCCGAGATCATCAGGCGGTGCGGCCCGGACGACAAGTTGTGGCGCGAGCACCTTCCGAGCGCCGGAGACAAGGCCGGCCCCATCAACGGCCAGTGGACGGTTCCGCTCAAGACCGGCCGGGGTGACGGGTTCCAGGCCGTCATCCTCTCCCCCGATCGGACGATCGCCGTGACCTGCCAACTGAAGGACAAGTCCTCCGGCTCGGGCGAGGGCGACTACCGCCGGACGACGCTGGCGAGCCAGCCTTCGCTGCTGCCGACTGTTGACGCCAAGTCCAAGAGCCGCAAGATCTCGATGACCTGGAGCAGAGTGCCCGAGTCGGTGGTCCGCGTGGTGGGCCGACCGGTGACCGGCAGCCCGAGGGAGGCGCTCGTCACCCGTGGCTTCGCGACCTGGGGAATCGAGAAGGACCCCGGCGGTCTGCCGGTGTCGGGCAAGGTCACGGGGTACGACGCCGGCGGCAAGATCGTCTTCGAGGACACCGGGGGCGCCGTTCCCGTCGGTTGAGCTAGCCGAAGATCTCGCGGTAGACCTTGGCCAGTTTGTCGGGGGCGTGGTGGAGGTGGCGCTCGTCGTCGGCGATGTCGGCGACGACGAGCTCCGCGCCGAGCGATTCCGCCGTACGGGCCAGGGACGCGGGGTCTGGGACATGCTCCTCGTCGGCCAGGACCACGTCGATGCGGAGATCGGGGGCGTGGGCGGCCAGAACTTCGAGGTGGGTCTCCGGGGAGAAGCCGTCCGTCTCGCCCTTTTGCTCGCCCAGGTTAAGGGTGAGGAGGCGACGGGCGCTGGTCTCCTGGAGGCCGCGGGACAAGGCCGGTACCAGCAAGTTCGGGATGACTGAGGTGAACCAGGAGCCGGGGCCGACGACGACCCAGTCGGCCTCGGCGATGGCGACCAGCGCCTCGGGGCAGGCCGGCGGGTCGGCCGGGTCGAGGGAGACGTCCACCACTTGTCCGTTGGTGGTGGCGACCTCGGCCTGGCCGCGGATCTCGGTGATCGCCTCGGGGTGCTCGGGGTCGAGTCCGATCACCCGGGCGGTGATGTCGAGCGGTACGGCCGACATCGGCAGTACGCGCCCTTGAGCACCGAGCAGGCGGGCCACCCAGTCCAGACCGTCGACGGCCTCGCCGAGCAGCTCCCACAACGCGACGATCAGCAGGTTGCCGACCGCATGGTCGTGCAGCTCGCCGTCGCTGCGGAAGCGATGCTGCAGGACGTCGGCCCAAGTGCGGCCCCACTCGTCGTCGCGGCACAGCGCGGCCAGCGCCATCCTCAGGTCGCCGGGTGGCAGTACCCCGAGCTCCTTGCGGAGCCGGCCCGACGAGCCGCCGTTGTCGGCAACGGTGACGACGGCGGTCAGCTGGTCGGTGACCTGACGCAGTGCGGACAGCGAGGCGGCGAGTCCATGCCCGCCGCCCAGTGCGACTACCCGTGGGGCTCTCGTCACTCCCGCCCCAGATCCCGGTGCACTACCAACGTCGGTGAACCCTTCTCGCGCAGCCGCTTGCCGATCTCCTCGGCCATCGCGACGCTCCGGTGCTTGCCCCCGGTGCAGCCGATCGCGACCGTGACGAATCGCTTGCCCTCGTTCAGATAACCGGTCCGCAGCGTGTCCAGCACGTCCACATAGTTCTGCAGGAACTGCTGGGCCAGCGGATGACCGAGCACGAAGTCTGACACAGGCCGGTCCTGACCCGTCATCGGGCGCAGGTCGGGCTGCCAGTACGGGTTCGGGATGAAGCGCATGTCGGCCACCACGTCGGCGTCGACCGGGATCCCGTACTTGAAGCCGAACGACACCACGGTGGCCCGCAGCTCGGCGTTGTCCTCGTCCCCGAAGGCGTTCACGACCTTCGCGGCGAGCTGGTGGATGTTCAGGTTCGAGGTGTCGATCACCATGTCGGCGCCGGCCCGGATGTCGCCGAGCAGCTCGCGCTCGCGCTGGATCCCGGTCAGCAGCCGGCCCTCGCCCTGCAGCGGGTGCGGCCGCCGGACGCTCTCCTGCCGGCGAACGATCACGTCGTCGGAGGCCTCCAGGAACAGCGTCACCGGCCGGTAGCCCTTGGTCCGCAGGTCCTGGATCGCCGAGCCGAGCTCGTCGAAGAACATCCCGGTCCGGACGTCCACCACGATCGCCAGCCGCGGCGAGGCGCCGGTGCCGACGATCTGCTCGACGATCGTGGTCAGGAACATCGGCGGCAGGTTGTCGACCACGAACCAGCCGAGGTCCTCCAGTACGTCCGCGACCGAGCTCCGTCCCGCGCCGGACATCCCGGACACGATGATGAGGTTGCCGCTCGACTCGTCCATCAGTTCTCAGATCTCCCCGTTCGGGTCCCCGTGGCGCAGGCCGGTGAGCTCCGGCCCGTCGTCGTCCAGTATCTCGCCCGTCGCGGTATTGACCGACGGTGCACGGGAAGTGTCGGCCTTCGTTGCCGCGGAGTTCACTGCGAGTACGACGGATTCCGCCGTCCGGCGCCCGAATCCGGGCAGCTCGGCCACTTCGTCGACGGTGGCCTGGCGGAGCTTCTTCAGCGAGCCGAAATGCTTGAGCAGCGTCTTCCGCCGTACTTCGCCCAGCCCGGCGACCTCGTCGAGCACGCTCTCGACCATCGACTTGGACCGGCGATTGCGGTGATGCGTGATCGCGAACCGGTGCGCCTCGTCGCGCAGCCGCTGCAAGAGGTACAGGCCTTCCGACGTACGGGAGAAGATGACCGGGTCCTCGTCGTCGGGCAACCAGACCTCCTCGAGCCGTTTGGCCAGGCCGCAGACGGGGATGTCGCCGAGGCCGAGCTCGTCCATCGCCTGCCGGGCCGCCGCGACCTGCGGCGGGCCACCGTCGACGACCACCAGGCTCGGCGTGTAGGCGAACTTCTTCGCCCGGCCGGTGTCCGGATCGATCAGGTACGCCGTCGGATCCTCGCCCTCGGGGATCCCGGCCCGGTCCTCCAGCATCCGCTTGAACCGCCGGGTCAGCACCTCGGCGATCGAGGCGACGTCGTTCTGGCCGTCGACGCCCTTGATCACGAACCGCCGGTACTCGCTCTTGCGCGGCAGCCCGTCCTCGAAGACCACCATCGAGGCGACCACCTCGGTGCCCTGCAGGTTCGAGACGTCGTAGCACTCCATCCGGAGCGGGACCTCTGGCAGGTCGAGCGCGGCCTGGATCTCCTCCAGCGCGAGGTTGCGGGTGGTCAGATCGCTGGCCCGCTTGGTCTTGTGCATGGTCAGCGTCTGCAATGCGTTGCGCTCGACGGTCGCCATCAGGTCCTTCTTGTCACCCCGCTGCGGCACCCGGATCGCGACCCGCGAACCACGGAACTCGGACAGCCACTCGACCAGGGCCTCCTCCCCCGACGGCAGGGTCGGCACCAGGATCTCCCGCGGGATCGCGTCCGGACCCTCGCCGGCGTACATCTGCTGGATGAACCGCTCGACCAGGTCGGCGGTCGTCGCGTCGCCGTCGGCCTTGTCCGCGATCCAGCCGCGCTGGCCCCGGATCCGGCCGCCCCGGACATAGAAGATCTGTACTGCGACCTCCAGCGGATCCTCCGACAGCGCGATCACGTCGGTGTCCGTACCGTCGCCGAGGACGACCGCGTTCTTGGCGAGCGCCTTGTCGAGCGCGCTGAGGTCGTCGCGGATCTTGGCGGCCCGCTCGTACTCCAGCTCGGCCGCCGCTGCCTTCATCTCCTTCTCCAGCCGGCGGATGTACGTCGCGGTCTGACCGGACAGGAACGAGGAGAAGTCCTCGACGATCTTGCGGTGCTCCTCCTGGCTGACCTGGCCGGTGCACGGCGCCGCGCACTTGCCGATGTACCCGAGCAGGCAGGGCCGGCCGATCTGGCGGTGCCGGTTGAAGACGCCCTTGCTGCACGAGCGCATCGGGAACACCCGCAACAGCAGGTCGACGGTCTCCCGGATCGCCCAGGCGTGACTGTACGGACCGAAGTACCGGACGCCCTTCTTCTTGGGTCCGCGGCCGACCATCACCCGCGGGTACTCCTCGTTGAGGGTGATCGCGAGCCAGGGGTACGACTTGTCGTCGCGGTACTTCACGTTGAAGCGCGGGTCGTACTCCTTGATCCAGGAGTACTCCAGCTGCAGTGACTCGACCTCGTTGGCCACCACGGTCCAGTCGACCTTCGCCGCGGTGGTCACCATCGTCTGGGTCCGCGGGTGGAGGTTGACCAGGTCCTGGAAGTACGACGACAACCGCGAGCGCAGGTTCTTCGCCTTGCCGACGTAGATCACCCGGCCGCCGGCGTCGCTGAAGCGGTACACACCGGGCGAGTCGGGAATCGACCCCGGGGCGGGACGGTAGGAGGAGGGATCAGCCACCGACCCAGCCTAGTTCGCTCCACGGACAGAACACGCCGGACCTTGCGATCGTCCGGCGGTCGTGTTGCGGGTTGTCCCATATCGCTCGGTTGATCCCCGGTTGGGATGGGCGCGGTCCGTAGCTTGTCACTCAGGGTTGACGTGCAGGATCCGTGCGTGAGGCAACCGGGCCCGCGCTGACTCGAGGGAGTTCCGCCCATGTCCCCAGTGACAACACCCCGTCGGCTGAGAGCCGTTGGCGGCGCGACAGCAGCCATGGCGCTCGCCGTTGCCGGTCTGGTCGCCACAACGACCAGCAGCCAGGCCGGGGTGATTCCTCCTGACTCGTCAACTGCCGCAGTCCGTGGAGCCAACAGTCCGACCGCCGTCCCGGGCAGCTACATCGTCGTCCTGTCCGGATCCCGCTCGGCCGCGGAGACCCGGGTGACCACGCAGAACCTCGCGACGTCGTACGACGCGAAGGTGCGCAAGCAGTTCAGCGCCTCGATCAAGGGCTTCTCGGCGAGCATGTCGCCGGAGCAAGCCAAGAAGATGGCTGCGGACTCACGGGTGGCGTTCGTCCAGCAGAACCAGAAGTTCACGGCGAACCAGGACGACCCGCCGTGGGGTCTGGACCGTACGGACCAACGCGATCTGCCGCTGGACAAGAAGTACGAGCCCTCGGCAACTGCTGACAACGTCAACGTGTACGTGATCGACACCGGGATCTACGCCGCCCACAAGGACTTCGGCGGCCGTGCGTCCGTCGGCACCGACACCGTCGGCGATGGGCAGAACGGCGTCGACTGCATGGGCCACGGCAGCCATGTGTCGGGCACCATCGCCGGTACGAACTTCGGGCTGGCCAAGGGCGCGAAGATCTTCGGCGTCCGGGTGCTCGACTGCAACGGCTCCGGCACGACCGAGACCGTCGTGGCCGGGATCGAGTGGGTGACGGCCAACGCGAAGAAGCCCGCGGTCGCGAACATGAGCCTCGGCGGCGGGGCCGACGCTGCCCTCGACGCGGCCCTGAAGGCCTCGATCGCTTCCGGAGTCACCTATGCAGTTGCTGCGGGCAACGACTCTTCGGACGCCTGCAACAGCTCGCCGGCGGACGAGCCGTCGGCGATCACTGTCGGCGCGACCGACGACAAGGACGCGAAGGCGACGTTCTCCAACTGGGGCAAGTGCGTCGACCTGTTCGCGCCGGGCGTGGACATCGAGTCGGTCGGCATCACCTCACCTGACTCGACCGCCAAGATGAGCGGTACGTCGATGGCGACCCCGCATGTCGCCGGCGGCATCGCCCTGTACCTGAGCGCGCACCCGGACGCCAAGCCGGCCGACGTCGCCACCGCCCTGCTGGGTGCGACCACCCCAGACAAGGTCGGCGACCCCGGCACCGGCTCCCCGAACAAGCTCCTGTACGTCGGCAAGGTCGACCCAGCCACCCGCTGACCCGTCCGAGCCCACATCTAGTGGGCTCGGACACCTTCCGGTGGGCTTGAACACCTTCTGGTGGGCTTGAACACCTTCTGGTGGGCTTGAACACCTTCTGGTGGGCTTGAACACCTTCTGGTGGGCTCGGACATGAAATAACGTGTCCGAGGTCGCCGCTTGGTGTCCGAGCCCACCAGATGTGGGCTTGTGCCGTCGGGATCCTCAGGCGGGGCCGAGGATGTTGCCGCCGGAGACGGTGACCTGGATCGCCGCGAGCGGGGAGGGTGCCGGGCCGCCCTGGACGCTGCCGTCCTCGGCGCTGTACTTGCTGCCGTGGCACGGGCAGTTGATGGTGTTGTTCTCCACCGTGCGGACCAGGCAGCCCGCGTGCGTGCAGACCGCCGTGAACGCCTTGAACTCACCGGCCTTCGGCTGCGTCACCACGATCTTGTCGAACACCTTGCCGCCACCCACCGGCACATCGCCCACCGGGCCGAGTACCGCTCCCCCGCCGCCGCTGGACGGCGTACCGGAGGAGGAAGGCGCCGAGGTCGGTGTGCTGGCCGGCCCGGACGTCGTGCCGCCGGCGGCCGGCGTATCGCTCGCGCCGTCGCTGCCGCACGCGGCGAGCAACGGCACGCTGACGCCGGCGAGACCGGCGACCGCTGCGCCGCGGAGCACCGCCCGCCGGTCACGCAACGTGTCGATCGCCCGGGCGAGTTCTGCCGTTCTGTCGTCGCTCATGAATCTGGACCTCCAAGAGCCTGCTGGCAAAAGTAGTTGAACGCTTGGTTACTTGCTGTTGTAGCCGACGGCACCAAATCCCGGTGCCCGCCGTGGTCGATACCTTCGCTACACGGATCAGTCCGCCGGATGGTTCAACGGAGCACCAGGCTTTACCGAATACGCGCAGAACCCCCGCCCCGGTGACCCGGGTGCGGGGGTTCTGAACGTACTAGTCCGGTCCCGTCGCGTCAGCCGAGGCGCCTGACTGCCAGGACCTTCTCAGGCTTCGCTGCGCTTCCCAGCTAGCGCGCTTGCGCCACTTCTCAACCGGCGCGCTTGCGCCGCTTCTCAGTCGGCCCGCTTGCGGGCCGCGACCTTCTTGGCCGGCGCGGCCTTCTTCGCCGCCGTGCTCTTGACCGCCGCGCCCTTCGCAGTCGCCGTCTTCTTCGCGGCAGCCGTCTTCGTCACCGCCTTCTTGGCCGGTGCCTTGGTGACTGCCTTCTTCGCCGCAGTGCTCTTCACGGCCGGCGCAGGCGCGGCCTGCTTAGCGCTCGGCTTGGCCGCGCGACCACGAAGGATCTCGGCCAGGAACTCCCCCGTGTACGACGCCGGGTTCGCCGCGACCTCCTCCGGCGTCCCCTCCGCGACCAGCGTGCCGCCGCGACGGCCGCCGTCCGGCCCGAGGTCGACGATCCAGTCGGCGGTCTTGATGACGTCGAGGTTGTGCTCGATCACCAGCACCGAGTTGCCCTTGTCCACCAGGCTGCCCAGCACGCCGAGCAGCTTGCGGATGTCCTCGAAGTGCAGACCTGTCGTCGGCTCGTCGAGCACGTAGACCGTGCGCCCGGTCGAACGCTTCTGCAGCTCGGAGGCGAGCTTGACGCGTTGCGCCTCACCACCGGACAGCGTCGGCGCCGGCTGACCGAGCCGGACGTACCCGAGGCCGACCTCGTTCAGCGTGGTCAGGTGCCGGGCGATCGCCGGGATCGCGGCGAAGAAGTCCGCCGCCTCCTCGATCGGCATGTCCAGGATGTCGGCGACCGTCTTGCCCTTGTAGTGCACCTCGAGCGTCTCCCGGTTGTACCGGGCGCCGTGACACACCTCGCACGGCACGTAGACGTCGGGCAGGAAGTTCATCTCGATCTTCAGCGTGCCGTCACCCGAGCAGGCCTCACAGCGGCCGCCCTTGACGTTGAACGAGAACCGGCCCTGCTGGTACCCGCGGACCTTCGCCTCCGGGGTCTCCGCGAACAGCTTGCGGACGTGGTCCCAGACTCCGGTGTACGTCGCCGGGTTGGACCGCGGCGTCCGCCCGATCGGTGACTGGTCGACGTGGATCACCTTGTCGACCAGCTCGAGCCCGGAGATCTTGGTGTGCCGGCCCGGAATCGTCTTGGCGCCGTAGATCTGCCGCGCCAGCGACGTGTAGAGGATGTCGTTGACCAGCGTCGACTTGCCCGAGCCGGACACCCCGGTGACCGCGACGAAGACCCCGAGCGGGATCGCGACGTCGATGTCCTTGAGGTTGTGCTCGCGGGCGCCGAACACCTTCAGCTCGCGGCCCTCGGTCAACGGACGGCGAACGGCCGGGATCGGGATCTCCCGACGGCCCGAGATGTAGGCGCCGGTGATCGAGTCCGGGTGGTTGCGCAGGTCCTCGACCGTGCCGGACACCACGACCTGGCCACCGTGCTCACCGGCGCCCGGGCCGATGTCGACCACCCAGTCGGCGTGGTCAATGGTGTCCTCGTCGTGCTCGACCACGATCAGCGTGTTGCCGAGGTTCTTCAGGCGGACGAGAGTCTCGATCAGCCGCCGGTTGTCGCGCTGGTGCAGACCGATCGACGGCTCGTCGAGCACGTACAGCACGCCGACCAGGCCGGAGCCGATCTGCGTCGCGAGCCGGATCCGCTGCGCCTCGCCACCGGACAGCGAACCCGCCGGCCGGTTGAGTGCCAAGTAGTCCAGGCCGACGTCGAGCAGGAACTGCAGCCGCTCGCCGATCTCCTTCACCACCCGCTCGGCGATCTGCATCTCCCGCGGCGACAGCACCATCCCGGCGAGGAACTCGTGCACCTCGTCGATCGCCATCGCGCCGATCTCGGCGATGTTCTTGCCGCCCATCGTGACCGCGAGCGAGATCGGCTTCAACCGGGCGCCGTTGCAGGCCAGGCAGGGCACCTCCCGCATGTAGCCCTCGAACCGGTCCCGGCTGGTGTCGCTGGACGCCTCCGCGTGCCGGCGCTCGACATACGGGATGACGCCTTCGAAGGTCGTGTTGTACGAGCGCTCACGGCCGTACCGGTTCTTGTACGAGACGTGCACCTGGGTCTCGTGGCCGGTCAGCAGCGACTTCTTCGCCTTGGCGGGCAGCTCGGCGAACGGAGTGCTGGTCTTGATGCCGAGGTCCTTGGCCAGCGCGCCGAGCAGCCGCTCGAAGTACTGAGTGACGTTGGCGCCGGCCCAGGGCTGGATCGCGCCCTCGTCGAGCGACTTGGACGGGTCCGGGACGAGCAGCTCGGGGTCGACCTCCATCCGGGTGCCGAGCCCGGAGCAGACCGGGCAGGCGCCGTACGGGGAGTTGAAGGAGAACGAGCGTGGCTCGAGCTCGTCGATCGCGAGCGGGTGATCGTTCGGGCAGGCGAGCTTCTCGGAGAACCGGCGCTCGCGGCCCGGGTCCTTCTCCGGCAGGTCGACGAAGTCGAGCGTGACGATGCCGCCGGACAGGCCGAGCGCGGTCTCCACCGAGTCGGTCAGCCGCTGCTTCGCGCTGCCCTTGACCGCGAGCCGGTCGATGACGACGTCGATCGTGTGCTTCTTCTGCTTGTCGAGCTTCGGCGGCTCGGTCAGCTGGATCGTCTCGCCGTCCACCCGGGCCCGGGAGAAGCCCTGGCCGGTGAGCTGGCGGAAGAGGTCGAGGTACTCCCCCTTGCGGCCGCGGATCACCGGCGCGAGCACCTGGAACCGGGTGCCCTCGTCCAGCTCGAGCACCCGGTCGACGATCTGCTGCGGGGTCTGCTTGGCGATCGGCTCGCCGCACTCGGGACAGTGCGGGCGGCCGGCCCGGGCGAACAGCAGCCGGAGGTAGTCGTACACCTCGGTGATCGTGCCGACGGTCGAGCGCGGGTTCTTCGAGGTCGACTTCTGGTCGATCGAGACGGCCGGTGACAGGCCCTCGATGAAGTCGACGTCGGGTTTGTCCATCTGGCCGAGGAACTGGCGCGCGTACGCGGACAGCGACTCGACGTAGCGCCGCTGGCCCTCGGCGAAGATGGTGTCGAAGGCCAGACTGGACTTGCCGGACCCGGACAGCCCGGTGAAGACGATCATGGCGTCGCGCGGCAGGTCGAGCGAGACGTCCTTCAGGTTGTGCTCACGCGCTCCGCGCACGATCAGACGGTCAGACACAAGCTCTACTCTCAGCCGTTCTCGAGGGATTTCCAGGGGCAGTCCGTGATGCTAACCGGGCCCACCGACAAAAACTTCCGCACCGGTTCCGCAGGCGCTTTCGAAAGCATATTCGATAGAGTCCGGACATGGTCGCACCGGAGCCAACGAGCCGCCTGATCGCCGAGTTACCGTCCGCGAGCCGGCGCCTGCTCGACACCGTTACCCAACTACCGGATGACGCAGTACTGCGCCCGTCGCTGCTGCCCGGCTGGAGCGTCGGGCATGTGCTGAGTCACGTCGCTCGCAACGCCGACGCGCTCGTGAACTTGTGCGACTGGGCGCGCACCGGCGTCCGTAAACCAATGTACGTGTCGATGGAAGCCCGCGAGTCCGACATCGCGGACGGCGCCGGCCGACCGGTCCCGGAGCAGGTTCAGGACATCGCCGATACCCAGGCGAGGCTGCTCGAGCGGTTCGAGGACCTCCCCACTGCTGCGTGGGCTGCCGAGGTGACGTGGCCGAGTGGAGCCGTCCGTGCTGCGGCGCAGGTGGTCACGGCCCGGCTGTGCGAGTTGGAGGTGCACCATGTCGACCTGGGGCTCGGGTACACGTTCGACGACGTACCGGTCGAGTCCCGCGACGTCCTGCTCAGCTACGCGACCAGTCGGTGGCCTAGCGGGTTCGGCGTGGCGTTGCGTAGTACGGACTCGCCCTGGGTGTCGCCTGAGCACCCGGCCGATGCAAGGATCCTCACTGGTGGCAGCGCTGCTCTGCTGAGCTGGGTGCTCGGCCGGAGCGACGGTAGTGAGCTGGGTGGCGACATGCCACAGGCACCGCCCTGGGGATGAACCGAGGAGAGCGCATGACGGAGTATCACGGCAACGTCCACGTCGGCGGGCCGGCGCAGACGCACGAGCTGGCCAAGCTGATGATCACCAAGGTCGCCGTGGGGCCCGGCAACAACAACGCCTACCTGTTGCGCAGCCGACTCACTGACGAGCAGGTGCTCATCGATGCCGCCGACGAGGCCGAGACGCTGCTCAAGGTGATCGGTGAGGGCGGGATCAGCCGCGTCATCACCACCCACCAGCACGGCGACCACTGGCAGGCACTGGCCGAGGTGGTCGCCCGTACCAGTGCTGTCACCGTCGCCGGCCGCGACGACGCCGAAGGCATCCCGGTCCCGACCGACGAGCCCGTCGGCGACGGCGACCGCATCCACTTCGGCGAACTCAGCCTCGAGGTGATCACCCTGGTCGGCCACACCCCCGGCTCGATCGCCCTCCTCTACGACGACCCGACCGGCCCGCCCCACCTCTTCACCGGCGACTCCCTCTTCCCCGGCGGCGTCGGCAACACCCGAGGCGTGAAGAAAAACTTCGACTCGCTCCTCCACGACGTCGAAACCAAACTCTTCGCCCGCCTCCCCGACGAAACCTGGGTCTACCCCGGCCACGGCGCCGACACCACCCTCGGCACCGAACGCCCCCACCTCGCCGAATGGCACGAACGCGGCTGGTGAAGCCTGGTCAGCCGGCGAGGAAGGCCAGGAGGGTGGTTGTCAGTTCGGCTGGTTTTTCTTCGAAGAGCCAGTGGCCGGAGTTTGGATGACGCCGCCGGTGACGTTGGTGGCGTAGTCGCGGACCTGGTTCAGGACGAAGGGGCCCCAGCTCTATTGGGCGCCTAGGGCAAGTACCGGCATGGTCAGTTTGGTGTGGGCGTTGACGGCGTTGTCGGCTACGTCCTGGTTGAAGGCTCGGAACCATTCGAGGCTTGCCCGGAGGTGGCCGGAGCGTTGCATGTACCGGCCGTAGATCCTTGCGTCGGCGGCTGTTACGCCGTCCTTGTTGTACTCGAGCATGTCGGCGAAGCCGTCGATCCACTCGGCCTCGCGGCCCTGGATCATCCGCTCGGGCAGGCCGTTGCGGACGTTGAAGAAGCCGAGGTTCCAGGAACCGGCGCCCTGAGGGGTCAGGGACGGTGAGCTGTAGAGCTTCTGGTCCGGGATCGGCGCCTCGGTGAGGGCGAGCTTGGTGACGTCCGGATGCGCGGCGGCGTACGCGTAGGCGACCATCGTGCCGATGTCGTGGCCGCCGGCCGGGGCGTCGCTGCCACCCGCACCGCGCAGGTCCGGCGCGATCACGTGGTAGTGCTTGGCCAGCTCCGGCAGCACCTTGTGCCACGCGTACCAGGTCTCCGGGTAGCCGTGGAGCAGGACGAGCGTCGATACCTCACGTCGGCGGGCTGAACGGTGGATTGACAGAACAGCCCGCCGGCCTGTGACAACGACTCAGATGGAGACGTCCGGGATCTCGAAGGTCTGTACGGTGTTGGCTTCGAAGTACGACCAGAAGCGAGTGCCGTGCATGATCGTGTCCTGGTGGAACTGGTACCGCTCCGAGCCGCCCGTGATGGTCGACCAACGTGGGATGGGCGCGCCGTCGGTGGAGGGCTTGGTGAATTTGGCCAGGTCGAAGTCGAGGTACTGGGCGGTGCCGTAGTTGGTGGCGACGATGATGAGCTTGCGGGCCGTGGGGTCGTACGCCGCAATGGTGTTGCCGTTGCCGCCATCGATGATCTGCATGCCGGGGCGGATGTGGCGGGCGTACTGAGCCAGGACGTAGTACTTCGGGTTGACGCCGCCAGTGGTGCCATTGGCGAGGTCCTGGATCAGGCCCCAGCCCCCGCCGTCCACCACTTGCCAGTACACCCAAGCGGACGGGTGCAGCCAGCGGAAGTCGAGGTTGAGGTTGCTGGCCAGGCTCATCCCGGTGGCGTCGCTCTCGCCGTACTCCGAGTTCCACACCTTGCGGCCGGCGGCCTTCGCAGCGGAGTACAGGAGGTCACGGCGGCCACCGCCCTGCTGGTAGCCGTGCACGTTGATGCGGCCGACATTGCCGCGCGTGGTGCTGTCGAAGCTGTTCCAGGTCGACAGGGCCGAGTCGTAGCCCCAGGAGTCGGATGCGGCGATCGGCATCCAGCCCAGGTCGCGTGAGTTCAGCTCTGCCCGCAGGTAGTTGATCACTGGGCGTTGGGTGGCCGGTTCGAAGTGGCAGCCCTCCTGCGAGCCGTCGGCCCGCCACCAGCTGCCGTCGGGCTCGTTGAAGGGCTCTACCGAGGTGAAGTCGACGCCCCAGTGGTCATGGGCGTAGCGGGCGACTGTGGCGAGGTACACGGCGTGCTGCTGGTGGTTCCAGGTCTGCAGGTTGTCGCCGCCGTTGGCCGCGCCGGACGGGTTGTGGTTCTGGCACATCCACCACATCGGCGAGTTGGAGAACAGTTCGATCCGGTTGACGCCGCGGTCGCGGGCCTTCCACATCAGGTTGCGCTGGGCGCTGTCGGCGTACCAGTTCCAGCTGGCCGACGACGGGTCCGCGCTGAACCAGTCGAGCCAGTAGCCGTCGATCTGCCGGGCGTCGCCGATGTTGGGCGACCGGACCATCGACTCGCCGTTGATCGGCGTGGTCGAGCAGCCGCCGGCGTTGTACCGGGCGATGTTCAGCCCGAGCCCGGGGAGTTGGGCCCCTTGGTAGTTCACGGTGTTGCGGGTGAAGAACACGTCGGCCAGGTCGTCACGGTTGCCGTGCGCCTTGCCCCACCAGCACAACGACGTACCCCAGCCCTCCCAGGCTCCCCAGTCTGTGCGTGGATCGATAGTGCTGGCGGCCGCCGCGGCCGGTGTTGTCTGGCCAAGTACCGCCGCCCCCAACGGAGCGGCAACGATCGAGCCGAGCAAGGTACGACGACGCATGGCGATCCTCCAGAGGGGCGGTCCGGCAGGTAGCTCATCGCGACCATACCCACACCGGAAGTAGTTGCCCACCCACGCAACGTTCAGCTCGAGAGTGCCTGCGTCCTAGGCTCTGCGTTCATGAACGGTTTCGCGCCGTACGACCCTGACTCCACCCGCCGCGCGGCAGAAAGCGCGATCTCGGTACGACCCGCAGTCGCCGCGGATCTCGCCGTCTGCGCCGAGCTGATCGTCACCAGGACCGGCGGGCCGGCCGAGGCGCGCAGGGAGATGTTGCTCAACGACCTCGAGCGCGATGATCGCTACGTCGCGGTCGCCTGCGCTGGGTCGGAGGTGGTCGGCTACGGCGGCGTGTTTCGGCATGAGTTCGTGCCAGAGCATCCGGCGGCGCCGACCGGGTACTACCTGGTGGGGCTGATCGTCGCGCCGGCCTGGCGGCGGTACGGGATCGGAGAGTTGCTCACTGTCGAACGGATGCGATGGACGGCCGAACGGGCCGGGGAGATCTACTACTTCGCCAATCTGGGCAACGGTGCAACCCTCGACCTCCACGAGAGGTTGGGGTTCATCGAGGTGACCCGTGACTTCACCTTCCCCAAGGCGCCGATGGCGCCCGGGGCCGGCGTACTACTGAAGGCCCCGCTCAGTCGGTGAGCTCGGCCGGTTCGGCGACGACGTCGACCAGGGCGCCGTTGCGGACGGCGGTGATCTCGGTACGCCGGCCGATCGCGTCGGCGAAGAGTTGCCGCTGCAGGGACTGGGCATCTCGGAGCGGGGTGCCGTCGACGGCCAGTACCAGGTCGCCTTGCCGCAATCCGGCTTCCGCCGCCGGGCTTCCCGAGATGACCTCGACCACTCGGAGCGCGTTCCGCTGGCCGAAGCGCTCGGCCAGCTGTGGGCGGAGAGGGGCTGGGGTGGTGACGAGTCCGAGGTACGCCCGGCGGACCCGCCCGTCGTGCAGCAGTGAGTAGATGATCCGGCGGGTGGTCGGGTTCATCGGTACGGCCAGGCCGAGACCGATGCCAGCCACTGCCGTATTGATGCCGATCACCCGGCCGTTGCCATCGGCAAGCGCTCCGCCGGAGTTGCCCGGGTTGAGCGCCGCGTCCGTCTGGATCACGTCCTCGATGATCCGGCTCGCCGTTCCCGACCGGACCGGGAGCGATCGCCCGAGAGCACTCACCACACCGGCCGTCACGCTGCCGGCCAGCCCGAGAGGGTTGCCCACCGCAACCACCAGATTGCCGACCTTCACCTTGTCGGCGTCCCCGTACTCCGGCGGATCCGGAATCTCCCGATCAGCCCGCAACACGGCCAGATCGGACAACCGATCCACCCCGATCACCTGAGCCTGCGCCGCCGTACCGTCCGCGAACTCGGCCGTCGCACTACTACCGTCACCGACCACATGCGCATTCGTCAGCAGATGCCCGTCCGCCGTCAACACCACCGCCGACCCCGACGACTCCCCCCGCCGCCCCTGCACCCGCAAACTAGCCACCCGCGGAATCAACAACTCCGCCACCCCGGACACCACCCGCGAGTAAGCATCCAGAACGTCGTCATCCATCATCTCGCCACCTCCTGATTACATCATTACCCCGCAATCAAGCCGGCGGCATCACCCACCCGATACGGCAGGTAGGTATCGACGTAGATTCCGGTTCGCCCAGCCAGGACGGAGCTCGGGATCACGTAGATGCTGCCGTCGCCGAGAACGATGAAGAACAGGTCGAGGGAGTCCGGGTCGTAGGGCATCTTCCCGGCCGACTTGTCGAGTGCGTACGGTCGCCGCCCGACCCCGACGCTCCAGCGACCTTTGCCGTTCGGACGAACAGAGGTCTTGATCTGAACCCGCTGCACCCCGTCCGCAGTGGTCACCAAGAGGTCATACAGCTGCGGCTCCACGGGCAACGCAACCGCGCACCCACGCATCGCGAACCACGCCATGGCAATGCCGGGCGCCGCGGCGCTGAGCATCTCAGGCTGCACCGGCAGATCGAACATCTCACCTGTCATCGACGCCCGGTGCGGCGTCTTCAGGTGGCTGCAGTCGAGTTCGAGCCGGACGGCGTGCCCCTTGATCCGGACCCGGTCCTGACCACTGTCGGAGATACCGAGGCTGGCGAAGACCTCACTCCAGCAGGTCGATCCCAGCAGCGCCTGACGAAGCTGGCCATCGGTCCACCGGCGCTGTCCGGTGAAGTGCCCGCTGTCCAGCTCGAGCCTGAGGGCATGCCGCTTGATGGTGCGGACCACACCCGCGGAGGTGTCCTTCAGGCCCAGCGCACGGGCGACCGCGCGCCAGGAGCTGTTGTTCTCAACCGCCTTGCGCAGTTGGGCATCGGTCCAACTGCGTTTGTCCCCGATCGTGTCCATGGGGAGACAGTAAAGAGGGGCACCGACAGAATCGGTGCCCCTCTTTTTTCGGTCGGGCTGACAGGATTTGAACCTGCGACCCTCTGGCCCCCAGCCAGATGCGCTACCAAACTGCGCTACAGCCCGAAGTCGCCTGCCCATCAAGAGCAAGCGGGTAAACCTTACCCCATTCCCAGGCCAGTTCTGACCAGGGGGCCTAGCGTTTTGGCTTCTTCACGCGGGGGCGGATCTGGACGTGGACGGGGCTGCCGACGAAGCCGAAGTCTTCGCGGAGGCGGCGTTCGATGAAGCGCTGGTACGAGGGTTCGAAGGCGCCTGAGGTGAAGACGGCGAAGGTCGGCGGCATCGTGGTCGCCTGGGTGCCGAACAGGATCTTGGGCTGCTTGCCGCTGCGGACCGGGTGAGGGTGCGCGGCGACGAGACGGCCCAGGAAGGCGTTGAGCTGGCCGGTCGGTACGCGCGTCTGCCAGCCGTCGAGGGCTGCCTCGATGGCGGGGACGAGCTTCTCCATGTGGCGGCCGGTCATCGCGCTGATGTTGACCCGCGGGGCCCAGCGGAACTGGACCAGATCGCGGTCGATCTCGCGCTCGAGGTAGTACCGGCGGTCCTCGTCGACCAGGTCCCACTTGTTGTAGGCGATGACGAGTGCCTTACCGGCTTCCTCGACGGTGTTCATGATCCGCAGATCCTGCTCGGTCATCGGCTCGGACGCGTCGATCACCACGACGACGACCTCGGCCCGCTCGATCGCGCTGTTGGTCCGCAGGCTGGCGTAGTACTCGTGGCCCTGCACGTTCTTGACCTTGCGCCGGATGCCGGCGGTGTCGATGAAGCGCCACTGTTTGCCGCCGAGGACGATCTCCTCGTCGACCGGGTCGACGGTCGTGCCGGAGACCTCGCTGACGACGACGCGGTCCTCCTTGGCGACCTTGTTCAGCAGCGATGACTTGCCCACGTTCGGCTTGCCGACGATGGCGACCCGCCGCGGCCCACCCAGAACAGCGTCCCGCTCGGCAGGCGCCTCGGGCAACGCGGCCAGTACTGCGTCCAGCATGTCGCCGGTACCGCGCCCGTGCATCGCCGAGATCGGGAACGGCTCCCCGATGCCGAGACTCCACAGGTTCATCGCCTCGGCCTCGACCCGTGCGTCGTCGACCTTGTTGGCAGCCAGTACGACCGGCTTGCCCGCCTTGCGCAGTACGCGCACTACCGCCTCGTCCGAGTCGGTGATGCCGACGGTCGCGTCGACCACGAAAAGCACGGCGTCAGCAGCGTTGATCGCGACCTCGGCCTGCGCGGCCACCAGTGCGGCCATGCCGACCGCATCCGGGTCCCAGCCGCCCGTGTCGACGAGCGTGAAGCCGCGACCGGCCCAGTTGGCGTCGTACGAGACGCGGTCGCGAGTGACGCCCGGGGTGTCCTCGACCACAGCCTCGCGGCGGCCGATGATCCGGTTCACCAGCGTCGATTTACCGACGTTCGGCCGGCCGACGATCGCAACGACCGGCAGCGGGCCGGTGTCTTCGCGGTCGTGGGTCGGCTCCGCGTCGATCTCGTAGCCGGTGGGCAGGTCACTCATCAGGATCCTTCTGGTCTGGCTTGCCCGGTAGCGGGTGGCCGGTGGCTTCGACGGCCGCCTGCACATGGGCCCGCAACACGTCGCCGATCTGGTCGGCAACCGCGCGTACGTCGACATGCCTCCGGGGAAAGGATACGCGGTCAACCGTGAAGGTCTCGCCATATACCACGTCGACCCGGCTGCCGCGGGGCGGGAAGTGCTCGATATTGCCCCCTGGCTGCCGGGTCCCGAGCAGCGCCACCGGGAGGATCGGCGCTCCGGTGACCATGGCGAGGTAGGCCACTCCCCCGCGGATCCGCCGGAAGTCGCCCGGGCCGCGGTTCCCCTCGGGATAGACGCTCAGCGCGCGGCCTTCGCGCAGGATCTGGATCGCCCGGCGGATCGCCAGTACGTCGTATTGCGAGCGATCGATCGAGATCTGTCCGGCGCGGTGCAGCACGAAGCCCTGCACGCCCCCGAACGCCTCGACCTTTCCGAGCTGGTGCAGCATCCGCGGCGCGACGGCACCGAGCAACGGACCATCGAGCAGACTGAGGTGGTTCGGCGCGATCAGTACCGGGCCACCCGCCGGGAAGCGCTCCTCGTGGTGGATCGTCAGGTCGTAGCGCCAGCGCATATAGGGCCGGACGGCGTGACGCAGAACACTGCCCAGCCGATGCGGGATGGCCGGCAGATCGTCGGTCCGGGGCAGATCAAGGTGCCCGGTCAGCTCGTCAGCAGTCATGAGTCCCGGTCGCGTGACGCGGCCTCAGCCTCCTTCGCCAGTCGGGAGATGACGTCGATGACCTCTTCCAACGTCAGGTGGGTCGAATCGATTTCCACCGCGCCGTCGGAGGCCACCTGGAACTGCGAGACGGTCGAGTCGTCGGCGTCCCGGCGGACGATCTGGTCCCGCAACTGCTCCGCGGTGATCGAGCCCTCGGCCAGCTCCGCCTTGCGGCGGGCCATCCGGGCGTCCTGGTCCGCGGTCAGCAGCACCTTGAGCTCCGCCTGCGGCGCCACCACGGTGGCGATGTCGCGCCCCTCGACGACCGCGCCACCGGTCGGCTGCGCGGCCTCGATCAGCTCGCGCTGACGCCGGATCAGCTCGGCCCGTACGTCGAGATTGGTGGCGATCTTGCTGACGCTTGCGCTGATCCGGGGATCCCGGATCGCCTCGGTCACGTCGACTCCGTCCGCGGCGAACTGGGCCCGCTGCGGATCGGTACTGATCGACAGCCGTACTGCGCGGGCCCGCTCGGCGACCGCCTGCAGGTCGTCCAGGTCGAGCCCATGCTCCAGCGCCGACCACGTCACCGCCCGGTACATCGCCCCCGTGTCCAGGTACTGCAGACCGAGCCTGGTCGCGACTCCGCGGGCCGTGCTCGACTTACCGGACCCGCTCGGGCCGTCAACAGCGATGATCATGGGCCGAAGATTACCGGTGGACGGCCCAGCCCCGCTCGGTCAGTACCTCGACCAGCTGATCCACCGACGCCGGCTTGACCGACAGCTCGACCTCACCGACCGGGCGGCCGGGGCTGTGGTCGATCCGCAGGTCCTCGACGTTGGCGCCGGACTCGGCCGCATCCGCGAACAACCGGGCCAGCTGGCCGGGGCGGTCGGGGATGGTGACGAGCACGGGGACCAGGTCGATGTGCGGCGTGCCGTGCTTGCCCGGAACCCGGATCGCGCCGGAGACACCGCGATTCAGCACTGCGGTCACCTCGTCCGTCGCCTCTTCCTTGCCCAGGGCAATCAACAGCCGGTCGAGCTCGTCGCGGATACCTTCGAGCAAGCCGCTCAGCGCGGGCGAGTTGGCCGAGACGATCTGGGTCCACAGGCCGGGGTCGCCAGCTGCGATCCGGGTGACGTCGCGGACGCCCTGCCCGGACAGCTCGAGGTGCGCTGCCGGTGCGTCGACCAGAGTGCCGGCTGCCAGCGATGACATCAGCTGGGGCAGGTGCGAGACGCGAGCCACTGCCAGGTCGTGGTCCGCGACGGACAGCTCGACGGTGCGGGCTCCGGCTGCCTCGGCTAGTCGGCGTACCAGCTCGACCGCTTCGGGATCGCTGGTCTCGTGGGGCGTGATCGCCCAGGTCGCGCCGTCGAAGAGGTCTGCCCGGCCTGCGAGTGGGCCGCTGCGCTCGGAGCCGGCCATCGGGTGGCTGCCGACGTACCGGGAAAGGTCCTCGGGGTTCGCGACCAGGGCGCGGGCGTCGTGGAGGGGCTTCGACTTCACGCTCGCGGCGTCGGTGACGATCGCGTCGGTCTGCTGGAGTTGCTCGACGATGACCGCGCCGACATGGTCCGGTGGTACGGCGACGACGACCAACTGGGGCTCGATCTGGACCAGCCGCGAGCCGGCTCCGATTCGCTCGGCCATCAGGGCGTTGTCCGGGTCGGCGTCGACGAGCTCCACGACGACACCGAGCCGCCCGAGCGCGAGGCCGATCGACGTACCGATCAGGCCGGTACCGACGATCCGGACCGGGCCGCGCAGCTCGGTCACTGGGCGCCGGTCAGGTCGGGGCGCAGACTGACGGCGCCGTGCAGGTAGACGTGCTGGATCTTCTCCCGCGACCGCGGCGAGTCGGCATGCACCATCATCCGGACCACGCGGGGCAACGCGTGCGGCACGTCGATCTCCTGCATGCACATCAGCGGTACGTCGGTCAGCCCCATCTGCCGTCCGGCCACCGCCGGGAACTCGGAGTGCAGGTCCGGGGTGACGGTGAACAGGATGCTGATCAGGTCCGCGGACTCCACGTCGTTGGCCTCCAGCACGGCGTTGACCAGCTCCGCGGTCCGCGTGAGCAGATGCTCGCGCTCGTCCACCTCGAGCTGGGTGGCTCCGCGGATCGCCCGTACCGCCACAGCGTCTGCCTCCTCAATCGATGATGCCTTCACCCTCAACCCTAGGACAGAAGGCCTGGCCGGTGCGTCACCGTCTCGGATTCCGCACCTGCGCCTCGGCCGCGTCGACCGTCTGCTCCAGCAGGAGCGCGATCGTCATCGGCCCTACGCCGCCTGGCACCGGGGTGATCAGGCTTGCCACCTCGGCTGCCTCCTCGAAGTGCACGTCGCCGACGTTGCCTTCGTTGTATCCGGCATCGATCACGACGGCGCCGGGCTTCAGCCAGTCGCCGCGGACGAAATTGGCCCGGCCCACCGCGGCGACCACGATGTCGGCCGTCCTCACGAGGTCAGCCAGCCCGCGGGTCTTCGAGTGCGTGTAGGTGACGGTCGCGTTCGATGCCAGCAGCAACATCCCGACGGGCTTGCCGAGGATCGGGCTGCGACCGATGACGACGGCATGAGCGCCTTCCAGCGGTACGTCGTACGCCCGCAGCAGCCGCAGGATGCCACCCGGCGTACAGGAGACGAAGCCAGGTTCGCCAAAAGCCATCGCCGCGAAACCGTGCATGGTCACGCCGTCGACATCCTTGCCCGGCGCAATCGCTTCGAACGCTGCCCGCTCGTCGATCTGCGCGGGCACCGGGTGCTGCAACAGGATCCCGTGGACCTCCGGATCGGCCGACAACTTCTCGATCTCGGCCACCAGCTCCTCGGTGGTCGTGGCCGCCGGCAACACCACACTCCGCGACCCGATGCCGGCCTTCTTGCTGCGGTTCTGCTTCATCCGCACGTAGGTCGCCGACGCCGGATCATCCCCCACCAGCACGGCCGCCAGACACGGCTGCACCCCGGTCTCTTCAACCAGCTTGGCGGCCCGCTCCCCCGCCCGCACCACCATCTCGGCAGCCAGCTCGGTCCCGACCATCAACTTCGCACTCACGGCAACTCCTCCAGGCATCGACGAAGACTCGGATGCCCAGGCGCGCGGCTCAACCACCAGACCGTTCCCCGGTGGTGACCCACCTCAGCGCCAGTCGCGGTCCACCCCGGAGTTTACTTCGCGCCGAAGAAGCTCCTGCACGCCTCCAGACCATCCACCTGTACGTCGGTGCGCTGCCGCCAGTCGGCTCGCATCAACCGCAGCCGGTCGGAGACCACAGCCTCACCGTGCAACGCGTCACGCGAGATGCCATCCGGGCGATACCCGAGTTTGCGGGAGACGGCCTGGGATGCGTGGTTGTCCTGGAAGACCTCTGACAAAGCAGCCTCCGCTCCGAGTTCGGCAAAGGCGAGGTGCAACAGCGCAGTACGGGCTTCTGTCCCGTATCCCTGACCTTGATATGCCAGCCCGAACCAGGAACTGCTCCGTACCTCCCGCAGTACTGCGAACTGGCTCGCGCCCATCCACACCTTCCCGATCGGGAGCCCCTCACGGAAGACGACCAGGCCGAGCCCCCAGTCGTCCGGCGACCAGCTGCCGAGGCCGCTCCAGTGCCCCTGGCTCACCCATCGCGCGCGCTCCGCCGGCGGCAGGTCGCCAGTGGTCTGTCATCACCCGGCAATCCTCGGGCTGCTCCCGGACGACGGCAACTGAATTTAAATTTCATGCAATTCGGTGATCAATCGTATTAGTTGCTGAATGCAAAGAGCTGCCCTTTAGTGCACGATCTCTGGTGCACCCAGCGTAATGCGTGCGATTCTGACGGTAAGGGGAAATTCTGCACAAGGGGGCCGGCCAATGGCTGAGGAACGTCTTTTCCGATTCATGGCACTACGGGCGGCGAAGGCGGGGATCGACCGGGTGCCGCCGGGAGCGATCGAACTCCAGGTCAATCAAGGTGGCGACAACAGCACCCACGGCGAGATCACCCGAGCGCGGGCGGCCGGTGAGATCGCCACCGATGCCGCCAGCATGCCGTTGAACCTGAAGCCCTTCCTGCGATTCCTGCTCGCCCAGGCCGGGCAGCCGCCGACGATCGCCAAGCTGACAGACGGGATCCGGCAGGCGTTCAACCTCACTCCCGCCCAGTTGGTAGCCAAGCCGGAGTTCGCCGCGACCCAGCGTGCGGTCGGCGACGCGATCGTGGCGCAGACGGTGGTACCGGCCGCCGGCAGCCGTCCTGACCAACTGATGTTGTCCGCGCGGGCGCTGGCGCTGGTGCAGTCCGTCGCGGCCGGCACAGCCCCAACGGCTGCCACGATCGGCGACTACCTCGCCAGGACCCTGGTAGTGCTGCCCCAGCAGTCGTCCGCTGCGCTGGCGCGGTCGGCTCAGGCACCGTCGCCCGAGCCTGACGATGAGCCGCAGGCCCCAGCCGCGGATCCGGCCGAGCGCCGAGGACCGCTGGAACGAGCGCTGGGCGAGTTGGAGGCCCTGGGGCGCCGAGCGCGGACGACCTCGGTGGACGTACCGGTTCCTGCCCCGGCCGAGATGGCGGCGCTGCGGGTAGACCTGGACCGGATGCGTGAGGCCCTCGACGAGGCGGTGTCCCACCGTCCCGAAGAACAGACGGACGATCCGGGCTATCCGGCAAGCGATCCGGTTGCGACCGGGCCGGCGACCATGGTTCGGGCCAGTCTGCGGGCCGCGCCGGAGGACCTGGCCAGGCTGTCCGACGACACCGTCGCCGTGCTGGACGAACTGGGCCTGAGCGCCGCCGACCTGGACCCTGACCACGCCGTACTGTCGGTCGCCGGCGCGCTCGCCCAGGTCCCCGGCCCAAGCCTCGCGGGTCCGTCGGTCGTGAGGCTCGGCGGAGTCGACCTGGACGCGACCGTGCTCAAGAACATCTTCGGCGCGGGCAAGGGTGACCTCGACGGAGGCAAACTGCTGCAGGCCTGCCAGGCCGCCGCGAGCGTCGGCGACCTGCTGATCGTCAAGCAGAAGCTCAAGTCCTACGAGGCCGGCGACATCGCGCATGTCGAGAACGTGCTGTCCGGCGAGTCGAGGTCCCGCGAGCACCGCCGGCTCGACCGGACCGAGGAGACGACGACCACCGAGCAGGAGACCGAGACCGAGAAGGAGCGCGACCTCCAGAGCACCGAGCGCGACGAGCTGCAGACCGAGGCCACCAAGACCGTCGAGACGCAGACCCAGCTGGACGCCGGGCTGCAGGTCTCCGGATCGTACGGACCGGCCGTCAGCTTCAGCTCCAACCTGGACGTCGGCTACTCCACCAGTACCACCGAGTCGCAGCGCAAGGCCACCGCGTTCTCCCGCGAGGTCACCGAGAAGAGCGCGGAGCGGGTCCGCGAGCGGATCCGTACCGAACGGGTGCGCACAGTGGTGGAGGAGGTCGAGGAGATCAACAAGCACGGGATCGAGAACACTGGTCCCGCCAGCAAGCACGTACGCGGCGTGTACCGCTGGCTGAACAAGATCTACTCGGCCCAGACCTACAACTACGGCCAGCGGATGATGTTCGACTACGTCGTGCCCGAGCCGGCCGCGTTCTGGTTGTACGCCCAGCTGAACCCGCAGCCCAAGGACGGCCAGCTGCCGATGCCGCAGCCGCCGATGCTGGCCGGCAAGCTGTTGCAGCCCGACCAGATCAGTGAGACCAACTACCTCGAGCTGGTCGCGCAGTACCAGGTCACGAACGCTCCGGTACCACCGCCGCTGGCCCAGTGGGTGACGTACTTCGACCGGCAGGACGGCACCACCAAGAACAACATGGGCCGGGCCGCGAAGATCGAGATCCCGGCTGGGTACTTCGCGAAGACGATCACCGTGCACACCGCCTACCTGTGGATCGAGGGCGACAACAACTCCTTCCACCTGGTGCTCAACGGCCTTTCGTTCGACCGGACGAACCTGTGGGGCGGGATCGCGATCAACCTGCTCAGCGAGCCGGAGAAGGAGATCAGCATCGCCTACACGATCCTGCAGTCGGTGGCCTTCGCGGTCAGTGCGGACGTGTTGTGCATGATCACCCGGCAGGGCTGGCGCAAGTGGCAGCAGCAGGTCTACGACGCGGTGATCGAGGCGTACCAGCGGCAGAAGGCGGCGTACGACGAACAGCAGCGGGTGGCCGCGATCGCCGAGGCCAACCCGGTCCAGGGCCAGAACCCGCTGGAGAACGTCCGCTTGATGCGCGACGAGCTGAAGAAGTGGGTCCTGATGCTGATGACCGGCCGGACCGACATCGCCAGGGACGGCTTCACCGGCGCCCCGGTGCCGACCCTGGACCTGGGCGACGCCTGCGCGAACGGCTCCTACATCCGGTTCTTCGAGAACGCCTTCGAATGGCACAACCTGCTCTGGGTCTTCTACCCGTACTTCTGGGGCCGCGAGCCCCGGTGGGCGCCGGCGCTGCACTTCAAGGACCCGGATCCCGACTTCGCCGCCTTCCTCAAGGCCGGCGCGGCCCGGGTGCAGCTTCCGGTCCGGCCGGGATTCGAGCGCGCGGTGGCCTACTTCATGCAGCACGGCCTGATCTGGGAGGGGCAGGACCCACCGCTGAGCGGCGACAACGCCTACCTCCCGATCGCCGATGAGATCACCGAGAACCTGGGCAAGATCGAGGGCGGCGTGGTCTACCCGGCCGGCGCCCAGCCGTGGGAGGTCACCATCCCGACCTCGCTCGTGCTACTGCAGAACCTCAGCGAGGTACCGGCCATCCGGGACATGCTGACGGGTCAGCCGATCACCGTCACCCCGACGCCAGGCGGCTAGCCAGTGGGTACGTTCCATCTGGACGCCGACTGGGATCGCGACGGCAAGATCAACTCCACGCCGGCCGAGCGTTCCGCAAGGAGCCTGGCGCCAGGGCTGATCGTGCTGGCGAACCTCGACGTGGACGGGCGACGCCTGCCTGCCGCCGTGAAGTCGGAGAGCATCCAGACCCCAGACGCTGAGCAAGCCTCGGTGCCCAAAGGCGACGATGACGCCCGGACGCTCCGGGTATCGGCTGATGCGGCCCCCGGCGGGCCGTTCACGACCTCGCTGCTGGTGCCGGATCTGGCGGAGAAGACACTGCGCCTGAGCACCTCGGCCGGGACCCGGATCGCTGGGCGGAAGGGCGGCGGCACCATCCGCTTCCCGGTGCCCACCGCCGGCGTGGGCAAGCCTTCCTCGGTACTGCTGGAAGCGCGACTGCTACCCGGATCTCCGTTGGGTTCGACGGCCCGCGCATCGATCGAACTGGAGTCGGTGGACGCGAGCGGCCGGGTCGGCAAGGAAGCCGGTCTGATCAGCGTGGCGCCGCTCATCCTCGTCGGGGATCTGGCCACGCCCGAACGGCTGTACATGTGCCTGGACGAGGGCGAGAACGACCCGTCGGTCGCTGAGGTCCGGGCCGCCTGTGCGCAGGCCAGGGTGCCGTTCGTTTCGGTCCCGGTCTCGGTCCATGCCGGCGACACCTGGCTGCAGGACCAGTTCCAGATCGGCTACTGCCAGGGCCCGAACCAGATCATGCGGGTGCTCCTGCACCTACCGCGGGTGCGCAACGACTTCGTACTCGGCCAGTTGGCCCCGAATCTGGCCGCGCTGGTCGAAGGCCACTTCCCGTCGACCGGCCTCGGCATCTGTACCGACTTCTGGAAGCGGACCGTCAAGGTCACCGACGTCACCGGCGCGGTCCGGCAGCTGGCCTTCACCGATACCAGCGAACTGCTCTACAAGGTCGTCGGCGTCGGCGCGGTGTTCAACCAGGTGTTCTTCCAGCTCGCCCTGCTGGGTTCACCGTTCACGGGCGCGATGCCGACCACCTTCACAGGCGCCCGCCAGGCGTTGCCGGGTGCCTTGGCCCAACTCCGCGCAGCGGTAGGCAAAGCCAAGGCCGGAGCTCCTCAGCGTCGGGCGTCCGCGCTCGATGCCCGGCTGAAGACGATGGAGGCGCTGGTCAAGGCGGTGATCGCGGCCATGCCGATGACGAGTGCCGGCATCAGCCTGCCGGTCGGTGGCCAGACCGTGGTGCTCAGTCTCGTCGAGGCCGACCTGTTCGCCACCAAGCTCGAGGTGCTGCACGACTCGCTCAACTACGGCGGCAACATCGAGGTGGGTCCGGCCGGTACCGACGCGCCGTTCGGCCGGATCGTCATCGGTGAGGAGCCGGCCGGGCCGAACAGCAGCGGGCAGCCGCGCGAGATCGACCCGGAGCTGTTCGCCTTCCTGGCGGCCCAAGGCACCCAGCCGATCACCAAGATCGACACTTCCTGGCTGGACGTCGGTCACGTGGACGAGCTGATCTCGTTCGTACCGGATCGGGAATCGTCCAGCGGAGCGGCGGTGCTGCGGGCGTCGCCGCAGGTCGCGCTGGCGATCATCGACGAGCTGAAGGCCCGGTTCATCGCCGGTGCGCCGCCGGACCAGGTGCTGTGGGAGAACTACGTCTACCAGGGGCTCAAGCCGAGGCTCACCACCGGCGGGAGCTTCCCGGTCACCCATCTGCTCCGCGGCAAGCTCTGGCGGCACGAGCACCGTACCGGCGACGCGTCCGCGGCGGAGCCGCCCCGGATCTACCGGCGGCTGGCCGAGGCCGACGAGAAGGAGACGGTCTCGGGTCACCGGATCGACTACGAGGTCGGCATGAACATCAGCCGCACCTATAACGCCGGGATCAGCATCTTCGAACTGGCCGCGTTCGAGGCCGGTACGAACGCCACGATCGAGAAGACCAAGCTGGCCGGCGTGGACAAGGTCCTGACCGCGGCCTTCCCCGGATCGAGGCTGATCCCGGTGCCGGTGCTGTTCGACTACAGCGCCGACCTCGACACCACCCGGACTTCCGCGTTCACCCCTGACTTGGTCAACCTCCAGGTGCTCGGCAGGACGCTGCTGATGCCCCGGCCCTATGGTCCGCGGGTCCCGTTGGCGGCGGCTCCGGGAGTACTGCGCGCAGTCCTGCCCGACTCGGTGAAGTCCAGGGCGAGTGCCGACATCCTGGCCGGCAAAGGGCTGGACCGCACATCCCATTGGGCCAAGGACGGCAACGACCTCAAGCTGGCCGAGTTCTTCGCGGACGGCTTCCCGGGCGTACCGGCGGTCGAGGTGGCCAAGCGGATCCGGACGGCCAACCCGGCGCACTTCTTGCCGGACGGGCGGATGCGCGACGGGTGGCGGCAGCTCGTGATCCCGGAGCGGACCGTCGACCTGTTCCAGGCGTACACCGCGCTGGTGCTCGAACCGCTCGGCGTCACGGTCGCCTGGGTGGACTCGTGGTCGTACCACGTGCGGTTCGGCGGGATTCATTGCGGGACGAACGTACTGCGTGCGCCCACGCCGCCCGCCGTTCCGTGGTGGCGTACCAAGGCGGCCTCGAAGTGACCGCGGGTCAGAGCAGGCCGGCGTGGTCGAGGGCCAGGTAGGCGGCGTCGGTGCCGGTCATGATGCCGGGAGTGCGCAGGTCGGCGCGGAACTCGGCCGGGGTGAGTTCCACCGGTACGCAGTCCTCGAACTCGTCGAGGGACTGCTTGCCGTTCGGGCGGCAGCCGCGGGCGATGGCGACGTACTTGCGGAAGGTCGACGACGAACCGGCCCAGAGCCAGCCCTTCACCTCGATCGACTCGCAGCTGTAGCCGGTCTCTTCCTCAAGTTCACGACGTCCCGCGTCGGCCGGGTCTTCCCCGGGGTCGATCAGGCCGCCGGGCAGGTTGGTGACGATCTTGTCGGGGCCGGCGCGGAACATCCGTACGGTGACGATCCGGCCGTCCGGGGTCAGCGGCAACACGGTGACGCCGGCCCGGATGTCTGCTCCGGACTCGGGGCCGGAGACGTCCCAGACTGCCTCGCGGCCATCGGGTAGCCGGTAGCGGCGGACATTCACCGTCAGGAAGCCCTTGTAGCCGGGCTTCTCCCCCACCAACACCCACGGCTCGGGATCACCTGGACGTACGTCGTCCGCCCCTGGGGTTGAGCCAGGGGCGGACGGCAGGTTGTCGGTCACAGCGGGCGGTCGGTGTCCGGGTTCTCCGGCGGGGCGATCGGCGTGTCGTCTGCGGGCGGCGCCACCGGGGCGTCGCTCGCCGACTCGCTCTCGTAACTGCCGCCGTTGACCGTCTCGTCGGAGTCCGAGTCGGCGTGCGTCGCCGGCTCGGACGGGGACGTGTCGGGGCGCGACTCGGACAGGATCCGGGCCAGTGTCTCGTCCGAGATCCGCTTGAACTTGCGCACCTGGGTGCGGGTGCGGTCCAGGATGGCGACCTCGATCTGGTCCGGCTCGAGCTGCCGGATCTCGGTGCCGTCGTGGCCGAGGGCGTCCACCGCGAGGCGCAGGGCCCCCGCCAGTGAGATCCCTTCGGAGTAGTGCTCACCGACGTACTCGGCGACCTGCTCGGCCGGGCCGCCCATCACGGCGTAGCCGCGGACGTCCGCGATCGAGCCGTCGTAGGTGAGCCGGTAGATCTGGTCCTCGGCCGTGCTGGCGCCGATCTCGGCGACCAGGATCTCCACCTCGAGCGGCTTCTCGCCGCCGGAGGAGAAGATCGCGCCGAGCGTCTGCGCGTACGCATTCGCCAGCGCCCGGCCGGTCACGTCCCGGCGGTCGTACGAATAGCCGCGCATGTCGGCCAGCCGGACGCCCGCGATCCGCAGGTTCTCGAACTCGTTGTACCGCCCGACGGCGGCGAACGCCATCCGGTCGTAGATCTCGGCCACCTTGTGCAGCGCCGGGGACCGGTTCTCGGCGACGAACAGGATGCCGTCGGCGTACTGCAGCGCGATCGCGCTGCGCCCCTTGGCGATGCCCTTGCGGGCGAAGTCGGCCCGGTCCCGCATCAACTGTTCGGGCGAGACGTAGAACGGCGTACTCATCTGGGGTGTCGTCCTCTATCAGTCGATGGTGGTCAGGTGAGGGGCGCGGCCGGGCCGTCGGGACGCTCGTGCCGGGCGGCGATGATCGTGTCAACGATCGCGCCGACCTCCTCGGCCGGGAGCCGCCGGTAGCCGTCCACGGTGACCACGCCGACCACCGGGAAGATCCGCCGGAGCAGGTCCGGACCACCGGTCGCCGAGTCGTCGTCGGCGGCATCGACCAGGGACTGGACGAGCACCGTCGCCACCTCGGTCTCGGACAGGCCCTCGCGGTAGAGCTTCTTCAGCGCGCCCTTGGCGAACAGCGAGCCCGAGCCGACGCTGTGGAAGCCGCCGAACTCCTCGTACCGCCCACCGGTCGGGTCGTAGGAGAAGATCCGGCCGCCCTTCAGATCGTGGTCGTAGCCCGCGAACAACGGGACCACGGCCAGGCCCTGCATCGCCATCGCCAGGTTGCCGCGGATTAGCGCGGTCAGCCGGTTGGCCTTGCCGTCCAGGCTGAGCGTGGTGCCCTCGAGCTTCTCGTAGTGCTCGAGCTCGACCTGGAACAGCCGCACCATCTCGATCCCGAGCCCGGCCGTCCCGGCGAAGGCGACGCACGAGTACTCGTCGGCCGGGAAGACCTTCTCGATGTCGCGCTGGGCGATCACGTTGCCCATCGTGGCCCGACGGTCGCCGGCCATCACGACGCCACCGGGGAAGGTGGCGGCCACGATCGTCGTACCGTGCGGGACGTCCTTGCCGAGATCACCCGCCCCCAGGTCGCGCCGTCCGGGCAACAGGTCGGGCGCATGCCCGGCCAGGAAGTCCATGAAGGACGAGCCACCTGGGGTCAGGAAGGCTTCCGGCAACCGGCCGGAGGCATCAAATGTCATCTAGCGGTTCACTCCCCACCCTTTTGCACGAAGCCGCGGACGAACTCTTCCGCGTTCTCCTCCAGCACCTCGTCGATCTCGTCGAGGATCGAGTCGACGTCGTCGTCGAGCCGTTCCTTGCGCTCGGCCACGTCCTCGCTGGACTTGGTCTCGGCGACCTCTTCCTCGGTCGACGAGCGCTTCGGCTGCTTGTGCTGCTGTCCGCCGTCTTTAGCCATGGCACACACCTCCTAGAACCGCTGTGGAGAATCGCCCAACCGACTCTCTATAGCGACCCTACCCGGCAGCGCCCCCAGTAATGGTGCGAACCAGGTCACTCGCGGTGTCGCACTGGTCCAGCAACGCTCCGACATGCGCCTTCGTGCCGCGCAGCGGGTCCAGGGTCGGGATCCGTTGAAGCGATTCACGCCCGGGCAGGTCGAAGATCACCGAGTCCCAGGACGCGGCGGCGACCTGACCGGCGTACTGCTGCATGCAGCGGCCGCGGAAGTACGCGCGGGTGTCCGTCGGCGGGTGCGAGACGGCCATCCGGATCTCCTCGTCGCTGACCAGGCGTTGCATCCGGCCGCTCTTGACGAGTTTGTAGTACAGGCCCTTGTCCGGGCGCAGATCGGCGTACTGCAGGTCGACCAGGTGCAGCTTCGGGTCGTCCCACTCCAGCCCGTCGCGGTCACGATAGGACTGCAGCAGCTTGTACTTCGCGACCCAGTCGAGCTGGTCGGACAGCTTCATCGGGTCGGTGGCGAGCTGGTCGAGCACCGCCTCCCAGCGCTGCAGCACGTCGTTGGTCTGCCGGTCCGCGTCGTCGCCGTACTTGTTCTCGACGTACTTGCGGGCCTGCTCCAGATACTCCACCTGGAGCTGGACGGCGGTGATCTTGCGGCCGTCCTTGAGCGTCATCAGGTGCGTACAGCTCGGGTCGTGGCTGATCTCGTGCAGCGCGGTGACCGGCCGGTCGACGGACAGGTCGTCGGTCAGCCAGCCGTCCTCGATCATCGCCAGCACCAGCGAGGTGGTGCCGACCTTCAGGTAGGTCGAGATCTCGGCCAGGTTCGCGTCGCCGATGATCACGTGCAGCCGGCGGTACCGGTCGGGATTCGCGTGCGGCTCGTCGCGGGTGTTGATGATCGGCCGCTTCAGCGTCGTCTCCAGGCCGACCTCGACCTCGAAGTAGTCGGCGCGCTGGCTGATCTGGAAGCCGTTGGTGTTGCCGTCCTGGCCGATCCCGACCCGGCCGGCGCCGGTGACCACCTGGCGGCTGACGAAGAACGGCGTCAGGTGCCGCACGATCGACGCGAACGGTGTGGACCGGCGCATCAGGTAGTTCTCGTGCGAGCCGTACGACGCGCCCTTGTTGTCGGTGTTGTTCTTGTAGAGGTTCAGCTGCGGCGCGCCGGGGATCTGCCGGGCCTGCCGGGCGCCCTCCATGATCACCAGCTCGCCGGCCTTGTCCCAGACCACCACGTCGCGCGGGTTGGTGCACTCGGGCGCGGAGTACTCCGGGTGGGCGTGGTCGACGTACAACCGGGCGCCGTTGGTGAGGATGACGTTGGCCAGGCCGGTCTCCTCGTCGGTGAGCTGGCTCGAGTCGGCCACCTCCCGGCTCAGGTCGAAGCCGCGCGCGTCCCGCAGGGGGTGCTCCTCGTCGAAGTCCCACCGGGTTTTGCGCGCCAAGGGCTGCGTCTGGGCATAGCCGTTCACCACCTGGCTCGAAGTCAGCATCGGGTTGGCCCCGGGCTGGCCAGGAACCGAGATGCCGAACTCGGTCTCGGTCCCCATGATCCGCCGAACACTCATGCGATCGAGCCTACGCGGTACAGCGGACTAAATGCGGTGATGTGTCCACAGGGTTATCTGTGAGACTTCGGAAATGGACGAACTGGTGGCTTTGCTGGACAGCGACGGCAAGGTGTGCGGGTCTGCGCCACGCTCCGTGATGCGGCGCGACAACCTGCGCCATGGGGCAACCGGCGTACTGGTCCGGAACAGTGCCGGCGAGATCTACGTGCACCGCCGCACGCCGACCAAGGACGTCTACCCGCACCGGTACGACTTCGCCGCCGGCGGTGTCGTGGCGGCAGGTGAGGACCCGTACGACGCCGTCGTACGGGAACTGGACGAGGAGTTGGGCATCACCGGGGTCGAGCTGACCCGCCTGCCTGAAGGCGACTATGCGGACGAGCACACCAGCTACCGCGCCTACCTGTACACCTGCGTCTGGGACGGCCCGGTGAAACACCAGCCGGAGGAGGTCGAGTGGGGCGCGTGGATGTCGCCGGCCGACCTGGTCGCCAAGTTCGACGAGTGGTCCTTCATGCCGGACACCGTTGCCCTGCTCGGCCCGCTGGTCAGGACATATGCGCAGTGACCATCAACGATGACGGCTGGGACAGCCGGGCCTGGCTGGACGGCGAGTGGCTTAATCGTGAGCCCCGCCGCGAGGAGGTCCGCCCGCGACTACTCGCCGAGACCCGCCTGATGCCCTGGCTAGCCCCGCAACTCCCAGTACCGGTCCCAGTGCCCGAGCAGACGCAGTACGGCGTACGCCACCGCGTCCTGGTCGGCCAACCACTCGAAGCAGGCAGTACTGAGCTCGGCCGCCAGCTAGGCAAGTTCCTGAGCGCCCTGCACGCCATAGACCCGGCCGAGGCAGCGGCCCAAGGCGCTGTTGACGCAGCGACGGCTAGAGCCGCCAAGGCGGTCTTCCTGGACGAGTGCCGGGCCCAGGTAATTCCACTGCTTCCAGAGCACACCCACCAGACCGCCCTCGAGCTCCTAGACCGCGTAGCCAACACCCGCACAGCGCTAGTGCACGCAGACCTCGGCTCCGAACACATACTCGTCCAGGACGGCCGTATCGGCGGCATCATCGACTGGACCGACGCAGAGATCGGCGACCCGGCCCTGGATCTCTCCTGGCTCCTCAACGACGCCCCAGCCGGCATCGCGACCGGCCTGGCCGAGACCTACGACGTCACCCCGGTACTCCGCGAGCGCGCGCTCGACTGGCATCGCCTCGCACCTTGGTACGGGGTGCACCGAGGACTCCTGCTCGGCCTGCCGCACGATGTCGAGACCGGCTTGGCCGAGATCCTGACCCGGTTGTGATGCAACCATCGGCCGACCGAGCGGTCACTCCCCGGTGTGAAGATCATCCTGACGTTCGGGTTCACCCAGAGCGTCGCGGATACCGGCGCGACACCTCGCGTCCAGCAGCGCGAGGAGTTCCGGGCCTTCGATGCGGACGGAAACCCGGTGCCGTTGCGGTACTAGTGCTGGCGGCCGATGAAGCGCGAGATGGAGCGGGCCAGGTTGATACCGACCAGCCCACCCCAGCAGATGACGATTGCGAAGGCGCCTTCCTGGGCCGCGGCGATGGCTGTGATCGGGATGCCGGCGGTGACCGAGACGATCGCTAGGGCGAGCCCGCCGGGGTCGCTCTCGCGGCTCGGCTTCTCCGGCTTCACCGGCGGCGTGGCGAGATGCTGGGCGGTGTGCGCATCGAGCTTCGAGAGGAACCCCTCGATCACCTCGAGCTCGTACTCCGGCCCCAGCTCCTGCCGCGCCGCCACCGCGGCCCGCAGGTCCTTGCGAATCTCGTCCGTCGCCATACCCGTCAAGGTACGACGCGAACAGCTCGCTGCCTATCGGGGAAACCCCCTACCCACCCCTCTGACGGCGTCAGCGCCGTCGGTGCGGGACCCGGCCGTCGCCGGAGGCCCAGAAGTCTGAGACGACCTCGACGCGGCCGTTGCCGTCGTCGGCGATCAGGACGGCTCGGTGGTCGCCCTCGAAGTCCATCAGGTCGGTGAAGACCTCAGAGCCGGTACCAACGTGCTGGCCGTCCAGCTCCCAGTGCAGTTGCTCGTCCGCCAGTGGCCGGCCGAAGCAGTCCGTGGCCAGTGCCCAGAGGCGTACCAGGGAACCGGCCTTCACAGTCGACCCGGGGGCCGGCGCGAGGATGGATGCTTCAGGTGGTCGTCGGGGGACGTCTAGCCGGGTCCACTCGCTGACGGCGGTGTCGAAGCCGTCCGAGATGATCACCTGTACCAGGGCTGAGCCAGCGAGCAGCGGAGCCACCGGTACCGTCGCCTCGCCCGCGTCGAGCGCACCGGCGAGTACCTGCCAGGTCTCCCCCTCGTCGGCCGACCAGCGCAGCAGCCGGTGCACCTTCTCGGCGTACACCTCCTCCTGCCAGGTCAGGCGAACCCAGTCGCCCTCCACGGCGCCCTGCAGGCCCTCCAAGCGCGGCGGAGCACCGGCGGGCTCCCGGATCCACGTCTCCTCCTCGTCGCGCACGATGCGCAGCGTGGAGCCCCGCGGCGGCTCCGGGATCACAGCACAGACCACCCCAGAGCTCACCGAACCACCACCGCCGCAACCTCCGCTGCAGCCACCGCAGCCGCCCTGGCCGTCTCCACAGGCAGCGGTCTCGATCACCTGCACTGACGTAGTCGCAACGATGTGCCCCACGTCGTCGATCAGATCCAGCCGCGTCCCGGGGAGGCTGGTCCCCAACTGCTGCGCAACCGTCGTCTCCAGCGTGAGTACGTGCTCGATCTCGATCTGCCCCTCGACCATCCGCCCGAAGACCATCAGCGTCAGTACCGGACTCTGCAGATCGACCACCCACGGTGGCGGCGGATCAGGGATGTAGTGCGGAATCGGCCCATCGAGATCAAGCTCCACGTTGGGCGGCCGCATGTCACCCGGCCCCGGGATCCACGTCGGGTTCAGCGCGGAGTGCTGCAGCATCCGCTTGTACTGGTAGAGCGACGGCCAGCGCGGATTGCAGTACGACATGAAGTCGCGCCCGACAGCCGGCGAGATCATATTCGGGCCGGCCAGGTCGAAGCCGTACTCGCCGATCGACGCCATCTTGTTGGTGGCCGAGTCGTAGGGCTCGTACGCCGGATAGGCGAGGTCGACCTTGGGATCGTTGTTCAGCCCGCAAGGGGCGTGCCGGAAGTCGAGGACGTGGCCGAGTTCGTGGCCCATCGGCTCCTGCGATCCGACCGGCCCGGCGCCGAGTCCGGCTCCACCGCCGCCGCATCCGCCGGTACCGTCGCGTGGGATCGCGCTCGGCAGCATCCCGTAGTACAGCCAGCCGGGCTTGTTGCCGTCGGCCATCTTCACCAGGTAGAGCCACGCCAGCAGGCTGTTCCAGACGTCCGGGCACTTGCCCTTGACGATGCCGCCGGTCAGCGGGACGAACCAGTTCATCTGGCCGGCGATCGAGAGCTCCGGCGTCTTGGAGACCGGATACCAGTCGAGCGTCCGCCGTACCGTCGACTGCAGATCCGCAAGCGATGGCGCCGGCAGATCGACGTGATTGCCCGCGATGTCGTCGCCCGAGTAGTGGACCGGGATCATCCGCACCTTGAGCGTCTGCAGCAGGCTCGCGTTGACCACCTGCGTGTACTCCACCAAAGAGCGGCCGCTGCCGACGGAGACCTTGAGCCGGAAGGTCCCGCGCATCTGAGCGGCCGGGATGACGAAGTTGAGGCTGTTCGCGAGCGACCCGCGTTCGGTCGCATAGTCCGGATCAGCGAGCGCCGTGATCGCGCCAGGCGTCTGCTGGATGAGCGACCCGGCATCCACCCAGATCCCGTACCGCATCTTCTGCACCGTCACGGTAGCTCGCACATTGGGCACATCGCTGAACACCCCGTGCACGAACACCCGCACGTACGCCGTCTTGTCGGCGACGAGCTGGATCGAGTTGTCCGGACCATGATCGTCCGAGTCGGTCAGATGGTCAGCGGCGTGCCGGTACTGGATGACCTGTGTGACCTCGACGCCATCGATGAAAATGCCTGCGAGCAACGGTTTGAGCCAGTCGACCTGCGACAGCTGCTGTACGACCCCGGACATGCTGAACCTGGGCATGCTCGCCCACCCCCTGTAGCCCTCCCCCAGGCCATTCCCCTTGTCGCCTAAGAAAGCACGACCAGGCAGCCAAAGCAACAGCCGCCCCGGTCCGAAATCCGGACCGGGGCGGCTGCCGTTGGAACTGGTTACAGGTACTGACCCGTGTTGGTGGCCGTGTCGATCGACCGGCCCGGCTCGGTGCCCTGCTTGCCGGAGATGAGCGTACGGATGTAGACGATCCGCTCGCCCTTCTTGCCGGAGATCCGGGCCCAGTCGTCCGGGTTGGTGGTGTTCGGCAGGTCCTCGTTCTCCTTGAACTCGTCCACGCAGGCCTGCAGCAGGTGCTGCACCCGCAGGCCCTTCTGGCCGTCCTCGAGGAACGCCTTGATCGCCATCTTCTTGGCCCGGTCGACGATATTCTGGATCATCGCGCCCGAGTTGAAGTCCTTGAAGTACAGGACCTCCTTGTCACCGTTGGCGTAGGTGACCTCGAGGAAGCGGTTCTCGTCGGCCTCGGTGTACATCCGCTCGACCGTGCGCTGGATCATCCCGTTCACGCACTCGCGGCGGTCGCCACCGAACTCGCTGACGTCCTCCGGGTGCAGGGGCAGCGAGGTGGTCAGGTACTTCGAGAAGATGTCGCGGGCGGACTCGGCGTCCGGCCGCTCGATCTTGATCTTCACGTCCAGCCGGCCCGGCCGCAGGATCGCCGGGTCGATCATGTCTTCCCGGTTCGAGGCACCGATCACGATCACGTTCTCGAGGCCTTCGACGCCGTCGATCTCGCTCAGCAGCTGCGGGACGATGGTGTTCTCGACGTCGGAGGAGACACCGGAGCCGCGGGTGCGGAACAGCGAGTCCATCTCGTCGAAGAACACGATCACCGGCATGCCCTCGGAAGCCTTCTCCCGGGCGCGCTGGAAGACCAGGCGGATGTGCCGCTCGGTCTCACCCACGTACTTGTTGAGCAGCTCCGGACCCTTGATGTTGAGGAAGAACGACTTCTGCCCCTCCACCCCGGTCCGCTCGGCGACCTTCTTGGCCAGCGAGTTCGCCACCGCCTTGGCGATCAGCGTCTTGCCACAGCCCGGCGGGCCGTAGAGCAGGACGCCCTTCGGCGGCTTCAGCTCGTGCTCGAGGAACAGGTCCTTGTGCAGGTACGGCATCTCGACCGCGTCCCGGATCTGCTCGATCTGGCCCGCCAGTCCGCCGATCTGCGTGTAGTCGATGTCCGGGACCTCTTCGAGCACCAGCTCCTCGACCTCGGACTTCGGGATCTTCTCGTAGACATAGCCGGAGCGGGGCTCCAGCAGCAGCGAGTCGCCGGCCCGCAGCGCGATGTCGAGCAGCGGCGAGGCGAGCCGGACGATACGTTCCTCGTCGGCCTGTGCGATCACCAGTGCCCGCTCGCCGTCGGCCAGCAGCTCCTTCAGCATCACCACGTCACCCACGACCTCGAAGTCGCAGGCCTCGACCACGTTCAGCGCCTCGTTCAGCATCAGTTCCTGGCCGAGCCGAAGCGCGTCCAGATCGACTGAGGGGCTCGCCGCGACCCGGAGCTTGCGGCCCCCGGTGAACACGTCCAGCGTGTCGTCGTCGTTGCGGCCCAGGAAGGTACCGAAACCGGACGGCGGTTGCGCCAGCCGGTCGACCTCCTCCTTCAGGGCGATGATCTTCTCTCGGGCCTCGCGCAGTGTTTCCGCCAGCCGTTCGTTCTGGGCGGTCACACTCGACAAGGACGCCTGGGTTTCGGACAGTCTGCTCTCGAGCGACCGGCTGTCCGCCGGGTGCTCCAACAACCTCCGCCGCAACGCTGCGACCTCGGCCTCCAGGTAACGGACCTGGTTACGCAGCTCTGCCGCGGTAGGACTCTCGTCTCCAGCCACGATCATCACCTCACCATGTGGGGCTCGACCCTATGGACCTTACCCAGAAAAGCACGCCTAGCAAGCTGAATCCCATCACGTGTCGGTTGCGGATGAATCGGTTGCCTCCGGCGTGTCGACGGGTGTATCGGACTTGCGCGGCCCGGAGTAGTCGTCGCCGTACGCACCCGGGGCCGGCCGGCGCTTCTTCCGCGGAGCCTGTACGCCGTGCGCCATCCGTCGAGCCGTGACCAGGAATGCCGTGTGGCCTTGCATCCGATGGCCAGGACGGACGGCGAGCCCTTCGACGTGCCAGTCCCTGACCAGCGACTCCCAGGCCCGCGGCTCGGTGAACTCGCCATGGGCCCGCAGCGTCTCGACGACCCGGCTCAGCTGGGTCGTGGTGGCGACGTACGCGCAGAAGACCCCGCCCGGCACCAGGGCACCCGCGGCGGCGTCGATGCACTCCCAGGGGGCCAGCATGTCGAGCACGATCCGGTCGACGTCCTCCTCGTCCAGCGACTCGACCAGGTCACCGACCTGCAACCGCCAGGCCGGGTGCTCGGCGCCGAAGAAGCCGGTGACGTTCTTGCGGGCCACCTCGGCGAAGTCCTCGCGGCGCTCGAACGAGATCACCTGGCCGTGGATGCCGACCGCCCGCAGCAGTGCCGTGGTCAGCGCACCGGAACCGGCACCCGCCTCGACCACCTTGGCGCCGGGGAAGATGTCGGCCATCGTCACGATCTGCGCGGTGTCCTTGGGGTAGATCACCGCCGCGCCGCGCGGCATCGAGACCGAGTAGTCCGCCATCAACGGCCGCAGCGCGAGGTACTCGACCCCGCCCTTGGACCGGATCGTCACCGCGTCCGGGCCGTCGATCAGCTCGTCGTGCTCGATCCCGCCCTTGGTGGTGTGGAAGATCTTCCCGCGCTCGAGGAACACCGAGTGCCGGCGCCCTTTGGAGTCGGACAGGGTGACCCACTCACCGGCCTGCAACGGCCCGTGGTGCACCCCGGAGAAGGAAGCATCAGGAAAATCACGAAGATCAGACATAAGGCGCTCACCCTACTTCGCCACCCCGACAGCCCGGGAAACCCCACCGATGCCCCTGAAGCTGACCCGTCAGCAAGCCGTCGCCCACCGCCTCTCCGTCAACCACCTCACCACTCGCCTCCCACCCGGCGCGTACGCCGACGCCGCGCGCTACGGCCTCCAGGACACCGCCCCACGCGACGCCCTGATCGCCCTGCATGCCCGCGTAGAAGCCTGCGAGCCGACCGCCTGGGAGCATCCCGACCTCACCCAGACCTACAGCCCCCGGGCCGCCGTCTACGTCCTGCCGCGCGCCGACTTCGGCATCTTCACCATTGGGCGCCTCCCCCTTGCGCCTGAGGCGCTCAAGTATTTAGAGACTGCAGCGGACAGCATCTGCCGAGACCTGGCGGGCACAGAGGGCCGTAGCGGCGCACCGGACCTCAGAGGTGCCTGTGCGACCGGTCGCATCGCGTTGCGCTGGACAACGAGTGCCCTGTACTTCCGTGAGGTCCCCCGCCCTGGGGTCGACTTCATGGACGCCCACCGCGAGCTCTGCCGCCGCCATGTCGAGGCATTCGGGCCAACAACCCCAGCGGCCTTCGCCTGGTGGTCCGGTCTGTCCGCCAAGGACGCACGCGAGGTCTGGGGGCAGTTGGAGCTGCTGGAGGTCGACCTGGACGGCCACCGTGCCTGGATCCTGCCGGAGGCCGAGCAGGCCGTCCGCAATGCGCCGGAGCCGTCCGGAGTTCGGTTCCTGCCTACCCCTGACCTCCGCCTGCTCGGGCAGGACCGGCATGGGCTCTTCGTCGGGCCGGGCGGCAGCAAGCACCTGCCGCTGCACGACACCTTCCACCCCAACGGGCTGCTGGTGGACGGGCGGCTCGTGGGCATGTGGGTCGCCGCGGTGGGCAGATCGACGTGAAGCACGTCGGCCCGCTCGCGGCTGGGGCTCGGGCTCAAGTTGAGGTCGAGGCCTTGACGATGGCGATTCCGGGCGCGGAGATGCGGCTGAGCATCACGGAGTACTGACGGTCAGCGGTTGCGGAAGGCCTGCTCGACGTCGGTGGTGGCGAGGACGCCGTAGACCGCGCCGTTGGCGTCCAGGACCAGGTACTCCGAGGCGGGGTTCTCGCGGAGGATGGCGAGGATCTCCTCGCCGGTGTCGTTGACGCCGATGATGTGGCCGGCACCGATCCGGGTGGCGACCTCGCCGACCGTGGTCCATGGGCGCTGGTTCTGGGCGACGGAGTTGACCGCCGATTCCGAGACGAGCGCGTGCGGCTTGTCCTCGCCGTCGATGACCACCACGGCCCCGGCTTGCGCGCCGGCTGCGAGTCGTACCGCCTCGGAGATCGGCGTACTGGCGTGTACTGCGATCGCGCGGCGGGCCAGGGTGCGTACCTGCAGGGACGGCAGCTTGCTCCGGAGCCGGGCCTGCATCAGGGACGCGGTCGAGCCCATCCAGAGGAAGAATCCGACCGCCAACGCGATGATGTAGTCGACGATCGTGGGCTCCCGATCGAAGACCCGCTCCAGGATCACCGGCGCTGCCAGGACTCCGATCGCGATCACCCGGCCGGCCCAGGCCGCCGCGATCGTGCCCTTGTGCATGTTGCCGGTCAGCTTCCAGACGAAGGCGCGCAGCACCCAGCCGCCGTCGAGCGGCAGCCCGGGCAGCAGGTTGGTGACACCGACGATCAGGTTGGCGATGGCGAGCTCGATCAGCGCGACGTACCCGACGCCCTCGTCCACCGCCCGCGAGCCGAGGTACGCGAGACCGCCGACCAGCAGCGAGGCCAGCGGGCCGACGACGGAGACGGCGAACTCCTCGAACGGGCTCTTCCGCTCCCCCTCGATGTGTGTGCCGGCCGCGAAGAACCCGAGGTTGATCTCGGTCACCGAGATGCCGAACCGGAGCGCGACCAGCGCGTGCGCCAGCTCGTGGATCAGGATCGAGGCGGTGAACGCGATCACGAAGGCGAACGACGCGACGTACCGCCAGCTGCCCAGTTCGGGGAACTGCGCCCCGATGATGCTGGCGAAGCCGAGGGCCAGCAGCATCGCCACCGGCAGCCAGCTGTACCGCATCGTCAGCTTGATCCCGCGGACACGACCGATCACCCAGGTACCGGGCGTAGGACCGGCAGGCTGGGCGGGACTCTGGGGATCACGCGAATCGGACATCGAGGCAACGCTACTGGTCCCCTGTTAACAAGCCTTACACCCCCACCGCAAGCCGAGCCGTGTATCCCGTCTTCACGTCCCCGCTCATCGTCGCCAACTGGTGCACCGCCGCGTCGTCCCGGAACACGTTGTCGGTCTGCAGCGAGGTGCGGGAGAGGTTCTGAGCGCTTCCGTCATACCCGTCAGTCGCGTAGACCGCAGTACACGCCTCCGCGGGCAGTGCCAGCTGCGAGGTCGCACTGATCTTGCCGGCCGCGGTCGCCTCGGACAGGGACGAGTAGACCTCGAAGTGGATGTGCGGCCACCTCCCCTGGTACGCCCCGGGGAAGATCGTGGTGAAGGTGACCGTCCCGGCCGCATCGGCAGCCTGTACTCCGCGGCAGTAGTTCTCCTTGGTGATCTCCCCGTCGTAGAGCGAGTAGCGGCCCTGGGCGTCGCAATGCCAGAGGTAGACGGCAGCACCCGGCAGAGGCGTGTCCTTCGCTGCATCCAGTACTACGAGTTGCACCGTCAGCGGGATCCCCTCAGCCACCCCCGTCGCCGTACCGAAGCTCTTGGTGAGGTCACTCCGCACGATGCCCGACTCGGTCAGCACATTCGGCCCATTGGACCCGTCCCCAGGAAACGGCCCCGCCGTCTCCTCAGGGATCTCGTCCACACCATCATTTGTTGAAGAACTCTGTGGAACTGGAGTTGTTGAAGAACTCTGTGGAACTGAAGCCGTGTTGTCAGCCGCACAACCAGCCACAGCTACCAATCCCGCACCGGCGAACAGCCTCAGGACATTGCGTCGGCGGAGCATCCCCAAGTCGTACTCGAGGCCTCTGTCGTGGTCGTGCATCTCGGTCTCCCTTGCTCGTTGGGTCCAGAGTGCCAACCGGGACCGATGGTTTCCCGAAAGCCTGCTGGGAATCCGCTGTGAGGCCGTTATCCACAACCAGTGCGGCGACGACTCCGACTGTCGGTGGTCTCGCCTAGCCTTGGCGGCATGAGCGTTGCACCAGCAGTCGACAGGCACGGCCACCCGAACGGAGCGCTGTCTCCGTCCCGGGCGGCGGACTTCATGAGCTGCCCGCTCAAGTACCGGTTCCGGGTGATCGACCGGCTGCCGGAGAAGCCTTCGTCGGCGGCCGTCCGGGGCACGGTGGTGCACGCGGTGCTGGAGCGGCTCTTCGACCTGCCCAGTGGGCAGCGGACGCTGGAGCACGCCGCCGAGATGCTCGAGCCGCAATGGCAGAAGCTGCTCGAGGCCGAGCCCGAGGTCGCGGAACTGTTCGCCGAGGACGCCGACGGCGAGGAGCTCGCCAAGTGGCTGGCCGAGGCCCACCAACTGCTCGGCAAGTACTTCAAGCTCGAAGACCCGAACCTGCTGGAGCCGGCCGAGCGCGAGCTGTACGTCGAGACCGAGCTGGAGTCAGGCCTGACGCTGCGCGGGTACGTCGACCGCCTCGACGTCGCGCCGACCGGCGAGATCCGGGTGGTCGACTACAAGACCGGCCGGTCGCCGTCGGAGTTCTTCGAGGCCAAGGCGCTCTTCCAGATGAAGTTCTACGCCCTGGTGCTCTGGCGGCTGCGCGGCGTCGTACCGGCGATGCTGCAGCTCGTCTACCTCGGCAACGGCGAGATCGTCCGGTACGTCCCCGACGAAGCCGACTTGCGCGCTTGTGAACGCAAGGTCGGCGCGCTCTGGACCGCGATCACCCGAGCGCTGGAGTCCGGCGACTGGCGGCCGAGCCCGGGCCCACTGTGCGACTGGTGCGATCACAAGGCCATCTGCCCCGCCTGGGGAGGCACTCCGCCGCCCCTGCCGGACCGCTCGGTCGAGGAAGTCGCGCAGGAGTCCGCAGGCGTGGATCTGGTCGGAGTCGACGGATGATCGGCGGCCCTAGCACCGGGCTGAGTTTCTGCTCACACCCGGTCGATGCCATTGACAACCGCCCCGGCGGGATACGGTCCGCACTATGAGTCATCCGCATCCCGACCTCGGCCAACCGCCCCGCCTGCCCGACACCGCACTCCGTGTGGTCGCTCTGGGTGGTCTGGGTGAGATCGGCCGCAACATGACCGTGTTCGAGCATCGCGGCCGGTTGCTGATCGTGGACTGCGGCGTGCTGTTCCCCGAGGAGCACCAGCCCGGCGTCGACGTGATCCTGCCGGACTTCGGCCACATCCGCGACCGGCTGGACAAGATCGACGCGATCGTCCTCACCCACGGCCACGAAGACCACATCGGCGGCGTCCCGTACCTGCTGAAGGAGCGGGCCGACATCCCAGTGATCGGCTCCAAGCTGACCCTGGCGTTCATCACCTCCAAGCTCAAGGAACACCGGATCACCCCGAAGACCGTCGAGGTCAAGGAGGGCGACCGGCGTAAGTTCGGCCCGTTCGAGACCGAGTTCTTCGCCGTCAACCACTCGATCCCGGACGGCCTGGCGGTGGCGATCCGGACCAAGGCCGGCATCGTCCTGCACACCGGCGACTTCAAGATGGACCAGTTCCCGCTGGACCGCCGGCTGACCGACCTTCGCGGCTTCGCCAAGCTGAGCGAAGAGGGCGTCGACCTGTTCATGACGGACTCGACCAACGCCGAGGTGCCCGGCTTCACCACCTCCGAGAAGGACCTCGGCCCGGCGATCGACACGGTCTTCCGGACCGCGCCCGGCCGGATCATCGTCTCCAGCTTCGCCAGCCACGTGCACCGGATCCAGCAGGTGCTCGACGCGGCCAAGCTCGGCGGCCGCAAGGTGGCCTTCGTCGGCCGCTCGATGGTGCGCAACATGGGCATCGCCGGCGATCTCGGCTACCTGAAGATCCCGAAGGGCCTGATCGTCGACCTGAAGGAGCTGGAGAAGCTCCCCGACCGCAAGGTCACGCTGATCTGCACCGGTTCGCAGGGTGAGCCGATGGCGGCCCTGGCCCGGATGGCGAACCGCGATCACATGATCCGGATCGGCGAGGGCGACACGGTGCTGATGGCCAGCTCGCTGATCCCCGGCAACGAGAACGCGATCTACGGCCTGATCAACGGCCTGATCCGCTGGGGCGCGAACGTCGTGCACAAGGGCAACGCCAAGGTGCACGTCTCCGGTCACGCCAGCGCCGGCGAGCTCGTCTACTGCTACAACCTGATCAAGCCCCGCAACGTGATGCCCGTGCACGGCGAGTACCGGCACCTGAAGGCGAACGCGGCGCTCGCGGTCGCCACCGGGGTGCCGGCCGACCGGGTCATCATCGCCGAGGACGGTGTGGTGGTCGACCTGGACAAGGGCCGGGCGAAGATCGTCGGCAAGGTCGAGGCCGGCTACGTGTACGTCGATGCCATGACCGTCGGCGGGGTCACCGAGGCGAACCTGAAGGACCGCCGGACGCTGGCCGAGGAAGGCGTCGTCACCGTCGTGCTCCTGGTCGACGCCAACACCGGCCAGCTCGCCGAGCCGCCGGACTTCCTGGCCCGCGGTTTCGTCCACGACGACACCACGTTCAAGGACGTCATCCCCGTCATCGAGGACACCTTGGCCAAGGCCGCCTCGGAGAGCATCGGCGACGCCAACGCCCTGGAGGAGCTCGTCGGACGGGCCGTCGGCAACTGGACCTGGCGCCACTGGCGCCGCCGCCCGGTCGTCATCCCCGTGGTCATCGACGCCTGACAGCAGCCGTTCCCGCCCACCAGCCACCGACGACGGCTGGTGGGTCGGGCCGGACCGCCCGCCTGCGGGTCGGCGGGGGTGGGTCGCTCGCCGAGTCGGTATGTCGTACGGGCTGGTGGGTCGTCGCGGACCCGGTGGGGGTTAGCGTTCTCGCTGTGACGGTGAAAGTTGTCGGGCAGGGCGTGGCCATCCGGACCAGCGGTCTCGGGAAGAGTTACGGATCCGGGGACACCCGGGTAGAGGCGCTGGCCGACGTCGACCTGGAGTTCGGCAAGGGCCGGTTCACCGCGATCATGGGCCCGTCCGGCTCGGGCAAGTCGACGTTGCTGCACTGCCTGGCCGGGCTCGACCGGCCGACCACCGGCCAGGTCATGCTCGGCGACGTCGAGATCACCCGGCTGGACGAGAAGCGGCTCACCCATCTGCGGCGCGACCGGATCGGCTTCGTCTTCCAGGCCTTCAACCTGGTCCCGACGCTGACCGCGATGGAGAACATCACGCTCCCCCTCGACCTCGCCAACCGCAAGCCCGACAAGGAATGGGTCGACAAGGTCGTCACCGCGATCGGCCTGCAGGACCGCCTTCACCACAAGCCTTCCGAGCTGTCCGGCGGTCAGCAGCAGCGCGTCGCCTGCGCCCGCGCGCTCGCCTCCCGCCCCGAGGTCGTGTTCGCCGACGAGCCAACGGGCAACCTCGATTCCCGCTCGTCCGCCGACGTGCTCGGCTTCCTGCATCGCTCGGTCCGCGAGTTCGGCCAGACCGTCGTAATGGTCACCCACGACCCGACCGCGGCCTCGTACGCCGATCGCGTGGTCTTCCTCGCCGACGGCCGGCTCCAGGACGAGCTGCTCGACCCGACCGCGGACACCGTGCTCGACAAGATGAAGCAGCTCGACACCCAAGAGGCCGGCTGATGCTCAAGCTCGGCCTCCGGTCGGTGCTCGCGCACCGGCTCCGGTTCGTGCTGTGCACGGTCGCCGTCCTGCTCGGTGTCGCCTTCGTCGGCGGCGCGCTGATCTTCACCGACACCCTGTCGGCCGCGCTGAAGAAGAACTTCGCCGGCAGCCCGTCCGACATCACCGTCACCCCGGTCCAGACCCTCAAGAGCAACCCTGGCCTGTCCAACGCCCGCCCCGCCACGCTCACGTCCGACCTCGCGAACCAGATCGCCAACCTCCCCGGCGTCGCGAACACCGATCCACAGGTCCTGGTCCCCGGCGCCCAGATCCTCGGTACCGATGGCAGGCCGACCGAGGCATTCGGCCTGCCGACGTACGCGACCGGCTGGCCGCACGACCCCCGGACAGCGAACATCCACCTGCTCGACGGCCAACCGCCATCGGGCCGGGAACAACTCGCCCTCGACCAGTCGACCGCGAAGCGGGAGGGCTACGAGATCGGCGACCAGGTCAAGGTCGTCACTCCGGCCAAGGCCGTCACCGCGACCCTCACCGCGACCACCACGCCGAACCTCACCGGCGCGTCGGCGGGCGCACCACTGATCACCTTCGACTCGGTCACCGCCCAGCTGTACCTCCTCGGCCAGCCGGGCTGGACCTCGATCACCGTCGCCGTCCAGCCCGGTCAAGACGTCCAAGCAGTTATCCAGGCGATCACCAAGATCGCGGGCAAGGACGTCAGCGTCCGCACCGCGGCGCAGGTCTCGGCGGACGGCGAGAGCGACGTCGACAACACCTTCGGCGGCTTCAGCGCAGTACTGCTGCTGTTCGCCGGGCTCGCCTTGTTCGTCGGCACCTTCCTGATCGTCAACACCTTCTCGATGCTCGTCGCCCAGCGCTCCCGCGAGCTCGCCATGCTCCGCGCGATCGGCGCCTCGCGGGGCCAGGTCACCAGCACGGTCATGATCGAAGCGCTGATCATCGGCGCGATCGGCTCCACCCTCGGCCTCTTGGTCGGTGCCGGCGTCGCCGCCGCCCTGCAGGCGTTCTACCAGTCCCTCGACCTCGCGATCCCCGGTTCGAGCCTCCAGATCAGCGCCCCGACGGTGATCGCCTGCTACCTCGTCGGCATCGGCGTCACCCTGTTCGCAGCACTACCGGCAGCGCGCCGGGCAGGCAAGCTACCGCCCGTTGCAGCGATGCGCGACGACGTCAGCGTCCCCGAACGCTCACTGCTCCTCCGCCTGATCATCGGCAGTTTCCTGCTCCTGATGACCGCGTTGCTCGTCGCGATCTCGTTCACCCTGCAAGGCCTCCCCGCGGCGATCCTCCTCGGCCTCGCCGCCGGCCTCGCCCTGCTCGGCATGGTGATGACCAGCCCACTGATCAGCCGGTACGCCGTCCGCGGACTCATGTTCCCGTTCGGCCGGAAGGCACCGATCACGCTGGGCCGGCGCAATGCCGAGCGCAACCCCCGGCGTACCGCCGCGACCGCGTCTGCCCTGATGATCTCGGTGGCCCTGGTCAGCGGCCTGGTCGTCATCGCCGCCTCCGCAAAGGCCTCGGTCAACCGCAACCTTCAGGACGCGATCGGCAGCTCCGCGCTCCTGGTCAGCGGCGACGAGCCGTTCAGTGGTGAGGTCGGCGACAAGATCGCCAAGGTCCCCGGCGTCGCCGCGGTGCACCGGGTCCGGCAGATGCCGGGCGACATCGACGGCCACCGGGTCACCGTGGCCGGTGTCGACGACGGCACCCTGGCCGGCCCGATCACCACCCGGTTCGTCTCCGGCTCGGCCGACGGCCTGAAGGACGGCGAGGCGGTCATCCCCCGCAATTTGGCCAAACAACTCGACCTCGTCGTCGCGAAGAAGTTCGAGCTGACCACGACCACCGGCAAGCAGACCCTGCGAGTGGCCGGCATCATCGCGCCGAACCGCCAGCTCAACGCGATCATCCTCGCCCAGCCCGCCTTCACCCAGGCCGGCGGCGCGACCACCGACAACACCCTGTACGTCGATGTTGCCAACGGCACCGAATTCGGCCAGGTCCGGCTGGCAGTCGCGGCCGAGCTGAAGGACTACCCCGGCGTCCAGGTCCGCGACCAGCAGGCCTTCGCGAAGAGCCAGCAGCAGCCGATCGACATGGTGCTGGCCGTGATCGCGATGCTGCTCACGCTGGCGATCATCATCGCCGTGCTGGGCATCGTGAACACGCTCGCGCTCGGTGTGATCGAGCGCACGCGGGAGATCGGGCTGCTCCGCGCGATCGGGATGGACCGGCCGCAACTGCGCCGGATGCTCCAGGTGGAGGCGATCGCGATCGCCTTGCTCGGGGCGCTGCTGGGGTTGCTGATCGGGGTCCTGTTCGCGGCGGCCATCCAGCATGTGATGAAGGAGGACGGGCTCAGCGTCCTCGACCTGCCGTGGTTCCAGTTGCTGATCGCCGTCGTGGTGGCGGGCGTGGTCGGCGTACTGGCTGCAGTGTGGCCGTCACGCCGTGCAGCGAAGCTCGACGTACTGCGGGCGATCGCGGCCGAGTAGCACGTACGCAGTACCGTGGCGAGGGGCAGCCAGGACAAGTAATCGCAGGTAGCCTGCGGGTGTGCCGGGCAGCGTGCAGTCGATCGAGCGGGCCGCGGCAGTGCTGCGGTTGCTTGCCGCGGCGCCCAACGGACTGGGGGTGGCCGATTTGGGCAACGCGCTCGGGCTGGCCAAGACGACCGTGCACGGCATCCTCAAGACGCTGCACCAGGTCGGATTCGTGGAGCAGGACCGCAGCGGCGCGCACTACCACCTCAGTGACGCGTTCGGCCGGCTCGGCGAGACGTACCTCGATCCGAACGAGCTGCGCAGCCGCGCGATCAATTGGGCCGACTCACTGGCCTCCCGCAGCGGCGAGGTCGTCCGGGTCGGCCGCCTGGTCGAGGGCAAGGTCGTCGTCGTCCACCACGTCTTCCGCCCGGACGACAGCGATCAGGACCTAGATGTCGGTACTACGCTCCCTCCGCACGCCTGCGCACTGGGCAAGGCGGTGCTCGCCTTCGATGCCAGCGGTGCCGCCCGGCCGCGCAAGCTCGATGCCTACACGACGCGGACGATCATCGAGCCGGCCCGGCTGGCCGACGAGTTGGCGGCCGTACGGGCGAAAGGCTGGGCAGGTGAGTTCGAGGAGCACACGGTCGAACTGGCCGGCATCGCCGCTCCGATCCGAGGCCTCGGCGGGCTGGTCGTCGGCGCGGTCGGCCTCACCGGCCGGATCGAACGCATCTGCGACAGCCGCCTCCGCCACCGCACCGACCTGATCACGATGGTCAGAGCAACCGCCGAAGCCATCGGCCGAGACCTCCGCGAGGACAGGTGATCAGGCGAGGCGCCCGGACGCCGCCACCAGCGTTCGCGAGGGGGATCTGATGGCGGAGCAGTACGTCGCAGCGGTCGACCAAGGGACCAACTCCACCCGGTGCATCCTCTTCGACCGGCGGGGGCGGTTGGTGTCGGTGGCTCAGCGGGAGCACAAGCAGCATTTCCCCAAGCCGGGGTGGGTCGAGCACGACGCGGCGGAGATCTGGCGCAACGTGACTCGCGTAGTACCGGCCGCGATCCGGCAGATCGATGCCGAGCCGTCGCAGATCGTTGCCATCGGCATCACCAATCAGCGGGAGACCAGCCTGCTCTGGGACCGCCGGACCGGCGAGCCGATCGGGCACGCCGTCGTCTGGCAGGACACCCGGACCGACCGGCTGGTCCAGGAGCTCGCGGCCGACGGAGGTACGGACCGTTTCGCCGATCTCTGCGGTCTGCCGCTGACGACGTACTTCTCCGCGCCGCGACTCCGCTGGATGCTCGACCACACCCCCGGGCTGCGAGCGCGAGCCGATCGTGGCGAGGTGCTGTTCGGCACGATGGAGAGCTGGCTGATCTGGAACTTCACCGGCGGCCCGGACGGCGGCCTCCACGCCACCGACGTGACGAACGCCAGCCGCACGATGCTGATGAACATCGAGACGCTCGAGTGGGACGACGAGCTGCTCGCGGCCTTCGACGTACCGCGCTGTGTCCTACCCGAGATCCGTCCATCGTCCGGAGTCTTCGCGACGGCGACCACGGTGCTGCCCGGCGTACGGATCGGTGCGGCGCTCGGGGACCAGCAGGCCGCGCTGTTCGGCCAGACGTGTTTCAGCCCGGGTGAGGCCAAGTGCACGTATGGCACCGGATCGTTCCTGCTGCTGCACACGGGCAAGGAGATCGTCCGGTCGACGCACGGCATGCTCACGACGGTCGCCTACCAGATCGGGTCGGAGCCGGCGGCGTACGCGCTGGAAGGGTCGATGGCGGTCACCGGGTCACTCGTCCAGTGGTTCCGGGACGGCCTCGGACTGATCCACACGGCCGCCGAGATCGAGACGCTCGCGCGGACGGTCGAGGACAACGGCGGCGCCTACATCGTGCCCGCGTTCTCGGGGCTGTTCGCGCCGCATTGGCGCAGTGAGGCCCGCGGGGTGATCGCCGGGCTCACGTCGTACATCACCAAAGGCCATCTCGCCAGGGCGGTGCTCGAGGCGACCGGCTTCCAAACACTCGAGGTCGTCGACGCGATGAACGCCGACTCCGGGATCGCGCTGAAGGCGCTCAAGGTCGACGGTGGCATGACGGCGAACAACCTGTTGATGCAGTTCCTCGCCGACCTGCTCGACGTGCCGGTGGTGCGGCCGATGGTCACCGAGACGGTGTCGCTCGGCGCTGCGTACGCGGCGGGCCTTGCAGTCGGCTACTGGCCCGACCTGGAAGGGCTCCGGAGCAATTGGCATCGAGCGGGCCAGTGGCTTCCCCACATGGACCCTGATCGGCGCGCTACGGAGTACCAGAACTGGCAGGCGGCGGTCCAGCGCACCTTCGGCTGGATCCGCCCCGACCAGTAGCCGCTACGGCCGCCAGATCCAGTTCTTGCGGTCGTACTGGATCTCGAAGCCCGCCCGGGTCATGTTGTTCAGCGAGCTGTTCTTCTCGCCCTCGTCCGGCTTGCCGGTCTCGGCGCTGAACCACTTCACGCCTTCGGCCACGGCCTTCTGCGCCCGCGCCGCCAGCAGCGCCGACTGCGCACCCTTGCCGCGATGCTCCGGCAGCGTCGCCGCGCCGCAGAACTCCGCCACCTCGCCAGTGATCAGCAGTGACGCCGCAGCCACCAACTGATCGCCTTCATAGGCCCCGTACGCCGTCCAGCCCGGCTGACCCACGACCCCTAGCGACATCGGCACGAGCAGATCCTCCGGCATCCCGAAGCCGCGCGTCAGCACGGTCGCCCACAGCTCGGCATCCGCCGGTTCGATCTCGGCCACCCGCAACCCCGTCGAAGGCGTGGCGATCGGACCGGCGGGCCGGGCGACCTTCACCCAGGTACCACCGGCCGTGATGCCTTCCTTCGCACAGATGGCGTCCCAGTCGGCCGGCAGCACCGACGGAGCCAGGTTCAGCACCGCGACCGGGTTGCCGTTGCTCCGGTAGAAATCGATGATCGAGGCAACCACTTTCGCGGTGACCGGCTCGGTGAAGCCGAAGCCGAGGGCGCGACTCCAGTAGTGCGTCGCGTCGTTGCGCACCGCCAGCGCCACCCCGCCGCCGATCCGCGCCGACGCCATCCCGAACCGCTCCAGCACCTCGGGCGCCGCATGGGTCTCGTACCCCCACACCGCCTCGGCCTCGGCGGTCTCCAGCAGTTCGACGAGGCGATCGTCCGACATCTCAGGGCCTCCAGATCCAGAACTGACGATCGTACAGATCCTTGAAACCAGCCCGGCGCAGGTTGTCCAGCGACGGGTTCTGCTCGCCTTCGGCCGGCTTGCCGGTCTCGGTGGCCACCCATGTGCAGCCGGCCTTCAACGCATCCTGCACCCGCAACGCGATCATCTGCGTCTCGACCCACGCCCGCACACTCTCGGAGTCGCTGGGATCCACCGCCCCGATCCGCAAGGACGACTCCACGTCCACCATCGGCGCGTCATCGCGCACCAGCTTCACGATCGTCCCACCCGCTTCGAGCCCGTACTCGGCCCGGATCCCGTCCCAGTCCCCCGGCAACACGTCCGGCGGCAGATGAAAGTTCGCGGCCGGCGTCCCCGCCTCCCGATAGAACTCCACCACCTCGCCGATCAGCTCCGAGCTCACCGGCACGTCATCGCGCCCGAACCCCTGCGCCTTCGACCAGAACTGCGAAGGATCCTCCCGCACCGAGATCGCCACCCCACGGCCGAATCTACGCCCGGTGATCCCCAACCCCTCGAGGACGGATGGCTCGAGCCCGGTGATCCTGAACATCAAATTGGCCTCGACCACCTCGGCCAGCTCCACGAGATCCATGCCGCCACTCTAGCCATCGGCCAACATGCTTGCCCTCGACAACGGCTCAGGCGACGGCCGGTACCTCGTCGGTGATCTGCGCGGCGTGCGCCTCCTCGAACCCGGCCGCCGCCAGCCGGTCCAGCGTCCGTTCGAGCACCGCCGTGTCCTCCAGCGTCCGCACCTCGGTGATCTTCCCCCACCGCATCCGCAGGAACTGATGCACGACGTTCTCGTACCGCGTCCCGTCGACCACCCCGACGTGGACCGTCACCGCCGTCGCCACCCGGGTGTCCCACGGCCAGCCGGCGACCAGCACGTCCCGCACCTCGAAGGTTGTCTCCGGCAACAATCGGAAGCACCGCTGCCACCAGCGCCGGAGCGACTCGTGGGTGTGCCGCTCACCACCCAGCGCATGGTCACCGTAGAAGCGATAGGTGAACTCCGGCGCCATCCCGGCCACCATCGCCTCCCAGTTGCCCGCGCTGATCTCCGCGAACGCCGCCCGCACCTTGCCTGCCACGATTCGGTGGTACATGCCCGGATCCCCTCGTCGATGAGCTTCTCACCCTAGGCGTAGTGAGTTCAATGCAGCAACCCACTAAGCTGAGCAGATGCGGAACACGAGCTTCGCCGAGATGCACTGCTCCCTCGCCCAGTCGCTGGAGGTGATGGGCGACTGGTGGAGCCCGCTGATCCTGCGCGACCTGTACCTGGGCCTCGACCGGTTCGACCAGTTCGTCACGGACCTGGGGATCTCCCGCAACCTGCTCACCGACCGGCTGACCACGCTGATCGAGGCCGGACTGGTCGCGCGTACGCCGTACCAGGAGAAGCCGGTCCGCTACGCCTACTCCCTCACCGAGCCCGGGCGGGAGTTGATCCCGGTCCTGATCGCCCTCACCGCTTGGGGCGACCGCTGGGCCACGCCGCCCGCCGGCCAGCCCATCCGCTTCACCCACACCACCTGCGGCAAATCCACCACTCCCACGATCTGCTGCTCCGAGTGCGGCGGCCAACTCACCACCGCCAACACCACCCCCTCGCCCGGCCCCGGCGGCCGCACAGCCCCGGGCACGGCGCTCATCGCCACCGTGATGCAGACATGACAGAAGCCCCGAAGAGGCATCTTCGGGGCTTCTGTCAAACAGGGGTCAGGCCGGGGAGACGATGTCCGGGGCCTCGAGGCGGACCTTGTCGGCGGACTCGTCGTCGGGCTGGTCCTGGGAGTCGCGTTCGGACTGGACGCGCTGCTTGTAGAAGGAGACCTCGCGTTCGATCGTCGCCTCGTCCCATCCGAGGACGGGGGCCATCAGGCGGGCGGCCGCGTCGGCTGCTTCCACGCCGCGGTCCCAGGCCTCGATGGAGATCCGGGTCCGGCGGGCCAGCACGTCGTCGAGGTGACGGGCGCCTTCGTTCATGGCGCCGTAGACGACCTCGGCCTTGAGGTAGTCCTGCGTACCAGGCAGCTGCTCCCCCAGCGACGGGTCCTTCTCGACCAGTGCGAGCACCTCGTCGATGAGTGCGCCGTACCGGTTGAGCAGGTGCTCGATCCGGGCGACGTGCAGCCCCGAGCGCTGCGCGATCAGATGGCGCTGGTTCCACATCGCGTGGTAGCCGTCGGCGCCGACCAGCGGCGTGTTCTTGGTGACCGACTTCGGCACCCGCCCGTCGAGGGCGTTGGCGGCCGCGTCGACCGCGTCCTTGGCCATCACCCGGTACGTCGTGTACTTGCCACCGGCAACCACTACCAGCCCGGGGGCGGCGTGCGCGACGACATGCTCACGCGAGAGCTTCGAGGTGCTCTCCGACTCGCCGGCCAGCAGGGGCCGGAGGCCGGCGTACACGCCCTCGACGTCTTCGCGGGTCAACGGAGTCACCAGTACTGCGTTGACGTGGTCGAGCAGGTAGTCGATGTCCTTGCTGGTCGCGGCCGGGTGAGCCTTGTCCAGGTTCCAGTCGGTGTCGGTGGTACCGATCAGCCAGTGCCGGCCCCACGGGATGATGAACAGCACGGACTTCTCGGTCCGCAGGATCATCCCGGTGCTGGACTGGATCCGGTCCTTCGGCACGACCAGGTGGATGCCCTTCGACGCGCGCACGTGGTACTGCCCGCGCTCGCCGACCATGGCCTGGGTGTCGTCGGTCCACACGCCGGTCGCGTTGACGACCTGCTTGGCCCGTACTTCGAACTCCCGCCCGCTCTCCAGGTCCTTCGCCTGTACGCCGGTGACGCGCTCCCCCTGTCGCAGGAAGCCGGTCACCTTGACCCGGTTGGCGACATGCGCGCCGTACGACGCCGCAGTACGGGCCAGCTCCATCGTGTGCCGAGCGTCGTCGACCTGCGCGTCGTAGTACTGCAGAGCGCCGATCAGTGCGGACTTCTTCAGCGATGGCGCCAGCCGCATCGCGCCGCGACGCGACAAGTGCTTGTGGATCGGCAGGCCCGCGCCGAGGCCCGAGCTGAGGGCCATGGCGTCGTACAGGGCGACGCCGGAGCCCGCGTAGAACCGCTCCCACCACCTGTGCTGCAGCGGGTAGAGGAACGGCACCGGCTTCACCAAGTGCGGTGCCAGGCGTTGCAGGAGCAGCCCGCGCTCCTGCAACGCCTCGTGCACCAGACGGAAGTCGAGCATCTCCAGGTAGCGCAAGCCACCGTGCACCAGCTTGCTGGACCGGCTGGAGGTACCGCTCGCGAAGTCGCGAGCCTCCAGCAGCCCGGTGGTCAGGCCCCGCGTCGCGGCGTCGAGTGCCGAACCAGTGCCGACCACCCCGCCACCGATCACCAGGATGTCCAGTTCCCGGCCGTCCGCCATCGCGTCGATGGCGTCGGTCCTTGCCTGCGATGACAGTGCCACTGCGCCCACGTCTCTTCCTTCCGTCGTTCCCTCTTACAGCTACAACGCTGACAGCTGGTCTGTTAGTCCACGTCGACCCAGTCGAGGGTGCGCTGGACGGCCTTCTCCCAGCCCTTGTACCCCTCGGCACGCTGCTCGTCGTTCCACTCCGGGCTCCAGCGCTTGTCCTCGTTCCAGTTCTGCACCAGCTCGTCGGTGTTGTTCCAGAACCCGACCGCCAGACCGGCCGCGTACGCCGCTCCGAGGGCCGTGGTCTCCGCGACCACCGGCTTGCTCACTGGTACGCCGAGGATGTCGGCCTGCATCTGCATGCAGAGCTCGTTCGCCGTCACCCCGCCGTCGACCTTGAGGACCTCGAGCTTGACGCCCGAGTCCTTCTCCATCGCGTCGGCGACGTCCTTGCTCTGGTAGCAGATCGCCTCCAGTGTTGCTCGCGCCAGGTGAGCATTGGTGTTGAACCTGGACAGTCCGACGATCGCACCACGTGCGTCCGACCGCCAGTAGGGCGCGAACAGGCCGGAGAACGCCGGTACGAAGTACACGCCGCCGTTGTCCGGCACCTGCCGGGCGAGCGTCTCGGTCTCGCTCGCGCCAGAGATGATGCCGAGCTGGTCGCGCAGCCACTGGACGGCCGATCCGGTGACGGCGATCGATCCCTCCAGCGCGTAGACCGGGGCTTCGTCGCCGAACTTGTAGGCCATCGTGCTGAGCAGACCCGCCTTGGAGCGGACCAGCTCGGTACCGGTGTTCAGCAGCATGAAGTTACCGGTGCCGTAGGTGTTCTTGGCCTCGCCCGGGTTGAAGCAGACCTGGCCGACCGTGGCCGCCTGCTGGTCACCGAGGTCACCCGTCAGCGCTACCACGCCGCCGAGCGGGCCGTTGGCGAGCGTCTCGCCGTACTTGTTCGGGTCCGACGACGGCCGGATCTCCGGCAGCATCTGGCGGGGGATGTTGAAGAACGAGATCAGCTCGTCGTCCCACTCGAGCGTCTCCAGGTTCATCAGCATCGTGCGGCTGGCGTTCGTCACGTCCGTGACGTGGACGCCTCCCTCGGTACCGCCGGTGAGGTTCCACAGCAGCCAGCTGTCGGTGTTGCCGAAGACGGCGTCACCGGCCTCGGCCGCCTCCCGGACCCCGTCGACGTTCTCCAGGATCCACTGCACCTTGCCGGCCGAGAAGTACGTCGCCGGCGGCAGACCGGCCTTCTGCCGGATCACGTCGCCCTTGCCCTCACGCTCGAGCGCGGAGGCGATCCGGTCGGTCCGGGTGTCCTGCCAGACGATCGCGTTGTAGTACGGGCGTCCGGTCTTCTTGTTCCAGACGACGGCCGTCTCGCGCTGGTTGGTGATGCCGAGCGCCGCCAGGTCGCTCGCATGCAGTCCCTGGGCGTTCAGCGCGGTCCGGATGACCGCGCTGGTCCGCTCCCAGATCTCCACCGGGTTGTGCTCGACCCAGCCGGCCTGCGGCAGGATCTGCTCGTGCTCCAGCTGGTGCTTGCCCACCTCGTTGCCGGAGTGGTCGAAGATCATGAAGCGGGTGCTCGTGGTGCCCTGGTCGACGGCACCTACGAAGTCAGCCATGGATTTTCCTCTCCTCACGCTCGCGGGTCATGCGGTGGTCTTCTCCTCGGGGATCCGGCCCGGTTCCTCGTCGTCGTCGGAGATCGGCAGGTTGCGGCCGACCAGCAGGTCGTACAGGAACGCGCCGACCAGGGCGCCGATGATCGGTGCCACGATCGGCACCCAGAAATAGACATCCCCGAACTGGTCCTTCATCGCTCCGCCGTACCCGGTGAAGAAGGACGCCAGCCGCGGACCGAAGTCACGGGCCGGGTTGATCGCGTACCCGGCGTTGGTGCCCCACGCCATCCCGATGCCGACCACCAGCAGGCCGACGATCAGCGGCGCCAGGTTGGCCGCCGGGGAGGTGTTGCGCAGGTCGGTGATGGCCAGGATGACCATCATCAGGATCGCGGTACCGATGATCTGGTCCCGGAAGCCGCCCCACATGTGGACGCCGAGATCCATGCTGCCGTTACCGGGCAGCGTCGAGAAGACGCCCTGGGTCTTGATCGTCAGACCCGGGTCGACCTTGTGCAGTGCCTCGGTGTAGTTCCAGCGAACTACGAGCGCCGCCAGGAACGCTCCGAGGAACTGTGCCGCCGAGTACGGCAGCACCTTCTTCCAGCTGAACCCGCGGAACGCCGCCAGCGCGATCGTCACCGCCGGATTCAGGTGCGCGCCGGTCATCCGGCCCGCCACGTAGATACCCAGTGTCACACCGAGTCCCCAGGCCCACGCGATCGAGTCGTGGTCGCCGATACCACCGGCGACTACCTGGGCGACGACGCCACAGCCGAACAGGATCAGGATGAACGTACCGGCGAGCTCGGCGGAGCACTCCCCCAGAAGGGTCTTCGCCTTGACCGCCTCGGTCGTAGCCATGCTTGATCTCCCTTCCACCCCGTGACGACCACGGAGAACTGGAATCTAGGAGCGTTAGCGAGGCGGCACAACGCCACTCGTTCGACATTGTCGAACGCCACCACCTTGCCACACCGACCGGCTTTCGTACGACCTTCGGCGTACCGCGTGGCGCGGGACGGCAGACCTTGGGCAGACGCCGCCGGGATGCTCGGTTCCTAGCGTCGGGGCATGATCGAAATCCACGGATTGACCAAGCGGTACGGCGGCGCGACCGTCGTCGACGACCTGTCCTTCACGGTCGGGCCGGGGCGGGTGACCGGGTTCCTCGGGCCCAACGGGGCCGGCAAGTCCACCACGCTGCGGATCCTCGTCGGGCTGGCCCGGGCGACCAGCGGGACGGCGACGATCGACGGTGTCCCGTACGCCGAACTGCCGGATCCCCTGCGCCGGGTCGGAGCCCTGTTGGAGGCGACTCCGGTGCAGGGCGGGCGTACGGCGTACCGGCATCTGCTGGCGCTGGCGCAGACCCACGGGATCGGGACCGATCGCGTGGAGGAGGTGCTGGAGCTGGTCGGACTGACCTCGGCGGCGAGCCGGCCGGCGTCGGAGTACTCGCTGGGGATGCGGCAGCGGCTCGGGATCGCGGCGGCGTTGCTGGGCGAGCCGTCGACGCTGATCCTCGACGAGCCGACGAACGGGCTGGATCCGGCCGGGGTGCATTGGTTGCGCACGCTGCTGCGCGCCCAGGCAGCGGAAGGGCGGACCGTACTGGTGTCGTCCCACCTGATCAGCGAGATGGCGCTGACCGCGGATCAGCTGGTGATCGTCGGGCGTGGGCGGCTGATCGCGGATCTGCCGCTGGAGGGGCTGATGCTCGGGCACAGCTCGCTCGAGGAGGCCTACCTGGAGCTGACTGGCGACGCGGCCGAGTTCACCGGGGGTGTGCGATGACGTTGACATTCAAGCGGGTGCTGCGGTCGGAGTGGACCAAGTTGTCGACCGCCAACTGGTTGGTGTTGATCTCGTTGCCGGCGGTCTTCAGCGCGTTGTCCGGCTGGATCGGACACACCAACCACGCCCAGCCGACCCCGGCGACGCTCAGTGTGGGTGGCGGCTTCCTGCTGTTCGCGGTGGCGATCGGGGTGCTCGGGCTGACGATGATGTCGGGCGAGTTCCAGTCCGGGGTGATCCGGGCGACCTTCGCGGCGGTACCTCGGCGGCTTCCGGTGTTGTGGGCCAAGGCGATCGTCCTGGTCGTGGTGGCGACACCTGCCTTACTTGTCGGGTACTTCGGCGCGTTCCTCACCTTTCAGGCCTTCACCGACAGCGCGTATCGCCTCTCCCTGGGGGATCCGGGGATCTTCCGGTCGTTGCTCGGGGCCGTCGGCGCTACCGTGGCCGCCGGGCTGATCGCGCTCGCGTTGGGGACGCTGCTGCGCAGTACGGCGGGCGCGCTGTCGGCGTACATCCTCGTTCTGGTCGTTCTGCCGTCGGTGCTGATGTCCGCGCTGCCCGTGTCGTTCCAGGGCGCGTTGCCGTACTTCCCCACGCTCGCGCTGCAGGGCATGTTCCGGAATACCTCGGAGGCGATGGTCCAGGTCGGGAGCGCACCGGACGTGATGCTGTCCCCCGGCGTCTCGGGCATCGTGGTCCTCGGGTGGGTCATCCTGATGCTGGCGTGGGCCGCGGCTTTGCTCCGGCGCCGCGACGTCTGACCCCGGAGGATCCGTCGAGAGACCGCTGGAGGATCCGTTGAGAGACCGTTGGAGCATCCGTCCGCCGCGGCTCGTGGACGCCTGTCTCACCGCGTTGGTGGCGCTGATCGTGCTCCCGGCGACGGTAGGCGGGTCGACCGCGCCCGGAGCGATCGGATCAGGTCCCGGGATCGCCGGCGCGACGTGGCTCTTGTTCGCCGCCGTCCACTTGCCGCTGATCTGGCGACGGCGCGCCCCGGTCCTCGTCTTCTGGTCTGTCGTCACCCTGGTCGGGCTCTGCGTTCTGCTGGATGTCGCTGGTGTCTACCTCGTCTTCGCTCCGCTGTTCGCTCTGTACGGCGTTGCCCGGTATGCCCGGCTGATCCAGTTGTGGCCCGCGCTCGCAGCAGTGCTGACCGCGGTAGTCGTCGCCATCCTGACCAGCGACGGCCAGCTGTCGACCTTGATCGGGATCTGCTCGATCGTCGCCGTCATCTGCCTGCTGGCGATCTCGCTGCGGCTGCGGGAGGCGGCCGAGCAGGAGCGGATCCGGCACCGGCAGCAGGAGCTGGAGGCGCAGACGAGGATCGCGGTCGCGGCCGAGCGGACTCAGTTGGCCCGCGAGGTCCACGACGTGGTGGCGCACAACCTGGCCGTCATGGTCGCGCTCGCCGATGGCGCTGCCGCGACGGCTGCGACCGATCCCGGCCAGGCGACCGAGTTGATGCGGCAGTCATCCACCACCGGGCGGGCCGCCCTGACCGATATGCGGCGGCTGGTCGGCGTACTGCGGGACGGTCAGTCGCTGGCACCGCAGCCCGGTATCGCGGACCTCGATGACCTCGTCGCCCAGGTCCGGGACGCTGGGCTGACCGTCGAGCTCAGCGTCGGGGAGCTCCGGGGAGCGCTCTCCGCTGGGGCCGGCCTGGTCGTCTACCGGATCGTCCAGGAAGCCCTCACCAACACCCTCAAACACGCCGGTCCCACCGCCCACGCAACGGTCCGCCTGCACGGCACGCCCGACGGCCTGGACCTCGACATCACCGACGACGGCGCCCACACGCCGGCCCCCGCACCGATCCCCGGCGGCCACGGCCTCCTCGGCATCACCGAACGCGCCACGGCCTACGGGGGTACGATCCGGGCCCTCCCGCTCCATCCAACCGGGTGGCACCTGCACGCCCACCTGCCGCTGCCTACTGCTTCCACCCCGCTACGGCAGGAGGTGCGGGCATGATCCGAGTTCTTCTCGCCGACGACCAGGCCTTGCTCCGGCTGGGGTTCCGGGCGTTTCTCAGCCAGGAACCGGATCTCGAGGTGGTCGGAGAAGCCGGGAACGGTCAGGAAGCGCTCTCGCTGACCAGAAGGCTTGCCCCGGACGTGGTTCTGATGGACATCCGGATGCCGGTGCTCGACGGTATCGAGGCAACCCGCCGGATCGTCGCGTCCGGCTCCCCGGCCCGGATCCTGGTGCTGACGACCTTCGACCTCGACGACTACGTGTACGCCGCGCTCCGGGCCGGCGCCTCCGGGTTCCTGATCAAGGACGCGCTTCCCGCTGACCTCATCAACGGCATCCGGGTCGTCGCGGCCGGAGATGCGGCGGTCGCGCCCGCGGTCACTCGCCGGTTGATCGAGAGATTTGCTGAGCACCTGCCGGCTCCCGGCGTACCGGCCGAGGATCCGCTGACCAGCCTGACCCCACGAGAACGCGAGATCCAGCTCGAGATCGCCCGGGGCCACTCCAACAAGGAGATCGGCCTGCACCTCCACCTGTCCGAGGCGACCGTCAAGGTCCACGTCGGCCGCCTCCTCACCAAGCTCGGTCTCCGTGACCGCGCCCAGGTCATAGTCCACGCCTACGAACACGGCATCGTCCGCCCCGGCACCGGCTGAACGAAGCCACCCAACCTTTTCGCCGGTCCAGCGCGTCAGGGCGGGCAGGATGGCCCGACGGGGAGAGGGAGTACAGATGGCTGACGACTCCAGTGCGTTCGCGGAGTTCGCCACTGCCCGGCACGGGGCTCTGTACCGGTATGCCTACCTGCTGGCCGGTGATCGAGGGCTGGCCGACGACCTGGTCCAAGAGGGGCTGACCAGGACGTACGTCGCCTGGCGCAGACTGCGCGACCCGGCCAACGCCGAGGCGTACACCCGCAAGGCGATCACCAACGTCGCCATCGCCTGGTGGCGGCGGAAAGCCTGGCATGCCGAGCGCCCGCACGACGACGTACCGGAGCAACCGGCGGGTGACGAGGACGCCACTGCGCGCCTCTGGCTGTGGGACGAGCTCAAGCACCTGCCACCACGCCAGCGCGCCGCGGTCGTCCTCCGGTACTACGAAGACCTCACCGAAGCCCAGACGGCCGAGCTCCTCGACTGCTCGGTCGGCACGGTGAAGAGCCAGGTCTCCGACGCCCTGAAGAAACTCCGCGCCCGGCTCGGCGCCGACGCGGACCAGCTCCTGGACAAGGCGGGGATGACCGAATGACCGACCTTCTGAAAGACACCCTGACCGAGCACGCGGACCGGACCCAGCCGTCGCCACTCGACCTCGACGCGATCATCACCACCGGCAACCGCCGCCTGCGCCGCCGTCGAGTGGTGGCGATCGCCGGTACTGCGATGGTCACGCTCGCCGTCCTCATCACCACGCTCACCCTGATCAAGCCCGCCACCGACCAGCCGGCGCCGGTCTCCGTCCCGTTCACCGAACGCCGCGCGACCTACGCGATCGGCAGCGAGATTCACTTCGGCCAGGACGTCATCTCGACCGCCCCGCACAAGCTCACCGCCTTCGTCCAGACCAACTCCGGCTTCGCCTTCATCGCGACCGGTGAACGAGGCCTCTTCGTTGCTGATGGCAAGCAAGTACGCAAGATCGCAGCGTACCCCGGCGACCTCACCCGGTTGACAGCCGCGAATCACGGCAACCTGGTCGGCTGGGTGGAGGATTTCGACGGCGGCAGCGACTCTGTCATCTACGACGTCGCCACCGACCGCGAGGTTCTCCGTACCCCCGTCGGCAACGAGCGCGGCCCACTCCTGGACCCGGTGGAGTCCCCACGCATCGCCGCCATCGACGACCGCTTCGCCTATCTCGGCACCTTGAAGGGCACCTATCGCTGGGACCTGAAAACCGGCAAACACCAACTGCTCCTGAACACCACCACCGGCAACGTCCTCACGGCCGCCAGCGGCTTCTCGCTGCGCCGCGGTCCCGAGAAGGCCTACCTAACCGGCACCACCGTCGTGCTGGTCGACGACCTCAACGGCTTCCTCGCCCCCCGCACCTTTCCCGGCCAGGCCGGCTACCTCTCCCCGACCGGCGAGTACCTACTGACCGCCCCGAACGACTCCCGCAGCATCACGCCCCCGCCGGCCGCCCTACGCCTCTTCCAAACCACCACCGGCAAAGAACTATCCCTGACCCACCCCGGCCACCCCTTCCTGATCTTCAGCCAATGGCTCACCAACGACACCTTCACCGCCGCCGGACTCCGCACCACCACCCCCAACTCCCCCGTAGACCTCCTGACCTGCTCCCTCAAATCCCTAACCTGCCAAACCACCACCCCCGCCATCTCCACCTACACCTTCACCTTCGGCCCAGCCGGAACCACCACCCCCTTCACCCTCCCCACCGGCACCCCCATCTACCGCCTCTTCGGCTGACCCCACCACCCCGTTGAACTCCCCGCCCCCGGCCACTAGGTTGACCAGTCCCGTCCGCCGCCCGCCGCCCGCCGAGGAGTCCTAGATATGCCCCGCTCCCCCCTCACCTTCTTCGGTGCTCTACAGCTGGCCGAGGTGGAGCAGAACAAGCGCGGCATGCTCGACAAGCTCCTGGGTGGAGCGATCGTGGCCGGCGGCGCGGGCCTGGCAGTCACCGGCCCGCTGGCCGGGCTGGGCGCGGCAGCCGTGCTCAGTCTGGTCGACCCGAAGAACGAAGCGATCCGGCTGCTCGGGCCGTTGACCGACAGGTTCGTCGCACGCTTCAAGGGCGGCAAGGAAGAGAATCAGTACGACCTCGTGGTGGCGGCGCACACCGTCACCGTGCTGGCGTCCTACTTCGACGGCCTGCACGATTTCCTCGGCGCGAGGTTCACCAACCTGGAGCTGACTGACAAGGAGACGGCCCGGCTGGCTGGCCTCCCGGAGAAGGTCCTCCAGGCGGCCACTTTCGTCAACACCCTGCTCGACGCCAGCATCCCGCTTCCCTCCGAGGAATTCGGCGTACTCGAGAACCTCGACCAGCGCATCATCCCGTACTACCACCGGCTGACCAGCACCTGTCTAGACTTCTTCAGCGGCCTCGAAGTGTGGGAGCGAGACCCTCGGTCGCGCGATACCAGCGCCCTGACCGAACACATCGCCGTCGGCGCCGCCAACATCTACCGCGGCCGCATGCTGACCCTCGGCAAAGGCGACGCCTTCGCCATGTGGGTAACCCTCAACGAACACGCCGCCACCCGCTCGACGATCCGCGCCACGCAGGCCTCCGCACTGAGTGAGCTACAAACTATGCTGCCCCTCGTACTACGAGGAGCTCCCCCTCCCGCCCAGAGCTACCGAGCCCAACTCGTGCTGGCCGCCCGAGAGGTCCTCTCCGACCCGCTACTCCGCGCGGACTCCGACGGCCTGATCTCCCCCACCGTCGAACAAGGCTTCGTCGAACCCGCCTTCAAGGTCACCGCCGCCGACACCGAGGTCAGACCCGCCGATGAGGCCTGGTGGGACACCCTCCCCACGCACGAGTCGATCGTCGACTACCTGTCCAGCTACCTGGCCGACAACTCCAGCACCGAACTCCCGCTCCTCCTTCTCGGCCACCCTGGCGCCGGCAAGTCCCTGCTCACCGAAGTACTGGCCGCCCAACTACCCGCCGAATCCTTCGCCGTCGTCCGCGTCCCCCTACGCCGGGTCAACACTGACGACGAGCTGACCGTACAAATCACCAAAGAACTCCAGCGGACTCTCCAGCGGCCCCAAGCCGACCTCACCGAACTCCGTGACGAATGCGGCGAGGACTGCCGCCTGGTGATCCTCCTCGACGGCTACGACGAACTGATCCAAGCGACCGGCATCACCCAATCCGGCTACCTCAACAAAATCGTCGAATTCCAGAAACGCGCCCGCTCCCTCGGCGTCCCGACCTCGGTCATCATCACCTCCCGCACAGTCGTCGCCGAACACGCCGACATCCCCCACAACACCGCCATCCTCAAACTGTGCGAGTTCGACGAGCCCCGGATCGACCGCTGGCTAACCACCTGGAACGCAGCCCACACCGGCATCGCCAAGTACCAGCCGCTGTCCGTGGAGACCCTCATCAGCCAGGACAGCATCGCCGAACTGACCCGCCAGCCTCTGCTCCTGCTGGTCATGGCCGTCTACTTGGCCGACGCGGGCACCGACGTACTCCGCGACGGCGCCTTCAGCCAGGCGGACCTCTACCGCCGGATCCTCGACCGCTTCATCGATCGGCAGGTCGAGAAGAACGACTCGGATCGTCAAGATCCGAAGGCGATGGCGGCCCTGCAGCGCAAACAGTTGCAGTTCGCCGCGGCCGGAATGTTCAGCCGCGGCCGCCAACACGTCTCCGATACAGAACTCAACGCCGACCTGGCCGCGGTCGTCCCGCAAGCCGACAGGACCACCGAGACCGCCGCACTCCAGCAGGCCCATCGTGTGCTCGGCGCCTTCCTGTTCGTCCACAACGCCCAGGCGGACCGAGAACAACGCAGCGCTTATGAATTCCTGCACGCGACCTTCGGCGAATACCTCGTCGCTGAGCTGGCCTTCGAGCAACTGGTGCACCTGACCAATGTTCGCCAGGTACAGCCGACCAATCTCCCCCTCGCCGCCTCCCAACTCGACGATCTGATCCTCCGCCGGGTGCTCTCCCACCAGCCGTTCAGCACCAGGCCGCCGATCATCACCTTCCTGACCGAGCTGACCAACGAGCTGGCCCCCGACCGCCGCACCTCGATACTCAGCACGATCACCGAACTGATCCGCTCAGCGAAGATCCGCCCCGACGTCCCCGACGAGCTCTACAGGCCCACCCCGTACGACCCGGTACGCCGCCGCGCCGCGTACTCCGCCAACCTCACCCTCCTCCGCGTCCTCCTGGCGACCGAGCCGGTGAGCCCGGAAGAGATCATCGACAGCCCACACCGATCGGACTGGGAGAGCCATGTCCGCCTCTGGGATGCCGGTCTTGACAGCCCTGCCTGGCTGACCGTCATCGACGCCATCGGCGCCGCACCGACAGCCGACCTTCGGCTCTGCGCGCGGCAGACCAGGCACCGCGCCGAGACCGGCGAAGCCGAACTTCTCGGATACCGCGAGCTGATGGCGCAACTTGTCTTCGGTGAGAACAAGCCCGGGCCTGCTGCTTACAGGTGGTCGGAGGCCGAACTCGACGCGCTGAGCAAGCTCGCGAGGCTCTACCAGATTCACACCGGATCGCCTTACCTGAGGCAGATGCAGCCGGCCTACGTCGATCTGTACCTCGATCTGGCCAAGACGGACACCCACAACGACGAGCTTGCCAACCGCATCATGGTTCTGCTGTCCCGAGAGGCCGAGTACCTGCCGGTAGAAGCAGTGCACACGCTCCTCACCACCGCGACCTATCCCCTACACGGCGTCAAGTTGGCCGCTGTGGCCGCCACCCACCCACCGACCCTGAGGGAGGCGATCGCCAACATCGATCCTGCCCACGGGGCGGCCGTCGTCGCGATGCTTTGGCGAGCGTCAGCAGCGCACTCGGGCGATGAGCGCGACCTGCTGCTCGACCTCCTGGAGGTGGTCGACCAAGCGATGGCTGCCCTTCCGGGGCTCACCTTCAGCGACAGGCACTTCGCGCCAGAGTTCATCACCTATCTCCGAGAGGTCCAACCGCCGCACTGGACCCAGCGGCAAATTCCGTTCGGCGTCGTGTTCAACGGGCTCGCACCTTCGACTCTCCGGAGCATCGCGCCAGCCGACGTCCTCTACATGGCCGAGACCTGGCCGTCGTCAAGCATCGATTACTTCGTCGACAGGTATCTCGCCAGCCAGGGCTTCAACCATACTGACGTCCCCGATCGGATCGCAGTCCTGCGGACTCTCGTGCAGCAAGACTGAAGCCCGGGATCCGTTGGATCCCGGGCTTCGGCAGGTCAATTCAGCTAGCGGTGGCCTTGCGGGGGGCTTCGCCGCCTGGTTGGTTTTCTGGGAAGTGGCAGGCCGTTTGGTGGTTTGGCGCGATCTGCAGGAGTGGGGGTTCTACCGTTTTGCAGATGTCTTGGGCTTTCCAGCAGCGGGTGTGGAAGCGGCACGCCGGGGGTGGGTTGATGGGGCTGGGGACGTCGCCCTGGAGGCGGATGCGTTCCTGCTTGCCGCGGCGTTTGACGTCCGGGATCGGGACAGCCGACAGGAGCGCCAGGGTGTACGGGTGCATGGGGGTTTCGTAGAGGTCTACCCGGTCGGCGATCTCGACGATTTTGCCGAGGTACATGACTGCTACCCGGTCCGAGACGTGGCGGACGACTGAGAGGTCGTGGGCGATCATCACGTACGTCAGGTCGAACTCGTTCTGGAGGTCTTCGAGGAGGTTGACCACCTGCGCCTGGATGGAGACGTCCAGGGCCGAGACGGGCTCGTCGGCGACGATGAGCTTCGGGCGCAGCGCCAGGGTGCGGGCGATGCCGATGCGCTGGCGCTGGCCGCCGGAGAACTCGTGCGGGTAGCGGTTGTAGTGCTCGGGGCTCAGGCCGACGAGTTCGAGCAGCTCCTGGACGGCCTTCTTGGTGCCGCCCTCGGTCTTCACGTTCTGCAGCTTGAACGGGGCGCCGACGATCTTGCCGACGGTGTGCCGCGGGTTCAGCGAACCGTACGGGTCCTGGAAGATCATCTGGACGTCTTTGCGCAGCGGGCGCATCTTGCCCTCGGACAGGTGCGAGATGTCCTCGCCCTCGAAGACGATCTTGCCCGCGGTCGGCTCCAGCAGCCGGGTGAGCAGCCGGCCGGTGGTGGTCTTGCCGCAGCCGGACTCCCCCACCAGCGAGAACGTCTCGCCCTTGGTGACGGTGAAGTCCAGGCCGTCGACAGCCTGGACGGCGCCGGTCTGGCGCTGCAGCAGCCCCTTGCGGATCGGGAAGTGCTTCACCAGGCCCGTGACCGACAGCAGCGTCTCGCCGGTCGGCGGCGTCGCTGGGGTCGGCTCGGTGTCAGTCGTGGTCACGGTTGCTCCGTCAGTCCCCTGTGAGTTCACAGCTTCGGCTTGATGTCGGTTTCCCAGGCCTGCGTGCGCAGTTCCGGGGTGAGGTGGCAGGCCACCTGGTGCCCGTCGCCGATGTCGAGCAGCTCCGGCCGCTCGGTCTCGCTCGCGCCACCGTTCAGGTGCGCGTAGTTGCAGCGCGGGTTGAAGGCGCAGCCGGACGGCACGTTGATCAGGCTGGGCGGGGTGCCCTTGATCGGGATCAGCCGCTCAGTACGTTCCCGGTCGATCCGCGGCATCGAGCCGAGCAGACCCCAGGTGTAGGGGTGCTGCGGCCGGTCGAAGATGTCCTCGGCGGTGCCGTACTCGATCGCGCGGCCGGCGTACATCACCTGGATGTCGTCGGCCAGCTCGGCCACCACGCCGAGGTCGTGGGTGATGATGATGACGGCGGAGTTGAACTCCCGCTGCAGGTCCCGGATCAGGTCCAGGATCTGCGCCTGCACGGTCACGTCGAGCGCCGTGGTCGGCTCGTCGGCGATCAGCAGGTCGGGGTCGCAGGACAGCGCCATCGCGATCATCGCGCGCTGCCGCATACCGCCGGAGAACTGATGCGGGTACGCGTCCACGCGCTTGTCGGGCTGCGGGATGCCGACCCGATCGAGCATGTCGATCGCGTGCTTGCGGGCGACCTGCTTGGTCACCTTGTTGTGCACCCGGTAGGCCTCGATGATCTGCTTGCCGACCGTGTAGAACGGGTGCATCGCCGACAGCGGGTCCTGGAAGATCATCGCCATCCGCTTGCCGCGGAGCAGCCGGACCTCTTCCGGGGTGGAGGCGATCAGGTCCTGGCCGTCGAGGAAGACCTCGCCGGTGATTTTCGCGGTACCGCGCTTGTGCAGGCCCATGATCGACAGGCTGGTGACGCTCTTGCCCGAGCCGGACTCGCCCACGATGCCGAGCGTCTTGCCGCGCTCGAGCTTGAACGAGATCCCGTCGACGGACTTGACCATGCCGTCGTCGGTCGGGAAGTGCACCTTCAGGTCGCGCACGTCGAGGAAAGCCTCGCCCCGCGGGGCCCGCTTGGCCGGGGTGTCCTGGGTGTTGCCTGGGGTGTCCTGGATTTCTTCGGTCACGAGATGCGCACCCTCGGGTCGACGACGGCGTACAGGAGATCGACGATCAGGTTCGCCAGCACGATGAAGACCGCGGCCACCAGGGTCACCCCGAGGACCTTCGGCAGGTCGTTGGCGCGCAGCGCGATCACGGCGTACTGGCCGATCCCGGGCAGCGAGAAGGTGGTCTCGGTCAGGATCGCGCCGCCCATCAGCAGACCCAGGTCGAGACCGAAGATGGTCAGGATCGGGGTCAGGGCGGAGCGCAGGCCGTGCTTGATGACGACGTCCCGCTCGGTCAGGCCCTTCGCCCGCGCGGTCCGGACGAAGTCCTCGTTCATGGTTTCGAGCATGCCGGCCCGGGTCAGCCGGGCGTAGGCCGCGGCGTACAGGAAGGCCAGCGTGACCCAGGGCAGGATCAGGTCGTACGCCCACCAGACCGGGTTTGTTTCATCCAGTGGGTTGGTACCGCCCTGAACCGTCCAGCCGAGCCCGTAACTGAAGATCGACAGCGACAGCAGGCCGGTGAAGAAGATCGGCAGCGAGACGCCGGCCAGCGCGACCGACATCAGCGACCGGTCGAGCACCGAGCCTCGTCTCAGGGCCGACACGATGCCAGTGCCGACACCGGTGATGAGCCAGATGAACGCCGCACCACCCGCCAGCGAGGCAGTTACTGGTATTCGCGCCACCAGGTCCGGCCAGACCGGGGTCTGGGTCAGGAACGAGTAGCCGAAGCACGGCGCCGGGCAGTGCTCCACGGCAGGACCGTAGTTGTAGTCCTGCCCGGCGACGAGGCCCTTCACGAAGCGGCCGTACTGCACGTACAAGGGGTCGGTGAAGCCGAGCCGCACCGCCGTCTGGTGGATCTGCTCGGCCCCCGCGCTCTTACCGACATAGCGCGAGGCCAGGTCGTCGGCGGACGCGCCACCGAGCTTGGGGACCAGGAAGAAGATCGAGAACGTGACGGCCGTGACGATGAAGAGCAGGACTACTGCTCCGATCAACCGGCGGACCAGATATGCGAACACCGTGCTCGGCGTGGTGGCCGATGATCATCGCTGATCACCGGCCACCTAAGCCTTCACCTACCTCTACTGGCGAATGATGGTTGTTCAGGGCAACCGACGACTACTTCTGGGCAAGCCCGATGCCGGCGTAGTCGTACATGTTCTGACCGTCGTTGGAGAACACGTTGGCCAGGGTGTCGGGACGGTAGAGCAGGCCCTTGGCCCAGGTGCCCGGCAGGACGTTGGCCTCTGACATGACCTTCTTGTCGACATCGACCCAGATCGCGTTACGGGCGGCCTCGTCGGTGGTCGTCAGCGCCTTGTCGATCATCGCGTCGACCTCGGGGATCCGGACGCCCAGGTTGCTGTTACCACCGGTGGCGCGGATGGTCCGGCTGTCGACGATCTGGCTCAGGAAGCCGAAGCCGTCGCCCCAGTCAGCACCCCAGCTGTAGATGATCATGCCGAGCTTGTTGGCCTTCGCGAAGTCCGGCTTGCCGGCGTACAGCTTCAGGTAGTCACCGGTCGGGTAGGGCTTGGTGGTCAGGATGATGCCGGCCTTCTTCAGCGACTGCTGCAGGGTCTCGGCGACCGCCTTCTCCTTGGCCCGGTCGGCCCGGTAGGAGATGTTCATCGGGAAGCCGTTCGGCTGACCGCACTGCTTCAGCTCGTCCTTGGCCTTGTCGACGTTGCCGTTCTTGTCGGTCTCGAAGCCGTAGTCGTCGAACTTCTGCGCACCGGTGACCAGCGGCGGCATCATGTTGGTGGCGATGTCGCCACCGATCGGGCCGCCGTAGGCGCGCTGGTAGCCCTCGTGGTCGGCCGCGTACAGGATCGCCTTGCGGCAGTGCACGTTGTCCAGCGGCGGGACCTGGGTGTTCAGCACGGTGAAGTTGAGTCGCGACGCCGCCACGTTGTCGGTGTGCGCCTTCAGCTTCGGGTCGGCCAGCACCTTCGCCTGGGTCTCCGGCTGGACGCCGGTACCGGCGATGTCGACGTCGAGGTCACCGGCGATCAGCCGGTTGTCGATGTCGGTGCCGTTGACGTTGAAGGCGACGGTGATCTTGTCCGGCAGCGCCTTGCGGCCCGAGTCGGGGTCGGTGGCCGCGTCGTAGGACGTGTTGCGGACCAGCGAGAAGCCCTTGTTCGAGTCGTACGTCTCGAACTTGTACGGGCCGGTCGCGATCGGGTGCTCCTTGTACTTCGCACCCGTGTCCTTCGCCTGCGGCACCGGCGCCGTCGACGGCAGCTGCGCGAAGTAGTCGAAGCTGGCGAACGGCTTGTTCAGGTGGAAGACGATGGTGTTGGCGTCCGGCGTCTCGATCGCCTTGGCGACCCCGGCCAGCGTCTTGTCCTTGTAGACGCTGTAGTCCTTCGGCACGTCCAGCAGGAAGTCGTTGAAGTACGTCGGGCCGTTCGGCAGCGTCGCCTTGTCGAGCGACCGCGCGACGCCGTACTTGACGTCCTTCGAGGTGACCTCGGTGCCGTCCTCGAACTTGACGCCCTTGCGGATCTTGTAGGTCCAGGTCTTGGCGCCGTCGCTCGGCACACCCGGGGCCTCGGCCAGGTCCGGAACCGGCTTGGCGCCCTCGGCGCCCGGAGCCGACTTGAACATCATCAGCGGCCGGACGTAGTTGCGCGCCAGGTTCCAGGACAGACCGTAGTAGGTGTCACCCGGGTCGGTGGAGTCCCAGTTCTCGGTGATGGCCATCCGCAGGGTGCCACCCTTTTTGTCGGACGGGTTAAAGATCTTGCCGACCGCCGCGTTGGCCTCCGGCGTGGCCGCGCCCCCATTGCTGCTCGACCCGCCAGGGGTCGCCTTGGGGCCCCCACATGCCGCCACCAGGCTCAAGGCGACGGCCGCACTGACGACGGTCGCCGTCTTCATGCGATTCCATCTCATCTTTTCTTGCACCCCTTTTTTCGTGAGAGCCCAGGCTCCCTGGTTGGAGAGAAGTACTTATCGCGAGCGCGGGTCCAGCGCGTCACGCAAGCCGTCGCCGAACAGGTTGAAGGCGAGCACCGTGATGAAGATCGACAGACCGGGCGGCACCATGTACATCGGGTCGACCTGGTACCAGTTCGCCGCGATCGACAGCATGTCGCCCCAGCTGGCCGTCGGCGGGCGGACACCCACGCCGAGGTACGACAGGCCGGCCTCGAAGAGCACGTTGGTCGGGATCAGCAGCGTCGCGTAGACCAGGATCGGCGCGATCAGGTTCGGCAGCAGTTCGGTGAACAGGATGTACGGCCGGCGGGCGCCCAGGCTGCGGGCCGCGTCGACGAACTCACGTTCGCGCAGCGACAGCGTCTGACCGCGGATGATCCGGCCGATGTAGGGCCAGCTGAAGAAACCGATGATGAAGACGATCAGCGCGACCCGGAGGGCGTCGCCCTGCAGGCCGAGGATCGAGTCCGGGACGGCGCCGACCAGCGCCAGTGCGAACAGCACCAGCGGGAAGGCCAGGAAGATGTCCATCAGCCGGCTGATCAGGGTGTCGATCCAGCCACCGAAGTAGCCGGCGATGATGCCCAGCGCGACGCCGATCACCACCGACAGCAAGGTGGCCAGGAACGCGATCAGCAGCGAGATCCGGGCGCCGTAGACGATCCGGGCGAAGATGTCGCGGCCGTTCACCGGCTCGACCCCGAACGGGTGCGCGCCGCTGACGCCGCCGAGCTTGCCGATCGGGGTCTGCAGCGACGGGTCCACCAGGTCCTGGTGGAAGTCGTTCGGGGTGACGCCGACGAGCTTGCAGATCAGCGGCGCGAAGATCGCCACCAGGATCAGGAACACCACGAAGACGCCACCGGCGATGGCGATCTTGTCCCGCTTCAGCCGGATCCACGAGATCTGCCACAGCGACCGGCCCTCGATCTTGCGGACACCCTCGAGAACGGCTTCGGGCTGAGCCGCCGAAGATCCCGGCTCGACCTCGAGTGGTGTGCTCACGCGATGGGTACCCCTGCCTCATGTCGTCGGACCGGCCAGCAAAGAGAAACGCCGGTATGGCTGCCGCCTTAACCTGCCGCGATTACTGCCCGGAGTCAAACGCCGAAAGTGCTGCGTTGCCCGATCGTGATGAGCAGGAAATCGTCCCGTATCGTGGGACAACTCGCAGTACAGCATGCACCCACAGAGGGTCGCTGGCGACGCGCTGTCACTGGCACCGACGGGCCAGTACGGAACTACTTCCGCAACGGCGAGAAGTACACGAAAGACAGCGGATCCAGGGTCCTGCCGACGTTCTCGATCGCAGGCCCCGCGACCACCGTCAGCCGGCCCTGCCAGACCGGGATGACGGGCGCTTCCTGAGCCAGCAGGTTCTGCAGATCGGTCAGTAACGCTTCGCGTTCGATCTGGTTCTGCTCGGCGATCTGCTGGTCCATCAGCTTGTTCGCGGCGGAGTTGCGATAGCCGTTCTGAAACAGACCACCGTCGCGGACGAACGGCTGCAGGTAGTCACCGCTGTCCAGGTAGTCCGGGATCAGCCCGGCCTGGTAGAGGTCGTACGCGCCGGACCGGGCCAATTGCTGGTACTTCGGCCAGTCGGCGCTCTTCAGCACGACCTTGAACAGCCCCGACGCCTCCAACTGCCGCTTCAACTCCAGTACTTCGGCCTTGGCACCCGCGCCGTACTGGACCGGCGTCCACCCGACCGTCAGCGTCACCGGCGCCGTGATGCCCGCCTCACGCAGGATCGCGGCGGCCGCCGTCTTGTTCGGGTCCTTGTACTGCGTCCTGAACGCGTCCACCTGCCCGGCGAACCCGGGCGGCACCACCGAGTACAGCGGGGAGACGTGATCGCCGTACGCCTTCTTCGCGATGGCCGGCCGATCGATCAGCTGAGCCACCGCCCGGCGTACTGCCGGCTTGCGCGAGACGAGCGAGGCCATATGGAAGGCGAAGAACCGGATCTCGGCCGACCCCGCGTCGACGACCTGCAGCTTTCCATCGGCGCGCAATCTGTCCAACGTCGCCGGCCCCAACCCGTGCACCCCGTAGTCGGCCTTGCCGCTCGTCAACGCCTGCGCCAGGGCTGCCGCCGTCGTCAGCAGGCTGACCTCGACGGTGTCGTTCTGGGCCGCCCGCGGTCCGCGGTACCCCTTGAACTTGCCGAGCACCGCCTCGGAGCCCGCCTTGTACGACTTCAGCTGGTACGGGCCGCTGCCCATCGCGTTGTCACTGAGCAGCTTGCTCGCCGGATAGAACTGCTCGTCGACGATCGACGCGGCGGTGGTGGTCAGTAGATAGGGCAGCCGGGCATCGGGCTTCTTCAGCGTGAACACGGCGGTGAGCCGGTCCGGCGTACTGACCGAGGCCACCGAGCTGAACAGTGGGGCCGCTCCGCCGGGCGTCTTCAGCCGCAGCATCCGGTCGAAGCTGAACTTCACGTCCGACGACTCGAGCTCATGCCCGTTCGGGAAGGTCAGGCCGTCCTTCAGGCTGCACGTGTACGTCGTCGGCGCGTCGTACTGGCAGTCGGCGGCGTCCGGTACCGGCGACGGCTTGCCCGGCAGGATGGTGAGCAGGGTCTGGTACAGGTTGGCCTGCAAGGTGCGGGAGCCGATGTCGTACGGTCCGGCCGGGTCGAGCGAGCTGACCGAGTCGGTGGTCGCGACCTTGATGACCATTTCCTTCGGCGCCGGATCACCCTGGCCGGGGTGATCCGCGTTCGGCTTGCCGCAGGCAGCGAGCGAACCCGCCAGCACGCCGGCGGCCGCGAGCCACACGGCTCGGCGCTTCATCACAGTCACCATCCCACTCCCCCAGAACACCCCCATAGGCACCCAAAGAAGGTAGCCCCTCAGCGGAGCAAGTCGCGCAGCGCATCCGGGCTGAGTGACTCAAGTGACTCCAGTACGAGTCGGCGAGGGGCCGGCGGGATCGTCACCCACTGCGGTACGGCGACCACGAACGCTCCTGCCTCAGTACCGGCTTGAGTGCCGCCCGGGGAGTCCTCGATTACGATGCAATCGGCCGGTTCGACGCCGAGCTCGGCCATCGCGGTCAGGTACGGCTCGGGATGCGGCTTGCCGTTGGTCACCTCGTCGCCGGCCACCACCACGTCGAACAGATCCGGCGGCAGGTGGGACAGTACGGCGTCGATCATCGTCCGGTACGACGCCGAGACCAGCGCGCACGGAATCCCGGCCGTCTTCAGCCCGGTCAGCAGCTCCAGCGCGCCGGGGCGCAGGTCGACCTCTTCCTTCAGCGTGCGGATCACCTCGCCGTAGATCCGGCCGGCGAGTTCGTCCGGCTCGATCAGCCCCTCGGGCAACCGCGCCATCCAGACCTTGAGCGCATCACCGAGGTCGCTGCCGACCAGCGTCAGCGCGTCCTCGGCGGTCCAGGTCGTTCCGAGTTCGGCGAGCACCGAGATCTGCACCCGCACCCAGACCGGCTCCGAATCCACCAACGTGCCGTCCATGTCCCAGAGCACCGCTTGGAGCGTCATGGTCCGATCCTATGTAAGGCCAGGGCGACACCTTCCGCTGGCTGCGAAACGACCGCCGCCGGGTGGGCGATGGAAGTAGGCTGGGCAGTCCGACAGTGCGCAACTTCGGGGCACAACAGACGACTAGGACAGGGGATGGCGAGTGGCAGATCTCGCGAACCTTAGGGATCCGGTCGTGATCGCCGCGTTCGAAGGCTGGAACGACGCGGCCGAGGCGGCCACCGGAGCGGTCGATCACCTGATCGAGGAGTGGGACGCCGAGCTCGTCCTCGCGATCGACCCCGAGGACTACTACGACTTCCAGGTGAAACGGCCCGAGGTCGAGTTCGACGACGAGGGGGTCCGGCGGCTCACCTGGCCGACCACCCGGATCTATCTGGCGCGTCCGGACGACACCGGCCGCGACGTGATCCTGATCCGCGGCGTCGAGCCGAACATGCGCTGGCGCGGGTTCTGCCGGGAGCTGCTCGAGGTCGTCGACGAGTCGAACACGCAGCTCGTCGTCGTGCTCGGCGCCCTGCTCGCCGACTCGCCGCACACCCGGCCGATCCCGGTCACCGCATCGTCGTCTGACCCGGAGCTAACCGCGTCGTGGAGCCTCGAGCCGTCGAGCTACGAGGGCCCGACCGGTATCACCGGGGTCTTCGCCGACCTGTGCACGACTCTCGGCGTACCGGCCGTGTCGATCTGGTCGGCGATCCCGCACTACATCGCGGGCACGCCGTGCCCGAAGGCATCGCTGGCGCTGCTCAGCAAGGTCGAGGCGTTGCTGGACCTGCCGATCCCCGAGGGCGATCTGCCCGAGCTGGCCCGGGCCTGGCAGCGTGGCGCCGACGAGCTGAGCGAGGAGGACCCGGAGGTCGCGGAGTACGTCGCGTCGCTGGAAGAGCAGCGCGACACGACCGACCTGCCCGAGGCCACCGGCGACGCGATCGCCGCGGAGTTCGAGCGCTACTTGCGGCGACGCAACACTGACCGTCCGGAGTAGAAAAGGTGTACTGAGGAGTAGCCTCTTCGCTTCAAGCGTTCTATTGTCGACCGGGACGCTGGGGACGACGGGGAGCTGTGCATGCGGAAGGTACGCGCCGACGAGCGCGGTGGCGGGTCGATCGGGGCACTGGCCGTGCTCCTGGTCCTCGGCGCCGTCGCGGTCGTCGGGATCCTCGGCAACCGCAAGCACGCCGAGGCCGCGGTCGACCTGACCACGCTGACCGGCTCGTCCACGCAGATGACGATCCCCACCGCACCGCTCGACCCGGATCCGTTCGCGCTGACGGACGGCCTCGTCGTCCACCCCCGCGGACAGACCGCCCTGTACTCCGCGCCCGACGCCGACGCCTTCGCCAAGATCGGACCGACCCAGTTCGGCCCGACCTGGCTGCCCGTCGTCGAGGAGTCGGACGGCTGGTTGCGGGTGCTTCTGCCGTCGAAGCCGAACCGCTCGACCGGCTGGATCCGCGACGACGGACTCGATCGCGCTTCCTCGTCGTACCTGATCCGCGTGCACACCGGATCGCGGACGATCGAGCTGTTCGAGCAGGGCAAGAGCCTCGGCACCTGGCGGGCCGGCGTCGGCGCGAAGAAGACGCCGACACCGCCCGGCCGGACGTTCCTGCTCGGTTCCATCATCGACAACAAGCGCTCGGCGTCGCCGATCGTGCTGCCGTTGGGTGCGCACAGTCCCACCTTGGACACGTTCGGTGGCGGTCCTGGTACCGTCGCGATCCACGGCTGGCCTAGACCAGACGTCTTCGGCGCCGCGATCAGCGCCGGCTGCGTGCGGGTGCCAAAGGTCGCGCTGGCCAAACTCCAGCAGGTCCCGTTGGGGACCCTCGTCCTGATCGACAGCAAATGACAGTTTCTTTTGGTAGAGGCTTTTCGAGAGTGGGGATCTGATGCGACGACAGTTGGTACCGACCATCACGACGTTCGCCGCCGTGACCGGGGTCGTGGCGTTCACGCTGGTCGCGAGTGCTCCGGTGGGCAACGCGGCCGCGCGGCCCTCATCCGCGTACGCGATCAGCGCCGAGGGACAGGTCCCAGTGGCCCGTACTCCGTACGCCGAGTCGCTGGACGGCAAGCGGCACACCACCTCCGCGCTTGAGCTGCCGAAGAACCCGCTGATCTCCGTGCGGGCCGGCACCGCGACGGCCGGGAACGACGCCGCGTCGGTCGAGCTGTTCGACATCACCGTCGGGCCGGACATCCTCAGCCAGATCAAGCTGCCGCCGGACCTGAAGAAGAGCTGCGACACGCTGCCCGCCACGGGTGCCGACGACCTGCCGATCCCGAAGCTGCCGCTGCCCGACCTGGGCATCCCGCTGCCGGACCTGAGCACGATCGACCTGCCGGTCAAGAACCTGCCTGACCTGTGCAAGCTGCTGCTCACCCCGCCGAGTTCGCTACTCGGCATCGAGGGCGTCAACGTGTGGTGCTCCGGGGACACGGGCGGCGTCGACATCGGCGCGCTGACCCTGCTCGGCCAACGCATCGCAGTACCGACTGTGAAGCAGAGCGCCTCGATCCCCGCTGCTCCCCTGGCGACGATCACCGTCAACGAGCAGTCCAAGCACTCGGACGGCTCGTTCACGATCACCGGCCTCACCATCAACCTCGGCGGTGGCGCCGAGGTCATCCGCCTCGCCTCGGCCACCTGCGCCAAGCCCGCAGCCAAGCCGACCCCGAAGCCGACCCCCACCAAGACTCAGCCCGTCCCGCCGCGCGAGGCCCCGGCCCCCGCAGCCCCGGTCCCCACCCCGGTCAAGACCCACCACCCGGTCACCGGCTGACCACTGCCCACCGATCTGGTGGGCTTGAACACCTTCGGGCGACCTTGAACAAGTTATTTCATGTCCAAGGTCGCCGCTTCATGTCCAAGGTCGCCGCTTCTGGCGCTCAGCCGGCCAGCAATGCTTTGGCTCGCCTGGTGTCGTCGTCGGCCAGGACCTCGGTCTGGTCGGCTTCCAGGCCGTCGAGCGCCTGCCGGACGACATCGGCAGGGTCGTTCTTGGGGATGTCCCAGCCGGCCATCATGTCGGTGTCGGTGGCGGCCAGCAGCAGCCCGGTCACCAGCGTGCCCTGGTCGGCGAGCTCCAGCCGCGCGCCGTTGGTCAGGCTCCATTCAGCCGACTTGGCCGCGGCGTAGGCACCGGCTCCGGGTGACGTGGCCCACGACAGCGCCGACAACACGTTCAAGATGCCGCCACCGCCGTTGGCCCCGAGGATCGGCGCGAAGGCCCGGATCATCGACAACGTCCCGTAGAAGTGCGTGTCCAGCTCCCGCCTGATCTCTCCCAGGTCGCCACGGACCAGATCGTTCATGGTCGTGATCCCCGCGTTGTTGATCAACAGGTCCACGTCCCCCGCGACGGCGGCCGCCGCGGCAACAGCCTCCGGATCGGTGATGTCGAGCCGCAGCGTCTCCACCCCCGGCAGGTCGATCTGCTCCGGGTTACGAGCAGTCGCATAGACCTTGCGAGCACCCCGCTCCAGCAACGCCGCCGCGAAATGCCGGCCGATCCCCCGGTTGGCTCCAGTGACAAGTGCAGTGCTTCCAGCGATTTTCATAACTCCACCGTATGGATCAGCCCCCGAGTCAACCGATGCCCAAATGCGGCAGATCAATAGCTGTTTGTCGCATCGCGTAGCCTCAAAGCCATGGACTTGCTGGCCGATGCCCTAGCTGTGAGCGGCGTCCGCGGAACCCTCGGCGCCCGGATCGAGGGCGCCGAGCCCTGGGCAGTCGCGTGGCAACCCGTCGAGCGTGCCGTCATCTACGCCGTCACCGCGGGAACCGCCTGGCTCAACGTCCGCGGCCGCGAGCCGCTGGAGCTGATGCCCGGCGACGTCGTACTGCTCCGCAACGGCGCCGGCCACGTACTGAGTAGCGATCCGGGCGCGCTCGCACCCGGCTGCGACCACCTGGTCGCCGAGCGGGCGCGGGAGACCGGAGACGTCCTGCGCTTCGGTACCGGCGAGGTCCGCACCCACGTGACCAGCGCCAGCTACGAGAACGATCCGGCGATCTCCACCCAGGTGCTCGGGTCGTTGCCTGAGGTCGTGCACCTACCAGCCGACAGCAGCGGCAGTTGCCTCGACGACACCGTCCGGCTGATCGGCCGGGAGGTCGCGTATCCGCAGCTCGGTGCGGCGATCGTGCTCGACCGGCTGGTCGACATCCTGCTCGTCCAGCTGATCCGCGTCTGGCTCGCGCACCACCCCGAGGAGGCCAGGAAGTCTTGGCTCGGCGTGCTGGACGACCCGTTGCTCAGCGCGGCACTCACCAAGCTCCACGGCGATCCGGCCCGCCCATGGACGACGGCCAGCCTCGCCACCGAGCTGGCCGTCTCACGAGCCACCCTGTCGCGCCGCTTCCTCGCCGGCACCGGCGAGAGCCCGGGCGCGTACTTGACCAACTGGCGCATGGACCTCGCCGCCCGCCGCCTCCGCGACTCCGACGACACCCTCGAGACGATCGCCCGCGCAGTCGGCTACATGTCCGTCTACGCCTTCAGCCGCGCGTTCAGCCGCGCCCGCTCGACCCCACCCGGCCGGTACCGGCTGACCTCGCGCACAGCCGAGCCAGTCGGCGGTGCCTGCTAGAGCTTGACGCCCAGCAGAGCATCGACAGCCTGAGCAACCAGCGCCGGCGCTTCAGTGTCGTCGCCGTTGCTCTCGGCCCACTGGTCGACAGCGGCCAGTGCTGCAGCCGTGTCGAGGTCGTTGGTGAGGGCAGCGCGCAGAGCATCGACAGCAGCCGCACCGTCGGGGCCGGTGCCGCGGCCGATCGCGCCGCGCCAGATGTCCAGGCGTTCCTGGGCGGCGAGCAGGTCGGGAGTCGTCCAGAACCAGTCGGTGCGGTAGTGGTGGGCCAGCAGGGCCAAGCGGATCGCCATCGGGTCGGTACCGGCCTGGCGTTCCTTCGAGACCAGGACCAGGTTGCCCTTGGACTTCGACATCTTCTCGCCGTCCAGGCCGACCATCGCCTGGTGCACGTAGGCCCGCGCGAACGGGTGCTCCCCCGTCGCCACCTGCGCGCCGCTCGCCGACATCTCGTGGTGCGGGAAGATCAGGTCGCTCCCGCCACCCTGGACGTCGAACGTCATCCCGAGGTGCTCCAACGCGATCGCCGAGCACTCGACATGCCACCCCGGCCGGCCGCGCCCAAACGGCGAGTCCCAGGCCGGCTCCCCCGGCCGTTCGGCCCGCCACAGCAGGCTGTCCAGCGGGTCACGCTTGCCCTCGCGATCCGGGTCGCCGCCACGTTCGGCGAACAGTGCCCGCATCTTCTCGACGTCGTACCCCGACACTCCACCGAATGTCGGGTCGGCCTTCACTGCGAAGTACAGGTCGTCGTCGACCGAGTAGACCGCGCCTGCTCGTTGCAGGTCCTCGATCGCGCCGACCACCAGGTCGATCGACTCGACCACGCCGATGTAGTTCTGCGGCGGGATCACCCGCAGCGCGGTCATGTCGTCGCGGAACAACTGGATCTCGGACTGCGCGAGATCGGTCCAGTCGACGCCGGTCGCGGTCGCGCGCTCGAGCAGCGGGTCGTCCACGTCGGTGATGTTCTGGGTGTAGTGCACGGCGTACCCGGCATCGCGCCAGAGGCGGTTGATCAGGTCGAATGTGACGTACGTCGCAGCATGCCCCATGTGCGTCGCGTCGTACGGCGTGATGCCACAGACGTAAATGCGCGCCGCGCCATCGGGCCCCGGCGGCACCTCCACCGGACCCGCGGAAGCGGTGTCGTAGAGGCGAAGACGCCGCGCCGGCCCGGGTACGACCGGGATTTCTGGTTCTGTCCACGCCTGCATGGGAGCGAGCCTATCCAGTCAGCGAATTCGCGCCACGACCTGGCTCACTCCCCGATCCGCCGCGCGATCCCGGCGGTTTTGCGCTAGTGGGTCCGCCAGGCCCTCGCGGCGTACTCCCGGAAGGCGATCGCCGGCCGCCCGAGCAGCTTCGCGACGGTGTCGGTGGGTTCGGTGATCAGCCCCGACCGCATCACTTCGAACAGCCCACCCAACTCCGCCGCGACCTCGACCGGGTATCCCTCGCCGACCAGCCCCGCCTCGTACTCTGGACCCGTCACCTCGACGTACTCCATCGCCCGCCCACTCGCCTCGGACATCACCCGAACGGCCTCGGCGAACGTGATCGAATCCGGCCCCGACAGCTCATACACCTGCCCCGCATGCCCGACCCCGGTCAACGCCAGCGCCGCCACCTCGGCCACGTCCTGGACGTCGATGAACGGCTCCCCCACTGCACCGATCGGCAACGACAGCCGCCCGGCCAGCAACGGCTCGCGCCAGGTGTACTCGTCGAAGTTCTGGTTGAAGTTGTTCGCCCGCACGACCGTCCAGTCCGCCCCGGACGCCATCACCACCTGCTCAGCCGTCAACATCGCGTGCCCGAAGGCACCTCCAGCCTGGTCGAGCCTCCGCCCCGACAACACGACCAACCGCTCCACCCCCGCCCCCACGCCCTGCGCCACGAACTCCTCGATCGGCGCCGGATCGTCCGGCGCCACCAGATACACCGCCCGTACGCCGGCCAGCACCGCCTCCCACGACGCAGGCTCAGCCCAGTCGAACCGCACCTCCCCCGACCGCGACGCCGCCCGAACTTCGTTGCCCTCGGCCCGTAATTGCGGAACCAGCCGCCGCCCGGTCTTCCCCGTCGCCGCCAACACCAGAATCGTCATACCCACAACCCAACGACCTCACCGGTGAAAGCCCGCTCGGATACCTGACCGACCTGCGGATGACGCTCGCCGCCGACCTGCTTGCCGAGCCGGGCGCATCGGTCGGCGCGGTCGCCCGGCGCATCGGGTACGCCGACGCGTTCAGCTTCAGCGCTGCCTTCAAACGCGAACGAGGCATCAGCCCGAGCAACCTCAGCCAGCCGGCGACCGTCTAGCCAAGCCAGTTAGAAGGCCGGCCAGGGAATGGCTGGCCAGTCGTCGCTCGGCTGTGGGAAATTGCCTGCCTTCAACAGCGCGGCGCAGCGCTCGCGGGTGACCGCCAATTCGACCGGGGTGATCAGGTCGGCGAGCTCCGCACCGACTTCACCGGCCAGGCCGTCGGCGAGTTTGCGGACGTCGTCGAGTAGTTCTGGCGGTACCGGCGTACCGGCCCAGCCCCAGAGCACCGTACGCAGCTTGTCGTCGGCGTTGAAGGTGACGCCATGGTCGACGCCGAACACGCGTCCGTCGCCCGGGTTGAGCACGTGCCCGCCCTTGCGATCCGCATTGTTGACGACGGCATCGAACACCGCCATCCGCTGCAACGAAAGGTTGTCCGCGTGCACCAGCGTCACCGGCTTGTGCCGGCCGTCGAGTGCGTCGAGTACGCCGACCCAGCCCTTCGGCACCCGGCCCTGCGGGACGATGTCGACCAGCTCGGTCTTGCCCGGCGGCAACTCGATCTCGTCGATCCACAACTGCACCATGCCGACACCGAGCGGCCCGTCGCGGAGCAGCGTCGGCGGTACGACATGCCAGCCGAGCGCCTCGGAGACGACGTAGGCGGCGTACTCCCGCTCCGCCAGCGTCCCGTCCGGGAAGTCCCACAGCGGCCGCTCACCCTCGACGGGTTTGTAGACGACCGTCGCCGACTCGCCGTCGAGGCTCACCGTGCCTTGAAAGGTTCCGTTGGACGCGGCCACCAGGCGGCCGAGCAGATCCAGCTCGCCACGTGCGAGCAGGTCCGGGTCGATCATTCGCGGACGTGCCTGCGGTAGCCGTTGGCGCGCGGGCAGATGTGCCCCTCCGGGTCGATCGGGCGGCCGCAGAACGGGCAGCTCGGCCGGCCGGACGCGACCAGCGCGACGGCCCGGCGGGCGAACGCCCGGGCCTGCTCCTCGCTGATCCGGACGATGAACACCTCGGCATCGTCGGACTCCAGCGCTGCCGCGACCGGGTCGGGCTCCTCCACCTCGGCCTGCTCGGCGACGACTACCGCGAAGACCTCGATCACCACCTTCTCGGCGTCGGCCTCCCAGGCCAGCGTCATGGTGCCGGCCCGGAACTCCTCCTCGATCGGCTGCTCCAGCGGATCGGTGTCGTCGACCGTGGTCTGGCCGGCCGGCTCGCGGTCGAACCGCCGCGCGACCTCGTCCAGCATCACGTCCAGCCGCTCCGCGAGCGCCATCACCTGTTCCTTCTCACAGGCCACCGAGGTCAGCCGGTTACCCGCCCTGGCCTGCAGGAAAAAGGTCCGGGCACCGGGTTCACCGACGGTGCCGGCGACGAACCGGTCCGGATCGTCATACGAATGCACTACGCGCGCCATGCTCTAGACCCTATTACCGTCCACCGACTACGGCGTCGGAGGACTGCACTGCGGACTTCTTGGCGCGTCCCTTCGCCTTGGCCGGAGGCTTCGGGATCAGCGATGCCAGCTCGCTTCCCGAGTCGTTCAGCCGGATCAGGAACGGGCGGGTCTTGGTGTAGGTGATGATCGTGGTCGAGGCGGTGTCGACGACGATCCGCTGGAAGCTGTCCAGATGCTGGCCGAGGGCATCGGACACGATCGCCTTGATCACGTCGCCGTGCGACACGGCCACCCAGACCGCGTTGTCCCCGTGCGATGCCGCGATCGCCGCGTCGTGCGCGCGGATCGCGTCCACCGCGCGCTGCTGCATCCCGCGCATCGACTCGCCGTTCGGGAACGTGACGCCCGACGGATGCTGCTGGACGACGGCCCACAGCGGGTCCTTGGCCAGCGTGGCGATCTTCTCTCCGGTCCAGTCGCCGTACCCGCACTCGGTCAGCCGCCGGTCCGTTGCCGGACGCAACTCCGGGTGGTGCTTGGCGATCGCCGCCGCGGTCTGCTTGCAGCGGTCCAGAGGTGAGGTCACGATCGCGGCCAGCGGAAGGCCGGCCAGCCGCTCCGCCACCGCGGCCGCCTGCTGGACACCGGTCTCGTCGAGCTTCACCCCTGGCGTCCGCCCGGCCAGTACGCCGGAAGTATTGGCACTGCTGCGTCCGTGCCGGACCAGAATCACCGTGGGCATAGACCGCACGTTATCCGGTCGGGCAAGTCACCGATGCCATGATGTGTCCGTGATCGTGGATTGCGGGGTCTATTCGGAGGGTCAACGGCACGACCTGCCGAAGGACCCCGAGACGGTGGCGCGGACCATCGGCCACGACCAAGAGGCGTTCGGCTGGGTCGGCCTTTACGAGCCGACCGAGGCCGAGCTGGCCCGCGTCCAGGCGCTGTTCGACCTCCATCCGCTCGCCGTCGAGGACGCCCTCGAACCCCATCAGCGGCCCAAGGTCGATCGCTACGACGACTCCTTCGTGATGGTCCTCCGCACACTTTGGTACGTCGACGAGGAGGACGCCGTCGAGACCGGCCAGGTCAGCATCTTCGTCGGCCGCCGGTACGTCGTGACCGTCCGGCACGGCGAAGGCGCGCCCTTGACCACCGCCCGCCAGGACCTCGAGGACCGTGCCTCCGTACTCGGCCACGGCCCGGCCGCGGTGCTCTGGGCGATCTGCGACTCCATCGTGGACGGCTTCGAGACGGTCGCCGAGGCCGTCGAGGTCGATGTCGACGAGGTGGAGACCTCGGTGTTCTCCCCCGAGCGCACCAGCGACGCGGAACGGATCTACACCCTCAAGCGCGAGGTGCTGGAGATGCGCCGCGCGATCATCCCGCTGCGGGAGCCGATCGAGGCGTTCGCGCACGGCTCCGTACCGGGGATCAGCCACGAGGCCGCGCCGTTCTTCCGCGACGTCGCCGACCACGTGATCCGGGTCTCCGACCAGACCGACGCGCTCGACACGCTGCTCACCTCGGCCCTCAACGCACACCTGGCCCGCGTCTCGGTCCAGCAGAACGACGACATGCGCCGCATCTCTGCCTGGGTGGCGATCGCAGCGGCCCCCACGATGATCGCCGGCATCTACGGCATGAACTTCCACAACATGCCCGAACTGACCTGGCACTACGGCTACTACGCCGTCGTCACACTGATGCTCGTCACCTGCACCACGATGTACGCCGGCTTCCGCAAGGCCGGCTGGCTCGGCCCTTCGTAGTACCGCCCGCACTTCGTAGTACAGGCGGTACTTCCGTCAGGTCGCCGTGATGGTGCTGGTGGCCAGCAGGATCAGGATGACGATGCCGAGCAGCACCCGGTAGAAGGCGAAGATCGACGTCGAGTGCTTGGCGACGAAGCGGATCAGCCAGGCGACCGAGGCGTAGCCGACGATGAAGCTGACGATCGTGCCGACCAGCAGTGGTACCGGGCCGATGTCGCCGCCGAGCGCATCCTTCAGCTCGAAGACCGCCGCGCCGACCAGCGCCGGGATACCGAGCAGGAATGCCATCCGGGTCGAGGCGACCCGGTCGAGGCCGCGGAACAGACCGGCCGTGATGGTCGCGCCGGAGCGGGACACACCCGGGATCAGCGCCAGGCACTGGATCAGGCCCATCACGACCGCGTCGATCAGCGTGATCCGGGTGAGCGGCCGGGCTTTGCTGCCCAGCCTCTCGGCCGCGACCATGAAGAACGACCAGACGATCAGCGAGCCCGCGACCCACCACATGCTGCGCAGCGGGCCGGAGATGATGTCCTTCGCCAGGAAGCCGATGATGCAGATCGGCAGCGAGCCGACGATCACGAACCAGCCCATCCGGTGGTCGAACTCGCCCCGGTGCTCGGGGTGGCGCAGCCCGCGGAACCAGGCGACGGCGTACCGGCTGATGTCCTTCCACATGTAGAGCACGACGGCCGCGATCGCGCCGAACTGGATCACCGCGGTGAACGCGGTGACGGCCGGGTCGTCGATCTTCATGCCGAGCAGCTTCGACGCGATGGTCAGGTGGCCCGTGCTGGAGACGGGCAGGAATTCGGTCAGGCCCTCGACAATGCCGAGGATGATGGCGTCCCAGATCGTCATCGGTGCTCAGTCACCGATCCCGGCGAGGTCGAGTGCCTCGGCGACCGTCCGCAGCGTGGCGATCCGCTGCTCGACGGTCGGCTCGAAGGGGGTCAGGGCGACTGTCGTCGTACCGGCTTCGGAGTACGCCGTGAGCTTCTCGGCGATCCGCTCCTTGCCGCCGAGCAGCGAGATGGAGTCGATGAAGCCGAGCGGTACGGCGGCCATCGCCTCGCGGTGCTTCTTGGCCAGGTACAGGTCCTGGATCTCCTTGGCCTCGTCGGCGTACCCCATCCGGACGGCCAGGTTGTTGTAGAAGTTCTTCTCCCGGCTGCCCATCCCGCCGATGTAGAGCGCGGTGTAGCCGCGGATCGGTTCCGCGCCGGCCTCGATGTCGTCCCCGACCACGACCGGTACCGACGCGACCACGTCGAACCCGTCCATCCCGAGGCCTTCCTGACGGGTCTCTCGACCTGCCTTGATCAGGTTCAACTGCTCTCCCAGGTAGGCCGGGTCGTTGAGGATGCCGAGCCAGCCGTCGGCGATCTCGCCGGCCAGCTCGAGGTTCTTCGGGCCGACCGCGGCCAGGTAGACCGGCACGTGGTCACGGACCGGCCGGATGGACAGCTTGAGCGGCTTGCCGGGGCCGTCGGGCAGCGGCAGGGTGAAGTACTTGCCCTCGAACGCGACCGTCTCCCTGCGCATCGCCGAGTTCACGATCTCAACGTACTCACGCGTCCTGAGCAACGGCTGAGCAAACCGTACGCCGTGCCAGCCCTCGGACACCTGCGGGCCCGACACGCCGAGACCGAGCCGGAACCGGCCGTTGGAGAGCCGGTCCAGGGTCGCCGCGGTCATCGCAGTCATCGCCGGGGTCCGGGCCGGGATCTGGAACACCGCCGCCCCGATGTCAATGGTGGAGGTCTGGGCGGCTATCCAGCTGAGCAGCGTGGCGGCGTCCGAGCCGTACGCCTCCGCGGCCCAGGTGACCGAGAATCCGAGTGCCTCGGCCTCCTTCACCAGCCTCAGATGATCGAGGTGGTCGTCGCCACCGAAGACGAAGCCGATGTTGAGTCCGAGTCGCATGACAGGCGAGCCTAACGAGCCCATGTCGGTGGCCCGCAATAGGCTCGCTCCATGCAGCAGCGCTATCTCGGTCACAGTGGCCTCACGGTGAGCAGGCTCGGCCTGGGAACCATGTCCTGGGGACGCGACACCGACGAACATGAGGCGCGCGAGCAGCTCGCGGCGTTCGTGGCCGCCGGTGGCACCCTGGTCGACACGGCAGCGGCGTACGGGGACGGTGACAGTGAGCGGCTGATCGGGTCGCTGCTCGGCGACGTGGTGGACCGCGACGACCTGGTGATCGCGACCAAGGCCGGGTTCAGCGTCCGGCGGGGCGAGCGGATCACAGACACCTCCCGCGGCGCACTCCTGCGCGACCTGGAGGGCTCCCTGCGGCGGCTGAACGTCGACTACATCGACCTGTGGCAGCTGCACACCTGGTCGGACGACGTACCGCTGGAGGAGACGCTGTCGGCGCTCGACCACGCAGTGAGCTCCGGCAAGGTCCGGTACGTCGGTGTGTCCAACTACGCCGGCTGGAAGTCGGCCCGGGCGGTCACCTGGCAGCAGGCCTGGCCGGGACGCGCAGTACCGGTGTCGAACCAGGTGGAGTACTCCCTGCTCGCCCGGGACGCCGAGGCGGACGCCATCCGGGCTGCTGGTGGGCTCGGCATCGGCGTACTGGCGTGGTCGCCGCTTGGGCGGGGTGTGTTGACTGGGAAGTACCGGACCGGCATCCCTGCTGACTCGCGGGCGGCGTCTCAGCATCTGTCCAGATTCGTCGACCCCTATCTCGACGGGCGAGGTTCGGGCATCGTGGAAGCGGTCGCCCGTGCCGCTGACGGACTGGGCTGGACCCCGCTCGAGGTGGCACTCACCTGGGTCAGGGACCGGCCCGGGGTGACCGCGGCGATCGTCGGGGCCCGGACGGCGATGCAGCTGAAGTCGGTCCTGGGTGTGGAGGAACTCACCCTGCCGCCGGCCATCGTGGCGGCGCTGGAGGACGTTTCGTGAGGTAATGCTTGTTCCGGAAGGTTCGGAGGTGCGGATGGCCGAATACGAGTTGCAGCAGTTCGAGGTGTCGAGGACGGAGACGCGCGGGGCTGTGCGGCGGCTGCTCACCGAGCACGCCGAGTACGGCGGCTGGGAGCTCGCCCGGCTGAGGCGCTACCCCGACGGCACCCGCCGGGTCTGGCTCCGCCGCCGCATCATCAAGGTGATGCGCACGCTTTAGAGGTTGAGCCTAGAGGTCGTGCCGGACCCAGACGTTGGGTTCGACGTACACCGCGTAATTGTGGTCGAGGTCACAATGCACGGGAACCAGCGCCTTCGGGACGATGACCTCGCCCGTGCGGTCGAACGGCAGGCCGGTCCATTCGCGCCATTCGGCCAGCGAGCCGGCCATCACCATCGAGGTCTCCGCCGTGCGCAGGATCTTGCCGCCTGCCTTCACGTGCACCCGCAGCCACGGATCGACCGGCAGGCCGTCGTCGCGGACCTGTTCGAGGTACTCGGCCATTGGCTGCCTGGGATCCTGCTTGCCGTTCGGGCGGACCGGCGCGTAGAGCGTCTTGAGGCCCATCGACCGGACATTGGCACGCATCGTCGCGAGCATCGTGTGGGACAGCCCCTGGCCCAGGTGGCTGGCCCGGACCGAGATCTCCAAGGCGCTCGCCACCGTCGGTGTCCGGCCCTTGCGGTGATCGGCCGCTCCCCAGATCAGCGCCCGGTCCCAGCCGCTCGTGGGCAGCTCGGTACGGTCCTCGTCCGGGAACACGAAAGGGATGCTGCGGCCGATCGCGACCAGCTCATCGCCTTCCGTCGCGAGCAGGACGTGCTCGGGGAACAGCTCGCGCACCCGGCCCATCAGGGCACCGCCGACCGGGTCCTGCTGCATGAACACCGGCCAGCCGCCCTTGAACTCGGCCAGCGGATCGAACAACTCAGGCCGCTCGGCGAGCGTGGTGATCACGATCTTCTCGGACATGATCCGCAGTCTCACAGGGCCGGCCGCCCGGTGCAGCCGATTTTCTTCTGATCAGCACTCCGAGAGCGACCAGCGCGGTGAGCAGCCCGGAACCGACCAGCGTGTGCTCAGCACCGGCCGCCGCGATCACCGGACCGCCGATCAGCAGACCGGCCGCGCTCCCCGCGTTCACCACCACTGCCTGACCGGAGAGCAACGCGCGCCGCTCGGCGCCGGCCGAGGATCTCGTGATCACCACCGAGATCGCGGCGATCCCGAGCACCAGCGTCGCTCCGGAGAGCGCGGCCACCCCGGCGATCGCGGCGGGCGTCGTCCAGATCCCCATCCCGATCCAGCACAGACCCATCAGCGTCCACGCGAGAGCGGCCAGCGGCGCCGGAGAGAACCGCCGGACCACGGCCAGCGACGCCATCGTGCCCACCACCGACCCCAGGCCGTAGCCGGACATCCCGGCCGCGAGATACACCCCTGGCCGACCGCGCTCGGCCCCGATCACCGACAACCCGAGCGGAAACGCGAACCAGGTGAAGGATCCCGTCCCGCGCGCGATCCAGCCGTACAGGACGTCAGGCCGGCCAGCCAGGCTGCCCCGGATCGAAGGCACCACGGCCATGGCTGGAGAGCGCTCCCCGACGATCCCGATCGCGAGCAGCCCTGCCATCAGTACCGCGACCGCCTCGACCCACAACAACGCGTCCGTGAACCCAGCAGCCACCGCCAACGCCCCGAGCGGCGCTCCCACCACCATCCCGACCCGCCGGATCCCGTCCTGCCAAGTCAGCAGAACGACAGCCCGATCCGGACCCCACCGATCGCCGATATCAGCAAGCAATGCACTCCGCCCGGGACTCGACAAGGCGTCTCCACACCCCAGCAGCAACCCACTAGCGACCAGCACCCACGCCTGCAGCAATCCGAACATCGCCGCCGCCGGAACCATCGCCAGCGCCGCCGCCTGAACAACGGCCAGAATCGCCAGCCGCGTCCCCGAATCAACCCACTGCCTCGCCCGCCGAGCCCACCACGGCGACAACAGAACCGGGATCCCAGCGCACCCACCGGCCAACCCGGTCGCAGCCACTGACCCCGTCTGCTGCAACACCACCAACGGCAACGCAACCTGCGTGAACCGAACGGCAAGGTCCGCAGAACAGCTGCCTGCCAACAGGAACAACGCATCCCGACGAGCTTTCACACTCTCGATCGTCCGTCCCTGCCGTGATCCCTGGTAGCCGGCAGCAACGAACGATCGGTCATAGGCTGGGCCTATGGCTTCATTACCCTCGATCGAGGACCTGCAGCTCGTCCTGGCGATCAGCAGGACCGGTTCGGTCGGTACCGCCGCCCGCGAACTGCGGATCTCCCAACCGTCCGCATCCCAGCGTCTGGCCCGGATCGAACGCAGCTGCGGCACCAGCCTCTTCGCCCGCGACACCCGGGGAGCCCGGCCCACCGCCGCCGGCCACGAACTCGCCCGCCGGGCCGAGCACATCCTCGGCCACCTCGACGAGGTGTACGACGCCACCCGGGCAGCCGTCGCCGGCGAGCGCCTCTCCATCGGTACGTTCGCCAGCCTCGCACCGATCCTCTTCCCGGTCCTCGACGCCGAACTCCCCGACGTCGGCATCGACCAGGACGTCGACCACGGCCGGCACCTGGTCGAACTCGTTGCCGAAGGCACCATGGATGCCGCGTTCATCGCGATCGCCGACCAGCTGGTACTCCCCCGCGGCGCCGTCGCCCGCCCCGTCGGCCGCGACGAGCTGGTCCTGTTCGTACCGGCCGGCGTCGCCCCACCCGGCACCGGCAAGTACCCGCTCAGAGAGCGCGATCTTCCCTTCTCCACCTACGATCTCGGCGCCGACGAGATCCGCGCCCGCCTGATCGCCCACGGCGCCAACGCCCGCCGCGGCATCACCCTCGCCACCACCGTCGCGATGGCCCGCCGCCGCTCCCAACTGGCCCTGATCCCCCGAAGCGCCCTCTCCCACGAACTAGGCCCCGGCGAACGCCTGGTCCCCGCCCCTTTCCGCTACCGCCTGACCCTCAGCATGATCACCGGCACAACTCCACCGCCACGGCTCCTGGCCCTACTCCCCCGCCTCCGGGAAGCAATGCACCTCAACGCAGTACGACGGCCCCGCTAGCCGCCGAGAAGACTGCGCGCGGTGGCGACGACCTCGGTCTCCATCCCGGACAGGATGGTGAGGCAGGCATCGGCAACCTGGAGGGCCGCTTCACCTTCGTACCCGGCGAAAAGGCCACGCAGTACGGCGGCCCGCTGGTCGGACGGTGGATGCGTACGCCGGGTCAACGCGGGCGGGAGATCGAAGACCTCGCGCTGTACCCGCTGGACGAGGTGATCGATCGCCAGGAAGACGAACGGTCCCGCGACGGTGATGAACTTGAGCAGGGCCGGCGTCGACGGCGTCAACTCGCGCAGGAGCAGGAGCGCTGCCAGTTCGTCGGCCTCGTACTCGCGATCAACCCGGCCTGCGGCGGGCGGCTGGTGCAGATGGCCGGCCAGCAGATGACCCAGCTCATGCCCGATCGTGAACTTCTCCGCCGCCCTCATGACCAGGTGTCCGAACGCCAGCCGCTCGTCCAGCGCCAGCCGGAGCCGCACCGGCGGCTCAACGGTCCCTGGGGACAGGTACGTGACGATCGCCTCGGCGAGCATGACGCGAGCCTGCGCCCGGACCCGCTGCTGCTGTGCCGTCGCCTGCTCGTCCCGGCGGCTGCCGTCCGCCTGCCGCTCGGAGGTCAGCAGCGATGCACTGAGCAGCAAGGCGACGCGGTCGAGCAACGTCCGCAGCCCGGTGTTCAGCAGGATCAGGGTCCCGGTGCGAGCCCGCCGTGCCTGCGCGTTGTACGCGTGATGCGGATACTCCCCCACATACACGGGATCCGGTACTTCGAGACCGCTCGCACGCATCGTCGATCGGAGCTGCGCGTGCAGGTCGTCGAACGGATTCTCGTACTCGGCCCGGTAGCCGGTCGCAATCTGCTCCTCGACCAGGTCGCCCATGAACTCCCGCTCGGCCGGCGACAGTTGCTCGATGAAGTGCCGGACGATCTCCCGACTCGGCGGCTCCAGCAGCTGCCCATAACCCTCGCCACGCAACAGCTCCCGATACTCCTGCTCGATCGGTGTCCCGCTCAAAGCGCCCTCAACGCCGCCCGCGCCCGCAAGGCCAGCGCCTCGTCATCTCCTCGAGCCGCGATTCTGTAGTACTTGCGGGCCTTGCGGCTGCGGCGACGGTGCTCCCAGTACCGCGCGAGGTTGAACGCGCCGTGCTGGACCGGACGCGGCTCATCCGACTTGACGGCGTACTCGGCGAACTTGCGGGCCTGCGCCCAGTCGCCGTCGTCCTCCGCGAGAGCGCCGAGGTCCACCGCGGCCTCGGCCGCGCCGTGCGTCCCGAGCGTCAGCGCCTGGCGGTACGCCACCTTCGCCTCTTCCGGCCGTCCCAGGTTCTCGAGAGCCTGCCCTGCTCGGCAGGCGGCGAGGCCCCGGACCGCCACCGGTCCATCGACGATTGCCGGCCGGTACGCGTCGTATGCCTCCGCCAGCCTGTTCGCCCCGCGCAGTGCGTTTCCCAGGTAGAGGTGAGCGACAGCTTTCACATCGGTTTCGGCCGTCGCCGTCGCTTGCCGGTACCACTTGATGGCAGCCTTGCTGTCACCAGCCGCCGCGGCGAGTTCGCCCAGCCGCACGGCGGCCCGATACCCCGCCGGTTTCCCCGTGCCGGCGGAGATCTTGTACGCCTTGGCAGCCTTCGCCGTGTCGCCGGCCTCCATCGCCTTCTCGCCGCTGTCGAAGGCGTAGTCGGCTCGCACCATGTCGCTCACCGCTTCGAGCACGGACCGCCGACGGCCATCCGCCTGCTTGGACAGCTGACCACGCAGCAGTCCCGCCGCCGCGGAGGTCCCGCCGGGCGCCGTCAGGTGCCGGCTGAACTCGTCGAAGCCGCCGGCGGATTGCCCGTACGGCGACTCGCCCGCTCTGGCCGCGGCCACCACGCTGGAGTCCATCACCAGCCAGAACGTCTTCGTCCGTACCCCGCAGAGCAGACAGACCGTGCCGCTGACGCTCTTCATGAAGTCGCTCAGGTGATCCTTGCCCGGCACCTCTCGGTAGGCAACGCAGTGAAAACACTCCTCGGATACAGCTCCGACCAGCATCCTGTCCCCCAGTCGTCAGCCGCCGTCAACCTGCCAGCGCCGGGCATGACCGTCCCAATAGACGCGGACCTTCGTGCGCCGGTCGCGCGTCGCCTCGCTCAGGTCGAGCTCCAGCAGAGCCCGGATCGCCGCATCGTCCATGTCGGGCTCGGCATACAGCTTGAGGTCCAGCCCGGGGTCGTCGTTCTTCACCACCAGCAGGGTCCGTGCCGGGCCGGCTTGCTCTTTGCCCGTGACCCGCGCCTCGCGGTACCTGCGTCGCAGCAGGTCGCGCACAGCGTCGTACGTATCCTCCGCCGCCTTCTGCACCAAGGTCTGGACGAACGGCACCACCGCAGCCGTCACCACCGCAGTGATGATGACCGTCTCGAGCGCCTCCTCCTCGACCAGTTCCGGTCCGTCGACCAGCTCGGAATCCTCTGCCTCACCCATCCACCCCTGCTCTCTCTCCGTACACCCAACGCTACCGGGCGACACGGACAGAAAGCAGTCCGTTGCAGGTACCTGTCAGAACTGCACGTCAGGCCTCGGTGAAGAAGCGGTCGAGGACTCGGGAGCCGAACTCGAGGGAGGCGGTCGGGACGCGCTCGTCGATGCCGTGGAACATGCCCATGAAGTCGAGGTCCGGCGGGAGCTGGAGCGGTACGAAGCCGAAGCAGCGGACGCCCAGACGGGACCAGGACTTGGCATCCGTACCGCCTGACATCAGCAACGGCGCGGTCCGGCTCTGCGGGTCCTCTGCCGTGAGTACCGACTTCATGATCTCGACCAGCCGGCCGTCGTAGCTGGTCTCCAGCGCGATGTCCTCGATCACCGTCTCGCGCTGCACCTTGTCGCCGAGCAACTCGTCGATGGTGGCGAAGAACTCGTCCTCGTACCCGGGCAGGAACCGCCCGTCGATGTGCGCCTCGGCGTCGCCGGGGATCACGTTGACCTTGTAGCCGGCGTTGAGCATCGTCGGGTTCGCGGTGTTGCGGATGGTTGCCCCGAACATCCGGCTGAAGCTGCCCAGCTTGGCCAGCGTCTCGGTCATGTCCTCGGGATCGAGCTCGGTACCGAGTACATCCTCAAGCGTCGCGAGGAACTCCTTGACGGTCGGCGTCAACCGCAACGGCCACTCGTGGTTGCCGATCCGGGTGACCGCCTCGACGAGGTTCGTCACGGCGTTGTCGTTGTTGACCATCGATCCGTGGCCGGCCGTGCCGCGCGCCTTCAGGCGCATCCAGTTCATACCCTTTTCGGCGGTCTCGATGAGGTACAGGCGCAGGTCGTCCTTCATCGTCACCGAGAACCCGCCGACCTCACCGATCCCCTCGGTGCAGTCCGAGATGGTCTCCGGGTGGTTCTTGATCAGCCACTGCGCGCCGTACAGCCCGCCGGCCTCCTCGTCCGCCGTGAACACCAGCCGTACCGGCCGCCGCGGCTTCACGCCCGCCCGCTGACGAGCCCGGACCACCGACAGCACCATCGCGTCGAAGTCCTTCATGTCGACCGCGCCGCGCCCCCACACGCACCCGTCGAAGATCTCCCCCGCGAACGGATCAACCTTCCAGTCCTTCGGATCCGCCGGCACCACATCAAGATGCCCATGCACCAGCAACGGCTCGGCTGTGGCGTCCTCGCCCTCCCAATGCGCCACCAACGATGCTCGCCCAGGCTCGGACTCATAAATCGTGGACTCGATCCCCACCTCGTCCAGCTTCGCCGCCACATACTCCGCGGCGTCCCGCTCCCCGTTGCTCTTCCCGTTCCCGTAGTTCGTGGTGTCGAACCGAATCAACTCACTGCACAGCTCCACCACCTCGGCATCAGGGCCGTACGACTGGTCACCGGGGCTCGAAAAAGTCATACCCCCACCCTGCCAGGGCCCGATGTGAAATTCACCCGTGGGGTTTGCTAAGGTTCTCCAGTCGACGCCGCACAGCGGCAGACACCACTCGTCCGGGTGGCGGAATGGCAGACGCGCTAGCTTGAGGTGCTAGTGTCCTTTACGGGACGTGGGGGTTCAAGTCCCCCCTCGGACACGCGACTTAACCACACGGTCGGCCAATGGGTCGACCTCCACATCAACAATCTGGTTGGTGTGGTGACAGACCAGCGAGAGCCTTAGCGCTCCATAGAGCTGGCTCCTCTCCTCCGGATCGGCTCGCTCAAGAGCCCGGGCCATATCTCCTAGCTGATCGATGTAACCCGCCAGTTCCTCCCGGCTCATCACGGCCTCGGGAGGAATCTGCGTGATGGCCGTCTCAGCAGCCCGCTTCTCTGCCACAGCAGCGTTGTACTGCTCCCGCAGCGCCGCCGGATCCCACCCCGCATCCAACGCCCGCTGCAACCGCCCCATCACCACGTCGGCCGCCGCAACGCGATCCCGCAACTGCGCTACATGCTCGTCACGACGCGCCGAACTGTCGTCGTCCTCCAGAAGTAAGTCAATCGTTACCTGCCGATTCAACGGCCCGAACAGCTCCCCGATCCACCGATTGAGCGCCGGCGTGACGAGATCCTCCCGAAGGTAGATCTGCTGCGGATGCGCCAGCGCCGTGGCCGATTCCGGCACCAAGGTCCGGGCGTTGCATCGGTAGTACTTCACCTCCTTGTGCCGCGCCGCTCCCTCCATCTTCCGGTCACAAATCCCGCACTTGATTCGTCCGCGTAGCTCATAGGTCCGCTTCTTCGGTGCCCGTCGCCGACTCCGCGTCGACCACCCCTCCACCCCACCGCTCCGCCTCTTCCGCTTTTCCAGCTGAACCGCGGTGAACGTATCCACCGACACGATCACCGGATGCGCCGGCTCCCGTGACCGCACAATCTTCGCCTGGGGCGAGCGCCGAAACCTCGCGATGTAGCCCGCGGCAACATCTTCCGGATCAAGCAACTCCTCGACCTTCTGCCACCTTCTATAGATCGCGTACCCGGTGTATCGCGGGTTCTCGAGGATCGCGGCGACAGTCGAGTGCTGCCAGCCATCCATCTTCCGATGCCGGTTCTGATGCGGCGCATGCGCCGACGGACACGGCACCCATCCCGATTCAACTGCTCAGCGATCGCCTTCCTCCCCCACCCCGCGAGATACATCTCGAAGATCCGCTGCACCACCGCCGCTGCGATGTCATCCACCACCAACACCCGCAGCCGCTGCCCCTCCTGCGCCTTCCGCGGATGGGGATGAGGCCCACCATCAGCAACCAGATACCCGTACGGCGGCCGGCCACCCTGATACCGACCATCAATCAACACCTGCGCAGCCATCGCCGCCCGAACCCGCCGCTGCACATGCTGCCGCTCAGACTTCGACAACCCACCAGTAATCGTCATCGCCATGTCATGCACGGTGTTCTCCGGATCGAACCGCCCACCCAAACTCGGTATCCACAGGGACACCCCATACCGATCAAACTTCGGCCAAGTCAGGCTGAACTGATTACTGAACCAACACCGAGTCGCCTCCCCCACCACCAACCCGTCCCACCCTCGCCCAGGATCTTTGAGGGCCTGCAACACCCGGTTGGCCTCGCTCCTACGCTCCCAAGGCAACGACCTCGACTGCCCGATGTCGAAGAACTCCTCGACGATCTCACCGCCCAGTGGCTCGACGAACCGTGCGGCCTCCCCCATCTGCCAAGCCTTTGAGGTCGCCGGATCCTGATTGTCCTCAGTCGAACACCGCCCATAGAACGCCAACTGGCCAACCCCCGCGCTGCTCGCATCAGCCGCCAGCGCCTCCATCCCCAACAACTCATCCAAAGTCGCCCACACATCGCCGCTCAAGATGCCTCCTCGTCCGTCCTGCCGGCGTCCTCCACCAGCCGCTCCATCTTCGCCAGCCGCACGACGATCCGGCAGAGCACTCGCGCCACCTGTGGATAGACCACCGGTACCCCGTCCGGAAGTACCACCCGAACGACGCCGTCACCGCCCGCCGCTTCTTCCCCCTGCGCAGAAACCTTCTCGACACTCACACACCCTCAACGCCCGCGAAACAGAGGATTCTGCCGCTGGCACCCCGGAGTCGGGGTACTCACCAATCGTCAATTGTCGCCAGGATTCATCGCCTTCCGACAACACCCAACACATTGCAGAGATTCGTAGACAGCTCCGCTAGGAACCGTGGTCACCTTGAACAGCGCGGGAGATGACCAGGCGCAGGCCCTTCTGAGACGCCTTCAAAGATGTCGAGGATCTTGCCGGTGCAGGCGAGGGCAGATCGGCGACCACCCCGATCTGCCCTCGCCTGCACCGGCGGTTTTACTCTCAGCCGTTCTCGTCGCTGATCGTCACTTGCCAACGTCCCACGGAGCAGTGACGGAGCAGCGATCCGTTGAGCGGGCGGGGCGCTCTACCCCCACGGCGCGAGCTGAGCCCCTGCAGTGACGCTTTGCCGTGAAATTGCATGTGCCTTCAGCCGCCGGGTCGCTCGAACCTCTCGGCAGACTGCTCCTATTCCGATAGCTCAGGCGTGGGCTGAGCCCATGAATGTGGTCGTGTCGCCCTGCCATAGGCGACCGCGCAAAGGACTCGAGCCTTCGGCCCGGGGATCATGAGAGCCAAGCCAACACCAACACTGGCCAACTTCAGACTCCGCTAGTCAGGCTTCCCACCTCATCCAGCCACTCGACCAACACTGTTTGACAGCATTTCGCGTCACGACCCGCGTCACGTGACTCGCCGAGGGGTCGGCTGGGCAGGACGCCTACTTCAACTGTGGGAACGTACCGTCCCCGAGCCCGACGTTCTTCAGGTCGTTCCAGAGCCAGCGTGCAGCGAGGCTGGACGCCGGCCGCACCTTAGACATGTCGTCTGCGCCCGCGCCGCCCCACCCCAGACCACCCAGCAGTTCGCGGTTCTGCTGAGCGAGCCATGAACGCACTGTGTCGGCAATCGCGGAGTAGCGATCCAAGTCTGTCGAGCGGCTCTCGCGCCTCTCTGTGATCACCGACCGCCCGGACGCCGACCATGTCGCCTCGGCGCCAGAGGGAGCCATCGACGGCAGTAACTCCATCGGCACCCGCGTCGAGGTCAATCCGGGCATGTTGCCGATCCGGCCAGGGGTGAAATCCACTTCCAGGATGACGCCGAACGGCGCAATCGCTGAGTCTGGCATTGACCATCCAAGCCGAGCGAATGGGTGAGCCATCGCCTCGTCATACGCCTCACACGCGCGTCCGTATACCTCGGCCTCGAACTCCATCAGCCGCCGTGGTGAGTAGGAGTGCCAGATGAATCCGCCCTTCGGATGCTGCACATCCTTTTGCGGGAGGTGCGACACAATCTGTCCAGCTGGGATCGCATCGATCCACGAGACGAGGTCTTCAAGCTCCCCGCCGGAATAGAGCGCGGCACCGCCGAGCGAGATCCGAGCCTGTCGGTCTCGTCCAATCTGCTCTAGTAGGTCCGCCGCGCGGACCCGAACCTTGTCGGTGGGAAGGTCCCCGTGGAACAGAGACCCGAGGCCGAGGAGGCTGCGAGCAAGATCGAACCGACGCTCCTGGACCCAGACCCCGTCCGGGGCGCCGAGGAAAGGGTCGCGGGACAACTTTTTCAGGGTCTCTCTTGCAATGATCCTTCGCACCATCGTCCACGGCCAAGCGTCACCGTCCGGTGGTGCACCGCTCCACCACGGCTGCCAGTCCGGTACCGCATCCGGGCGCAGAGCGTGTACCTCAGGTGGAACCTCACTGACGTGATCGGCTGCCGGCTGAGACGTCGAGATAGCGATGTCGATCCAGTGACCGCGCACCGTGACACCCAAGCCGACCGGGCCCTGAACGATGCGGTAAGGGAGGATACCCTCAGCAAAGGGGCCCAGAGCGTTGGCCCAGGTGCGTAGCGCCTGGAGAAGGCGGGCCCCACTCGTCGTGGCGTCGAGATCCTCACTATCGTCGGTACGCCACTGCCGGTGTCCACTGAACGCCGCGTTGATGACCCATGCAGCAGCGCCTGGATTCCCGGTGACCCATGTCTCCAACAGGGCATCCACTTGCCTAGCATCAGGAGCGCTCAGCGCGGCTACGGCCGCCGCCCACCGCCACCGGCTGAAACCTCGAGCGTCCGCCACAACCTCCGCCGGCGGGACGTCACCGACGAGAATCGCCTGGGCCGCGAACCAGTGCTGGAAGATGGGCAGCGAAAACCGGACTGAGCCGTCGGCGTTGTCTGCGACGAGCCGACTCGAACGGGCGATCTGGCGGTCGCTGAATGACAGGCCGTCCCTACCCGTCCTGGTGAGCGCGACGGCGAGGTTCTCAAGGACCGATCGAGTCTCGCCAGAGGTTACCGCCGAGCGCTCGGTGCCTTTCGCGAGAGCGTTCTCGACCAGGCCTCGAATCAAATCCGCTTCTCCGCGAGCAGCTTCATCCCGCCCGAGCATCGCGCCCGCCGCGAGAGCAAAGAACGGCCTCGACACTGTGGCACGCATGTCGGCAGTCCAGCGCCAGGTGTCATGCGACTTCCCACCGGCCAACTCGACGAGCTTGAGCGCGTCGTCCTCAGCTAGGACTGCCGTCGTTGCCTGCTCCGCCGGAGTTGGGGACAAGATGCCAGGGCGAGCGGTCAGCAAGACACGAACATTGGTGTGGGCTCTGGCCATGATCCGGGCGGCATCCAGCAGAGTCTGCGCTGTGGCTGGGTCGGTCTCATCCAGACCGTCAACTGCTATCGATGCGCCCCGTCCTTGGCGCCAGGCTGGGCCTAGCTGCCGTTCGACGGCGTCTTCGAGCGGCTGACCATGCAGAGCGCTGGCGCTCAACCACACTGGGAACGGCGCATCCTGATCTTCGGTCAGAGTCTCAATCGCGCCTCGATGCCAGACTTCCGCGGTCTCGGACTTTCCGGCGCCGAAGTCGCCTAGCAATACCACGACTCCGCCGGCCGAGATATCCGGGACCTCGATCTGGGCGAAGTACGGGCCTAGGGCCGCTTCATCGACCTCGAACACCTGCAGGCGAACCGCTCGGCGCGCCTCAGACCGCCGTTGGAGAACCATCGCGAGGTCAGCAGAGCTCATCGCAGCGCCAGGACCTGCTAGCTGCAGTAGCCGATCCCGCACGTCTACGCTGCGGCGCTGCGCCCAGCTCTCAGTCAGCTCGACTCGTTGAATATCGGCGAGCGCCGCCGCGACGGCCGGGTACGTCAGCTCCACCAACCGCAATGCGTGGGAGAGATGGTCATCCGCGGACGCCCAGTTCTTCGATGCGCTTGCCAGTGTGTCATCGAGCCTTTTCGCCAGCAGGCCGTGGATAACCTCTACCGGCGTGGCGAGTTCCTCGGCGGTGATGGTCTTGAGCCACTTCCGATAGGCCCGCCACGGGCACTTGAAGTCGACTCTTTTCCGCACTTGCCACCAGACGATCCACCGAAACGACGACTTACGTGCGAGTGCCTTCGCAGCAGGCGCCGCTAGGCCTCCGAGGAGGCGTCCACCCCCAGCAATAAGGGCAGGCTCCAAGCCGCTCATGAGCCCTCCTCGATCTGATGGCTACTACCCAGGATGTGCGGGATCCGAGCCCATGGAGGCTCTCACATATACCTCGTGCACCTCCCGCCGAGGCTTCTCGTTCTCCTGCCTGATCGCGGCTCGACTCCTTATGGACCGTGGCCTAACCAATTCGATTCCCTTCTCGCTCGCCTGGGCGGCGCCGGGATCCGGACACTTTCCTGGCACACTCAGGCAGGAGTTGCAGCTCACTAGACATACGGGCATCCGCGACCATCGAGAAGTACGTTCAGACTATGTCCTTGGCCCCGCGCGCGACGACAGCGACGATGATTCCTGGGGCGAGCACGCCCAGACACTGCGCCACGCCCTCCGCACCCTGCCATGCTTACGCCATGTCACCGGATCGAGCTGACGGCGCGGGACAGCGCAAGAAGATTCACCCTGCCCAAGAGGCTGCCCTCTGGGCGTTGAGCAGTGGTCGATGTTACGCGCCAGGATGCATCCTGCCGGTGGTACTCGAGGTTCGCCCTGGCGTCTATCGCAAGAACGCTCAGGTAGCGCACATCTACGGCGTGAAGGGCGCGCGCTGCCGCCCCGGCATGGCCGCCTCAGAGCGCGACTCCTTTTCCAACCTTCTCCTGCTCTGCTATCCCCACCACACCGAGGTCGACGGCGACGAAGAGAGGTACCCGCCGGAGCGTCTCCGGGAGTGGAAGAACGAGCACGACGGTCCAGAGCTAGCTGCACTCAGCGTGGCCGCCGTCCCGGATCCCGACACATTCGTCGATTTCCTTGCCACGATCGCCAAGCCGCCCCTTGACCGTCTTGAGTCGATTACCGAACGGCTGGAGAAGACCGGAGAGGTAACCGAGGAGACAGTCGGCGAACTGAGGTACCTAGTGGGCATGATCTCCTCATCGGAGACCGGTGTCGACGCCCAAAGTGCGCGCAATCTCGCCGTCGCCGCAGAGATCCTCAGCTCGGTCAACATCAAGCAGAGCGCCAGCTGGCTCCTGACGGTCTCCGACACGCTGCCGAAGGTTGTTGCGCGCCTCGAAGCAGCCGTTCGGCAGCTCCCTCCGCAGTAGCCGACATCCCGCGTCGCGCAGCGCCCCGGCCAGGCCACGTTGCGGAGGCCGGCTGCTTGGCGCCCGGCGTAGACGTCACAAGGATCGTTGTCTGCCGTGCCCAAATGAACAAGCCGGGTACGGTCGCCGCGATGTCCGAGTGGTGGCGCAGATGACTCCCATGACTCCCACATCCGCCTGATTGCAGGCTGGGCAAACCTTGCCGAACGCATCTGCTTGGGTTGCGAATCCGTGGTCATCGCGAAGGTGGGCCTGAAGACATGGACTACCGGTGTCGTCGAGAGTTTGATGACGCGTCGGGACGCGGCACTCGACGAGGAGGCCGAGAAACGCTAGCTGGCGCCATCGGGTCGTTTCGCTGATCAGACGCGAAGGCGCCGCTCTTGCTCGGTCGGCCGACCTTCTCATTACGAGGAAGACCGACAGCGTCTCTTACGCTCTCTACGAGCGTATTGGCTTGCACGGCAAACCGCATCACACGCGGATTCCACCATGCTCATCCGCATTTTCGTGCCACGAGTAGTGCCACGCAAAGCAGCAGTCCGGGCCGGCGGTTGAGTGCCTCTCACGGGCCAACCCGGACCCCCAGCCTCATTCCGGTCGTGAGACAACGTCTGCACACCACGCGGTTACAGCCGATCCAGTGAGCAAGGTCCCGGTGCCGGACGGCTACCGGCTGTCAGTCCGCGTTCCAGATAGCCGAACGACCCGTCGCAGCCTGAAGCAACGCGCGGTCAAGAGCTCGCGGAGGTTCGATCTATCGCGAGAGTCTTCAGGTCATGTGTGGACCATTCTCCAGGAACGTGAGATCTTGCCGAGATGGTGACGGAGAGTACGGGGTGGGACTTCTTTGTTTCCTACACCCAGGCGGATCGCGTGTGGGCAGAGTGGATAGCTTGGGTCCTCGAAGAGAACAGCTACAGCGTCCTGGTCCAGGCATGGGATTTTGTGCCGGGCAGCAACTGGACTCAGAGCATGGTTAAGGGTGTAGCTGAGGCGGAGCTAACGATCGCTGTCTTGTCTGAGGCGTATCTGGGTTCGGTGTACGGCAGGGATGAGTGGCTGGCAGCTTGGGCGCAGCAACCGGTCAGTGAACAGCGCAAGTTGCTGCCTGTCCGGGTCAGCGACTGCGATCTGCCGGGTCTGCTCGGCAACGTCACCGGGTTCGATCTGTTCGGCCTGGACGAAGCGAAAGCCAGGGCTCGTCTCCTTGAGATGACTGCCGCGGCCACCGAGGGAAAACGAAAGCCTACCGGGCGTCCGCGTTTTCCCGATCAGGGCCGGGCGATGCAGAAGCGGGCCCGTTTCCCTGGTGATCTGCCGTCAACACTGAAGGTCCCCGCGCGGCACGCGAATTTCACCGGACGGACCGCGCTCGCGCGTGATCTCGAGCGGCGGATGTTGCTGTGGCTCGACGCGCAGGAAGGGAACAGCGTCAATCCTTCGACCTTGGAGCCCTTCGTGCAACTGGCGTCGACGAAGGATGGTGGCGAATACAGCGAGCGCCAAGTTCGGCTCGCAGCAGAATACTTGTACGAGAACCGGTTGATCGACGCTATCAGGGTCGATCAAGAGCATAACGGCTGGATCAGGCCGACCCTTACGGCCTCGGGAAAAACGTGCGTTACGGACTTCGGCGCGGATGTCGCTGAGTATTTGATTCGGGGACAGGCTCGTCCCGTCGAGACGAATCTGCCATCTGCTTCCCATAGCTCAGTCGGCGACAGTCAGGTCAACCTGTCCATAGCTTCGGACACGGCGAAGTTCCGCGAGGTCGGACGTCTGCGAGAGCAGGCCGGCGACCTCCACGACGCGCAGGTCTACTACCAGCGAGCAGCCGACTCCGGAGACACCGCAGCACTCCGCGACCTCGCACGATTGCGAGAGCAAGCCGGCGACTCTGTTAGCGCACAGACCTACTACCAGCAGGCTGTCGATGCCGGAGACACCGCAGCACTCCGCGACCTCGCACCTTCATCGAGAAGACCCAGCGGCGCGGACGAGCTCGCTGAGACGGCATCGGACGACATCGTCTCGTCGTCCCGCCCATCACTCCTGCCCGGCGCGATGGCGGACACGGTTCCAGAACCAGGCGATGGGCGGGTCAAGGGAGCAGACAAGCTCGGTGCGGCGTCCGACGTTGAGATGCTCGTGTCGGTATTGCTTGCGCGCGACACACCGCTACCACTGGCCGTTGGTCTGTTCGGTGACTGGGGCAGCGGCAAGAGCTTCTTTATGGCACTCATGCAAGAACGGATCGACGAGCTAGCCTCGCTCGCTAAGGCAGGCCGACCAGATGCCTGGCCGTATTGCAAGGAAGTCCGTCAGGTGCGCTTCAATGCCTGGCACTATGTTGACACAGACTTGTGGGCAAGCCTAGCAGCGACGCTATTCGACGAACTGGCCCGCGCAGGAAGACCCGATGAGACCACTGCCAAATTGAACGATCTCGATCAGGCGCGAGAGAAGGTCGCACGGACTAGGTCCGAACGGCAGCGATTAGAACGTGAGGTTAGCGATCTCGAGATCAGTGTCAATCGTCCGATCGCCGCCACACGAGCTGCGCTCACCGTCGCGTTACGCGCGGTCAGGAGTGAAGGAAAGATCCCTGGGAAGCTACGCGACGTAGCCGAGCATGGCGCCGAGGTCGCCGACGACCCGACAATGCAGCTCGCAGATACTCTCGGCGCGGTTGACCAGGCAGTTGGAAAGGCGCAGGTCGCCTGGCGCCTATTCAAGGAAGAAGTGCTTTATCAAAATCGGCGTGCAACCCTCGCCACTTTCGTTGTGTTAGCTGTCCTCGCAGTTGCGGGAGCGAAGTTTATTCAATGGCCGCCTGTAGTCACGGTACTAGCATTTGTAAGTGCTGTCATAGTGGGCTTAACGCCAGCCTTGAGCGCGACTGTGCGCGTACTGTACTGGGCGCGTGAAGCAAGAAAAACGCGCCAACTACCGCTGATCCAGAAGCGGGCCGAGCTGGCTGATGCGCAGGCGGCGGAGAAGGCAGCGAAGCATGAAGCGTCACTGGGAGAGCAAGAGCTCGCAGACGCGCGCAACAAAGGGCATCAACTACAGAAACTCGTGCGTGAGCGTGCTGCCAGTTCAGATTATCGTGACAGGTTAGGTGTGATGTCGAGGGTGCGCCGCGACTTCGAGGACCTAGTCAGCCTGATGCCCAGCGCCAGGCCTCGCGGGCAACAGCACCAGGCAGAAGCCGCGGACCTGTCCACCACCAGTGGCAACGAAGTCCCCGACGTGGACAGAATCTTCCTGTATGTGGATGACCTCGACCGCTGCCCACATGACAAGGTCGTCGAGGTGTTGCAGGCCGTCCACTTGCTGCTTGCATTCGAGCTCTTTGTTGTCGTCGTCGGAGTCGACAACCGGTGGCTGACAAAGTCAGTCGCAGCGCATTACGACAACCTCCTAGACGCGTCGGACAGCTACCTTGAGAAGATCTTCCAGATCCCGTTCGCGCTAGGCCCGATGACACGACGTCGCTACCAAGACCTCATCATCGCTCTGACCCCGCCACCAAGCCCAGACACTGAAGCCGCCCGTGCGACCGGCGTTCCCGGCTCGCCTGCCCCGGAAGTGTTGAGCAACGTCGATGGCGACCAACTAGGGACTGGGGCCCATCCCGCCACCACCGAGGCCTCAGTAGGGGCTGGAGGCTCGACTGAGCCAACCGATCCTGCAGCAATTGAAGCAACGCCACCTCGACCCGAATCATTATCGATTACAAAACCCGAGCAAGACCTACTCGGTAAAGTCAACGACCTCGTCCCGACACCGCGAGCCGCGAAACGCCTCGTCAACATCTATCGAATGTTGCGCGTGTCCGTACCAGACAGTGAGATCCAAGCCTTCCTCCCGCAAGAAGACCCGGAGGTCAAGGGGGGCAATGAATACCAAGCCGCCATCCTATTGCTCAGCATCCTGATCGGGCGCCCCGCAGCCGCCCAAAACCTATTCAAAGAACTAACTATCTCCCCTTCCGACCGCGATATTTGGCAGCTACTCGATACAATCCCAGGACTCGAGCAAACCTCTCAACTAGCCCGTGACTACGTGACAGTCACGCGCATCGATGCCTACCGCCGCTGGGCGCCTCGCGTGTCTCGCTTCTCTTTCCGCATGAGTTCAGAATCGACGTCTTCAAGCGAGGATCAACGCACCAAGTGAACCGTACGACCAGGTTCAAGCCGGACGATATGCACCAAACTATTGCGGGAGGCACATCAGATGCCCGGAACGAACTGAAGACCTTCTCATTACGAGTAGGACGTACAGCGTCGCATCCGCTCTCCACAAGCGGTTCTAGTCACGCGACTGCACCCATCGCACACGTGATCCACCATCGATCTCAGGAATTCGCACCACGAACCGCACCTCGACCCACACGCATGAGGTGGTGGGCCGCAGACGGCCCGCATCCTGCCCGAAGCAGCATCCCGATCGGCCTCGTTTGGCACGGGAACTCGATCCGACGACTCAGGGATTGTGAGAGCCTTCGTCATAGCCACACTGATGCTCTTTAGGCCCCCGTACTTCGCGAATCGACTGCATTAGACGACTCTAGCAACGTCACTCGCCCCTGTTTCGCACCATGTTTCGCACCACGCTCGCGACCTGTCTCTGAGTGCTGCCCTCGACGTAACACACCGACGGTCCCGACTCGAGCTGTTCGCAACAGGGTCCGGCGCGGCCCTCGCTGTCGTCGCACTGGCTGCATGGCCCCCTTAACCAGGCGAGCCAGTTCGAACACTCACATGCCAACGATCACCGATCCCTTCCAGTGACTAGGTTCCTGCGTCGGCGAATCAGGTAATCGGGGACGCTGTCAGGAGGGAACACAGAACGAATGGCCACCAGTTCAAAGGGGGCCGGGGATCGACATCGTGACGATACGTGAGACAGACTGCGATGTGTTTGGATGGTCCTTGTTTCCGGGCCTGACTGGGACGGTCTGATGGATCCGGTGTCATTGGTAGTCGCGGCGGTCGTGGCCGGCGCAGTCAGTGGGGTAAAGGACATGACGACGCATGAATCGCCCACTGGCAGCCAGCCGATGCCCCGACGATCGCCATGCAGACCGGGCAACGACCAAATGATGCGGAAAGCAACTTGAGGCAAGTAATGAGTTCACAGGAAACACCCAACCCATTGTCACCTCTCCTCGAAAGCGCCTACGGCTTCGTCGAACATTCCCTCCAAGAGGCCGACGCGGCTACAAATGAACCGAAGCGTTGGAGGTTCGCGATCATCGACATCGCGACCGCTGTCGAGCTATTCCTGAAGGAACGACTTCGGCGCGAGCACGCAATTCTGATCTACACCAAGGTTGACGAAGGTAGTGGCCATACCGTCAGCATGGATATTGCGATAAAGAGGCTCCGCGTATGCAATGTCAAATTTGACGAAGATGACCTCGCCCGACTGAAGCGATCGCGCGACATTCGAAACTCGATCATTCATTTCAGCACACAAGCGACGAGTGAGCAACTCCGTGCCGCATTTATAGATCTATTCGAATTCGCGCACGTGCTTCACGGACAGGAACTGGGAGAAGAGCTGCACGACGAAATCGATCAGGCATACTGGTCGGCAGAAGCCGCGTTCATGGAGGAGTTCAAGAGAGAGTACGTGTTATATCACGGTGAGATGGTCCACCGGGAATGGCCCAGTCAACTAGTAGACGCACAATACTTCACCCATGTTCGCATCGATGGCGAGCCATTCCAGCGCATCCCGTTTGGAGATACGCGTGAGGGCGGACAATCACTTCCGACGCGGCCGTGCCATGACTGCGCTGCCCTAGTGGGCCAATTCCACGGGCCTCTGTGCGATTCTGAATATTGCCCGAAATGTGGAGGACAGGCTCTCATGGAAGACTGCGCGGACGAATACGAGTGGGCCTCATGGCCTGATGCGAACTCCGGGCCACGACAGGAGGGCGCCTAATCAACACTTGGTGCCCAAGGCGCGCTTCACACCCTCGCGGCGAAGCCACTCGCTCAGCTTAACCTTGGCGCTGATGATGTACTCAAGGTCTGCGCCATCAATGGCATATATCATCCCGTCCGAACTCTGGAAATCTTTCAATCTCTCAAGTGAAGTTGACGCAAAGCCGGATATTGAGACGAAGACTCCCACTTTACAGATGGCCCCTCGGTCCTTGATCTTGGATTCCAGCACGCGGAGTTCAGGGACACCGATCTTTTCTTTCCAATTCTTGCATTCAATCAGAATTATCGGGCTTCCCTGCGCCATCCAGAACGGGTCTGTCAAGCTATTGCTTACAACGAGGTCGATTTCCTCCTCGCTTGTTCGATAGTTCTTCTCAACCACGCTCAACTCGGGTTCCTCGGCTCGTAGCATTGCCTCCATAAGTTCCTCGAGGGCATCACCACGAGCCTTCGTCGTCGAGGCCTCTGGCGTCATATTCAACGCCTTAAGTCTCGACAGTCGATCGGCGGCGGTAGCCAGCCAGAACGCTTCACCCAGAGCCCCGCCGGCGAAAGAGGCCAGGACGCCAAACAAGCGCCCCAGCTGGCGAGCAGATCCGACAAGGCTTTCGGAAGAGTCCGACCAGTATGCAGACGCGTACGCCCGACCTTCATCGACAGTAGTAATGCTGTCCATGTGCCCATGCATCGCGTCTTCGGTAAGGTCGTAAGCGATAGGGGTTGAGGGAGGCAGTGCGGCAAGAAAGGTGCAAATCAGCATGGGCCAGCCGATGAGCGGCGCCTCAACTTGCATCACCACCCAAGTTTCCACCGCCCGTGCTACACAGAATTCATCAACGCCGTCTAGCTTCTCCGCAATTTGAAATATTTCCATTAATTCGGTCGAATAGTATGAAGAGACTTGCCCGTCATAGGTCAGATCTTTAAGGATGACGACCTCTTCGGCGTCCGGGTCATTCCAGTTCGCGCCAATCGTGGCGCCAAGCGCTGTCAGATCGACCTCGGCGCCCAGATTCTCGAACTCAGCGGCTCTACGCTCTATGACACTTCGGCTATCACCCCTCGCAAGAGCGGACCCAGCCAAAAGGCCTGCGGCCAAGCCTCCTTGCCGAATCTCCGAATAGGCAGCCAGTGTTGCATTCCATCCCAAGCCCGACCGGGACAGGGTCTCGAGCACCTCACCAGCCGTAGACTCATAACGCACCGACACGAATACCTCATCGTTCTCGTCAACAGCGCGCTCTACTTTCACCTGGTCATGCCGGAACAATAGACACGGCAAAGAGCTAGCGTACTTGCGCCATTGAAGCGCCGTTTTTCCGTCGATTTCTAGATATGTATCGAAGCCCATGGCTACAAGCCCACCTTCCGTCGAAGTGCTTTGAGTTCAAGCGCGCGTAGCACTGAGTTGGTCCCCGTGTATGCCATCAGCGCCACGGACGCCACCAGCCAAGTCGGCGCAGGCGCTAAACTGTCGATGATGAACAGCAGCGCAACGCCAATCATCAATCTTGTGAGCGAGAGTTTCATGATGGTCTCAGGTAGCTCGGTCGATCCAGCTGGCGCCAAGTCCAACTTGACCCCCACAAAAGCGTGCTTGATGCTGAGGTCGACTGGGCCATCAATGAGGCACGGACAAGTGATCTGTTGCTTGCGGCTGATCAGACCTGGTTTAATCAAAAGCGACGACTCATCAAAGTCCGCCGCAGGAGCGATTTGGGCAGGCAAACTGCTGCCCACTTCTAGAAGTTCGAGGATGCGCAGACCCAGGTCAACACGCAACGGCTGATTCTGATCAAACTGAGATGATGCTATGTCGGCTCTGCCCGTGTTGCGAATTCCCACCAACACAATACGCGGGTCGACGAGCGCCCCGAATTCAGCATGCTGAATCGTTACACGATTCCCGATGTCAGGCGCGGCGGGGCTGCGAGAGAAGATTGGAATCTCCGTAACCGAGATACTCAGCCGCCGCTTGGGCGGGATAGTCAAATATGTGAAGATGGCGCTCGCCAAAGCAATGAGGAGCCCAGCCCCCACAGCGATATCGCGCCAATTGTCGGCCTTCATGCCATCCCCCTGATCCGCCTACCTGATGCTCGTGGGTAGCGTAGCGACCTTTCCCTCAGGCTACTAGGGCCGCTCACCCTGTCAGCTTCGGCAGATTCAAGGCGCGGAATGCACAAGAGTCGTGCAGCGCAGAAACACCGCATTGACCTAGTGCCTGCCTGAAGGCCGACCAAGTTGATTGCGGCCGGCGGTCGTACGACTGTGGCTCGCACGTCGCGGGCCGCTCTGGCCACCCTGCCGCGACCAGGAGCGCGACCGCACGGTGAGCGGTACTCCCCGCAGCGGCGTAACGCCGCTGGAGGTATTGAGGGCGCCATTGCAGCTGTTCCCGCGTCTAACGCGCACACGAAGGAGTCTTGATGAGCAAACCAACAGAAGGCCCCGATCAGCCGAGTGCTGATGAAGATCCACAGAATGTAGTCCAGATGCCGCAAAGCGACGCGACGGTGAAGAAGCCACGCAGGCTACTCGCTCCGCCGCCGAAACCTGACCGCACCTTTCTTCCGCGGCTATCGATGACTGTGGCGGAGGTGCTTGACCTGACTCAACTAGTGCTCGAGGACACCGTTGACGCGGCCGTCACCCTGTACTGGCACGACGTCGGCGAGCTCATACACCTGGAGCAGCCTGACGACCTGAAAAATGTCGCGAACCCACGCGACGTAGGAGCATTCGCGGTGGCGGTGCAGTACGGCGACGGCACGGCCCTCGAATTGCAACTCAGCTTCGGAAGACGCCGTGGACTCATTGATGTGCACGGCATCGGCCAGGCGCGGGAGCGGGGCCGAGCCATCCAACACCGCTTCGAGAGCTTGCGTCGGACCCCCCAGTGGTTGTTGAAGACCAGAAGCGCAATCTTCAAGCCCGGCGCGCTGATGGCGTGGATGACGTTGCTCCTGCTCGGTACCTGGGCAACCCTCGTGGGGGTCCTCGCTTTGACGGGCCAAGGACAAACCCTCCGGGAGTCCTTCTCCGGCGGCTGGCAATCCTGGGCGATCCCACTCCCCTTCGTCGCTCTCTTCTTCCTGGCCATCGAGTTGATCGATCGCCGGCCGCGGTTTCAACTGCGCGCCGACCAGATCAAGAACCCGCCGAACTGGGAGGTACGCTGGGGAGCTGCCGGTGCGATCGTCGGCGTCCTCGGTGTCATCGTCGCGCTAGTGCGCTGACAGCGTGCCCCCTGGCCGGCGGACCTTGGCGCGATCCTGTGGAAACTGTCGTCGGGCTACGGCAACGTGAAGGCATATGAGGAGCTGATCGCGGCCGAGACCGTCGCCGCTGAGCAGGTCGTCGCCGAAACCTCGCCCGGTGAGCCAGGTTTCCTGACTGCGTACCGGACATTGCTGTGGGTGTGGCGTGGGTCGGGTGCGCCGCCCCATCGAAAGACCACAGAAGCAGGCCCAGTGACGTTCACTGCGCATTGCAGGTAGCTGCAAAAGAACTGGCTGGGTGTCGGGCCTGGCCTGCCTGCATAGCCGCGTCGGCGGTGACGCCGGCGACCACAACGGGGTCGACCTTGGTCAGCGGCTTCGTGGAGTCTCTGCCGACCCAACGCTGCGAGGTGATCTCGTCCGGCCACGGATGGCGCTTCTTCGCGGGCCGTAAGACGGCGGCAAGCTCGGCTGACTGCGTAGGCGTCAGCGCGACGGTTCGCCCGACGACGACCAGCTCGTCTCGCGATAGAGCCCTGCGATGACTACCTCTGGCTGGTCGATCGGGCCGAGGACGCCGCCGTCGATCACCTCACGGTTCAAGGAAGATCCCGCCTTCGCTGAGGGCATCTGGTCACGAAACCGGCGGTTCAGCCGCTGAACGGCGGACTTGGCTGGACTACGGATCCACAGCTCAGTCGGCGACGGCTTATGGAGAACGGTCTAGACAGGCGGTGGCGATGCAGGCACCTTCAGTGGAGGGTTCAATTTCGTACCCGGATGCGAGTTAGGACTTGGGGGCGCAGTGTTACGTCGGCAGTCCACTGATCGCGCTATGGGCGATCGCCGCAAGGATGCAACAGGACTGACCCCCACGATGGTGCCGCTGGTTTGGCAAGCAACCGCGGCTGTCGCGGCTGCGCTGCTCGGGGCAGCCGCGCTTTACCTGCTGCTCGCCTGGTTGCTTGACCTACCACAGCGGCCTTCAGGCACGCAGCTCGAACAGCAGAAGCTGCTGGCAGACGTGGCGAAGATCGCCCTTGGACTGGCCGCGGGAGTTGGAGCCGCTGTCGCCGTCATCATCGGCTACCGCCGTGCTCGGGTCGAGGAGACAGCGAGCCACCGCGACGACCAACGACTGTTCAGCAGCCGCTATCAGGACGCCGCCGATCTTCTCGGCCATGACAAGGCCGCCGTTCGCCTCGCCGGTATCTACGCCCTGTCGCGACTGGCCGATGACTGGACCCAACAGCGGCAGCAGTGCCTCGACGTTCTATGCGCCCACTTGCGGCTGCCATACGATCCACAGAAGTGCGAGCCCGGTGAAGGGGAGGTCCGCCTCACCCTCATCCGCCTCATCACCGCCCATCTACGACCCGAAGCAACAACATCATGGTGCGGGCACGATCTAGACTTCACCGGAGCTGTCTTTGACGGTGGCAACTTCAGCCGCGCTGTGTTCTCCGGAGGTACGGTCAGCTTCGTCGGCGCCAAGTTCGTGGGCGGTTCCGTCGACTTCAGCTCTGCCGAGTTTTCCGGCGCGACAGTCCAGTACAAGGGCGCCGAGTTCTCCGGCAGTACTGTGGACTTTCTCCAGGCCAAGTTCTCCGGCGGAGACGTCAGCTTCGGTAGCGCCAAGTTTTCCGGTGGCAAAGTCAACTTCGCTGGGGCCAAGTTTTCCGGCGGAACCCTCACTCTGAGCGAAGCGACGTTCTCCGGCAGTGTGGTGGGCTTTGAGTTCGCCAGATTTTCGGGTGGAACAATCCACTTCAGCGGCATCGGGCACTCCGGCCACCTAGCCAGTCTTCTGGGCCTGCGCGGCTCCCAGTTTTCTGGTGGCATCGTCAGGTTCGACGGCGCCAGATTCTCCGGCGCCCACGTTCATTACAGTGGAGCCAAGTTCTCTGGCGCCACAGTCCGCTTCGTTGCCACTGAATTTTCCGGTGGCAGCGTTGGCTTCGGTGACGCGGAGTTTTCCGGCGGCACAGTCGACTTCCGCAGTGCGACGTTCTCCGGCGGCACAGTCGACTTCCGCGGCGCCACCTTCTCAGGCGGCACAGCGCCCTTCGCCGGCGCCACCTTCTCGGGCGGGACCGTCGACTTCGCTGCCTCCGTATTCTCAGGCACGGACATCGATCTAAGTGGGGCACGAGTTGTCGCTGCTGCAACGCCACCTCTTCTCCCTCTGAATCCTGGCGCTGGCCTGAAAGCGCCCAGTACCTGGGCCACGTAGGCATGAGAGCCGTTCCTGGCCTGGCTGATTGTTGCCTGGTCGCTCATCTGCAACTGTGAGATGTCATGGACGTTGAGCGTGACCGCGCGCGGCCGAAGTCGGAAGACATGCACACGGACCCACTGCCATCTACGGTCAAGCCCCGGCGATAGGAAAGACTGCCCGTGGGCGTTCTCTTTCCACGTATTGATCAACCCAGCCGCAGCGAACATCAATCCGAAGAACTCAAGTAAGTAGCCAGTCCATGTAACGAGGTCCATCTCGCAATAGTGGCTCAGCTGAGCCACTTGGGCTGCAACGGCTGGCCAGTGATCGCACGTAGTGGTACATCAGGGTCGTCGAGGTCGACGGCACCAACTGACGGTCGCCTCATTAGTCGATCTGTTGAGAAGGTGTATCTGTCGTGACGCTGAGGGGCCGGCGAGCGCTGGCACGCCAGGCAGCCCATCCGGGCCGTGCTCGCCGCCGCCACCATTTGCTACCTAGGGCCGCTGGTGCCGCCGTGCGCCAGTAAAGTTGTCCCACCTGAGCCGTCGCGGAGGGCAGGTGTCTATCGTCGACCGAAGCCCTAGAATCCTCAGCGTGTGGCCCAGAATAGATCTAGGAGAACGAACGCGATTCGGTAGGATCTCACCCTTCGACTTCGAGGTGAAACTTTCCTCATTGGCTTGGGCGCTCGACCCTGCCCTGCAGGCCGCCGAGGCGGGTGACACGGCTCGTGTGCTGCTATCAGAGTTGGCCAGGGCTGACCGGTTCACAGTCTGGCGCGCAGCCTCTAGTGAAACCATCGGCCCCGGGGAGTACCGCTGCATCTCGCCTCACACCCATGACGGGGACGGCGGTATCTCTTCACTAACGCACGATGGCAGCACTCGCCGTCTCGCCAACGCTGGACCAACCGCGAACAATCAGGCAATAGCAGAGCGCTGGGCAAAAGAATTGGGACTGGATCCTGCCCCTAGCAGCGACGCCTATGTCGCCAGCATTGCCACAATGGCTTTGGGTATCCATATGTTCGTAACCGATTCTCCGTTGTTACTACACCCAGATTTCAGAGACAGGCAAATAAACGTCGTCTCTGCCGAAAGTGCACTCGCAATCATCGGTTTACACATGCGGCTAGCCAACGACGTAATCCTGTCGAACCATCCGTCAGGGCTGACCCTAAGCGCACACTGGGCACGGCTCGTTGAAGCAACACGTCTAATGGACTTCGTACGGACACCGATGCGAGCAGAGAGTCGGTCAGTGCCGTGGGCGGGTCTACTGAGAGCCACTATCACCCGAGTCGAGCACATGCTCGACTGCAGGGATAGGCTGCTAGTCGGTTCGCTGCAGGTGGCATCGAAGGCTCCCCGCCCCAGCCCGGCCCTTGAACTAGAGTCAATGGCGCTCGCCGCAGGTGGCGCCCTCGATTCGCTCGCGCGGGCGGCAAACGAGCATCTGGAGCTTGGCCTACAACGACAACAGTGCGCGTGGGGGTCAAAGAATTTCGCCGACAAGATCTGCAGAGACCGGCCATCTCTGACCCAGGTTTTAGCCGATGCCAATACCCAGGCAATCTTCGGGATCATCAAGTCACTGCGTAACACTATTCATGCCGAACCACACCAGACCGTCGGGTTCCAGGGAAGAAATACGAACGGAACCGAGGAACGCGTCACCCTCCCAGGAGATGTCGCCGACGCATTCGTGGAGCATGCCAAAGTCTTGAAGCGCCGCGAGGTGTGGGCTGATACCAGTGGACCAGATGTGCTGCTACGTGCGACGACCCTTGGTGACGATCTCGTTCCACTAGTTGTACCGCTCTGCAGCAAGATCGTAGAGATTGTGTGGCCCGTCGATCCAAACGATTCCCCGCAACCATCGCCAACCGATGAGCGCAGCCCGTTTCACGCAACGAATATTGAGAGAAACAGGCTGCTTTACGGCGTCCGAGCGTGAATTTCGACACCATCGATCGCCTACCGTGACCAGCGACAAAATCGATGTCTGCCCTTTCAGCGCAATTATGCCGAGCGGCGACGGTAGCTCAGGGTAACGCCGTGCATGGTGCGATCAAGTCTGCCTAGCGGCCGGCGCACTTTCGGATGCAGAAGCGGCGCCGTTCGGAGCAGTCGAGTTACCGAAAGTCTCGGGATTTGGTTTTGGCCGCGAGTGGGAGGGGTTGGAGCTTTTCGGCGTTGAGGTTGACGACTTGGCCGGTGCGTTGGATGCGGCCGGTGACGATGACCGCGGCTGCGCCGCGGGCGACCTTGGCGTTGTGGTTCCAGGCGCCGATGGAGACGACGATGTTGGCCATGCCGGTTTCGTCTTCGAGGTTGATGAAGGTGACGCCGGAGGCGGTGGCGGGGCGTTGCCGGTGGGTGATGACGCCGGCCACCCGGACGCGGGAGCCGTCGTCGGCTTGGCGGAGGTCGGCGGCGGACAGGATGCCTTGTTCGCGGAGCCAGCCGCGGATGCGTTTGCCGAGGCGGCGTTGTCGCCGCAGGCTCCGACTCCGCCCATCGAGCCGCGCAGTTGGTGGGTTTTGAGGGCCCGGACGAATTTCTTGGACCGGAATTGGCTGCCCCGGTCGCTGTAAACGAGCAGACCGGCTGCAGGCGCCCTCAACGCGACTGCGTTACGCAGGGCGGCCGCGCGACCGCGAACCAGATCAGAGCTGGTCCACCGATTGGACCCGCACACGTCGCGAGATACTCGAACAAGCATCGAAGAACCTCGAACGAGGAGCTCCTGACGCTGCGTCTACGTAGGTGGCCGGCCGACGGCCGCGGGGCCGGATCACTGGCGCGCCCCGTGCGCACCGACCTCCCTTATCTTCTTAAGCTCCTCGCGTCCGAGAGGGCTTAGGCCAGGTCCATGGAACAGCCAAGCGAGACCTTCACGATTCTGTTTACTCGTCTCCCATGAGAGCCATTCTTCCGCTTCGGGACCGTATGCCTCAGTCATCAGCTCCGTCACGATCTTCTCAATTTGGGCTATGCGAGTTGATAGTTTCCCCATGTCCCACCCGGCATGCCACCAAGTAACAATCCCTAGGATCACCAAAAACACAGACACCGAGTACACCAACCAGTCAGGCAACCTACTACTGTCGGGGGTAAACCCAGCCACCAAGCTGGCTGCACCAATCGCAATCAGGGGAATTTGATGACGACTCGCATTTGTATTTAGAATTTCTGTTCGCAGTGTGGCGTACTCAAGCGAGCACGCCTTCAATGCCGCCTCTGCTCTCGCAGCAGCGTCGGCGCTCGAGGCGACAGGTCCATGGTTTGCAGTAGCCATACCCCAAGGCTGCCGCTCGACGCGCTGACTCGCAAGTATCACGTCGAGTTCGAGCGGCTTACCCTTCTCCAGTCCCTGGAGCATGAACGCCTCGTGTTCCTCTACCCGCTCGGCGCCGTAGTTCCCTTGTCCGCTGAGATGTCCGGATGCGAGCCGACCGCCCGCAGGGCGACTTCCAGGGGGCTAACCCGAAGCTCTAGAGAATTCCTTCACTCTCTAGACGCTGTCGGCACTGAACACATGTTACGGCCGTCAGCGGGAGGTCTCTCTTCCGTCGCTTGACAGTTCGAGACCCTTGCCTTGAACACAAGGTGTACCTCCCAACCCGTGTGCGACTAGCGCGTTGATGAACGGCCGCGGCATGAGTCACTGTCGCAGCCCCCACTGTCTCCACCGCTGTATAGGTAACTGGAGCGTCGACCTCCTCCTCCTGAACGGGCTCGTTCGTGTTCTCGATCAGAGCAACCAGCCCGTCACCTAGGTCGACCTCAACGGTCTCACCAGGTGCGGGAAGGTCAGCCTCGTCAACATCAAAGGATCTCATTCGTACAGTCTGCGTCAGATCACGCTCTGCCGCCTCGTCTCGTCAATCTTGTGCGTCGGCAATGTGCGGATGAGGAGCGCACGAACGACGGTAAGTCCGACACGTTGGAGAACAAGTCTGTCCAACGCGACGGGCGTTCTATCCCTGTCGGCCGGTGCGCTGCGCCACGTCCGACCGGGTGCGCTGGTAGACGAAGTCGCCGAGCAGTCCGCGCCAGCGGTCCTCATCCTCGAGTAGTTCCCGGGCCAGGTCGCTAGGCGATCGCAGGGCATTCTCGGGAGAAGACATCGAAGGATCGTTTCCGAGCTCCACCGCGGCGCGTCGATGCCGAATCCCGGCTGCCAGCATTGTCTTGGCAGCCGGCGTCGGCACACCGAACCGAAGATACTCGGGAAGGTCGACTACGGCTTCCGCCAGTTCAATGCCGATGTCAGCCAAGTAGCGGCCGAGAAGCGCGGTTGCCTGTTCGACCAGTGTCGTGAACGCGTAGCTCACTACCTGGCTGTGAACGCGCAACAACGCATCGATCTCGTAGTTCAGGTTCTGAGCCATCTCGCTGAAGGTCCGGCCTTCGATCCACGCCCGCACGAGTCGACTGATATCGGTCGCAGGGGGCAGGTCCTGCATGCGGTAGGCAGCGAGAACGTCGCGCTCGAAATCCCGCTGCTTGTACGCCCAGCTGACCATGACCTCCAGCAACTCCTCGTCCAGCGGTGATTCGACCTCATCCCATCGAGAGAAGCTCGGTACAAGATCATCGACAACCGAATCGACCAGTCGCACCCTGGCGCCGGTCTCGCGGATCCATCCCAGCCGACCGCCGGCACGGAGTTCAGCGACCTGGCCGGCCCTTAACGCAAAGACATTGCTCAGCATGACCTGCCCGGCCTCGTCGAGTTGCCTGGCGGCGAAGGTGCCGACAGCCAGTGATGACGCGAGTTCCTGGAATTCGTCGTCACCGAGTTCGTCATGGAGAAGCTCGACAAGGGTGGCATCGATACCGTCGACCAGCGGATAGACGATCGCATTGGCTTCAAGTACGCGGTTGGTCAGGTTGATTCCGTTCTGTCGCACAGCATTCTGAACGATGCCGAGTAGACGATGAAGCGCTCCGTGTACGTTCTCTCCAGGCTCCCCGGTGGCGACCGGCAGAACGGCGGGCCAGTCGTTCGGATTGGCGCAAATGACCAGTCCCTTGGTGGAGCTCCCCGCACGTTCGGCGCGGCCGGCGAGATTTCTGATGTCTCGTGCAAGCATCTGTTCTGCTTGGCCGGCCGCATTTCGGCGACGCACAGCGTACAGAACGATCGTCCGGATCGGGAGGTTGACGCCTTCGGCCAAGGTACTGGTGCAGAGCACCATCCGGACGTGGTGACGAGTCAGTAGCTCCTCCAGCGCCTCGCGGGTCTCCTGCGGGATATCGCCGTGATGAACAACGGCTCCGACACGGAGGGTCCGGGCACCGATCCATTCGGTGCCGTACTCCCGGGACAGGTAATCAGCGACCTCCGTGACGTCGGAATGAGTGACGAAATCCGACGGGTCCGGAAGAGGGAGACCGGCTGCTATCTGCGCGATCAACTCTTCACCCAGGCCGATAACTCCCTGCTGGCCAGTCTTGGTGGTCGAGAACACGGCGACCGTACCGAGAGCGAGCGACTTGCGCGCGGCCGCAAGGGCCTGGGTCTTGAATGATGAGTACGGGTAGGTGTTCCTGTGCCCCGTACGAAGGTTGGTGAACTCGAAGTCGGAGACCTGAAGAAAACCTGGCAGGGTATGCGCAGGAAGGTTCGTGGACAGCGGATGTGCTTCCAACCCAACAGTGATTCCTCGACCTCTGCCAGCAGGTCGCAGTACGGCGTACTCTGCCTCGGCGGGGCGGTAGTCACTCCTGACGACGGTGTCCTCTGAACCCCCGAGCCAGCTGTTGATCTCTTCGATGTTGGGGACGATGGCGGAGACGAAGACCACCCTCGGTGGCTCAGCCCGAGCCCGTAGTCGGGCGAGAAGCAGCTCCAGCCCGATCCCTCGCGCACCGCTGTCCAGCAGATGTCCCTCATCACAGATGGCCAGCGAGATCCGCGACAGCAGTCCGGTAGATCTGCCCAGCAGGCCGGTGAGCGCTTCAGGAGTCGCGATGAAGGCACGGACGGCATCCAGGTCCTGCGACTCTTCCGGAGTCGGCACAGTCCCCCCGTAGACCGTTCTGGTCGGGAGCCCAAGGTCCGTGAGACGCCTGGCCAGCGAGCCGCGCAGCTCCCGCGCAAGAGCGCGGTACGGGACCAGCAGTATGGCCACATCGTCCGGGTGCTCGGTCAGGTGACTGAAGATCAGTGTCTCCGTCAAAGCGGTTTTGCCTGCCCCGGTGGGCATCTGGAGGGAGTAGGTCACATCGCTGGTCAGAAGGCCGGCTTCGATTGCCTGAACCTGCGAGGGAAAGAAGTCCCAGGCCGGAGGTGTGCGGTCCAGAAACGAATCGACCAGCGGGTCCCATCGCCGAGCCATCCCGTCAGGGAGGACCGAGCGAAGATTCACCCGGCTGAATCTGGCAAGTAGCGAGGCGTAGGACTGTTGGGAGATCCACTCCTCGGGGCCTTGTGCCAGGGCATCCAGGACAGCCGACTCTGCATCAGGCAGGGCGCTGTCAGCGGCGCCGGAATCACCACGGCGTAGCGCAGCCAGCAACTCGAGGACCCGCTCCGAACGAGGCTCATGCGGGCGCGCCAGGAGGTCGTAGCTAGCGCGGTAGTTCTCTGACGCCCAGTCCTCCGGGTCGGCTCGCCTGATCGTCAGGTAGGCCGAAGCCGAGTATCCGCCGCTGTAGAACGCCACCGAGGCGAAGAAGAAGGCGTCCGATCGAGTGACTCCGGTCAGCCGCTCCCCCAATTGCGCGAGCGCGTTGCCCAGGGTCGCCCAATCTCGAGCGTCATCCGACTCCTGGCGAAGGGAATCGAAGAGTTCGCCCAGCAGGGAGAAGTAGAGGTCGGTCGTTCGACCGTTCTGGTAGTCGAGGATGTCGAGTTGGCGCGCCAGGCCGAAGGTCCTGATGCTTTGTCTGGTGTCGGCATCGGCGATCCAGCTGCGAAGGTTGTGCCTCATGCCTGCTGTGTCTCCACCATCGCGCTCGCCACGATCGCCTCGTACAGCGCCTGGTAGTTCGACTTGAGGTCCGGCACGGAGATCACCACAAGCGCGCACTCGTCGCCCGGACCCTGAACGTCCGCGATCTCGGCATCGACCAGACTCGAGCAGATGACTACCACCGCGTGGAACTCACGGGTGGCCGGCGGATGGTCGACGGCGTTGATGAATCGATCGAGCTGTTCGATGTCCACGCTGCCGAGGGCCTCGCCCAGCCCCCTCGCCTTCAGCCAGAGCAGCGTCTTGGCGAGCCTCCCTTCCCGATCCTTCTGGGAGTCGGCGATCGCCGATGCAATCGGAGTTGAGGCGCCGTTGGTCGACTTCGTCTTGACCTCCGCACAGATCAGCCGATCATCGGCCGACGGCGTAGGCCAGTCATGCAATATGAACTGGACGACGTCCGAGTAGGGTGCGGCCTTCAGCCGGTCCTGCTTCAGCCGCCACTTCTTCGGGTCGTTGACCTCGACGGGATGCTCTCTGGCCGCCAGGAAGAACGCCGTCACAAGCTCTCCGAAGTCCCCAGCCATCACCGACCCGGCATCCGGGGTCTTTGCCTTGACGATCTCGGATCGTGAGTATCCGGTTCGTTCAGCATTCGCGGCCAGCGCTTCGTCCGTCAGGTAACAGCGTCGAGCCGGCACGCCGAGCAACTCCGCCCACTGTCCAGCAGCCTCGGCCGACACCTTGATCAGTACGAACGGCTCATCCTGCACCTGTTCGAAGGCGATCTTGACCTCAGCCAGATCGACTCCCAGCTCCTTCACCGATCCTCCAACTACCGAGCAGCCGACAGTCGGTCAGGCTTCGCTCAGGCAGCCAACAGTAACTGGTGTGCTGGCGAACCTCAGTGAGCCTCGCAGGAAGGGACAGACAGGTCTGGGATCGACTCCAGTATGCGAGTCAGGAGGCGGCGCGCGGAGGCGGGAGTGGGCGGCCGTCTTCTTCTCACTCGTCATGCACTGAGCCCACGGAACCCAGCTCGTCAGGCGATTCCTGCCGCACCGTCAGCAGGCGAGATCATGTTGAGCGCGAGGCGTGTCGTTAAGGTGCGTGTTGCTCCTCGGACACAACAAGCCGGAGACCTTAAGGTCCGCGGCTTTCTTGTTGCCCATACTCTCTCGACCGCCTGGTGATGCGCCCACGAACTCGACATACCCGTCAAGCCCCTCGCGGCTCCCCGGCGTCCTGGGATGCACCTATGTGATGACCGCCTCAGCCACCCGCTTCTCTCCCACAGCAGCGTTGTACTGCTCCCGTAGCGCCGCCGGATCCAACGCCGCATCCAACGCCCGTCGCGACGCGCCGAACTGTCGTCGGCCTCCAGAAGTAAGTCAATCGTTACCTGCCGATTCAACGGCCCGAACAACTGCCCGATCCACCGATTGATCGCCGGCGTCACCAGATCCTCCGAAGGTAAATCTGCGACCGATGCGCCAACGCAGTAGCCGATTCCGGCAGCAAGGTCCGCGCATTTCAGCGGTAGTACTTCACCTCTTGATGCCTCGCCGCGCCCTCCATCTTCCTGGCACAGATCCCACACCGGATCCGCCCCCGAAACTCACAGGTCCGCTTCTTCGAGATCCGTTGCCGGCTTCTCGATGACCACCCGGCCACTCCGCCGGTCCGCCGCTTGCGCTTCTCCAGCTGCGCGGCGACCGCCTGAACCTCGCGATGTAGCCCGCGGCAACATCTTCCGGATCGAGCAACTCCTCGACCTTCTGCCACCGCCCATAGATCGCATACCCCGTGTATCGAGGATTCTCGAGAATCGCCAGCACAGCCGGGTGCTGTCACCGAGTCATCGCCTCGCCAACAACCAACCCGTCCATCCGGGCCCAGGATCCTCGAGCGCCTGCAGTACCCGGGTTTCGCCTCATCGCGCCGCTCCCGGGACACTCGTATGACGGCAGGCCTGAGTCGTCTGTGTCGGCCTGGCCGGGGAGGGGGCCCGGGTTGGGCGCCCTCCGCGGCCAGGGGTCGGGGTCAGCTCAGGGACTGGATTATTACGTCTCCCTTTCCGATGAGGACGCTGGAGTCCGTGCGGACCTCGACGCCTCCCAGCAGGACTCGTCCCGCTCCAGGTGCAGCGTTGGCGGTCACAGTGGCCGGGACGGTCCATTGCGCGCCCGCGGCCCGGGACGCGTTGAGGTCCGGGATGGCGACGGAGCCGTAGACCGGGTTGCTGAACACGTCACGGTAGTCGTAGGTCGTGGATCCCGCCGGTACCGCGAACGGGTCGACGAGTACGACCCAGGTTCCTGCCGCCGGGTTGTTCACCGTGATCGCTTCCTCCGCGGTACTGCCCGCACTCTGCGCTGCCAGAACACAGCTTCCGGACGTGCAGTTGTAGGCGAACAGGTCGAGATCCGCGCCGTGGTCGCTCGCATTCCCGATCGTGGCGCGCAGCGAGGTCGTTCCGGCCGGTACCTGCATGACGAACTGCTGCTGCGCTCCACCCTCCGTGGCCGTCGGCGTGGCGATCTTCGCGCTACCCAGCGCGGTTCCCACCGCACGCCCGACGAACGGCCCGAACGAGTTGGTCATCGTGTACGAGCGGTTCACCGGCGTTCCCAGCGTGGCCGACGCGATCACGTCCGGGTTCGGGGACACCGACGCTCCGAGCACCGCCGCCGTCAGGACGAACGGAGTTTGGGTGCGGTCCGACGTACGCCGTGCCTCAACCACGATCTCCCACACACCCGCCTGCGGATTGGCCACCGTGCGGCTGGCCGGATCGCCCTGGCAAGTCCCACCCGGTACTGGCGGGCTGTAGCAATAGAGGCTGTTGACGTCGCCCTCGCTGGCCACGCCGTACGGGTGGAACCGCAGGAAACGCGCCTGGCCGGTGCCCTCCGAGCCGTTCGGACCCGTCAGGTCGACCTTGAAGGCCGGCGACCCGGCGGGGACCTGGAAGAAGTAGCTCTGGAACTGGTTGCGGTTGATCTTGCCGGTGATCGTCTTGGCGGCCGCCGCCTGCGTCAGGCTGTACGGCACGACGAACGTGTTCAGTGTCTGGAACTCGATACCCGGTGAGCTGGGATCGTCGAAGTTCAGGATCGCCGAATGCGCTCCGGCGCTCGTGGGCTTGACGATGACCGGCAACATGACGTCCGTGTTGAGCGGCAGCGTGACGTTGCCCGCCGCCTCGAACATGCCACCCTCTCCCTTCCACGACAGCTTGTAGTTCACCGGTCCGGCTGGGCCGGACGTGCGCCGCAAGGTGTACGTGCGGGTGTACTGGACGCCCTGCGTGACGCCTTCGCGGTCGTTGATGCCGGTGCCCACACCAGGCGTGGCGAGGAAAGCCGACAGAGCCGTGCTGACCGGAACCGCAGCGGTGATGGTGTCGGTCCGCGGACTCTTCCTCAGGTCGTCCCAGGCAGCGCTGACCCTGGCCAGACCGTTGCCCTGCTCATAAGCGCCGTACTCCGGCATGAACCGTGCCGTCGACAGCAGCGCCTTGCGCAACTGGGCAGGCGTTACGGTGATCCCCTTGGCCTTCGCGGCACTCAACAGCAACGCACCGGCGCCCGCCATCTGCGGTGAGGCCATCGAGGTCCCGTTGAACATGCCCAGCCCCGGCGGCAGCGCGTACGTTCCGGCCACCGGCTGACCGTTCTGCCAGGTCGGGACGGCCGAGACCGCGGCACCCGCTGCGACGATCTGGGGCTTGAAGCCGCCGTCCTCCGACGGACCACGCGAGGAGAACGCGTGCAGGTTGTCGTACTGGCCGGTCCGCGATCCGTAGTTCGACATCCAGGTGTCCTTGTTGATGTACGAACCCACGCTGACGACCTGGGTCGCCACGGACGGGTCGCCGACCGTGTTCATCCCGGGGCCGCTGTTGCCGGCCGAGATGAACATCTGGACGCCGTAGTCGTTGATCAGCCGGTTGTACAACACCGCGCGGGCGTTGTTGCCGTCGTTCAGCGCGGGCAGACCGCCGATCGACATGTTGATCACGTCGACGTGCGCGACGGTGACCGCGTAGATCATCCCTTCGAGCAGCGCGTGGTTGGTGCAGCCGGCAGTGAACAGGCAGACCCGGACGGACACCAGCTTCGCGCCCGGCGCGGCGCCGTCGGCGGCCCCGCCGAAGATGTTGTTGCCCGCGGCGATACCGGCGACGTTCGAACCGTGCGCGCCGGAGACGATGCCGATGTTCACCGCGTTGTCGGCCGGGTCGGTCTGTACGACGAACGGCATCGACTCCTTGACCGGAGTCGCCGGGTTGTCGGTGCCGAACACGCCCGTGTCGTACCTGACCTTGTAGTCGGTCATGGCCTGGTCGTCGGCGAAGGTGCCGTTCTGGTTCGTGTCCACCCAGACGGTGCTGGTGTCCTTGTTCCACGCGACCGGGAAAAGCCCGGACGACCCCGCCGGGTTGCCGTCCCGGTTGACGTCGTTCCCGACTTCGCCGCCGAGCCGCGGGTCGCGTTCGTTGAACGTGGCGGTCCGGACGGTCTGGCCGGGCAGACCGACGGTCGCCCCGTCGACCGACTGAGTCATCCTCAGCCAGGTCGGGTCGTTGTCGGCGTTCACGTTGCCGACGAAGGTCGGGTCGGTGTAGGTGACCCAGTCGACGATCTTGCGCTCTCCGGTCGAGGTCGTGTTCAGCGCCGGGTGACTCAGGTCGACGCCACTGTCGAGAATGCCGATCGTGGTACCGCGGCCGTCCCAGGTCGGGTTGGTGTTGACGAACTGTGCCGCGCCGGTGTCCTGAGTCGGCAGGTACGGGTTGGCCCGCTCGGTCGACGCGTTCGGCGCCTGCTGCGGGATGGGATCCTCGCTGCCAAGCGGTCGTGGATCGTCGAGCGGGATCAGATCGTCGACGTCAGCCGTGGTCACGCCCGCGACGTTCGCGACGTCCTGCGCCTTGTCGATGCTGATCTTCACCCGCAGGTAGCCCACCGAGTCGGTGCGCTCCTCAACGGTGCCGCCGAGCTTTTCGAGGCTCGCGGCAACCTGGTTGCTCTTCCCCCGGTCTGCCGCCACCAGCAGCGTGACCGTTTTCTGGCCTTTGGTCCGTGCCTTCTGCAACAGCACTTTGTCGCCGTAGCCAAGATCCTTCGGCCCCTTCGCCGCGACCGCCGCGGGCGTTGCCCCCAGCATCGAGGCGATCACCACCCCGGCGGCCAGCACAGCGCCGTACTTCCTAGTTCGAGACAGCATTGTCCGATTCCCCTCCCCTAGGCACATTCCGAAGCACGATCGCACCGGCAGCCGGGTTCCGCCAGAGAGGAACAAATCTTTCCAACTCCCCCACCAATCCCGTTACCAATTACCATCCGACCCACATCACGGAGGCCCGGGACCACCTGGTTCTGCTGATGGACGGCGACATCACCGCAGGTGAGAACCAGGTCGCGAGGCTGTGCAGCCCGTCCACGACGATCTCGTGCAGCGGGTCTTCACCGTGCCGGCCGCGGGAGGTTGGGTTGCCTTCGGCGCCAGGCGCCCACGGCGACGACGGTGAGGACCCAGAGGGTGATGCCCGTTCCGCCGACTGCGAAGAGCTGGTCCAGTGCGTCTGTGAACGGGATCGTGACGGCTGCGGCGGCGAAGCTGGCGCCTCCTGCCGCGCCGAGGACCGCCGTCAGGCGGTTGCCGAGGTTGGCTGTCACGCCGGCGACGAGGGCGAGCAGCGCGATGCCAAGCGCCCACGGGGCGTCGGCGAGCGTCTCGTCGATGGTCATGAAGACGCTCAACGCGCCCGACTGCCCATCGGCGATGGAGTCGGCAGCCAGAGGTGCGAGCAGGTGGGGAACCATCGCGGCTGTCGTCAGGGCCGAGACCACGGCCATCACGCGGACGATGCGTCGGGTCATCGGCGCCAGCTCTATTCGGCCCGGCAGTCGCAGAAAGGCGACCGTGAACAGGCCGAACGAGGCCAGCAGGGCCAGGTGCGACGGGTACCAGCTGCTCTGGAGCAGCATGTGGTGCAACTGGGCGACCTTGTTGCCGGTACCACCGTCGTTGGGATGCAGGGCGCCACCGAGGTTGAACGCCACCGCGGCGCCGGCCAGGACGGCGATGGTCCAGCCGTCCAAGGTGAGGCGGCGCGAGCGGGCCGGCGAGTCGAGGCTGGTGGTCATGATCGTTCCCTTCGTTGGAGGGCTCCACGATCTGCCGACGCCCGTGTTCGCCGGTACGGGGTTGTCCCTGCAACCACGAAGCAGGGTGTTCCCTGGGTATGGCGGCTGTCGTTCTGTGTCACGATCACCTGCATGACGAGGTCAGCTCGGCGCGAGATGCTCTCGCTGGTCGCTGCGAGCACCGCGTGTGTCTTGGTCGCGGTGGGCTTCACCCGGGGAATCTGGTGGAGCAACATCCACAACGGCATCCTCGGTGTCACGCTCTCTTTGGTAGGTGCCTGGTTCGCGGCCGAGCGGCCGCGCAGCCGCGAGGGCGATCTCTTCCTGGCCGCCGGCCTGGTCGAGGCGGTCATGTTCGCCGGCCGCCAGATCGGCCACACAGCGACCGGAACCGCCTCCTCATGGCTGGGCTGGCTCGGTGTATGGCCGATCGTCGTCGGCATGCTGGTGACGACCTTCGCCGTGGTCTGCTTCCCGGAGGGTCACCTACCCTCGCGCCGGTGGCGACCGGGCGTCATCGTCGCCTGCGTGCTCACCGCCATCTGTGCGGTGCTCTCGGCATTGTGGCCAGTCGAGTGGGAGTCAGCGGGACTCATGCGCCCGGCGCCGTTCAACCTGCCGGGACGCGCAGCGGCTGCGGCCGTCTGGCACGTCCTGGCACATCCGCTCTATCTCGTCCTCCAGATCTCGTGGGTCGTCGCGGTCGTGATGCGATGGCGCACGGGGCGCAGCCGCGCACCGCTCCTCGGTCTGCTCCTCGGAGTCGCCCTAGCCTTCGTGGTGCTCCTGGTGGGATTCGTGGCGGTGGGCTCGACGACGCCGGGGCTGATCATGGTGTCGCTGATCCCCCTGGTCGCTGGATGGTCAGCCCTCTACGGCCACGTGCTTGGGCGGTACCGAGCCCTGTCCTGGCTCACGGACGCGCACCAGCGACAGGCAGGGCTGCCGACAGCGCTGGCCCGGACTGCCGCGGAGGCACTGGACGTACCAGGAGCGACCGTGTGGATGGGCGACGAGGCGGCGCTGCACGCCGTGGGCGTCTGGCCCGAAATCGACGCCGACCCCGCGCCGTGTCCACTGGACTCGCTTCCCGACCGTGCATGGCCGGTCAGTTCCGGCGGCCGAGTGGTGGGTGCACTCGTCGTGCCGGGAGTCACGGTTCTCACACGCAGTGAGGAGCGGATGATGCAGGACCTCAGCGCCCAGGCGGCCCTGCTCCTGGACCGGCTCACGCTGGCCGAAGTAGTTCAGCGGGAGTCGAGTGCCGGCCACCTCCAGCACCTCACGCCGCGGGAGCGTGAGGTCCTCGAACTGATGGCTCGCGGGTTGAGCAACGCAGCGATCTGCCAGGAACTGCACCTGAGTGTGAAGACGGTCGAACCGCTCATCGGCACTGTCTTCCGCAAGCTCGGGTTGCATGCCGATCCGACCGTCAACCGCCGCGTGCTCGCAGCCCTGGAGTACCACCGCGGCTGACGATTTCTGGCGCTGGCAACTCCTTCTGGGCGTCAGCAGCCGCAGGAGGTTCTGAGGATGAGCTCGGTCGGATAGGCGATCGCCTCGATGGCATCTTGACCGTCGATCAACCGGCTGACCGCGTCCAGGGCCATCCGCTCCAGCGGCTGTCGTATGACGGTGAGTGGGGGCCAGGTGTACTCGGTTTCGGCGGTGCCGTCGAAGGCCAGGACTGCGATGTCGTCGGGGACGCGAAGGCCGGCTTCGTGGATCGACCGGAGGGCACCGACGGCCTGGAGGTCGGAGCTGGCGAAGATCGCGGTGGGTCTGTCGGTGGCCGTGAGCAGGTCTCGGCCGGCGCCGTACCCGCCTTGCCGGCTGAAGTGCGCCCGGGCAATCGGGCCGTCAGGCAAACCGGCCTGATGGAGAGCGTCCCGCCAGCCGAGTTCGCGTTCACCGTTCGCGATGCCGCCAACGACCAGGCCGATGCTGCGGTGGCCGTGGGCAATCAAGTGCTCGACACCAGCGCGGGCGCCTTCGCGGTACTGCGGCCGTACCGAGCTCACCTCGGACAGGACCCGGTTGATCGCCACCACCGGGATGCTCACCTCGGTCAGGTCCGGGGCGTCGGTGGGAGCGACCAGCAGGAGACCGCTGACCTGGCGGATCAGGAGCTCCGCGATCTTGGCCTGCTCCGTCACGGGATCACCGTCTGTGCTGGTCTGCAGCACGACGTACCCGCGGGCCGAGGCTTCCTTGTCGATGGCCTTGGCCAGTTCGGCGAAGAGTGGATTGCCGCCGTCGGGGGTGATCAGCCCGAGGGTGCGGGTAGTGCCCATCCGGAGGGCGCGGGCAGTGGCGTTCGGCCGGTAGCCGAGGACCCGGATCGCCTCCAGGACCCGCTCCCGGGTCTCCGGCGCGACCGCACGTGGGCCTTCGTTGACCACGTAGCTGACCACCGCGGTACTGACGCCGGCGTACTGCGCAACGTCGTTCCGGGTGACTGGGGCGGCCTTGGACATGAGCCGATGATACGGCCTTGACCGGCCCGGAAATTCGTTGTTAGCGTGCATGATCTACACGAGTAGAAGGAGTCGTCATGCCTAGACGGTATGCAGTCGCCGGGACCGGTTCACGCGGGCGTTCGTACGTCAGCGCGATCATCGACGCGCACCCCGAGGAGGCCCAGCTCGTCGCGCTGCTCGACCCGAACCCGGGGCGGCTGGCGTTCTACCAGAAATATGTTCAGGAGCTGGGCGGCACGCGACTCCCGCAGTACGGCGCTGACCAGCTGGAGCAGATGGTCAAGGAGCAGTCCGTCGACCGGGTGGTCGTGACGAGCCCCGACTACACCCATGCCTCGGTGGTGTCGCGACTGCTGCGCGCGGGCGCTGATGTGATCGTGGAGAAGCCACTGACGATCGATGCCGACGGCACGCGCCAGATCGTCGACGCGATGAACGAGTCCGGCAAGTCCGTCGTGGTGACCTTCAATTACCGGTACTCCCCGCGGAACAGCGCGCTTCGGCGGCTGATCCAGGACGGCGAGATCGGTACGGTGACCAGCGTCGAGTTCCAGTGGGTGCTCGACACCCGGCACGGCGCCGACTACTTCCGGCGGTGGCACCGCGAGAAGCGGTTCTCCGGTGGCCTGCTGGTGCACAAGGCGTCGCACCACTTCGACCTGGTGAACTGGTGGATCGCGTCGTCCCCGACCCGTGTCTTCGCCTCCGGTGGCCTGTCCTTCTACGGCTCGGAGAATGCGGCAGCTCGTGGCCTCGGGCAACGACCTGAGCGCGGTACGGTCGATGGCTCGGCCGGCGATCCGTGGTTGCTGGACCTGCGGACCGACGATGTCGACCGTCAGCTGTACTGGGACAGCGAGCAGTACGACGGCTATCGCCGCGACCAGGACGTGTTCGGACCGGGGATCACGATCGAGGACAACCTTGCGGTGATCGCGGAGTACGCGAACGGTGCCCGGCTGAGCTACTCGCTCAACGCCCACTCGCCCTGGGAGGGGTATCGCGTCTCGGTCAACGGCACCGAGGGCCGCGCCGAGCTCGAGGTGGTCGAGCGGGCCGCGGTGATCGACGACCGGGTCGATCCGAGCTACCCGGCCGAACGCGTGGTTGCCGGCGAAGTACGGTCCGACGGCGAACGACTGGTCCTGCACAAGCACTGGGCCTCCGCGGTCGAGGTCGAGATCCCCCGCGGCGAAGGCGGCCACGGCGGCGGCGACCAGTTGATCTACGCCGACCTCTTCAAGGGACCTGGCAACGACCCACTGGGCCGCGCCGCCGACGTCCACGACGGCGTCCGAGCCGTTGCCGTCGGCATCGCTGCCAACCAGTCCCTGGCCACCGGCACAGCCATCACCATCACGGACCTCGATCTGGGCGGTTGGAGCTAAAGCTCCGGGGCGAAGGGCAGATCCGGTTGCCTGCGCAGGCCGATGCCGCTGCGGATCCCGGTCAGTTCACCGCCCCGGAGCACCTGCCGCCCGGCGACGAAGACATCGTCGACACCCTCAGCGAGCCGACGCGGATGGTTGTAGTCGGCCGGCGACCGGGTCGCGGCCGGGTCGACGACGATCAGATCGGCGATGCTGCCCGCGGTGAGCGAGCCGCGGCTGCCGAGGCGGAACCTACGAGCCGCGTTGGTGCTGAACGTGGTGGCGATGTCGGTCCAGCTGAGATCCCCGCGTTCGGCGGCGAAGACCGCGAGATAGCGGGCGAATGTCCCGAACGCGCGCGGATGCGGCGACCGCCCGACGAAGATGCCGTCGGAGCCGCCCAGGTGGGCCGGGTGCTTGAGATGCCCGGCCATCTCCGCGTCGTTGCGTTCTCTCGGCACCCTCATGATCACGCTGACCTCGAGGTCGGCCTCGGCCAGCACCTGGAGCGCCAACTCGGCGGGTGAGATGTCGAGCCGGCTCGCCGCCACGGACAGCGTCAGGCCATGCGCCCACTGATAGGAGTCCCTGGCGATGTGAGCGAAGCAGATGTTGTCTGCCCAGTTCGGCCCCATGTCCGCCCGGGCCGCCATGGCCGGGATCCACTCGGTGAGGAACTGCTGCCGTACCTGCGGGCGGGCGAGCTGCGCAACGCAGGAGTCGAATCCGCTCCGCAGAAAATCCGGGGGCAGTACGAGCATCGCCAAGATCGTGCAGCCTCGCGAGTACGGGTAGGAGTCGAAGCTCAGGTCGACTCCGGCGGCGATGAACTCGTCGACGAGTTCCACGATCAACTCCGACCTGGCATGGAAATGCGAGACATGGGTCCGGACGCCGCTCGCGTGGGCGATCGCGGCCACCTCGTCCAGGCCAGCTCGCGAGTTCTCCTCGTAACCGCCACGCATGTGGGTGACGTAGAGCCCATCGCACTCGGCGACCGGGACGCACAGCGCGGCGAGTTCGTCGACATCGGCGAAGCAGCCGGGGACGTAGTCCAGCCCGGTCGACAACCCGAGCGCGCCCTCGGTCATACCGGCGGCAACCAGGTCCCGCATCTGCCCTAGCTGAGTCTTTGTCGGCGTCGCGGCACTCAGACCGCAGACCAATTCCCGTACGGTGCCGGCCGGGATCAGGTATCCGACGTTGATCGGCGTGGTGTGCCGATAGCCTTCCAGCAGAGCGGCCACTCCCCCACCTCTGTAGCTCGGATGAGGCCCATTGATCGCCGCGAAGTAGCGGGTGGCGTACCGGCCTTCGCCAGGAGCGAACGACACCCCGTCCTGCCCGGCGATCACGGTCGTGACACCTTGCCGCAGCAGGGCGCGGCCGACCTCGTCGTCGAACACCGCCGCGTCGGCATGGGAGTGAGCATCGATCAGTCCCGGCAGGATGAGCCGGCCCGAGCAGTCGACCACCCGCTCACCCGGTTCTGGCCGCACCGTACCGACGGCAGCGACCCGCCCATCAGTGATCCGCAGATCACCGGACACTGTCCCCGGCCCCAGTCGCGCATCAACCAGCGCTCCGCCTCGCAGTACTAACGACTCGCTCATCCGCACCCCAGGGCGTCTTGGTCACTCACGAGTTCAACGACGGGGGCTGGAATCGTCCGCGAGCTCAGCCACCGCCACGTTGCCGGCCAGCAGGCCACCGTCGACCGGCAGGGTGATTCCGGTGATCCAGGATGCCTGATCGGAGGCCAGGAACAGCACCGCATCACTGACGTCCTCGCTCTGGCCGACCCTGCCCATTGGATAGAACCGCTGGAGGCGGTCGAGGACGGCCGGGTTCCTGTCGATCCGGCGCTGCCAGGCGGGCGTCGCGATGGAGGCCGGCGCCACTGCATTACAGCGGATCCCGTAGCGGCCGTACTCGGCCGCGATGGATCTGGTGAACGAGATCAGCCCCGCCTTCGCCGCGGAGTAGACGGTCTGGCCGAAGTACTGCATGCCGTTCACCGAGCTGAGGTTCACGATCACCCCGCTTCCCTTCGTGACCATGCCCGGTAGCACTGCCCGGGTGAGTCGCATCGCACCCGCCAGATCGACGTTCAGCTCGTGCAGCAACGCCTCGTCACTCATCTCGGTGAACGGCGTATCCGAGCAGATCATCGCGTTGTTGATCAAAACATCGATCTGACCGCGCCGATCCCGAATCTCGGCCGGCACATCCCGGATCGCTTCTACATCGGTGACGTCCAGCCGCAGTGCGAAGCTACCGGGCGTCATGGCCACCGTCTCGTCGGCCGCGGCCTCGTCGATGTCGGTGACCGCCACCACCGCCCCCTCACCGGCGAATGCCTGTGCGGTCACCCGTCCGATGCCCGACCCGGCACCGGTGATCAGCACAACCCGATCCTGAAATCGCATCAGTACGCACGCAACGAGACCACGTGAGCGTGCGGGTCTCCCCCGGTTACCTGTGCGACCAACCGGATCGCCTCGGCCCTGAGCTCTTGTTCGAACACGTGCGTCACCTTGCGCCGCTGATTGCCCGTCACGGCAGCAACCTCGACCCAGCCCTCGGCGGTCTCTGCCTGGATGGTGTAGTCGGTCAGCAACCCTGGCATGGTGGGGAACTCGGTCTTGTGGCGATGAAGGTTGATCAGGTCGATGTCCAGCGAGTCATCAAGGATGACGGTCAGCTCGGTGAAAGTTGCCCGCTCGCTCCAGCGAAGTTCGATCCATGGACTGGGATCATCGGCGAACGGCGCGCTGACCCACATGTTCGGTCCGCCAAAGGGACGCGCGTACCCTCCGATGACGTGGCGCGCAGCGTAGACGTCGCCATTTCCCCGCGTACGCAGGCAGATAGAGCGGCGATGCTCCGCCAACTTCCAATGCCTGAACTGCTCGGGCCAGACCTCGTCGGGCCCGGCGTCGCGATACCGAAAGACCAAGACACCCGGCTCGGAACGATCAGCGAGCTGCAGCCGGGCCAGCGGATTCTTCTCGATCACCACGAAGACATTGGCCGCAGCATCCAGCCTGGTCTTCACCGGAACCTCGATCCACTCCGCTCGGCCGCCCGCGACAGCCACCGTGGCGGAGCTGATCGGTGAGCCAGGCAGGTAGACCTGGGCCTTGTCGGTGGCATGAACCGTGACGACGATCTCGGTATCGACATCAGCCTCGACCAACAACTCAAGGCCCTCGAACCCCGGTACGACCGGCAGGACCACTCCCACCGCGGACCTCAACTCGAAGGCCTCCACAATCGGCCCCTCGACGCAGACCTCACGCAGCGTCGAGGATGCCGTGGCGGTCGCGGTGAGCGACTGGTTCGCCGGATCAGTGTCCGCCAGCCCGAGCACCGATGCGTCCGACCGGGTCAACGCACGCTGATAGAGCCCCAACTCCTCCGTCGCCAACTGCCTCGGCGTCAACTCATTGCCAACAGCAACCGCAGCACCCAGTCCTGCCGCCTCACCGGTCAGCGCACAGGTCGCCATCACCCTGGTCGATCCGAACGCGACATGGCTGGCCGAGATGTTCCGGCCGGCCATCCACATGTTGGTGACATTGCGCGAGTACAGCGATCGCAGCGGGATGTGGTAGTTCCCGTCAGGGTGCCAGTGCCGAGAGCCCGGCTCGGTGGCGTAGACCCCACCTGCCGGATGCAGGTCGATCGACCAGCCGCCGAAGCCTGCCTTGTCGTCGAACTCGGTCTGATTCAGTACGTCCTGCTGGGTCAGCACCACATCGCCGAGAAACCGCCGGTACTCGCGCTTGCCAGGAACAGCGCCGATCCACTCCAAAGTGAGATTGTCCGCCTCGAACTTCCCCGAGTTCTTGATGTAGTCCCAGATCCCGTAGACCACTCCTTGCAACTCGTCCCGGATCCGGGCGTCGTCGTGCACGATGTCCAGCTCGCCGCCCCACTCGATCCACCAGTAGGCACACCCGTTCCGGTCAGGCGTGATCAGCCGATGCTCCGGGATGCCGGTCCGCTCGATGTCCACCGCGAAACTCGGCGCGACGAAGCTGACCGGATGCCCGGCATCCTTGGTGTAGAACAAGATCGTGCTACCCAGCGTCGTCCGATCCGGTACTACGGGCGCCCACGACTCACCATAAACGTCTCGCGACTCACGCCCCGTCGAATGATCGGCGCCGGCAAGATACCCAAGAAAGCCATCACCCGTGCAGTCGCAAAAAGCCTCACTGGTAAAGGTGATCAGCCGCTCGGACCCCATCATCCACCCCGTGACGGATCGAATCGTTCGCGCCTGCGCCGGCCCGTCCACGTCCGCCTCGCGAAGATCGGTGTTGAGGAACAGCGTGATGTTCGGCTCAGCACGCACTGCCTCCAGCACGACCAGGTCCCAATAGTACGGGTTCCCGTCGGGATTGACGGCCTGGTTCCGGAGCCAGAGCTCTCCCATGATGCCGGTCTCGCGGGCGTACTGCTGCACGCCGTGAGCGGTTGCACCACAGACCCAGACCCGGATCTCGCTCGAGGAGTTGCCGCCCAGTACCGGCCGGTTCTGGACGAGACTGACGGTCGCGCCCTGGCGGGCGGCGGCGATCGCCGCGCAGACCCCGGCCAAGCCACCGCCGATGACAGTCACGTCGGAGGTCACTTGTTCTACTCGCACGTTCAGCTCTCTCTTTCGTGGTGATTGCACATGGCAACTATCAGCCCGCGCGGATCACTTCAGCCCGGTGAAGGCAAGGGCGGCGACGAACTGGCGCTGGAAGATCAGGAAGACGATCAGAATCGGTAGTACCGACGACACCGAGGCAGCCATCGCCAGGCCGGCCGACAGCCCGCCGTCACCGTCCACGAACTGGGTCAGCCCGAGCGGGATGGTGTAACGCGAGTCGTCCGACAGCATGACCAGCGGCGTCTCGTAGTCGTTCCACGACCCGACGAACCGGATGATTCCGAGCGCGGCGAGCATCGGACGGGCCAGCGGTAGATAGATCCGCCAGAACACTCCCCACTCGGAGGCCCCGTCCAGCCGGGCGGCTTCGGCCAGTTCGGTGGGCGTGGCGATGAAGAACTGCCGGAGCAGGAAGGTGCCGTACAAGGTGAACAGTCCAGGAAGGATCAGTGCGAACAGCGTGTTGTAGAGGCCGACCTGCTGGAAGAACATGAAGCGCGGAACGAGCAGTAGCTGGGACGGGACGATGGCCGTGGAAAGGTAGATGAAAAAGACCTTGTTCCGGCCACGGAAGGTCAGCAGGGCGAAGGCATAGCCCGCCATCGAGGAGGTGATCAGGTCGCCCGCGACACTGACCGAGGTCACCAGCAGTGAGTTGCCGAAGTACCGCAACATCGAGTGATCGCCCAGCCAGACCTCGGCGTAGTTCGCCCACTGGATCGGGTGCGGGATCCACCGCATCGGCGCAGTGAACACGTCGATGTTTCGCTTGAGCGAGGACGAGACCATCCAGACGAGCGGCGCGATGAAGCCGAGCGCGAAGATCCACAGCACGGCAGCGAGGACATACTTCCGGATCTGCCGCGGGAGCCGCGACAGCCGGGCGCTGGTGGCACGAGGACGAGTACTGACGACCCCGGTCGCGCCGCTCACGTGTACAGCCCGCGGCCGCGCTGGAATCGCCACATCACAACACTCAGTGCGAGTACGCCGAGAAAGCTCATGATCCCGATCGCCGCGGCGTAGCCGAACCGGTAGAACTGAAAGCCCTGTTCGTACATGTAATAGGACAGCACCGTCGTGGAATCGCCCGGGCCACCTTGGGTGAGGAAGGCGATCAGGCCGAAGCCCTGTGAGTGGCTGATCAGCATCGTGACTCCCAGGAAGGTCGTGGTCGGCATCAACGATCGCCAGGTCACCGTCCTGAACCGGGCGAACGGTCCCGCCCCGTCCAGCAGCGCAGCTTCGTGCAGGCTCGGCGGCATGCTCTGCAGGGCGGCGACGTAGATGACCGCGCAGTATCCGACGCCGGACCAGGTGACGATCAGTACCAGCGACGGCAGTCCCCAGACCTCCGAGACCAGCCAGCCAGGCGTCGAGGACAGGCCGAGGCCACGGAGGATCCGGTTGATCGGCCCGTTTCCTGGATCGAGGAGCAGTAGCCAGATCATGCCGATGGCGATCGAGCTGACGATGTGCGGGACGAAGAAGATCACCCGGAGGACCGCGCGCCCGGGAACATCGGTGTTCAACGCGAGACCGAGCAGCAGTCCGAGCAACATCGTGCCGGGAACGCTGATGCCGGCGTACCCGACAGTGCGCAGGGCCGAGCTCCAGAAGAGCGGGTCGCCGAGCAGTTCGACGAAATTGTCCAGCCCGACGAAATGGATCGCGCCGAGACCGGAGACCACGTTCCAGTTGGTGAAGGCGATGCCAAGGCCGGCGACCAGCGGAATCAGGGTGAAGGCCAAGAAGCCCAGCAAGTTCGGGGCGATGAACAGCCAGCCGACCCTGGTCGGTGTTCGTCTCGACCGTGCGGGCCGATGCTGAACAACGGCCGGCGCACTCTTGACGATGACGTCGGTCATGGTGTGGACACCCCGGTCTCAGCTCGCCTTGCGGATCGCCGCATCAGACTGCGCCGTCATCTGCTGCACCCACTGATCGACCGAGATAGAGCCGAGGAACGCCTGGTCGTTCAGCTTCGTCTGCAGGTCGGCGATCTCGGTCGAGGCGGTGAAGATCGTGTCCACCGGAATCTTCATGGCCGGGTCGAAGAGCACCTTGCCGAACGAGTCGACGTCGTAGAGCTTCGTCATGTCCGGCCCGAGCAGCTGGCTGATCGCGTCAGCCTTCTTGGCCGGGTCCGGTAGCGAGGGCAGCCGGCCGCCCTTGATCATGTAGGCGCCCGCGTTGGTCACCCAGTACTTGAGAAACGTCCAGGCCGCGTCCTGCTGGGTCGACTTGGTACTGATCGACATCAAGTCGCCGTAGGCGCCTGGATTCCAGTACGCCTTGCCCTTGACCGGCGCAGGGACCGGGTAGGCGCGCACCTTGAAGGAGTGGGGATATTGTTTGGTGTCGCTGATGTAGCGCACCAGGAATGCCTGAGTGCTGAACATCGCGAACTGCCCACCCAGAAAGGCGTTCTGCGCGAACGTCTGCAGCTTCTGGGCCAGCACCGTCTTGTGTGGGACGGCGCTGCGATCCTTCTGCATCGCGACCCCCAGCTCGACCTGTTTGCGCCAGGCGGCATCGGCGAAGTTCGACGCCTGACCGCCCTTCTGATAGTTGGCATCCGGGCCGAGGGCCGGGACCCCGATGGCCGGCGAACCAAGGGACCCACTGACTGAGCCAACCGTGAGTCGTTTGGCGATCCGGTGGTAATCCTCGACGTCCCAGTCGTCTGGGATCTCGATGCCGGCCTTGTCGAGCAGGTCGGCATTCGCCATCACGAGCTGGGGCGACCTTGCCGCAGGCACGGTGTAGACCTTGCCGTCGAAGACGTAATTCGCTCGTGGGGTGGCGCCCGCGGCGAACTTCGCGAAACTGGCTTCTGCCGCGATTTTCTGGCTCAGATCGAGCAGAAGCCCAGCAGAGACACGCTTACTGGCTCTCGGTGGTCCGTAGCTGAAGATCACGTCGATCGGCACCCCACCCTGGAGAGCGGTGTCAAGCTTCAGGTTGCCCGTCGCGTCGTTCACATAGCGCGTGTACTTGACCTTGATGCCCGGATTGGCCTTCTCGAAGGCGGCAATCATGTCGCCAGGCCCGGAATCTTCCGGCACGCCGCCCCATACGTTCAGCACACCGGCGGATCCGGACGAACCTTGAGTACTGCAGGCGGCCAGCGCCGTGGCGCCGGCGGCAACGGCGAAGGCGCCGCCGAGGAGCCGACGACGGCTCACCAAGGCGGCGGGTGCAGAGATCACCACGGATGCTCCTTCGATATGTTCCAGCATTGGTCTGCTAGATGCATCTCGGACACCGTATCAGCGTAATACGCATAGAGATACGCTTTGAGTCAGCTTTCTCGGCGGACTTCAGTTGTATGCGCAGTGCACTTGGCTGACTCCAGGCGGTCGCCGAAGGACGTCACGCACTGGAAGAGACCGGGAACGCGAGGACAGCAGTCGAGCGAGTCGAGGGATCACGCAATGGTGATGGAGCTGTGCGCGTCGACAGCGACGTCGTGATCGCCTCAGGGAGTGCGGAGTGCGGACTCCAGCAGGCGACGACCGTCGTGGAGCCAGAGACGGAGCGTGTCCGGATCGATGCCAGGCTCGGCGACGCCCGTCAACGAGAGCGCCAACGGTGGCTGACCTTCGTCCGGCGACTGAACGGGGATCGCAGCGCCGACGTCGCCACGCCGGCTCCAGCCGGGGAGGATGAGCACATCGTGCGCGACCTGCGCGGTCGCGAAGTCCAGCACCGCCTCCTCGGAGGAGGGAACTACGTCCTCGCCACGCCAGCCGAAGCGTTCCCGGGATCCGCGCAGGATCGTCAACGCCTCCTCGCGCGGGACGTCCAGCAGCAAGCGCAGACCGGGCGCCGAGAGGTGGACCGGGAAGTCCGACGTCACGAAGTCGATCGTGGGCGCGGTGGTGGAGGTTCGCAGGAAGTAGATCATCCTGCCCTTCCAGAGCGCGCCCAGAGTGACGCTGAAACCGGGACACAACTCGGCGATCTGCTCCATCGCCGCCCGCGGACGAGTCACCAAGGAGAACTTCGGGATGGTGCTCGCAGCCAGCGACAGCAGCCCGAAATCGGGAGCGAAACGGCCCCGCGACGGCCGGCGTACGTAGCCGTACTGAGCCAGCGTCGTCAGGATCCGGCTGATCGAGCTCTGGTGCAGGTTGAGCCGCCGTGCGATCTCCGTGGTGGTCAACGGCTCCGGGGACTCCACCAGCATCTGCAGCACGTGGAGCCCACGCGCCAACGCTTGGTTGCTGGACGTGACCGGCTCACTATGCACAGACCGAGATTAACATGATCAGGGCCGCATAAGGCGCACACAACTGCCTTTCGATGCACCTGACACTCAGCGGGTCTGGCCGCGCTCGAAGTAGGCGACCAGCTCCGGATCGAGGGGTGGCACCGGCAGTTGGCTGCCATCCCCGCGGAGTGAGTCGACGGCAACGCAACCGGCGGCCACCGACATCCGCGCCGCGATCGGCGAGGTCTGCGTGACGCCGCCGTCGCGGGCGAACCGGATGAACTCTGCGATCAGCCGAAGGTCGGCGCCGCCGTGTCCGCCCTCGCTTCCACCGATCTCGATCAGCTCGTCCGGTTCGGCGTAGCCGCCGTGCCGGGTGTCCCATACGGCGATGTGGGCCCCTTGCCGGTCGCCGAGATTCTCGATCCGGCCCCGGTCGCCGATCACGGTGTAGTTGCGCCAGTAGTCGGGGCTGAAGTGGCACTCCTGGTACGAGGCCAGCACGCCGTTGTCCAGCTTCATCATCATCATCGAGATGTCCTCGACGTCGACCACCGGGTTCAGTCCGGTCAGCGTCGCGGGCGGCCAGTTGCCGACGCTCAGCCACTCGCCCATTCGTTGCCCGGACCGATCCGTCCGGTCGGTGATCGAGCCGTAGACAATCAACTCCCCCATCGCGCTGACCGCCGTGCTGTATCCACCGGCCAGCCAGTGGATCACGTCGATGTCGTGCGCGCCCTTCTGCAACAGCAGGCTGTTGGAGCGGGTGCGGTCCGCGTGCCAGTCCTTGAAGTAGTAGTCGCCGCCGTTGCCGACGAAATGCCGGCACCAGATCGCTTTGACCTCGCCGATCCGTCCCGCCGAGATCAGGTCGCGCAGCTGAATGAACACCGACATGTGCCGCATGTTGTGGCCGATGTAGAGCCGCGCACCGGTGCGGCGGGCGGTGGTCAGCATCGCGTCGCACTCCTCGATGCTGATGCCCATCGGCTTCTCGCAGAACACACTCACGCCGGCCTCCAGCGCAGCGATCACCGGCCCGACGTGCTGGTCATCAGGGGTCGTGATGAGCACCGCATCGACAAGCGGCAGCAGGTCGGCGAGGTCGGAGGTCACCGTGGCCTCGGGAAAGTCCCGTCCGGCTTCGGCCAACCCACGCTCGGAGGTGTCGCAGACGGCGACCACCTCTGCATCCATGACGTCCTTGTCGATCGAGCGGCCGATGGTGCCGCGGGCTCCGTAGCCGACGAGGCCGACGCGGAGGGTCCCCTCGGAGGCCTGACGGGCTTCACGGGTATTGAGAGTCATCTGGGTGCCTGACGCTTTCTGATTGCCGCAACCTGCATGCAACCATATCATTATGCGTATTACGCTGATACGGTACCCGCCATGCGTCAGCAGTCCATCTGCTGGAGTAGCCCACTTCACCGCAACTCCTGGGAGAGCCATGCCTGGTTTGGACCGAAGGACTCTGCTCCTGGCTGGTGGCGCTGCCGCCCTGGCCGCTGTGGCGGCGCCCGCCCTCGAGGCGCAGGCGAAATCGACCCCGGCTATCTCCGGGCGCAGCGCCTCCGGGCAAGGCCGGGGCACGCGCTCGTTCCCGACCGTTGACGTTCAAGCCGACTGCGGCGCTGCCGGCGACGGCGTGACGAATGACAGCGCGGCCTTCAGGCAAGCTGCCCTCACCTTGCAGACCGCCGGTGGCGGCACCCTGGTCATCCCGGCAGGGACCTATGTGGTGGGCGAGCAGGTGCATACGACCGGCGTCACGCCGTACTACGTAGCGCAGCCGGTGTTCTCGGTCCACGACCTCGACCTGGTGGACATCCAGGGAAACGGAGCGGTCCTGCAACTCGCGGACGGGCTCCACTACGGATCGTTCGATCCCGTCACCGGCGCGGTGACCGCCGTGTCCAAGACACTGGATCACGCCTGCGCAACGGGCAACATCCTCGAGTTCACCCAGTGCCAGAACGTCACGATCAGCGATCTCGAGCTCGACGGCCGCAACGAGCATCTGGTTCTGGGTGGACCGTGGGGGGACAACGGCCGTCAGCTTGCCGGGAGTGGGATCTGGCTGCAGAGGTGTTCTGAGGTCCAGATCGTCGACGTCACGACGCACCACCATCCGCTCGACGGGGTCTATATCGCGTGGGCCGGACTGACCGGCACCGACCCGGCAACCCCGCACGCGCTGACCCGGGTGGTGAGCGAGTACAACGGCCGGCAGGGACTGTCGTGGGTCGGCGGTCGGGGACTCACGTGCACCGACTGCAGTTTCAGCCACACCGGGCGCGGAGGGCTGTCCTCGGCGCCGGCAGCGGGTCTCGACATCGAGCCCCAGCTGACGATGTGCCGCGACGGCCGATTCGAGAACTGTCATTTCGAGGACAACGCCGGAGTCGGCATGCTGGCCGCCGCGGGCGACGGTGGTTACAGCACGTTCGTCGACTGCACCTTCTGGGGCTCGACCAACTACAGCATCTGGTGCAGGCGGCCATCGCTGGCGTTCGAAGGCTGCACGGTGCGGGGAACCGCTGTGCACACCTACGGCTCTGCCGTGGCTGCCGAGGCCACCAAATTCACCTCGTGCACCTTTGCCGACGAACTTCCGGCCGGCGTGCCGAGCGGTTCGGTGTTCAGGACCAAGTATCTCTACGAATCCTCGGTCGACGGCCCGAACGTGAGTTGGGACGACTGCACCTTCACTGCCAACCAGGTGCGGTCGATCTATCTGACCGGCAGCACCACAGCCCCGGCCGTGCTGACCGGATGCACTTTCGTCCACCGGTCTCCGACCTTCAGCGACGGCGCCACGCAGCAGTGCGTCATCCGGAACAGCAGCATCGAGGGGACCCGGTTCTCGGAGGACTTCCCTGCCGGAGCGACGACCGCGTCCTACATCTCGCGCGGCGCCGTGACCGTCAGCGCCGGTGCCGCGACCGTTGTCGACGGCCCATTGGTGAGGTGGGGAAGTACCAGCGGACTCACCGGAACCATCCCGCCCGGCTCGTACTGAGCACGGCCCAGCACATCATCAGTTACCGAGGAGTGTCACGTAGTCATGAGCATCAGCATCGGTGTGGTCGGAGCCGGCCAGTTCGCCCCCTCGTTCCTGCGGTTGTGGTCGGCGCATCCCGACGTCAACGACGTCCGGTTGACGGACCTGCTGCCTGAGCGCACCAAGGAGATGGCCGCGAACCAGGGCGTCTCGATCACCTATCAGTCGTTCGAGGAGATGCTCGCCTCCGATGTCGACGCGGTGGCGATCTTCACCCAGCGCTGGCTGCACGGCGAGATGGCGATCCAGGCGCTGGAGGCCGGCAAGCACGTCTACTCGACGGTGCCGATGGCGATCCAGGCCGACCAGATCGCCCGGATCATCGAGCTGGTCAAGGAGACCGGCCTGACCTACATGATGGGCGAGACGAGCTTCTACTACCCATCGTCGGTCTACTGTCGGCAGCGGCTGGCCGCAGGTGACTTCGGCCGGGTCTTCTACTCCGAGGGCGACTACGTCCACGACATGGATCTCGGGTTCTACGCGGCGTACCAGTACAGCGGTGGCGAGGACTGGAAGAAGACCGCGTCCTTCCCGCCCATGCTCTACCCGACACATGCCGTCGGCAATGTGCTGTCGGTGACCGGTCAGCACGCCACGCACGTCTCCTGCATCGGGGTGCAGGACGACCGCGGCGACGGGGTGTTCGACAAGGAGATCAGCCAGTTCGACAACGACTTCAGCAACGCGACCGCGCTGTTCAAGCTCGCCGACGGCGGCATCATGCGGACCAACGAGATGCGCCGGGTCGGGTACCCGTCGCGCATCCGTGGGTCGCGGCTGCGCGTCTTCGGTACCGAAGGCAGTTTCGAGCAGCTGGCGACGACCACTGTCTGGCAGACCAAGGAAGGTGTGGAGGACATCAGCGACCTGATGGCCGCCGAGCCGAGCGGGTCGCTGAACGACGAGGACCTGGCGAAGGTCGACCCGGCGCTGCGCAACGAGTTCCGGTCCGGCCTTTCGCCGGTCCACGACCGCAGCCGGCTGCCCGACGAGTTCGACGGACTGCACAACGGTCACGAGGGTTCGCATCACTTCCTGGCCGACGACTTCGTCCGCGCGGTCGCTGACAAGACGCTCCCGCCGGTCAACGCCTGGGTCTCGGCCCGCTACACCCTCCCCGGCATCTACGCCCACCAGTCAGCCCTCCAGGGCGGCGTGCAACTGGAGATCCCCGACCACGGCGACGCTCCCGCCTGAGCACCAGCCAGTTCACTGAGCACGAGTTACCGAGGAGAGTCACGTGGTCAACATCGACAGCAGTCCAGCCGACGGTGACGCGAATCCGGCACAGCCGGGGAACTCGTGGGCGATCAGCCGGCGCGCCGTCCTGGGCGCCGGTCTGGGCGTCGCGGCCGCGGCCGCCGTCGCTCCCTCTGCGACGGCAGTGCCTCGAGTGGTACTGGCTTCATCGCAGCAACGGCTCCCGATCGTGGTGTCGCCGGCCGAGTCGGGCGATGTCACCGTGGCCGTCGACGAAGTGGTCGAGCACGTCACCGCGGTGACCGGCGCCGCGCCGGAGGTGGTCTCAACGGATCCGGGTCGCCCGGCCATCTGGCTCGGCGCGGCCGCTCGTGACCGGTTCGGGCTCCCGCTGCCGAGCAACCCGGCCGGCTTCGTCGTCAGGGCTTCATCGGGCTCGGTCACCGTCGTCGGCGGCAGCGAAACCGGCACCTTGTACGGCGTCTACGAACTGCTCGAGCGCTGCGGGGTGCGCTGGCTCGCACCCGGTCCGTACGGAACAGTGCTCCCTGCCGGCGCCCTGACAGTTGCTTCCGGCAACTATGCGTCCGCGCCCCACTTCAGCCAGCGCGTGCTGCAGGGCCTCCCCCGGTACGGCTCGCTACCGGCGGGCTCACCGGTGGACCCGCTCGAGGCCGCGGTCTGGTACCGGCGTCAGCGGCTCACCGGCGTTCCGTACGGGGCCCACGGCATCCCGCTCTATCCGGCGGCGACCAAGACCTCCAACCCTGAACTGTTCATCCACGAGAACGGGGTCGTCGCGAACCAGGTCGACGTCACCATCCCCGAGGTACTGGATCGCTGCGAGGCGGCCATCCGGCGCACTCTGGCTGCTGATCCCACTGCGGAGTACATCAATCTCGGACCCAACGACGGCCCGGGATTCGGGGTCACCGGCTGGGACGTCCCCGGGCGTATCGATCCCCTCTACGGCCAGCTCGTGGTGACCGATCGCTACATCAAGTTCTTCAACCTCTTGCTGGACCGGCTCGCCGACTTCCCTGACCTGAAGCTCGCCTTCTACGCCTACAGCGAGTACATGGAGGCGCCGCAGCGCGAGAAGCCGAATCCCCGGATCGTCCCGGTCTTCGCGCCGATCGCCGTCGATCGCCGCAAGTCGAGCGCCGACGACGACGGCTGGGAACGCCGCTATGTGCTGCAGGTGATCGCGGACTGGCAGGCGCTCGGCGTCGACTGGATGTACCGCGGGTACGTCGGCAATCTCGCCGATCCTGGTCTCCCGTACTCAGCGGCTCGCCAGCTCGCCGACGAACTCCCCGAGTACGCGCGCCTCGGTGCGACCGGTGGCATCCGCCTCGAGTGCATCGGCAGCTGGGGCCATCTTGGGCCGGCGTTCTACCTGGCCGCAAAGCTTTTCTGGGACCCCACGGCCAACTCGGCCGCGATCCTCCGGGACTACTACCGGGTCGCGTACGGATCGGCAGCCACCACTGTTCAGCGGTACTTCCAGCTGCTCGAGACGACAATGGCCACCGCACCGTACACCGCCGGCAGCATCATCGAGTTCCCTGAGTCACTGCCGGATCCGGTGATGACCCAGTTGAAGAGCCTGCTCAATCATGCGGCCGGCACCCTGGCCGCGGACGGGAACACCGCCGCAGCCGCCAGGCTCGCCGTCATCGGCCGGGTCCACGACTTCGGAGCGACAACTCTCAAGAGCCTGCGGGCACACAAGATCGGCGACAACGCGGCGGCAGTCGGGTCCCTGGTGCAGGCGCGTACGCAATTCGACGCCACCCAGGTCGACAGCCCGGCAGGTCTCCGCCCAGCCAGCAAGACCTACCTCGAGCGCTTCCTCGGACGAGCGGTCGAGCAGGTCGGTGCGGCCCTTGCGGCGTACGGTCCGCCGGTCGTCTCGGTACCTCGGCGCTGGGAGTTGCTCGTCGACACCGGCGGCACCGGCGTACTGCCCACTCCGCAGGACGGTCGCTGGACCACCATCGACACCCACCACACGTGGTCGGCGCAGGGACTCCGCTATCTGAAGGGACAGGCCTGGTACCGCTGCACTCTGCCGGCGACGCCGGTCTCGGGAAGTCCACGATTGATCCTGCCCAGCGTCGACGAGATCGCCACGGTCTGGGTCAACGGCGTTGCCGCACCGCTGATCACCGGAGCGGGCAGCTTCTTGCCCGAGAGCTTCGACCTCGGTACCGGCTGGTCCACCACCACCCCCAACCAGATCCTCGTGCTCGTGACCAACCGGGTCCTGGACGAACTCGGCACCGGCGGCATCTACGGAACGGCTGTCGTCCTCGCCGACTCGACCGTGCCGTGGAGTCCGCCCAACGTGACCGCGCCGACCGTACAGAAACCGTTCGACGGCCCGAGCGCGCCCGCGGCCCCTCATGGCGCGAGGCCGATCGCCGCCGACTGGGAAGCGATCATCGACCCGTACGGCGCCGCAGGCCGAATGGCGCTGTACGACCCACGGATCAGCAGCCAGCACTTCCGCGCCTACGACCCGGCGCGCTCCCCGCTCGCGCAGGGGCTCGGACGCTACAGCGAAGGCCTGGTCGTCCGGGCGAAGCTCAAGAAGCGGCCCCGCCCTGGTCCCGGCGGCATCCGACTGCTGCTCGCCGGAGATCCAACCAACCTCCAAGCCTGGCTGGATTCCGTCCCACTTGTACTGACGCCCGCAGCTCCCGGTTGGTGCATGGCCAAGGTCCCCCGGTCAGCCATCAACAAGTCGGCCACCATCGCCGTGGCGCAACGGCAGCTCACGGATATCCCTCTCGCACCGCACTGGAGCTGAACCATGGTCCGCAGAAAGGCATTGGTCACCGGCGGCGGTAGCGGCCTCGGCGAGGCAGCAGCACAGCGTTTACGTGCCGACGGCATCGAAGTGGTCACCGTTGACCTGCACGGCGCGGACGTTGCAGCCGACGTCACCGATCAGCAGTCGCTGGCGCGCATCGCAACGGAGGTGGGCCCGGTCGACGTACTGGTGAATTCGGCGGGTGTGGTCGGACCGAACCGGCCGCTGATCGAAACCACGGCGGACGAGTGGCGCGCGGTGTTCGAGGTGAACGTCATCGGCACCGTGAACACCATCCGGACGTTCGTGCCCGGAATGTGCGAGCGAGGCTGGGGCCGGGTCGTGAACCTCGCGAGCATGGCCGGCAAGGACGGCAACCCGAACCTGTCGATCTACTCCGCGTCCAAAGCTGCGGTCATCGGACTGACGAAGTCGGTCGGCAAGGAACTGGCCACCAGCGGTGTGCTGGTCAACGCCATCGCTCCGGCCGTCATCGCGACGCCGATGAACGACGAGACCGCGCCGGAGGTCCTGGCCCACATCACGAATCTCATCCCGATGAAGCGGGTCGGCCGGCCCGAGGAGGTCGCCGAACTGGTTGCGTTTCTCTGCTCCGAACGGGTCAGCTTCTCAACCGGCGCGGTGTACGACATCAGCGGCGGCCGAGCAACCTACTGAGCGCCGGCCCGCAGCATCACCCGATGAAGGAGAACACGATTACGACGCCCGACCTGCTCACCGCGACCACCTCGGACCAGCTCGAATGGGACTGGCACCAGCCGGCGGGCCCCGAAGGCAAGGGCTGGTCCGATACCGAGCGTCTCTACCACCGGCTGCCTGGCCGCGCCCGCGGCGTCGTTCCCGACTCGGTTTGGGACCTGAGCACGTATCCCAGCAGCCTGCTGGTGCGGTTCCGTACGGATGCGACCCGGATCGCGGCTCGCTGGACCGTCGGTTTACCCGAGCTGGGCAAGTGGCACATGCCGCCCACGGCGGTGAGCGGGCTGGATCTGTACGGCCGCGATGATGCCGGCCGGATCCGCTGGGTCGGAATATCGCCGTCGATCAGTTACCCGACGACCGTCGGCCCGATCGTCGACGGTCTCGATGGAGCCGTCCGCGAGTACCTCGTCTATCTCCCGCTGTTCAACACGCTGGAAAGCCTGGAGATCGGCGTCGGACCGGGAGCGCGGTTCGAGGTCCTGCCGGCACCGAATGATCGACCGATCGTCTACTACGGCACCTCGGTCATCCACGGTGCCGCCGCGTCGCGTGCGGGGATGACCGTGCCCGCGCAGCTGGGCCGCCGGCTCGGCCGTACTGTCGTTGGCCTGGGTTTCTCCGGCAGCGGCAAGATGGAGATCGAGCTGGCCCAGCTGATCGCCGAGATCGACGCCGCCGTTTACCTGGTGGACTGCCTGCCGAACATGAACGCCGACCAGGTCACCGAACGGGCGTTGCCGTTCATCCGCGAGCTCAGGTCGCGACGACCCGATGTACCGGTTCTGCTGATCGAGGACCGCACCTACGCCAATGCCTGGGCCCGCCCCGCGATGCAGAACCACCACCGCGCGAGCCGCGCTGCGCTGGCCGAGGCGCATCGTGCGGCGAGCGACCCGGGAGTGCACTACGTCACCGGAGGGCAGCTGCTCGGTGAAGACGGCGACGACACCGTCGACGGCTCACACCCCACCGACCTCGGCTTCGCCCGCATCTCCGAGACGCTGACACCGATCCTGGAACGGCTGCTCGGTCGATGATCATCTGAGCGGAACCAGGCCAAGGCCAGTAGGTCATCCGGCCGGAGGTCGAGGTTGGCCCGGCTTGGTACGGCGGCGGTGGAGATCAACCTGCGTCGAGCCACGGGATGAGGGCTGCCAGTAGGCGGTCGGGAGCGTCCAGTGGGATCAAGTGGCCGCAGTCGTCGAGTTGGAGTGTGGTGAGGTCGTCGGCGAATGCAGCGAGCTGCGTTGCCAGCGCGGGCCCGACCGGTCGAGCACCGATGGCCAGTACTGGAATCTGCAGCTTGCTGGGTGTCAGTCGCGCCAAACTCTTCTGCAGTCAAGACACTGGCCGAGTCGGGCGAGCTCCGCTACGCCGTCCTCAAACGCCGGACGCCGGGCATCTCGGCCAAGATGCTCGCCCAGACCCTGCGCGGCCTCGAACGCGACCAGCTGGTGATCCGCCGCGTCGAACCAACCGTCCCACCGGCTGTCCACTACTCCCTCACGCCACTCGGCCGAAGCCTCGACGAACCCCTCGCCGCCCTCCGCGACTGGGCCGAAACCCACATGCCGGAGACGACCGGGACAACCAGGCCTGAGCAGTAGCTCACCGAGCTACTGCTCAGGCCTGGTGATCATGCAATCGTCCGCCGGTTCAGTTGGGCTGGGCGACCGCTTGCAACTGTGGCAGTAGCAGGGCGGCCTGCTTCGCTCGGGCGGAGATGCCTAAGAGCTCGCGGGCCAGCATGACCAGCGAGATCGGGAACATCACGACTGCCACCAGCATCACGAAGATGGCGGCGAGGCCGTCCAGGGGCGAGTCGTTGCTGCGGGCATCGCCGCTGCTCGGTGAGGAGAAGTTCAAGCTGTCCCGCTTGCCCGTCTCGAGGAGACACCGGAACTTCGGCTTGTACGGGCGCACCGTCGCCTTGCTCCCGTCGGCGAACCGGAGCCTGATGCGGCTGCGGATGAACACGCCGCGGGAGACCTTCGTCACCGCGGGCAGTTGACGCCATGGACGGTCGCTGCGCTCGAGGACCGAGACGCGGCCCTCGTGGACCTGCAGTCCGGTGACGGTCTTCTTCAGCAGGACCATCGTCACGCCCGCGGGTAGTGGAGCCTCGCACGCGGCGCGGATCTCTTCGACCGTGTGTTGCGGCAATGGATCGGCTTGCTTCTTCGCCACGATGTCCCTCCGGAGGCCAAGATCGATTCGTCTCCGGAAGGCTAGCGTCTGTCCGCCGGCAAACCGGTGATCTGAGCCATGCCGCCGCGGTGGCGCCGTTCGCGTTGCTGATGGTTACCGGACTGGTTCGGCGATGGCGACGGCGTTGCTGAGGTAGGTCTTGCCGTTCCAGTCTTCGCAGGTGACCAGTACGAGGCGGCCGTCGGTGGTCTGGTCGAAGAGTTCGGCGGCGTGCTTCGCGAGTGATTGTTTGGGGTAGTTCGTCACCGAGGTGACGGCGTAGGTGATTCGGCCGGTGCTGGTGATGACGGTGACGAGCGCACCTGGCCGGAGTTTGTCGAGGTCGTCGAAGGCGCCGCCGCCGGTATGCACGGTGTGGGCCGTCATGACGGCCGAACCGATCCGGGCTCCGGGCTGGGCGCCGGCCGACCACCAGCCGACGGCGCGTGGGTTCGACGGCGGCGTGAGGATGCCGCCGTCTGCGGATATCGGTACCACCTGCGCCGATACTGCGATCTGCGGGAGCAGGATTCGCCTCGGACTGCCCTGGACTGCATTGTCGGATCGAATTGGCCTAGCGGCCGTGCTCGGTACGACCGGGCTGGTTGGGGCGTTCGCCTTCGACGGTGGGGCGGCTCCATCACCCGCCGGCTGGGCGAAGATCACCCATGTGGCCAGCAACGCGAGCACGAAGCCGGCCGCCGCGATCACCTGGCCTCGAAATGAGGACGCCAGGTGATCGCGGCGTACATGCCACCTTCTACGCATGCGGGATGTTTCCTGTCAGCGCTGGTGCAGTCCGCGGCGACGACGTACCAGCAGCGAGGCCAGTCCGATCATGATGGCGACGGCCAGCAGGCCGCTGCCTGCGATCGTCCAGCCGTGGCTGGAATCATCTTGCGCAACAGGGCCAGGAAGGCCGGCCTCCACGGCGGTTGGCACGGCTACTGGCGTCGACGGTACGGCGGTCGGCGTCTCGGACGGCGGTGCGGTTGAGGTGCCCGATGGCGGAGCGGTCGGCGTACCGGTCGGCGGCTTGAATGCGCACTTCACCCGCACCCGGAAAAGAGCGACGACGTCCCCGTCGACGTTCTGGGCCTGCAACTCGTACGTGTCGTTGGTCTCCGCCCAGAACGCGACGTCCTCAGACCCGTGCGGGGCGAGATTCACCACGTAGTTGGCATGAACATCGCCCGCGTGGAACCCGACCATGTAAATCTGCTCCGTCGGGTTGGTGTTTCTCAGCTTGGCCAAGACGTCGGCGCCGAGGTCGTGGCACTTGACCCGTACGTTGCTGTAGACCGGCGGCCGGACCTTGCTGGTCTGGCTGGTGAGGTCTGTACTGCCGGCGACAGGCTGGGCTGACGCAGACGCACTCCCCCACAGGAGCAGACCTGTTACCAGTGTGGCCGTCAGCAACCTGCCAGCGAATGCGTGACGTTTCATCGCGGGACCGCGAACCGCGTGCAGAAGCATGGCGGCGAGTTCGAACAGCTGGGGCGGATCGGTAGATGGAGGTGAACAGAACGAATGCTGTGAAAAGACTTCACGTTGCCCCCCTCAGGACACCTGTTCGATGCACCACGGGGGCTCAAAGTTATCGGCACTTGCCGCAGATTTGGTGTGGGTACAGGACCGGGCCGATGCCTGGTGCTGCTTGGGACCGGGCGAACTTCCGGACTGCCTTTGCCGCGCGGGGTGCGTTCTCGCCGGTGGCGGACATCCGGGCCGCGATCATGCCGGCTACCAGCGGTGCCGAGAACGAGGTTCCGCTCCAGCTCGCCAGGCCCTTGAAGTGCCTTCGCTCATGAGGGTCATTAGGGTCACGAGGGTCTTCGTAACACGTGTAGTCGCCGGTCGGGAACGCGTTCACCAGGTCTTCGCCGGGGGCGAACACATCGACCCAGTGGCCGTAGTTGGAGAAGACCGCACGAGTGTTGCCGTTCGCGGACAGGGCGCCGACGCCGATCACCCAGTCGTACGCCGCCGGGAACGTGCGCAGATTCGTCTTGTCGTTGCCGGCCGGGGCGACCACGACGACGTTCAGATGACGCAAACGCCTGTTGTAGAAGGCGTCGAACGTATGCATCGGTAGGTGGAGCCGGGTGACGCCGTCGAACTCACAGACGATGATGTCCGCACCGAGGTTGAGCAGGTCGATCATGCTCCGGATGATCTCGTGCTCGTACGCCGTTCCGCCGTGCTTGTGGATGTCGACGGCCTTGGGCTTCTTGACCCAGAGCTCCGTCTTCGGCGCCATGCACCGCACGCAGCCGGCCACGAACGTCCCATGGCCGGCGTACGGCTCGATGACTTTGGTGGGCGAAACGGAGAGATCGAGGTCCCCCTGCACACCCGCCATCCACGGCCACTGTTGCGCGTCCGCGACCAGCCCGCCGTCGACGACGCCGACCACCACGCCATCGCCGTCCCATCCACGCGTCCCGCAGCAGATCCCGCTGTTGACCGGCGGTACCGGGCCCGCCATGGCCGGTACCTCGGCGGGCTCCGTCGCCGGGCACGGATGACCGTTACCAGCGGTAGTGCACAACCAGAGCGCGTGGCAGGGCGTCCCAACACCTACGCCGACCCTCAAGTCCAGGCGCTCCAGCACACGTGGCGTGGACAGCGGATCGTCGTCATGGGGACGGCCGCCCGGTTCACCGCCGACGTCGTCGAAGTCGTCTCCACCGTACGTCCCACGGCCCCCGTCATCCACCGAGCGGCTGGTCCTGCCGTAGCGCCAGACCAGACCGGTGACTCCGTCAGTGACCGGCAGCTGATCGATGGCCACATGGCCGGGGATGATCGGTCCCGGACCGGCCGGGTCGCAATTGTCCGGAAACTTGTCTCCGTCGCGGTCAGGGAGGGATCTCGGGTCTTCACGCAGCGCGCGGATGACCCGCTTCACATCCTCGGTGCGGACCAGGATCGTGTCCCGGCGGTAGTAGTACTCGGCGTACCCGAGGTCTTCCCAGTTGTACGGATGGACGGCCACGCTGTCGTACCACCGCTCGCTCCCCACAGCTGATGCCTTACCGGCATCCAGGTCCTCCACGATGACGTTCAGTGCGTCCTTGAGCTGTTGATCCGCTGGCATTTCAGTCTCCTCCTCGATGGTGAAACCTTCCGGAACTACTGGGGCGGAGTACTACGATCGAAGGTGTCCAGGTAGGGGAGGCGGTTTTACCGTGGACACCGACGACCTGCAGGCGCTGGCACTGTCGCGGCCGGCTGACGCGCTGAGGCTGGCCCGCGAGGTTCTCGCGAACACCCCCTCCGACGCCGAGGCCGCGGCAGCCCACCAGGCGGCAGGCGTTGTGCACCGTGACTTCGGTGACATCAACGAAGCGGTGGCGGAGCTCAGGGCGGCGTACCGGCATGCCCGCAGGGCGTCCGATCCCGACCGCGAGGCAGACATTCAGGCCAGCCTCGGAGTTGCCCTGGTGATGGCCGGCCAGACCAGCCGCGGGCTCGCCCTTCTCGATTCGATCGTGCCCGGCCGGACCGGTGTGCATGCCGGCCGGATCCTGGTCCGGCGCGTCTGGGTCCGCGGAGCGCTGCTCGGCCGGCATGCCGAGGCCCTGGCCGACGCCGAGCACGCGGTCGAGTTTCTGAGCGACACCGGCGACCTGGTCTGGGAGGCCCGGGCGCTGACGCACCGGGCGATGGTGCTGCTCGCGATGGGAGCGATCGACCGCGCCGACGAGGACTACGCCCGCAGCGAGCAGTTGTTCATGAGGAGCGGCCAGCAAGCCGAGTACGCCGACACCCGGCAGGCCCGTGGTGCCGCGGCCTTCGCCCGTGGTGACCTGCCGAAGGCACTGCAGTACTTGGACGACGCACAGCAGATGGTCGAGGAGCTCGGCATTCTGGAGCCGGATCTGTACGTCAACAAGTGTTTGGTACTGCTGGCGGCCGGCCTGTCGCGGGACGCACTCACCGAGATCAACAGCGCGCTGGACCGGATCGAGAAGCAGCACGGCTCGGCGGCCCGGCGCGCGGAGTTGTTGTACTGCGCGGGACTCGCAGCGCACGCCGCCGGCGCGATCGACGTCGCAGAGAGCCGCAGCCGGGATGCACTGACGCTCTTCCGGCGCCAGCAGCGTCCATGGTGGGCGGCGCGCGCGGAGCTCGCACTGCTCCAGTTCCGCTATGCGGGCGGCGATCGAACAGCTCGACTGTTCCGTACCGGCCAACGGATCAGTACCGAGCTCGACCGGCTCGACCCGGACCTCGCGACCGAGGCGCATCTGCTGACCGGTCGGCTTGCGCTTGCCCGACACGATCCGGCCAAGGCCAGGTACCACCTGAAGATCGCGGCCGGAGCCCGGAACCGTGGTCTGCGAGCACGCGGCGCCGGCTGGCTCGCCCAAGCCACACTCCACCAGGACGACGGCCGCTCCCGCGCGATGCTGGCCGCCTGCCGACAGGGCCTGAACCTGATCGAGGTCTACCTGCGCACCCTCGGCGCCACTGAACTGCGCGTCCTCGCTACCGCACAGGGCGCCGAGCTCGCCGCGATCGCACTCCGGTACGCCGTCCAACGACGCAACGCGCGGCAGATCCTCGAGTGGAGCGAGCGCTGGCGGGCCACGGTGCTGGCGATTCCGCCGGTCCGGCCGCAGGACGACGCCGGCCTCGTCACCGATCTGACCGCGCTGCGTCGCCTGACCCAGCGGCTGGAGGCCAGCTACGATCGCGGGCCCGGTCCTGGCCCGATGCACCGCGAACGCCGCCGCCTCGAATCCGCAGTACGTCGCCGGGTCCTGCTGACGCCCGGCGCGATCGGTGAGCGGGCCGACCAGTTCCGCGTCGACGAGTTGCTCGATCACCTCGGCGACCGCACGCTGGTCGAGCTCACCGACGTCGATGACCAGCTGTACGCCATCGTGGTCGCGCGTGGCCGGGTCCACCTCGAGCTCGTCGGCCCCACCGCGCTGGCGACTCATCGCCTGTCCCACGCGTTGTTCGCACTGCGCCGCGCAGCGACAGCACACGGCACGAACCAGCTCGACCTCGACGCCATCGGGGCCCGACTAGAAACGGTCCTCCTCGGCAAGGCGATCAAGCACCTGCAGGACGGTCCGGCGGTCGTCGTACCGACGGGCCGGCTGCACGCCGTTCCGTGGAGCCTGCTGCCGTCCTTGCGGCATCGACCGACCTCGGTGGTTCCGTCGGCCGCGGCCTGGTTGCGTGCCCGGAAGGCCGTACCGCCGTCGACCGAGCGGGTGGTCCTGATCGGCGGTCCCGAGCTGTCGACCGGACACGAGGAGGTACGCCGGCTGTCGGAGCTGTATCCGGATGCGGTCGTGCTCACCGACGGTGGTGCGACCGCGGAAGCGGTTCTGAAGGCGGTGGATGGCGCATCGTTGGTGCACGTGGCCGCGCACGGCACGTTCCGGGCGGACAGCCCGCTGTTCTCGGCGCTCGAACTGGATGACGGACCGCTGACGGTGTACGACCTCGAACGGCTGCACCGAGCCCCGCACCGAGTCGTCCTGTCGAGCTGCAGTTCGGCGCTCGGTGGACCCAGCGGTGCGGACGAGTTGCTCGGTCTGGTCAGTGCGCTGGTCGCACTCGGATCTGCCGGCGTCGTGGCGAGCGTCGTACCGGTGAACGACCCGGCGACAGTGCCGCTGATGCTCGACCTGCACGGCCGGCTGCGCGCCGGGGACGACCTGGCCGAAGCGCTTGCCCGGACCCGGGCGTCGGCGGCCGACAGCCACTCCGCGCGCGCGGCCGCGCAGTCGTTCATCGCCCTCGGAGCCTGAGCATCGGCCACCCTCGTCCCCTGTGTCACAGTGCGGTCCTCCTGTCCTCAGATCAACGGCAGCGGTGGATTCAGACGCACCAAGAACTCGAGGTCGACGGCGCGTCGCTGCTCGGCGAGGCGCAGACTGTCGAGGCTCAGGGTCGCCTCCACAACGCATCTGCCACTGTTCAGTCTCAGCAGCGTGCCGGCCCGGACGACCGCCTCGAGTCCGGTCACCTCGAACACCACGACCAGCTCGAACTCGAACGAATGCAGCGTCGCGCCGTTCACCACCAGATCTACTCGCGGCGCGTAGGTCGATCGCATCCGGTGCGCTGCCAGGCTCACCAGCTCCCGGCTGCCGGGGACGGCGAGCGTCCGGCGGGCAGCATCGGTAAGTTCGGTGTACTTCCGCCAGCCGGCGATCAGCAGGTCGCCGAGGTCCAGGTCCAGCAGCTCTTCCGCCATCGCGGCGACCTCGTGATCGATCCCGGCCACCGCCGACCTGGTCAGCCGACGGACCGGGCGCAACGCAGCTCGGGCGATGTCGTCGTCGCCGATCGTCTGCTCGATCGTCTCGGAGACCGAACCGTTGCCGGCCAGCAGCGCGCGGACCGTCAGTGGAGCAGGCGCCGCGACGTCCAGCACCAGAGTGGAATCAATCATGAGTCAGACCTTTCGAGAACATGGGTACCGCGGTCGGCATACGGTTCGATCCGGACGACCGGTCTTCCGTGGTTCGCGCCTGTCTCAGTGATCGTCGGTACTGCGCCAGCTACCGGACTCACGACGATCCCCACCGAACGGCGCACCCATCGTTTGTTCAGCCGCTGTCGCAGCATCCGGGTCGCGACCGCTGCGGCGCCTGACAGGACGGCCAGCAGCCCGGCTACGGACGCCCACGAGAAGGGCTCCGCGAACGTCACTGTGACCTTGGTTCCGGCCGGCACCATGGTCCCCGCGGCCGGCTGCTGACTCACGATGGCGTGATCACTGGTGGTGGCGTTTCCGAGCACCAGACCCACCGTGGACAAGACCGTACGGGCATCGGCCACTTCGCTACCGACAAGATCCGGTACCGGCACGAGCCGGATCGCCACGAGCGATACGGTCACCAGGCTTCCGTCCTTGACGAACGTCCCGGAAGCTGGCTTTTGCGTAGCCACCTTGCGGGCGAGCTGTGGCTTTCCTCCGAGCTTCAGTCCGACGGACGTCAGCGCCGATCGAGCATCCGACACCGTACGTCCCACCAGATTGGGCACGCGGATCATGACCTCAGCGTCGAGATCCCGTTGGATGCTGACGCTGACGGCGCTGCCGACCAGGACCGGCGTACCGGCGGTGGGAAACTGGTCCCTGACGATCCTTCCCTCGCCGGTCACCCCACCCAGTACCAACTGGCGAGCGCCGAGCAGGGTAGGAACCTTGGCGATGTTCCGCCCGATCAGTCTCGGAACCAGGACTTTGTGGACGGGCTTCGGTTTCACCAGGTGGAGGTCGATGTCGACCGGGCTGCCGGGTTCTGCCGCGACGCCGGGACCAGGCTTCTGGCTCGTGACCTTGCTGCCTTCCCCGGTGATCCGGCCGAGCGACAGTTGCGCGCCGACCAGGGTCTTCTCCGCCAGGTCGCGATCCATGCCGATCACGTTCGGCACGAGGATCGGATCCGCCGGAGGAATCACCTCGAACGGCGCGGGCGCCTCGATCTTGAGCGAGTCCGTCCTCGCGCAGCGCGCAAGGACCGTATGCACCCCGCTCGTCGCGTCGGCGGGAACGAGGAACTGTGCGCTCGCGACACCTTTGCCGGAGTCTGTCGCCTCGGCGACCACCCTTTTCTCGTCCCAGACAAACTCCACTCCTCCGCCGGCCAACCTCAATGCGGCCGGGACGAGAGGCTCAGCGGGGCGTGCCGACGGCGATGGCGATGGCGACGAAGGCGGGAGGCATCGCCCGAATCCACTGGCGACGGCGGTGACCTGGCTGCCGGGCTCACCGCTCGGCGGGTCGAGCTTCAGCGTCGGCTCGCCGCCGTTGCCCGCCCACGCGGTCCCGGCCACGGGCAGGGCGAACAAGACCGTGAGCACGCCCAGTACCAAGAACCACCGCAGGTACGGGGTTCCCGTCATCGGCCGCCGGTCTCTGAGCTCCATCGGGATCATCCTTCTCACCGGTTCAGTGAGGTCCCGGAAGGACCTCACTGACTCGGAGACACGGATCCGGCGCTTGATACGACGTCGGCTACGGGGATACCCAGCCCGTCAGCGCTGCCGCGCCGGAGTCGGTTCTGCAGATGATCCGGAACGGACGGCTCGGAACGGGCCGGACCACAAAAAACCCGAGATCGTCGACCGGTATGGTGCCGAGATCGTCGGCCCCGGCGGCAAGCTGCACCGTGCCGGCCTGCGGGGGGCTGACCTGCCCCAGGATCTCGTCCCCTGTCAGCTCCAGCTCGATGCTCAGGGTCTCGGACGCGAAGGTGAGCCTCCGCAGGCTGGCGCTCTCCGCTGCCCGGGTGGCGCCCACCTCGGCGCCTTCCCAGGCGGAGTCGTAGGTCAGCGCGGCCAGCTCCGCATCGATAGTGCGCCAGGCGTACACCGCTTTGCCGGCCTCGACGAAACCGGGCGGCATCTCACTCGCACTGGTCAACGCATCACGTAGTACCTCGAGCAGTTGGTCATCATCGGTCCACCATTGGCCGGCCATGCCACTCACCTCCGTCCGACGCTCTGGGGCGCTCGTTGCAGGATTCGATCAGGGCGGCGAGCGCCGGTGCCTGGCGCAACCGGTCGAGGCAACGGGCCCGGTTGGGTCCGATACTGCCGACGGGCATGTGCAGCTTCTCGCTGATCTCGAGGTACGCCGCCGGTGGGTCCTGCACGAGCATCGAGAGCAACAGCCGGCAGCGCGGAGACAACTGACCGAAGGCGGCCTGGACCGCCGCGTGCCGCTCGTGGCGCAGGAGTTCCTGGTCGACCGGGACGAGATCGGACGGCATCGCCGCGAACAACTCGACCGGGTCGGCAGGCTCGGTCCGTTTGCTGAGCCGCACCAGCCGCAGGCAGTTCCGTTGAGTCGCCGTCGCGATCCAACCGGGCAGCGCGGCCGGCTCGCGCAGGTCGGTCAGGTGCTCGACCAGTTGCAACCAGACACTCTGACCGACGTCGTCGACGTCCGCGGCGGACAGTCCGTAGCGCCGGCAGATCGACCAGACCAGCGGTGCATACCGCTCGACCAACTCGTCCCAGGCGCCGCTGTCGCCATCTCTGGCGCCCACCACCATTCGGATGACGTCCGGGTCATCACGCATCCGGGCACCTCCCTCCGGGGTTCGACGCTCATAGAAGCGGAGTACGTCGAAGGCGCCTTGATACACAGCGGGCGAGCGGCTTGTTACTGGCTGGCGGTTGGGCCGTTGCGGAGGCCGTCTACCAAGAGGGTGATCACGCGGTTGGCGTAGGCGTGGTCGTCTGGGGCGGCGATGCCGCTGAGGGCTCGCATCAGGTCGTCGGGAGAGGTGTCTGCTCTGGTCTGGCCGGTTGCTGCTGCGGTGTTCAGGAACTGGGCGAGAACCGGGGTGAAGCTGTCCAAGAAGTAGGCGGGTAAGCCGCGGTACGCGGGTTCGCCGGAGGGCGGCGGCGCAGGGCCTAGTTCTGGATCGCCGTCGTGATCCACCGCCGGGAGGCGCCCTGCTGGTTCGGATCGGTGCCCATCGGGCGGCTGACCTTTGTCGTGAGCACCACGCTGTCACGCCGGCCCTTGAGCGCCCGGCCGGCGACCTGCTCCGAGTCGCCGTACACGTCGGCGGAGTCGACGAGATTGATCCCGGCATCGAGTGCCTTGTGGATGATCTTGACCGAATCCTCCGGGTCGGGGTTGCCGACCTGCGTCGCGAACATGAGCGTGCCGAGCCCGTACGGAGTCACCTTGGTGTTCCGCGTGTCAACGAGAGGGAACGATCTCGCTCCGTCCCTGCCAGGAGCCGTGTTCCGACAGGGGCCGGAAGCGGAGGGTGGCGAACTCGTGGTGGAAGTCCCGGCGGCGGCGTTCGGTCATCGCGACGGCATGACGGTCGGAGTCAGGGACGGCGCTATGGCCATGCACCATCTCTTCCATCTCCCGTATGGACCGCCAGATCGAGAACGTCGAGATCGTCCGGGGCGGACGCATCGCGGCCAGCGCCAGCGTCGTCCCCGGATGGTCGCGAACCAAGCGTTCGACGGGCTTGCCCCACTTGAGAAATCTCGGTACCTCCAACAGGCGCATCCGCGCCACCGTCACCGCCACGACGGGCTCGGCAGCGTCCCACTCCCCCGCCCTCGCCGGCAGATCGGGCAACGCCGCAAGCCGCGACCAACGCCGCAGGAACTCCATGCGAACATGCCAGCCCGCAGCCAACTCCCTGCCCAAGGGTTGATCCGCCAGGAAGGCATCGACCGCCGCCTCGTCCTCCCACCGCGCGAACATCGCCATCCGCCGCAACTGCATCCGGGCCGGCGAGACCGTCGGAGCACCGAGACGCATCAGCGCCAGGCACTCGGCGTACCGCAACCCAGGCATGGTCGGTGCCTTCCACAATGCCCGCGCCGTCGTCGCCGGTCGGAGCTCCGCGAGGTGGAACGTAAAGATCGTCATAGTCGAGCAACTGTCGCACGGCTAAGGTCCGGCTGTTCTTCGTTGCCCTAGGCCCCCACAGACCACGCCTGCGGGCGCGATCTGTGGGGGCACCGGATCTACCGGGACGAACTTTCAGACGACCTTACGGCTGGTACGTAACCGGTGGGGCGGGTCACGAAGGTTCCCCGGCCCTGGGTGCGGCTGCGTAGCTGGGTTGCGTAGCCGAACAGCTCGGCCAGTGGGACGGTGGCGACGATCACCATCGTGCCCGGTCGCGCGGTCGTACCCGAGATCTGGCCGCGCCGTGCCGCCAGGTCGCCGAGCACGCCGCCGACGGCGTCCTCGGGCACGGTCGCCGTGACCTCGGCGACCGGTTCCAGGAGCACCATCGCGCTGGCACGCAGCGCTTCGCGGAGGCCCAGTCGACCGGCCGTACGGAACGCCAACTCCGAGGAGTCCTTCGAATGGGTGGCTCCATCCGTCAGCGTGACCCGCACCCCAGTCACCCGGTGCCCGCCGAGAGGACCCTCGACCAGAGCATCCCGGCAGCCTGCCTCGACTGCGCGGACATACTCCTGCGGCACCCGTCCACCAACAACGACTGAGCGAAACACGAAGTCGTCATCAGCCAGCGGTTCCACATCGAGGGTGATCTGGGCGAACTGACCGGCCCCGCCGTCCTGCTTGACGTGCCGGTACACCAGTCCGGACACGCCACGCACAACAGTCTCCCGGTACGTCACCTGCGGCCGGCCGACCCCGACCTCCAGCCCGTGAGCACGGCGTACCTTCTCCACCGCGACCTCGAGATGCAGCTCGCCCATGCCAGACAACAGCGTCTGACCGGTCTCCGAATCGGTCCGAACCGTCAGCGAAGGGTCCTCCTCGACCAGGCGCGTCAGTGCCGACGCGAGGCGGTCGGTGTCGGTCCCGAAGCGGGCCTCGACGGCCACGGAAACGACCGGGTCAGCCACGACCGGCGGCTCGAAAACCAGCGGCGCCGTTGGCGAGCACAGGGTGGCGCCGCTCCGGGCAGACTTCGGCCCGACGACCGCGACGATGTCACCGGCGAACGCCTGCTGGATCTCGACGTGCTCGTCGGCCTGCACGCGCAGGATCCGGCCGATCCGCTCAGTGCGTCCCACACCCGCGTCCATCACCGTCTCTCCCTTCCGAATCGTTCCCGAATACACCCGCAGGTAGGTCAGCCGCCCAGTAGCGGTCGAGCTGACCTTGAACACAAGGGCCGCGAACGGCGCTCCCGGGTCGGCGACGCGCTCCTGCACGACACCATCCAACATCCCGCGCACCGCCGGCACCTCTTGCGGTGAAGGCAGATAAGCGACGACGGCGTCCAGCAGCGGCTCGATCCCGAGATTCCGGTACGCCGATCCGCACAACACCACCACGCCCGTACCAGCCAAAGTCAGCTCCCGCAGCGCAACAGCCAGCGTCTCCGCCGAGACCGTCGACCGCGCAGCGAACTCCTCCAGCGCGACCGGGTGGAGCTCGGCGACCGCCTCCTCAAGCAACCGACGCCGTCGCATCGCCTGCTCCACAAGGGAATCGGGCACCGGGCCGACCGCAATGGTGTCGCCGACCCAGACATACGCCCGCATCGCAAGCAGGTCGATCACTCCACTGAACTCGGCCTCCTCCCCCATCGGCAACTGGACCACCAGCGGGGTCACGTGCAACCGCTCGCGGATCGAGTCCACCGCAGCGTCGAGGTCGGCGCCCGGACGGTCCATCTTGTTGACGAACGCGATCCGCGGCACCCCGTGCCGGTCGGCCTGTCGCCAGACCGACTCGCTCTGCGGCTCCACTCCGGCGACGGCGTCGAACAGTGCGACGGCACCGTCGAGCACCCGCAGCGAGCGCTCCACCTCGTCGGCGAAGTCGACGTGGCCCGGGGTGTCGATCAGGTTGATCGAGTGCCCGCCCCAGTCGCAGCTCACGGCCGCGGCGAAGATCGTGATGCCGCGGTCGCGTTCCTGCGAGTCGAAGTCGGTGACGGTCGTGCCGTCGTGGACCTCGCCGCGCTTGTGGGTGGTACCGGTGAGGTACAGGATCCGCTCGGTGACGGTGGTCTTGCCCGCATCGACATGGGCGAGGATGCCGACATTGCGCAGGCCGGACAGCGGGCGATTGTGGTTGAGGTTGGTACGCATGGCCGATGGCCTTTCGGATGATGATCCGGATCGGGACAGCGCAATTCCCCGACGAAGCGGCCAGCAGGACAGGCTGGGTCAGTTCGTCGCGGACAGGAGCCGGCCGCGCAGCCGGCACCTGACACCCGGAGACACGAGGATCACGTCGTACCGGGGAACACTCACAGCGATGCGGTTACGCACGGCCGGGCTCCCCTCACTCGTCAACTGATTGAGGTTCGAGCGTAGTGGGCCCGACGATGCCGGACCACTGGATTTCTTGTCGTCAGCGCTCGGGGAAGCAGGCAGCGACGGCCAGGGTGTCCACGAAGTCGTTCATCTCGTGGCCGGAATGCCCCTTCACCCATTGGAAGGCGACATCCTCGCGCTTCATCACCAACTCCACCAGCGGCTCCCACAGGTCCCTATTGGCGACCGGCTTCTTCGCCGAGGTGAGCCAGCCTCGCTCAAGCCAACCTATGTGCCACCCGTCGCGGAAGCAGTTGACCACGTACGTCGAATCCGACACCACCAGCAGTGGACCATCGTTCGCCCGTACGGCCTCGAGGGCGGCCCGGATCTCCATCCGCTGGTTCGTGGAGTCAGCCTCATGACCGGCGGCGTACTCGCTCGTCGACAACGCCCAGGCCCATCCCCCAGGCCCGGGGTTGCGCGAACACGCACCGTCGGTGAACACCGACCGCGCACCGACGGGGACTGCCATATCGGCCGGACGAGGACGACGAACGCGAGGCTTCACCCGCGAAACCCTACCCCTCAAGCGGACTTGACTTCCCGCCGCAGCAGTCAACCTACGAACGCGGTCATCCTGATCGAGACGAGCAGGTCAGGGAGATCGACGCCGAGCTTGGCCACGTAGCGAGTCGGCGGGTCGGCCGGAAACCACCGCCCGTACTCCTCGTTGAGCCCGGCGAAGTCGGCCGGGTCCGTGAGCAGGATGCCGACCTCGATGACGTCGTCCAGTCCGGCACCGCCGGCTTGCAGAACGGCCTCACAATTCGCCAGCGCCTGCCGCGTCTGAGCTTGGATCGTGTGCTCGACCAGCTTGCCGGTACCCGGGTCGATGCCGACGATGCCCGAGACGAGGATGTGGGGTCCGGCCTTGACCCCTTGGCTGTAGAGCGGCGAGGCCGGCGCGTTCGCGGTCGTGATGATCTGCCGTGGCATGACGGTCCTCCTGAGCTACCGGAACCACGTCGACGCCCTCGTCGACGCCTGGGCGGGCTGGTGCGGTGGCGGGATCTGCGCACGATCCACGGGGCGGCTGACGTCGTTGGTGTGCAACAAGGTGCCCGAGCTCAGCAACCGGTGAACCTCCTCTGGCGTCACGCGCAGTGCCTTCGCTGCCTCGGCAAGGCCGAGCCAATTGCGTCGCCGCAGCGCCAGACCTTCTACCTCGGCCCGGGCCAGCGGCAGTTGCCCACCATGCCACGTGAGCAGCCGAACCGCACTCAACCGGTGAACGGCGGTCGTGGATTCCCCGAGGATGCGGGCCGCCTCCGCCACATTGATGCGCGCCGGCGCCTCCACCCACGCAAGCACATCCGCCAGCCGCACGGTCCTCGTGGACAGCTTCCCTTGCGCCGTGTTCTGCCGAGGCAAAGCCCCGGAGTCGAGCATGCTCCGCACGACAGCAACAGTCACATCCAGCACAGCCGCCGCCTGCTTGAGATCGATCAACGGATCCGCAGCAAGCAACGGCTCGCCGAGCAGATCCTCCAACCGATTTCGCTCCACCGCCGACATACCGATCATCACCAACCGCCTCCTGACGCTGCTACGCCATCACGTACACAAGCAGCGAGTCTGGTCGGCGACCTAGATCCAGCGACAGGGTCTTTGGTCCCTAGTCGTGGGGCTCGAGCAGGGCGAGGGTTTCGCGGGCTATTTGCCATTCTTCGTTGGTGGGGATCACCAGGATGGTGACTGGGCTGTCGGGGGTGGAGATAGTGGTGGGGGTGGGGTGGTTGTTGCGGGCGGGGTCGAGATGGATGCCTAGGCGTTCTAGGCCTGTGAGAGTGGTGGCGCGGACTCCGGCGGAGTGTTGGCCTACACCGGCGGTGAAGACGATCGCGTCTACGGTGCCGAGGACGGCGTAGTACGCGCCGATGTACTTCTTGAGGCGGTGGCAGTAGATGTCGAAGGCCAACTGGGCATGAGGGTCGCCTGCGGATCGGCGGGTGGTCAGTTCGCGGAAGTCGTTGTCGCCGGCGATGCCTTTGAGGCCGGACTCGTGGTTCAGGGCGCGGTCGATCTTGTCGACGGTCCAGCCGAGTTCGCGGACCAGGTGGGCGTGGATGGCCGGGTCGAGGTCGCCGGAGCGGGTGCCCATCACCAGGCCTTCGAGCGGGGTCATTCCCATCGAGGTCTCGACCGACACTCCCCCGCGAACGGCCGTTGCCGAGCAGCCGTTGCCCAGGTGGAGCACGATCAGGTTCAGGTCACCTAGGTCGCGCCCGAGCACTCGGGCCGCCTCGGCCGAGACGAAGGCGTGCGAGGTGCCGTGGAAACCGTACCGGCGGATGCCGTGGTCATCGCGCCACTCCAGCGGTACTGCGTAGGTGTAGGCCTCAGGTGGGAGCGTCTGATGGAAAGCCGTGTCGAACACCGCGACCTGCGGGTGATCGGGGAACAGCTGCCGGGCCACCCGGATTCCTTCCAGGTTGGCCGGATTGTGCAGCGGGGCCAGCGGCACCAGCTCGGTGACAGCGGCAACCAGTTCGTCGTCGATCAGCACCGGATCGGCGAACCGCGAACCGCCGTGCACGACACGGTGGCCGATGGCAACGATCTCGATATCGTCGAAGGACGGCCCGTACTCTTCGAAGGCGCTGATCACCGCCCGCATCGCGTCCTCGTGGGATGCGATCTTCAGGGTCGCACTCGTCTCGCCGTCCGGGCCGCGGTGCAGGTGGCGACTTTCGGGCTCACCGATGCGTTCGACCAGGCCGGACGCGGCCGCCTCGCCGGACGCGCCGTCGATCAGGCTGTACTTCAGCGACGACGAGCCCGCGTTGATCACCAGCACGTGGTCACTCATCGGCTGTACCGCCATACTGCGCCTGCACCGCCGTGATCGCCACAGTATTGATGATGTCCCGCACGGTGGCTCCTCGAGACAAATCGTTCACCGGCCTCCGCAATCCCTGCAGCACCGGCCCCACGGCAACCGCATTGGCTGAACGCTGCACCGCCTTGTACGTGTTGTTGCCCGTATTGAGGTCCGGGAAGATGAACACCGTCGCCCGCCCGGCAACCTCCGAGTCCGGCAACTTCGTCCGGGCCACCGCACTGTCGATCGCCGCGTCGTACTGAATCGGCCCCTCCACCAGCAACGAAGGCGCCCGCTCCCGGACGATCCCAGTTGCCTTCGACACCTTCTCCACATCGGTACCGCTGCCCGACGTACCGGTCGAGTACGACAGCATCGCCACCCGCGGCTCGACGCCGAAAGCAGCTGCGGTCGCCGCCGACGAGATCGCGATGTCGGCCAGCTGCTCCGCCGTCGGATCGGGATTGACCGCGCAGTCGCCGTACACGAGGACCTGATTCTCCAAGCACATGAAGAAGACCGAGGACACGACCGAAACTCCAGGCAGCGTCTTGACGACCTCCAACGCCGGACGGATCGTGTGGGCCGTCGTGTGCACCGACCCCGACACCATCCCGTCCGCCAGGCCGAGCTGCACCATCATGGTGCCGAAGTACGAGACGTCCCTGACGACTTCGCGGGCCTTGTCCAGGTCGACGCCCCGGTGCTGCCGCAGCCGGTGGTACTCCTGCGCGAACCGCTCCCCCAGCTCCTCGTCGTCCGGGCTGAGGATCCGCGCGGCCGAGATGTCCACCCCCAGCGCGGCCGCCTTCGCGCTGATCACCACTGAATCGCCGAGCAGTGTCAGGTCTGCCACACCCCGGCGCAGTACGACGTCAGCCGCCCGCAGGATCCGCTCTTCCTCGCCCTCGGGCAACACGACATGCTTGCGGTTGGCAACAGCCTCGTCGATCAGCTGGTGCTCGAACATCAACGGAGTCACCGCACCACTACGCGCAACCTCGAGCCGATCCAGCAGCGCAGGACCGTCGACATGCTGGTCGAACAACGCGAGCGCCCGGTCCACCTTGCGCGACGAGTTCTTGGTCAGCCGGCCACGCACCGCGGTCAGCGCCGTCGACGCCGCGTGCGTCCCCAGGCCGGTCTCGATCAGCGGCATCGTGCTCCCGATGCCCTCGATCAGCCGCAGGATCTGCGGGGGCAGCGCGAACCCGCCGTTGAGGAAGATCGCCGACACCTGCGGGAAGTTCTGCGACGCGTGCGCCATCAGCACCCCTACGACCACCTCCGGCCGGTCCGCCGCGGTGATCACCGCCGCCCCCTCGAACAGCCGGTCGAGCACGTTCGGCATCGTCATCGCTGCCACCAGCAAGCCGCTGACCTCGCGGGACAGCAGCCGCGGATCACCGCTGAGCAGTTGGCCGTCGACAGCGCTCACCAAATCCGCCACAGCGGGCGCACTGAGCAACGGCGCTTCCGGGATCGCGTACGCCGGTACGCCGGCCCCACCCAACGCCGCAATCGCCTGGTCGAGCTCGTCCTCGCTGACCCGATTGGCGATGACCGCGAACAAGGACCCGTGATTCGCGGTCAGCTCAGCGGTAGCCATGTCGATCAGCGTGCGCAGGTTCTCGGGGGTGCGCCCCGAGCCGTTCAGCACCAGCAGCACGGGCGCGCCCAGGTTGGCGGCGATCCTCGCGTTGTAGGAGAACTCGGTCGGCGTCCCGACGTCGGTGTAGTCGCTGCCGACGATCAGTACGGGATCTCCCCGCTCCGCCACGTGACGGTACCGCTGCACGATCCGGTCCAGCGCCGCATCGGGATCCGCGTGCACCTCGTCGTAGGTGACCCCGACGCACTCGTCGTACGACAGCGAAACAGCGTCATGCGAGGTGAGCAGATCCAGCACGTAGTCCCGCCCGCCGTACTGTGCGGTGTCCGGTCGCACGATCGGCCGGAACACCGACACCCGCTCGACCCGCCGGGACAACTGCTGGAGCACCCCCAGCGCCACGGTCGACTTCCCGGTGTACCCCTCCACCGATGCGATGTACACACTGCTTCCCATACCGGAACCCTATGCGGTGGCCTGACCGGATCGGTTCGGGACGTCGGTCCCGGATTTTGAGGGCCAATGGCACTGAGCCACGGGCCCTGCCGGCAGGTTCGATGAGAAGCAGCGGTACCCACGGGCCGGACGGAGCGGGCGATGAGCGGCACCAACCGGCAAGTCCGCCGTGGCGAGTCACTTCGGTGGGCGCTGCTTGGTCCGCTCGACGGCGTAGACGGCGGCCTCGGTGCGGCGTTCCATGTCCAGCTTGCGGAGCAGGCCGGAGACGTAGTTCTTCACCGTCTTCTCCGCCAGGAACATGTCCTGCGCGATCTGCCGGTTCGTCTTGCCCTCGGCGATCAGATCGAGGATCTTGCGCTCCTGCTCGGTCAGCGACTTGTACCTCGGGTCCTCGTCCTCCTCGGCCGGGTGCCGCAGCCGTTCCAGCACCGCCGTCGTCATCGCCGGATCGAGCAACGACTCCCCCGCCGCCAGCCGGCGAACCGCACCGATCAGGTCGGTACCGCTGACCTGCTTGAGCAGGTACCCCGCCGCACCGGCCATGATCGCGGTGAAGAGCGCCTCGTCATCGGAGTACGACGTCAGCATCAGGCACGCGGGCGGCTCGTCTATCGCCGAGCGGACCTCCCGGCAGACCGAGATGCCGTCCCCGTCGGGCAGCCGCACATCCAGGACCGCGACATCCGGCCGCAACGCCGGGATCCGCGCGACCGCCTGAGCCGCCGTGCCGGCCTCACCGATCACCTCGATGTCGTCCTCGGCCTCCAGCAGTTGCCGCAGCCCGAGCCGGACCACCTCATGGTCGTCGAGCAGGAACACCTTGATCGTCATATTGCTTCTCTCCCGCTCTCGCCTTCGATCCTCCTGGCCAGACTAGACCGCCCTCTCCCCGGAAAGGGGCCACGATGAGTGCCCCACCGCGCCGGTTCGACCACTCCGGCCTGCAGATCCTCGACGAGACCGACTGCCTGAAACTGCTCGGCTCGGTCCCGGTCGGCCGGCTCGTCTTCACCCAGGGCGGCCTCCCCGTCATCCGGCTGGTCAACTTCGCCATCGACGACCGGGCGGTCGTCTTCGCCACTGCGGACGGGGACATGTACCGGGCCGCGGAGCGTGGCGACGTGGTCGCCTTCGAGGTCGACGACGTCGACCGGGACCGGCACCTGGGCTGGTCCGTCACTGCGACCGGCCATCTGTCGGTCGTCGACCCCGACGAGGCAGAGGCCGTCCGGAGCACCTTGCCGATCCACCCCTGGGCGCCGAATCGCGACCAGCACCTGATCCGGCTGGCCATCGAGGTCCTCGACGGCCGCCGCCTCGTCGCCTGGGGTGAACGTCCGAAAGACCTCCGATGACAGCAGTCGCTACTCCTTGTCGGTAGCGGCGTGGAAGGCCTCGACCGCGGTCGGGAGGGTGAAGAAGACGCGGTCCGGGCCGAGCCGGTCCAGGAAGCCGGCCGCTTCGAGGTCGTCGCGGAGCTCCTGTTTGACCCGCGCCAGGGCGAGTACGACGCCGCGCTGCTCCAGCTCCTCGCGCAGGGCGTCGAGCGCATCGATCGCGGTGATGTCGATCTCGATGTTCGCCTCGGCGTTGAGCAGCAGCCACCGGACCGGCACGGGCGAGGCGTCGACCGCCGCCAGCGCCCGGCGATGGAAGTTCTCCGCATTGGCGAAGAACAGTGGCGAGTCGTACCGATAGACGACCAGCCCAGGAACGGGCTCCGCCGTCGGGTAGTCGTCGATGTCGTGCATACCAGGGACTCCCGGAACGATTCCGAGAATGCCGTCGTGCGGCCGGGCCACCCGACGGAACAGGTCGAGCACGGACAACGCGACCGCCACCAGTACGCCGTACAGGACATCGAGCGCGACGACGCCGACACAGGTCGCCACCGCCAGGATCAACTCGCTGCGACGGAACCGGGCGATCCGGCGGAACTCACCGACCTCGACGAGACGCACCGCGGCGTAGACGACCAGGGCGCCGAGCGCGCCGATCGGGAAGGTGGACAGGAGTGGACCGGCGAACAGCAGCGTCGCCACGACACATGCCAGCGCGACCAGGGAGTACAGCTGACTCTTGGCGCCTGCGGCCACCGCTACCGCCGTACGGCTGCCACTACTACTCACCGGGAAACCGTGCAGAGTCCCTGCAGTCAGGTTGGCGACACCCAGGGCGAGCAGCTCCTGGTCGGCATCGATCCGCTCATGGCGATCAGTGGCGAAAGCCCGGCCGGTCAGCACGGTGTCGGTGTAGCCGACCAGCGCGACGCCCACTGCCGGAAAGACCAGGAGCTTCAGATCGTCGACGTTCAGAGCGGGCAAGCCCGGAACAGGTAGGCCCGCCGGCACAGTGCCGATCACGGCAACTCCGTGGTCACGTAGGCCGGCGATTGCCGTGACTGCGGCCGCCAGAGCCATCACCATGAGCGGCGCCGGCCATCGTGGCAACCACTTGGCGGCCGCGAGGAGCAGGGTGAGGGCGACCACGGAGACCACCACGGTCGCCGGATGCCAGGAGCCGAAGTGCCGTACCGCCGAGATCAGCTCCGCGACCGGCGACTCCCCCGAAACGCTCGCGCCGGTCATCCGGCCGAGCTGACCGGCGACCATGATCACCGCGATCCCCGCCAGGTAGCCGATCAGCACCGGCTTCGACAGCAGATCGGCGAGAAAGCCGAGCCGGAGCAACCAGGCGATCAGGCAGATGGCCCCCACCAGCAGAGCGAGTGTGGCCGCCAGGATCGCGTACCGCGCAGGGTCCCCAGCGGCCAGCGATCCGAGACTTGCCGCGGTGATGAGCGCCGTCGTCGACTCAGGACCGACCGAGAGCAACCGCGACGTACCGAGGACCGCGTAGACCGCAAGCGGAGCCAGTACTGCCCACAGGCCGGCCACCGGCGGCAGACCGGCCAGCTGGGCGTAGGCCATTGCTTGCGGCACCAGGTATGCGGCCACTGTCACGCCGGCGATGACGTCCGCGCGCAGCCCACCCCACAAGCCGGTCAGGCCGGCGGCGATCTTCACCAGCTCAGTATGTCGGCACCACTACGTCGGTACCCCTGCGCACCACGCGGGCTTGCCGTCCGCGCTCCCCAGCGATCACGTGATGCGGAACGATCGCGACCGGGCAGGCCATCGCAGCCACTGCCCGGCGGGCGATCGGATCGCCGACGGGCAGCCGGCCGGCCCGGGCGCCCAGCACGACGAGCCCGGCTTGCGCTCCTTCGCGGACCAGCGCTTCGACGACCGGCTTGGCCGTCAGGAAGCGGGTCACCTTGACCTCGGGGTACTCGTCGGCCCAGCCGGCCAGCGTCTCCGACACGGTCAGGTCGCCCCGGCGTACCCAGGAGCTGTCGACATCACCGTCGACCGGGTCGTGCCGCGGCGCGTGCTGGGCGTGCACCACCGTCAGCTCGCCCTCGCGCTCGGCAGTCTCCCGGAAGGCGAACTCGACCGCCTCGACCGACAACGGCGTCCCATCGATGCCCACGGCAACTTTCCGGTCGAGCAGACCGGGACGCCAGCTCAGCGGCACGACGATCACCGGGCAGCCGGTCCGGGCGGTCAGGAAGATGTTGCTTTGGGCCGCGACCAGCCGGTGCGGGCCGCGGGCACGACTGCGGCCGACGACCAGCAACCGGGCATGCCTGGCCACCTGTGGCAGCACCTTCAGCCGGGCGCCCTCCTCGGAGACCGCGGTGACCTGCAGTTCGTAACCGTAGTGATGGCGGACATGCGCGACTGCCTGCCGCAACGCGGCATCGGCGATCTCCGCGGGTGGCTTCGGCTGATAGCCCGCTGTCATCGGGTTGTACGAGCTGTGCGCCGGGTACGGCGCAACCAGCACCAGCCCGGCTCCGGACCGCAAAGCCTCCAGTGCCGCGTAGTCGACGACATGCAGGCCTTCGGCGCTGCCGTCGACCTCGACGACCACCGGTCCCGTCCGTGCCCAGGTACGCATTTCGTCCTCCTCGTTCTGTTACCGCCAGCGTCTCGCTCGCGACGGCCTCCGATGCAGTGCCGCCGGGCACCGATCGACGGGACCCAAGGCGGCTCTTCGGGGGACCTTCGACCTGCCCACCCGAGTGATCCCTGGTTACGGCCCGTGGTCGGGCCTGTTCCCTATCCGGCAAGGGTTCCGTACGGTGGGCCGCATGGGTGGGAACGAACGCGAACCTCGAAGTGCCTGGGACGAGGGCACGCTCGAGTTCTCCAGCCTGTCCCGCGTCCGGCTCGATGCGCTGCTGCAGGAGTTGCTGGGCCGCGTGGACGAGATCATGGACTCCCAGGAGCGCCTTCGAGCCCTCCTCGACGCGGTCGTCGGCATCGGCGCGGATCTCGACCTCGACAGCACCCTGGACCGGATCGTCACGGCCGCCTGTGAACTGGCCGGCGCCCGGTACGGCGCCCTGGGCGTCGTCGGGCCCGACGGCAAGCGGCTGATCCGCTTCATCACCCGCGGCGTCACCGCCGAAGAGATCGCCGCGATCGGCCCGTACCCCGAGGGCCACGGCATCCTGGGCCTGCTGATCGACCATCCCACCCCGATCCGGCTCACCGATCTGGCCGAGCACCCGCGCTCGTTCGGGTTTCCGGCCAACCATCCCCCGATGAGCAGCTTCCTCGGGGTGCCGATCCGGACCCGCGAGCACGCGTTCGGCAACCTGTACCTGACCGAGAAGGCGGACAACGCCGACTTCACCGAGGACGACGAGCGCGCCGTGACCGCACTGGCCGCCGCGGCCGGCGTGGTGATCGACAACGCCCGCCTGTACGCCGACACCGAGCGCCGCCGTCGCTGGCACGAGGTCACCGCCGAGATCACCCAGCTGATGCTCGGCGACTTCGACCCCCAGCAAGCCCTCCAACTGATCGCCTCCCGGGCTCGCGAGGTGTCTGAGTCGGTGTTCGGAGCGGTGTTCCTGCACGACGACGGCGACCTCGTGGTCCAGGCCGTAGACGGGCCGCCGGCGTTCGCGAAGTACGTCGGCCGGCGGTTGGCCGCCGACCGGCCGATCCTGCGCGACGTACTCGGCAGCGACGAGCAGGTCGTGGTCGAAGACCTCGCCACCCTCGCCAAGGAGACCGGGCAGCTCGCGGACTTCCCTGAGCTGGGCGACCTCGGCCGGACCATCTTCGCGCCGCTGCCGGCCGGCACCGGGACCTCCGGCGGGATCCTGATGGTCGCCGCCGAGCACGGCGCGGTCCTCGGCGTGACCGTCGGCACCGACCTGGTCCGGATGTTCGCCAACCAGGCCACGCTGGCGCTCGACCGCGCTCAGGCTCAGCAGAACCGATCGATCCTCGCCGTCCTGGAGGACCGCGACCGGATCGCCAAGGACCTGCACGATCTGGTCATCCAGCGACTGTTCGCTACCGGGCTGCAGCTACAGGGCATGCACCGGATGGTGCGGCCCGAGGTCCAGGAGCGGATCACCCGGGCGGTCGAGGATATCGATGCCACCATCCGCGACCTGCGCGGCGCGATCTTCGAGCTGCAGAGCCAGCCGGGGAGACCGTCGCTGCGCTCCGACCTCCAGGCTCTGGTCGCCGAGTACGCCGAGCCGCTGGGGTTCCGCCCCGAGTTGATCATCACCGGACCGCTCGATACCGCCGTACCGGCGTCCGTGCGGCCGCAGATCATCGCCGCGGTCCGGGAGTCGCTGTCGAACGTGGTCCGGCATGCTCAGGCCAGTGCCGTTCAGGTGGAGATCACGGTGACCGGTGTGGACGTCACGGCCCGGATCTCCGACGACGGTGTCGGCATCAGCCCCTCCGATCGGCGCAGCGGTCTGCGCAACCTGGAAGAAAGGGCCGCCGCATTGGGTGGTGCCGTACGGCTGCAGTCCAATCAGCCGCACGGCACCGTGCTGGAGTTGCGCGCGCCCCTCAACGCCCACCCCAGCTGATCAGGCATCGTCCTTGGTGAGACGGATGACGGCGACCGGGCAGGTCGCGTGCTGCAGGACGCCTCTGGCGACGGATCCGAGCAGGACCGAGATCACCTTGCTGTGGTGGCGTCCGCCGATGACGAGCAACTGCGCGTCGCCGGCTTCGGCTGCCGCGATCAGGCCGTCGACGGCGTGCCCGCGACGGACGTCGACCTCGATGGCAAGGTCCGGGTACTTCTGCCGCCACTGCCGGGCAACGGCCTCGAAGTGCAGCTCGGCCGTTCGCGACCATGAGTCGAGGGCACCTTCGACCTCCATCGACTCCCAGCTGTAGATGGGCGGCAGATCCCATACATGCACCATCCGCAGGGCAATTCCTCGTTCGATCGCAGCCTCGGCCGCGAATTCGACCGCGGCCTCGGATTCACCCGAGTCGTCCAGCCCGACCACGACCGGGCCGGCGTGACCGGATGGCGTCCAGCCGTCCGGTACGACGATCACCGGGACGGTGGCCAGGTTCGCCACGGCCTCGGAGGTCGATCCGACCAGCAGGCGCTTGACCGTACTCATCCCCCGGCGTCCGACCACCAGCATCACGCTGCCGGCGGCCAGCTCGGCCAGCGTTGTCGCCGGCGGACCCAGCACGACCTCGGTGGAGTGATCCACGGCCGGGTCCCGTTCTTTCATCTTCTGCTGGACCTCTTCGACCAGGTCGATGGCCGCGTCGTCGACCACTTTCGGTTCCCAGTACGGCGCGTACCGCAGCTTCTCGTCGATGACGTGGATCGCCCGGAGCGGGGCCTTGCGGATGAGAGATTCCTGCAAGGCCCACTCCAGTGCACCCGTGTCTCGCCAGGAGCCGTCGACGCCCACGTGGATCACAGGTTGCTTGGTCATGGTGCTCACCGCAGCCAGGGGTAGTGCTTGACGATCGACATGCTGGACCACATCTTGCCGAGACCCCACACGTTGCCAGCAGCAACCAGTGCAAGCGCGATCAGGGTGATGGCGCCGATGATGTGGTCGTCGATCACGGGGTTCGTCTCGAGCGGCAGGCTCGCGCTCCACATCAGCACATAGAGCAGCGTGCCGGCCACCGCGGCGATCCGCATCCCGATCCCGAACGTCAGCGCGAGACCGATGCCGAGCAGGCCGATCATGAACAGCGGAGTGACCCAGAAGTCACCGACCAGCGAGTGGTAGAAGCTCGCGAACGGACCGGTCGCGCCCTTGCCGAGGAACCCGGCCGTCGGGTCGCCACCATCGATCCAGCCCTTGCCCGACTTGGTGGCAAAGCCAAGACCGAACACCTTGTCGACGAACGCCCACAAGAAGGTGAAGCCGTAGGCGATCCGCAAGACGGCGAGTGCTCGCCCAGCCGCCACCCGGGTGGTGCTTGCCGGTACATCCTCGGTAACTGCCGGGATGTGCTGCCGGTGCGATGTGGTGCTCATGGTGTTTCCTTCCGATTCGTAGGGACACCCTGATCGTCGCGGCCAAGACGGCGGTCCTGGCAGAGCACGTAGTCATGGACGTTGGTGCCGAAGGGCCCGACCAGTAGGGACCCATGCCTGCTGCGCGCCCGCGTACTACGGGCCGAGGCTGGGAAGGCGGCAGGAGTTGCCGCGCGAGCAGGTCGAGGAGGCCCCTCATGTCCGAACAGCAACTGTCCATGGAACAGATCGACGTACTGCTCAGCGCCGCCGTCGCAGCACCCAGCATGCACAACACCCAACCCTGGCGCTTCGAAGTCAACGGCCCCGCCATCGACATCTACCTGGACGGCTCCCGGGCACTGCCCGCCGAAGACCCCACCGGCCGGGCCATGCGAATCGCCGCCGGCGCCGCGACCTTCAACCTGCGCTGCGCCGCCGCCTCACTCGGCTACAACAGCTGGTTCGGACTCGTACCCGACCCGGCGGAACCTGAGCTGGTCGCCCGGATCGTCCTCGAACCCACCGGCACACCCGACCACCAACTCACCGAACTCTTCCACGAGATCCCCCGCCGCCACACCAGCCGCGAACCCGTCCGGCCCGTCAAAATACCCACCGACGCACTCATCGCCCTGACCCAAGCCGCCAGGACCGAAAACGCCGACCTCACCTGGCTCCCCGCAGACGAGGTCCACGAAGTACTCCGGCTGCTCATCGACACCGACCTCCGCGAGATCGGCGACTGGCACCGCCGCGCCGAACGCGCCCACTGGGTCGGCGGCATCCGCGCCACCGACGGCGTCCCCAGCACCGTCCTCGGTCCGCAGTCGGCCGCCTATCCGGCACCGGTCCGCGACCTCGGCACCCGCCCGACCGACCAAACCAGGGCACGTGCGACCTTCGAGGCCGAACCCGCACTAGCTGTTCTGTTCACCACCGGCGATTCCAAGACCGACCAGCTCGCTGCCGGCCTCGCCCTCCAACGCACCCTGTTGGTCGCCACCCGTGAAGGCTTGAAAGCGGCGTTCCTCAACCAGCCACTGGAGTTCGACGACCTGCGCCGCAAGGTTCAGCGCATCACCGGCAAGCCCGGCTTCGCGCACATGGTCATCCGGTTCGGCCACAGCACCGTCCAAGACACCACCCCACGCCGCCCCGTCTCCGCCTTCGTCCACACCGGCGCCGAGGAGTCCTGATGACCAACCTGACCGCCCTGCGCGCCGAGATCAGCCGTTGGGAGCACGACCTGGCCGAGCTCGAAGCCGAATGCACGGCCGAGGGCTGGACCGAGCCGGAGAAGCTGATGATGATCCTGCAGCGGACGTCCGGTACGTACCGGCACAAGGTTCTGGCGCGGCTTGAGGACGACGAACTTCCGCTCCTTCCGGCCACCCCGGACAGTGAGGCACCGCACGCGCTGGCGGTGTTGAACCTGATCATCGTCGACGAACTCAGGGATTTGGTCAGCCAGCTGGACGACCTGCGGCTCGAGCTCATCCGGTTCGGTCAGACCGCCCAGCTCCGGCTGCGGGCCACCGAGATCCTGGCCGGCCTGCGTGCCCTGGGCCGGCTCCTTCTGCGCTTCAGCCAGGAGGTCGACAATCCGGACCTCGACCACTGGACGTAGGAGCCAAGGGGTCTCAGGTGTCGCGGCGGGTCCAGCGGGGAGCCACCTGTTGCCATTCGGTCGCCCAGGCCGACGCGCGTCGCCGGTTCAGCGGCCGGCGGGCCGCGAGGAGCAGGATCCAAAGGACCAGCCATGCGCCCGCGATCGAGCCCATGCCGACCGCGAAACCGAGCGCTTCACTGTCACCGCTGGGTCGTGGGGCTTCGGCCAGAGCGCCGTCCCGGTCGATCCACACGGACAGCTCGGTACCGGCCTTGGTGCCCAGCACGGACTCGGCGGTGCCTCGATGGTCGAAACCGTACTCGTCCTGCCAGACAACAACGACCGGCCAGGTGATCCGCCCGATCTCCTGGCCGGTCAGAGCGGGGGCGTCCGCGGTGGTCCGGGCCTGTACCTGACGCAGGAGCACGCGCTGCGCGGCCGCCCGCGATTCGCTCGCGTCGCGTACCGAAGTACCGGCGGCAGCGCCGGCCGGCACCATCAACAGCGCGGTCAGCAGCACCAGTAGCGTGAGGCCGGCCTCGAATCGATCGGACGGGCGGCGCATCGGGTTCCGGCCGAAGCCCAGCCGGCGGGCCTGCATCGCGACCCACAACTCACCTCGTCGCGGATTACCGGTGCTCATCGATACCCCCTCGGCTCGTGGACGCAAGGGGAACCGCCGACCCACCGGACCGGCGACCGTCCTGATGACGGCGGATCTCGTGGCGCTTCGGCCACCTCCGTGGTGTGCCGGATCCGGCGGGTCGACTGCCTCCCCTGAGTCTTCAGAATCGGCGATCCGGGCCAGCCACGGCAGGGTCCAAGGTCCCTAGCTGTTGGGCCGGTCGACCGAGATTCGCCGGCCCGAGTGGCGGAGGCCCGAGGACTCCCCATGACAGGACCAACAGCCCTGCCCGGACGGCAGGCAGACGACGAGAGTCGAAGCAGAGAGATCCAGCTTCGAGGAGGAACCATGTCGTCACAGACCGCCCCGATCGTCGTCGGCTACGACGGCTCACCAGCCGGCACCGCGGCACTCGACTGGGCTACGGCCGAAGCAGTGCGGGAGAACGCGCCGCTACGGATCGCCGAAGTCTTCGAGATCGTCGTCATCGACCGCCCGTCACCCGGCAAGGTGGTGCCGCTGGCAGCGCTTCGGACCGTGCGCGAGCGCGGCCTCGAGGCCCTCGCGGCCGCCCTGCAGCTCAAGTATCCCGGGCTCCACGTGGACACCGTGCTCCTCGAGGGAGCTGCCGCCTCGAGCCTCATCGACGAGAGCGCCAACGCCCGGATGCTGGTGCTCGGCACCCGCGGAATGGGCGGCTTCACCGGCATGATCGTCGGCTCGGTCGCCGTCCAGGCCGGCGCCCACGCCCACTGCCCGGTCGTCGTCGTACCACCGGACACGATCCGGAGCCTGCACCAGCCACGTCGCGTCGTCGTCGGAGTCGACGGATCGAAACTGTCCGCGAAGGCGATCGACTTCGCGTTCGGACAGGCCGAGACGATCGGTGCTCGCGTCGTCGCGGTCCACGCGTGGAACAGCCCGTTCTCGACGTACCAGGGCACCGCCGGCGATGTGCTGTTCAACTACGCCCAGCTCGAGAAGGTCGCAGAAGTCCTCGTGGCCGAATCCCTCGCCGGACCACGCCAGGACCACCCGGACACCGAGGTCGACGTCGAACTCGTGCTCGGCCAGCCCGCCCGTGTACTTCTGCACGCAGCCGAAGCTGCCGACCTCCTCGTTGTCGGATCACGCGGCCACGGCGGCTTCACCGGCCTGCTGCTCGGTTCAACCAGCCAGCAGGTCCTGCACCACGCGCACTGCCCGGTCGCGATCGTCCGCTGAGCGTTCGAGCGAGGAGGAAAGAGCATGCGTACCGCAGTAGTGGAGGCACGAACGTTCGCGGCGCAGTCCACGGTTGTCCGGCGGACTGTGCTGCAGCCTGCGCAGGTGCACAGATGGGTGTCGGCCACCCTCGGCGAACTCGCCGAGTTGCTGCGCCGGCGCCGGGTCGTGCCGAGCGGTTTCCCGTTCAGCCGCCAGTACCCGATGCCCAGTGGACAGGTGATCGTCGAGGCGGGTTTCCCGCTGGCCATACCGGTGATGAGGAACAGTACGAGCCAGCCGTCGCTGTTGCCTGCCGGGCCGGTCGCGGTCACGGCCTACGACGGACCGTACGACGAGATCGGCACGGCGTACGACCTGGTCGACGACTGGCTGCGCCGGCACGACGCCAAGGCGGCCGGCGCAGCGTGGGAGGTCTACCACTCACCGCCGCTCGGGAGTCCCGACGGCTGGCACCCCGAGATCGTCCAGCCCTATGCGGATGCCTGCGATTCAGGTGCCTAAGGCAACACAACGTCGTCGATCGACCGCCGCGGGGTGGCCGGTACGGTGGGGCCGTACCCGAACCTGATCACCGCCTGCGGCCTGGACCACGCGCCCAACGGGTCGTGCAGCAGCCACCGCAGCCGGTCGTGTTCGATCGCCTGGTTGAGCAACGAGGTGGACACCCCGGAAGCCGTTGCCTCTAGCAACACTCGTTCCATCGCCTGGCCGGCCCGCAGCCACTCGGCCGGGCCGTCCCGCCGGGTGGCCAGGATCGCCAGCTGCGGATGGCGCTCGAAGACCGCCATCGGCCGGCTCGCCTCGACGGGCGTGGCAGCCATGTCCCGCACCGATGCGTCCAGCCGGGTCGGGCGCGGGCCGAGCGCACTCGTGGGGACTCCGTCGACCTTCCGTTCACCGCCGACCCAGAGCCGGCGTTCGGTCGTACGGGCCAGACTCCGGTCGTCTTCCATGCCGGCGTCGGCGGTTGCCAGGTGGAGCCAGTTGCGCCGCGCGTCCTCGTCCAGCCATTGCAGCTCGGCGCCTTCCAATCGGGCCGACATGTCCAGCAGCCGCCGGACGTCGGCCGGCAAGCGCTGTTCGGAGTACGGCTGACGGTTCGTCCGCCTGCCCCAGATCGCCGGCGCCAGCAGGTGCAGTTGTTCTGCCTCCACGCCACCGGCCGTGAGCTCGACCTCGGCGACCAGGTCAGGCCGGCCGCGGTCGAGCACAGTGCGCACGACGGCGCCGTACGCCAGGCGGGCCGCCTCGACCCTGAGGTTGAAGACGGCCGCGCCGAGCGACAGGTGGAGCATCCGGCGGTCCGGGTCCTCGGCCGGAAGCTCCCGGGACCGGTCGCGATACACCTCGATCACCGCGCCGTCGACGCGGAACCGCCACGGCTGCGTGTTGTGCATCGAGGGTGCCGCGACGGCTGCCCGGAGCAGCTCGTCGCGATCGCGATCGGTCGGCTCGAGCATCAGTTCAGCCCTCGAGTTCCTTGGACTCGTCGCTGAACAGCGCCACCTTCAGCGCGCCGGTCTCGCCGGCCCGGGAGAAGATGTCGTACGCGTCCTGCATCTCGTCGAGGCCGAAGCGGTGCGTGATCAGGCCCGGCATCGACAGCCGGCCGGCAGCCACCATCGAGAGCAGCCGGGGCGTGGTCCAGGTGTCGACCAGACCGGTGGTGATCGTCACGTCCTTGATCCACAGCTCTTCCAGATGCAGCGTCACCGGAGCACCGTGGACACCGACGTTGGCCACCCGGCCACCCGGCCGGATCACCTTGGTGCACAACTCGAACGTCTCCGGTACGCCGACCGCCTCGATCGCCACATCGGCGCCCATCCCACCGGTCAGCTCCTTGATCGTCTCGACCAAGTCGTCGGCAGGTCCGAACGCCATATCGGCTCCGTGGTCCAGGGCCGCCTTCTGCCGGGCCACCGCGGAGTCGACGACGATCACGCTCGACGGACTGTAGAGCTTGCTGGTCGTGACGGCCGCCAGGCCGATCGGGCCGGCCCCGACGATGACGACGGTGTCGCCCGGCGTGACCTGTCCGGCCAGCGTGCCGACCTCGTACGAGGTGGGGAGGATGTCGGCCAGCAGCAGGGCCGTCTCGTTGCTGACGTTGGCGGGCAGCTTGTAGACCGACCGGTCCGCGAACGGCACCCGGACCAGCTCAGCCTGCGTGCCATCGATCAGGTGGCCGAGGATCCAGCCACCACCGCCGAGGCACTGACCGTACCGGCCCTTGCGGCAGTATTCGCACCGGCCGCAGGAGCTGATGCACGAGATCAGCACCCGGTCACCGGCCTGAACGCCACGAACCCCGTCGCCGACACTGAGGATCGTCCCGACCGCCTCGTGGCCGAGGATCCGGCCGGGCGTGACGGTGGGGACGTCGCCCTTGAGGATGTGCAGGTCCGTGCCACAGATCGTGACTGCGTCCACCCGCACGATCGCGTCTTCAGGATCCTGGAGCACCGGGTCCGGCACCTCGTGCCAGCTCCGTTGGCCAGGTCCGTTGTAAACAAGCGCTTTCATGGTCGGTCGACCTCCAGGTCTCGGGATGTTCTCCTCACCTCGACCCTCCCGCGCGCGCGGATGCCCAGGCAGAGCAAAAACACACCAATAAGACGGGACCTAAGTCGTCCCCGGTCAGGCCATTGCTCCCTGTACGGAGCGCCGGCCGGCGGGTGGACTGGGACTGGAGTACTGCCCGAGCGAGAGGTGCCTCTGATGTCCGCGAACGCACACCAGCCGTCTGCCACCGGAGCGCACGGCACCGGCCGGCCATCCGTCGTCGTCGGTCTCGACGGCTCAGCGGACGGACTACTCGCCCTCGACTGGGCCGCCGACCTGGCCGCCCAGCGGGGCTGGATCGTGCGCGCTCTGCATATCGTGGACGACGAGCGGACGGCTCAACCGCCGACCACCTCCCCCGGACGCGATGACGGAAGCGAGGTCCTCGACGACGCTGCCGACGAACTCACCCGCCTCGGCTCCGACGACGCCGTCTTCGAGATCGGCTACGGAAACCCGGCCCAGGAGCTGCTCAAGGCTTCCCGCGACGCCGCGGCACTGGTCATCGGCCGCCGTGGCGCGGGGGGATTCGCCGAGCTCATGATGGGCTCCACGTCCCAGGTCTGCGCGGCACTGGCCCGCACGACCCTGATCGTCATACCGGACACCTGGCGCCCCACAGAGCCCACCCAGCATCAGATCGTCGTCGGCGTCGACGGCTCACAAGCAGGTCAGGCTGCGCTCGGATTCGCCTTCGAACTCGCTGACGAGCGCCGCGCCGAACTGACGCTCGTGCACGTACCGGACGTGCCCGAGTCCTTCCCACGACCCGACCTCTGGCTCGACCCTGATCACGCTCCCTGGCACCACACCGCCGAGGCCCTCGTGGCCGGAGCAGTGTCCGGCTGGCCCGACAAGTACCCGGACGTCGTCTTCCATCTCCACTACGAACCGGGTCACCCCGTTCAGGTGCTCGCCAAGGAGTCGCAGCACGCGGACCTGATCGTCGTCGGCGGCCTCGGCCGCACCGAATTCACCGAGCTCCGCCTCGGCTCGGTCTCCCGCGGCCTCCTCCACCACGCGCGCTGCCCAGTGGCGATCGTGCACAACGGCGGACGGACCTGACGGCAGGGTCGGAGGGACCGGGCCATCCGGGACCTTCGGCTCTGGGCACGGGTACCTGCTGGTTGGGACTGTCACAACCATGGATGCCATAGACCTTGCCCGCTGGCAGTTCGGGATCATCACCGTCTACCACTTCCTGTTCGTGCCGATCACGATCGGGCTGTCCGCGCTGGTCGCCGGGCTGCACACCGCGTGGTACCGGACCGGGCAGCAGAAGTACCGGCGGATGACGCAGTACTGGGGAAAGCTGTTCCTGATCAACTTCGCCATCGGCGTGGTGACCGGGATCGTGCAGGAGTTCCAGTTCGGGATGAACTGGAGCGCCTACTCCAAGTTCGTCGGTGACATCTTCGGGGCGCCGCTGGCGATCGAGGGGCTGCTCGCGTTCTTCCTCGAGTCGACCTTCCTCGGCCTGTGGATCTTCGGCTGGGACCGGTTGCCGAAGAAGGTGCATCTGGCCTCGATCTGGCTGGTGGCCATCGGCACCCAGTTGTCGGCGTACTTCATCCTGGCCGCCAACTCGTGGATGCAGTGGCCGCGTGGTTACACCTACAACGCCGCCTCCGGCCGGGCCGAGCTGCACGACTTCGGGGCCGTACTGACCAACAAGGTCGCCCTGGCCACCTTCCCGCACACCATCGCCGCGAGCTTCCTCACCGCCGGGGCCTTCATGCTGGGCATCGCGTTGTGGCACCTGCTCCGCCGGCCCGGTCAGCACGGCAGCATCTTCCGGCCGGCCGTCAAACTGGGCGCGATCACGACCCTGCTCGCGGCCGTCGCGCTGATCGTCACCGGCGACATCCAGGCCAAGATCATGACCGACACCCAGCCGATGAAGATGGCCGCCGCCGAGGCGCTCTACGACACCTCGTCGCCCGCGCCCTTCTCGATCCTGACGATCGGTTCGCTCGACGGCAGCAAAGAGGTCTGGTCGCTCAAGGTCCCGCACGGTCTGTCGTTCCTGGCGACCAGCACCTGGAGCGGCAAGGTCGAGGGGATCAACGACCTGCAGAAGGCGTACGAGCAGCGCTTCGGCCCGGGAACGTACAAGCCGAACGTCCCGCTGACCTACTGGACCTTCCGCTTCATGATCCTGTCCGGGGTGCTGGCCGCGGCCATCGCGCTGCTTGCCCTGTGGCTGCTGCGGCGGCAGCGGATGACGCCGTCCAAGTGGCTCATCCGCGCGGCGCTGGCCGTGCCGCTCCTGCCGCTGCTCGGCAACAGTCTCGGCTGGATCTTCACCGAGATGGGCCGCCAGCCCTGGATCGTGTTCGGCCTGATGAAGACGAGTGACGGCGTCTCCCCCAGCGTCGGCGCCGGCAGCGTCCTGACCTCCCTGATCGTCCTCACCCTGCTGTACGGCGTACTGGCGGTGGTCGAGGTGTTCCTCCTGCTCCGCTTCGCCCGTGAGGTGCCCGCGGAGACCACGCCGTCCGACCCGGAGGCCGCTGAGCCGGCCTTCCTGTACTGAGGAGCACTCCGGTGGCACTCACTGATATCTGGTTCCTGCTGATCGCCGTCCTGTGGACCGGCTACCTCGTGCTCGAGGGATTCGACTTCGGCGTCGGCATGCTGCTCCCGGTCGTCAGCCGGGACGCGATCGATCGCAAGGTCACCCTGCGGACCATCGGCCCGGTCTGGGACGGCAACGAGGTCTGGCTGCTCGTGGCAGGCGGCGCAACCTTCGCCGCCTTCCCGTCCTGGTACGCGACCTTGTTCTCCGGCTTCTACCTCGCGCTGTTGATCATCCTGGTCGCACTCATCCTGCGCGGCATCGCACTCGAGTACCGCGGCAAGATCGATGACCCGACCTGGCACCGGCGCTGGGACATCGTCATCGTGGGCGCCAGCGCAGTACCGGCTCTGTTGTGGGGCGTTGCGCTCGCCAACATCGTGCGCGGGGTGCCGATGGGCGCCGACCACGAGTACGCCGGAACGTTCTTCACCCTGCTCAACCCGTACGCATTGCTCGGTGGAGTCACCACTCTGCTGCTGTTCGCCCTGCACGGAGCGATCTTCCTCGCACTCAAGACCCACGGCGAGGTCCACGACCGGGCCCTCAAGGTGGTACCGCCGATCGGCATCGCCACCGTGGTCGCGGCCGCCGGCTTCCTCGGCTGGACGCAGGCCTTCGACGGATCATGGATCACCTGGACGCTCGCACTGGCCGCAGCGCTCTGCCTGGTCGGCGGACTCGCCGCATCCTGGCTCGGTCGCGAAGGCTGGGCGTTCCTCGGTACCGCGGCCACCATCGCGCTGGCCACCGCCACGCTGTTCACCACGCTCTACCCGAACGTGTTGCCCTCGACAACGGACGCCGCCTTCAGCCTGACGACGATCAACGCGGCCTCGACCCCGTACACGCTGAAGATCATGACGTGGGTCGCGGTCATCTTCACTCCCGTGGTGCTGCTCTACCAGGGCTACACGTACTGGGTCTTCCGCAAGCGACTCGGGCGCTCCGACATCCCCGCGCCGGTGCAGAAGGCAACGGTCTGATGCCAGCCATCGATCCCCGTCTGCTGCGCTATGCGAAGACGACCCGGATCTTCCTCACCCTGTCGGTACTGATCGGCGTCGGCCAGGCTGCGGTGATCCTCGCCCAGGCCTGGTTGCTGGCGTCGATCATCACCGATGCCTTCCTCCACGGTGCCGGGCTGAACGACCTCGACAGCCGGCTGATCCTGCTCGCCGCCACGTTGCTCGGGCGAGCAGGTCTGGCGTGGGTCGCCGAGGTGGCGGCCCACCACTCGTCCGCTGCGGTGAAATCCGAGTTGCGGATGCGGCTGCTGCACCAGGTCGTGCGGTTGGGGCCACGCTGGTTGACCGGCGAACGCAGTAGCGAGCTGACCACCCTGGCGACCCGCGGGATCGATGCCCTCGACGACTACTTCTCCCGGTATCTCCCCCAGCTGGTGCTGGTGTGCTTCGTCCCGCTGGTGGTGGCCGGCCGGATGTTCGCGGCCGACTGGCTCAGCGCCACGATCGTCGTCGTCACGCTGCCGCTGATCCCGATCTTCATGATCCTGGTCGGGCTGACCACCAAGCAGCTGATGAGCAGGCAGTGGGCGTCACTCCAACTCCTCGCCCACCACTTCCTCGACGTACTGGCGGGGCTCGGCACCTTGAAGGCGTTCGGTCGCTCCCGGGCGCAGGTGGCGACGATCGAGAAGCTCGCCGACAAGCAGCGCAAGGCGACGCTGGCCTCCTTGCGGATCGCCTTCCTGTCCTCGCTGGTGCTCGAGCTCCTCGCGACGCTGTCTGTTGCTCTGGTCGCCGTCTCCGTGGGGTTGCGCCTCGTGGACGGCCGGCTCGACCTACAGACCGCGCTGCTCGTACTGATCCTGGCTCCGGAGGCCTACCTGCCGCTGCGACTGCTCGGCGCGCACTATCACGCCAGCGCCGAGGGCCTCAGTGCTGCCGAGCAGGTCTTCACGGTGCTCGATCATGAGGTCCCCGAGGTCGGCCACGTCTCTGCCGATGCCGGCCAGACCATCGAGATCGAGGAGCTCGTGGTCGCTGCCGCTGATCGCGATGGTCCCTCGATCGACGGACTTTCGCTGACGATTCCGGCCGGGCAGGTCACCGGGATCGTCGGGCCCAGCGGCTGTGGCAAGTCCACGCTGCTCGCCGCACTGCTGGGTTTCGCCGAACTCGAGTCCGGCCGGATCGTTGCTGGCGGCATCGACCTTGCGACGGCCGACCCTGATCAGTGGCGGTCCCAGGTCGCCTGGCTCAGCCAGGATCCGGTGCTGTTCGCCGGGACGGTCTTCGAGAACATCCGCCTCGGGCGTCCGTACGCCGACGACCACACCGTCCGGCTCGCTGCCCACTCGGCGCGGGTCGACGTACCGCTGGAGCAGGTGGTCGGTGAACGAGGCAACGGTCTGTCGGCCGGACAGCGGCGCCGGATCGCGCTGGCCAGGGCGCTGTTGCTCGACGCTCCCCTGCTGTTGCTCGACGAGCCCACCGAAGGCGTCGACCCCGACACCGAGCACGACCTGCTCAGTACTCTTCCGGCTGCCTTCGCCGGGCGCACCGTCGTACTGGTGACACATCGCACCGCGCTCCTGAGCCTCTGCGACACCGTGATCGACCTGAACCCCGCGGAGGTACTGGCATGAACTCGCTGCGCTGGCTACTCCGGATCGCACGTCCCGAAGCTTGGCGACTCGTCGCGGCCGCACTGCTGGGCTCGCTCGCCCTCGGCTGCTCCATCGGCCTGATGGCGACCTCCGGCTGGCTGATCTCGCGCGCGGCCCAGCAACCGCCAGTGCTCTATCTCAGCGTCGCGATCGTCGCTGTCCGCGCCTTCGGCATCGGCCGCGGCGCCCTCCGGTACGCCGAACGCCTGGTCGGCCACGACGCCGCCTTCCGTGTCCTCGCCCGGACCCGCCTGCAGACCTGGCTCGATCTCGACAAGGCAGCACCGGCCGGACTCGGCAAACTCCGTTCGGGTGACCTCCTGGCCCGCGTGGTCGGCGACGTCGAAGCAGTCCAGGACCTCCTGGTCCGCGCGCTCCTGCCGATCGCCGTCGCCCTGATCACCGGTACTGCGACAGTGGTCCTGCTCGGCGTCCTGCTTCCGGCCGCCGGCCTCGTACTCCTCTTCGGCCTGCTGCTCGCCGGTGTCGCCGCACCAGCCATCACGCTGTCGGTGGCTGGACTGGCCGAACGTCGACTGGCACCGGCCAGGGCGGCATTGGCCGAGCCGGTCCACGATCTGTTGGCCGGCGCTGCCGAGTTGATCGCCTACGGTGCGGCCGGGCCGGCTCTCGAGCGGATCAAGGTGCACGATCGGAGGCTGACGTCATTGGCCCGCCGGTCCGCTGCGGGTGCGGGCATCGGGGCCTCGGTCGGGGCTGTTGCGTTGGCGCTGACGGTGGTCGGTGAGCTGTTGGTCGGGATCCAGGCAGTTCGTGAGGGGCGGCTGCCCGGAGTACAGCTGGCTGTTCTTGCGCTGACTCCGCTGGCTGCCTTCGAATTGACCAACTCGCTACCGGCCGCTGCCAAGCATCTCGTCCGCGGACTCCGCGCCGTCGACCGGTTGCGCGCTCTCGAAGAGCTGCCGCACCCGTCCGTTGCCTGGGGCAACAAGGACGTCATCGGCCACACTCTCGCGATCTCGCGCGCCGAGGCCCGCTGGCCCGGCGCCGACCAGCCGACCCTGCAAGACATCAGCCTGAGCCTGACCCCGGGCCGCCGGATCGCCGTCATCGGTGAGAGCGGCGCCGGCAAGTCCACCCTGATCGCCGCCCTGGCAGGCTTCCTGATCACGGACCGAGGCGGCGTCACGTACGGCGGCATCCCGCTGACCGACCTCGACGAGAACGCCTTCCGCCGCCACGTCGTCGTCTGCGCCCAGGACGACCACCTCTTCGACACCACCATCCGCAACAACCTGCTCGTCGCCAAACCCGGCGCCACCGACGCCCAACTGATGAAGGCCCTTCGCCAGGCTCGCCTCTCCACCTGGGTCAACCGCCAACCGCACGGTCTCGACACCACCGTCGGCGACCGGGCCGATCAACTCTCCGGCGGCGAACGCCAACGCCTAGCCCTGGCCCGAGCCCTCCTCGCCGACCCAGCGGTCCTCCTCCTGGACGAACCCACCGCCCACCTGGACGACCCCACCGCCGCCGACCTCACTCGAGACATCCTCACCGCCACCCGCGGCCGCGCCACCCTGCTGGTCACCCACCGCCTCGAAGGCCTGGCCGCCCTCGACGAGGTCATCGTCCTCAGCCACGGAAAGGTCGTCCGCCGCGGCCGCCCGGCCGACGTACTGGGCCCGATCCCCGCCTGAAGAAGCCAAATCTGCCGGCACAGGGGGTTCCGCTGACTTGCGGCCCCCGCCGAATGGACCTTCGGCCCTGCCCGCGGCACACCCCGGCCGACCAGGCTTAAAACATCCGACACAGCTGGGAGACACAAGATGGAACAGGTCGCGGACAAGCCGCTGACATCCGACGAGGCCGCCGCGCTGGACGCCTACTGGCGGGCAGCGAACTACCTGTCCGTCGGGCAGATCTATCTGCTGGACAACGCGTTGCTGACCAGGCCGCTCAAGGCCGAGAACGTCAAGCCGCGGCTGCTCGGGCACTGGGGAACCACGCCTGGCCTGAACATGATCTACGTCCACCTGAACCGCCTGATCAGGCTGCGCGACCTGAACATGATGTACATCATCGGCCCCGGCCACGGCGGGCCCGCGATCGCGGCGAACACCTGGCTCGAAGGCAGCTACAGCGAGACCTATCCCGACGTATCGCGCGACGAGCACGGGATGAACCACCTGTTCCGTCAGTTCTCCTTCCCCGGTGGGATCCCGAGCCATGTGGCTCCCGAGCTCCCCGGCTCGATCCACGAGGGCGGTGAGCTCGGCTACTCGCTCAGCCACGCGTACGGCGCCGTACTGGACAACCCGGAGCTGATCGTCGCCTGTGTCATCGGTGATGGCGAGGCGGAGACCGGTCCACTGGCCGCGTCGTGGCACTCCAACAAGTTCATCGACCCGCGTACCGACGGCGCGGTCCTGCCGATCCTGCACCTCAACGGCTACAAGATCGCCAACCCGGCCGTCCTCGCCCGCATCGGCGACGACGAGCTCACCAGCCTGCTCACCGGCTACGGCCATCGGCCCTATCTGGTGTCCGGCGACAACCCCGAACTCGTGCACCAGCAGCTCGCCGCCACCCTCGACCGGGCGCTCGACGAGATCGCGGACATTCAGCGCGAGGCCAAGGCCGATCCCGACGCGCCGCGCCGGAGCTGGCCGATGATCGTGCTCCGGACGCCGAAGGGCTGGACCGGACCGCATGAGGTCGACGGAGTCCTGGTCGAGGGCACGTGGCGGGCTCACCAGGTCCCGCTGTCCGGCGTACGGACGTCGCCGGAACACCTTGCCATCCTGGAGACCTGGATGCGCAGCTACCGGCCCGAGGAGCTGTTCGACGAGGAAGGCCGGCTGGTACCGCAGCTGCTGGACCTGATTCCCGAGGGCGACCGGCGGATGGGTTCGAACCCGCACGCCAACGGTGGACTGCTGACACGCGATCTGGAGCTTCCTGACCTGGCGGCGTACGCCGTCGACGTCCCGCACCCCGGCAGTGGGCCGCACGAGCCGACCCGGATGCTCGGCCGCTACCTGCGTGACGTGATGCGGGCCAACGAGTCCGAACGCAACTTCCGCGTCGTCGGGCCGGACGAGACCGCCTCCAACCGCCTCGATGCCCTGTACGAGGTCACCGGCAAGGCGTGGAACGCCGAGGTACTGCCGACCGACGAGCACCTCGCGGTCGATGGCCGGGTGATGGAGATCCTCAGCGAGCACACCTGTCAGGGCTGGCTCGAGGGCTATCTGCTCACTGGCCGGCACGGCTGGTTCTCTTGCTACGAAGCCTTTGTGCACATCGTCGACTCGATGGTCAACCAGCACGCCAAGTGGCTCAAGGTCACCAGCAAGCTGCGCTGGCGCCGGCCGATCCCATCGCTCAACTACCTGCTGACCTCACACGTCTGGCGGCAGGACCACAACGGCTTCTCCCACCAGGACCCCGGGTTCATCGATCACGTGGTCAACAAGAAGGCCGAAGTGGTCCGCGTGTACCTGCCGCCGGACACCAACACCCTGCTCTCGACGGCCAAGCACTGCCTGGCCAGCCGCGACCACATCAACGTGATCGTGGCCGGGAAGAGCCCGCAGGAGGACTGGCTGGACCTGGACGCGGCCGAGCTGCACTGCGCTCGCGGGCTGGGCGTGTGGAACTGGGCGAGCAACGACGACGGCGATCCCGATGTGGTGATGGCCTGCGCCGGCGACGTACCGACGCTGGAGACGCTCGCGGCGGTCAGCCTGCTGCGTGAACACTTGCCTGAGCTGCGGATCAGGGTCGTCAACATCGTCGACCTGATGCGCCTGCAGCCGGCCGGCGAGCACCCACACGGGCTGCCCGACCCGGAGTACGACGCGCTCTTCACCACCGACAAGCCGGTCATCTTCGCCTACCACGGCTATCCCTGGCTGATCCACCGCCTGACCTACCGGCGGACCGGGCACGACAACCTGCACGTCCGTGGGTACAAGGAAGAAGGGACGACCACCACCCCGTTCGACATGGTGGTCCGCAACGACCTCGACCGCTTCCACCTCGCGATGGACGTGATCGACCGGGTCCCCGGACTCGCACAGCGCGCCGTCGGATTCCGGCAGTGGCTGATCGACCAGCGGACCCGGCACCACGCCTTCATCCTCGAGCACGGCGACGACCTGCCCGAGATCCGCGACTGGCACTGGCCCATCCAGGAAGGAGACCTGACCCCAAGCCCGTACGGTGGGCTGTGACAGCGATCCTCGGGGCAGGAGGCCGGCAGATGGCTCATGGCAAGCGCGACAAGGCTCAGCGGATGCCGAAGAAGGTCTACGAGCGGGAGTTGCTGCGGTTGCAGGCCGAGCTGGTCAAGTTGCAGGAGTGGGTCCGGGTCGAGGGCGCGCGGGTGGTGGTGATCTTCGAGGGGCGCGACGCGGCCGGCAAGGGCAGCACGATCAAGCGCGTCTCGGAGTACCTGAACCCCCGCGTCGCGCGGATCGCCGCCCTGCCGGCGCCGACCGAGCGGGAGCGCACGGAGTGGTACTTCCAGCGCTACATCGAGCATCTGCCCGCCGCCGGGGAGCTCGTCCTGTTCGACCGCAGCTGGTACAACCGGGCCGGCGTCGAGCGCGTGATGGGTTTCTGCACGAGCCGCGAATACACCCGCTTCCTGCACCAGACCCCGATCTTCGAGCGGCTCCTGGTCGAGGACGGCATCCTGCTGCGCAAGTACTGGTTCTCGGTCAGCGACAACGAGCAGGAGAACCGCTTCCGCAGCCGCCTCGAGGATCCGATGCGGCGCTGGAAGCTGTCCCCGATGGACCTGGAGTCGATCTCCCGCTGGGAGGACTACTCCCGCGCCAAGGACGAGATGTTCGTCCACACCGACGTACCGGAGGCGCCGTGGTACGTCGTCGAGAGCGAGGACAAGCGGTCCGCGCGGATCAACATGATCGCGCACCTGCTCTCGACCATCCCGTACTACGAAGTGCAACGCCCCCCACTGGAGCTGCCACCACGGCCGCCCTCCAAGGGATACGAACGGACCCCGCGGGAGATGCAGACCCACGTCCCGGACCACGCCTCGACGGTGGCCGGGCACTGAGCGTCGGTCAGCTCGCGGACGCGTCGGCGAGGACCGGCCGGGTCGCCGACCAAGCCGTCATCGGCTCGACCTGGACCGCGATATCGGCGGTCAGGTGGTCGATGTCGCGAACCTCGCGATAGACGATCGCCCGATCGGTGAACAGTGAGCCCCAGCAGCGCTTGACCGCCGCCAGCAGGGCCTGCTCCCCCGTCACGCCGACGAAGATCTCGTGCGGTCCGGTCAGGAACTCGTCGAGCTGGTCGTCCGTGGTCACCGCTCCCACCACCAGTTCGGCGCCGGCTCGGCCGAGCTGCCGGTAGGCGCCCAGGAGCGACTCGGTCAGCTCGGGCGGCAGTTCGGCGTCGAAGTACGCGGTACGGATGAAGGCGCCCACGGCAACCAGATCCGCACCTTCGCGGAGCCGCCGGAGCTGGGTCGCGATGAGCGGCCGGAGCCGGGCCGCCTGGAGGAACTCCCGGTAGGCGGCGGGCGTGGTCACGAATCCCGGGTGGCCGGCGCAACTGACGACGTACAGGTTCTCGGTCATGATGCGTTCTCCTCTGGATCTGATAGTTCCATTCCAGAACAGCCCGCGACTGCTGATCAGGGCCGAAGGTCCTCGTTTGCCCGGGAACCTCCTGGGACCGATCGATCGGCCCACCGCCCTCAGGACCTTCGGCCCTGCTGACATCGCCCTGACCAGCGTTTGCTGGAGCTATCACCAGGTGGCGAAGGAGGTTTCGGATGTCCAGCAAGGTTCTGGTGACGTATGCCAGCAAGATGGGGGCGACCGCCGGGATCGCCGAGGCGATCGGCACCGTACTGCGCGAACGCGGGCACCTTGCCGACGTCCGCGACGTGACCGGGGTCGACTCCATCACGGAGTACGACGCCGTCGTCCTCGGCAGCGCGATCTACATCCGGCGGTGGCGGCCGGACGCCGTGCACTTCCTCCGCCGGTACGCCGATGAGCTCGGCGACCGGCATGTCTGGCTGTTCCACAGCGGCCCGGTCGGCCCTGACCGCGAGCAGGCCCAGGAGATGCCGGCCAACATCCACCGCCTCGCCCGCAGAATCGGCGCGGCCCCCGCCACCACCTTCTCGGGCGCCATCCTGCCCGCCACGGCCAAAGGCTTCCTCGCCCGCCGCCTCGCCGGCAGCAGCCTGGCAGGCGACTCCCGGGACTGGCCGCGGATCACCGCCTGGGCCGAAACCATCGCCGCTTCCCTCACCGCCACCGAAGACCCCACGCGGTCTCACCCCCGCGGCTGACCAGATCGGAGAATCAGATGTCCAGAAAGGTACTCGTGGCCTACGCCACCAAGATGGGCGCGACCGCCGGCATCGCCGAGGCGATCGGCACTGAGCTCCGCAGCCACGGCCACCAGGTCGACGTCCGTGAGGTCGGGCAGATCAGCAGGATCAGCTGGTACGACGCGGTCGTCCTCGGCAGCGCCGTCTACGCCCACCGCTGGCGCCCGGAAGCCGTCACCTTCCTTCGCCACCACACCAAGGAGCTGCGCGACCGGCAGGTCTGGCTCTTCCACAGCGGCCCGGTCGGACCGGCCAGCGACCAGCTCCAGTCGATGCCGCGGAAGGTCCAGCGGCTGGCCCGCCGGATCGGCGCGACCCCGGCGATGACGTTCGCCGGCAAACTCACCCAGGAAACCGCCGAGGGCTTCCTCGCCACCCGGATGGCCCGCACCCAACTCGCCGGCGACTTCCGCGACTGGGACCTGATCTCCGCCTGGGCGAAGGACATCGGCGCCGCCATCTCCGCGATCGAGGTCAGCACCTGGCACCGCCCCGGGGATCCGGCCAGCACCCAGAAATCACACACCTGACGCCAGATCAGACGTCCCGCCCACCGACGGCTGACGTGGAGTCGCGGTCGATCAGGGTGGGGCGAATCAGCCGGATCGACGGATCGGTCTCCCCGTCCAGCGCTCTGAGCGTCAGGTCGACGGCCCGTCGCCCCAGCAGGGAGAACTCCTGGTCGACCGTCGTCAGGGCCGGCCAGAGGTACCGCGCCTCGGGGACGTTGTCGAAACCGACGACGCTGATCTCGCCCGGTATGTCGCGCCCCTTCTCGTGCAGGGCGTACATCAGCCCCATCGCCATCCCGTCGTTCGCCACGAAGACCGCTGTCACGTCCGGATCCTCGGCGATCCGCAGGCCGGCCTGGTAGCCGCTCTCCGGCGACCAGTCACCGGCGAGCTCCGGCCCCGGCAGCACATGGCGATCCTCATGCGCTCGTTGCCAGCCGGTCCGCCGCTGGCCGGCCTCTACCCATTCCAGCGGGCCGGTGACATGGGCGACGTGCCGGTGCCCGAGGTCGAGCAGGTGCTCGACCGCGATCCGGGCCCCCGCTTCCTGGTCGATGCCCACCGCCATCCGCTGTCCTTCGCTCACTCCCTGGACGACGATCATCGGGACGGGAACCTCGAGCGACACCACCTGCTCGAGCGCCTCGCGATGGGCGACGGCCACGACGATCGCTTCGACCGCCTCGTCGAGCAGCCGGTCAAGGGCGTTGCGCAGCGACTCCGGCGTGAAGTCCTCGACGGCGACCAGGGACACGTCGTACCCCGCCTTGTGGCCGGCGTCCTGGACCGACACCGCGATCATGCTCGGTCCGTGCAGCACCAAGTGGGCGGAGATCATCCCGATCCGGCGCGACCTGTTCGTCACCAGGAGCCGGGCCGCGTTGTTGCGCCGGTACCCCAGCTCGGTGATCGCGGCCAGTACGCGGGTCCGGGTCTCGGCCCGGACCAGCTCCGAGCCGTTCAGCACCCGGGATACGGTCTGGTGCGAGACACCGGCCGCAGCAGCCACATCCGCCATGCTCGGCGCCCGGCCCTGAGCCCCGTACTGTCCCGTGCCCGCTCTCACCATGGGGAAATAGTAAAGTCAGCGACCCGCACCGGCACGGCGCTTGTTGTAGATGTCGAAGGCAACGGCCAGCAGCAGCACCAGGCCCTTGACGACGGACTGGGTCGACTGATCGATCCCCATCAGCTGCATCCCGTTGCTCATCACGGCCATGATCAGGCCACCGACCATCGCCCCGACGACCGTACCGACGCCGCCCGCGACCGCCGCGCCGCCGATGAACGCCGCCGCGATCGCGTCCAGCTCGAACATGTTGCCGGCCGCGGGCTGGGCGCCGTTGGACCGCGACGAGTAGATGACGCCGGCGACGCCGGCCAGGAAGCCCATGTTGACGAAGATCCAGAAGTTGACCTTGCGGACCTTGACCCCGGACAGCATCGCGGCGGACAGATTGCCGCCGATCGCGTACACCTGCCGGCCGAGCACGGTGTTCTTCGTCATCAGTCCATAGATGATCACCAGGACCGCCAGCACGATCAGCACGATCGGCAGCCCACGGGCATGAGCGAGCTGCCAGGCGAAGTACATGACGACCGCCGCGACCGCCAGCACCCGGGTGACGAACAACGGGAACGACTCCACCGGCTGCTCGTACCGGATCCGCGCCAACCGGGTACGGAACACACCGACCGTGTACCCCGCGACGGCGATCGCCGCGACGAGCAGCGTAAAGGCGTCGTAGCCATGACCGCCGAGCAGACCGTTCAGGAAGCCGCTGGCGACCTTCTGGTACTCGGCCGGGAACGGGGACAGCGAGACGTTGTCCAGCACCTGCAGGGTCAGCCCGCGGAACAGCAACATGCCGGCCAGCGTCACGATGAACGCGGGCATCCCGACGTACGCCACCCAGAAACCGTGCCAGGCGCCGACCGCCGTACCGACGGCCACGGCCGCCACCACACCCACCCACCACGGCTGGCCGTGCTGGATCACCAGGACGGCCGACACCCCACCGGTCAGCGCGACGATCGAGCCCACCGACAGGTCGATGTGGCCGGCGATGATCAGGATCACCATGCCGATCGCGAGCACCAGGATGTAGGAGTACTGCAGCACGATGTTCGTGATGTTGCCGGGGCTGAGCAGCACGCCGTCGGTCAGGAACGCGAACAGCGCCACGATCACGACGAAGGCGATGTAGATCCCGCTCTGCCGCAGGTTGCGGGTGATCAGCGTGCGCGGATCACTGGTACCGACGTGCAGCGCGGCGCTCGGAGCGCTCTCCGCCGCGACCGGCTCCGTCGGTGCGGATGGTTTCGTACTTGTCATCAGGCGAGCTCCTTCTCCCTCGTCATCAGCGCCATGAGCCCTTCCTGGGTCGCTTCGCCGGCCGGCATCTCACCGGTGATCCGGCCGGCCGACAGCGTGTAGATCCGGTCGCACATCCCCAGCAGTTCCGGCAGTTCGGAGGAGATGACGACGACGGCCTTGCCGGCCGCCACCAGCCGGTTGACGATCGTGTAGATCTCGAACTTGGCCCCGACGTCGATCCCGCGGGTCGGCTCGTCGAGGATCAGCACGTCCGGATCCGTGAGCAGCCACTTCGACAGCACGACCTTCTGCTGGTTCCCGCCGGACAGCGTGCCGACCGCGTCCATCACGGTGCGGGTCTTGATGTTCATCTCCCGCCGGCCGTCCTCGGCGACCTTGATCTCCTCGTTGCCGTTGACCCAGCCGGCCCGGGACAGCTTGCCCAGTGCCGCCGCCGAGACGTTGGTCCGGACGTCGGCGATCAGATTCAGCCCGTACCGCTTGCGATCCTCGGTGGCGTAGGCGATCCCGTTGCTGATCGCTTCGGCCACGGTGCGCGCCCGCACTTGTTTGCCGTGCATGTACAGGCGTCCGCTGATGTTGCGTCCGTACGAGCGACCGAAGATGCTCATCGCGAGCTCGGTACGTCCGGCGCCCATCAGCCCCGCGATCCCGACGACCTCACCGGCCCGCACGCTGAAAGCGGCATCGTCGACGACCTTGCGCGACTGGACCGGGTGCCACACCGTCCAGTCCTCCACCCGGAGCACCTCCGGACCGGGCTCGGAAACCCGTTCGGGATAGAACGTCGCGATGTCGCGCCCGACCATGCCGCGGATGATGCGTTCCTGAGTCGCCTCAGGCGAACGCATGTCGAGAGTCTCGACGGTACGGCCGTCGCGGATCACCGTGGTGGCGTCCGCGACGGCCGTGATCTCGCTCAGTTTGTGCGAGATCATGACGCAGGTGATCCCGCGGTCCCGCAGCCCGCGGAGCAACTCGAGCAGGTGCGCCGAGTCGACGTCGTTGAGTGCGGCGGTCGGCTCGTCGAGGATCAGCAGCCGGACCTCCTTCGACAGCGCCTTGGCGATCTCGACCAGCTGCTGCTTGCCGACGCCGAGCTCGATCACCGGTGAGACCGGGTTCTCGTCCAGCCCGACGGAGGCAAGCAGTTTGCGGGCCTCGGCATTGGTCTTGTTCCAGTCGATCAGGCCGCCGCGGCCGCGGCGCTCGTTGCCGAGGAAGATGTTCTCGGCGATCGACAGGTAGGGCACCAGAGCCAGCTCCTGATGGATGATGACGACCCCGACGGCTTCGCTGTCCCGGATCCCGCCGAAGTGCACGGGCGTGCCATCGAAGATGATCTCCCCGTCGTAGCTGCCGGCCGGGTAGACACCGGACAGCACCTTCATCAGGGTCGACTTGCCGGCTCCGTTCTCCCCGCAGATCGCGTGGATCTCGCCCCGCCGCACGGTCAGCGAGACGTCTTCGAGCGCCTTGACGCCGGGAAAACTCTTGCTGATGCCGCGCATCTCCAACAGCACGTCGCTCATCGACTCTCCTTCGCGCGTCAGCCGGCTGTCACTTGGCCTGACCGGCCGCCACCTCGGCAGCGGTGTAGTACTCGGTGTCGACGAGGTCCTTCTTGATGTCGTCCTTGAAGACGGTCTGGATCGGCAGCAGGTAGGCCGGCACGACCTTGACCCCGTTGTCGTACGACTTGGTGTCGTTGGCCTCCGGCGTCTTCTTCTGCAGGAACGCCTCCGCCGCGTTGACGGCCTGATCGGCCAGCAGCCGGGTGTCCTTGAAGATGGTGGAGCTTTGGACGCCGTCGTTGATCAGCTTGACCGAGGCGATCTCGGCATCCTGCCCGGTGATCGGCGGTACCGGACCGGCCGTCTTGCCGTAGCCCGCGTTCTGCAGTGCGGTGATGATGCCGCGCGAGATGCCGTCGTACGGCGAGAGCACGCCGCCGACCTTGCTGCCGTCGTTGTAGCTCGAGGTCAGCAGGTTCTCCATCCGCTTCTGCGCTGCCTCCTGCTGCCAGCGCAGGATCGCGACCTGCTCGAGCTTGGTCTGCTTCGACTTGACCACCAGCGCCCCGCTGTCGAAGTACGGCTTCAGGGTGTCCATCGCGCCCTGGAAGAAGAAGTGGGTGTTGTTGTCGTCCAAGGAGCCGGCGAAGAGCTCGATGTTGAACGGGCCGGTCTTGGTCCCCTTCGCGCCGTCCGCGGTCTCCAGCCCGAGCCCGCGCAGCAGCGCCTTGGCCTGAGCGACTCCGACCTTGTAGTTGTCGAAGCTGACGTAGAAGTCGACATTCGCGCTGCCGCGGATCAAGCGGTCGTACGCGATCACCGGGATCTTCTTGTCCGCGGCGGCCTGCAACTGGCTGCTGAGCGCGGTGCCGTCGATCGCCGCGACGATCAGGACGTCGGCGCCGCGGGTGATCATCTGATCCACCTGCTGCGACTGGGTCGGGATGTCGTCGTTCGCATACTGCAGATCGACCTTGTACCCCTTGGCCTCGAGCTTCTCCTTCACCGCCTTGCCGTCAGCGATCCAACGCTCCGACGTCTGCGTCGGCATCGAGACACCGATGGTCAGATCCGCGGGCTTCTGACTCGCGGTGTCTGAGGTCGCCCCCGCTCCCTCCCCGCCGCACGCAGCGAGACCGAGCACCAGCAGTGCACCACTGAGAGTGGCCACCAACTTCTTCTTCACGAACTCTCCCCTTCCCGGACAGGTCACTCCGCAGCACTCGGCTTCCCTTGAGTGTTAGCGCTCACATGTTGGCCCTGATGACCCGATCGGTCAAGACATCGACCTCGATCTCAGGCGTCACGGTCCAGTAACGCCCGTCGGCAAAGCCGCGACCCCGGCGCTATATCAGAGTGGACCTGTGAGCGTTCACATCGATGCCGTCGAAGGCCGGGGCGTGCGGGGAGAGTGGCTGGGTACCGGAGGAAGATGAGTGATGACGAACGATTGGTCGACACCGCACGACGACTCTCGTCGGCGCTGACGCCGGGTGATCTGGACCATACGCTGAGCCAGATCACGGCCGCCGCTGTCGAAGTCCTGCCAGGTGTCACTCATGCCAGCATCACGATCTCGCACGCCGACGGCACCCTCGACACCGCGGCACCCACCGACAAGCTGATCGAGATTCTCGACGCCGCGCAGTACCGGCTGCACCAGGGTCCTTGCTACGAAGCGGCCACCGAGACCCTTCACATCGCGTCTCCGAACCTGGCGGCCGACGAACGCTTCCCCGACTACGCGGCGATCGCCGTCGCGGCCGGCATCCGCGCCCAAGCAGCCGTCCGGCTGTTCGACACCGGCAAGTCCAAGGGCGCGCTCAACCTGTACTCCCCCAACGTCGGCTCTTTCGAGGACCTCGCCATCCTCAGCCGGCTCTTCGCCCACCAGGCCGCCGCCGTGATCGGCTACGCCAACGAGATCCAGACCCTCCGCGAGGCGGTCAACACCCGCTCCAGCATCGGCCAGGCGGTCGGCATCCTGATGGAGCGGTACAAACTCAACGACCACCGCGCCTTCGCCTTCCTCACCCGCCTTTCCCAGCAACGCAACGTCAAACTCCGCCTGATCGCGGACCAGATCAACGACACCGTCGAACTCCAGGACGGCGGCTAGCCCGCGGACCACGGAGGTCCACGGGCCGGCCGGTGCGTCAGGCAGCCGACGCCAACGGGGCGAGCCTGTCCTTGAGGTGGTCCAGGATCTTGCGGAGCAGGCGCGAGACCTGCATCTGGCTGACGCCGATCTCGGTGCCGATATCGGTCTGCGACAACCCGTCGACGAACCGCAACTCCAGGATCCGCCGGTCATCGGCGGACAGATCCGAAAGTACCGGCTGAAGCATGTCGATCGTTTCCAGCTGGTGCAGCGTCGGGTCGTCCTCGTCAGCCACCATCTCGCCCAGCGTGAGCCCAGCCTCAGCCTCCGGACGGTCCAGCGACAGCACGCTGAAACACCCGTGCGCGGCAACCGCCTGATCGATCTCGGCGGGTTCGGCACCCAGCCGTTCGGCGATCTCGGCCGTGCTCGGTTCCCGGCCGAGCTCCTGCTCCAGCTCCGGCAGCTTCGCGGCGATCAGCCCCTGCAACTCCTGCAGCCGGCGCGGAATCCGCACCGTCCAGGCGCAGTCACGGAAGTACCGCTTCACCTCACCGCGGATGGTCGGAATCGCGTACCCGATGAACGGCGTATCCGCAGCCAGCCGATAACCGTGCACCGCCTTCACCAAGCCCAGATACGCGACCTGCTCCAGATCCTCCGTATCCGGGCCCTTGTGCCGGAACCGCTGCGCGATCCCGCGGGCGATCTCGATATTGAGCTCGACGATCGCCTCGAGCAGCTCCTGCCGCTCGGTTTCGCCGGTACTACGCTCCCGGCGCTCGAACAACTCCCGGGTCGCCGCTTCGCGCGCCGCGCGATCCTTGGCCGAGTAACACTGGGTGGGCACTGCACTGACAAAAGAAATCATCTTCGACCTCGCGACATCTCACGTCACGTCATGGCCTACTTCCAGACCACGGTCAGCAGTACAAAGCCCGTACCCAACTTTTCACCGCTGATGCACCGATCCAGGCCAACCCGCCCCGCCGAAGAAACCCGAACTTGTGCGCCCGAAGGCCGCTGGACCGGCGTGAGGCGCGTTTCGTGGTGGTGGGGGTGGGACGTGGCATGCTGCGGCGGTGACTCTGTACTTGCACCGCGCCGAGCGCACCGATGTGCTGGCTGATGGGCTGGGGCGGCTGCTCGCTGTGCCGCTGGCTGACCCGTTTGCCGAGGAGCTCGTGGTGGTGCCGGCCAAGGGGGTCGAGCGCTGGCTTTCTCAGCGGCTGGCGCATCGACTGGGAGCCGCCGCGGGGCGGGGTGACGGGGTGTGTGCCGGGGTCCGGTTCACGACGCCGCGCTCACTGGTGGCGGCGCTGCTTGATCTCAACCAGGACGATCCGTGGGCCGCGGACGCGATGGCTTGGCCGTTGCTGGCTGTGCTCGACGAGTCTCTTGACGACGCCTGGTGCGTGCCCGTTGCCCGGCACCTCGGCCATTTCGACACGGGCGCCGAGGCAGAGCTGCGTCAGGGCCGCCGGTACGCCGTTGCAGCGCGACTCGCGCGCCTCTTTGCCTCGTACGCCGTACAGCGGCCGGCCCTCCTCACGGACTGGACCCAAGGTCGCGACACCGATGGCCGGGGCGAGACGATCGACGACGACCTCTCCTGGCAGCCGGAACTCTGGCGGCGATTGGTCGACCGCATCGACGCGCCGACGCCGAACGCCCGCCACGCCGACACAATCGACCAGCTTCGCAATCGGCCGGAGTCACTCGACCTCCCGGCCCGACTCTCGTTGTTCGGACACACCCGTCTCCCGGCCACCGAGGTCGAGTTGCTCTCCGCGCTGGCCGAGCATCGCGACGTACACCTCTGGCTCCCCCACCCCAGCAACGCGCTCTGGGAACGCTTGACGGCAGCCCGTACTACGACCGGCGACCGAGCCGACGACACCAGCCACCAAGAGGCCGACCACCCGCTCCTGGCAACGCTCGGACGGGACAGCCGCGAACTGCAGTCGACGCTCGCCAGCGTACCGACCGTCGACGACCACCTTCCCTCATCGGCAGGACCCGACACGCTTCTCGGCTGGCTACAGGACGACCTGCGCGGCAACGTTCTCGCCCCCGATGGCCGCCGCGTGGCCACCGGCGATCGCAGCGTTCAGGTCCACGCCTGCCACGGCACGGCTCGGCAGGTCGACGTACTGCGCGAGATCCTGCTGGGGATGCTGCAAGCCGACCCCACGCTGGAACCTCGCGACATTCTCGTCATGTGCCCCGACATCGAGACGTACGCGCCGTTGATCAGTGCACGCTTCGGCCTCGGCGACCTCCGCAACGACGGCCACCCGGCACATCGGCTGCGGGTGCAACTCGCCGACCGGTCGCTGACCCAGACCAATCCCCTGCTCGGCGTCGCCTCCCAGTTGCTCGGGATCGCCGGCAGCAGAGCGACCGCCAGCCAGCTGCTCGACCTGGCCGAGACCGAGCCGGTACGCCGCCGTTTCCGGTTCACCGACGACGACCTGGACACGATCACCGCCTGGGTCCGCGAGTCGGGCGTCCGGTGGGCGTTCGACCAGGAGCACCGGGCACCGTACGGTCTGGCCGAGTACCCGCAGAACACCTGGCGCTTCGGGCTCGACCGGATCCTCGCCGGCGTGACGATGTCGGCCGACGCACATGCCTGGATCAACACGACCCTGCCGCTCGACGACGTCGGCAGCACCCGGATCGAGCTGGCCGGCCGGTTCGCGGAGTACGTCGATCGGTTGCAGGCGGCAACTGAACGGCTCGACGGCAGACGGCCGCTCGCGGACTGGCTGGACGCGTTGCGTGCGGGCATCGATCAGCTGACCCGCGTGGTCCCCGATGACAACTGGCAGCTCAGCCAGGTCCATCGCGAGTTCGCTGAGGTGGCGGCCGACGCCGGCCAGCTGGCCCAGACCTCGCTGCGGCTCCCCGACGTACGGGCCCTCCTGTCCAGTCATCTGGCCGGCCGGCCGAGCCGCGCCGGCTTCCGGACCGGCACGCTGACGGTCTGCACGATGGTGCCGATGCGATCGGTCCCCCACCGGGTGGTTTGCCTGCTCGGACTCGACGACGGCGTCTTCCCGCGATTCGGGCTGTCCGACGGTGACGACGTACTGGCCAGGACTCCGCTCACCGGCGAGCGCGATGTCCGCAGCGAGGACCGCCAGCTCCTGCTGGACGCGATCCTCGCCGCCACCGAGTCACTGGTGATCACCTTCACCGGCGCCAACGAGTACTCCGGACAGCGCCGCCCACCCGCAGTCCCGCTGGGCGAGCTCCTCGACGTCCTCGACCGCACCACCGAGTCGAACCTCCGGGAAGCCGTCCTGGTCAGGCACCCGCTCCAGCCCTTCGATCGCAAGAACCTCGAACCCGGCCGGCTCGGCACGCCAGGACCCTTCACGTTCGACCCGACCGCGCTCGTCGCAGCCCGGGCCGCTGCAGGTACCCGGCCACCACGACCGGAGTTCCTGGCCGGGCAACTCCCGGTGTCGAGCGACGAGGACATCGCGTTGACCGACCTGCTGACGTTCTTCCGGCACCCCGTCCGGGGGTATTTCCGGTCGCTCGACCTGACCCTGCCGTGGGAGGTCGACGGGCTCTCGGACGAGATGCCCGTCGAGATCGACAGCCTGCAGAAATGGTCCGTCGGCGACCGGCTGCTCCGCGACATGCTGGCCGGAGTCAATCCGAACGACGCCCTGCATGCAGAGTGGCGACGAGGCACGCTGCCGCCAGGCCGACTCGGCTGGCGAACCGCGACCGACGTACGGGAGGAAGCCAAGCAGTTGGCGATCGCTGCCCATCGGCACCGACTGACGAGTCCCCGGGCCTTCGACCTGGACGTCGATCTCGGCGGTGGCCGACGGCTCACCGGCACCGTGCCGAGTGTCCACGGCCATCGACTGGTCTCGGTCGGCTTCTCCCGGCTCGACGCCAAGCAGTTGCTGGCCTCATGGATCCAGTTGCTCGCGCTATCCGCTCACGACGAGGACCACAACTGGACCGCCCTGGTCATCGGGCGGGGACGGAACAGCCCGGCGAGCCGGCTCCTCGGTCCGGTCGGGCCGGAAGCCCGTACTTTGCTGGCCGACCTGGCCGCCATCTACGACGCCGGTCGACGGGAGCCGCTTCCGCTTCCCCTCAAGACTTCCCTCGCCTGGCACGAGGCACGCCGCACCGGCGACGACCCGGCGACGGCTGCCGGCCGACGCTGGCGACCGGCCGCCTACGACGGTGAGAACGCCGACCCTGCGCACGTACGGGTCTGGGGACCGTACACGCGGCTCGACGTCCTGCTGGATCCGACCCGCGCCGATGAGGAACGCCCCGGCGAGCCGACCCGGCTCGGCGCCTATGCCGCCCGGCTCTGGGAACCGATGCTTCGCTTCGAGCAGGCGGCGACGTGATGGAACCCTTCGATCTGCTCGGCGAACTACCGACCGGAACCATCGTCCTGGAGGCGAGTGCCGGCACCGGCAAGACCTATGCGCTGGCCGGGCTCGTCACCCGCTTCGTGGCCGAGGGCCGGGCCAGGCTCGACCAGATGCTGCTGATCACCTTCGGCCGCGCAGCCAGCCAGGAACTCCGCGAACGCGTCCGCACCCAACTGCTCGACGCCGAACTCGCGCTCGCCAACCCTGACGATTGGCAGGACGACCCGGGCCTACTCGGCCACCTCGTCCACGGCAGTACCGCCGAGGTCGCCTTGCGCCGCTCGCGTCTTCGCGACGCGCTGGCCAACTTCGACGCGGCCACGATCGCCACCACTCACCAGTTCTGCCAGCTCGTACTGCGCTCGCTCGGCGTTGCCGGTGACACCGATGCCGGCGTGACTCTGGTGGACGACTTGAGAGACCTCGTCACCGAGGTGGTCGACGACCTCTATCTCAGCCTCTTCGGAAGTTCCGCGGATCAGCCGCCCATCACCCGCGGGACCGCCCTCGAGATCGCACTCAAGGCGGTCAGCAACCCGCATACCAAGCTGGTCCCAGACAAGTACGCCGAGGCCTCGCCGGAGGGCGTCCGGGTCTCGTTCGCGCACGAAGTACTGGCCGAGATGGAGCGCCGCAAACGCCGCCTCGGCATCCTCGGCTACGACGACCTGCTCACCCGTCTTGCCGCTGCGCTCGAGGAACCCGATGCTCCGGCCCGGCAGCAGATGCAACGCCGGTGGTCGGTGGTGATGGTCGACGAGTTCCAGGACACCGATCCGGTGCAGTGGAAGGTGATCGACGCCGCGTTCAACGGCAACAGCACCCTGGTCCTGATCGGCGACCCGAAGCAGGCCATCTACGCGTTCCGCGGCGGCGACATCGCGACGTACCTCGCGGCCGCGGCAACTGCCGGGCAGCGTCGCACCCTCGACACCAACTGGCGTAGTGACCAGCCGCTGGTCGACTGCCTCCAAGTGGTCCTGGGCGGTGCCCAGCTCGGCGACCCGGGCATCGTTGTTCACCCGGTTGCCGCTCACCATCAGGGCAGCCGTCTCGCCGGAGCGCCGTCCAACGCGCCGTTCCGGCTCCGGGTCGCGCAACGGGAGCTGTTCGGCTCGGCCAGGCGCAAGAGCATTCCGATGGATGACCTCCGCGGTTACATCGCTCGCGATCTGGCCGCCGATATCGGTGGACTGCTGGCCTCTGGAGCGACGTACGACGGCCGGCCACTGCGCGCCGGCGATGTCGCGGTGATCGTCGAGACACATAAGGACGCACGAGTCTGCCGGGAGGAGCTGGCCCGGGTCGGCATCCCTGCCGTGTACTCCGGTGACCTCGACATCTTCTCGTCGGAAGCGGCCAAGGACTGGCTGTGCCTGCTGGAGGCGTTCGAGCAGCCACACCGCTCCGGCCTGGTCCGGGCCGCGGCGACGACGATGTTCTTCGGCGAGACGGCGGCCAGCCTGCGAGCCGGTGGCGAGGAGCTCACCGACAGGACCGGCCAGACGCTTCGAGCTTGGGCCGACCGGCTGCGTACCAGTGGCGTAGCGGCAGTCTTCGAGGCCGCGCAGGTTCACGGGATGACCGAGCGAGTACTGGCCTGGCGCGGCGGCGAGCGCGACATGACCGACCTCGCGCACCTGGCCGAATTGCTCCACGAGACCGCACACCGCGAAGGGTTCGGACTGCCTGCCCTGCTCGACTGGTTGCGCGAGGAGTGCAGCGGCCGCGGCCGTACGACCGAGCGGACTCGTCGGCTCGACAGCGACGCCGCGGCCGTACAGATCATGACGGTCTGGGTCAGCAAGGGCCTGCAGTACCCCGTCGTCTACCTGCCGTTCGGTTTCACGCGCCACGTTGTCGAGGACACCGAACTGCTGGTCTTCCACCAAGACGGCGAACGGCGACTCGACCTCGGCGGCAAACGTCATCGCGGCCATCGAGCCAACCAGAAACTCTGGCGGGCCGAGGAAGCCGGCGACGACATCCGCCTCACCTACGTCGCACTGACCCGGGCGCAGTCCCAGGTCGTTGCCTGGTGGGCGCCGTCCTGGGACGAGGTCAACGGCGGAATCTCGCGGCTGCTGCGCGGCCGCAAACAAGGTGAAGCAATCGTGCCCGACACGCTGGACCGGCCATCGTCCGACGACGAGGTGCTGATCTGGCTCCGCCGCTGGCAGCAGGCCGGTGGTCCGGTGATCGAGGATTCGGTCATTGCCGAGCAGGTCGAGCCTGTGTCCGAAGACCTGCCTGGTGGGCTGGCGGTCGGACACTTCTCCCGCGAGGTCGACCTCGCTTGGCGGCGTACGTCGTACTCCGGGCTGATCCGCGCGGCGGACCAGCAGGTGGGCGGTGTCGCCAGCGAGCACGAAGAGAGCCAGCTCGAGGACGAGTCCGTCGACGCGGCGCCGATGCCAGAGGTCGCGCCGGCCGATGCGCTCCCGTCGCCGATGGACGGGCTGCCGGCCGGAGCAACTTTCGGATCGCTGGTCCACGCAGTTCTTGAAGAAGCCGATCCACAAGCGCCGGATCTGCACGCCGAGCTGGCCGGGAAGGTCCGTGAGCAGTTGCGCTTCTGGCGGGTCGATGTGACACCCGACGCACTGGCCACCGCGATGTTGCCGCTGCACCGGACGCCACTCGGTCCGCTGGTTCCCGGACTGACCCTTGGCGACCTGGGCCGCGCTGACCGGCTGCGCGAACTCGACTTCGAGATCCCGCTGGCCGGCGGCGACCAGGCGTCAGCGACCGACGTACGGCTGGCCGAGGTGGCGCCACTCTTGCGCATCCATTTGCCGACGGACGATCCGCTGCTCGCGTACGCCGAGCGGCTAGAGCAGCCGCTGCTTGGCGAGCAGAGTTTGCGGGGCTATCTCTCGGGTTCGATCGACGTAGTACTGCGTGTTCCTCATGGTGAGGGCCAGCGCTTCGTGGTGGTTGACTACAAGACCAACCGGCTTGGCGATCCGGAGCAGCCCGCGACCTCTGCGGAGTACGGGCCGGATGAGCTGGCCGCTGCGATGCTGCACTCCGACTATCCGCTGCAGGCGATGCTCTACTCGGTGGTACTGCACCGGTATCTCCGTTGGCGGCTGCCGGACTACGACCCCGAAGTACATCTGGGCGGGGTGATCTACCTCTACTTGCGCGGGATGTGCGGACCGGAGACGCCTCTTGTGGACGGGCATCCGGCAGGGGTATTCAGCTGGCCGATGCCGACTGCGCTCGTACTGGCGTTGTCGGAACTGCTTGATGGGAGGGTCGCGTGACCAGCACCGTCGACGAGTTCGATGCGACCCTCGCCCTCGGCGCGACCGGGATCCTGCGCGACTTCAACCAGGCCGGTGTGATCCTCGCCGCTGATGTCCACGTGGCTTCTCGGCTCACCAAACTACTTGCTGAGGGCAATGAAACGGTCGCGCTCGCGTGCGCGCTGATGGCACGGGCCGTCCGGGCCGGGTCCATCTGCCTCGACCTCAACGAAGTACGGGACGAGGTCGGCGAAGAGGGAGCCGAGCTGACCTGGCCTGCACCGGACGAATGGCTGGCGGCGCTCAGGGCCAGCCCCCTGCTCGCTGCACCGCACCCCCTCCATCTGGAGGACACACGGCTCTACTTCGACCGGTACTGGCGAGAGGAGGAGCAAGTCGAGCAGGACCTCCGCCGTCGGGCCGGCTGGCCATCGCCGATGATCGCCAACGAGGCAGCACTGGTCGCTGGGCTTGACCGGCTCTTCCCCGGTACGGCGTACGTCGAGCAGCGGACCGCTGCTGAGACGGCGGCTCGGCAGTGGACGACAGTACTGACGGGTGGCCCAGGTACAGGCAAGACCACCACCGTCGCCGGGCTGCTCGCGCTGCTCGCGGAACAGGCGCAGCTTGCCGGGGATCGCCGCCCGTGGATCGCACTGACCGCGCCGACCGGCAAGGCTGCAGGGCGCCTCGAGGAAGCCGTACGGCGCGAGATGAAGGAGCGCCTCAGCCCGGACGATCGGGACCGGCTCGGCGAATTCCACGCCGTGACCCTGCACATGTTGCTCGGCGGGCGCCCCGACTCGTCGACCCGCTTCCGCCATGACCGGGACAACCGGCTGCCGCACGACATCGTCGTCGTCGACGAGACCTCGATGGTCTCGCTGACGATGATGGCGCGGCTGCTCGAGGCAGTCCGGCCCGAGGCCCGGCTGATCCTGGTCGGCGACCCCGACCAACTGGCCTCGATCGAAGCCGGGGCGGTACTCGCCGACCTCGTCGCGGGACTGGTTGCCGGCGGCCACATTTCTGCCGCCGAGCTTCGCACCTCCCACCGCTTCGGAGGCGAGATCGGCAAGCTCGCCTTGGCGGTCCGCGACGACCAGCCGGAGGTCGTTCTCGACGTACTACGGGCCGGCGGCGACCGGGTCCATTTCGTCGAGGACGACGACCCCCGCGAAACCCTGCGCTCGACGCTGCTGCCCGACGTACTGGCAATCCGCGAAGCCGCCGAGGCAGGTGACACCGACGCAGCCCTGGCCGCCCTCGACCGCCACCGCCTCCTCTGTGCCCACCGCGAAGGCCCCTGGGGCGTCAGCCACTGGAACCGAACCGTAGAACGCTGGATCACCGAGGAAACCGGAGACCCCCTCTGGGACACCTGGTACGTAGGCCGCCCAGTCCTGGTCACCTCCAACGACTACGCCCTAGGCATCTACAACGGCGACGTAGGCGTAACCATCCGCCGCCCCGACGGCACCCTCCGAGTCTGCATCGACAGCTCCCGCGGCCGCCTCGACTTCGCCCCCAGCCGCCTGGGCAACATCGAAACCCTCCACGCCATGACCATCCACAAAGCCCAAGGCAGCCAGGCTACCGAGGTCACCGTCCTACTCCCGGGCGAAGAATCCCGCCTACTCACCCGAGAACTCTTCTACACAGCCATCACCCGAGCCCAGGACCGAGTCCGAGTAGTAGGCACCGAACCCGCAGTCCGCCAAGCCCTCTCCCACCAAGCCCTCCGAGCCACCGGCCTCCGCCAACGCCTCACCCCCGGCAACCTCCCCAACCACGTCTGTCAGAAGTAACGACCTCTGTTGGCTACAGTCCGTGGCATGGGAGTGCTCCGACTGACGAGGCAGCAGGCGCGGCGGGTCGCGGTTCGGGCTCAGTTGCTGACGGCGGATCGGCCGACGGACCTGGCGGCGATGGTTCAGGATTTGACCTTGTTGCAGGTTGATCCGACGGCGGCGATTGCGCCCAACGCGGATCTGGTGGCGTGGAGCCGGCTGGGGGCGTCGTACCAACCGGCTCATTTGCGGCAGGCGTTGGAGGTGGATCGGACGCTCTTCGAGTACAACGCGCTGATCCGGCCGACGAGCGACGTCGGGTTGTACCTGGCCGGCGCGGCGGAGCAGCCGACGTGGGAGCGGGCCCGCGAGTGGATGCGGAAGAACGACGGCTTTCGGCGCGACATCCTGCAGCTGCTCGGCGAACGCGGGCCGCTGACCTCGCGCGAGATCCCGGACACCTCGGTCGAGCCGTGGGCGTCGGCCGGCTGGAGCAACGCACGCAACGTCACCAAGATGCTGGACTGCCTGATCTCACGTGGCGAGGTCGCCATCGCCGGCCGGGCCGGCCGCGAGCGCAAATGGGATCTGCCCAAGCGGGTCTATCCGGCTGGCCTGGTCGTCCCGAGCGTCGAGGAGGCCACTCAGCAGAAGAACGAGCGGCGGCTGCGGTCGCTCGGGATCGCCCGTGCGAAGGGCACCGAGGTACCGGTCGAGCCCTGGATCGTCGGGTACGTCGGCGAGCCGGCCGAGGTCGAGGGCACCAAGGGCGAATGGCGAGTGGACCCAGCCGCTCTCGAGACCGACGACTTCGCCGGCCGTACTGCGTTCCTGTCCCCTTTCGACCGGCTGATCCACAATCGGGGCCGGGCGGAGGAGCTATTCGACTTCGAGTACACGCTGGAGATGTACAAGCCGGCCGCCAAGCGCCGCTGGGGCTACTTCGCGCTGCCGATCCTGCACGGCGACCAACTCGTCGGCAAGCTCGATGCGATCGCGGACCGGAAGGCCTCGGTACTGCGGGTGAACGCGATCCACCAGGACGTCCCCTTCAAGCGAGCAACCAGCAAGGCCGTCCAAACCGAACTCGAGAACCTCGCCCAGTGGCTCGGCTTGGCCGACATCCAGCACGCCTTATGAACAAGCGGTTCGGGTGAAGCGCTCGGCCAGGTGGGCGAAGGCGTTGGTCAGGTCGTCGGGGGTGATGACTTCGATTTCGGTGTCGAAGCGGGCGATGGCTGCGGCGAGGCTGGGCCAGGACCAGGAGCCCAGGGTTAGGCGGCAGCGGGTGGGGCTGATTGGTTCGACGAGGCCGTCTCGGGTGTAAAGGGCCACGGTGGCAGCGGGTAGGTCGAGGACTACGGTGCCTTGGCAGGGCCAGTTGCCGGAGGTGTCGGCGGAGCCGCGGAAGACGCTGGTGATGTAGGTGGCGACGTTTCCGCCGGGTACTTCGCGTGCGGTGAAGCGCGGTCCGTTGGGGGTGCGCAGGCGCATCCGGTCGGCGCGGAAGGTGCGCCAGTCGTCGCGATCCAGGTCCCAGGCGACTAGGTACCAGCGTCCGTCCCAGGTGATGACGTGGTGAGGTTCAGCGCGGCGTGAAGACAAATCGCCGTAGTCGAAGCGCAGGGTCTCCTGTACTTCGATGGCCGCGCTGATCGCCAGGAGTACGTCTCCGTCAACGGGATCAGCCGGCCTGGTGGCGGGGCGTTCGACGGCGGTGACTTGAAGCGCGTTGACGCGATGGCGTAGCCGGCTCGGCATGACTTGCCGGAGGGTGTTCAGCGCCCGCTCGGCATCCTCGGCGAGACCGTTGCCGGGTGTGGTGGCAACTACTTGAAGGGCGACGGTGAGGGCCACGGCCTGTTGGTCGTCGAACAGCAGCGGCGGCAGGTCCGTACCGGCGCTGAGTCGGTAGCCACCTTCGGGGCCCTTCACAGCGGCAATCGGATAGCCGAGCTCACGGAGTCTGTCGACGTCGCGGCGAATTGTGCGCAGGCTGACGTCCATGCGTTCCGCCAGCACCGCGCCGGACCAGTCCCGGCGGGTCTGCAGCAGCGACAGCAGGGTCAGCAGTCGCGAAGAGGTCTTCGGCATGCGGCCAATTCTGCCCGCAGTAGGTGACACACCCTGTCACCTACTGCTGAAAACCTGCTCCTACAACCAACCACCAAGGAGCTCTCAGAATGGCAATCTCCACCACCACCCACCTCAACTTCCGCGGCGACGCCCGTGCGGCGCTGGAGTTCTACCAGTCCGTGTTCGGCGGCCAACTCACGATCGTGGCGTACGGCGACTTCGGTATGCCGAAAGAGCTGCCCGACGCCGACAAGGTCGTCTTCGGCCAGGTCACGGCCGACAACGGGTTCAGCATCATGGCGTACGACGTACCGAGGCAGTCCGCTCCCGCCGCCGCACCGGCCGCCACCACCCGCGAGAACGGCATGACCCTGACCGGCGAGCGCTTCTTCGTCTCCGTCCGCGGCGACAGCGCCGAGGAGGTCAGCGCCCTCTGGGACAAGCTTGCCGACGGCGCCGACCTGATCGAGAAGTACGCTCCCTCGCAGTGGAGCCCCGGCTTCGGCATGCTGACCGACCGCTTCGGCACCACCTGGATCCTCGACGTCACCGGGTGATAGTCACCTCGGGGGGTGAGCCGCCTTAGCCGACTGGCCTTGGGCTACTTGCCCAGGAGCATCATGGCGATGGCGGGGCTGAAGTCGCCGGCCTCGCTGCCGGCGCCGAGGCCGCAGTCGCCGTCGGATTCGCCCGGCGGCTTGACCCACAGTTGCGCGTCCAGGCCGGTGGCTCCGCCGAGGCGAGGAGCGGGACCGACTCGTTGGCCGCTGGGGTTGCACCAGTCGTCGCCGTTCAGGGGGTTGCCGTTGCGGCTCGTGTCGATGACGAAGTGCTTGGTCGAGCCGAGGGCAGCGTTGACCGCGTTGGCATACGTCACGTTGCGCGCGGTGGTCTGGAAGTTCGACACGTTCAACGCGAAGCCGCGTGCCTTGGCGATCCCGGCAGCCTTGAGTCGCTTGGCCGTCGTGGCGGCGGGATTCCAGTCGTCGTGGCCGGCGTCGATGTAGGTCCAGGTGTTCGGTGCGGAGGTCCGCAGCCGGTCGACCGCGTAGCTGAGCAGCGACAGCTGGGTGGTCTGCATCGACGAGCTCAGACAGTCCATCCCGGCCAGCGCGTCCGGCTCCAGGATCACGACGGCGGGATGCTTGCCGATCGATGCGGCCATCGAGTCGATCCAGGACCGGTACGCCGATGCGCTCGCGGCACCTTCGCCCGCACAACCACGCTCGGTGATGTTGTAGAAGACGAGTACCGGGAGTTTGTGGGCTTTCGCCGCTGCCGCGGTGTAGGCCCGTGCGTCGGACACGTCCGCGCCGTCGCCGTTGAACCAACGGGCGATCGGGCGGTCGGCGATTCCAGCCTTGATGGCCGCTCGCCGCGAGTCAGTACTGTGCTCGCTCACCCAGTAGACCGGCTCGGACTGCGGGTCGACGTACAGGCCGCTGGTCTGCGAGAGCGGATTGCCCTGCACCGGTACCACCGGCGCCGGCTTCGTCGACGGCTTGCTCGTCGGCTTCGCCGTGGCCTTCTTGGTCGGCTTGGCCGAGGCCTTGGCCGTCGAACGGCTGGTCGGCTTGCGGACCGGCTGGGTCGCCGACCTGGCCGGCTGACCGACAGTCGGCCGGTTCAGCGGCGGCTTCGTACTGGTCCCGCTCAGGGTCGGATCCGAGCCACCAAGCCCGCCGTCGACCCCGGTCCCGGCCGTCGTGTCCGCAGACAGGGCCGGGTCACCACCTCTTGCCAGCGCCACCGTCATTCCGGCAACGGCGATCGCGCAAGTTGCACCCAGCGCGATCACTGCCCTGGACCGCCGTGTTTGTGGCAGTCGCATCTCAACTCTCCAAGCTAGATTCACGCGGCTCTCCCCGCGACAGCGACGAACACTAGTTGATAACAACCAGATAACAAACCCTCGAGCCAGTGGCATCCGGAACCCGGACGGAGGTCGCGATTTTGCTTATGAGAGTCGCGTTGCGGGTTGGTGGGGTGGGGCGGAAACTTATTGACGTGGTCGCCTTCTGGGCCGTGTAGTTCTGCCCTGCACCGGTGAGGAGTGCCGTGAGGAAATCTGTCGTTGCGCTTGTGGTTGCGGTTCTGGTTCCAGTGACGGTGACGGCGGCACAGGCTTCCGCTGATCCGCCGGCCACCCCTGTGGTAGCTCCGGAGAGCGTCAACCTTGCCTTGCTGCCGGGGGCGGTTGCGTCAGCGAAGTCGCAGCGGATGACGGCGCCGGCGGCCACGTATGCGCCGGCTAACGCGGCGGATGTGTTTGTGCACAACGGGTGGACTTCGAACTACGCCTCGGTGGGGAACGGGTACGACCCGACGCACGACTGGTTCCAGGTGAAGTTGGCTACGCCTGCTCCGGTGTATGAGGTGTTCAGCCGGTGGACCTCACCGGGCAAGCCGTCGGAGTACGAGCTGCAGGTCTCGACGGATGCCGACTGTCAGACCTGGTCGACGGTCGCTCACGTGGTGAATCCGGCTGACAAGGATTCCCAGGTGATCGATCGCCAGGACCCGGTCTCGTGTATCCGGATGCAGGCACTGGCCACGACATCGACCGTCGGGTACACGCTCAACGAGTTCGAGCTCTGGTCCGGTCCCAAGCCGCCGCCGGTAGTGGGACAGATCATTCCCGTACCGGTGAAGCAGACGCCCGGTACCGGTGAGCCGTGGGCGCTGACGAACAAGTCCCGGATCGTCGTCTCCAGCACCTCCCTCACCGCCACGGCGGACCTGCTCGCCGGGTACCTGCGACCGGCCACCGGATTCGTCCTTCCCGTGGTGACAGGTACCGCCACAGCAGCCGACATCGCGCTGAGCATCGGATCAGTACCTGGTCTCCCGGCGGCCAATGCGGACGAGGGCTACTCCCTCACCATCTCAACAGCCGGCGCGAAGATCACAGCACCCCAAGCGCACGGACTGTTCAACGGCTTCGAAAGCCTTCGACAGTTGTTGCCCGCAGCAATCAACTCGCAAACCGCCGGCACCGGGCCGTGGACGGCACAGCCGATCACGGTCCTGGACTACCCGCGGTACGAGCATCGAGGTCTTCAGCTCGACCCGGCCCGCAACTTCCTGACGGTGGCCGAAACGAAGTCCATGATCGACCAGCTGGCGGCGCTGAAGGGCAACCGGCTGCACCTGCACCTGAGCGACTCCCAGTCCTGGCGCCTGGAGATCAAGGGCTATCCGGCTCTCGACGGCACCGGCTGCAACGGAGCGGCCTGTATCGCCGGCTTCTACACGCAGGAGGACTTCAAGGGCCTGGTCAAGTACGCCGCCGACCGATTCATCGAGATCGTCCCGGAGCTCGAAGGCCCGGCCCATGCCACCGCAGCGGTCAGGTCCCTCGGCGGTATCGCGGTCATGGGTTGCCAGGGCCAGACCCAGACCGATCGGTTCTGTACCAACCCCAACGACCCGGCAAGCGCGCGGGCCCTCGCCTTCTGGCGGGACGCGATCGCGCAGCTGGCCGCGATCTCGCCCGCGCCGATCATCCACATCGGCGGCGACGAGGCCATCGGGATGCCCCACGAGGACTACAAGTGGTGGATCGGCCAGATGGAGGCCATCGTCGACGGCGCCGGCAAGCGACTGATGGGGTGGAACCCAGCACTCGAGGGCTACGCGCCCGGCTCGACCTCCATCAACCACTACTGGTCCGACTACACCGGCGGCGGTCCCCCGCTGATCAAGCCCGAGTGGTTCAACCAGGGCCGCGACGTGATCACCACACCCGAATGGAACGCGTACCTCGACTTCGGGTACGACGGATCGCCCGGCCGCACGCCACGGACGGAACTGGACAAGTCGTACTCGTGGGATCCCGAATGGGTGTGGGAGAAGTACCGGAACGTCTGGGCGCAACCGGCGTACGGCGGGCCGAAGGCGGAGGACATCATCGGCATCGAGGCTCCCATCTGGGGTGAGCAGATGCGCGGGCTGGCCACCAACGAGTTCATGGTCTTCCCGCGGCTGGCCGGAATCCTGGAGAAGGCCTGGTCGCCCAAGGTGCTGACCCAGGACTACGACGCGTACCGCCAACGGCTCAGCGCCGCCGGCCCCCGATGGGCGTTCGCCGGAGTGAACTACGGGTCCATCGCCCAGGTCGCCTGGAGTCCGGAGTCGATGGGCACGGTCACCCACTTCGGCGTGGACAGGACCGTGACCAACGCACCACTGGGTCGCTTGGCCGCGGGCTCGACGCCACCCGGTGAGTACACCGCGACGATCGATTGGGGCGACGGATCCCCGGCCGAGACCGCCGCAATCACAGCCCGCGACTACATCACCAGCCAACGTCAGGGCCGAAGCCTCATGACCGTCAACGGGAGCCACACCTACCCGACAGACGGGATCTACCACGGCATCGTCACCTACACCCGCCAGGGCCAGACCACGGCCGTCCCCTTCGTCGCGACCGGCGTCCCCGCCTGTACGACGATGCTCAGCGGGACACACAATGGCCCGCTCAAGGTCGCCTCGGGTATCGCCTGTTTCGACGGCGCAACCGTCTCCGGCCCCATCACCGTGGCTGCCGGTGCCGGGCTGTATGCATCCGGTACCGAATTCCGCGGACCGGTGACAGCGTCAGGCGACGTACTGCTCTGTGGCACGACCGTGTCGGGGCCGGTCACCGTAACCGGTGCGACCCGGGTCTGGATCGGCAACGGTGAATGCACGCCCACGACGGTCAGGGGTCCGGTCAGCGTCACCGGCACCACAGGTCAAGTGACCGTCGACAGCGCCACCATCGCCGGCCCGCTCGTACTGCGGAACAACACCGGCCCGACGATTGTCTCCGGCAACCACATCAGCGGCCCGTTGTCCTGCACCGGCAACTCCCCCGCACCCACCAACGCCGGCCGACCCAACTCCGTATCCGGCCCCAAGTCAGGTCAGTGCGCTGGACTCTGACCCCAAGATCCGCCCGCCGTGAACCGAACGTGTCGGCCGACCATCAAAGCCCTTCGGTACGACACACTGAGGACTCATTCCGGAGGGCATCATGAATCGCAGTATCAAGCTGGCCGGCCTGGTGGCGAGCGTTTCGGTCGCGGCTGTGGTGGCGGGCATCGTGGTCGCCGCCCAGCAGACGCCGACGCTCGCCTCGGCGTCCGGGGACGGCACGCTGAAGCCGATCGACAGCGCCACCAAGCCGGCGCCGAAACCGTCCACGACGCCGAGCCGGCCGCCCGGGACCGCGCCGGCCACGACCGGCGGAGTCAGCTCGAGCGGACCGGTCAAGCTCACGCTCGACCTCAGCAAGCTCAAGCAGGGCGCGGCACCGGCCGGGTCGTACGTCGACGGCCGGACGGTCCATGTCGGAGGCAACAAGTTCACCCTGCCGGCCACCGACGGCCCGGTCTGGGATGTTGCGCGGACAAGTACCGGCGCACTCGTTCTGCACCGGCCGACGGAGAACGGCAACGCCGTGCTCACCACCTGGACCAACGGCTCCCGCGGTGAATCCGTCAAGGACGTCTCGACGGTTCTCTCCTCGGCCGACCGGTCGAGCAGCGCGTACGCCGTTCAGCCGACCAACGCCGACGGCACCGAGCTTCCGCGCTTCACGCTGGTCTGGCGCGACAACCCCAGCGGCGAGAAGTACACGCTGCAGCGCAATGGCGAGTACGGACCGATCGTGCTCGCCGTCCAGGGCAGCGAGGTCTACTTCAGCGCGTCGAACAAGAGCGAGAAGCAGACCCTCTACAAGTGGACCGCCGGCGACGACGCGCCGAAACCGATCAGCGCCGTACCGGCCCCGTCCGCGGTCTCGTCGAATCTCGAACTCGCGGCGTCGATCGTCTCGACCACCGACGACGGCAGCTGCACCGCACTGATCGAGGTCGCCGCGGCCACGAAGCGCTGGAAGACCTGCGACTATGCGGTGGACGAGCTCTTCGCCGGGAGTGCCTACGCGCTCGGTGGACCGGCCTATCGGGACGGGTACGGCGACGGCCTGTTCGCCGCGCTGGACCTGAAGACCGGCAAGACCGTGCACGAGTGGTCCGGTGCGAACGCGGTCGCGATCATCTCCACCGCGATGGAGGACGCCGACCACATCCTGGTGCTGGCCGAGCAAGGCGGCAAGACCGCCATCGCCCGGTGCGACGCGAAGAGCGGCGCCTGTGAACTGGCCGCGCCCTTGAAGAAGGGCACCGGCGACGAGGACAACCGGCCGTACCAGCTAGGCCACTGACACCGAACCCCCTTATTTCTTGGGCGTATAGGCCAGCGAGTCGAGCACTCGCTCGGCCTGTACGCCGTCCTCGGCCCGCACCTGGATCCGGATCAACTGGCCGTCGATCTGCTGCACCCGTTCGTAGGTCGTCATGCCGGCCGGACAGCCGACGTACTTGGCCGTCGCCGTGAACGGCTTGTCGACCCGCTCGGCCGACTCCGCGCAACCCACCGGGCCGGGCAAGGTGGTTGCCGCCGGCAACTCCCCCGCCGGCAGCACGCCCGCGAAGACACCCGGCACCTTCGCATCGGAGTTGCTCCAGCTGTTGTTGTCCGCACTGACCAGCAGACCGGGAAGCGAGCCCGTCGCGCCCTGTGGTTGCCAACCGTTGCCGGTCCGGGTGCGCGTCCAATCCCGAGGAAGCTCAACCGAGAGGACCTGCTGTTGATCCACGACCCGCACCCATTGCCGTTGCACGCCGTAGCTCCAGCCCAGATAACCGCCGGCACCACCGAGCAGGGCGGCCGCGACCGTCGCGGCGACCCACGGGTTCACCGAAGGACGCCAGCGCGCCGGCGCCGGGAGGCTTGCCTGCGCAGCCGTCCGCAACGCTTCGGCGAACGACCGCACGTCCGGCCAGCGCTCCTCCCGATCCTGGCGCAGCCCACGCTGGATCACCTCGTCGACCTCGACCGGTATGTCGTCGCGAACCGTCCGCAACGACGCCGGCGGCCCGTCGACGGTGAGGACCGACGCCAGCGTCGTCGCACCGTACGGCGGCTTGCCGGCCAGCGCGGCATACGTGACCGCGGCCAGCGCGTACAGGTCAGCGCGCGGGTCGAGGACATCGCCGCGCACCTGCTCGGGCGCGACGTACGCCGGGGTCCCACTCGGCATCGTCACTCGGGACACCGCCTCGAGCGACTTGCCCAGGCCCAGGTCGCCGAGCATGGCTCGCTCGCCGGTCGGCGTACTGCGGAACAGCACGTTCTCCGGCTTGACGTCCCGATGCAGGACGCCCCGATCGTGGAGTTCCTGCAGGCCGGCGCTGACGTTGCCGATCACGTCCACCGCGTCGGCCAGCGGCAGGGGGCCGGCTTTGATCCGCTCGGCCAGCGATCCGCGGTCGGCGTAGGTCAGTACCAGGAACGGGCGGTCGTCGTCGGTGGTACCGATGTCGTGGACGCCGACGACGTACGGCGACTCGACCTTGCGCAGGAAGCGCCCCTCCTCGACGAAGCGGCGGCGGACGTCGAGATCGTCGACCCAGTGCTCCGCCAGCACCTTGACCGCGACCTCGGCGTCGAGTTCCTCGTCCCGGACCAGCCAGACGGCGGCGAAACCACCACTGCCCAGGCGCCGAATCACGGCGTACCGGCCGAAATGAGAAGGCTGAACCATGCGAGTCATTATCCTCACGCCCATGGTCACTGACGCGGATGCGCTCGACGAACTGGCGCGGCGTGCTGCCCAGGACCCCGCGCTGCTCGACGAGTTGATCCGGCAGGTCCAGCCGCAGGTGATGCGGATCTGCCAGCGGGTGCTGCCGCATCGCGCCGACGCCGAGGACGCCTGCCAGGACGCGTTGCTGTCGATCGCCACGAAGATCGGCACCTTCTCCGGCCGGAGCCGGTTCAGCACCTGGGTGCACGTGGTCGCGTCGAACGCCGCCCGCGAGACCTACCGACGGCTCAAGCGCCGGGCCGCCGAGAACACTGATGCCTGGCAGGAGGACGATCGCCCGGCGCGATACGACCGCCCCGACCCGCGAACCACCAGCGTCGTGGCCGGCACCCGGCTCGACCTACTCGACGCGCTGGAGCAGCTGGAGATCGACCTACCCGAGACGGTCACGTCGGTGGTACTGCGCGATATCTACGAGCTCAGCTACGACGAGATCGCCGACCAGGTCGGTATCCCCGTCGGCACTGTGAAGTCCCGCATCAGCCGCGCCCGCGCCTCGCTCAAGGCCCACCTACTCCCCCGCCAGCCCTGACCCAGTCAAAAGGTTGACGGGCTGCCGCCCCATATGGGAGCGGAGGAGCAGGTGCAGGGTGCTGTGGATAGCCAACCCTCCGAGTGCCCCGACGGCACGGAACGTCAGGGTGACGTCCACGATCGTCGGTACGTCGAAGCGGACCCGAAAGCCGCCCTCCTGCAGTGGCTCGCCGGTCAGCTCGTGCACGGGAAGGTCCAGCTCGATGCCCGGCACCGGGTCCGCCTCGATCACCAGCTGACCGGTCACGAAGCCGGTGTTGACGATCGGGAACTCGATCGGGTGCCAGTCCCCCATGGCCAGGCTCGCCACCCGGTGGCCGGTCCGGGCGGCGTTCACCCGGGCCTCCGGATTGATCGTGACGGAGATCGGCGCCGTGGTGTCGACTGGCGCGCAGCAGCCGGCTGGTTCGCCGTGAGCCATCAGTCGACCTCGCATTCCTCGAGCCGGGCCAAGTAGGTGGCTTGGGCCTCGTCGTAGGCTTCCCGCGCCGCTGCTTGTTCGGTATCGCGGATGAACCCGGACTTTGCCTTCCACAGCGCGTCGACGGAGTCGTGCAGCCATTGCGCGCTGCGCCGCGAGGCCCGGATCGGCAGCCCGGAGATCTCGACGAAGATCGGCTGGGTGTGCACGCTGCGCAGGATCCGCACGGCGATCCAGGACGAGCGCTCCAGGTCGAGGCCGAACTCGATCGCCTGCTCGTTGCCATCAGCAAGCAATTCCTGGGTCCCGGCCGGTACGCCGTTCACCAGCACCTCGACGAGCACCTTGCGGGACTGGCCGATGCGCGATCGCTCGAGGTGCCAGCCGACGGGCGCGGAGTACAGCGGCCGGCCAGCCGCTGGTGGAGCGGGTGGCTGTTCGGGTAGCCAGGCCGCGACCGTCGCTGTCACGCGGACTGGTCCCGGTTCGTCGACGGCGTGCTCACGAGCGGTGTCGCCGTCGACGGCGAAGTCGTAGATGTGGCTGCGGCCGTCGCCGAAGTACGAGGCGCCTTCCTTCAAGCCGCCGAGCCACGCCTCCAGAGCCTGCTCACCCTGCGGCGGCTCAGACAACTGGACGTAGGTGCGCCCGACTCCCGGGCCGTCGTCGTAGATGCAGGGGTAGTCGGTCTCGCCGAGCATCAGTGTGCGGTAGCCGACGTTGAGCAGGTGGTACCAGATGTTCAGCTCAGCGGCCGGTGAGAACTCGGCACCGCATTGGAAGTCGGCGGCACCGAGCGGGACGTCGACGATGATCTCGTTGGAGCCGATCGACTGGAAGCCCGGGACGATGTAGTTCGGCAGCTCATCGGTGCCGACCGAGAGGCCGAGACCGCAGTGTGCGTAGCCGACCATCGCGTTCTGCGCATGGCCCCAGCGCATGACCGGCAGGTTCCACGACGGCCAGTCCTCGATCAGCTGAGTGCCCGGATAGTCCTGGTCGGTGAGCCCGAGCAGGATGACGTGACCGGAGTGGCTGGATGGGAAGCCTGACACCTCGAGGTCGTACCGGAGCAGGCTCTGGCCATCCCGGTCAGTGTCCTGCGGGTCCCACGTCATGCCTTGGGCCTGCTGCATCGCCGGGTACTCCAGTTCGGCGCGCGGGCTGATCGACACACCGCTGAAGAACTGCTTCTGGTGGTAGTAGCACGGACCCCAGGTGAGCACGCTGCCCATCCAGAGCCCTTCACCGCGAACGTGCCGGATCATCGTCTCCGGCGTGACGCCCTCTGACGGCACGCTGTAGTGCGAGCAACCGCCGGCGTGAATGTGCGGATCACCCGAGTAGTAGCCGTGCGCCGCAGGATCGGCCCAGCGATCGAGCTCGATTGTGACCGCCTCGCTGTCGGCCGTCAGCTCGACATCGACGCGGACCTCCCGGTACTCCGGCCCGCGGCGGGCAGAGATCTCGTACTGACCCGCCGGCAGCGTGATGACCTCGCCGGTAGCCCGGTACACGTGTTCATGGAAGAACATGTCCGGAGCCAACCGCATCCCCTTCGACGGGTACGCCCGGCGCTGCGAGTCAAGGACGGTCAGCGCCGCCACGGTGCTGCTGCCGTCCGGCTCACGGACGTCGAAGCGGATCTCGCGGGCCGGCAGGCAGTCGAAGTCGAACTTCGCGGCGTACTGGCGGCTCTCGAATCCCATCCGCTTCCAGGCCTGCGCGGACGGCGGCCGCGTGAGGCTCTCCGTCGCCTCCTCCACCGCCAGGAAGAAGGACAGCTCGCCGGCGTGGTTGCCGCCGTCGCGCGCGTACAGGCTGATCACCTTGTACTCGACGTCCAGGCCGGACACGTCGGTCGGCCCGGCAAGCTTCACCTCCAGCCGGCTGCGCTCGATCCGCGGTACGACGGTCAACGTGTCGGCCAGCGTGATCCGCGCGGCGTGGCTGTGGTGATCGACCAGCCCGAGCACATGATTCGACGGCGCGAACAGGTCTCCCAACAAGCGATGCGGGTTCACCACCCGCACCAGGAAGCTGCGCCACCCATGCTGAACCAGCCGCGGCGGTGCGGCACCTGGCGTGGCTGCGATCAGCCCTTCCTCATCGATCTCCGCGTCGACCAGGACATACGGGCGCAGCAGCTCTTCGACCTTGGCTGCCCTGACGGCATCGGTCTGAGCGTCATCTAGCAGCTTGCCCAGCTGGTTCGTCAGGTCGTCGGGTAGTGGTTCACCGATGTCACGGAGTTTCTCAACGGCTCGAGTCGCGGACGCATGCAGTGGCTGGAACACAGGACCTCCTCGTCGCGGACCAACCTCGACCCTAGTTCGCCCGACCACATCTGGCTCTCGGTTTTTCCACAGCCCTAGAATCGGCGGCTCGGACTGGAGAAGGGTTGGACTGCGTGGGCGACGAGCTGGCCGGGGCCTTGGGGCAGTTGCGGGATCTGACCGGGCGAAGCCTGCGTGAGCTCGGGCGCGACATCAATGCCAGCAGTTCCTCGTTGTCTCGCTACTTCTCCGGTCAGGCCGTACCTCCGTGGCCGACCGTGGTGGCACTCTGCAAGGCGGCCGGGCGGGACCCGAGGCCGCTGCGGGAAGTGTGGGAGCGGGCCAAGGACGGGCCGACGCAACAGCCTGCGAGCGCGCCGATACGCAACGATCTGCCGCACGACATCACGGCCTTCACCGGACGTCAGGCGGAGCTGGACGTTCTGCTCGCAGCGGCCAGGGACGGATCCGTCGTCGCGATCGACGGCATGGGTGGCGTGGGCAAGTCTGCTGTGGCCGTGCACGCGGCGCATCTGCTGACGGCCCACTTCCCCGATGGGCAGCTCTACCTGGACTTGCATGGGTTCACCCCAGGTCGCGAGCGGGTCGACTCCGGGGAGGCGCTGCGGGTGTTGCTCACGGCTCTCGGCGTACAGCCCGGCAGGATCCCCGACGGTGGTGCCGAGCGGGCCGCGCTGTGGCGGTCGGAGCTGGCGACGCGGCGCGCGATCGTCCTGCTGGACAACGCGGCGGACGCTAATCAGGTCCGCGACCTGCTGCCGGGAGCCGGCCAGACCTTCGTCATCATCACCAGCCGCCGACGGATGGTGGAGCTGGATGGTGTCCAGCCGATCTCGTTGGACGTCCTGCCGGCCGAGGACGCGGCGCGGTTGTTCGTCGAGTCCGTCGGCGGCAGCCGCCTTGGTGATGTTGATGAGGTACTACGCCGCTGCGGGAACCTCCCGCTGGCCATCCGAGTGGCCGCCGCTCGGCTGCGGCACCGGCCCACCTGGACGGTCGACACCTTGGTGGAACGGCTGCGGGACGGCGAGTTGGCGGTGTCGGACGTGTTCGAGATGTCGCTACGGCAGCTCGACCCCGCGCAGCGGCGGATGTTCCGGCTCCTCGGACTGGTACCGGGCGAGGACATCGACGCGTACGCCACAGCCGCCCTGGCCGGGATCCCGCTGGCCAACGCCCGCTCGCTGCTGGAGGACCTGGTCGACGTTCACCTGGTCCAGGAGCCGGCGCCCGGCCGATACCGGATGCACGACCTGCTGCGGCAGACCGCTCGCGCCGACGATGCCGAAGCCGACCCGGTGCCGGCGATCGCCCGGCTTGCCGACTACTACTTGAGCGGCCTCGTCTCCGTCAAAGAGCTCTCCGGCGTCCTCATTCCACTGCCGGTGATCATCACGCAGCCGCCTCCCGCTCTCCCCGACCTGTCGACCTTCCATCAGGCCGTCGACTGGACGGACGCCGAGTGGGCCAACCTGATGGCGACGTTCACGCTCGCGGTGGAGCTGCGGATCGACGCGCCGGCGGTCGGGCTCGCCCAGCTCGCCACGATCACCCAGTCGCGTCGGGGTGGCATCGCCCGGCTCGGCCGAGCGCTCGTGGCCAGCATGCCCGCCGCCGAACGGCTCGGACAGCGTCGCCTGCTCGCCTCCCACCGGTACCTCCGGGGCGCGGTGTTGTTGCGAACCGGCCACCTTGCCGAGGCAGTACCGGAACTCGAAGCCGCCCGGACGCTGATGGCTGCGGAGGCCGACCTCATCGGTGAGGCGCTCGCGCTCCTGCAGCTGGCCGACATCCGCCTGTTCACCGGCGACGCCGCCGGTGCGGCCGAACTGTTGCGTGAGGCAACCGAGTTGCTCCCGGCGAGCGAGGCTGCCACGCGCGTCCAGGTGTGGGGCGGACTCGGCCAGGCGCTGGTGGAGCTCGGCAAGTATGAGGACGCGCGGGCAGTCGTCGCCGAGGTGCGCGACGTCCGGCGCGGGGCGGCAACAGCTGCCCCGGTCGATCAGCAGTCGGAGCGGGTCTGCCTCGAAGTACTGGGCCGGGCGGCACTCGGCCAAGGTGATGCCCAGACCGCGCTCGACCTCGCCGAGCAGGCGGTCGCACTCAACCAGGCGACCCGCCAGCAGGTCTTCGAGGCGGCCAGCCTCACGGACACCGCCATCGCCTTGCGGCACCTCGGTCGCGTCGAGGAGGCGTCGGCCCGGTACGCCGAAGCCGCGCGGATCCTCGAACGGGCTGGTGAGCCGCATCGACTGGCCCGCATCTGTCTGCCGTACGCGGAGGCATGCCTGCTGACCGGGGACGCGGAGACAGCGGCAGTGCATTTCGCGACAGTGCTCGAGCTCTCCACCACCCACGGCATCGACTACCTCATACCGATCTCCAAAGATGGGCTCGCCCGGGCGTTCTGAGACTGTCCCAGGTGCTCCGCGAGCTGTCCCGTCCCGTCCCGGGACAGCAGTCCGACAGCCGTCCGCTTCCGTAAACGCGCAGGTCAGTCCCCTGGCGGCGGACTGTCCCGTGTCCCGGCAAGGCCCAAGCCGATTGTGGGCAACCGCTGCCTTGGCGAGGCTTCTGCCATGCACACGACCTCTTCCCTCCTCGCAGAACTCGATGCGCTGCCCACCCGGTGGGAGGTGCAAGGAACGGTTCCCGCACCGGTCGCGGCGGTCGCCGAGCTACTCCTCGCCGTCGAGGCGGGCCGGGTCGGCGACCACAACCTGCTGGTACTGGCCAGGGCTTCGGCCGCACGGAAAGGCGCGATGACGGTAGTTGCCGGCGTCGACGCCTACAGCGTTGACCTCGCCGGGCCGATCGAGCCGGTCGAGATCGAGGTCGATGCAGTCCGGTCGACTCTCGCAGTACAGACCTGGTACGCCGGTACGCTCACCGCCACCGATTGCCCCGACGGCACCCTGGTGACCCATCGCGTGCACCGGGTGCTGCCCGACCACCCCGGCTTCGCGGCCGGGATCGCCGAGCTCGGCCTTCGAGCGCGGATGGAGCGCGATCTCGGTCAGGTACTGGCTGTGATCACCGACCGGCTCGGCTGCTGACCACCCCTGCTATCCCCTGCTTGCCCGTTCGAATCAAGGAGAACACCACGATGTCTACTACCACCGTCCAGCACCGCGGCTTCACCGAGGCCGGACTGCGCAAGCTGCGCGAGGTGCTCACCCGCCACGTCGACTCCGGGCGGATCCCCGGCCTGGTTGCGCTGGTCAGCCGGGGCGACGAGACCCACGTCGAGGCGATCGGGACGCTGCGTCACGACGGCGGCGGACCGATGCAGCGGGACACGATCTTCCGGATGGCGTCGACCTCCAAGCCGGTCGCGGTGTCGGCCGCGATGGTGCTGCTCGACGAGTGCCGCCTGCGGCTGGACGACACCGTCGACCAGTGGCTGCCCGAGCTTGCCGACCGCAAGGTGCTGAAGCGGCTCGACGGGCCGCTCGACGACGTCGTACCGGCCAAGCGGCCGATCACCGTCCGGGACGTGCTGACCTCCACCTTCGGTCTCGGGATGGACATGACCGTGCTCGGTACGCCGATCATGGGCGCCGTCTTCGAGCAGGGCATCACGCCCAACATGCCGACACCGATGCCGGAACAGGACGAGTGGATGCGGCGGCTCGGCACGCTGCCGCTGATGCACCAGCCGGGTGAGCGTTGGCAGTACCAGATCAGCAGCGATCTGCTCGGAGTACTCGTCTCCAGGGTCTCGGGGCAGTCGTACGACGCGTTCCTGCAGGAACGCGTCTTCGGCCCGCTGGGCATGAAGGACACCGGGTTCTACGTGCCGACGGACCAGCTGCACCGGCTGCCTCCGCTGTACGCGCCCGACCCCGCGACCGGTGAGTTCCACATCTGGGATGAGGCCGACGGCGGCCGGCACAGCAAGCCGCCGGCGTTCCAGGGCGGCGGTGGCGGGCTGAACTCCACCGTTGACGACTACCACGCGTACTTCCGGATGCTGCTCAACAACGGTCTGCACGGGACCGAGCGGATCCTGTCCCGGCCGGCCGTCGAGTTGATGACGACGAACCGGCTCACGCCTGAGCAACTCGCTGCCCGGGAGACCATGGCCCGCGACAACGTCCACATCTCGTTCGGGCAGGGACAGCACGGCGGCTGGGGCTTCGGGATGGCGGTACGGACGTACCGCGGCGACTACGCGCCGGTCGGCCAGTTCGGCTGGGACGGCGGGAGCGGTACGTCGTCGTACGCCGACCCGAGCAACCAACTCGTCGGGCTCCTGCTCACCCAGGTCGGGGCGTCCACGCCGGACTCGACGCGGCTCCTGCACGACTTCTGGACCACCGTCTACCAGGCACTCGCCGACTGATCACCCGTCGAGCGCTATGGCAGAGTAGTGCGGTGACTGATCTGGATGTGTCTACTGAACTCGGCCGGCTGCGGGGCACCATCGACAACATCGATGCCGCGTTGGTGCACCTGCTGGCCGAGCGGTTCAAGTGCACCCAGCAGGTGGGTGCACTCAAGGCTCGCAGCGGTCTCCCGCCGGCCGACAAGGGCCGGGAGGAACGGCAGATCACCCGGCTCCGGTCGCTGGCGACCGACGCGGGCCTGGACCCGGTCTTCGCGGAGAAGTTCCTCAACTTCGTGATCGCCGAGGTGATCATGCACCACGAGCGAATCGCCGAGGCCAACTGACCAACGCCGGCCCGCAAGCCCTCGGGCCTGCGGGCCGGGATCGCCCGATCAGGCATCATGACCTCCGTGATGCACCTCCGGCTCATCGTCCCCAGCGACCGTACCGACCTGGTCGTGAGCACCCTCGTCGCCGACGATCGGGTGACCAACGTCGTCGTACTGTCCGGCGCCGCGAAGCGGCCTGCGGGTGATGTCGTGCAGTGCGACGTCACTCGGGAGGCGACCTCCGACATCCTTGGCTGGCTGAAAGAACAGCGGCTGTACGACGACGGCGCGGTCGCGATCAGCACCGTTGACGCCGCGCCGTCCCGCAACGCGTGGCACACCGAGCAAGCAGCTCCCGGAGCACCGGACGACGCCGTCGTGTGGGACGCGGTAGTCGACCAAGGCTATGCCGAAGCCCGAGGATCCTGGGCCTTCTACGCCTTCCTCACGCTCGCCACGATGATCGCGGCCATCGCCGTCATCACCGACTCGTCGATCCTCGTCGTCGGCGCCATGGTGGTCGGCCCCGAGTTCGGCGTCGTGGCCGCGCTGGCTCTCGGCCTCGCGCTGGGCCGGCGAGGGCTCGCCACGCAATCGCTGGCACTGCTCGCCAAAGGATTCCTGGTGGCGATCCTGGTGACCATTCTGGTCGCCCTGCTGGCCCGGGCCGGTGGCTGGATCGACGTCGGCGATGTGACGGCGGACCGTCCACTCACCGGTTTCATCTGGCGTCCCGACCGGTGGTCCGTCGTCGTCGCCGTCCTGGCAGGCTGCGCCGGCGTCCTCTCGCAGACGGCCGGCCGGTCCAATGCGCTGGTCGGCGTCTTCATCTCGGTCACGACCGTACCGGCCGCCGGCGACCTCGCCCTGTCGATCGCCGTCTGGGCACCAGCGCAGATCGGCGGCTCAGCCGCCCAGCTCGGCATCAACCTGGTCGGCATGACCTGCGCCGGTGTAGCAACCCTGCTCCTCCAACGCCTCCTCTGGCGCTTCACCGCCCGCTCGCATCGCGAACACGAGCTCAAGTAGCAACGTGCTCAACCAGCCAGCGGGCCAGTGGGCGTAGCTGAGTGAAGGTGAAGCGGACCTGGTCGGCCGCAGCCGGCGTGTGAATCCAGTCGTCACCGCCGAGCGGCCGCGTCGCGATGACGGACCTGTGCCGCAGCAACTCTGCCCTCGGATGGTCAGCTGGATATCCCCGCAACGGGCGCTTCAGCAGGTCGCCGGAGATCTCGAAGCCCTCGCGCTCCAGCTTCCGAATGACGGCGACCAGCCGTGGCCCCGACCCGGAGTCCGCGACCGCCGCCCGGTACCGCTCGATCTGCACCGGCGGCGCGTACCACCACGCCAGGCTGACCTGCAGCCCGTCCAGATCGAACCGCAGCGACAGCTCGACGTTCGGCCCCAACCGGACAATCGCGCCCTGCCGCTGCCACGCCTCCAGCAAGACCCCTCCGTACCTCCAGACGGCGAAGTCCTCGTAGGCAGCGTCTTCGTAAGCCATCGCGTCGAGCAACTCGACCATCGGCTGCCGGACCAGCTCCTCCCGCTCCCGCCGGCACTCCCGCCGAACCTCGACCGAAGGCTCCCCCTCCAGCCGAAGCAACACGTCGAAGGCCTCCGGCGGCCACCCCGCGAAACCGTTCACGCTTCGCAGCCTAGCCACACCGCAGCCCACCCTGCCGGGCCTCGGTGGTTGCCGAAGGCCCGACAGGGTGGGGTCGTCAGTGCTTTGCCGAGAGGTCGAGCGGGCGCGGTTCGGCGGGTGCCGACTGCGGGGTGACGGTCTTCTTCTGGTCCTGGCGGCCGGGCCACCAGGCGGTGTGGCCGATCAGGGCTGTCAGGGCCGGGGTGAAGAACATGGCCATCACGAAGGCGGCTACGACGATGCCGAAGGAGACGGCGAAGCCCATTTCGGTGAGGAGGGAGTTGCCGCCCAGCATCAGGGTGGCGAAGGTCGCGGCGAGGATGAAGCCGGCCGCGGCGACGGTGGGACCGGCGTGGCGGATGGCCATACTGGCTGCTTCGCGAGGATCGCGGCCTTCTCGGGCCTCTTCGCGGAGCCTGGAGATCATCAGGATGTTGTAGTCGGTGCCGATGGCAACGACGAACAGGTACATGATCACCGGCAACATGAACATCAGGCCCGAGTGGCCCTGGCCCTTCTGGAAGATCAGGACCGTGGCGCCGAGGGTCGCTGCGAAGCCGAGCCCGACCGAGGCCATCAGGTACCAGGGCGCGACCACGCTCCGCAGCAGCAGGCCGAGGATGACCATGATCAGCAGCGCGGCGAGCGGGAAGACCGTGCGGTAGTCGTGGTTCACCGCCGCGTTGATGTCCTTGAAGATCGACGTCATCCCACCGACGAGCGCCTTCGAGCCGGCCGGTGCCTCAGCATGCGCGACCTCGCGGACGTCAGTGATCACGTCCAAAGCCGCGTCGGTCGCTGACCCGTACTTCAGGGTGACCGTGATGTTGGCGGTCTTACCGTCCTTGCTCATCGCGGCAGGCGCGACGTCCGCAACACCGGACACCGCCGCAAGCTTCTTCTCGTACGCCGGAAGCGCCGACTGATCGATAGCGCTGCTCGACGTGACGAGCACCGACGTTGGCTCCGCGGCGCCGGCCGAGTACGAGTTCTGCATCTCGGTCTGGACGACCATCGACTCCTTGGTCTCCGGCATCGACCCGGCCGCCAGGTCGAAGGTGGCCTTGAATCCGAGCGTACCGAGCGCCAGCGCGACCATGATCACGCCGGACACAGCGGCGTACAGGCCAGGGCGGCGTTGCACTCCACGTCCGAGGGCCGCGAAGCGCGCGTTGGCCGGCTCCTTGCGCCACGCCTTCGACGGCCAGAAGAGCGCCCGCGGCGGGATCAACGAGCAGATCGCCGGGAACAGCGTCAGCGCGGCGATCAGGGTCACCGCGACGCTGATGGCGAGCGCGGGGCCCATCTGCTTGAGGAAGCCGAGCGTCGACAGCAGCAGCGCGAGGAACGAGATCATCACTGCGCCGGCAGCGGACGCGATCGCCTCGCCGACCCGGTCGACCGCGTTGATCATGGCCTGCTTGGGCTCATCGCCGGCCCGCAGCCGTTCGCGGTACCGGAACATCAGGAACAGGTAGTAGTCGGTGCCGACTCCGAGCAGTACGACGATCAACAGCGCCGAGATCGAACTGTTCGCCTCCAGCCCGAAGAGCTTGGAGGCATCGGCGATCAGCGCGTTGGCCGTGGTGGACACCAGCGCGAGCAGGACGACCAGCGGCAGCACCGCGAGGATCGGCGAGCGGAAGATGATCAGCAGGGTCAGCAGGATGATGACGAAGGTACCGACGAACGTCAGCACGTTGGCGCGGTTGGACGACTCCTGCTGGTCCAGCCCCTGCGCCGCCGACCCACCGAGCTTGGCCTCCAGCTGGGTGCCCTTCGTGAGGTCCTTGGCATCGTTGCGTAACGCCTTGGCGGCGTCCATCTGGGCGGGCTGGCCCGCGGTTTCGTCGTTCATCGAGACCAGGCCCATGACGTACTTGCCGTCCTTCGACGGCGGGCCGGGCACGACCTGCTTCACCTGGTCGATCTTCTTGGCGCCGAGCTGGCTGGTGATCCCGGCCGCCGCCTTCAGGTCCTCCGGGGTCAGCTTGCCGCCGTCGGCACGCTGGTAGAGGACGATCGCGGACGGGGTGAAGCTGCTGGGGAAGGCGCTCTGCTGGAGCTCCGCAGCCTGGATCGACTCGTAGCTCTTGGGCAGGAAGCTGCTCTCGTCGCTACTCGACGGCAGGCTCGGCGCGGTGGCGACGACCGCCGCCGCGACGAAGACCCAGGCGAGGATCGTCCAGATGGGATGACGGACGACGGCGCGCCCGATGCGGTGGAACATATCGGTCTGCCTCCAGGCAGGGAGTGGTAGCGGGATGCTGCGGATCCACTATCACGAAGCCCACTGACACGCCGCTGACACGGCGCGCCAGCCCTGCCGGTACGCCGTCAGTCCGGGGCGATCTCGAAGCCGGAGGTCCGGAGTTCGTCGTTGCCCGCGCCGGTGATTCTGATCCGGTGGGCGATGTCGCCGGGGCTCACGGTGACGACGACGAATGCCTCCCGTACTCCGGCCGCCGTGGGCCGGAACCTGACCTTGATCGAGCAAGCCGTGCCCGGCTTCAGCATGCCGTCGCACTTCCGGGTGAGAACGAAGTCGCCGGCGTTCTCTCCGCCGAGCTCCGAGGTGCTGACCTGAAGCGAAGTGGCGCCGACGTTGCCCAGTCCGAGCTGCTTGCAGGACTCGCTCTCACCCACGGTGGTCTTCGGGCACTGCCGGCTCGCCGGTGCCTCGAACCCCGTGACGGCCTGCTCGTCCGAAGGCCTCATCGGTGCGTGCTTCTCGGCGGGCGGCGTCAGTTTCGGACGTACCGTGGGCTTCGCCGCCGGCATGGCCACGGGGGCCGTCGGAGTCGGACCTCGCCGGGTGTTCACGAAGGTACCCAGCGCCAGGATGGTCGCCGCGCAGATGAGCGACGCGAGGATGCCGAGCAGCAGCGACCTGCTGCTGAAGGCTTTGGTCTCCTTGATCTGCCAGCCGAGATGCCGGCTCTGGTGCCTGTCCATCGTGTCTCCCCCCGTTGCCTCCATCAACCGACCAGAGCAGCGATCCCCTGGCCTGATACACCGCGCGAAGATCCGGCGATGTATCAGGACCGGAGTTCGCGCCTCGATCTGTTATGACCACTGCAGCAGTTCGGAGCGGCCTGGGAGGCCGCAGGAGACAAGCCGCGATGAAGGCCAACACCCGGCGGCTGATCGGGACGATGAACTTCGTCGAGGCGGTACTGGCGCTGGCCGGTCTCGTCACGGCGTACGGTCTCGCCGAGCGACTGGTGGCCGCCCAGGAGGCGGCCGGGGCCGGCAAGATCGCCGTTCACACCGTCCGTTGGTGGGGACCTGACTTCAGCCTCACGTTGAACATGTCCCTGTTGATCGTCGGCGCGGCCGCCGGTGCGGTCGGCAGCGTCATCCACCAGAGCATGGTCTTCGCTCAACGCGCCGGCCTGGAAACCCTGGAACGCGGATTCGTCTGGTGGTACCTGCTCAGGCCGGCCTGGTCCGCCCTGCTCGGCTCGGTCGCCGTCGTCGCCGTCAACACGGGGTTGATCAGCATCGGCGACGAGACGACCTCCACGGCAGGCGTGACGGTCCTGGTACTGACGGGTTGCCTGGCCGGCCTCTTCACCGACGAGGCGATGCGGCGCCTCCGGCCCGTACTCGGCGCTACGGCACCCGAGCAGATGCAGGTACCCGACGACGAGGACGAGATCCAGCGCTAGGCGTTCAGCTCGGTCCGTCGCCGGGTTCGGTCGCCTTCGGATCGAACGGGTACGCGCCGGCGGACATGATGCCGCGCAGCGCGCCCAGGCAACGCTGCCGGGTCGGTCCGATGCTGCCGACCGGCATGTCCAGCGCCGCCGCGACCTCGGCGTAGCTCGGCGCGGGGTCCGCCATCAGCACTCGCAACAACGCCTGGCAGCGCGGGTTCAACGATCGGAACGACCGCCACAGCGCGGAATCCTGCTCGTCCTGCAGCAGCCCGTCGTCCAGCGGGTCGGCGTCGTCCGGCAGATCGTCCCAGGTCTCCGACACCACTACCTTGGCCCGCCGCCGCAGGACCGCGAGGCATTCGTGCCGCATCGTCGTGGCCAGCCAGCTGCCGATGGCGGCCGGCTGCCGGACGCTGTCGATCCGCTCCACCAGGTGCAGCCAGGTCGTCTGGACCGCGTCGGCCGCATCGTCGGAGCTCAGCCGCATCCCGCGGGCGATGAACCAGAGCAGATTCGTGTACCGGTCCGTCAGCGCCTCCCAGGCCGCCGGATCGGCTGATCGCACCCCCTCGACGAGCTCGGCGAGTTCGAGCTCCCGTTGCTGGTCCATCGCAGGTGTCACCGCAGTTTCGGAATGGGCGAACCGCCCTGGTCGCATTCTCGCCGAGAACCACGACCCAGTCCACCAAGGGAGTGCTGCCGTACCACTGGGGTCCGAGGTCTATCCGAGGTGAGGTTGTGGGCATAGCCTCGGCTCAGGTGGGCGCCAGAGGGGGTTGCCTGCCGGTACGCCGGTACCCGGGGGGGATCGGTCAACGGGCTGAGGGGTCTGCAAGCGTCATACCTGGGGGCATTTCCCGGCGTCCCGCGCCGACTTCCTCCGCTGACGGCGTCATCTGCCTTCACGGGAGGCCCACATGAGGTCCAGAACCCGGACCCGCAGTACCCGCCGTACCACCATCGCCGGCCTGTCCGCCGGCCTGCTGGTCGCCGCCGCTCTGCCCGCAGTGAGCGCGTCGGCGGCCGATCCGTCCCCCACTGACCCGACCGGAACCGGCCGGACCTGGAGCGCCACACCACTGACGCTCAGCGACAGGGTCAACGGCGCCAAGTCACCCAGCGGGCAGCTCGCCAAGAGCGACCCGGCACTCGTCAACAGCACCTCGGCCAAACAGGTCCGGGTCGTCGTCAAGCTCGACTACGACTCGCTGGCCTCGTACCGGGGTGGTCTCAAGGACCTGCCCGGTACCAGCCCCTCGGTCACCGGCAAGCGCCTCGACCCGAAGAGCTCGAACGCGACCAAGTACCTCAAGCACGTGACGGCCGTGGAGGACACCTTCCTCGCCGCCCTGCGTGACAAGGTCCCGAGCGCGCGAGCCGGACAGAAGCTCCGCACCGTGTACGGCGGTATAGCGCTGAGCGTGCAGGCCAACAAGGCCAAGGACCTGCTGAAGCTGCCCGGTGTGACCGCGGTGCAGCAGGACAACCCGCAGCAGCTGCTCACCGACTCCAGTGGCGCCTTCATCGGCGCCCCGACGATCTACAACCAGCTGGGTGGCTCGGCCAACTCCGGCAAGGGCATCATCGTCGGCATCCTGGACAGCGGCGCCTGGCCCGAGCACCCCTCGTTCGCCGACCCCGGCAACCTGCCTGCGCCGGCGGCAACCACCGACGGCGCCGCGCGTGAGTGCGACTTCGGCGACAACCCGCTGACACCGGCGAACGACCCGTTCGTCTGCAACCGCAAGCTGATCGGCGGCCGGCCGTTCCTCGACACCTACAACGCGGTGATCGGCGGCGACACCTACCCCGACTCCGCGCGTGACTCCAACGGTCACGGCACGCACACCGCCACAACCTCCGCTGGTGGGGCTGTCGCGCACGCCAACCCGCTGGGCATCGACCGCGGCGCACTTCTCGGTATCGCTCCAGCCGCGGCCGTCTCGGTCTACAAGGTCTGCGGCGCCGAGGGCTGTTTCCCGAGCGACTCGGCAGCAGCCGTCGCGCGGGCAATCCTCGATGGCGTTCGGGTGATCAACTTCTCGATCTCCGGTGGCAGCGACCCGTACAGCGACCCGGTCGAACTCGCCTTCCTGGACGCGTACGCGGCCGGCGTGTTCGTCGCCGCCTCGGCCGGCAACTCCGGTCCGGGTGCGAACACGACCGACCACCGCAGCCCGTGGGTCACCACGGTCGCCGCGTCGACCCAGAGCCGCACCTTCCGCTCGACAGTGACGCTGACGGGTGGCGGCGCGACCGCCACGGTCTCCGGCGCATCGATCACCGCGGGCATCAGTACTCCGGCGCAGGTCGTCCTCGCGTCCGCACCGCCGTACAACGACGCGACCTGTAACCACCCGGCACCGCCAGGCATCTTCGTCGGCAAGATCGTCGCCTGCCAATTCACGGCCGGCCGCGTGCTGAAGGGCTTCAACATCCTGCAGGGCGGCGCGGCCGGCATGCTGATGTACAACTCCGACCCGTTCGACGTGTTCACCGACAACCACTGGCTGCCGGCCGTCCAGCTGGAGAAGCCCGACGGCGATGCCCTGCTGGCCTTCCTCGCAGCACACCCCGGTACCACCGCCAAGTTCACGCAAGGCACCAAGACCACCTGGCAGGGCGACGTGATGACGTACTTCTCGTCCCGCGGCCCCGGTGGCGACTTCCTCAAGCCCGACGTCACCGCACCCGGTCTGCACATCCTGGCCGGACTGACGCCGACGCCCGAATCCCCGGCCGAAGGACCACCCGGAAACCTGTACCAAGCGATCGCCGGTACTTCGATGTCCTCACCACACGTAGCCGGCGCGGCCGCACTGGTCTTCGCCCTGCACCCGACGTGGACACCAGGCCAGGTCAAATCCGCCCTCGAGACAACCGGCAAGACGACGGTCAAGAAACCCGACCGCGTCACCCAGGCCGACCCGTTCGACTACGGCGGCGGCCGCATCGACCTCACCAAGGCCGGCGACCCCGGTCTGACCATGGACGAGACGGCGGCGAACTATGCGGCCTCGGCCACCGACCCGCTGAACCGGATCGACCTCAACCTGCCGTCGGTGAACGCGCCGACCATGCCAGGCCTGATCACGGCCGAGCGGACGGTCAAGAACGTCACCAACCAGACGCTCAACTTCACCGCCACCGGTACGACGGTCAGCGGCGCGAACATCACCGTGCTGCCACCGGTCTTCCAGGTGAAGGCGGGCAAGACGCAGAAGCTGACGATCGCGATCACCGCACCCGACCTGCCCGAGGGCCAGTACTTCGGCCAGGTCAACCTCAAGCAGGTCGGCGGCAGCCGTGCCCTGCACCTGCCCGTCGCGTTCTTCCGCCAAGAAGGCATCGTGCCGATCGACCAGACCTGCACGCCGTCGAGCATTCCGCGGAACACCGGGGCGTCGACCTGCACGGTGACCGTACAGAACAACAGCCTGAAGACCACCGATGTGACGGCGGTCAGCACGCTGAGTTCGCAGCTACGGCTGAACAGCGTCACCGGCGCGACCAAGGTCGGCACCCAGATCGCGACCAAGACCGCGACCCTGGCCGGACGTCAGCCGGACAAACCGGTGATCGCGCCGGGCGAGTTGTTCGGCTACCTGCCGCTCGACTCGTTCGGCGCCACGCCGATCTCGATCGGGGACGAGGAGGCGCTGAACTTCAACGTTCCGGCGTACCAGTTCGCCGGTCAGACCTACACCCGGATCGGTGTGACTTCGGACGGTTACTCGGTCGCCGGTGGAACGGCGCCGGGCGAAATCGTCCAGTTCATTCCGCAGACCCTGCCCGATCCCACCCCGCCGAACAACGTGCTCGCGCCGTACTGGACCGACCTGGACGGCACGGCCGCGCCGGGCGTCTATGCGACCACGCTGACCGATGGGGTGGCTACCTGGATCGCGATCGAATGGCGGGTCAACCTGTTCGGCACGAACGACCAGAAGGTGTTCCAGCAGTGGATCGGTGTCAACGGCGCCGAGGACATCACCTTCGCCTACCCGTCACCACTGGGTGACCCCGGGCCTGCCTACGGCCTGACGGTCGGGGCGGAGAACCTCGAGGGAACCGCCGGCAGCCAGATCGTCGGTCCCCCGGTGAGCGACTACCGCATCACCAGTACGCCGGGAGCCCCCGGTGGCTCGTTGACCTACTCGATGAACATCAAGGGTGTGCAGAAGGGAACCGGAACAGTCACCACCGGAACCTCCACGCCACTCGTCAAGGGCGTCACGATCGAGGTCGACAAGATCATCGTCAACTGACCTCCACACCACCAATCCGGGCCGGATCTCACGGGATCCGGCCCGGTCTGCCGTTCGGATAGCGGCGTAGTGGTATCAGCAGCCCGGGTCGCGGCTCCGAGCCAGTAGAAGATGCGCGTCAGCGCATTCCGGTTCTGGCCTAGGGGTGGGCGAAATGTCGTTGAGTGAAAGAGGATTCCCGGAGAGCTTCGAGCATCCGGCCGCAGGCGCGAGCACTCTGGTCGCCGAACTGTTGGCGATCCGGTGGCGTGACGGGGCGGAGCGCGGGGGCAAGGAAGAGTTGCTCGCGGAGACCGGGGTCGAGCAGGCGTCGATCGGTGATACCGACCGCCGGCCCGTTCTCGCGGTCAATCAGACCGACGGGCTTTGGTGGGTACGACGCGGGGACGGATCCGCCGGCGACGAGGAGCTGGTCGACCAGCTCGGGTCCAGCCCGCTGGTCGAGTGGGTGGCACCGGCGTACCGGGCCGCGGGCGCCGAGCGGGCGGCGAACGAGGCAGCGGCCTCCGGTGCTGTCTTCACCGTCAACCCGACCAGGCTTTACGTCCGGCAGCAGATCCTCGACGCGGCCAGGAGTACGGGAACACCAGACCTGGCACCGGATCCGGGGCGCCAGAGCCGGCTGCCGGAGTACTCCGTGATGCGGGTGACGAACGGTACGGCGCTGTCTGTGGCGGCCAGGCTTGCGGGCTCGCCTGAAGCCAGAGGCGTCGCCGGTGCGGCCGTCGTCCGGTTCGAGACCGTGCCCTTCGTCTCGCCGACCTGTTCGGTATCGGCGGCCCGGGGCAACTGCCGGCCGCCCGCGGGCGAGTTCGTCCCGAATGATCCGCAGTTCGGCAGCCAATGGGGATTGCAACGGATGGAGGTGCCTCGGGCATGGCAGATCGTGCGTGGTTCGCCCGATGTCGTTGTGGCGGTGATCGACGAGGGAGTCGAGTTGGGTCACCCCGATCTCTCGCTGTACCCGCAGTCGTGGAACGCGTCCTCCGACACTCCAGACGGCAGCCCGACCGGAGACCACGGCACTGCCTGCGCCGGGATCATCGCAGCTAGGCTCGACAACTCCCAGGGCGTGGCCGGGGTGGCCGGCGGATGCCGCGTGATGGCCATCGCCACCTCCACCTGGGCCGACGTGGACGTCGCCGAAGGTCTCTACTTCGCGGCGGACAACGGCGCCAAGGTCGTCTCGATGAGCTTCGGCGTCTACGAGTCGTGGGGAGCCTGGGACTTCGACCTGATCCGGGACGCGCTGCAGTACGCGCACGACCAGGGTCTGCTTCTGGTCGCGGCCTCCGGCAACGAGGACGGCGCCGTCGCCCGCTTCCCCGGAAGTGACTCGCGCACGCTGTGCGTCGGCGGCTCCAACCGCAGTGACGAACGCAAGCGCACCGGTGACGCGTCCGCCGAGGACTGGTGGGGAGCTTCCTACGGTCCCGATGTCGACGTCGTCGCTCCCTGCCTGGAGATCCCGACGACCGACCGGCTCGGCGGCGACGGGTACGACGCCGGCGACTACTTCGGCTTCTTCAACGGGACATCGTCGGCGACTCCTGCCGTGGCCGGACTGGGCGCGTTGGCGTTCAGCCTGCGACCACAGCTCGACAACGTCGCCGTGCGACAGATGATCGAGAGCACCTGCGACAAGATCTCGCCCGCCCTGTACGCCTACGCGAACGTGGCCGGCAAACCGTCCGGTACCTGGAACGACGAGGTCGGCTACGGGCGGGTCAACGCCGAGCGGCTGATGCTGACCGCCTGCGCCACAGGTGACAGTTCCGAGGACTGCACCGGGTGCGGTGGCAACTGCGAGGAGGAGACTCCGAGCGAGTGCCGGAGCCCGCGGCCGGTGCCATGGCTCCCGTTCGACCGCTGCCAGTACTTCTACGAGGCTCGCGTCTTCGATGTCGGCCGGATCGAACAGGGCCGGGTGGAGCTCCGAGTCACCTACGAGCACTGCCTCCGGCTACTGGGCCAGCAGCAGGGACCGTTGCTGTACACAACGACTCTGCTGCCCGGTGAGAAGGTCGTGCTGTACGAGTACGACCGGTACCGCCGGGTGCGGTCGGAGGAACAGCGGCTGTCCGTCCACTCGTCGTTCCGGCAGACGATGAGCGCGCTGTCGCAGACCCGCCGGTTCGCGTCCGCCGCCGCGTACGCCGAGACCCTGACCGATATCCGCACCTCGATGGACACCTCGGTGTCGGCCGGCGGTGGCCTGGCCGGGTTCTTCGGCGCGCCCACCGTCCAGGGCGAGTTCTCCCTCGCCACCGAGACCTCGCTGGCCAGCGGATCGTCGGTGACCACGGTCTCCGACCAGTTCACCCAGAACGCCATCACGGCCGCGCAGTCGACCGAGTCCGAGCGGTCGGTCGTCGTGTCGACCTTCGAGGAGGCCGAGCACCAGCAGTCGACCCGGCGGGTGCTGCGCAACCGCAACCACTGCCACGCGGTCACGTACCTGGTCCGCCGGGCCCTCGAGGTCTACGAAGCACACAGCCGGGTGATGTCGGTCGAGTGGCGGGTCGGGGACGGGATCTGGCGAGCTCTGAACGATCTGACCCGCGAGGTGGAGGGGGTCCTCAAGGACCTCGGCGACAAACTCCCCCGCCCCGGTGAGGAGGCCCGCGACCAGCGCTCGATCACGTTGCCTACGGACGGGACGCTCTACGAGCCGATGCTCGCCTACTGCTCGTCGTGCGAACCGGAAGATCAAGCCAGGCAGCTGGACCGTGCCTAGGATGCTGCTATGAAGCGACTCGAAATCGGCGATGGCCGGGTTGTGGAGTACCTGGTCGAGGGGCCTGCCGATGGGCGGCCGCTCGTGATGCACCACGGCACGCCGGGTGTGGCGATGGCCTTGGAGCCGATTGTCGAGGCGGCTGCGCGACATGGGTTGCGGTTCGTCACTCACAGTCGGCCGGGGTACAGCGACAGCACGCCGCAGCCGGGTCGGCGGGTGGCTGATGTCGCGGACGATGTCGGTGCGCTGCTCGACGTACTCGGCGCGGACGAGTTCGTGACCCTTGGATGGTCGGGTGGCGGGCCGCATGCTCTTGCCTGTGCGGCCTTGTTGCCGGACAGGTGCCGGGCGGCGGCGGTCATCGCGGGCGTGGCGCCGTACGACGCCGAGGGGCTCGATTGGCTGGCCGGGATGGGTGACGAGAATGTCGCCGAGTTCGGAGCGGCGGCGATCGGCAAGGATGCGCTCGACACCTACCTGGCCGAGGCGAGTGCGGAGTTGAAGGACGTCCAGCCTGACGACATCATCGCTGCCTTCGGCGATCTGTTGTCCGCGGTCGATCAGACTGCTCTCCATGGCGGCCTTGCCGACTACCTGGCCGCTTCGTGCCGGGCCGCCGTCTCCCGCGGGTACGACGGCTGGCGCGACGACGACCTCGCCTTTCTCGCCGATTGGGGTGTCGACCTTGCGAGCATCCGGGTCCCGGTCTCGATCTGGCAAGGCGACCAGGACCGGATGGTGCCGCGCGACCACGGCCGCTGGCTCGGCGAGCACGTCCCCGGCGCAACCACGCAGTTGGTGGCGGGCGAAGGCCACTTGTCCTTGATCAACAACATCGACTCGATCGTGGCCGGCCTCGCCTCGGCCTGACCCTGGGGCCGGTACGACTGAGCAAAGTCGTACCGGCCCTTCCCGGGTTAGGAGTTCCAGACCTGGAAATCGGAGATCTGGCCGGCGATCCAGCCGGTGTTGGCGGTGAGGTTGAGCCGGAAGTACCGCTGGGCGGTCGGGTTGAAGGTGATGGTCACCGTGTTGTTGTTGCCGGGGGCAAAGTTGTAGCCGGCGGATCCGGCGACGGTGCTGAAGTTCGAGCCGTCGGTGCTGCCGAGGACGGACAGGGTCTGGGTGCGGGCTCCCCAGCCGGCGGGGAGTTGCAGGACGATCCGGCCGGCGCTCTGCGCGGAGCCGAGGTCGACCTGGAGCCACTGCGGGAAGGCGTTGTTCGCGCTCTCCCAGTACGTCGCCTGGTTCCCGTCGGTCGCGTTGCTCGACTGGTATACGTCGTTGTGGCTCGACTCGCTGGTCGGCTTGCCAGCGGCGAGGTTGGTGTTGGGGGCACCAGCGCCGGTACCCGACAACGCAACCGTGGTGGGGTTGTTGGTCGCATTGCTGTTGATCGTCAACGACCCCGAACGAGTGCCCGACGCGGTCGGCCGGAAGCTGACATTGACCGTGCAGGAGGCGTTGACCGCGATGCTGCCGCAGTTGTTGGTCTGCGTGTAGTCCCCCGACACAGTGACGCTCGAGACCGAGGCAGCCAGGCTGCCCGTGTTGGTCACCGTGACCGCCTTGGCGGCGCTGGTCGTGTTGAGTGCCTGCGACGCGAAGGTGAGCGACGACGGGTTGGTGCTCAGGATCGGAGTGTTGATCGGGCTGCCACCACTCGGGTACACCTCGAACTCCGACACCTGCCCAGCAGGCCAACCACTGTTGCCGGTGACGTTGACCCGGACATACCGGGCGTTGGTTGCCGGAACGGTGATGTTCACGACGTTGGCCGGTGAGGTGAAGGTGTACGTGGCCGAGGCCACCGGCGTACTGAAGCTGGAGCCGTCAGTACTCGCCTGGACCGACAGCGTCTGCGTGCGGGTGCCCCAGGCCGTGGTCGGCGGAAGCTTCAGCGTCACCTTGCCGATGCTGCGCGCAGATCCGAGGTCCACCTGCAGCCACTGCGGGAAGGCATTGTTGACGCTTTCCCAATAGGTGTTGGCGTTGCCGTCCGTTGCCGTGGCGGGGATCTGGGTGCCGTTGACCTGGCTGCTCGCCGTGGCCGGTTTGCCGAGGGCGAGGTTGGTGTCGGTCCCGATCCCGTTGCCTGTCAGGGAAATCGAGGCTGGGCTGGCGTTGCTGGTGACAGTCACGCCGCCGGTACGAGCTCCCGATGCGGTTGGCCGGAAGGTGACGGTGACCGTGCAGGACGCACCGACTGCGATGGTCGAGCAGTTGTTCGTCTGACTGAAGTCGCCGGTGGCGGACACGCCCGAGACGGTCGCTGACGTGGTACCGGAGTTCGTCACTGTGACGGTTTGGGTCGACGAGGAGCTGCCCACTGCTGTGTCCGGGAAGGACAGGCTGCTCGGGTTGGCGCCAAGGATCGGGCCGGGTGCGACGCCGGTGCCCGAGAGCGGGACGGTGTTGGTGACGCCGGCGGCGGTGACAGTCAGGTTGCCGGAGCGGCCACCCGCGGCCGTCGGGCTGAAGGTCACGTTGACGGTGCACGAGCCGCCGGCCGCGATGCTGGTGCCGCAGTTGTTGGTCTGCGCGAAGTCACCGGTGATCGCGATGGAGCTGACCGGCGCTGCCGCAGTACCGCTGTTCGTGACGGTGACGGTCTTCGGCGCGCTCGACGAGCCGGTCGCGACGGAGCCGAAGCCGACGGCGGTCGGGCTGATCGAGATCGACGAACCGTTGTCCGGCAGGTACGGCGGGAAGGTGGGCGCGGTGATGTTCTGGCACTGGTTGGCGCCGAAGATCCCCGAGTTGCCACCACCGTCGGTGAGCGTGAAGCCGACGCCGCAGTTGTAGATCGGGCCGGGCGCCTGGGTCCCGGTGGCCGTGCTGTTGGTGATGGTCGCCGAGCCGCCGACCTGCTCCTGGACCACCCAGGTACCGGTGTTCTGGATCGTCGCGTTGTTGATCTTCACGTTGGTGATGTTCGAGCCCGACACGAACTGGATCGCCTCGAACGGGCTCTGCTGGATCAGGATGTTGTCGACGTTGGTCAGGCCGGTCATCGCACCGTCGCGCGCGTCGAACCACAGCGCGCCGACTCCGAAGTTCCAGTTCGGATCCAGTCCCCCGGACCGGATGATCGTGTTGCGCAGTACGTCGGTCCGTCCGAGCGTCGTCGAGCCGAACCGCTGCGCGACGTGGATCGCACCGCCCTGCGTGAGGCCAGCGTCGATCACCCGGTTGTCGGTGACGAAGTTGTCGTGGCCGCCGTAGATGGCGATGCCGTTGGCCAGGATCGGGTACTGCACCGTGTTGTGGTCGAACGAGTCGTTCGCGTCTGCGTTCTGCTCGGCCCAGGTGGCCAGGCCGTCGTCGCCGAGGTTGCGCAGATCGCTGTTGGTGACCTTCGAGTTCGTGACGCCGTTGTGGAAGTTGACGCCGTCAGCGGTCACGTTGCGGATCCGCAGCCCGCTCATCACCAGGTTGGTGAACGGGCCGTCCATCCAGGCGCCGACCTTCTCGTGCTCGATCCACACCCGGTCCACGGTCGAGTTGTTCAGCGCGCCGCCGATGCCGTTCACCTGAGCACCGTCGTTGCGCTCCTGGACGTCGCCGAAGATCGCGAAGTCCGACAGGTGTACGCCGCTGCTGGCATTGGGCGCGTAGTTGCCGTAGAAACCCGGTGCCGCACCGACGACGGTCGAGTGCCACATGCCCGCACCCTTGAAGGTGATGTTGTTCAGGATCAGGTGCCCCGGGATCTTGAACGTGCCCGGCGGGATCCACACGGTGCCACCGGATCCGGCCTGCGTCATCGCCGAGTTGAACGCGTTGGTGGAGTCGGCTGCGCCGGTCGGGTCCGCGCCTGCACTGGTCACCGAGACCGAACCGGCCGGCTGGGACAAGGCGCCCGCGACGTTCTCGAAGTCGGCGAAGTCGATCGTGTACGACGACGCGGTGTCCTCGGCATCGACCTGCAGCTTGAACTTGGTACCGGCCGGATAGGTGGTCGGGAACAGCCGGTGGGCCTCGTCGTAGAAGTGGTGCGGGTTGCTCCCCGGCGTATTCGTGAACGGGTAGCCGCCGTAGTACCAGCTGTACGCGTTGGTCAGGGTGAAGTTCGGCTGCTTGGTCCCGTTGACGTAGAGCGACAGTTGCGGCGTATAGACCGACCCTCCCCCGGTGTCCGGGATGCTGTAGCGGAAGACGATCGAGTTGGTCGCCGACGGCGTCGTGAACTCGACGAACTTCCCGGTACCTTGCAACGTCACCGCCTTGCGGTAGGACGCCTCGGCCGCCAGCGTGTTGTACGCGGCGCTCGGGCCGATGAGGGTGCCGTTGGTCGACGAGTTCTCGGCCTGTACTTCGACGTACGGCAAGGTCGCGCCGACACCGCCCGACGCCGCGGCCCAGGCCGGCCCGGTTGCCGAGACGGCAAGTCCGGCGGCGATCACGGCGCTGCAGACGGCGAGTACACCGACGCGAGCCTTCCGACTCCAGGATTCGATTGACCGGAACATGCGCAGCTCGCTCTCGACAGGGGCGGATAGTCGATGGTGGCCAGACCGTAACGCCACCGACACATCTACGCAATATCTCGATCAATCTTTGCAAGAACCGAACCGACACCCGGCCTCATGCCAAGGGTCCTTCATCTTCCCGACGGCGGCTGCCGGGTGGCGGACCTGATCGTGGACGCCGCCAGGTCAACCTCCTGACTGCGTCGCACCTACTCCGGATCGGCCGATCCGGCGTAGCCGTCGTCTGCGGAGGCGTCAGTCGAGCGGGCGGTCGAGGACGGCCTTCAGGTGGCTGAAGGTGTCGATCGAGTACTTGCCGTGGTACCGGCCCATGCCGCTCTCGCCGACGCCGCCGAACGGGAGGTCGGTCGCGGTCAGGTGGACCACCGGGTGACCGAACCCGACCGCGCCCGAGGAGGTCTCGGCGAGGATGCGCTGCTTGGTCTCGTCGGACTCGGTGAACGCGTAGAGCGCGAGCGGCTTGTCCCGGTCGCGGATGAAGGCGAGCGCCTCGTCCAGCGACGCGACGGTCAGGATCGGCAGGATCGGGCCGAAGATCTCCTGGCCCATCACCGGCGAGTCCGGAGAAACGTCGGTCAGCACGGTCGGGGCGATGTACTTCGCGGCCTTGTCCGTCTCGCCGCCGACCACAACCTTGCCGCTGGCAAGCAATCCGGAGAGCCGGTCGAAATGACGCTCGTTGACGATCCGGCCGTAGTCCTTACTCGTCGACGGGTCGTCACCGAACTTCCGGCGTACCTCATCGGTCAGCGCCGCCTCGAGCGGAGCCGAGTCGCCGATCGCCAGCACGTAGTCGGGAGCGACGCAGGTCTGGCCGGCGTTCAGGTACTTGGCCCGGACCAGCCGTCCTGCGACCAGAACGGGATCGACGTCGGTATCGACGATCACCGGGCTCTTGCCGCCGAGCTCCAGTGCGACCGGGGTCAGATGCTTCGCGGCGGCGGTCATCACGATCACGCCGACAGCACCATTGCCGGTGTAGAAGATGTGGTCGAAACGCTGCTCCAGAAGGGCGGTGGTCTCCGGGATGCCACCTTCGACGACTCCCACTGCAGACGAATCCAGGTACGCCGGTAGGTGCCGCGCGATCGCCGCGGACACGGTCGGCGACAGCTCGCTCGGCTTCACCACCGCAACGTTGCCTGCGGCAAAGATCCCGACCAGTGGGGCGAGCGCGAGGTGCAGCGGGTAGTTCCACGGCCCGATCACCAGCGCGACGCCGAGCGGCTCACGGATCACCTCTGCTTTGCCAGGCTGCAGCTTCTCCGGGAGCGGTGCCGGCTCCGGCGCGAGCCAGGCGTCGAGGTGCTCCAGCGTGTGGTCGATCTCGTTGATGACGAACTGCAGTTCGGTGCCGCGCGCCTCTTCGGCGGGCTTGCCGAGGTCGGCGTACAGAGCGTCGACGAAGTCTTTGTCCTGCTCGAGGAGCATGGTCTTCAGCGCCGTGAGCTGCGCCCGGCGCCACTCGACCGGACGGGTCACGCGGGAGTCGAAGGTGGCCCGGAGGTCGGTGACGAGCTTTGGAATATCGGTCATCTTCACAGTCCTGTCGGGAGCCATTCGGGGCGGCCGGAGCCGCGGGGGACGAGGATCGTACGGAAGTCGCCAGGGGTCGCGGACATCCGCACCTGGTCGGTGACGCCCTGGTAGAGGCCGAGCGGCGTTTCGGCGGTGAAGGTGTCCGGGTCGAGGTAGGCGTGGTCGACGCCGGTGCCGGCGATGCTGCGGGCGAAGTTCTTGTCGAAGACGCCCATGCTGATGATCCACAGCGCGATCCGGGTCAGCGAGATGTGCACCCGGTACGAACCGCCCTCGGTCGCCCGGCGGATCAGGGCCGAGCATATCCCGGCGGTCGCCAGCCATGGGACCAGGTAGTCGTTGACGACGCCGATGTGCGGAAGTACCGGCTGGTCGGCCGAGCCTTCCAGGGTCATCATCCCGGTGACGCAGCCGGCGGTCTGGTCGAATCCGACCCGCGTCGACCACGGCCCTTCCTCGCCGTGGAGCGAAACCGTGGTGTGGATGATGCCGGGCCGGATCGCGGCTGCCTGCTGCGGCGACAGGCCGAGCGAGGACACCTGGCCTGGCCGCCGGTTGGCGTAGAAGACGTCGGCACCCCGGAGCAGGTCGCGGACCGTCGCCATCGCGGCTGGGTTGCGGGCGTAGTCGACGGTGGCCGACCGTACGCCGACGTTCGCGGTCAGGTAGACGACCGGATTCTCCCACTCGGTTGGGCGCCAAAGGTTCAATGCGTCGGCACCGTGCTGGGCCAGCGCGCGGCCGATTCCGGCGCCTGCGATGACGTGGCCGAGGCCGAGTGCGCGGATGCCGTCCAGCGGCTGGAGAGCGCCTGCAGGCAACGGCTCGGGAGGAGAGTCGCCGATCTTCTCGATCTCGATCAACGGCAGGTCGGCGAGGACATCCTGATACTGCTTGGTCTCCAGGAACTCCTCGGTACTACGGACCATCGGCATCACGATGCCCGCGTCGGCGCCGGCTTCCTCCAGATCGGCAGCCTTCCACTTTGCGATAGCTGCGGCGATCGCCGTCGCATCGTCGTACGTCCGCAACAGCTTCAGCGTCTTCGACTTGAGCTTCGGATAGATGTTGAGCGGCATCACCCACCGCCCGTCGCCGGCCCGGTAGAAGGTCAGCGACAACGGACTCCCCGGATCGGCGGTATTCGTTGGTGGCAGCCCGTTAACCAACTCCCACTTCTTGTCGTAGAACGGACACAGCCGATGCGGCGCCTTCCGCAGATCCATGCTGATGTCCTGCCCCACCCCACCCCGATGCCGCCACAACGCAGCCAACCCGACCGACTTAGCCACCAACCCAACAGCCGGCGCCGCTCCCAGCCTTACAGCACTAGGCACAACCGGATCAGCCCCCACAAACTCAACCCGCCCCCCACAGTCGGCAGCCGTCAACCCAACCTCAGCCAGTACTTCCCCCAGCGCCGCATGAATGTCGAAGTGGTCGTCCGCCGCAGAGCGAATCGGATTGGCCAGCGCCGCGCGCACCCGGCCAGTGACGTCGCTCACTCGTCGTCCTCGGTCGGAGCGGTTCCCAACCCCTTCATCAGCCCGCGCGGGAAAGCCGGCGAGGCCAGAGGGGTGCTGAGCTGGGCCCTGACGTCGTCCTCGGACATGACCATGACCCGATGTTATGACACCGTCACACGCCGTTGCGTGAACCCACGTTTTCGCCGATCGGCGGCGGCCGGTTAGGGTTTCGATGGTGTCCACTTTCGATGTCGCCGCACCTGACCACGAACTGCCGGATGTAGAGGAACGCGCCTGGCGCGATGTCTCCGATGTCGGCATGGCCACCGCACGAACCGAATGGGCGGGCGCCGCCCGGGAGATGTTGCTCGTCGCGGCCAAGAAGTACCAATCGCTCGTCCAGCACAAGGACATCGCCGCCGGTGTCCAGGACCTGACCGGTATCCGGACCAAGCAGCCGACCCGGCAGTGGATCGGCGGGGTTCTCGCCGAGGTCTCCGCCGAGAGCCTGCGCCGCGGTGAGCCGATGCTGTCGGCGCTGTGCGTCAACCCCGACGAGAGCGTCTTCGACGGCTACGCCGCCATCGTCGGCGCAGCAACCGGTACCACTCCCCCGGACCCGGACGTCCACGCCTCCCACGAGCGGCTGGCCATCTACCGCCTCTTCGAGGCAACCGGCCTCCCGGCCGGCGGCGGCACCCCGATGATCCCGTCGAAGCTGGGCGCCGCCCGTGCTCGGGCTCGCAAGGCCGCCATCGCCGAGCGCCCGATCAAGAAGTGCCCCAAGTGCAACATGCAGACGCCGGCCAACGGCATCTGCGACACCTGCGACTGACCAAGCTCCAGACGCCAGCCCGCGCTGGTACTCCGCGATCGGCGGACCAGCGCGGCCTAGCGGATCCCGTAGTCGTGGATCTTCCGGTAGATGGTCGCCCGGGACATCCCGAGGGCGCGCGCCGCCTCGCGACGGTTGCCGTTGCTGTCGAGCAGGCTGCGGATGATGGCGTCGCGCTCGAGCGCCTCGAGCTGGCTCAGGTTGCGCCGGCTGATCGCCTGCAGGTCGGCCGGAAGGTCGCCGAGCACGACGACGCCGGTACGCCGGCGGTGCTGGACGATCTGCTTCAAGACCCCACGGAGCGCCGTCGTGTTGCCCGGCCACGCGGAGCGAAGGAGCTGGTGCAGGGCCTCCGGCGAGCACCGGAGATCGCGGCTCAGCTGGCTCAGGAAGTACGGGACCAGTTCGCGAATGTCGTCGGCATGGTGACGCAGCGGCGGCACGGTGACGGTGAGTGGGAACAGTGGCAGCAACTCGCCCAGGTCGGGCTCGGTGATGCCCGCGGTGGTCAGCGTCAGCGCGACCCACGGTGGATCTGATCGCCGGCGTTCCCGCGCGTTGTAGAACGCGCCGATCAGGTCGTCCAGCTGCTTCGGCGCGAGCCGCTCGGTGTGCCGAATCACCAGCGCCTGAACGGTATCGTCGGCCAGCTCTGCCTCGACGTCCGCTGCAAAGTCGCTCACCGGTACGGCCGCGTCCAGCACGTCGATCGCGCCGGCCGGGTTGTTCTGCTGGTGAGCGGCCCGGGCGAGTGCTGCCTTGCCGGTGCCCGCCTCGCCGCTGAGCACGATCCATTGCCCGGCGCGATAGGCGTTGTCGACATCCCGGCAGCACGCAAGCCATGGACCGCTTCTGCCGACCATGCCGGGAAGCTCGGGGCGTGGTGGCGGCCGGTTCGTATTGACCACCATCACGCCGAGGCCGGGCGTTCGCGGGCTGATCTGAAGTACCGCCGCGTTGGTCCGGACGCCTTCGGGCACCGGACGGCAGGTGATCCGGACCCGGCTGCCGCTGGGCAGCTCCACCGCCACGGCGGTCCGGCCGTCGGCCAGCATCTCGGAGCCGTGCGCGAGGATCGCCGCCTGGTCGCTGTTGTCGAGGTTCCGGCGGGCGTTCGTGTTCATCACCAGGAGATCGCCGTCGAAGGCGAGCACCATGTCCGCATTCCGGCGCCCGGCCTGCAGGTACTGCTCGACGAGCTCCTGCTGGCGGGCCGAGCAGTCCCGCATCAGTGCGGCCCGGATCTGGTCCGCGGTCGTCTTGGCCAGCGCGATCAGCAACGACCCGGCGTCCTTGCGCCAGCAGGTGAGGTCGATGGCCCCGATCGTCTTGCCGCTGATCGGGTGCTTGATCGGTACGCCGGCGCAGGCCAGGTCCTCCAGATCCTCCGCGTAGTGCTCGTGCCCGAACACATGCATCGGGCCCCCGCGCTCGAGCGCCGTGCCGATGCCGTTCGTGCCGGCGAACTGCTCGGAGTAGCTGAAGCCCGGCGCGAGGTGGACGCGATCGAGATGTCGGCTCAACTGGGTGTGGGACGTGAGCCGGCGGAGTACCAGGCCGTCCCGTTCGGTGAGGATGACGCTGATCGGCTGCCCGTCCAGGTGTTCGTGCAGCCGCATCAGCACCGGGTCCGCGCTCCGCGTCAGCGGCTGGTCGAGGTCCGGATCCGAGATGTACGGCAGGTCGATCCGGTCAGCCGGCAGGTTGCGGCGGCGCGAGCGCACCCAGGACGCCAGCACCGGGCGGCGGACATCGCCGACCGGGAAGGCGTCGAAGGTCAGGAAACTCACCCGGGCATGGGCGGTCCGGCCGCTGTCCCCTGACACGGTCTCGAGTTCGTCCACGACGAGGCCTCCCTCTCGCCGGTGGCATCGTTCCCTTCAGACTAGCCGCGCCCGCGAATCCGGCTGTCTCAATTTGAGACAGCCGGACGCGCGCGCGAGGAGTCTGATGTAGGGAGCGGAAGGGGCAGCGGATGGACGACCAGATTCCCACCGATGAGACCTACAACCCGTGGACGATCGTGCATGCGGTCTTCCACCAGCTCGTCGAGGCCGGGCTGCATCCGGTACTCGGCTCGGCCGGCGATCCCGGGGCGGCGGCCGCCGCGTTGCTCGAGGCGCTGGGCATCCGGCCTGCTGCGCCAGGCGATTCGCGCAGCCTGCGGGACGCGGCCGAGGAGCTCGCCCAGATCCGGGAGGCGGTCTTCGGAGACCGCTGAAAAGCAAGAGAAAGAAGGGGGTGGGGACGCGCGTCTCAATTTGAGACCTCTCGTCGAGGACCCGGTGGGATGTACTGCAAAGGCAAGCAGGACGTGGGGTTGCCCGCGTCGCACGGCCCCGACGGGGTGGGGGCCAGGCCAGAGGCCACAGGCCACAGCGAGCCATAGAGGAGTGCCATGAGTCGCCAGAGTGTGGCGAAGGCCCACCAGAAGATCCAGGAACTGTCCTGGGAGCCTGCCTACCACGAGCCCGTCTCCCAGTACGGTACCGACTACTCGTTCCAGAAGGCGCAGAAGAAGGACCCGCTCAAGCAGGTCCTGCGGTCGTACTTCCCGATGCAGGAGGAGAAGGACCACCGGGTCTACGGCGCCTCTGACGGTGCAATCCGCGGCAACATGTTCCGCCAGGTGCAGGAACGCTGGCTGGAGTGGCAGAAACTGTTCCTGAGCATCATCCCGCTGCCGGAGATCTCGGCCGCCCGGGCGATGCCGCTGCTGTTCCGGACGGTACCGAACCCGGAGCTGCACAACGGTCAGGCGATCCAGATGATCGACGAGGTCCGGCACTCGACGATCCAGCAGAACCTGAAGCGGCTGTACATGAACAACTACATCGACCCGGCGGGCTTCAACTCCAGTCTGCGCAACTTCCAGAGCGACTACTGCGGCACCATCGGCCGGCAGTTCGCGGAAGGCTTCATCACCGGTGACGCGATCACCGCGGCCAGTATCTACCTCACGATCGTGGCCGAGACCGCCTTCACCAACACGCTGTTCGTCGCGATGCCGGCCGAAGCGGCCGCGAACGGCGACTACCTGCTGCCGACGGTGTTCCACTCGGTCCAGTCCGACGAGTCCCGGCACATCAGCAACGGCTACGCGACGCTGCTGATGGCGCTGGCCGACGAGCAGAACCACCAGTTGCTGGCCCGCGACCTGCGGTACGCCTGGTGGAACAACCACCGCGTCGTCGACGCCGCGATCGGCACCTTCATCGAGTACGGCACGAAGGACCGCCGCAAGGACCGGGAGAGCTACGCGGAGATGTGGCGTCGGTGGATCTACGACGACTACTACCGCAGCTACCTGGTGCCGCTGGAGAAGTACGGGCTGGAGATCCCGCACGACCTGATCGAGGAGTCCTGGAACCAGATCTGGAACAAGGGCTACGTGCACGAGGTCGCCCAGTTCTTCGCCACCGGCTGGCTCGCCAACTACTGGCGGATCGACCCGATGACGGACAAGGACTTCGAGTGGTTCGAGTTCAAGTACCCGGGCTGGTACGACAAGTACGGCGCCTGGTGGGAGAACTACAACCGGCTGTCCACCCCGAACGGGCACAAGCCGATCGTCTTCGAGGACGTCGACTACGAGTACCCACACCGCTGCTGGACCTGCATGGTGCCGTGCCTGGTCCGTGAGGACATGGTGATGGGCAAGGTCGACGGTCAGTGGCGGACGTACTGCCACGAGATGTGCAAGTGGACCGACGAGACCGCCTTCCGGCCGACGTTCCAGGGCCGGCAGACGCCGAACATGGGCAAGCTGATCGGCCACCGCGAGTGGGAGACCCTGTACCACGGCTGGAACTGGGCCGACGTGGTCTCCGACATGGGCTTCGTCCGTGATGACGGCAAGACCATGGTCGCGCAGCCGCATCTCGACCTGAACCCGGACAAGATGTGGACGCTCGACCATCTGCGGCGCTGTCCCCCGCTGCAGAGCCCGAACGTGCTGCTGAACGAGATGGGCGATGCCGAGCGGACCGCGTTCGCGGCCCGGTACGTACGCGGTGGCCCTGCTGGACGGGCACCGAAGGACAACTGACCCAAGGCCGTGGGAGGGCGGGCGCCCCTCGCCCTCCCCCAGGTCCACTGTCCGGTCTGTGCAGCTTGCGAGGAGCCATGGGCGACAAGCACGTCGTACGGTTCGAGCCGGTCGGCATCGAGATCGAGGTCGACGAGGAGCAGACGATCCTGCGGGCCGCGGCCGAGCAGGGCGTGATGCTGATGCACGGCTGCAAGGAGGGCCAGTGTTCCTCCTGCAAGTCGTTCGTCCTCGACGGTGACGACATCGAGCTCGACCGGTACTCGACGTTCGCGTTGCCGGACTACGAGCTGGACGAGGGCTTCACGCTGCTGTGCCGGGCGCATGCCTACGAGGACCTGACGATCGAGCTGCTCAACTACGACGCGGACATGATCCGGTCCGGCCTGCCGATCCAGGAGGCGATCGCCGTGGTGGTCGCCAACAACGCGGTCACCCACGACATGCGGCACCTGGTACTCCGCCTGCTGGAGCCCGGCGAACTCAAGTACTTCCCCGGCCAGTACGTCGACATCACCGTGCCGGGAACCGAAGCCACCCGGTCGTTCTCGATGGCGAACACCTCGAGCCGCGACGGTGGACAGCTCGAGTTCGTGATCAAGATCTACCCGGGCGGACTGTTCTCGTCGTACCTCGACGAGCGGGTCTCGGTCGGCGACCAACTGGAGCTGACCGGGCCGTTCGGGGTCTTCACCCTGCGCGACAACCCCGGCGCCCCACTGGTGTTCCTCGGCGGCGGGGCGGGGATGGCCCCGATCCTGTCGCTGCTGCGGTCGATGGCCGAGCGGGCGATCGACCGGCCGACCACCTTCTACTACGGCGCGCGGGGCAAGCGCGACCTGTGCTTCGACGAGGAGCTGCGGTCCCTGGCAGCCACCTTGCCGAACTTCCGCTACCTGCCGGCGTTGTCCGAGCCGGCCGCCGACGACGACTGGGACGGCGAGGTCGGGCTCATCACCGATGTCGTCGCCCGCTACGAGAAAGGCCTCGCCGGCGCCGACGCCTATGTCTGCGGCCCGCCGCCGATGGTCGAGGCCGCGCTCCCCCTGCTGGAACGGCTGGGGGTCGCGCAGAAGCGCATCTTCTACGACAAGTTCACCACCACCGGCGACGCCGGTGATCCCGAGGCGCTGGAGGCAGAAGCCAGATGACGACCACACAGGACTCCCCGCAGGCACGCAGTGTGCCGCAGCCGGTCTTCACCGACGCCGAGGCCGGTGCCAAGGTCTTCCCGGACTCGACGGCCCGCCGGTACAACTACTACACCCCGCAGAAGCGCAAACAGAGCCACTACGAGGACGTCACGGTCGACGTCCAGCCGGACCCGCGGCACTATCTGACGCAGGGCTGGCTGTACGGCTTCGCCGACGGCCGCGGCGGCTACCCGCTGGACTGGACCGCGCTGAAGGCCTGGGGTTCGGACGTTCCGTCACCCCAGCGCGGGCCGGGCACCGGCGGCATGATCGTCAAGGAGTGGCCGGCCACCGGCTGGCACGAGTTCCGCGATCCCAATGAAGAATGGGAGATGACGCTCTACCGGTACAACTCGAACGTCGTCCGGCAGATCACCCAGAACGTCGAGGCGGCCCGGCAGTCCAAGGCCTTCGAGCAGTGGAACCCGAACTGGATCCGGTTCGTCGAGCAGCACGTCGGCGCCTGGATGCACGTCGACCACGGGCTCGGCCTGTACCTGTTCGCGAACGCGAACCGGCGGGCGCCCACCAACATGCACAACAACGCGATCTCGGTGAACAGCATGCACCGGATCCGGTCCGCCCAGGACCTCGCGCTGTACAACCTCACGCTGAGCGAGGAGATCGAGGGCTTCGACGGCAAGGCGCACCTGGACACCTGGAACTCCGACCCGGCCTGGCAAGGCGTCCACGAGGTCGCCGAGCAACTGACCGGGATCGACGACTGGTGCGAGGCGATCTTCGCCGCCAACATCATCTTCGAGCCGCTGGTCGGCGAGCTGTTCCGCAGCCACCTGGTCCAGCAAGCGGCGCCCGGCAACGGCGACTTCGTGACGCCGACGGTGATCGGCGCCGAGGAGTACGACTTCGCCGAACGCGACCTGCGCTACACCAAGGCGATGTTCGAGCTGCTCACCAACGACAAGGAGTTCGCCGACCACAACAAGGCGATCCTGCAGGACTGGCTGGCCGACTGGACCGAGAAGTCGATCGGCGCGGCCCGCAAGCTGCAGCCGCTGTGGTCGCAGCCGGACAGCAAGCCGCCACGATTCGAGGACGGGCTGGACTGGGCGAAGAGCCGCTTCCGCGGCATCGTCGTCGGGTTGGGCCTCGAGGAGCCCAAGGAGCTGGGACTGTGAGCACCACCTTCACCACCGCAGAGAGCCCGTTCAAGTCCGACAACACCCCGTCCAACCGGTGCGGCTTCACGCTGATGAACAACCAGGTCGGCGCGGTGATGGCCGAGGTGATGAGCGGCAAGGAGAACGTCACCGTGACGCCGCTGCCGTCGATGATCCGGGTCGACGCGGTCGGCAAGATGGAGGTCGTCTACGACGAGATCTCCGAGGCGCTGGGCGAGGAGGAAGGCTCCTTCGACGCGGCCCAGTTCGAGGAGAACATGTCCACCCACTACGGCCGGATGATCCACCTCGACGACCGCACGATCATGTTCGCCAACCCCGAGGACGCTGCCGAGTACATCGGCTTCGACCTGACCGCGCACTGATATTCGTCGGGAGGCGACCGTGTACGAGAAGAACGGCGAGAAGTACTTCGTGGTCGACAGCCACATGCACTACTGGAACGCGGGGCCGGACAACTGGGTGCCGGGTGCCGAGCAGTACGCCAAGGGCTGGATCGAGTGCTTCCACGCCTACCAGAGCCTGGCCCCCAAGGAGACCCACTGGACGATCGAGAAGTTCATGAGCTACACCGAGGACGACCTGATGAAGGACGTCTTCGAGGACGGCTACGTGGACGTCGCGGTCTTCCAGCCGACGTACCTGAAGGAGTGGTACAAGGAGGGCTTCAACACCACCGAGAAGAACGCCGGCCTGGGTGAGAAGCATCCCGGCATGTTCGTGCTGAACACCCGGTTCGATCCGCGCGACGGCGACAACGGCCTGGTCGAGCTGAAGGCCAACATCGACCGGTACGGCTCCATCGGCGTCAAGCTCTACACCGCCGAGTGGAACAACGGCTCGCGCGGCTACAAGCTGACCGACCCGGCGGCGTACCGGTACCTGGAGAAGGCCCAGGAGTACGGGATCAAGAACATCCACGTCCACAAGGGCCCCACCATCTGGCCGCTGGACAAGGACGCGTTCGACGTCTCCGACGTGGATCATGCCGCGACCGACTTCCCCGAGCTCAACTTCATCGTCGAGCACGTCGGGCTGCCGCGGATCGAGGACTTCTGCTTCATGGCGACCCAGGAGCCCAACGTCTACGCCGGTCTGTCGGTGGTGATCGGCGGCCTGATGGCGGCCCGGCCGCACTTCTTCGCGAAGGTGATGGGCGAGCTGCTGTTCTGGGTCGGCGAGGACAAGATGACGTTCGGCAGCGACTACGGCATCTGGGAACCGAAGTGGCAGATCGAGGGCTTCGTCGACTGGGAGTTCCCGGACGCGCCGGAGTTCGCCGACTATCCACGGCTCGGGGTCGAGGGCAAGAAGAAGATCCTCGGGCTGAACGCGGCGAAGCTGTACGACATCAAGGTGCCGGGCGAGTTGCAGCTCAAGGAGGCCACTCCGGCGGCGCAGGACGACGCGAAGCTGGTCACCCAGTAATGACGGCAACAGCTGAGAGGTCCAGGGTGCTGAGCGCCCTGGACCTTGTCCGCGATCCGGAGCTGGACGAGCCGATCACCACGCTCGGGTTCGTCGCGTCCTGTCATGTCTCGGCGGCCGGTGACGTTGTCGTCCGGCTCCGGCTGCCGACCTACTTCTGCGCGCCGAACTTCGCCTTCCTGATGGTCGCCGACGCGTACGACGTACTGGCGGCGCTGCCCGAGGTGCGGACGGTCGACGTGGCGCTGGAGGACCACTTCGCGGCCGACCAGATCAACGCCGGCGTCGCCGCCCGGGCCGGTTTCGTGGCGGCCTTCGACGGCGAGGCGGCGGCCGAGCTGGACGAGTTGCGGCGCGCCTTCGTGTCCAAGGCGATGCTGGCCGGCACCCATCAGGTGTGCCGGCCATTGGTTGCTGCAGGCACCGATCCGGCGGAGCTGTCCCGGCTGACACTGGGCGACGTACCCCCGTCGGCCGACCTCGACCGGCTCAGACGCCGGCGGGACGAGCTCGGGCTGCGTACTGACGACTCCGCGCCGCTGCTCGTCGACCCCGGTGGTACGCCGGTGGCCGCGGCCGGCGCACCGAAGTACCTGGGCCTGGCCCGGCTGACCCAGACCGGGATCGAGGCCAACACCGGGATCTGTAGGGGAATGCTCCAGCACCGGTACACCGGCGCTGGAGCCGGCGAGGAGGGAGCACCATGAAAGCTGTCCGGCTGCACGGGTACCACCAGCAACCAGTGGTCGAGGACGTTCCCGAGCCGAAGATCAGCGGCCCGCTGGACGTGATCGTCAAGATCGGCGGCGCCGGAGTGTGCCGCACCGACCTGCACATCATCGAAGGGCAGTGGGCCGACGCGATGCAGCCGACCCTGCCCTACACGATCGGGCACGAGAACGCCGGCTGGGTGCACGAGATCGGCGCCGCCGTCACCAACGTCCAGGTCGGCGACACGGTGATCCTCCACCCGACCCCGACGTGCGGGCTCTGCCACGCCTGCCGGGCCGGCGACGACATGCACTGCGAGAACAGCAGCTTCCCCGGGCTCGACAGCGACGGTGGCATGGCGGAGTACCTGCTGACGTCGGCTCGGGCGTGCGTGAAGCTCGATCCGAGTACGCAGCCCAAGGACGTCGCGGCATTGGCCGACGCGGGCATCACGGCGTACCACGCGGTGCGCAAGGCGATTCCGCTGCTGTACCCCGGTACGACCTGTGTGCTGATCGGGGCCGGCGGGCTCGGCCACATCGGCATCCAGTGCCTGTCCGCGCTGACCGCCACCAACATCATCGTGGTGGATCGCAATCCCGAGGCGCTCAAGCTCGCCGAGCAGCTCGGCGCCGATCACACGGTCGTTGCTGATGGCAACCAGGTACAGGCGGTCCAGGAGCTGACCGGTGGCGCCGGCGCTCACGTCGTACTGGACTTCGTCGCCGAGCAGGGCGCGGAGCAGGACGGCTTCGCGATGACCCGGCCGGCCGGTTCGTACTACGTGATCGGGTACGGCGGCGAGCTGCGGATCCCCACCCTGGACGTCATCTCCACCGAACGCAACGTCGTCGGCAACATCGTCGGCACGTTCAACGAGCTGGCCGAGCTGATGGCGCTCGCCCAGGCCGGCAAGGTCACCCTGCACACCAGGACCTACCCGTTGGAGGCCGCCGCGGAGGCGGTCGCGGATCTCGATGCGGGCCGGGTGCGAGGCCGGGCGATCCTCGTTCCGTAGCGCACCCACACACCGTTCGCCCTGACCGGGCACGTACTGAGGAGGGAACGATGGCCAAGGAACTGCGATTCGGTGCACAGGCGCGTGAACTGATGCTGAGAGGGGTCGAGCAACTGTCGGAGGCGGTCAGCTCGACGCTCGGGCCGAAGGGCCGCAACGTCGTACTGGAGAAGATCACCGGCTCGCCCGTCGTCACCAACGACGGCGTCACGATCGCCCGCGAGATCTATCTCAAGGACCAGTTCGAGAACATGGGCGCCCAGCTGGTCAAGGAAGCCGCGATCAAGACCAACGACATCGTCGGCGACGGCACCACCACCGCGACGGTACTGGCGCACGCGATCGTCCGGGAGGGGATGGCCGCGATCGGTTCCGGCGGCAACCCGGTGCTGATCAAACGCGGTATCGACCTCGCCGTGGCCCGGCTGGTCGAACGGCTGCGCCAGGTGGCGTACCCGGTCGCCACCGAACTGGACTTCGCCCGGGTGGCGGCGATCTCGGCCAACGACGACAACATGGTCGGGGCGGTGATCGCGAAGGCGCTGCACTCGGTCGGCGACGGCGGCATCGTGACCGTCGAGGAGTCGGCCGAGCACGGGATCCGGGTCGACTTCGTCGAGGGGTTCGAGTTCGACAACGGGTATCTGTCGCCGTACATGGTGACCGACCCGGGCAGCCTCCAGGCGGTCGTCGACGACCCGTACATCCTGCTCTGCAGCGAGAAGATCACCAAGGTGCAGGAGCTGATGCCGCTGCTCGAGAAGGTGATGCGGGATCCGAAACCGCTGGTGATCATCGCCGAGAGCCTCGAAGGCACCGCGCTCAGCATGCTGGTGCACAACCACATCAACGGGCACTTCCAGTGCATCGGGGTGCGGGCGCCCGGGTTCGGCGACCGGCGGCTGCACAAGCTGGAGGACATCGCCGCGATCACCGGTGGCGCGGTGCTCAGCAAGCACTCGGGGTTCAGCCTGGAGAACATGGACGTCGACCGGCTCGGCCGGGCGATCCAGGTCCGGGTCACCGCCGACCGGACTGCGATCGTCGCCTCCCCCGGCCACGAGAAGGATGTCGAGTTCCGGCTGGCCCAGCTCCGGGCCGAGCTCGACCGGGCCGCCTTCGGGATCGACGAGGACGTACTGACCGAACGGATCGGCGCATTGTCGGGCAAGGTCGCGGTGATCTCGGTCGGTGCGCCGACGCCGGCCGAGTTGAAGGAACTCCAGCACCGGGTCGAGGACGCGCTCTCGGCGACTCGAGCCGCGATGGCCGAAGGGATCGTGGCCGGTGGTGGGGTGGCGATCCTGCACGCCGCGTCGGCGCTCGACGATCTGGAGGTCAAGGACGACTACGCGATCGGCGTGGAGATCGTCCGGCGGGCACTGCGCGAACCGGCGTACCTGATCGCCACGAACGCCGGCTACAACGGCGAGGAGGTGCTGGAGCGGATCAGCCAGCTCGGCACCGACGACGGCTTCGACGCCCTCGACGGCCGCTACGGCAACATGCTCGAGATGGGCATCGTCGATCCCCTCCGAGTCGCCAGATCAGCCCTCCAGAACGGCGCCTCGGTCGCCGGCCTCCTTCTCACCACCAACGCGATGATCGCCGAGGAGCAGACAGCCTGGGGCGGCAGCGCAGCCCTTATGACCGAGTTCGGCCCCCTCGACGAAGGCCTCCACCAACCCTCCCCCGACTCCAGCACCCCCCAATCCCTGGGCCTCGGCCCCTCCATCGGCTGACCTGAGGTTCGTTGTACGTTGCGGTGTGATCAACCACGTCCAGAGAGAAGACTGGTCGCGGCCACTGGCGGGCGTCGAGACGGCTGAGATCGCTGTCCGGCGTCCGCGGCGGGTCTTCTACCTGAGCGGTACCGTGCTGTTCGGCGGCTGGATTGCCTACTTGCTGGTCGCCGGCGGAGACGATCCGATGACGGACTACGCGCGGTTCGCCTGCCACCTTTGCGTGGCAGGACTGGCCGTGTACGTGGCTGGTGCGGTCCGCCTGTACTACGGCATCTTCACCGGCCGGTCGAGACTGACGATCGGCCCGGACGGCATCGCCCTCGGACAGCATCGGATCGCTTGGGCCGACATCCAGGACATCACCCTGCGGCCGACCTCCCCGGTACTGCGCTATCTCGCCTTCGGCCCGCCGTCGGTCAGAATCCAAGCGCGCCAACGGCTTCGGCACATCGACGTCACCCGCGACCACGTCAAGAACCTCGAAGCCTTCGCCGGCTGGCTGAGGAGCACGCACGAGGCTCGAACCCGCACTCAGTCGCAGGGCTGATCGGCGTACTCGGTTTCCAGCCGGGTACCGGGGCGGCGGAGTCACGCCGCCAGGGGCGCGACACAGTGAAGGGGAAGTGGCATGACTGCCGATGTCGTCGATCTGATCATGCAGGACCACCGTGAGGTCGAGCGGCTGTTCGACGAGTTGAAGGACCACCCCGAGAAGCGCAAGGGTCTGGTACCTGTGCTGACGACCCTGCTGTCCGCGCACAGCCGCGCCGAGGAATCCGTCGTCTACCCGGCGGCCGCCGCCGAGGCCGACGAAGCCGATGACGTCGCGCACAGCCAGGAGGAGCATGTCGAGGCCGACCAGTTGCTGGCGAAACTGGCGGCGACCGACCCGGACTCCGCCGCCTTCGACAAGGTCCTCCAGGACCTCGTAGACGCGGTCAGCCACCACGTCAACGAGGAAGAGAGTAGCGTCCTTCCCGGGATCCGCGCCAAGCTGAGCGAGAAGCGCAGGCTCGAGCTGGCCGAAGCCTTCGCCGCCAGCCGCAAGGAACATCTCGGCGACCAGCCGGACGACATCACCCGCGCCGAACTGCTGCAGCAGGCCCGCAACGCCGACATCTCAGGCGTGTCCTCACTCGACAAGGACGCCTTGCAGAAGAAGCTCCGAGAAGAAGCAAGCGAATAGCCGCAAGTCGGTATCGCCCGCTGACGCCGAACCGCCGGGGTGGGCCCCTGTCCCATCCCGACGGTCCTTCGGTTCAGCTCAGCCAGTCCGCCTCTGTGACGTGGCCGCCGGCCACCTCGACCTTCAGTTGGACGGGTCCGTCGGGCAGCAGGTACAGCTCGTAGCTGCCTTCGGGGACGTCGAAGAAGACCGCCGAGTGGACCAGCTGGCCGTCCGGCGATGGCCGCGGAACAACGGCCACGTGCGGAAAGCCGTGCCCATGGCCATGCCCGTGGCCATGTCCATGGGCAGGTTGGTGGGCCTCCTCGGACCCGCCGATCGGGCGGCGTTCGATCTCGGCGTCCTCCAACTCGGGCGGCATCGTCAGCACGATCGCGCCGACGCCGTCGCCGATGTCGAGCAGGACCGACGAGCCTTTGCCGGCGTGTGGGTTCTCCTCAGCGTTGGTCAGCGGCCCGGTCATGACGCGGCCGGTACGCCGGGCTTGCTCTGGTAGCCACCACCCGGCGTACCGAGGTACGGGAACACCTTGAGGTAGGCGGAGTTCGTGTTCGAAGTCCCGTCCTGGACCGCCGAAGCAGCCCCGTCAGGCGTGAACGACGGATCCACCAACGGAATCGTCAACCCCGCGACCGCCCGGATCTCGACCGTGACGACATCGTCGAAAACCCTGCGCCCGTTGGGGAAACCGGCCGCGTCACCAGCCACCAGCCCGAGCGGATTCGGCGACTTCGACGGCGGCACCGCGACGTTCAGCCGCAGCATGTCCGCCTGCACCGGCCCGGTGTAGTTCTGGAACCCCGGTACGACGCCCTTCGGGATCCCGGTCAGCAGAATCGCGGCCAGATCAGCGCGCGGCTTCTTGTAGGCCGCCAGGTTCGGGAAGACACCCGGGTAGAGCACCGGCAGCAGACCGGCCAGTTCCGGCTTGGTCACGTACTGCGCGTACTTCTTGTCCTCCGACGGCGGCCGGCTGTTCCACTTGTCCTTCTCCGCCATCGGCACGATCACCTCGTTGAACAAGGGGTTCCCGAGCCGCGACACCTGCTTGTGCGGACCGTGCCAGGTCGAGATCCCGAGTAGATCGTCGAAGATCTTCGACTGCTGACGACTCGCGGTCGCATAGACGCCGATGACGGACTTGACGTCCATCACGTCCTTCGGCTTCTTACCGTCCCGAGTCAGGTCGGTGATCGGCACCTGGAGCGCGATCGTGTGCACGTTCGACCCCTGCAACCCGTTGACACCCATCGCAGCAGCGGACGGGATCAGGTGCGCCGCCTGGAACGGCCGCAACGTGCCCAGATCGAAGATCGAACCGAGATCGGCGAAGAACCCGTCCGCCCGCTGACCGGCGAACACCTTGCGATCCTTGCCGATCGTGTGGATCGCCTCACCCGCGAGCTTGGCGTAGTTCGGCGTACTGCGAACGCCGACGTTGACCGGCGGCGCGGCCAGATCGCGCGCCAGGATCCGCGACCGGCCGTGCTCGACCCGGGTGACCGAGTAGTACTGCGGCCGGTTCCAGGTCTTGTCCTTGATCGAGGTGATCGGACCGGTGTTGTACAGGAACGTCTTCTTGTTCCGGATCTCGGCGTGGAAGCGGAACTGGTAGCTGATGTCCGCCTTGCCGGTACCAGCGTTGGAGATGTGAATCTGGTAGAGCACGTCGTCGCCGAACTCGTAGAAGTTCGGCCCGCCGAACGGGTTCTGGAACGGGATGAAGTTGGCGATCAACGTGACCGTGTCCGGCTTGTCCGGGCTGACGAACGCATACACGTCGGTGTTGTCGGCGACCGGGTCCTTGGAGATCTCCGGTGCTTCGCGATGGGAAGACATGGTCCCTCTCCTCAGGCCGTCGTCACGCCGGCCAGCCGGGTGGCCAGCTCGCGATCGATGATCGATACCTCGCGCTCGCCGACCAGGATCGTCAGCTCGCCCTTCTTGACGTCCTTGACGTGCACGACGAACGACTCGGCGTTCGCCAGGTCCGCCGCCTCGAGCTGGGTCGCGGCGTCGGCGGACTTGTCGCCGAAGATCTTCGGCGCGGCGACCGCGCCGACCGCGGCCGCGGTCCCCGCCCCCGCGAACACCAGGAATCCGCGACGTGTTGCGTCACTCATGTCTGTCCCTTCCCTCTGTGGACTGCGCGTCCAACTGCGACTCAGTCGCAGATGCTGTGATCCAGATCACAAGCACAGTCGAGAGGCATTCGGGGCTGCCTCGCAGGTGGATGGGTGCGCGGCCTAACGCATTACTGGGCGTCTGGTGACGGCGTGCCTGACGGAGGAGGGCTCGACGGGGGCTCGGTGGGCGGCGTGCTCGACGGGGCGGTTGTCGGTGGGGTGGTGGTCGTCGCGGTGGGTGTGGGGCTCTGCGTCGGCTTACTCGGTGTCGGCGTTGGTGTCGGCGCGCTTGTCGTCGGAGTGGACGAGGGCGGCGGCGTGTTCGAGCTGGACGGCGTCTGGGAGGGCTGGGTCGAGGTGCGGCGAGTCGGCTGGCTGGGCTGGCTTGCCTCTGAGCTGGAGGTAGCGGTTGTGTCCGGCGTACTGGAGACGACTCCTGGTCCGGGGCCGATATCCGTTGTCGGCGCCTTCGGGTCGTTGTTGTTGAGGATGACTCCGACCAGTACCGCGGCCGCGACAGCGACGAGGGCTCCAGCGCCAGCGAGCAAAGCCTTCTTCCGCCCGGGCCGAGCAGGCGGCGTGTCGCTCACAGGCACTAGTGGTGTGGTCTCAACCGGCCCCGCAGCGACCACCGGTGCGGTCGCAAGAGGTGTGGTCGCAAGAGGTGTGGTCGCAAGCGACGCTGTTCGGAGCGAACCAGCCGCGATCGCCTCGGCGGTCGGCCGCTCGGCGGGGTCCTTGGCGAGCATCCGGAGCAGCTCAGCCTCGAGGCCACCGGCGAGTTCGGGACGGGTCGCGCTCGGCAGCGGCGGTGCGGCGTCGACGTGCTGGTAGAGAAGCGCCGCCGGGTGTTCAGCCGAGAAAGGCGGCTGACCGGTCAGCAATTGATAGAGCACACAGCCCAGCGAATACACATCGGACGGCTTGCCGGCCTGCCCACCCTTGGCGCGCTCGGGCGCCAAGTAGAGCGCGCTGCCGATCAGCTGACCGGTAGCGGTCAGCGCGGTCGCGCCAGTATCGGACTGGTGCGCGATCCCGAAGTCCGCGACCTTCACCATCCCGCCAGGAGCCAGCAGCAGATTGCCTGGCTTCACGTCGCGGTGGACGACGTTCGCGCGATGCGCCGCGGCCAGCCCGACGGCAGCCTGCTCGACGATGTCGATCGCCCGATCCTTCGGCAACGGACCGTGCTCGGCAAGCTCCGACGCCACCGTCCCGCCCTCGACCAACTCCATCACCAGGTAGAACTGGTCACCCTCCTGGCCGAAGTCGTAGACGGCGACAACGTGCGGATCGTTCAGCTGCGCGGCAGACCGTGCCTCCCGATGAAAGCGCTCTACCGCGCGGGGATCGCGATCGGTGGGCAGCATCAACTTGACCGCGACCGGCCGCCCCAACTGCTCGTCCACGGCACGGAAGACCTCCCCCATACCGCCACGCCCCAGTGAACTACCCACCCTGTATCGCTCCGCAACTAGCACCCTGCCATCCGTACCCCACGACACAAGCCCCAACCGGCCCGGAGGCGTGGCGAACAGCATCTAGGCTGTCGATTACGCCCAGACCACGCCGGATGGACGAATGGAGCTTCGATGACGGTAGGTACGGAGCCGCAGGGTTGGGTGCCGGTCGAGCATCGGTTGTTCGGACTCGACCGCCGGACCTTCAAGCCCGCGTTGATCGCGCTCGGCGTGGCGCTGGTGCTGATCTACGGTCTGCAGGGGCTCAACGCGGCGATTCCGTGGCGCAACGAGATCCAAGCCGGCCAGGTACTCGACCTGGGTGGAGGCGCGACCGCGGTCCCGCCCGTCGGGTGGCAGCTCGAGAACGGCACGCTGACCGGCGGCGCCGGAGCGAGCGCGACGAGTCTCCAGGTGCTGCTGGTCTCCGGGGGCGCGCGGATCGAGCTGATCGGTACGACGTACGACGGCAGCGCGGCCGCCTTCCTGCAACAGGTCCGGCGGTCGCAAGGTGATTCGCCCCAGATCCCGTCCGGCGAGGGCACGCTGAGGACCGACTCGGGCCTGGTCGGTGTGGTCGAGACCCGGACCGGGCCGACCGGCGACGGGGTCGACGTCGCGTTCAAGATGGCCGTCGGTGACAGCCAGGCCGTCAGCTCGGCGCCCGCGCTGCTGGTCCGGGTCCGGACGGCGGCGGGTCAGCTGGAGCAGTACCAGCACGAAGTGAGCGCCTTGTTGCTCAGCATCAAGCCGGGGGCGGCGCGATGACGGCCGTGCCGCAGGAACGAGTAGAGCAGGTTCGGGCAGCGCAGCTCGACGCGATCGAGCAGTCCGGTTGGGGCCTGCCGTACCGGTTCCTGCAGCCGCACAACCTCGCCTTCTGGGTCTACCTGCTCGGCGTGGGTGGCGGCCTCCTGACCATGCTCCGGTACTTCGGTGCCGGCGCGCCCTTCTACGCCCCGGCGCTGGCCGGAGGCGTCGTCCTCTTCGGCCTGTACCTCGTACCGTGGCTGTTGCTCCTGCGCCACCACAACCGCTTCACCGCCCAACCCGCCGGGCTGCTGCTCACCGGCTTCGTCTGGGGCGGAATCGCGGCGACCTTCTGGATCGCGCTACCGGCCAACACGGCGTTGCAGGCGATCTGGGCGAAGGTCGGTGGTACCTCGTTCGCCGCCGACTGGAGCGCCGGGCTGACCGCGCCGATCAACGAGGAATGGGGCAAGGCGCTCGGCCTGGTCCTGCTCATCGGGCTGGCGCCACGGCTGGTCCGCAGCGCCTACGACGGCTTCATCATCGGCGCCTTCATCGGCCTCGGGTTCCAGGTCTTCGAGGATGTCCTGTACGTCTACAACGGCGCCAGCCAGGTCTTCGGCGTCGACCAGTTCGGCACGTCGCTGCAGGTCTTCCTGGTCCGCGGCGCCGCCGGAATCGTGTCGCACGCTCTGTTCAGCGCGATCTTCTGCGCCGGCCTGATGTGGGCGCTCGGCCGCACTCGCGGCGAACGCAACACCGTGCGCGGCGTGCTCACCATGCTGACCGCGATGCTGTTCCACTTCGCCTGGGACGACATGACCGGCCTCAGCAATGGTGGCGTCTGGTCGGCGATCCTCCCGTTCGTGATCGCGGCGGTCGAGCTCGCCTTCCTTTTCTGGGTACTTCGCCACGCCGCCCGCCAGGAGCGCACCTGGATCCGCGCCCTGCTCACCCCTGAGGTCGACGATCCAGCACTGCTCGACGCCGTCAGCGGCTTCCGCAAGGACCGCAAGAGGTACCGCAAACACCTCCACGGCCGGCGGAAGGCCAGGCACCTGATCGAGGCCACCAACGACCTGGCCAAGGAGATCGCCGCGGCCCAAGGCGCCGAGACTCCCCGCGTCACCCACGCCCGCGCAGAACTCCACCGCCTCCGCGACAAGACCTGAACGTCAGTACGGCCCGAACACCCATTGCGACGGCGACTTCGGGTCGTCGCCGCGCCAGAAGCCCGACCACAGCTCGCGGAACTCGGTCCGCGAGAGGTGGCCGTCGCCGTTCAGGTCGAGCTGCGGGAAGACCTCCTCGATGCCGTCATCGGACCCCTTCCACGCGTACACGACCTGCTTGTGCTCGGCCAGCGCGATCCGGTCGTCGCCGTTCTGGTCGATCGCGTCGAACATCGCGTCCGCCGTCCCGTAGACCGCCTCGTCCATCGCCGGCAGCTGGTCGACCACGGTCATCAGCTCGTCGAGCGACACCTTGCCGGCGTCGTCGGCGCCGGACATGGTCGAGATCGCCGACCACCAGCCCATCATGATCGTCCGCATCCGCTCGTAGTCCGCGGTCCCCGGCTCCCACCCGCGCAGTCCCACCCAGCGCTCGGTCAACGTCTCGAAGTCGGACTCCTCGAGATAGCCGTTCCGATCGGCGTCCATCGCGCCGAACACCCCGGCCACCTTGCGCCGCTGAAACTCACTGGCCATCGACGGTTCCCCCTTGTCACGCTGACGATCAGAGCCGGCCACGCACAGTGACCGACTCCAGTATGTGACCGCCGTCGCGCTTTGTCACCGCGAACTTAATCGCGCCGGCACCCCGAAGAATTGAGGGTCAGGACGCGACCGCGGGCACCACCGTGTAGCCGCGATCCCGGATCTTGTCGAAGCAGCGGTCCCGTACCTCGGCCGACGGAAACGCCGCCACCACCTTCTTGGTCTCCAGGTCGATCTCCGACACCGTGACACCGTTGCTCTGCAGGACTTTGCTGACCGTGCTCGTGCAATGCGAGCACGTCATATCCGGTACCTCGAACACTTCATCGACAGGACTGTTCATCGCGATCTCCTCCTCCGAACCACCGGTGACCTCCACCAACTCCAGCAGGCGAACGAACGTCTCGACGAAGGCGTCGACCACACCGGGCAACAGCGTGATCCGACGCCCGTCCACGGTCGCCGACATGTTCGCGAGACACCGCGGCTGCTCCCCCACCGCCAGGGCGGAGTACTGCCGCATGAGACCGGCATCCTCGGGATCAGGCGAGGCGATCGTCGTGTCCTTCATTGCGCGCAGCATCCCGGCCGACTCAGCGGTGTAGCGCACGGTGCCATCGGCCAGCATGTTCAGCGCGACCGGGATCATCCCCCGCCGGAACGTCGACGACTGCAGTCCCCAGAACCACGTGTTCGCCACCACCGCGAACAACCCCGAGTCCCGCAGCCCCCTCGCAAACTCCGCAGGACTCCGGTACTGCGTACGCTCGGCCAGCCACGCATGCTGCACGAGCGCCCGGGCAGTCGTCTCGAGTCCGACGCTCAGAATCTCCACCGGGTCGCGATCCGTCGTCGTGGCAGCCATCGTGGCCAATTCACCGGCGTCCAGTCGCCCCGCAGAGACGCCGGCCAGAGCTCGCCGAAGTACCAGGACCGTCTCCCTGGCCGCGACGGGTACAACGGGGCCGCTCGGACCGCAGTGGGCGACGTTCAGCACACCATCGCTGTCGTGCCACATCACGCGGTGAGTCGCGCTCGTGACCAGCTCAGGAGGGCAAGGCCGCATTCCCGTTTCGAGGTACCTCAACTGTGCCGTCGTCAGGTGACTGCCAGGCGCCGGGACCAACGGCGTCAGCTCCGGTTCGGCCCGCCAGCGCGCTGCTGGAAGCCAGCGATCAGGCCGCAGATCCACGTCGGCAAGAGCCTGGGCCAGGATCCGCGCGGCGGCCGGCCGATCGTAGTGCGGCAGCATCCTTCAAGTCTGCTGGACGCTGACCGTCAGTGTGCTGCGCTACTGCGTGTCACGGTCCGTGCAACCCGGGTAGTCCTCGGGAAGGGCAGTTCGAAGAGCGCCTTCGGCAGGTATCGGTACAGGACGAGGCAGAGCCAGGCCAGGAATGCGGTCAGGACGACCGGCTCGGCGATCGCCACGATCCACTGGGTCCGCGGGCCTGCCGAGGACAACGGTCCGATCAGCACCGCGTGGGTCAGCGCTAGCAAGGGCATGTGCATGACGTAGATCGGCAGCGTCCGGCTACCGATGCTCGCCAGTCCGTTGGACAGGCCTTCCCAGCGAGTCACCAGTCCGGCAGCCGTGACACCCAGGACGATCGCCACCCCGCTCACCACCGGCCAGAGGCCGAACCAGGTCTTGGCGTGGAAGACGGCGATCACGCCCAGCAGTACGGCGTACGGAGTACCGATGAGCAACAGTCGTCGCCAACTCGCCCGCGCGGCCAGGTCCTCGATGAGGTGCTTGCCGTAGAGGCCGGCGAGGAAGAAGACCAGGTTCTGGTAGACGCCGGCGCGGTCGCCAGGGACGTCGAGCAGACCGGCTGATGCGGTTGCGGACAGGAGGAAGGCCAGACCGAGGATCGCCCAGGCAGGCACTCGATGCGCTGCTTTGGCGATCACGAAGTACAGGGCGAGGGCGTAGAGGTACCAGAGGTTCGACGGTGTGATCGTCAACTGGGCCAGGAACTTCAGCGGGCCGTTCGCGCGTTCGGTGCCGAAGTCCGGGACGAACGCCAGCACGACGGTGTGGATCGCCAGCCAGACGACGTAAATGTAGTAGAACTTCGCCACCCTGGTGCGCAGCAGCACCGGCCATGGGCGATTGACCGCGCGGACCGCGAAGAAGCCGGAGACCGCGAAGAACAAGGGCATACGCAACGGGAGCAGCTGCTCACCGAGCGTCCCCCACAGGCCTCGCGCCTGGCCGCCGATGTGCCAGTCGATCTGGAGGTAGTGCTTCATCAGCACGTGCCACAGGACGACCAGTAAGATACAGATGCCCTTGGCAACATCCGCCCAAACGATCCGGCCGCGCTCCGCCTTCAACATGCTTTAGAACTTAGAGAAATCGGCCCGTACTTCCGTCAGGCCCGAGTCGGGAGACCGGGTCATCCTGTGGTCGTAGGCAACGATCTCGGTGTCAACCCGCGGGCCGATAGCCGCCGCCCGCGCCGGGTCGCGCATTTTGTCGGTGGGCCCAGGTAGATTCTGGGCCGTGGATACCGGGGAGCGGATTCAGGAACTGGCTGACCAGATCGTCGTGCTGCGCGACGCGTACTACCGGGGCACGCCCTCGGTGGCCGACGCGGAGTACGACGCGGTCGAGGACGAACTGCGGACGCTGATCGAGGCGAACCCGGAGCTGGGGCCCGACCCGAACCCGCTGGAGCAAGTGGGTGCGCCCGCGATCCTGCACGCGCCGATCCGGCACTCGCGGCCGATGCTCTCGTTGGAGAAGGCGACCCGCCCGGAGCAGGTCGAGGCCTTCTTCAGTCGGTTTCCCGGGCAGTCGGTGGTGGTGATGCCGAAGCTGGACGGGTTGTCACTGGCGCTGGTGTACGAGAACGGGCGACTGGCCCGGGCGATCACCCGTGGAGACGGGACGACCGGCGATGACGTGACGCCGCTCGTGCGGGCGCTGGCTGATGGGGTGCCGGAGCGGCTCGAAGTACCGGGCCGGATCGAGGTGCGGGGCGAGGCGGTCATGTTGCGCTCGACCTTCGCCGCGTACAACGCCGCCCATCAGGACAAGCCGCTGATCAACCCGCGGAACGCCGCCGCCGGCACCTTGCGGGCCAAGGACCCGGCCACCGTTGCGGAGCGGCGGCTGCAGTTCCTCGCCTTCGATCTGCTCAGCGACGCCGACAACACTGATGCCGATCTGGAGCAGGCGCTGCAGACGCTGGGGTTCACGGTCGCCGAGATGAAGCACTGCGACGACGCGGCCGCGGCGCAGGCGGTCATCACCACGATCGAGCAACAGCGCAACGACCTCGACTACGACTTGGACGGCGCCGTACTTCGGTTGGCCGACCGTGACGCGTTCGCCGCCGCCGGTACGCGATCGAGCTCACCGCGAGGCGCACTGGCGTTCAAGTTCGCCGCCGAGGAGAAGACGACGATCCTGGCCGATGTCGTCTGGGATGTCGGCAAAACGGGCAAGATCGCGCCGGTCGCCTGGCTCGAGCCCGTCTTCGTCGGCGGTACGACGGTGACCCGCGCGACCCTCGCCAACCAGGAGGTCATCCGCGCCCGCGGCATCAAGATCGGCGACACCGTTCTGGTACGCCGCGCGGGCGACGTCATCCCCTTCGTCGCCGGCGTACTCGACGCCTCGAAGCGCACGGGTGCCGAGCGCGACATCGTGCCGCCGTCGGTGTGCCCGTCCTGCGAACAGCCACTGACCGAGCAGGGCAACAGCCGAGAACTGTTCTGCACCAACGTCGCCTGCCCGGCCCAGACCGTGCGACGCCTGATCCACTGGGCATCCCGGGCCGCTGCCGACATCGACGCGATCGGTGGCGTCTGGATCGAGCGCCTGGCCGAGGCCGGCATCCTCGAACACCCGTCGGACTTCTACCACCTGACCAAGGAAGGGCTGCTCGAGTTCGACCGGATCGGCGAGGTCTCGGCCGCCCGGATGATCGACTCGATCGACGCCAGCCGCCAGGTCGGCCTCCGCCGCGCGATGATCGGCCTCGCCATCCCGATGGCCTCCGAAGGCACGGCGACCAGGATGTGCCGAGCAGGCTTCGGCTCCTTGGAGGAGGTCGCCGACGCGGGCGTGGACGGTCTCGTCGCCGTAGAGGACATCGGCCCGAAGGTCGCCGCTTCCCTGACCGAGCACCTCGCCCGCCTGCGCCCTGAGCTCGAACGCCTCCGCGCAGCCGGCGTCTCCCTCGACGTCCGCGAGGAAGACCTCCCACCGGTCGTCGCCGCCGGCGCCCCACTGGCCGGCAAGACCGTGGTCGTCACGGGCTCGATCAGCGACCCGCGCTCCGGCGAAAAGGTCGCTCGCCCAGCCTTCCAGCGCCTCTGCGAAAAGGCCGGCGCCACCATCGCCTCCTCGGTCTCCGCAACCACCGACCTCCTCATCACCGGCGCCGACGTAGGCGCCGCCAAACTCACCAAGGCCGAAAAGCTCGGCGTCACCGTCATCGACCAATCCGAAATCTGGCAACAACTCCAGGACGCCGACCTCCTCCCCCGGTGACCGGAGAGCTTCGCCTCGCTCAGGCTGTGCTGACGAGGCCAGCGCGGAAGGCGAGGATCACCAACTGCACTCGGTCGCGGGCGTCGAGCTTGGTTAGTAGGTGGGCCACATGGGTTTTGGCTGTGCCCGGCTCGATGTGCAGGCGCTGGGCGATCTCCGCGTTCGACAAACCCTCGGCGACCAGGAGCAGTACCTCTCGCTCCCGCTCGGTGATGGCCGGCAATCTTGTCGAGGCACGGGACTGCATTGGTTGCGGTCGTGCCGCGAACTCGTCGATCAGGCGTCGGGTGATCGACGGGCCGAGTAGAGCCTCGCCGGCTGCGATCACCCGGATCGCGGTCAGCAGCTCCGCCGGCGGAGTGTCCTTCAGCAGGAACCCGCTGGCACCGCCACGCAGGGCGGCGTAGACGTACTCGTCGAGGTCGAAGGTGGTGAGCACCAGCACGCGGGCCGCCGTCGAAGCGGTGATCAGCCGGGTCGCCTGCAGGCCATCCATTCCGGGCATCCGGATGTCCATCAGGATCACATCCGGGCCTGTACTGGCAGCCAACTCCACGGCGGCCGAACCGGTGGCCGCCTCACCGACTACGAGCAGATCGGACGCAGTACCGACGATCCCTTTGAGTCCGGCGCGGACGAGCGCCTGGTCCTCGGCGATCAGCACTCGCACCGTCATGCCGGTCGCCCGTTCAACGGCAGGCGGGCCGACAGCTCGAAGCCGCGACCGGGCAACGGACCGGCGCGGAGCGATCCGCCGTACAGGGCGACGCGTTCGCGGATACCGATCAGCCCGTGCCCGGTTCCCACAACGCCGTCAGGGCAGCCGGCGCCGTCGTCAGTGATGCGGATCGCCAGCTCGGTCGGCCGGTACTCGACGAGCGCGTCGGCCCCCGAGGTCGCCGCGTGTTTGACCACGTTGGTCAACCCCTCCTGCACGATCCGGTACGCCGAAAGCCCGATCCCCGCCGGTACGTCGACGGGCCGGCCGGTGACTGTCAGGCGCACCTTCACCCCGGCCCGGCCGGTGTCCTCGACCAACTGCTCCAGCTGGCCCAGCCCCGGCATCGGGTCGAGGGCAGCCGGTTGGTCCTGCGCTGAACGCAGTACGCCGAGCACCTGCCGCAGCTCGGCGAGTGTCTGGCGTCCGGCAGACTCGATCGCCGCGAGCGAGGCCCGCGCTTCGTCCGGCCGCTCGTCGATCACCAGGTAGCCGTAGCCGGCCTGCACGGTGATCACACTCATGCTGTGGGCAACGATGTCGTGCAGCTCCCGCGCGATCCGCATCCGCTCCTGTTGCAGCACCAGCTCACGGTTGTGCCCGCGCTGCTGGGCAGCGACGTAGCCGGTCACCCAGGCAGCGGCGAACATCATCCCGAACGGCACGACCGCACCCGCTCCGCCGTCTGGCAGTACCGTCGCCAACGCACCTGCTTCAGCAACCGCCAGCAGAATCAGCGCAGTGCGCCGTCCGCAACCGCCAGCCACCCGGAACAGCGCGTAGCAAAGCGGCAGCACGGCAACGAAGCCCAGCGACGAGTCCACCGGCATCAGGGCGAGCGGCACCCACGCACTCGCAAAGGCCCAGACAGTGTGCCGCCTGGCGAGCACGATGGCCACAGCGGTCAACAGCGTCCCCAGCGCAGACACCACCGGCTGCGGACTCTTGTGCGTGAACAGGACCCAGGCAGCACCGCCGTACGCCGCTGCGAGGCCGATCCCCACGGCCAGCACCTGTCCCGGCCGTAGCCGCGTGACCAGGGGTGCCCGATTGTCCATAGCCAGCACGCTAGGCGTCCGAGCCCACCCGGTCATCACCCTCTAGGCATACATCGACCGGCAGATCTCAACCTCCAGAATGACGCGAATCTCTCCCGGCAGCACAATGCCCGGCCCCTGCCGGCCCGGAGATCGTGAGGCCATGATCGAAGTCCACGAACTCAGCAAGCGCTACCGATCGACCCAAGCCGTCGACGGCCTCACCTTCACGGTCCAGCCTGGCCAGGTGACGGCATTCATCGGCCCGAACGGGGCAGGCAAGTCCACTACCTTCCGGATGCTGCTAGGCCTCGACCGCCCCGATAGCGGTCACGCACTGATCAACAGCAAGCCCTACAACGCCCTCAAGCGACCCGTACGCCAGGTAGGCGCACTCCTGGACGCCAACGCGGCCCATCCCGGCCGGTCGGCACGCAACCATCTCCTCTGTATCGCCCAAGCGGCGGGGATCAGCCGGAGTCGAGTGGCGGCCGTACTGGAACTCACCGGCCTCACCGACGCAGCCAACCGACGTGTGGGCGGCTACTCCCTCGGCATGCGGCAGCGACTCGGCATCGCGGCGGCATTGCTCGGCGACCCCGCGGTTCTGCTCCTGGACGAGCCGGTCAACGGTCTCGATCCCGAAGGCGTGCGCTGGATCCGCGGCCTACTGCGTGGCCTGGCCGACGATGGGCGGACCGTCTTCGTCTCCAGCCACCTGATGACCGAGATGCAGCTGGTCGCCGACCACCTGGTGGTGATCGGCCGCGGCCGACTGCTCGCCGATACCCCGCTGGCCGAGTTCACTGCGGACGGACGCTCACTCGAGGACGCCTATCTCGACCTGGCCGACGACGCGACCCAGTACCGCACCGGAAGGACATTGTGATGCTGCTCTCCGAATGGACCAAGCTCCGGACCGTCCGCTCGACCCCGCTGAGCCTGGCGGCGGCGTTCGCGATCGCCGTCCTGGGCGGCTACTACTCGGCGGCGGGCCGGGCCAAGGACTACGCGAGTTGGTCGGCCGTCGACAAAGCCGCCTTCGATCCGGTCAACCTGAGCTTCGACGGGCTGGCGTTCGCACAGCTGGCGTTCGGCGTGATCGGCGTGCTGGCGATCAGTTCGGAGTACACCACCGGGCAGATCCGGACCAGCTTCACGGTCGTTCCCCGGCGACGGCACCTGCTCGCCGGCAAGGCCGTAGTACTGACAGTAATTGCGGTAGTCGTCGGCGGGCTGACCTCGCTGATCAGCTTCGTGGTCGCGCAACTGGGACTGCGCAGCGCTCACCTGAACGTCTCGCTCGGCGACGGCGCGGCACTTCGCGCAGTGGCCGGGGCAGCCGCCTACCTGGTCACCCTGACTCTCCTCGGGCTCGCGCTCGGCGCGATCATCCGCCATACGGCCGGAGCTGTCAGTGCCGTGTTCGGGTTGGTCTTCGTGATCCCGCTGGTGGCCGCGAACCTGTCCGACTGGATCAGCTGGCCCTCCAAATGGAACCTGTGGACCGCCGCCAACGCGCTGATCGCCACCGGCCCGCCGGCCGACGGAATGCCGTCGCCGGGGACGGGGCTACTCACCTGTGCCGGCTACGTGCTCGTGCCGCTGACGCTCGCGGTGGTGCTGATCGGGCGGCGAGACGCCTAGCCGGGTCACTCAGCTGAATCTCAGCGGGCTGGGGACAGACTGGGGGCATGCGGGTGCTGATGGTCGAGGACGAGGTACGGCTGGCGGACACGGTCCGGCGCGGGCTGACCGACGCCGGGTTCGTGGTCGAACTGGTCCACGACGGTGAGGACGCCCTCTGGGCCGCGACCGAGCACAGCTACGACGTGATCGTGCTCGACATCATGCTGCCCCGCGTGAACGGCTACAAGGTGCTCGAACAGCTCCGCGAACGCGGTATCTGGACACCCGTGCTGATGCTGACCGCGAAGGACGGCGAGTACGACCAGACCGACGCGTTCGACCTCGGCGCCGACGACTACCTGACCAAGCCGTTCAGCTTCCTGGTGCTGGTCGCGCGACTGCGGGCCCTGATCCGGCGGGGCGGCCCCGAGCGCCCCGTCGTGATGGCAGCCGGCGACCTGACGCTCGACCCGGCCCGCCGCCGGGTCGAGCGGTCAGGACAGGAGGTCGCGCTGACCCCCCGCGAGTACGGCCTGCTGGAGTTCCTGCTCCGGCACCGCGGCGACACCGTCTCCAAGATGGAGATCCTGGAGAGCGTCTGGGATCCCGCCTTCGACGGCGACCCGAACGTCGTCGAGGTCTACATCCGCTACCTCCGGCTCAAACTCGACACCCCCTTCGGCCGGCACGCGATCGAGACGGTCCGCGGCATGGGCTACCGCCTCGACCCAGAAGGTGGCTGATGGCAACGATCGTGCAAGAGACCAAACCATCCAGCCGCCGGTACGCCGTACCGCTGGCGAGCGTTGCGATAGCGGTGGCCGGCACGATCGGCGTGATCGGCCTGGCCGACGCGGCGACCGAGTCGGACGGCCTGGCGGCTCTCGACCCCGAATTCACCGCCGACGTCGTGTCCGACCGGACCCCGGTTCTGACGACGTTGGCGCGAGCCCTCACCTTCGTCGGCGACGTACCGGTCCTCGTGACCTTGATGCTGATCGCGGCATTCCTCCTGTGGCGATGGACTCACGGACTGCGAGCGCCTGCCCTGCTGCTGTTCGCCATGGCCGGGTCGGCTGCACTCACTGCCGGGTTGAAAGCGCTCGTCGAACGCAAGCGACCGGGTGTCCCCTTCGTCCTCGGGCCGATCGATACCGGCTTCGCCTTCCCGTCCGGTCACACTCTCAACTCGACCGTCTTCTTCTTCACGCTCGCCGCCTTGCTGTGGGTCGGTCTGCGGTCGTACGGAGCGAGAACCGCGCTGGCGGTCGCAGCCACACTGATGAGCATCGGCATCGGCCTGAGCCGCGTGTATCTCGGCTATCACTGGGCAACGGACGTCCTGGCCGGCTGGACGGTCGCCGTCACCTGGCTGGCACTGGTCTCGCTAGTTGCCTACTTCACCCGGCCACGGGAAGCCTGACGACGAAGCGGGCGCCGCCCAGGGGTGAGTCGGTGACTTCGACTGTTCCGCCGTGGCCGCGGACGACTTCCCGTACGATCGCCAGCCCGAGTCCCGAGCCACCACTGCCGCGAGCCCGGCTCACGTCCAGCCGGACGAAGCGCTCGAACACCCGTGACCGCTCCTCCGCCGGGATGCCGTCGCCGTCGTCCTCCACGGTCACCGTCGCCGTACCGAGTTCTTCGGCAAGGGTGAATCGCACCTTGCGATGGGCGGCCTGGACGGCGTTGTCGGCGAGATTACGCAGTACCTGACTGAGCTTCGCCGCGTCGCCGGTGACCCGCACGGGCGGTACGACGCCTTCCACCGCGACACCGTTGGCGGTCCGCAACCGGCGCACCTCGACCCCCACCAGGTCGTCCAGATCGACATCGGTCCGCTGGATCCGCAAGCCGGTGTCATCGGCCTTCGCGAGCAGCAGTAGATCCTCGACCAGCCGCCGCATCCGCTCGGTCTCGGCCTCCATCACCAGGTGAAGCTCAGGCGCGGACCGACCGGACTCGTCGGCCATGATCACGTCCAGCGCCGCCATCAGGCTGGCGATCGGTGACCGCAGCTCGTGACTGGCGTCCGCCACGAATCGCCGCTGGGTCTCCTGCCCAGCCTGCAACCGATCGAGCATCTCGTTCATCGTCACCGCCAGCCGGGCGATCTCGTCCTCGGCGGCCGGCACCGGCACCCGGTCGGCAAGCTGCCCGGCCCCGATCCCGTGCACTCGCGACCTGATCCGCTCGACCGGACGCAACGCCCTCCCCACCAGCATCCACGTCGCACCCCCGACGAGTACGAGCAGCAACGGGAACCCGATCAGCAGGTACGTCGTCACCGTGGTCACCGTGTCGCGCTGGGTCTCCACCGACGATGCCACCACCACCGTGTACCGGACGCCCCGGAATTCGGTGCCGCGGGCAACGATCAGGTACGGGGTGTCGTCGTCCAGCAACGGCATCTCACCGACCTCGTCCCGTACCGACTGCCCGACCGCCGGCCGCGAGTCGGTCAACGGCTCGCCGCCGCCCTTCGGCGCCGAACTCGCGACCACCTTGCCCTGCGCGTTCACCACCTGGATCAACTGCGTCACGCGAGTGTTCTCGACCAGCTCCTTGGCGAGCCCGGTCTCGCCTTCCTCAGACACCTGACCGGCGACATCGAACGCCCGCGACTCCGCCTGATCAGCAACACTCGTGATCAGCGTCCGCTGCAGCAACAACAGCAGAACCGCCGCCCCGATCGCCAACGCACCGGCGACGACGAGCAGCGCGGCCGCGGTCGAGCGCGCCCGGACCCCGGCCCGGCGAACGAACCCCGGCATCATCACCTTCGCAGCCTAACCAGCTTCCACACTCAGCGGCTGCTCAGCGGAAGGTCCGTACGGTCGGCCGGCATGACTACTGATACCGCGACCCGTTCGGCAGGACGCCGCGCGCTGCTGAACAAGGTGCCTGAGGTAACCATCTGGTTCTGGCTCATCAAGATCCTGTGTACGACGGTCGGTGAGAGCTTCGCCGACTGGATCAACCTGCAGCTCGGCGTCGGGCTCGTCGCCACCGCGGTCATCTTCACCGTGGTCTTCGCCGTCGCTCTCGGCTGGCAAATGAGCACCCGGCAGTACCGGCCCGCGGCGTACTGGCTCACCGTCGTGGTGGTCAGCGTCACCGGCACCCTCTACACCGACATCCTGACCGACCAGCTCGGCGTACCGCTGTGGCTCAGCTCCTCGGTGTTCGCCGTCGCGCTCGCCGCCGTCTTCGGCGTCTGGTACGCCCGCGAACGCACCCTCTCCATCCACAGCATCATCAGCCTCCCCCGCGAAGCCTTCTACTGGCTGGCCGTCCTCGTCACCTTCGCCCTCGGTACCGCCACCGGCGACTGGACCCTCGAACTGACCGGCTGGAGTCCCGGCGTCTCGGTACTACTCCCCCTGACCCTGATCGCAATCATCGCCGCTTGCTGGCGACTCGGCGCGAACCCGGTCCTCGCCTTCTGGCTCGTCTACATCCTCACCCGCCCGCTCGGCGCCAACCTGGGCGACTGGCTGGCGGCTCCCAAGGTTCCCGACCAGGGCCTGGGCCTCGGCACCCTCGTCACCAGCCTCATCTTCCTGAGCGCGATCCTTGCGACAGTCGTCTACCTGACCCTCACCAAGACCGACATCATCGAGGGCCACCGCGCCCGTACGCCGAAGTACCACCGCCCCGCCCGCGAACTCCCCCTCATCGCCGTCATGGCCGTCGCAGCCATCGCCGCCGGCTCACTCCTCAGCTGGGCCTCCGCCCAACCCCACACGAACGCAGCCGCTGAAAACGAAGGCCCGAACCCCGCAGCCAACGCCAACCTCACCCCCGAGCAGGCCACGTCCGCCTTCCCTAAGGCCGACGCCGTTTTCACCTCGGTCCGCGAAGAACCCGGCGGCCGAGAGGCAGGCCGTGCAAACCCTGCTGAGAACCCTCGGCGGCTGAGTGGAACGAACTAGCATCACGAGTGATGTCTACCCCAGCTGGCGTGCGTGATCGGCGGATGTGGCCGCTGTATGCGGCGGGGTTCACCACGGCGTTCGGCGCGCATGCGGTGGCGGCGAACCTCGGAGCATTCTCCGACGATGCGGTGAATTCGCTGCTGACGTTGGGGATTCTGCTCGCTCTGTACGACGGTGCCGAGGTGTTGCTGAAGCCGGTGTTCGGCACGATCGCGGACCGCATCGGCGCGCGGCCGGTGCTGATCGCTGGGTTGGTGGGCTTCGCGATCGCGTCAGGGCTCTATGCGGTTGCCGACAGCCCGCGATGGCTGTGGGTGGCTCGGCTCGGGCAGGGGGCGGCTGCGTCGGCGTTCTCTCCGGCCGCCTCGGCGTTGGTTGCCCGGCTCAACCCAGCGGCCAAGCACGGACGGGCGTTCGGTAGCTACGGCTTCTACAAGAGCATCGGCTACACGCTCGGACCGCTGCTCGGCGGAGCCTTGGTGTGGCTGGGTGGATTCCGCTTGTTGTTTGCGGTGATGACCGTTCTCGCCCTGGTCGCGGCCGGTTGGGCGCTGTTGGCCGTACCGGCTCTACCGCCGCTGCCGCGGACCCGGCAGACAGTGATCGACCTGGCTCGGCGGATCGCTGACCCCGGTGTTCCTGCGCCCGACCGCTGCGCTGGCGGCGCGACCGCAGCGTTGTCGGTCGGGGTCGGGTTCCTTCCGGTGACGGGCGCGGCAGATGGTTTGGGCACGATCGCCACCGGAGCCGCGGTTTCGGTACTGGCTGCGACGGCTGCCATCGTCCAGCCCCGCGCAGGCCGCGCTCTGGACAACGGACGCCTCAGCACCCGGACCGGTCTCACAGTCGGTCTCCTCGTCACAGCTGCCGGCCTGGCCTGCGCCGCTCTTCCCGGCGTCGCCGCTGTACTCGGCGCCGCGCTGTTGATCGGCGCCGGTACGGGTCTGATCACCCCGTTGGGATTCGCCGCCCTGGCAGCCTCGACCGAGCAAGCCCGCCTCGGCCAGACCATGGGCACCGCAGAACTCGGCCGCGAACTCGGCGACGCAGGCGGACCGCTCCTCGTCGCCGGAGTCGCCACCGCGGCAACCCTCGGCTACGGCTATGCCGCGCTCGCGATCGTCCTCGCCGCCGGACCCGTCATCGGTTTGCTGGTCCGGAAGCGACCTTCCCGTCCCAGCTAGCCTTCGCTCCTGAGTCGCCGATCCGGTACACGTCGTACACCGCGACACCGCCTGCGACGATCGACAGCACCGCGATCACGACCGTCGCCGCCATCGAGGCCGGGGCGAGGAACGTACGCCGCCCGGTCGCCGATCGGGTCAGCGTGGCGGTGCCCACCTGCGTGTTTCCGGACTCGTCGAGAACCGGAGCGGCACCGGCAGCGGGCTCTGCCGGGTAGCTGAGCTCTCGGCCACGCCACCAGACCACCAGCGCCATCACCCCGACCCCGATGGCCACGACGAGAGCCGTGTCTCCGAGCTCGGTGTGAGCCCGGACCAGTGCGGTGGACGCGACGCGATGCTCCAGCCATTCACCGGCACTGGTGGTGATCGGCACCAGCGCGACGACCACGACGGACAGGATGGCGTTCGGTCCGGCGAGGCGCCTGCGGGCCGGCGCCCAGACGGCGGTGAGCATCAAAAGCAGCGCGGACAGCGGAAGCAGCACGACAATCGCATGCACCAGCAAGACGTGCGCGGGCAACCCGTTGACGGTCGTCATCTAGGCATCTCCTCGAGAGGGTGAAGCTCGGCTTGGTCGGCATCGGGACCCGAGCATGCCGGTGCATTCTTAGTGCTTTCTTGGATCACTTGCCGAGATGGGCCGCGTCCAGGGCCGACTGCAGCGAGCGGCGGCAGCCGTCGGAGGTAAAGGTGGCGCCGGAGACGGTGTCGATGGTGGCGCTCTGGGCGCTGATTGCCTCCCGTTGGAGGATCGGCAGGGCGAAGCCGCTGATCGCCCGGTCGCGGTCGCCGCCGGACGGAGCGGCAAGGGTCTTGACCGCGGTGATCCGGGACGAGCTGATCGTCACCTGGACCTGCACGGGCCCGTAGCGGGTCAGCGCGGACTGGCCGTTGACCACGGTCGTCGCCCGTCCGCCGTGCCCCGCCGGCGCGGTACTGACGATTCCCGCTGAAGCTGCGGGCGCTGCCGGGCCGGCGACCCGGTTGGTACTGGTCGGGTACAGGAAGAGCAGGCCGAGTGTCGCGGTCGTCGCGCCAAGCACGATGCTGTTCCGCCGCAGATGCCCGGCTCTCACAGCGCACCGGCTCGATGAGCGGCGTCCAACGCCGACTGCAATGACTGGCGATAACCGTCGGACGTGAACGTCGCGCCGGACACCGCGTCGATGTGCGCCGACTGGGCGGCGACCACTTCACGATCCAGCACCGGTACGGCGTACGCGTTGATCTCGTCGGTCGTCCCGTCGCCTTGCGGATGCTCGATCGCCTGCGCCCGCTTGATCCGCCCGTGCTGCACGGTGATCCGCACCCGGACCGGCCCGTACTGCGTATCGACGAGCTCACCCTGGAAGCCGACAGCAGCCGCCGTCGCGCTCGGCGTCGGCTTCTTCGGGGCACTCGGGGTGGGGGAACCGGCCGGGAGGCGCGGAGCCACCGTCGGCGTCGGGGACGGCCGGACACCGACGTGCCGCGGCCTCCCGGCCGGCGTACTGGTCGACGAATGCGTCGATGAGGGGGGCGACGAGTGGGTCGACGAGCTGGACGGCGTACCGGACGGCTGCGCACCGGCCCGCAATCCCAACCCCACCACGGCAAGCGTGGCGACCGACATCGTCCGGACGACACCGCGTCTCATCGGCCGTCCTCCTGATCGTTCACCACGAGAACCTCTCCTGGTGCAATTGTTCCGTGGGGAGCCCGGCCGCCAGCGCCGCCGCACAGACCGCGTCCATCCAGGGATCCGGGCCGCAGACGAACACGTCGTACCCTTCGATCCCCGGCACCAGGCTCCGCAGAGCGTCGGCATCGGACCAGTTCGCCGCACTCTGTGGCAGCCACGACGGCCGGTCACGCAAGCGTGGCCCGAGGACGTAGTGCAGCTCGATTCCCCGCCGGGCGGCCAGTTCGTCGAGCTCGGCGCCGAAGACCAGATCCTCCGCGGCATGCGCGCGGTAGACCAGGACGGCGTCGCCAGGGGCGTAGTCGAGCCCTTCCAGCAACGACCGCAGCGGCGTGATACCGATGCCGCAGGCAAGCATCGCGACCTTCGAGGTGACCCGGTGCTCGCCGGTCAGCCGGCCGTACGGACCCTCGATCAGCACCTTGGTGCCCGGCCGCAACCAGGCCAGCCGGCGACTGCTGTCCCCTGCCTCCTTGGCGGTCACCCGGAGCTGCCGCGGCGACGGCGTCGCCGACAGCGAGTAGGGGTTGCCCCGCGACCATCCCGCTCCGTCCAGGAACCGGAACACGAAGTACTGGCCAGCCATGGCCGGCAGCCGGTGCAGACCCCGCCCGGTGAGATGGACCGAGACCACGTCCGGGCTCTCCCGCACTACCGAGCTGACCGTGATGCCGTGCCGCAGCGAGCGCCACAGCGGGAGCCCGAGCCGATAGACGACCACAGCCACCAGCGCCATCGCATAGACGGACCACCAGTAGACCCGCGCGAGCGAGGAGGTGGCGAAGTCGGCCCCGGTCCAGATCTCGTGCGGTACGGACAGTCCGACACCCACGTAGGCGTACAGGTGCAGGAGATGCCACGACTCGTATCGCAGCTTCCGGCGAGCCACTCGCACTGACGTGACGACGACGGCGGTCAGCGCGATGGCGGCGGCAACGGCGAGCAGCATTCCGCCGTACGAGGTGGTGGCGCTCCAGGTCTCGTGCAGCAGGTCGTTGTGGTCGCGCAGCGTGTAGCCGATCAGGATCAGCGCGACGTGCAGCATCAGCAGGTTGAACGACGCGAACCCCACCAGCCGATGCCGGCGGGCCAGCTCGTCCTGGCCGTAGCTGCGCTCGATGATCGGAACCCGCGCCATCAGGATCACCTGGATCAGCAGCAGGTCCGCCGCGACCAGTCCGGTGATCCGGCCGAGTGAGGTGAACAGATCGGCCGGGCCGGCGGCGAGCAGCTGGGCACCACGCCCGGAGAGCCAGAGCGCGATCACGATCAGCGCGCTTGCCCAGCAGGCGATCCCCACGACATCGCGCCACCAGCGCGGAGTCCGGCGGGTCCGGCGGCGGGTGTGTGCTGCGCGCGCAGGGCTCAGCAGGGAGGTCATCGGGACAACTGCCGGTCGTTCACTGCGGCTCCATCGGGTCGGATACCCCGAGGATGCGCCGGGATTCTTAGCCGTTCCTTGGAACTGCGGGAAGAACGAGCTCGAAGGCCGCTCCGGCATCACTCCGGACCAACCGGAGCTGGCCGCCATGACGGTTCGCCACGTCATGGGTCAGGGCGAGACCGAGACCGTAGTGCGCCCGGCCGGAGCGATGTCCGCCGGAGTCGAACCTGCGCAGTACCCGCTCCGCGTCCTCAGGCCGGATCCCCGGCCCGGTATCGCTCACCAGCAGCACCGCGTCCCGCCCCGCCCGCCGGACAGCCACTCGTACCTCTCCCCCGTCCGGCGTGTGGTCGATCGCGTTGTCGACAAGGGCCAGGACTGCCCGCCGCAACGCGCTAGGCGATCCGAGGACGGTGCAGTCCTCGTCCGTCGCGCCATGCAAGAGAGTGACTCCGGCTGCCGTGGCATGGGCTCGTGCACTGTCGGCCACCGAGCCGGCCAACCGGTTCAGATCAACCGGCTCGCGACTCTCCTCACTGCGCGGATCGGCCGCCACCAGAAGGTCCTCGACCACCTCGCCCAGCCGTTGCGTGTCCAGGACGACACCACGCGAGTCCCGCAGTACTTCCTCGCTCAACTCGCTGCGCTGCAAGGCGCGATCCAGTACCTGGGCTCGAGTGCTCAGCAGCGTCAGCGGTGTGCGCAACTCATGACCCGCGTCGGCGACGAAAGCACGCTGCAGGGCAAGCGCCTGCGCGAGCGGCCGAACCGCCCGCCGCCCCAAAAGAACGCCGAGCAGCGCCGCGAACACCAGTCCGACGAGAGTCGCGAACCCCATCGCCTGCAGCAATCTCGCCCGCTGCTCATGCGCCGCCGTGAGGTCGAGAACGGCCTGGATCGGCCGCCCGTCGCGCCGCACGGTGGCGATCCTGTACTCCGCTTCGTCGTCCTCCCGCACGTTCGTCAACTGCGCCGCCGCACCCGCCGTACCGCGCAACCCGGCCAGCGCCCCGTCCAGCTCGTCGGGCAGGCCGGGCGACTTCTCCAGCCCCTTCGCGGTGTCCATCACCAACCAGATCCCCGACGGTGGATCCCCAACGTCGTCAGCGGTGCGCAACGTGTTCCGCAGCAGGTCATCCGCCGCTCCGGCCTGGCCACGGACGACGACGATCGTCACCAGCACGACCAGCAGCAGCATCGCCACCGCGACCAGCCCCGCCACGTGGATCGCGACCTCACGCGCGGCCCGGCGGACCAGCACCTGGTCGCCGATAGGACGCGCACTCACGAGCGACCCAGCCGGTACCCGAGCCCGCGGACCGTACTGATCACTCCACGGCCCAGCTTGCGCCGGCAGTAGTGCACATAGGTGTCGACCACCGTCTCGGACTCCGCCTCGTCGAAGACCCGCTCGAGCAAGTCGGCCCGGCTGAAGACCACCCCTGGCCGGGCCGCCAGCAACGCCAGCAGCGCCGACTCCCGCTCCGACAACTCGACCACGCCACCGTCAGTACGCCGTACCGTCCGCCCAGCCAGATCAAGCTGCCCACCCGGTACTGCGAGATGCTCCGCCCGGTCCGGATGCCGCCGGAGCAAGGCCCGCAACCGGGCCAGCAACTCGGTCAGCTCGAACGGTTTCGCAAGGTAGTCCTCCGCACCGGCGTCGAGCCCGTCCACTCGCTCTGCCGTACTACCGCGTGCCGACAGCACCAGGATCGGCGTGGTGATCCCACGGCTGCGCAACCGGGTGATCAGGTCGAGCCCCTCGATAGCCGGCAGCCCCCGATCGACGATCATCACGTCGAACTCCTGACTCAACCCGAGATGCAGCCCGCGCTGCCCGTCCGGCGCCGCCGTCAGCACGTACCCCTCGTCACCGAGCACGCGCCCGAGCAGTCCGGCCAGGTCCTGGTCGTCCTCCACCAGCAGGAGCCGAGTCATCCTGCGTCCCTCGGCGTAACGCTCGGCCAGGTGGGCATCGCCCGGACGGTGCCGTCGACATGCACCCCGAGCCCGGCGTAACCAGGCAGCAATGAGACAACCCGCGGCCACTCGTCATCGGCGACAAATGCCGCCGTAGCAAGCACATCCGCCCACTCCAACGACGGCCCGGTCACCGAAACCGACGCCCAGCTGCCGACCACCGCTCCCCCACTCCGTGGATCGTAGAGATGGGCCCCACGCGCCGCCGTCCCACTCGTCGCGACCGCATTGCCACTACTACGCACAGTAGCCACTACAGCACCGGAATCAGCCGGATCCTGAATGCCAACGGTGAACGGCTCGCCACTCGGACAGATCACCACGACATCCCCACCGGCGTTGAGGCACCAATCGGCGCCGTCAACCTCAGCCAGCAATCTGCTCGCCCGCTCCGCGGCCCACCCCTTCACCAGCCCCGACGGATCCCAGCCACCAGCCGGTGTCTCGGCATCGAAGAGGCCACCAGTCAGCTCACGCGCCCGCCGACACCGATCGGCCACCTCACGAACTACCGAAGAAGCTTCCTCCCAGCCCAGTTCCCCGCGCGCCAGCCGGCTCACCTCACTGTCCGGCCGGTACGTCGAAAAGGTCCCGTCGACCTCCCGCAACTCCCGGTAGACAGCTTGAACAGCGATGTCCGCAGCCGTGGTGGAAGCCACCGGGCCTCTGGCGAGCACGCTGATCGGCAGCCCCATCACCTGCTCGACCCAACTCCGTTTCTGCAGCGAGGACACGACGCAAAGGTACGTCGGCGAAACTGCCGGCCGTGGCAGCGCACGACCGGCGAATCGAAGGACTTTCGACCCTTCCCTAGATCGTGACGGAGAGTCAGTATGTCCTTGGGGGGTCCGCGACAGCGGGCTCAAGGGGATGGACGGGTACGGCTGCGGCCAGGCCTGGGGGGCAGATGACGACGATATTGGTGGTTGACGACGAGCCTGAGCTGGTCCGCTTCGTCCGGCGCGGACTCGAGGCCGAGGGGTACCAGGTGCTGACCGCGACCGACGGTGCGGACGGCCTGCGGATGGCGCTGACCAAGAAGCCGGACCTGATGGTGCTCGACCTGAGGATGCCGGAGGTCGACGGCGAGGCCGTGATGGCCGGCGTGCTGGCCCGCTGCCCCGCCACCCGGATCCTGGTGCTGTCCGCGGCCGCGGACGTGCAGGCCCGGGTGCGCTGCCTGGAGCAGGGCGCCGTGGACATCCTGGCCAAACCGTTCGCGATCCGGGAACTGCTGGCCAGGATCAGGTTCAGGCTGCGCGAGTCGACCGACCGGGACCCGGACGAGTTCATGCTCCGGGTCGGGCCGATCACGCTCGACGTCCGGACCCGGCGCCTGCGGGTGGACGGCGCCGAGGCGGCGCTGTCGGAGCGGGAGTTCCTGCTGATGCAGCACTTCATGCGCAAACCGGACCTGGTCTGCTCGCGCAGCGAGTTGCTCTCGGCCGTGTGGGGCTACGACTTCGACCCGGCGACGAACGTGGTGGACGTCTGCGTCCGCCGGCTGCGGGCGAAGATGACCAGGGACGTGATCCAGACGGTGCGCAATGTCGGTTATCAGCTTCAGATCGCGTGACGCCGGCGTCGCGGGCTGGTTCCCGCGGCTCGGGCGGGGCATGCTGCGGCCGCACTGGTACCGGTTGATCGACGCCCTGCTCGCCGTCTTCGTGCTGGCGATGCTGGTCGCGATGAACCTGATGATCGAGCGTGAGGTGATCCCGTACCACCTGCTGTTCCTCGCCCTCACCTTGGTCTACGGCTTCCGGGTCTGGCCGTTGCGGCAGACCCTGCTGGTCACCTTCGCGATCACCGTGGTGACCGGCTGGATCCTGGTGGCGCACCAGATCCAGGACGGCAGCAGCCGGGCCGAGCTGGCCGAGGTCCCGTTGATGCCGATGCTGTTCCTGGCGATGGTCTGGCACGCACGCCGCCGGGTCGCCGCGCAGCAGCAGGTCGAGCTGATGGCCGAAGAGCGGTTGGCTCTGTTCGACCGGGAACGGCAGTTCTTCCGCGAGGCCTCGCATGCGATGCGCACCCCGGTGACCATCGCGCGCGGCCACCTCGAGCTGCTCGAGCCAGTGGTGAGCGGCGACGAGTCCCGGCAGGACCTTGCCATCGCGATGCGCCAGGTCGACCGGCTGTCCGCTTTGTCGACCCGCTTGCTGGCGCTGGCCAAGCTGGACTCGGGCAGAGCCGTCCGGCACCAGGAACTCGACCTGAGCGGGTTCCTCGACCAGATCGGGAAGAACTGGCGTGACGGTGCCGACCGGGACTGGGTGGTCGGCCGGCTGCCGTCGATGCCGGCTCTCGCCGACCCGGTCTGGCTGGAGCTCGCCCTGGACGCGCTGATCGAGAACGCCGTGCACTTCACCGGCCCCGGCGACCGGATCAGGTTGTCCGGTGGCGTTTCCGGTCAGTGGTACGTGATCGCCGTCGCCGACTCCGGGCCGGGGATCCGGACCGAGGACCTGCCCCATGTCTTCGACCGGTTCTGGCACCGGCGCCCGCCGAACGCCCCGATGGGCAGCGGCCTGGGGCTGCCGATGGCGCAGGCCACCGCCAAGGCGCACGGTGGCCGGGTCAGCGCCTCGCGGGCACCTGAGGGCGGCGCCTTGTTCGAGCTCACCCTGCCACGTCAGCAGGACTCCGGTCCGGTGGAGGACTGACCTCAAGCATGGTTCCCCGGCGCGACACCTGGCGGAGCCGGGCAAGCATCGCCACCCACCAACCGCCGGCGAGCAGGATTGTCACTGCGAACCACAACATGATCAGCTCCTTCTTGATCGGATCGGTGGACACGAGCACCGGCCGGGCCGTCGTGTTCGCCCCACCAACAGCCCAGGCATAGCTGTGCACGGCGTCCGGCAGGCCCGGTCGCCGCACCGTCACCTCAACCCGGGAGCTTCCACTGCTGTTCAGCACTACGGCTGCGGACCAGCGACCGTCGGCCAGCCGCTCGGCCCGCACACCCGGCAAAGAAGGGCCGTCAGCGTCGACCACGGCCACGGTCACCTGCTGGACGGGAGCGGGGGCCGGTCGCCGGGTGTCGAAGACGTCGACCATCACCAGGTTCCGGCCAGGCAGATTCGGGCGAACCGCCAAGGTCTGCTGAAGATCCGCCACCCGGGAGTCCTGCAGCGGTACCACCTCAGCGGCAGGATCTCTGACCAGCTGCGGCTCGACCGCGGGCTGGCCACTCGTGATCACGGCCGCCAGGCCGAGTACGACCACGGCCAGCCCCACCTCGGCCGCAAGGGTCGCGTGCCGCAGCATCGGTCCTGCCGTCCGCCGTAGCCGGAAGTGGTTCGCGAGACCGAGCACGCCGATCACCGCGAAGACTCCGACCTTGAGCAGCAGCGTCCGGCCGTAGAAGGTGACCAGCGCGGCGTCGACCGAACCGATCACACCACTCGTCAGGTAGATGCCCGAGGCAATGATCAGGCTGACGCAGCCCGCGGCAGGCACGCCGAAGGCGCGGAGTACCGCGAGAAGCTCGAGCCGCGGCCGCCGATCGCGCGCGGACCAGGCGAACCACAGTCCGAACAGCACCGCGCCGGACCAGGTCGCGGCCGCAATGACATGCACCGCGTCGGCGACGACCCGGGTGGACAGCAGGCCGTGCCCGGCACCCGAGTGTCCGGTCAACGCGCTGCCCACCGCGACCAGAGCCGCGCCCAGGACCAGTACCGGCCCACGCCACCTGCGGAGGCGACCAACAGCAGCGCCTATCAACAGCAGGAAGCCTGCCTCACGGACACCCCAGCGCACGCCGTACGAACTGCTGAGCAGCTCCGTCGAGCCCGCCCGCGACGTCTGATAAACCAACAACAGAAGGGCTCCGAGGGCACCCGCGCAACCGCCGATCAGCTCGCCACGACGAGCCAGCCGGGACCATCCGGCACCGGCCGTAGCTGCCTGGCGACGAGCGATGCGACCCATCAGCGCACCGCCAAGTGCGGGCGCCAGCGCGCCGAAGACCAGCCAGCGCAGCAGCACCTCACCCGGAGCAGGCACCGGTTCATCGAGACCGGCAGGAGCCACCGCGTGGCCGACACCGAAGACCAGAACACCCGCAGTCTTGTGAAGGTCGTCGGCCGACAGCGTCTGCCAGGACACCCGGTAAGCGCCCTTCGGTAACGCAGGCAGCGTGGCCAGAACGTCGGACGGCTCCTCGCCTCCTTCTCCCACGACTCGCACGTTCGTCACCTGGTAGTGCTTGCCGTCCTCAGCCACCACGTCGATCAGCGTCGCAGCGGGAACGACGGTCTCGCTGAACGCCAGCCGCAGCCGGGTAGGCGCCACTGACAGCGAGGAGCCGTCCGCCGGACTGGTCGAGGTGAGGTACGCATGGGCACTCGCGGTCTGCGGAGACCAGGTGAACAGAACCCCGACGAGGATCAGCAAGCCGACGAGCCGGCTGCGTGTCCCGGACATCAGAGCACCGGCACATGCAACAGGCTGAGGTCTCCCAGCTTGATCGTGGCCTCCTCGCCGTGCCGCAAGGCGCCCTTGGTGTTCTGGTACACCAAGTAGTAGGTCTGGCCGGATCGCAGGCTGTGCCCCTGTTTCATCACGGACACCCGCTTCGTCCCGCCGTCGCGGTCCTCGCTGCGTAGTTCCGGCGGATGCTGCACATCCGACTGGAACCGGGTGGCCTTCTCGCTGTCCAGTACGACGTAGGTCAAGGTGACCAGTCCCCCGTCGCCGACCACAGCGACCCGGGAGAAGCGCACGCCGTACTGCTCCTCGATCGACGAGCTCTGCGGGAAAGCAGCGGGATCCGATGACCCCCACAGCTTGACCGCGGCCAGCCCGCCCGCGACCAGCGCTACCGCCAGGACGGCGATCAGGATGACCAGACGATTGACCCGGCGACGTGGCGCCGGGATGACTTCACGGTGAATCGTGTCCAGCATGGCGGTCCCCTCCCAAGGACGGCGCCGGAGCCCTGATCCCCCAGGGCTCCGGCGGTCTTACCGCTACGGCATCGTGTACCTGGTCGAGGCGAAGCTGTCGAAGTACGCCCGTCCAGTGGAGCTCGCGCTGATCCCGGCCGACACGCCCAGCCAGGCCGTGTCGATCCGCAGCGTGCTGGTGTTCCCGGTCTGCAGCTGCCGGCTGACCCCGTCGACCGACAACCTCACCGATCCAGCACCCGTTCCCGTGGCCGGCCCCGAGATCCAGTCCACCTGCAGAGTGTGGGTTCCGCTGGTGAGCGTGACCCAGGCTCCGGTGAGAGCCCCAGCACCGCTCCGGTCGAGGATGGTCCGGACCTGCACCGAGCCGGCGTTAAGCCGGTACTCGAGCGCGTAGACCTGACCGTTGGCCGCAGTCCGGCCCTGCAGCAGGCTCAACGCCGTGTTCGCGTTGGTCCCCGAGGTGAGCGTGTTCCGGTTGAACACGAACCTCGCGTGGTACGACGTCTCCGCCGCCGGCGTCAGATCGGTCAGGTAGCCGTTGTTCGGCAGGGTGACCTGCAGACCCCGAGTACTACCTGGCTCGATCGCAGTCGGCAGAGCGGCAGTGGTCGTGTTGAGGACACCACCGGTACTCGCTCCCCAGAACCCGAAGCCGCCCGACTCGAACGTGTCGGAGAAGATCGCGTTCGGCCGCTGCACCGAGACCGTGGTGTTCACGGACTTGCTCCAGTTGCCGGCCAGGTCCTGCACCCGCAGGTTGAACACCTGGTTGCCCGGCGGCACCGAGGCCAGCGGCACGGTCACCTGGACCTTGCCGGCGACCACGCTGACCGGGAGCGAGATGCCCTTGCCGACACCGGGATCGGTGCCGCCCAGCCAGTACTCCGCCTTCGCGATCAGCGAAGCGTCCGTGACCGGCGCGGTCAGCGTCAGCGTGGTCGCCCCGTTGGTCGGGTTCGGTGACGCGGTCAGCGCACCGAGTACCGGCACCGTCTTGTCGACCACCAGGTTCACCGCGAACAACGGTCCCCAGTTGCCGGCCGCGTCCTGACCACGGACGTAGACGTGATGGGTGCCGTCGGCAAGCGACTTCACCTGGGTGAGCGGGATCAGCCCGTAGAACGCCTCACTGGTCGAGTTCAGCGTGCCGTCGACGGCTACCATCTGCAGCCCTGTTCCGCCGGCCGGGTTGGGTGAGGCCGGATCCAGGAACGCCTCGGCATCCGTCAGCAGACTCTGCACCGCGCCACCGGCATCCTTGTCGGTGATCTGCGCCGAGACCAGCAGGTTGCCCGGGTGACTCTTGTCCGCGAGCAAGCCGTTGGTCGGGTTCGGCCCGACACTGGCCGCGTCGACGGCCGGACCGGTCACGTCGATCGGCAACGTGATGTCGAGCGGCGGTCCCCACAATCCCAGCGAGTCCTTGCTGTGCACGAACACGTGGTGCTGGCCCTCGCCCAGGGTGCCGAGTAGCGCTGGTGGCAGGTCCGCGTCCTCGGACACCACCGTCGCGCTCCGGTTCAGCGTCAACGCCGTTCCGGTGCCGTTGGCGCTGACCGTGTCGAGGAAGTATTCGGCAGCCGTGATCAGCCCACCCGCGTCGGTGTCGTCACCGGTCGCCGAGATGCTGACCGTGACCGCGCCGTTGGCCGGTACGTCCGCGATCGACCCGTTGATGGTCTGCGGACCGGTCTTGGGCAGGTTCAGGATGGCCGAGCCGACGACGCCCCAGTTGCCGACGGCATCCAGCGCCCGCACGAAGACCGTGTGCCGGCCGGCGTCGAGAGCAGCGAGTACCGCGGTACTGATCGAGCCGGTCGCGCCGGTGATGCTGACGCCGCTGCCGGGCAGCGACATCGGCGTACCGAAGCCGACTCCGGTCGTCACCGCATCGTCGATGACGAACTCTGCCTGGCTGACCGCCGACCCTCCGGTCGTGGCGTCACTGAGGTCGGCTGTCACCGTCACCGGTGCGAGACCGGTCGACGGGTTGGGCGACAGCGCGATGTGATTCGAGACCGGCCCCACGCCGTCGGTACTGGGTGGCGGCGCGTTCGTGTCGAGGAAGGTGAGCATGCCGCCGAAAGCGAGCTGGCTGGGATCGGCGGTGTGCTGGCCGTTGTTGTCCAGGTGCCTGGCGGTCTCGTACAGCGCCAGCTTGGCCTCCGGCCCGGTCGGCATCGTGACGAGCGAGTCGAGCGTCTGGCCGGGGTCGATGCTCTCGGCCGCGACCGTGGTCGCATAGTGCGCGGGATGCCCACCCTGGGCGATCTCGGTCTGCAGTCCGCCGAGCACCGTCATCGGGTGCGTCAGCGAGCCCACGTTGACGTACCGCACCAGGACCTTGTGTCCCTGGTCGGTCGCGATCGGGTCACTGGCCGGGTACGGCTTGCCGTTGATCAGCCGATACTTCGGGCTGAACTTCCGCAGGTCGAAGGCCGCCGGGTTCGCGTTGAACGCCGGGTCGATCTCACTCAGCACGACCACCGCGTCGTCGTCGTACCCGGAGGCCGGGTAGCCGGCCGGCTGGGTCCCGTACGCCGTGCCGTCGGTGGGCAGCACCACGAAGGCGCCGGCCAGGCCCATCGCGACCTGACGAGCGCCACCCGAGGTGTGCCCGGCCTCGTAGAGGAAGGTGCCCGCTCGGCCGGCCGTGAAGCTGTAGGTGCGAGTAGTACCTGAGGCGACACCGGTCGAGTCCTCTCCCCCCGCCGGCAGCGGCTGACCCGGGAACGCCAGGGAGACGCTCTGTCCGGCCACCTGGTTGTGCAGCGTGACGGTCACCTGGTCGCCCTGGTGAACCACCAGCAGTGGGCCCGGCGCCGTTGCCGAGCCGGTTGCTCCGGTAGCGGAGAAACCCCAGATCGGGACCGGAACGCCCAGCAGAGTGGTCGTACCGGTCATGGCGTAGAGGTCGCAGGCAGCGGTGCCCGCGCCGAAGGTGCAGCCCCTCGGCGTGAGCTTGCCGACGGCAACCGATGCCCGGCCCGGCAATTGCTGTGCTGAAGTGGGCGTTGCGGTGGCGTGCAGCGACAGTGTCACGCCGAGCGTCGCGGCCGTCAGGATCGCAGCGGCGACACGGAATCTGTTCGTCATCGTCGGAGTCCTCACTGGCCCGGGCAGCCGGCCGGCGGGTCGATGCGGAAGACCGTCATCATGCCGCCGAAGGCTGCTCCGTAGTTGGTCGCTTGTTCCAGCGCGTGGCTGTGCGCGATGTGGTAGTACTCGCCACATTCGTTGTTCTGCGTCAGGTTCGCCGGCACCGGGTTCTTCGTGCCCAGGTAGCCGCTCTCGGAGAACCAGGTGTCCGGGCCGACCAGCAACTGGTCGGTGATCGCCGGGATCTGGGTCGGGATCGGGTTCGTGGTCGCGTTCCAGTGCTCGACGTCACGCCAGTCCATCAGCACGTCCAGGGTCTGCCCGGGACCGACGTCCAGGTCGTACTTCTGGTACGACAGGTCCTGGCCGGCCGGGCCCTGCAGGGCATGCCCGTCGCGGTTGACGACGCGCTCGTCGCTGCCGTGCGGGTGGAACGGGTAGTTGACGCTGCCGGCGTTCAGGTAGCGGATCGTGGCCGGCAACGGGTTCGTCGCGGCATCGTACGGTTTGACGTGCACGAGCGCGCCGTACGGCTGGGCCGGCAGCCAGGGTGCGTTGTTCGGCGCCAGGGTGTCCGGCATGCTCCGGCCGTTGATCAGGAAGTACCGCGACTTCGAGCTGTTGAGGTCGACCGGCTGGTTGCGCTCGACGGCGAGGTGCACGTCGGGATCGATCTCGGAGAGCAGGTAGACGTACTCCTTGCCGTTCGTGAAGGCCGAGTCGGACCGGTCGTTGACCTGGTTCGCATGGCCCGCGGGCCGGACCACCAGCGCGCCGTACAAGCCCATCTGCTGTTGCTTGCCGACGTCGGTCCCGGTCACGTAGAGGTAGGTACCGGGGCTTCCCGCCGTGAAGGTGTAGGTGACCGATCCGTCGTTGGCCGCCGCCGGCTGGACCAGTGAGGTCAACGACCCGCCGGAGTCGAACTGTGGCTGCGCCGGGTTGCCGTTCGCCTTCACCGACTGCTGTCCGGGGAAGACGATGGAAGTGGCCTCAGGCAACTTGTTGTGCAGGATCACGGTGACCGGCCGGCCCGACTCCACGCAGAGCGTGATGCCCGGTGACTGGAAGCCACGCTTGCTGTTGCCGTAGCTCCACATCAGGATCGAGTTGCCGTCGGGCGTGGAGACGTAGCCGTCGCTCGCCGTCAGTGAGAAGGTCTGGTTCGGGTCGGTGTCGCAGAGCAGGCCCTCCGACATCGCCGCGGCCGAGGACTGGGTCCAGACCACGGCAGGGGTGATCACCAGGACCGCAGCCGCGGTCAGGGACAGTAGCCGCTGGATCGAGAGTCGTTTCATCGGATCATCGCCCCCATCACGCGTTCGCCGCGGTCTGCGCGGGATAGGTGCCGGGTGGGCCGACGATGATCTTGGTCATCATGCCGCCGTAGCCGGCCCCGCCGCCGTTCTCGAGGTAGGAGTACTTGCGGTCGTACAGCAGGTACTCGCCGGGTCCGGGTGCGATGAACAGCGCATCGCGGCTCTCGCCGGGCCCGATCTCGACCATGTTGGTGGTCAGGTAGTTCGTGGTGCCGTCACGCCCCCTCAGCAAGCTGGCGTCCTTCGCGATCACCGTGAGGTCGAGGTTGTCCACCGTCATCGCGTGGTTCTGGTAACCCAGGTTGGACAGCCGCAACAGGACCCGGTCGCCCGCGTTGCAACGGATCAGCGAGGAGATCGGCTGGTACTGCAACTTGCCGCCCGCGGTGCTGAGCGGGTCGCCGTTGGCTGCGATCGTGTCCGGATAGGCCCGGCCGTTCAGCAGCCAGAAGCTCGGGTCGTAGTCGGTCCAGTCGTTTACCTGGATGTGCGCGTCCCGGTAGTGCGCTGCCGACCAGAGCTCGGTCAGCATGAACGCGAACTCCCGGTCGTACGCCGTCGAGCCGTCGCCGTCGTTGTAGGCGTACCGCTCGCCCGGATGCAGCGGCGTGCGGTTCTGGGCCGGGCGCACGAACACCATCCCGGTCATCCCCATCTGGACGTGCTCCACGTCCTCGAAGTGGCAGTGGTACATGTACGTGCCGGCGTCGTGCGGCCGGTAGAAGTAGGTCAGATCGCGCCCGATCGGCACTGCCAGCGAGAGCTCTGGCACCCCGTCGAACAATGGGATCGCGTTGACGAAACCGTGCCAGTGCAGGGTGTGCCCGTCGAACAGGTCAGGCCGTTGGGCCAGCCCCAGGTTGGTGAGCGTCAGGTAGACGTCGTCGTCCTCGTCGAACGCCATCATCGGCGCACTCACCTGCGCCTTGCCGCGCTGGGCAGCGACCAGGTTGGAGCTCATCCCGGTCACGTCGCGGAACCCGAAGACGTAGGTGTTGAACGGGCTGGGCGCGAGTGGGTCGGGGAAGAACGGCGGGTCGGGCGGGGCATCGCCCGGCATCGCCACCCAGCCGTCGGTACCGGCCAGGTGGACCTGCTTCTGCGGATGGGCGACGGTGGCGCGGTTCGGCGCCGCCAGCACCTGGCTCGAGCTGAGCAGCCCGCCGCCGAGGACGGCACCGCCGACAACGCCCGCGCTGGTGAGGAATGAACGCCGCGACAGTCCGCGCGGCAAGGATGTGTCAGTCATTGGGATCTCCCGTTGCTGGTCGATGTGCTCTGTGGAATGTGCGGCCCGCCTTGGGGGGTCTAAAGGCGGGCCGCACAGCTTCAGGGCGTCATCTGGTCCGAGCCGGCGTCGTACCGGCGTTGTACGAAGGGGAAGACCCCAGTGACGGTCGGGCGGGGCTGGCCGTCGATGTCCGGGCTGTGGGCGCTGACGGTGTAGCTGAACCCCGAAGTCGGGGTGCCCCACCGGACCACCGTGTTCGCTCCTCCCAGCCCGCGGGCGGACGAGGCTGGTGTCGCTGTGGCCAGATGGAAGTCGCCCATCAGGTTCGGCGGCAGCAGTTGCGCCACGATGGCCGCCTCCCGGAAGGCCGGGTACGACCGGACCGAGAGCACGTTGACGCTGACCTCGTACGGGGACACGAAGCCCGGGTCGACCAGCGAGTTCGACGGGTCCGGAGCGGATCCGGTCTCGTCCTGCAGCACCGAATGGGTCGGCGTGAGCAGGGCCCCGGGAACATCAGCCGCACCCATGTCCCACGAGTTGACGCTGTTGTCCGTACCGTCCGGCAACTTGCCGCCGATGCCATAGACCCAGCCACCGCTGAAGTTGCCGGCCCGGTTGTCCCAGAACACGTCGTTCAGGAGCGTCGGCTTGCTGAAGGTGGTGTTCGCCAGCGTCTGCGAACCCGGGAAGAGCGAGGTGTTGCGCAGCCTTGCCTGCAACGGATCGCTGTTCGCCGCCGTGGACAGTCCGGCCGGGGCCGGATCGCCGTTGCTGGTCACCGCCGTGGCGGTGGTCAGGTTCTTCGTCACCGTGTTGTTGACGATGTTCACGAAGGCCGAGTCGTCCAGCGCCAGGCCGCCACCCTCATGGGCGGACACGTTGTCGGCGATGGTGTTGTCGGCGATCAGGATGGTCTGCGGGTCGGAGCGGGAGATGTGCGATCCGCTCGTCTGCAGCAACCGGATCCCGCCACCGTCGTCGTTGGCCAGGTTGGCCTGGATCGTGTTGCCCTCGATGGTCACCGGTCCGGTGCCCGGCGACAGGGCCGTCGGGGTGGCCGGTAGCTCGCCGGCGATCATCACGCCGCCGCCCTCGTCGTACGAGGCGTTGAACCAGATCCGGTTGTTCGTGATGGTTCCTCCGGCGGTACCGCCGCCGTTGGCCATGTAGCCGTAGGCAGTCAGCGCTCCGCCGTACTCCGCGGAGAAGTTGCCGCAGATCGCGTTGGCGTTGATCTGGTAGCCGTCGCTGCCGGTGAACAATCCGATCCCACCGGCCAGGTTGGTGCCGCCGTTGTCGCGGATCTGGTTGCGGGCGATGGTCGCGTTGAAGTTCTGGTTGTTGCCGACGTACGGCGTACCGATCCGGACGCCACCGCCGTACGAGCCGCCGTTGCCGTGGATGACGTTGTCGGTCACCCGCAGGCTACGGACGTTCGCGTGGGCATAGACGCCACCGCCCTGGGTGACCAGCGCACCGGCTGCCCCGTACGGAGTCTTGACCGCACCGGTGAGCACGTTCACGTTCCCCGGCTGGTCAGCCTGGGCACCGCCCGTGATGCTCATTCCGTCCAGCGTGACCGGCCAGCTGTTCGGCGTCAGGCCGGCCAGCGCCGGATCGTCGAGCACCGTGACGACGGCCGAGTCCGGTACCGCCGGGTTGCCCGTGTAGGTCAGGCTGCTCAGCAGGTTGATCCAGGCCGTGCCGTTCGGGTTGTCGAGGTTGAAGCCCGACCCGTCGAGGATCGTTCCCGGTACCCAGGCGTTGTCCGAGTCGAAGCCACCCGGGCCGACCCCCTGGATCCGGACCTGGTGATGGACGATGACGTTCTCGTTGTAGTCACCCCTTGGGTTGGTACTGGTCTGCGCGTTCGGCCAGATCACCACCAGCCAGTACGGCCGCGCAGGCGTGATCACCTGTCCGCGGGGGTTGCGGATGACCCGGTTCGGTCGCGCCGCCTCGAGTCCCGCCTGGACTGTCTTGTACGTCTTCGTCGGACCGACCTCGATCAGGACCGGGTTGTTCTGGTCCGTGCCCGGTGTCGACGCAGTGGCTGCCGCCAGCACCTGAAGGGTCAGGCCGTTGACGCTCTTGAGCCCGCTGTGACCGGTGATCGCCAACTCGGCCGCGCCCAGGGCGAACCCGTTCGGCACGGTGAAGGTGATGCTCTTGTCGGTCCAGCTGGTCACCGTCATCGTCGTTCCGTTGAGCGTCACCCGGTCAGGTGCTCCCGCGGCGCCGAAGCCGAGACCGTTGATGGTGATCGAACGGTTGGGGTCCCCTCGCCTGATGTAGGGCCGGCTGACCGCCAGCAGTTGCGGCACGGTGGCACCGAGATCGCACATCGTCGGATTCACCGTCGTGGTGTCAGGTGCGAGCACGGTCGCCGCCACCTGAGTAGGCGCCTCGTCGGTCACTGTGTAGAGCCCCGGCCAGGCCTGGAAGTTGGTCGCGATCGTCCGGAACCTCGAGTTGTAGTCCGGGTTGAGCGCGCCTGGCTGGCCTGGGTCGTTGCCGACGAACCGGTACATGTTCGGGCAGGGGCCCGCCGGCAGCGGGCAGTTGTACGTGCCCGTCGACGGTTCCAGTGCCTCGTACAGGCCGTTGAAGTCGGTGTGCACGGTGTCCATCAGGCGTCCGGACCAGTCGTACAGGCCGACCGGGACGAAGGGCAGGCCCTGCGCCTCGCCGTAGTTGACGCTGCGCTTGTCGAGGGTCAGCCCGAGGTCGTTCAGCGTCAGTCCCCAGAAGTGCGTCGGGATCGGGACCTCGGTGAACAGGCTGAAGTTCGGCGCGACCGCTTGGTTCGCCCGCAGACCCACGAGCTTGTCGTCGCAGGACGGCCTTTCGTAGCCCTCGAACGGGCTGCCGCCGCCGGCATTGAAGGCTTCGTTCGTCACGTTGACGGTGTGCAGCGGTCCGGCGCACGGCGAGATGATGCCCGCCTGCTGCGACGGCGGCTGGTCCGGTGGTACCGGGGTCGGATCCGGCGGACCGGCCGGGTCGTTCGCCGCGGCCGGGGTGGCCGGCGGGTAGTTCTCCTGTGGCAGGTAGGTGTCACCGTCGAAGACGTTCACGTCTTCCTCGGCGGTGGACTTGTACATCGGCTTGCCGTCGACTGGATCGCTCGGGATGTCGACCGAGACGATGTAGTCGCGGGCCGGCAGATCCTGTTCCGTGCCGGCCGGCAGCGGCGCGTAGAGCGCCAGCCCGTCCGGGTTGTGCACGGTGTCGGTCGGCGGGTAGAGGTTGATCTTCGAGGTGGCGAACCCGTAGTTCCCGTTCACCGTCTGGCTGCCGCCGGGAGCGTCGCTCGCGCCGACCGCCAGGCCCAGCATCGGCGCCTCGACGCACATCCTGTTCGCGGCCGCGCCGAACTCCGGAAGTGCCTGCTGGTCGGTCAGCGGCTGCCCGTTGTACATCCGCGCGGTGCAGCCCCGCGGTGGCGCCCACTTCTCCGAGGTATAGGAGTCCTGGACCTCCGGCCCCTTCACGAACGCCCCGTACTTCGGGTTGTCCTGCAGCACGCCGTCGCCGTCGGGCACCTGCTTGGGCTCGGTCTCGTACCCCTGCCGGCAGAGTTCCGTCGGCGTGGTCGCGGTGCAGGCCTTCGGCAGGTAGAGCTTCACGGGGATGTCCGGGATGCCCGGCTGGTACGGCTCGGTGGCGACCTTCGCCGGGTCGAGCTCATTGCGGGTGGTGTCGTAGGTGACCGTGCCGACGATGCCGCCGTTGGTGCCCGGATCGTACGGCTGGACGCCCCAGTCGATCTGGCCGCGCAGGCCGATGATCGGCAGGAAGTTGATGTCTACCAGGCTGCCCAGCTGCGTGGTCGCCTTGGTCTCGTTGGCGCCCTTGTAGGTGATACCGGTGGTCTTGTAGCGGGTGTTGAAGCCTTCCAGGATCAGCCACTTGCCGAGCGGGTAGGTCTCCTTGATGTCGTAGTTGCCGTTGACATCGGTGCTGGCCGTGTTCATCGCCTGGTCCATCAGCGAGTTGTCGCGCTCGCGGACGGTCAGGCCGAAGCCGGGCACGGCCCGCTCACCGGTGTCGCGCTTGCCGTTGCCGTTGGCATCGACGAAGACGCTGCCGGTGATGTGGCTGAACCAGCCGACCAGCATCTTGTTGCCGACGTCGGTGACGTCACCGTTGTGGACCTCGACGTTGAAGCTCCAGAGGATGTAGTCCTGGTCGTCGTCCCACAGAGTCAGCTGATAGGTGCCGTCGGGCACGTTCTTGATGTCGAAGCTGCCGTCGGCCGCGCCGCGACCGACGTACACGGCCGCGTCGCCCGCGTCGAGGTCGGACAGCGCCACCCACGGGTTCGGGAGCGGGCCGTCGGACTTGGCGCCGGCGAAGCCGGTCTCGGGCACGACCTGGCCGTTCTGGCCGCCGATGTAGGGCAGACCGGCGATGGCGACACCCTTGATCTCACCGGTCGGCGGTGTGCCCGCCGGTGGGGTGATGGCCCGGGTACGGACGAAGCCGAACTGGACGGACGGCACGAGTTCACGGCCACGCACCTGCTCGGTGTCGTACCCGGTCTCGCCTTCCTGCTGCCAGATGTCGTGGTCGTGACCGCCTTCCAGCGTGGTCGTCTGGACCCACTGATAGGTCTGGCCGGGAGCCGGCGCAGGCGGTGTAACCGTGGCCGCGTAGCGGTTGGGGCCCATGTTCGGGATGACGATCTGGCCGGTCGCGTCGCTGACGCACTTGCCGGTCGACCGGGCGGCGTCCACGATCGGCTTGTTGTTGCCGTCGAAGAGCATCGGGCCAGTGCCGTTGGCGTTCGCGTGCTGGTACACGGTGCACAAGGCGTTGCCGTAGTAGTCCGTGCTGACCAGGCCGAGAACATCGGTCAGGGTGGCGCTGAAGCCGGCCAGGCCCTGCTCGGCGTCGACCTCGTAGGTTCCATCGACAGGGACACTGTCGTTGAACACCTGGATCCGCAGGGTGGTCAGCGGCAGCGGGGTCGGATTCATCCGGACCACCGCGTGCGCGGTGGCGCCGGAAGCGACGGTGAAGTGCTGCCCGTCGATCTTGAAGCCGTCGGCGGTGACGGAGATCAGGTACTTCCCGGCCGGCAGGTTGCCGAGCGCGGTGCCATCGCTGAGATCAGCCTCGGTGCCCTGGGCAACGATCGGTGCGAACCCGGAAGTATTCCTGGTCGACGGCCACGGGCAGCTGTCGGCGTAGTCCGGATCGGCCGACCCGCCGGTCGCCGTAGCCGGCAGGCACTGGCCCGTCAGCTGGTTCGCCCGGGTGCCCGGATTGCCGGTGTCGTCGACGTTGATCAGCCACTTGTAGTGCGGCACGGGATCGCCCTCGTGGACGAATCCCGGTCCTGAGTTGACCGAGCGCGCGCTCTCCACGTGCAAGGTCAGGCTGCCGGGCCCGGCAGCCTGCGCGGGCACCGCACCTCCCGAAGCCTGCCCCACCGAGACGAGCGCGGCGATCATGCTCAACCCCACCAGCGCTCGCAACCATCTGGGCGCGGATGTCCGTTGTCCTGTCACAGCCCCTCCCCCACCTGTCGACACGCGTGAGTCCTCCCGACGTCACGTCTGTCGCTCGCCAGCGTGGCGGAGCGAGCAACACCCCGACCGCAGATGACGGCGGCGTCATTTGTTTGTCACCGGCCGCTCCTCACGACGAAAGGCCCCCGCCCGGCTGGGTTGCCGGGTGGGGGCCCTCGTTGGTGGTCGGCTCAGCTCAGCCGTCGTTCTCCGCTGCTGGGATGGCGGCGCCTGGTACGTCTTGCGGGGCGTAGAGCTGGTTCTCGCCGGGGTACGGCTTGGACCATTCGTGTGCCTGGTACCAGTCGAAGTGGTTCATCTGGGCCGGGTTGGCGAAGTCGGCCCGGGCATCCGGGCCGGTGAGACGCTGCTGCGACTTCCAGGTGTCCCACTTGGCGGCCAGCTCCTGCTTGTCGGCAGGGACGGTCGCCTTGGGGGCCGGGGCCGCTGCCGGGTTCTGCGCCGCGGGAACGTCCGCGCCACAGGAGGGCAGGTTGGCGGTGCTGAGGCCCGCGGTCAGGGAGGTGCGGTTGGGCAGGTAGGTGAACGGGGTGAAGTCGGGCTTCGTGGTGAAGGCCGTCGTCATCGGGCTCGCCGCGCTGTCCTTCTGGTTCATCGGGTGGATGCCGAGGATCTGCTCGATCGTCCGGATCATCGTGATCTGCGTGTAGTACCGGTTGTCGACGACGCCGCGCTGGGCGTACGGGCTGATGATCTGGATCGGCGCCCGGTGGCCGTCGACGTGGTCCATCCCGGCCTGGGAGTCGTCCTCGACCACGAAGATGGCCGAGTCCTTCCAGTACTTGCTGTGCGAGATGGTGTCGACCATCTTGCCGACCGCGAGGTCGTTGTCGGCGACCTGGGCAGCTCCGTTCGGCGGGCCACCGGTGTGGTCGCTGGACAGCCAGAACATGTTCAGGTTGGCCGGACCGTTCGTCTCGAAATCCTTCTTCCAGATCTCGTTGCGGTAAATGTCCGGCACCGCGGTGTCGAACTTCGGGAAGCCGGGCACCGACACGTCGTTGAGCGACGGGATCGGCGACGACGAGTTCAGCGGGTACGCCGTGGTCGCACCGGTCGACGCCATGTTCTTCGTGTCGCAGTACAGGTTCTGCCAGGTCGCACCGGCCGGCTTGGTGAGGAACTGCTGGAACTCACCGAAGTCGCGCACGGTCTTGCCGGCCGCCTGCGCACCGGTCCAGATGAACCCGGTCCGCTGGTGGCCGAGGGCATCGTCCTCGGTGTCGTAGCTGCGCAGGTACTCACCGGCCGACGACTCGGTGTACTCCGGGTTGTCGGCCTGCATCAGCCAGTTGTGACCCTCGGCGGAGTTCGTGCCGATATCGTAGGTGTTGTCGTACAGCCCGAACTGCTTGGCCAGCGCGTGCTGGTTCGGCGTCACGTTCTCGCCGTACTGCGCGAGCGCGGGGTCACCGTTGCCTTCCGGGATGTCGCCGTAGAGCTGGTCGTACGTGCGGTTCTCCTTGACGATCATGAAGACGTGCTTGATCGTCGACGGCTCACCGAGCCGGTTCGGGACCGGTACCGGCTTCTTGTTGCCCTGGCCGACCCGGACCGAGCCCTTCGTCCAGGCGTTCTGCTCGAAGACCGCGTCGGTGCCGTTGCGGATCTCGCGATCCCCGGGCAGCTTGAACCGCTGCAGGCTCGACGTCGTGTCGTGAGTACCGTGCCCGGCAGCCGTCGTCGGGCGGCGGGCGTCGATACCACGGGTGTTGGAGACCAGTACCTGGTCGCCAACGGTGGCGATCTCCGCGGGGAAGTAGTCCGTCGGGAGCAGCCCGATGTAGCTGACCGGCTCCTGCGCGGACGTGTACTTGTAGACGGCGACCGCGTTGGCGCGGCCCAGTGTCACCAGCAGATGACCGTCGTCGGTCAGCGTCACCGCGTCGGGCTCGTAGCCGACCGATGCCTCCGGCCACGGCTGCGTGGCGATCGTCTGGACGACCTTGTCCTTGGCCGTGTCGATGACCGACACGTCGTTGGTCGCGGTGTTGGTGACGAAGAGTGCGCCGTCCTTGGCGTACAGCGCGGTCGGGTGCAAACCCACTGCGATGCTCGCTGGTGGCGCGCCCGGCGCGTTGAGATTGATGACGCTGACCGTGCCGCTGGTGGTGGCAGCAGTCACCTGGGACGCCAGTACCTGGGTGCCGTACGAGTTGATCGTCGGTTCGCCGGGTCCTGCCGGGCGGCCGCCCTCGTTGCTGATGTAGAGCTTGTCGCCGACCTTGACCATGTCACGCGGCGCGTTGCCGACGGCCCAGCTCTGCTGGATGGCTCCGGTCGCGGCGTCGATGGCGACGACACGGTTCTGGCCGTTGACCGCGGAGTACACGGTCGAGCCGTCGGCCGAGAATACCGGCTCCGCGACCAGCGCGTGCTTGGCACCGTCCGCGGGGATCGCGACGAACGTCGGGTTGGCGAGACTGCCGTCCGCGTTCACCGTGAACTTGCGATAGCCGTCGGTCTGGCCCAGCCACAGCTGCGACCCGTCGGGCGAGTACGTCGGCCCTTCCTGACCGATGTCGTTGCCCGGGATGCGCAGGTTCGCCGCGGCGTTGTTGCCGATCAGCTGCTGCACTTTCCAGGTCGACAGGTCGACGATGGCCAGTGCCATCCCGCCGTCGGTGATCGAGGCCGCGACGTGCTTGCCGTCGGGGCTGACCACGGACGACATGATCTTGCCGTTGTTGATGACGAGGCGGTCGCCGATCGGCTTGATGTACTGGTCGCTGGAGACGACCTGACCCTTGTCGGTGACCTGGCCTACCTGATCCGTTCCGAACATGTCCGTCTTCGCGACGGCGACGCCGGTACCGGCGGCCACGACGGCGACCGCGGTGGTACCCGCTGTCACCCGTGAGATCCGTCGGCCGACTTGTCGAGCGGCGAGGCCGGGGCCCCGTTGCTCGCGCCTGCGGCGGGTTACTTGCATCGAGCTTCCTTTCTAACTTGCGGACAGCAGTTCGACATTGGCGTCGAACTGCCAGAGCGGGTTCGGCTGGTCGCCGGCGGGTGTCTGCACCAGGAAGTAGCCGTTGACTTCCTTCGGTCCGTCGCCATCTGCGACGTAGCGCCCGTTCGGGGTGAGGTCGAGCTGGTAGATGGCCGAGCCGGCGGCCGCGATGCCGGGCAGATGCCAGGTCACCACGCATCGCCAGTCGTTACCCGGTCCCTCGGCATCGAGTTGGCCGCCGCCCTTGGTGCAGGCCGCCGTCGTGTTCAGCTGCTCCTCGGTCACATCGGGCCGGTTCAGCTGCTTGGCCTGGATGCGATACAGGTGCGCGAAGGCGGTCGCGACCGACCGCTGCACCTTGTCCTGGGTGATGCCGGAACCAGTCGCGCCAGTTGCCGGCGCGATCACGCCGGTGGTGACTCCGAGCAGTACGACCAGCGGCAGCACTCCGAGCCAGATCGCCCGGCGGGAGGATCCGTCGTCGGTCAGGTTGGTGAAGTCGCGGCGCAGGAACAGCAAGTAGGCCAAGGCTGTCGCGACCAAGGCCCAGACCAGGCTGACGATGATGCCGATCAGCAGTGGACCGACCTGGGTGGGGCTGGTGAACAGACCGTTCCAGGCGATGAACGCGTACCCCGGCAAGGCGAGCCGGAAGGCGACCGGGATCGGCAGCATCTGGGCGAGCTGCATCACCAGTGCGACGATCGCCGGTACCAGCAGACCCATCGGCGAACGGCCGAGCGCGATCGACCCGAGCAGCCCGATGGCGGCCAGCGCGAGGGTCGGAGCGAGCACGCAGGCCCAGGCGAGCAGGACCTTGCCGGCCGCGTCCGAGGACGACAGCAGGTGACCGTCCAGGCCGATCAGCGGTTGGTTGCCCACCGCAACGAGTCCGCCGACGGTGCTGCCGGCGACCAGCCCGGCCACCAGGAGCAGGATGACGGTGAGGCTGGCGAGCGATTTCGAGACGAAGATCCGCCGGGGCGACCGGACCGCGACGAGCAGATGCCGCCAGGTGCCGAGCCGGTCCTCAGAGGCGAAGACGTCACCGGCGATCATCGAGGTCAACAGGGGCAGTGCCCAGGTACCGGAGAAGCCGAGCGTGACGAGCGGTCCCGCCCAGGCGGTCGCGTGCATCCAGCGGCCGAACAGGGTGTCGACCGGCAGGGAGCCTTGCTGGCTCACCGCGGCGACGAAGACGGCGGGGGCAATCCAGCAGGCGATCACCAGCAGGCGCACCCGCCACTGGGAGACCAGCTTGACCAGCTCGAAGCGGTAGCCACGCGCGACAGAGACCCGGCCCGCGGTCGGTGCCGGCGTTGGCTCTGCCGGCTCTGCGGCGACGTCAGTGACGGTCGCGGTCATCAGTTCTCCTGCTGGTCGGTAGCGGCCTGATCGGTGAGCGCCAGGAACGCGGCTTCTAGTGGTGACACCACGGGAGCGAGTTCCCGGATCGCGACGCCCGCCTGGACGAGCCGGACGACTAACTCGTCCAGAGCCGGTACCTCCGCCCGCACCACGAGCCCGGACTGAGGTACTCCGCCGGTCGCCTCGACGACGTGAATGCCGGCCGTCTCGCCCGCCACTCGCCCCGCTGCCTCGTGGTCGGAGGTGAGCAACCGATAGTCGAGCTCACCGTTCTCGCCGGCCAGCTTGCTCAGCGGACCCGAGAAGACGACGCGGCCGGTGGCGAGGATGGTGACCTCGGAACACAGCTCCTCCAGGTCGTCCATCCGGTGGCTCGACAGGACGACAGCCGTCCCCTCGGAGGCGAGCCGGGTCAGTACGCCGTGCACGTGCCGCTTGCCGGCTGGATCGAGACCGTTGTACGGCTCGTCGAGCACCAACAGCCGGGGCTTGCTGAGCAGCGCTGCGGCCAGTCCGAGCCGCTGGCGCATGCCGAGCGAGAAGCCACGGACCCGGTCGTCGGCGACATCGGTCAGTCCGACGTCGTGGAGCACCTCGTCGATGCCGGCTGTGCGCGGATCACGGCCCTGGAGGGCGGCCAGCGCGGCGAGATTCTTGCGGGCGGTGAGGGACGGGTACAGGCCGGGGCCGTCGACGAAACCGGTGACTCCCTCGGGTGCGGCGAGGGCCCGGCCGACCGGCGTACCGAGGATCTGGAGGTTGCCCTTGTCGGCTACCGCGAGGCCCAGCAACAGCCCGAGCAGGGTGGTCTTGCCCGCACCGTTCGGCCCGACCAATCCGTGGATCTGCCCCTGTTCGACCTCCAGCTCGATGCCGTCGAGGGCGACGACCTCACCGAAGTACTTCTCGATTCCCCGGGCGCGGACGGCAGGGGACGTCTTCTTCATCAAGCGAACTCCGTCGGGGCGGAAACAATGTGGCGGGCTACCTGACCACGTTGTCACCAACTTCCCGCGACGTCACTACCTCGCCGGTGACCCGAAGGTGAACACTTGTTGACCCCCGGCTCGGAACCAGCCGGTCAGCGGAGTTCGAAGCCCTGGGTGTGGAGTGCCGTGCGGAGGTGTTCGCGGCCCTTCAGCCCCTCGATGCTGCCGAAGCGGTGAGCCACTCGACTGACCCAGCTGCTCGGCAGTCCCGCGGTGGCGTAGAAGGCGTTGAGGAGTTCTTCGTAGGCCTCGACGTGGGCGCGCTGCGGGGCGAGGGCGTACTGCTCGTGGTGCAGCACCGCCTGCTGCGGGAGCCGGGGCTTGACGGCCGCCTCGTTTCGCTGGTCCGGATGACCGACCGTGAGACCGAACACCGGGAATACGTTCGGCGGCAGCCCGAGCTCCGCCGCGACCTCGAGGGGCCGGTTGCGGATGGCGCCGACGAAGACCGTACCCAGGCCGAGCGACTCCGCGGCCAGCGACGCGTTCTGCGCCGCGAGCGCCACGTCGATGAACGAGAGCAGCGCCGCCTCGACGAAATCCGCACCCTCCGCGGTCGCCGAGCCGATCTCGGTGGTCACCTGACGAGCCCGGGCCAGATCCGCCAGCCAGACCAGCAGCAAGGGCGCGTCGACGATGAACTGCTGATCGCCGGCCAGGTGTGCGAGCCGCGCCCGGCGCTTGTCGTCCCGGACGGCGACCACACTCCACAGCTGCAGGTTCCCCGACGTCGGCGCCGACTGCGCCGCCGCGATCAGCGCCGCCAGCGTCTCGTCGGACACCGCGTCCGGCCGATACCCGCGTACCGACCGATGCGCCAGCTGCTGCTCGAGAACCTCGCTCCACGCCCCCGGCACGTCGAAGCCCGCCCCATACCGCAACCGATACGACTCTTCCGCAGCTGTGCTCACCCCACCGATTCTCACCGATGTCGACTACCTCACTGGACTATGTCCGCCATCCGATCCGAGGTGAGCGACAGGAAGGGAGTTACGTTGGCCAGAGCTCGGGTCACGTACTCGTCTTTTTCGCCGACGGGGGCGACGTAGTGCATGGCGTCTGTGGCGGCTTCGAGGCTGTGGAGACGGGCGATGATCCAGGTGGCGAGGTAGGTCGATGCCAGGCAACCGCCGGCGGTGGCCAGGTTGCCGCGGGCGTAGAACGGCTGGTTGAGGACCTCGACGCCGGCCGCTACGACCCACGGCTTGGTGGTGAGGTCGGTACAGGCCGGTACGTCGGTCAGGTGCCCGAGTTTGGCGAGGACCAGGGTGCCGGAGCATTGGGCGCCGAGCAGCTGGCGGCTGGGGTCGAGACGGCTCAGGGAAGCCATGATGGCGGGGTCCTCGACGACCTCGCGGGTCTTGCTGCCGCTGCCGACGATGACCGCGTCGGCGGTACAGGCCTCGTCGAGGTCGATCATCGCGTCGATGGTGACGCCGTTCATCGACCGCAGCCGTGGCGTCGGGCCGGCGATCGACACCCGCCAGCCGGGTTCGGCGACCCGGTTCAGGACGCCCAGGGCGATCAGGGAGTCGAGTTCGTTGTAGCCGTCGAAGGTCAGGATCGCGATGTGCATGGGGTCGACGCTAGAAGCCTCGATCCATGACGATCCAGAAATTGTCCTGCATACAATGCGGCGGTGAGAGTCCCGAAGTACAAGGGCGTGGTGGATGCGCTGGCGGCGCAGCTCCGGGACGGCCGGTGGCCGGCCGGGCATCGGTTGCCCACGCATCGCCGGCTGGCCGCCGACGAGGGCATCGCGGTGGTGACCGCTTCGCGGGTGTACGCCGAACTGGAGGCAATGGGCCTGGTCAGCTCCGAGCAAGGCCGGGGCACGTTCGTGCGTGATCTCGCGGCCGCGACCGGCGATGACGTCGATCAACGCGAGGTCGCGGTCGATGCCATCGATCTGAGCTTCAACTACCCGGCGATGCCCGGGCAGGCCGACCTCCTCCGCCAGGCCTTGCGCGACCTCGCGACCGCAGGCGATCTCGAAGCGCTGCTGCGCTATCAGCCCCATCGCGGGCGGACTCAGGATCGGGCCGCGGTCGCTCATCATCTGCGCCGGCGGGGACTCGACGTCGGCCGCGAACGAGTCCTGATCGTCAATGGTGCGCAGCATGGTCTGGCGGTGACGGCGATGGCCCTGTTCCAACCCGGCGACGTGGTTGCGGTGGATGCGCTGACCTATCCCGGATTCGTCGTGCTCGCGCGCACCTTGGGACTGGAGCCGGCGCCCTTGCCGATGACCGAGGCCGGACCCGACCTCGATGCACTCGACCAGTTGTGCCGGCGTCGCCGGGTCCGCGCCATCTACGCGATGCCGACCATGCACAACCCGCTCGGCTGGGTGCTCGACGGCTCCCAGCGCACTCAACTCGTCGCCATCGCCGAGCGGCACGGCGTATCGATCATCGAGGATGCCTCGTACGCCTACCTCGCCGAGGATCAGCCACCGCCGCTGGCGACGATCGCGCCCGACCTCACCATCTACGTCTCAGGACTGTCGAAGAGCATCGCGCCCGGTTTGCGAATCGGCTTCATCGTCGCGCCGACCGCACTCATGCCGGCGCTCGAGCGCGCCATCCGGGCAACCACTTGGCACACGCCCGGCATTACAGCGGCGATCGCCTCGCGCTGGCTGACCGACGGTACTGTCGACCGCCTCGAGACAGAGAAGCGCGCCGACGCCCGCCTGCGCCAATCGATCGCTGCGGAGGTACTGGCTGGGTTGCCGCTGGTACGTCACCCGTCCTCGTACTTCGTCTGGCTCCCGCTCCCCCAGGACGCCCGCCCGGACCGGATCGCGGCAGCCCTGGCTGACCAACGCATCGCCGTCTCCACGGCCGAGCCGTTCGCCACGACCCCCACGGTCCCGCACGCCCTGCGGTTGGCACTCGGCTCGGTCGGGATCCCCGAGTTGCGCGCGGCGCTTCCCGTAGTACGGACGGAAGTCGATCGCGATCCCTACCGCTAGTCGGCGATGCCTCGCGTCAGCAGCACCATGGCGATGAAGCTGCGGAAGAGCTCCAGCGGATCATCGTTGCGCAGGGCAACCACCTGCTCGGCCTGCCGCTCGACGTTCCGCAGCGCGCACACCAGCTCCGCGAAGGCCTCGTTGTGGAACCGTACGGTCAACTCCGCCGGCTGCGTGATGCTCGGCAAGTTGAACTCGGACAGCCTCTCCAATGCACGCTGCGCGCCGTCGTGGATCAACTCCCGAGCGATCTCGGGATGCACGGACAGAGCGGCGTGGTGCGAGACGGACTCCTTGACGACGACCGCCTCGATCCCGGGACAGAACGGTTGCGCCTCATCGATCGTCACCTGGTCACCCGAGATGAGCACCACCGGAACCCCATGCGCCAGCGCCACCAACGCGTTGACCCCGGCCTCGCCGGTGACCACGCCATTCAGCCGTACCTCGGCGATCGCCCGCGGGTTGTACGTGTGATGCAGCACGGACGACGTCGCGCCCGCTGACCCGTGGTACGAAACGAAGAGCGCCGCGTCGAAGGAATCATCGAGCCCTTGCATCATGTACAGCGGCTTGTGCCGCCCGGACAGATAGCTCGCGCGCCCATGCAACTCGTCCGGCCGCAAGTTCTGCATCGTCGAGTGCGAGTCGTTGACGAGAAACTCCGTCGCCCCGGCGGCCAACGCACCATCGATCGCTGCATTCACTTCCGCCTGCAGTTGCCCGCGGTAGTACTCGTACTCCTGCCCCGGCCCCCGGCACTGACTCCAGTCGACGACCCCCGCGGTCCCCTCCATGTCAGTCGACAGAAACACCTTCACAACTGCCACCTCCTGCCGTAGCCGACCGCCATCATCGCGCGACGGCCCGCTTCGGCGCAGCCGGGATCGACACCTCACCGAACGTGGTCGGCACCTTGGCGAACGTGCTCGCGGCGGCGGCGCCATCCGTCCCGTCGTCGCCGCAGTCGGCCAGGCCGACCATGGCGATCACGAGCAGGACGAACGGATCAGGCCGCGGGACCCCAGGATGCGCATGGCATGAAGTTAGCCTTACCTAAGTAAGACCTACCGCGGGGTCCCGGACCCAGGGGTCAGAGCGTGTGCAGCTTGTCGAACGGGGACAGGACGCGCAGCAGTTTGCCGCCGCCCAGATCGACCACCACCGCGTGGGTGCCCTCGACGGCGCTGATCGTGCCCATGCCCTCTTTGTCGTGAGACACCCGGTCACCTTCTTCGAAGGTCTTGATCGGGGCGGGCACCCGGGGCTTGAAGGGACTCGTGGACAGGTGACGACGCGTCGTCGCGCGGGAAGGCTCCATCAGGTCTCCAGTATGCGCCCTTCACACCACTGAGCGCATGTCACGTCTCGGTGAACGAGGTCTTGTCCGCCTCCGCCCGGCCGCAATAGCATCCAGCCTCACTACCGCCGAAGGGATGCCGTGATGGCGTGGCGTAAGGGCAAGCAGCAGGCGCAGGATCCGGAGAAGGGTGGCTCGCAGCCGGGCCGCCAGGCCAAGAAAGCGCCCGGCTCCGGAGGCGGTCTGGTCGGCGACAAGGTCGTCGACCCCAGGGGCCGGGTGGTGAAGGACTTCTCCGGTCGCCAGCGTCGTCAACCCAACGAGCACGGGGCTTAGGGGCTCGCTATCCCGGCGGTGGCGATCTGTAGCGTCACCGCATCGGGGTGGAGCAGAGGTCGCGCCAGGGCGGTGACTGCCCTGGCGCTCTCGGCGGTCTGTTGGCGGATCTCGGGGATCGGCGCCGACTGACCGCGGTCCTTGTACGCCGAGACCGCCTCAAGGAAGAGGCGGGACTCGAGCACGGTCCAAGGGCGAGCGCGTTCTGCGGTGATCGCCTCAACGCCGGCTGGTCGTTGGTGCCAGCGGCCGTCGGTGGTTCGCTGGTTGCCGTAGAGGAGGTCGCCGGTCGGACGCAGTACGGCGGCCAGGTCGGCGAGTTGGTCGCGATCGAGTGCCTCGGCTGCTCGGAGTACGGGCTGGGCGCGGTCTGGATCTGCGAGGCGGCCGTAGCCGTAGGCCTCCAGGGCGCGGAGATGGCGATCCAGTACGCCGAAACGGCAGCTCGCCTCGGATGCGGCGACGATCGCCACCTCGACCTGATACCCGGCGTCCTTGAACTCCCGAGCCGCTTGCTCGAAGTCACCAAGATTTTCCAGTAATACGTCGTAGCGCTGACTGCGGGCGTACCCGCTGGCGGCAGCCGTCCATCGCGCGGCATCCACAGGTTGGCTGGGCAGTTGGTGGAAGTCGGGATGATGCGGCTCATAGATGTCCGGACTGATCACGAGTGGTTGGCCACGACGCTTCAGGACAGCTCGTGCGAGGGCGGTGATCGACGCTTTGCCGTCACCGGGTTGACCGATGACGATCACGACGATCGGCTGCGCCTGCGACGTACCGATGAGCGCGTCCGGGATGATCCGTTCGCGGAAGATCTGCTCGCTCTCGTCGTCATCGAGCAGGCGCTGCGATGGCAGCCGGGGCGTGAGATCCGGTTGGTCATCGTCGGGGTCGGCGAGCAGGTCCTCGCCGTCGGAGTGGATGGCGGCGATCTCGTCCACGTCCAGGGGCGTCAGTTCGCGGCGCCGGACAGCCCACAGCTGTTGGGCCTGGCGCCAACCGGCGACCGGCGTACCGGTTTCTTCTTCGCGCGCGATCAAGTCGCTGTAGAACCCGATCACCTGATCCGCGCCCTCCAGCGCGACCTCGTACCGCACCGCTTCCTCAACCGACCACGTCGCCGAGCCCAGCTCGGCCAGCACGTTCAGCACCCGGGCGACGATAGCGACGATCGCCCGATCTGGACATGCCGAACCGTGTACCGGCCGGCACCCTCCGATGGGTCCTCGGCTGACGGCCGGCGTGCGAAGCTGAAGCATGCGTATTGTCATCGCGCTCGGCGGCAACGCCCTCCTGCGCCGGGGCGAGAAGCCCGATGCCGCCGTCCAGCTCGCGCATCTGGTCGCGGCGGCTCCCGCGCTGGCCAAGATCGCCGCCGAACACGAGCTGGTACTTGTCCACGGCAACGGTCCGCAGGTCGGGCTGCTCGCCCTGGAGAGCATTGCGGACAGGAGCCTGACGCGCTCGTACCCGCTCAGCGATCTGGTCGCCGAAACCCAAGGCATGATCGGCTACTGGCTCCAGCAGGCGCTCCGCAACGCCGGCCTCGGCCGCCCGGTCGTCACCCTCATCACCCAGGCCGTCGTCGCCACCGACGACCCCGGGTTCGAGCACCCGACGAAGTTCATCGGCAGCGGGTACACCGAGGACAAGGCCTACCAGCTCGCCAAGCGGAACGACTGGACGGTCCGCCGCGACGGCAACAGCTGGCGGCGAGTGGTCCCCTCCCCCAAACCCCAGCGGATCGTCGAACTCGACACAGCCGAGCTCCTGCTGCGGAATCAGACCACGGTCATCCTCGCCGGCGGGGGCGGCGTGCCAGTGACCGAGGGACCCGATGGCCTGACCGGCGTCGAGGCGGTCGTCGACAAGGACTACGTCGCCGCGTTGGTGGCAACGGAGCTGAAGGCCGACTTGCTGGTGATGCTCACCGACGTACCGGCCGTCTACCTCGACTACGGCACCTCAACCGAGCGTGCTCTGCACGACATCACCCTGGCCGACATCGCCGGCCACACCTTCCCACCCGGTTCGATGGGCCCGAAGGTCGCCGCCGCCCGCCAGTTCGTCACCGAAGCTTCCGGCCGAGCCGCCATCGGCTCCCTCGACGACACCACCGCGGTGGTAGCGGGCAGCGCCGGGACGCAACTCTCCTCGAGCTAGTGGCGTGTCCAGCGGGAAGAGATCTGCTCCCACTCGGCCGTCCATGCCTGATCACGACGGTGATCCAAGGACCGTCGAGCCAGGCTGAACAGGCCCCAGGCGATGACCCACACCAGCATCAGCAGCCCGGTCCCTGCGCCTACACCGATAGCGGTGGAGTCACCCGGTTCGCGGGGTGCCCGGTGAATAGCTCCGGAGCGGTCGAGCCAGATGGGCAGCTCAGCGCCCGCCCGGGTACCGATCAGAACATCCGCCCGACCTTCGTGGGACACACCCGTGGCGTCGACCCAGGCGATCCGAACCTCGGAGGCAATCTGCCCGGGCGCTGTCGGCACGAGGGTGGCGGTGTCCTCGAGGGTTCGTGCGGTGACCTGCTGGAGCCCGGCCCGCTCCTCGTTGGCCAACGCATCCTGGTGATCGCGGACCGCCGTACCGAGAACCATCGCGACCGGAATCGACAGCAGGGCGACCAGCAGCGCGGTCAGGAGCACAGTCGACTCCAGCCTGTCCACCCTTCGCCGTAAGGGATTGCGGCCGAACCCGAAACGACGCAGCCGACTCATACCGTCGCCTCCTCCGCGAACTCTCGCCGATCCTCACCTACTTCGACAGGGTGGCCGCCCTCGCTGTGACAGTCAACGCTCGACCCCGACTCTGCCGGCACCGATTCACGGAAGGGGCCATCGGCAACCAAGTCTGTCCGGTGCCGCGCCGCCTGTCGCCGGGCAGACCGACGATGGCCCGCGACGATAGCCGCGATACCCAGCAAGCTCCACACAACCAGTACTACGACATGCTGTGCGGCTCCGTGTCCGTCGAAGTAGGCGGCGCTGCGGAGCAGATTCGCGCCCGCGCCCGGCGGCATCAACTGGCCGAGCTCGCCCACCGCTGTTGGCATCAGTTCGGGCGCCGAACTGACCGCAGAGAACGGATTGCCGACGAACACCATCCCGATCGCGCCCACCGCGACTCCACCTGGTCCGAGCAGCGCGGCGAGACCGGCGACGAAGCTGCTGATGGCGAACAGCATCAGCGACAACGCCGCCCAGGTCTCGATCCGCCCGCCCGGCAGCGCACCCACGTAGTCCTGCGCCACCAGATGCACCCCGACCCCGGTGATCGCTGACACCAACGCGAGTGCGACGACCTCACGCCACGCGGGCCGGAACCCGACGAGCACCGCCACCAACACGGCCAGGATCACCCCGCCGAGAACCAGTGGCGTCATCGCGGCGGTGAAGATCGCGCCACGGGGATCGTCGCCCGAGGTCGCCACCACATCCTGGACCGCCGACCCGGCCACCGGCGGTAGCGACGGTTCAGCCTTCGTCGACAACCGTTCGGCCGTCGTGGTCAGCAACTGAGCTACGGCCGGGCCGGCCGCGCTGGCGGTCAGCACGGTGAATCGGCGCGACGAGATCTCGAAGGCGCCGTAGACCTCGCGGTCGGAGATCGCGGACCTGGCCGCCGCGTCATCGGCGTACAGGTGCAGTTCGAAGGCACCGGGGGCGACGGTCGCCAGGGTCCGCACGGTCTGCTGGGTGGCTGCGCCGGTACCGACGATGCCGACCGGCAGGCTCCGGGCGCCCGTCCGCGCCGCCGGCCAGGTGAACATCAGCACAGCGAGGCTGACCACCAGCGGGGCCAGCACCGACAGGATGAGCAACTGCCGCCACGGCGGGTGCTTGATGAGCGGATTCCTGGGCATTTCTGTGCCTCTCGATCGAGCGGATCGGCGCGCCGCGCCAACCGGCTCGCCAAACGACAATGCATGTTCGTTTTTGTACTATACTCGGACCGTGCCCAAGGTTTCCGACCGCTACCGCGATGCTCGCCGCGAACACATCCTCACCGCCGCACGCCGGGCGTTCCTCCGCCACGGCTTCCACGCGACCTCCATGCAGGACCTGTTCGCCGAGGCCAAGCTCTCCTCCGGAGCGGTCTACCGGTACTTCCCCGGCAAGGAAGACATCGTGCTGGCGATCGCCGAGGACAACATCCGGGAGGTCGCCGAGCTGATCCGGACGGTCACCGCCCGGCGCCCGGGCGACTCCCTCGGGGCCGTTCTCGCGGCGGCCGTCGAGCTCATCTCGGAGAAGAACAAGGACAGCGGACTGGCCGGCATCGGAGTCCAGGCCTGGTCGGAGGCGCTCAGCAATCCGCGGATCGGGGTTGCCTTCGGCCAACTGCTCTCGACGCTGCGATCCGACCTCGCGGATGTCGTCAGCCGCCATCAGCAGACGACGGCCCTGCCATCGGAACCGTCAGCCGAAGCCCTGGCCGGAGTGATGATCGGCGTACTCGTCGGCCATCTCCTGCAACTGGCACTTCTGGGCCCGGATGCCGTCGCCGACACCCCGGCCGCCCTCAGAGCACTCTGGCCAGCTACCTGATCGCGACCAACTTGGCGACAGACTCGGTGGTCAATGGAGTGCCGGCCAATCGGGCCGCATACAACGCCGCGCCGAGGACTGGTGACAGCATCGGGTCACGCAGGTCGACCGATGCGTCGGCCAGGTGCTGCTGGAAGGCAGTACGGACCTCGTCGCTGGTGAAGACGCCGCCCGAGTACGACACCGGTACGACCTCGCCGGGCGCATAGCCAAGTTGCGTGATCGCGGCTTTCACCAAGTCGGCCAGGGCTTGCCCGGCTTCACGCAGGATCGCAGTACAGACCTCGTCGCCGTCCGCGGCGCCCGCGGTGACCAATCGGGCAAGGGATGCAATGCGAGCCCGGTCGCCCTGCCAGCGATTCAGGACCACGTCGACGAGGTCCAGGTCCGAGGCGAGTTGCAGATGCTCGGCGAGGTGCTTAAGCAACGGCCCCGGGATCAGCCGGCCGTCTGACATCTTCGCGAACGCATTCAGACCACGGATAGCGATCCAGTACGCCGAGCCCTCGTCGTCGAACAGCTCACCCCAGCCGCCGATCCGCAACCCACGGCCGTCGCGTTCGCCGTACGCCATCGACCCCGTCCCGCCGATCACGTTGACGCCGTCGATCGCCCCCAGCGACCCGGCCCAGCCGGCGACCATGTCGTTGTCGCAGCTGTAGCGCTGATGCCCGAGCACTCGACCAGGAATCGAATTCAGCGTCTCCAGATCGGCGCTGACCTCGCCATATCCCGGCAACGCGAAGAACGCATACGCCAGCTGATCAGCCGGTACTCCGGCTGCGCCGCAAACGGACTCAACACCCTCGCGCAGCACGTCGGCGACCAGCTCGATGCCCTGCCCGAGGTAATAGCAACTGGGACCCACCGTGCTCGCCAGCACCTCACCTGCGCCGGACACCAGGGCGAAGGCGGTCTTGGTGCCACCACCGTCGACCCCCAGAAAGACACCGGACACGATCGCTCCCCTCGTTGCAATAATCTGCACAGATTAGCATTTGATTGTGCATTACTACACAGAAAGCATGTCAGGAGTTAATCGATTCAGCGTTCATGAATGATGCCAAAGGCAACTATTAGCGCTGCGTGATAGTGCTCACAGAGGGTGAGAGAAACTACCGTGAGTGTCCGTATTGACCTTATTGTGATCCCTCGTGCCTACCGCTCCCGCCCCTTCCGCCCTGGCCGCCATCGTCCCCGCTCTGCCCGCTGATCGCCTGACCCTGGCTGATTTCTCGGGCCTGGCGACCACCGTCGCCGGCTACCCCTACGTCAAGCTCGTCCTCGACCAGGAGACCTCGACGGTCCACCTGATCGACGGTGCCGAGCGCATGCTGCACGTCCAGTACGTCGCCGAGCGCATCCTCGGAATGACCCGGGCCGAGCTCGCCCGCAACCTGGACGCCTTCAACGATTCCGTGTACCGCGTCGGCGACCGGCGCTTCCTGCTCGGCACCCTCGCGTTGCACGACCGGCCGGAGCACGGCGGCCTGTTCTTCTCCCTGGAGACCGTCGAGGTCGACACGATGGGCCCCGACCTGCTCGGCACCTTCTACCGCACCGTCCGCGCCCTCATCGACGATGCGGTGCCGGTGCTGCTGAAGCCTGCGAACCACCTCCAGGAAGGCTTCCTGCAGGACACGACCACACCGCTGATCCTGGCCCACGAGCTGTACTCCACCGCGCCGTACGTCCCGCTCAACCCCGGTACGACGACCGGCCGCCTGCGCGTCTTCACCGACGAGGGCGCCTACCGCACGACGATCGATCCCGTCCGCTGGCACGACATCCTCGTGATGGAACGGATGCCCGACGACATCCCGCGAGTGTCCGGGCTGATCAACGCCAAGCACACCACTACCCTGTCGCACACCAACGTGCTCGCCGCCGGCTGGGGCATCCCGAACGCCATCCAGCAAGGCGCACTCCAAAGCCTCGCCGACCTAGACGGCACCTGGGTCGAGCTGACTGTCGACCAGTCCGCGCCAGAACTCGCAGTACGCGCGATCACCCGGCCGGACTCCGTCGACGCAGGCCCGCCCTGGGCGGTCACGCAGGTCGACATCGGCAAGCCCGACCTCGCCGCGGCCCAGATCCTTCCGCTGGACGAACTGCGCTCCACCGATGCGCATCGCTTCGGCACCAAGGCCGCGAACCTCGGCGAGCTGATCGCCGTACTGCGCGACGGATCGCCTTACTGGCTTGGTTTCTACGAGAAGCCGAGGCCGCCGCGTCCGCATCTGCTCGAGTACCTCGCCCGGCAGCTCGACACGACCGGCACCGACACCGCCGTACTCGACCAAACCGCGAAGCGGATGGTCAGCGAGCACGTCGTCGTACCGCGCGGGATCGCCCTGCCGTTCGCGTTGCAGCAGCAGTTCCTGGAGTCGTCGCCGGCGATCCAGCAGACCATCGGCAAGCTCAAGATGGCGCTCGCCCTCGGCGGCGAGATCGATGGACTGTGCGCCGAGCTCGGCGCCCTCATCCGCGACACCCCGTTGCCCGCCGAGCTGCGCACGCTGATCGAAGACTCCGTACTGCGCCACCTGACCGGCGCCGGCCGCGTCGTCGTCCGCAGCTCGTCGAACGCCGAGGACCTGATCGGCTTCTCCGCCGCCGGAATCTACGAGTCGGTCCCCGAGGCCGAGTCGATCGAGGACGTGATCCACGCGATCCAACGGGTCTGGGCCTCGCTCGTCACCACTCGCGGCGTCCTGCTCCGCGACGAGGCCGGTATCGGCCTGTCCGACTGCTTCATGGGAGTCGTCATCCAGCAGCAGCTCGACGGCGCGCTCGGCGGAGTCATGGTCACCACCAACCCGCTCGACCGGACCGACTTCCGCTCCGTACTACTGAACCTCGCCCGCAACTCGGTCGACGACGTGGTGTCCGGTGCTCGGGACCCACTGCAGCACCTCTACAACACGATGGAGGGCGGCAGCCGCACCGTCGCGATGGGCGCCGAACCGGCCGACGTGGACGATCAGGCCAAGGCGACACTCGGCCGGCTCGCCCTGATCGGACGGTTGCTCCAGGCCCACTTCGCGGGTACCGACGGATCCGTCGACGCCCCGGTGGACGTCGAGTGGCTCGTCGACGGCGACCGGATCGTGCTGCTGCAGTGCCGTCCGTACCAGCTCGCCGCGTGACCGCCGCCAGCCCCGATGCGGCGCGGGTGATCCGCCGCTACAACGCCTTCCAGTTGTTCGCCGGTCTGCTGTGGTGGTTGCCGGTCTTCTACGTGTTCCAGCGGTCCGCCGGGCTGTCGGACCAGGAGATCTTCTCGATCCAGAGCATCTTCTACCTGGCGTTCTGCCTGCTCGACATCCCGACCGGGATGATCGCCGACCGGTTCGACTACCGGCGTTGCCTGCAGGGTGGCGCGATCATCCTCGTGGTGGCGAACGTGATCCCGGTCTGGCAGCCCACCTTCGCCGGGTTCCTGGCCCAGTTCCTGCTGATCGCGTTGGCGCATTCGCTGTTCTCCGGCGCCGGAAGTGCTTATCTGTATGAGTACTTGCATCGGACCGGCAACGACGCGGCGTACCAGGGTGCCGAGGGCTCGGCTCGCGCGTGGACGCTGATCGGGCGGATCGCCTGTCTCCCCGCGGCCGGCTTCCTGACGGCCTGGTGGGGTCCTTCTCCGTATGTGATGTCGGCGGTGACCTGCGGTATCGCAGCTGTGATCGCCCTCGGCTTCCCTGCTCTACCCCGAACCGCCGAGGACCCTGCGGCTGCCGAGCCAGTACTACCCGCACTGGCCGGTGCGCTCCGATCGCTGATGAAGTCCAAGCGGCTGATGTTGCTGATGGCCCAGGGCATCGCGATCTTCACGCTGGTCCGGATCGGGCAGGCCAACCTGTTCCAGCCGATCCTTGAGTCGAAGCACCTGCCGCTGCACTGGTTCGGGGTGCTGATGGCGGCGACGACCGTGTTCGAGGTCGCGGGCGCCGCGCGTTCCAAAGTACTGGCTCGCTTCGGTCAGGTCCGGGTCGTGCTCGTACTGACCGTGTTGATGGCAGTTGCGCTCGCATCGGTCATCCCACTGGGGTTGGCCGGCACGATGGTCTGTCTCGCGGTGTTCTCGCTCGCGTCCGGGCTCGCGTTCCCGGTGCAGCGCAAGCTGGTCAACTCCGCTATCACCGAGCCGGCCCGACGGGCGACGCTGCTGTCCGTCGAGTCGCTGGCCGACCGCGCCGTCTGCGCCCTTGTGGTGTTCATCCTGGGCGCGTTTCTCACCCGCGGCGCGATGGCGGGCTTCCTCGTCGCGCTCGCGGCCACAGTCACCGTGGCGATGGTCATTCTCGCCGTACTCGTCAATCGGAGCCGCGACCGCGCGGCCGTCAAGGAGAGCGTCGCGTGAAGAAGATCCTGTATGTCTACGTCAAAGGCGGCGCTCCCCTGGAGACTGCGTTCCCCCGGATCGCGGCCTGCGGCGAGCTGCATGTGCTCGCGCTATCGCCGCTGCCCGAGGCCGGCAAGGAGATCTGGGAGCCGTGCTGCACCAGCATCACCGTCCACCCCGGTGGGCTGACGCCAGGTGAGCCGGTGGTGGAGGCGATCGTCGCGCATGCTCGCTCGCTGGGTGCGGATGCGCTGTTCACGCTGTCGGAGTTCGCAGTACTGGCCGTCGCCAACGCTGCCGACCGGCTGGGACTCGCCGGTGCGGGGCCGGGCATCCGGGTGGCCCGGGACAAGCGGCTGATGCGGCAGGCCTGGCAGGCTGCCGGGGTACCGATCCCCCGCTTCCGCCGGGTGGACTCCGCTGCAGACCTTCAGGGCGCGTTGGCCGCGTTGACTCCGCCGCTGCTGCTCAAGCCGGCTTGGGGCGCAGGGTCCGTGGCCCAGCTCGTACTGACGTCGCAGGACCAGGTCGCCAACGCCTGGGCTGAGATCGAGCAGGCGCTGGAGCTGGGCGGACAGGTCGGGATGAACGAGCTGTACGAGCAGAACACCGATGCCGACCGGCTGGTCGAAGAGATCATGGACGGCACCACCGAGGGCTGGTACTCCGAGCCGGGGTACGGCGACTACCTGAGCGTCGAAGGCATCGTTGCCAAGGGCAAGTACCATCCATTGGCGATCACGGCCAAGCTGCCGACCGTTCCGCCGTACATCGAGGTCGCCAGCACCTCGCCGTGCGTGTTGCCGGAGGAGCTGCAGCGGCGGATCGAGGAGGTCTCCCGGCGAGCGGTCGACGCTCTCGGGCTCGACACCTGCGGCACCCACACGGAGCTCAAGCTGCGTGCGGACGGCGAACTCGTGGTGATCGAGGTCGGCGCCCGCTTCGGCGGTCTGCTGACCACCCGGCAGGCCGAGATCGTCTTCGACCTGGACCCGATCGGGATGCTGATCCGCGAACAGCTCGGCGAGCAGGTCGACTACCCGCCGGCGATGCTGGTCGACGGCGGCCGGGCCGCTGCGTCCGTCGCGGTCGTACCTGCTGATTCGGCCGGTACGCCGTGGCAGACGCAGCCGCTCTGGCATCCCGAGCAAGTGGACTGGTCGAGCCTGCTGTCCCCGGGCAGCACTGTGGAGCCGGTGCCGGCCTTCATGCTGCCGACTGGGACCCGGGTTCCGGAGTTCGACCCGTCCGGCGGTTCACGCAACTGGCTGGGCGTCTTCCTCTTGACCGCCGTAGATGCCCCGACATTGCTCCGCGATTGTCGGGCCATCCTCGACGGGCTGGAAGACGCTCTCCCCAGCTGACGGACTCAGGGCAGCAATACGCGCCATACAGGTAGGTAGGCGGGGCGGTTGGGCTGGCCGATCAAGTACCCGGTCAGCCCAGTCTGCTCCGCCACCGTGATCTCACCGGGGGTCTCGCCCTCGTAGAAGGACCGGCAGGGAGCCGCCGCGTCCCGGCCGCGCTCGAACAGGGCGGGAGCCGGCTTGGACTCGGCCTTGGTCCGCGGGGTCAGGATCCGGTCGCCGAACAACTCCCAGGGGAACGGCTGCGACTCGGCCCAGGACGAGTTCACGTACGCCTTGGTCGCGGCGGCCCGCTCGGCGTCGGTGGCACCCCACTCCGGCGGCACGTTGGTGATCAGGCCGACCGGTACGCCGACGCTCCGCAGCAGCCACAAGTGGCGCAGCGCTCCGGGCATCCATGTCATCCGGCCGGGCACCGAGGTGTCCACCAGGGTGTTGCCGAGGTCGAACCAGACCACAGAACACGACGGTCGATGCTGCGTGCCTGCTGCTTGAGGAGCGGCGGCCGACGCTGTGGTCGCAGGGGCGAGGAGAGCGGTTGCCGCGAAGAGGACGACGACCAGCCGGGTGAGGCGATGCACGATGACTCCCTGGGGCGGTTACTCGAGCCAGACGGTCTCGAAGGTGGAATTCTCGTGGATGTGGATCGCCTCGTAGCCGCCGGGGCCGGTGGAGAATTTGTGCGGCGTCTCAGCCGGTACGACGATGATCTGCCCGGCCCGGCCGACCAGCTGCGCGTCGCCGACGGTGAAGGTCGCCGACCCGCGCCGGATGATGAAGGTCTCCGGGTAGTGGTGCAGGTGCAGGCGAGGGCCGACACCCTCCTTCGTGGTGGACTCGAAGATCAGCGAGACGCCCACCCCACCGGGCAGTTCTTCGTAATTCTCGGTCCAGTCCTCACCGTCGTCGCGACCGTCGGCCCGCTCGACGACGAAGGCTCCGCTTGCCAGCTCACTCATGGACGTCCCTCCACGGATGGTGTACTTCCAGCCAGTCTCAACCACCTCCCGGGTCATCTGGCGGACTGTTGCGACTAGTTGCTGGCAGCAACGGTTTCGGCGTGGATTCACCGCCGCTTCAAACGCGTGCTGGGGCAGGGATTCCGGCGAATTGTCAAGGCATCAAAGGGCACAGTTCGGCCGTCGGGTGGCATCGATGCCCGACCGTGTCCGGAAGTTCGGGCTGGGCTGGTGACAGGCGCGGGGTCTGCGGGGACACTATCGGTGACCGATCCAGTAGAGCCCGGCTGCTGTCAGTGACCGGGCTCGCACCGATGATTGACTCGCCAGGGGGGCGTAGTGGTGATCCGACTCGTCATCGGGCACCGGGGCAAGTTGGTCCGAGGGGCTCTCGCCGCGGTGCTCAGCAGAGAACCAGATCTGGCCGTGATCGCGGAGTACGAGAGCGCTGACGAGATCCTCGCGCTCTGCGCCGGGGACCCGCGGCTGGTGGTGGTGCTCGATCCGTTGCTGCCGGGCAGGCTCGGGATCCCGCAGCTGTGCGGCCGCCTCGACGGGCAGCCGGTCCTGCTGCTGATCGACCGGGAGGAGACGACCTCCATCTCGCTGGCCCTGACCGTGGCCAAGGAGTCCCGGTCCGTGGGAGTGATCGCCACCGACATCTCGCCGGACGACCTGGTCGATGCCGTCCGGGGAGTTGCCGAGGGACGGCCGGTCTTCGACGGGGGTCTGGCGCTGGTCGCGCTTCGGGCGGGTGGCAGCCCGCTGACCGAGCGGGAGCGCGAGGTGCTGCTGCTGATCGACACTGGTGCGACCGTGCAGGAGGTGGCCCGCAGCCTGAGCCTCAGCGCCGGAACGATCCGCAACTACCTGTCCCGGATCCTCGCCAAGACCAGAGCCAGAAGCCGGATCGAAGCCATCCGCAAAGCTCAGAACGCCGGCTGGATCTGACCGTCCCCCGCCGAACGGACCTGCTCCTCGCCGACCGGGTGGGCTTGATCGTTCGGGTTCCAGTGGCCGACCAGTTCGGCGTACAGGGGGCTTTGGTGGAGGAGGGTTTGGTGGGTGCCGAGGGTGGCGTTGCTGCCGTCGAGGACGAGGACGCGGTTGGCGCGCAGCGCGGAGCTGACCCGGTGTGCGATCACGATCAGCGTGCCGGGGCGGGCGGCGAAGGCTTCCTCGGCGATTCGCTCGGCCCGAGGGTCGAGGTGGCAGGTGGCCTCGTCCAGGACGGCCAGGCGTGCGGGTGAGAGGTAGGCCCGAGCGAGCGCGATCAGCTGACGCTCCCCCGCCGACAACTCGGACGGCCTGACCTCAGCCGCCAGCCCGCCCAACCGGCGTACCAGCGGGAACGCACCGACCGCATCGATCGCCGCGGAGATCTGCAGTGCCGTGGCGTCCGGCCGCAGGTAGGTCACGTTCTCGAGGACCGTACCGGTGAAGACGTACGCCTCCTGAGGAAGGACGACACGGGTAGCAGCCAGGTCGGTGGCGCCCAGCGAGGACGGAGGTACGCCGCCGAGCCGGATCTCCCCCTCGGTCGGGGACAGGAGTCCGCAGATGAGCCCCGCGAGCGTGGATTTGCCGATCCCACTCGGGCCGACCACCGCGAGGTGATCCCCCTCTGGGACCACCAGGTCGAGGTTGCGCAGTACCGGCTCTGCTGCCGGTCCATAGGCGAAGGACAAGCGCCGCAACTGCACCTCATGCCCCTCGGGCAGCCGAGTGACCGCCCTGTACTCCGGCAGCGAATTCCTGTCGAGGATGCGCCCCAAGGTCACCACGTACCGCAGCCCGCTGTCCCCCAGCGCGGACATCACCGTGTTGAGCGCCGGCTGCAGCCCCAGCAACACATAGGTCAGTCCACCGAGCACCGTTCCAGTGGAGACCCCGCGGCCGACGAGCCAGGGTGCAGTCGCGAGCAGGACGATCAGCGGCAGCCAACCACCGATGGCGAAGCACAGGGTCCGCAGCGCAGCCACCTTCGCCAGCGACCGCTCCGCCGCCGCCTGCGCCTCAACCGGTACGCCGACCAGCCCGCCGGCGAACTCCTCAGCCCCAGCGGCCGTCACGTCGCGTACCCCCGCAAAGACCATCCCGGCCGACGTAGCCAACTCCTCGTCGGCCCGCAACGAGGCACGCACCCGGGCGGCCGCCAGCCCCAAGATCCCGAAGGAAAGCAGGAAACCCACCAGGAACGGCGGCACCACCAGCGCCGCGACCAACGGCGACAACGACAACAACCCGCTGACCACCCCGATCGCAGTCACCACAAAGCTCCGGACGACAAGCACCAGCCCGGCGAAGGTGTCCCGCACAATCTCCACCTGCCGATTGAGCCGCGCCACCGCCCCGTCCGCCCGAGCGTTCCGAAGCGCTCCCGACACCACCTTGCGAACCAACTCGTCCCGCACCGGCTCAACCAACTCACCGAGCCGCCGATAAACCTGCCGAGCCCCGACCGCCCCCAGCACCGCCGCACCCAGCAACCCACCCAACCATGCGAGCCCCACACTCACCCGGCCCCCGAGAAACCCGTCCGTCGCATGCGCCACAGCCAGCCCGTAGAACGCGCTGGGCAGAATCTCCGGCAACGACCAAACCGCAAGCCGCACCCCGGCCCGCCCCCGCACCGCAGCTACCCCGAACCCCACCTCCCGCCTCATCCGGCGTTCAGCTCCCGCCTCATCCGGCCGCCACCCCGCAACCCCACCCAACGCGACCGCCCACCAGTTCGCGCTTCACCCGAAGGCCTTTCGATAGGCGGCGTCGCGCCACAGGTCGTCGTGATGGCCGACGGCTCGGACCCGGCCGTGGTCGAGCCAGATGACCAGGTCTGCGCGGGCTGCGGTGGCGGCGCGGTGGGTGATGATCAGGCGGGTTCGCCGGTGGTGGTCGCCCATCAAGGTTTCGGTGATCTGTCGCTCGGTTGCCGTGTCGAGGCTGGAGGTGGCGTCGTCGAGGATGAGCAAGCGTTCGGCTGCCCACGCCCTGGCGAGTCCGAGCCGCTGTGCTTCGCCACCGGACAGCGGTGCCTCGGCGAGCGGCGTGCGGTAGCCATCGGGCATCCGGCTGACGAACTCATGGACGTGGGTAGCGCGAGCCGACGCGAGCAGTTGGTCGGTCGGCACCACGCCGACGCCGATCGCGTCGCCTACCGTCGACCCGACCAAGGCGGGCCGCTCAAATGCGCACCCCACCGCCTGACGCAACGCCGCGTGGCTCAGCGCGCCCAGCGGAACTCCATCGAGCCGTACCTGACCAGAGTCGGGGTCTTGCAAGCGACCGGCGACAGCGGCCAGTACGGACTTGCCTGCACCGCTCGAGCCGACCACCGCCACAGCAGCCCCACCAGGCAGGTCCAGGTGAATGCGATCCAGCAGCAGCTCGTCGCCCGCTCGCACAGTGACCTCATCGAAGACCAGCCGACCTGGCCCCACCGGCAACGAGAGAGCACCGTAGGCAACGGGCAGAGCCGCACTCACCTCGGCCACCCGAGCGATGCCGGCCCGCGCCCGAGCCAGCTGCCCAAGCACTGACGTGAGGCTGCCCAGACCAGCACCGATCACGGCGTACTGCGCTGCCGCGAAGTACTCGCCCGCCGTGATCCGATGGTCGACCAACTCGATACCTCCGACCGCCAGGACAGCGATCAGCACCAGCGGACCGACCACGGCTGCCTGTGCTCCCGAGCGGGCCAGTAGCTGCCAGGTCCTCAGCCCACGCGCGTGCAACTCCGGCAGGAGGCGAAGTATCCGCTCCTCCTCGCGCTGAGCCGTCCCCGCGGCCGCAATCGTCCGCAGGCCGGCCAGTGCCTCCGTCAGCGTCGCAGCGATCCGGCCCTGCGTCTCCTGGTAGGCCAGGCTGATCTCAGCCGTCCGGCGCGCAAACAACCACAGCACGGCGACTACTAGCAACACGCCACCCAGGAAGGCTGCAGCCAGCCACGGGCTGATGAGCAACAGCAGTACCAGACTCCCGATCGGCGGTACCGCCGCAGTGACAGCCGTGAGTGTCGCCGGACCAGCCCGAACCGCATCAACAGCATTGCTCGACACCCGACTGACCAGATCACCAGTGTCGAACTGGCTCACACCACGAGGCCCCGCAGCCAGCACCCGAGCGACCAGCCCGTGCCGGAGCCACGCCGCCGTCCCAGCCACACAGGCAGTACCGGCAATCACCTCGACGACATCACACAAGATGCCGAGAGCAATCAACCCGCACGCGACCAACACCCAACCGCTCGGGTCGAGGTGAGCCGTGGGGCTGATGGCATCCACGGCGCGGCCAAGGACTGCCGGCAGGGCAAGGACGGTGAGGTTGCCCAGCAGGGCGGCGGCACCGATCAACGGGAGCCAGCCCCGCCCGCGTCGCAGTACCGCGCCGAAGGTGGTCACGGGGTCAACCCGGTGTGGAAAGCCAAGAAGGCAAGCATGTCGGCGGCCAGCCCGACACCCCGGCTGACCGCCGCCGGCAGGTGGCCCGCATCGTGCTCGTACCTCAGCAGGATCGGCCGTGAACCAGTGCTGGCGTGCTGCAGCGCCGCACACATCTTGCGCGCGTGCAACGGATCGACCCGGGTATCGGCCCCGAAGACCGTGAACAACACCGCCGGATAGTCGACCGGAGCCACCCGGTGGTACGGCGAATAGGCCAGCAACGCCTTGAATTGCTCAGGATCCTCCACCGACCCGTACTCCCCCACCCACGAAGCGCCGAGCCCCGACTGCTGATAGCGGACCATGTCCAGCAACGGCGCCGAGCAGACCGCGGCGGCGAACAGTTCCGGCCGCTGGGTGAGAGCCGCCCCGACCAGCAGTCCCCCATTGGACTCACCACAGATCGCGAGCTGACCGGGCGTGGTCCAACCGTCCGCGATCAACGTCTCGGCCGCGGCGAGATAGTCGTCGATGACGTTCTGCTTCGAGTCCAGCGTCCCGGCCCGATGCCACTGATCACCCTGCTCACCACCCCCACGCAGGTTCGCCGTCACGAACACCCCACCGGCCTCCACCCAGGCCAGCGCGAAAGACGAGTAGCTGGGAGTGAGCGAGAGCCCGAATCCGCCGTACCCGTAAAGCAGCGTGGGACGTGGCTCCCGCTTGCTCTTGCGCGCGAGCACGACCATGCGGACCGGCGTACCGTCTCGCGATCGGTAGCTGACGTTGCGCGCGTCGATCCTCGGTCCGGCGTCGGGTTCCACCGCCCACGGAGTCACCTGGAGCGTGCGCGCGTCGTACCGGTAGACGGTCGGCGGAGTGACGCTGTCGGTGTAGCTGAACCAGACCTCGTGGCCTCCTCCAGGCCGGGTACTGAGGTCGGCGATCGTGCCCGGCCCGGGCAGCGGTACCCGGTGCAGCCGACGACCGTTTCGCAAGTCGTACGCGGTCAACTCGCTGACGGCATGCCTCATCCGCGCGACGAGCAGCATGCCGTCGAGGACAGCCAACTGGCTGAGCGGTGCGCCCGGCTCTTCAGCGACCAGTTCTCGCCACTCCTCGTGGCCGGGCTCAACCGGGTCGCCGACGCAGATCCGGCCGGCGGGCGCGCCGAGGGTCGTCGCGATGTACATCCGGCCGTCCGGTCCCACAGCCAGCGCAGTACGGGCGTCGACGCACTGCTGGGCGACCACCCGGACGAAGTCAGGGCGGCTCAGATCGACGATCCAGACATCGTTGCGATCGGCAACTACTGCCGAGATGGTCAGCCATCTGCAGTCAGCGCTGATCTCCAGCCCGTACGCCGCTTCGCCCGCCAGCACCTGCGCGTCGTCCGGCTGTCCGAGGCGGTGCAGGTACAACCGTCGTGAGCGAACGAAGTAGAAAGACCGGCCGTCCGTGCGCCAGGCCACCGGGGAGTAGCGGCAGCGGTCGATCGGCCCGTCGACGATCTCACCGGTGTCGACGTCCAGCACCCGTAGTACCGACTCCTCGTTGCCCTGCGACACCTGGAAGGCCAGCAGCCGGCCGTCCGGCGACGGCTGCCAGCGATCGAGCGTCGTCAGACCGGAGGAGTCGAGACGCATCGGGTCGACCAGGATCCGGTCATCGGTCATCAAGACGGGATGTTCCTGGCCGGCGTTCCGTCGCAGGAAGAACTGGCGCGGGCCGCGCCAGGTCGGCGTACCGGTGGTCTCAACATCGCTCAGGGCGGCGACGCGAGCCCGGAAGCGGTAGCGGCCGGGCAGGGCGGCAGCTTGCGTGAGCCAGAGTTCGTCCTGCGCCAGCTGCCAGGACTGCGTCCGGGGATCGGCCGGATCCTCCAGCCAGCGATACGGATCCGCCACCTGGTGGCCGTGCAGGCACTCGACGCCGGCCTGACGCACGGCCTCGGGGTAGCTCAGGTTCACACGGCGCTCCTTCCAGCAAGCGGTCCCGGGCGGGCTGTCGGATCCCGCCCGGGACCTATGGGTGCCTAGTGGCACAGCACCAGGCTGACGTTGCTCGGGGTCTGGGACGCGCAGCCGAGGACGGTCAGCGTGCTGCCGCCGCCACCGTGACCGCCGCCTCCAGTCGGAGCGTCGAGACCTTGCAGGTCGAGAAGTGCCATGTTCTACACCTCCTTTCCAGGCTCGAAGGGATCGGACGACGGGACGCGTCCGAGGAACGGGAGAGCCACCGGCTGCTCGTGCAGCGCGGCTCCGAGGGCCAGCAGGACACCGGCCGAGCCCGTCGCGAGATCCATCGACAGGCGCAGCAGCTGGTTGCCGGGGAACGCCAGCCCGTCGGCGTACGGGAGCGCGTGCCAGCCGAGGCCGGCGATCAGCTGTTCCTGGACGGTCGGGTCGAGCTGGGTTGCGGCGAGCAGGAGACCGGCTCGGCCCATGAAGAGGCCGGGCTGCACGAAGTACCCGCAGTGGGTAACCTTCCGCAGGGACTCGAGGGCCGGGGCGAGCTCTTCGTCCGGGCGGTGGCGCAGGTAGCGGTCGAGCACTAGGGCGATACCGACAGAGCCCTCTTCGAGGTACGGGAGCGTTCGCCAACCCTGGTTGACCTGCAGCATGCCGTGGTCGTCCGTCGTGCAGCGACGCAGGTCTTGCTGCAGGGCGATCCGCGCGAGGTCGAGCAGACCGCTGTCGCCGGAACGCTCATAGGCGTGCAGGAACAGCAGCGCCGGTCCCGACGATCCGAACATCAGCCCGGCCCGCGGGCGCCCTTCGCCACTGAGCTCGGGGACGTCAGCAGGTCCACCGAGGCGATCGGCGACCTGGTCTACGACGCGGGTCGCGGCCGCGAGGACGGCCGGCTCGGCGGCGAAGTCGTACAGGTTGAGGCCGATGCCTGCCAGGCCGGAGTACAGGCCGAGCTCCTGCACGTCGACAGGTTGCATCAGGCAACGGTCGATCGCGTCGAGGGCATCCTGCCGGTAGCCGAGCTCGTTCAGCGCAAGGGCAATCCCGTGGAGCCCGCTGTAGAGTCCAGCGCCGATCCCCGAGTCGTGGGCATGCTTGCGCAACCACTGGTCGTACTCCGGAAAGCGCCCGCCCCCACATCGAGCCAGCGCGTACAGCACCCCGGCCGCACCATGCGCCAAGTTCACGCCACCACCCGGCTCGAACTGCTGGATGTCCCCCGGGAACAGCCGATCCTCCCGCTCCGGCGTAGCGCTCGCGATGATCGCCTTGGTCACCGCCGCGCGCACGTCCGGCCACGACTCCTTACCTGGAAGCGGTGGGTCCGGCTGCATCACCGGCTGCTCACCGACGATGGTCGCGACCGCCTGATCGAAGGTTGCCCTAGGCACCGAGAAGGTCGAGCTGATCTGATCCGCGAGCTGCGCAGCCTTATACGGGTGGAACCGCAGCAACATCGTCGACTGCGGAGCGAACAACCCGAGCGCCATACAGGCCAAGGCATAGCGGTCCACCTCGACACCCTGGCGATCACTGGGAGCCGCGTAACCGGGGTGGGCCAACGCCGACCGAGCTTGCTCGGTAGCCAACGTGGCCACCTCGAAGTCGATCAGCACCAGCCGGCCGTCCGCGTCGACGAGGATGTTGCCCGGGTGGAGGTCGTTGAAGACCACCCCACGCTCATGCAGCGCTGCAACCGCCAGCGACACATCGGCGAGCACCCCGAGCGCCCATGCGGCATACAACTTCAGCTCCTCGACCGAAGCATCCGGCCGAGTCAGCGGATAGCGCCGGACGATCAACCGCTGCAGGGGATTCGAGTCGACGAACTCCTGCACCAGGAAGTGATGGTCCCCGAGCGTGAAGTAGTCGTGGACAGCCGGTACGACGTCCAGCCCCGCCAGCCGTTGCAGGATGTCGCGTTCATGCCCGACCCGAGCGACCGCGTCCCGCCCGATCACGTCCAGCCCGGCCAGCGGCCGGCCTTCCTTCAGTACGACCTTGACCTCGCTGTCGCGGTGATGCCCGAGGTACACGCCACCGCCGTTGGAGAACTGGATCACGCTCTCGATCACGTACGCCAGCTCGTTGGTGGTCACCGCGTTGCGGGCCTCCAGATGCGGCTCCAGGAACGACGGCAGCGACACCCAGGAGGGGACCGAGAAGGTCGGCCAACGGACATCGGGCACCAGGCGGCCTTCGGCATCCGCCAGCGCGTAGACCCGTTCACCGCTGTCCGACAGGCAGTACCGGGTGACGAACGCGCCGTACCGGACGAAGAGCGGGCCGGTCGCGTAGCGCAGATCGCTCAGGATGTACGGTCCCTGGACTCCGGCGAGCAGCCCATCCAGCTCCTTGAGGACGAGCTCGAGCTGGGCGTCGTCGGCCGGATAGATGGTGACGAGCTTGCCGCTGGACCCGCGGGCGGCCGCCTTCGAGTTGAGCATGACCGCGACGGGCTTGCTGCGAAGGAACTTGAAGGCCAGACCGCGCGGAACGCAGTACTCCCAGATCGCGGCGATCGCCCGCTCGGCATCGTCGAGGCCGGCGGACACGTGGATCTTCCAGCCCTGCTGGGGAAGCTCGGCCTCCGACGGCGCGTAGTGCATCCAGACGTCGCCCGCGTAGTGGTCCCATCCACTCGGGATCGGCCGAGCGCAGGCGGCGAAGTCCGGATCCTCGGCGCCACGGTTGGTCGGGGTGTCGTAGAACAGTCGATCAGCGAGGCAGTAAAGCTCGTACTGCTCCATCCCGACCTCCTCGTGGTGAACAACCCGTCGTCACATGGTGTGTCCCCTTGAGCGCTCCGCGTAGTGCCTGCCGTCACGACCGAGGTGTGAGGAATGCGTCCGATACTCCTGCGTATCTCAGCCGCCGGGCGTGTAATCACCCACCTCTCTACTGAACTTGGCGTCGTGAAGAGGCGGCTGTTCGGCTTGCGGTCACAGCTTTCGTTCGAGTGACAACTGGTCTTGGCAGCGGCCGAGCCCAAGCCCCTGGGGTGCTACCTAGTCAGCGGATAGATCGGACGGTATCTGAGCCTTCGCGCTGAGTGTCCGCAGCGAAGCGGAGTATGGCGGAGGCGACTCCGCCCGGGTTGTCTGCTGGTGGAAGGTGCGCGCTGTCGGGCAGGAGTTCGAATTTGGCTTCGGCGATGGTGCCGGTGACGGCTCGGCTCGTCGACGCGGGCACGACTGGATCGAGCCCGCCGGCCAGTACGAGCAGCGGTATTCGAGTCGCTATCAGATTGGTGGAGTCGGGAGGCGGCGCGGATGCGTGGCGGCCACCGACAAGGCGAGCGGCGGGAGAGCTGGTGGCGTCGAAGCGAGCGAGTGCCTCACAGGCCAGGGCGTATGACTCCGGATCGGTGGCGGCCAGCGAGTGCAGCAAGCGTTGGGCCGCCTGGGGGTGGCGCTCGGTGAAGCCGGAGGCGAACCAGCGGGCGGGGGTGGCTGCCAAGACGGCCTCAATGCCGGCGTGGCGGACCAGACTGGCGCGTTCCAGCCACGCTTCGGGTGTTCCGATGCGAGGTCCGCTGGCGATGGCGATCGTGCCGCAGAAGGGTTCTGGGCGTAGGGAGAATTCGTAAGCAAGCGTTCCGCCTAGGGAGACGCCTGCGTACCAGCAGCGACGGTCGGCCGCGTTCTCCACTGCGATGCGGCGGACTGCGTCGACGAGGTCGGCCACGTCGAAGGCGGTGGTGGCGGGGTTGCCGCGACCGTGGCCGGGCAGATCCCAGCCGATCACCTCGAAATGGGAGCCGAGCAGGGTTGCGGTCTCCTGCCATAGGGCCTCGATCGCCGTCCCTAGTGAGGGACCGACGATCAGGAGGTCCTTGGCGTTCGGCTCGCCAGCCAGGCGTGTGGTCGATAGGAGAACCATGGTTCCTGTCTCGCAGTGAGAGATCAGCCGATTCAGTCCGTTCGATCCGCGGACGGGTCAATCGGGTGTCGGTCGATGGCGGAGGGGTGCTGGGTGAGGGCTGTGATTTCGATGTCCATGAACGGGAACAGCGGCAGCGACCAGAGCACGTCGTGCAGCTCGTCGGTGGACGAAACATCGAAGATGCTGACGTTGCTGTAGCGGCCGACGACACGCCACAGGTGGACCCAGACGCCGTCGCGCTGCAATTGCTGAGCGCGCTGCCGTTCTTCATCGACGAGGCGTTGTCGTTCGGCCGGGTCTAGGTCGTGCGGGATCGCGACGTCCATGCGGACGTGGAACATCATGGGTTCTCCGTCCGGAGTCCTGGACCTTTAGGCGGGCTCGAGCTCGAAGTCGTACCGTACGCGGGCCGTGCCGTCGTCCTCGGGTGTGGGATCGAGGATGAGTTCGGGTTTGGTGGCATCCGCAATGTCGGACTCGAGGTATTCGCCGCCGGCGAAGTAGAGCTGGGTGGTGATCGTTCGATGACCCTCTGCGCGGATCATCAGGTGGAGGTGGGCTGGGCGCCAGGGGTGCCAGCCGGCTGCCTCGATAAGTGCGCCGGTGGGGCCGTCGTGCGGGATCTGGTACGGGGCGGGCTGGACGGTGGTGATCTCGAACCGACCCCGGTCATCCGTGACGATCACACCTCGCAGGTTGCCGGTCGGTACGTGCGCGGCGAACCCGGAGTAGTAACCGGCGTTGTCGGCGTGCCAGATGTCGACCTCGGCACCGGCTAGCGGATCGCCGGCGATGTCGCGGACCTGGCCCTGGAAGACCAGCGGTGTCCCGGCTTCGTCCTCGCGCATCGTCAGGGTGGCTGTCGATGGGAGGCGGATCTGGTCGGGCAGATAGTAGGGGCCCTCGATGGTGCCCTTGCTGCCCTTCTGATTCTGCGCGGCGACCTCTTCGACGACGTGTTCGACGAAGACGTCCATGAACAGCGGCCACTCACCGCCCTCGCCGACCGAGATCAGCCACGCCTTGGCGGCCTGGAACTCGGGATAGGTGACGTCGTTGGCCCGGATGGCGTCGTGGATGCCCTTGAGTATGCCGGTGACGACGGTCGCGACTCGCTCGCTCGAGGATGCGGCGGAGCCGCGTCGCTCCAGGCTTGCCTTGAACGATTCGCTGGCGGAGGCGCCCGAGTCGGCGGCGCTCGGTGATTCGTGGGTCGTGGTCATGGGTGTCATCTCTTTCGTGTCAGCGGTCTTGGCGGTAGCGGTCGAGTTTGGCTTCGTCAATCTCGATGCCGATGCCGGGACGTTGAGGCAGGAGCAGCACACCGTCCTCGATGGCCAAGGGCTCAGCCAGAAGGTCGTTGCTCATGTCAAGGAAGTTCGACAGCTCTCCAGGGCGTCCGGCGGTGGCCTTGAACGCGGCGCCGAACGTGGCGGTGCACAGGGATCCGACCTGTCCGTCGATCTGGTTGCCCATGACGACTTCGATGCCGAGTCCCTGGCACAGGTTGAGGACTCGTTGCGAGGCTGTGAACCCGGTGCGCGCGGTCTTGATAGAGATTCCGGTGGCGGCGCCGCCGAGGACCTCGCGGGTGACTTCAGCCGGGGTGGTGACACTTTCGTCGGCGTAGATGGGTAGGTGGCTGTGCTGGACCAGCCAGCGGCGGCCAAGGACGTCGTCGGCAGGGCACAACTCCTCGGCAAACAGCAGCCCGACGCCGTCCAGGGCGTGCAGAGCGCGCAGCGACTCTGCGGCTGTCCAGCCGCGGTTGCCGTCGATGTACAGCTCGGCTTGCGGACCGAGTGCATCGCGCACGGCGAGGCAGGCCTGGATGTCGAGTTCGATGGGGTGGCGGCCGACCTTGATCTTGAAGCTGGTTATGCCGTGCTGGTCTCGCATGCGTAGCGCGTCGGCGACCATGGCGTCGGTCTCGGAGAAGCCGATCATGTGGGCAACGCGCATTCGGTCGGTGTAGCCGCCCAGGAGCTGGGAGACGGACACGCCGAGGCTGAGTCCGACCAGATCCCACAACGCCATGTCGACCGCGGCCTTGGCGACCGGATTGCCGACCGTGCGGTTCATGTGGGCGTGCGCGGTCTCCCGGTCGAGCGGTGAGAGCCCGATCAGGCCGGGCGCGAACAGGTCATTGATGGCCGCAGCGATGCTGGCTTGGGTCTCGCCGTAGGTGTAGGGCCGCGGCGGTGCGTCGGCCGTGCCGATCAGCCCCTCGTCGGTGTGCACGCGGACCAGCACGTGCTCGGCGGAGGTGACCACGCCACTAGCGAAGTACAGCGGCTTGGTGAACGGGATCGAGTACGGGATGGTCTCGATGCGGGTGATCTTCATGGGCTGTCTCCGAGTCGGACCGTGGCCCGGTCCCCGCCCCGCAGGCAGCGAGCGGGGACCGGTTTGGCGAATGGAGGCGGGTCTAGCCGAGGAACTCGTCGACGGCCGTGACCGTGTCGGCGTACTTCTCCACTTGGGGGATGTGTCCGCAGTCGTCGATGATGGCGACCTTGCTGCCGGCCACCGCGTTGGCGAAAGCGTCGGCGTAGGCCACGTTGACCAACCGGTCATCTCGGCCCCACACGACCAGCGTGCGAACACTGATACGGTGCAGCCGCTTGCGTAGCCCGCGGTCGGGGATGGGGAAGGCGAACTTGCCGGTGCACCCGAAAGCCCACACCATGCCTGCGATGGCGGCGATCTGCTGGTCGGGGTCTTCTGGCATGGCGAGCATCGCCTGGGCTGCGGCGCTGGACGGGTCGTGGAAGAGCAAAGCGGGCAGCTTGTCGGGAGGCGTGATGATCCAGTTGGCCGGTGGGTGATCTTCCAGCCAGAGGCCGATCGGGTCGAGGAGGACCAAAGCGGAGGGCAGGTCGGGGAAGGTCGAGGCGAGCTCGGCGGCAAGCATGCCGCCGAAGGATTGTCCGACCACGACCGGTTTGGTGAGGCCGAGTTTGCGGACCAGCTCCTCATAGGCGAGCACCACGTCGCCGAGGTCGTCGATGTTGTGGATGGCATGCGGGTCACCAACGCTGGTGCCAGGGAACTCAGGGGCGTACACCGTGTATCGCTCGGCGAGATGGCTCAGGAACGGGTCCCATGCCAGCCCTGCGGCAGGGTGCAGGTACAGCAGCGGTGTGCCGGCGCCGGCCACCTTGACCCGCATGGTGATCTTCCCGTTCCAGACCGAGATGATCTCCTCGGTGATGGTCGGCTCGGTCGCCTGGGTACTCATCGGGCACCCGCCATCTCGTCGCTGGTCGGCACGTGGACGTCGGCGGGAGACCCGCCGAGACGCTCGGGCCACCAGTGGTGCTGATGCTCGGTGTCGGTCCACAGGTCGCGTAAATGCGGCAAGACCTCTTCCGAGAACAGCTGGATATTCTTCATCACCAGGTGGCGGGGCAGCGAACCGAAGCCGAGCATCGCGTGCAGGTTGCCGATGCCGTAGGAGCGGCAGAAGTCGACCAGTTGGTCGCGCACAGTGGCCGGTGAGCCGGCGATGACGACCCCCGCCTCGACGAGGTCGCGGTAGGTAGCGGTCTTCATCTGACTGTAGAGGCCGAAGTCGCCTGGGTCCTTGAGGATGGCCTGGACACCGCGGATGTCGATGTTGCCGGGCAGCGCGAGCTTTTCCATGGGGATCGAGCCCAGCCCCTTGCGGAAGGCGTACTCGAGGTGGGCTCCGTACTCCTGCTCGGCGCGCTCGTCGGTTTCGGAGATCGCGATTGTCTGCAGGAACCCGAGGCGGTAGGGGTTGCGGGGAACGCCGACCTGGTCGGCGATCTCCCAGAACCGGTCGAAGATGCGCTGACCGGTGAGCTTGGCGCCGAACCAGCTGAGGTAGTTGAAGCCGAAGCCACGCAGCAGACACATCTGCATGGTGGCGGGATTGCCGATGCCGGTGATCCAAACGGGCAGGTTTTGCTGCAGCGGCCGTGGCCACATGTTGACCATCGGGTACTGGGAGAATCGGCCGTTGAATGCGAAGGGGGTCTGCTCCCGCCAGGCGCGCAGCACCAGCTCGAGGTTCTCGTCGAACCGCCTGCGAACCTCCATCGGCGGTACGCCGTTGTTGATGCTCGCGTCGTAGGAAAGGCCGACGACCAAGCCCGGTACCAACCGGCCGCCGGACATGACGTCGATCATCGCGTACTCCTCGGCGACCCTGAGGGGCTCCCTGGACTTCCCCAATGAACGGCCCATCGGATAGATGCCGACGTCGAGGCCTTCGGCCTCGGTCATGTACGCCAGCGCCCCGGCCACCAGGTCCGGGTTGGGCACCATGTCATAGCTGCTCTGGCCGTGTTCGGTCACCGCGACGGCGTCGAATCCCGACCGGGCCCCCAGCATCAGCTCGTCCATGAAGTCGCGCATCGAGGAGTACACCCCCTCTCGTGTCGTCAGCGAGTACGGGACGCTGCAAACCGACTCATGGTCGGTTTCGAAATCATCTGGCAGATACCGGTACGGCGCCTGCGCGAACATGGTGACCTTCACTGAGTCTCCTTCTGGGCCGGGACGGAACACGGGTGCCGGGTCGGTGGGACAAGGCGAGCCGGGGGTCAACCGGCCAAGTGGTGAACGAGGTGGGATTGGACGATGCCTCCGCCGATGATGGGGCCGGCATCGAGGACGCGGGGGTGGTCGTGGACCGAGAGTCCGACCATGGCGAAGCGACCGCGGTCGAACAGCAGCGGCTCGGGGTCTTCGCTGACCTCCGCCTCGATGACCTCACCGAGCTGGAGGACATGATCCCCACCGTCGTACGCCTTCCACGGGCGGCAGCGGAATGTCGCCAACGCACCGTGCAATGCAGGAGCGAGACCCTCGCTGCTCGGCAGCCACCTCAGCTCGAGACCCGCGCGGGGGCGGCCGGCGAACTGCATGGCGATATCGAGCTGCGAGGCCTTCAGGACATTGATCGTGAAGGGACGGTCCTCCAGGTTGGCCGTCGCCTTCGCTGTCTTGGCCAGCGAAACCAGGATCAGCGGAGGTTCCATCGAGACCGAAGTGAACGAGTTGACCGTCACACCGCGTGGCTGGTCGTCGACCTCATAGCTGATCACGGCGACGCCCGTCACAAACCGTGACAGGCAGGAACGCAGATGCTGCGGATGCAGAGCAGGTGTCGTCATCGAGGAGACTTCCTTCCGAGACCGGATCGCGAGGTCAGCCTGAGCGGGCGAGTTGCGACCACATGATGTAGATCACGTTAGGAACAGTGAGATTCATCTGTCCAACACCAGAAACCGAACAGATTCAGACGCAGTGCGACTAAACGCTGGCCCGTCGCAACAGGCGATGCGCGGCGGCCTGCGGTTCAGACGGAGTCGGGCAGATCCCGTTGGTCATCGAAAAGGGGCCCGCTCGAGGCCGGCTTCTGCTTCCGGACCACAGCCCGAGCGGTCTCGAGGTAGCCACGCACGAGCGGCGGGACGGGTCCCGACTTGTAGGCGATCGCCAGAGACAGCGTGACGTCGGTGCCGATGATCGGCCGATGAGTGACACCGTTGATACGCAGGTGCCGGACCGAGGCCGGGGCCAACGCGATGCCCAGTCCGGCGGCCACGAGCGCCACCAGACTGGAGGTCTCGGCCGCCTCCTGACGAACCTTCGGCGTGAACCCTGCCTGGCGGCAGGCGGCCTGCACCGTGCGGAAAACCGAGGACGGGGGCGAACTGGGGTAGCTGATGAAGGATTCTCCTGCCAGGTCGGCCAGGTTCAGGTTCACCCTGCTCGCCAGCGGGTGGCTGATCGGCAGGAGCACGACCAGAGGCTCGTCTCGAAGCACCTCGACCACGAGTCCTTCAGCAGTCACCGGAGGCCGCAACAGGCCCACCGAGACGGTGCCGTCCAGCAGGGCCGCCACTTGGGCGGGAGTGAGCATCTCGCTGCGTACCTCGAGCAGCACCCCGGGGTAGCGCTGGGCGTAGGCACTCACCAGTTGCGGCATCAGGTCGTAGGTGGCCGACCCGGTGAAGGCCAGTGAGAGTCTCCCCAGCCGTCCCTGACCGGCTAATCGCGCGTTGTCGGCCATTCGGTTTGCGGCGGCCAGCAGCGCGACCGCTTCTTCGTAGAACAGACAGCCCGCCGGGGTGAGCTGGACCGAACGGGTGCTGCGCTCGAACAGCGCGACGCCCAGCTCCCGCTCCAACTTCAGGATCTGCTGCGAGATTGGCGACTGCGCCATGGAAAGCCGGGCGGCTGCTCGAGTAAAGCTGAGCTCCTCGGCCACGGCGACGAAGTACTCGACGTGCCGCAGCTCCATCGCTACCAGTCCCTCTGCTGTGGTGATCCCCATTGTGGACGCCACCAACGTGAAGAGTATCCATCCAGGGCGTCGATCCCGGCTCGGCGTCGGTTCAGTGGGATGTTCCGAGGACTGCCGTCAGTGCGGTGGTGAGTTGGTGGAAGGCTTCTTCGCCGTCTCGTACTGCGTTGGTCTGGCGCCAGGCGACGTAGCCGTCTGGTCGGACCAGGATCGCGCCGGCTTCGTCGATCTGGCGGGCGCGGAACCAGTCGTGGTATCGGTCGGCGGTGTCGGGTGCGCCGATGATCACAGCATCGAGGAACGGCAGGTCGAGCTTGTCGACGGCGGCTGCCCAGGCGGTACCGGCGAGGCCCGTGACAAGGCTGAACCGGCCTTTGCCGGTGACGTCGAGGGTCGAGAGCTTGTGGCCGGTCTTGTCGACCAGCCACACGTGCGGAACCTTCGCCCCGGGGCGCGTGGTCGCCTGCAGGTGAAGGCCGGGGTCTCGGTCCCAGATCTCAGGTTCTGACGCGGGCACGACTGCCGTGGAGGTGTAGCGCTGGTTCAGTTCGGTGCCTTGGGCATTGAACTCGGTGTTCTTGAACTCGATGGCCGCGGCGAGTGCCTCGCGGGCGGCGACCCCTTCGTCGCCGGGGGCGGCGAGTTTCGCGAGACCTGCGGCGACCGGATCGGCCTTGCCGGTGGTACGAAAGGCCTCGTTGATGGGACCGTAGTCGACGCGGGATTGGTTGGCGCGGGCAACGACTTGCCGGCCGACGGGTGCGCGTTCTTGTGAGTAGGACTCCAGCAGTGGTGGCTCGGCCCAGCCTTTGAGGACGTAGGCGAGTTTCCAGGCGAGGTTGAAGGCGTCCTGGATGGAGGTGTTCGAGCCGAGGCCGCTCGATGGCGGGTGGCGGTGGACCGCGTCGCCGCCGCAGAAGACCCGGCCGGAGGAGTACTGGGTGGCCCAGGCTTGGTTGATCTGCCAGGTGGTGACGTTGTGGATGTCCACGTCGACGTCCGGGTCGCCGATCATTTCGCGGATGCGGGGCAGGACCGCTTCGGGGCTCAGGTCGGGTTCGGGGCCGTCGATGTCGTAGCCCCAGCCGGCGATCCATTCGGTCCAGGGGCGGATGGCGCGGAAGGTGCCCATGCCGATTTCGCCGTAGCCGGCGCCCGGCGTCATGATCCAGTGCAGGATGCTGGGCCGGTGTTCGACGTACTTGGTGAGGTTTGCCTTGAAGCGTGTGTAGATGGTGCCGGCCCGACCCATCGTGCCTTCGATCGGCAGGCCGAGTTCTTCGACGATCCGGGAGCGAGCCCCATCGGCGCCGACCAGGTAGCGGCTGCGGACGGTGTACTCGTGGCCGGTGAGCCGGTCACGCAGGTGTGAGGTGACGCCGTCGGCGTCTTGCTGGTGGGACAGGTATTCGGTGTTGAAGGCGATGTCGGCGCCGCGGGCCGCGGCGTTCTTCACCAGTACCGGCTCCATGTAGGTCTGGGGAATGTCGAGCAGCGGGCAGGGGCTGCCTTGCAGGTAGTCCCCGATGCGGTGTTCACCGGTTCCCCAGGTGCGCAGGCGGGCGACCTCGTGGCCGGCCAGGCTGGTGGTGAACAGGGTGTCGCCCATCAGGTTCCAGGGCGTGGCGACCGAGGTTGCTTCTTCTTCGACGCCGAGGTCGCGCAGTACTTCGAGGGTGCGCTGGTTGGTGATGTGGGCGCGGGGGCTGTTGGCCAGCCAGTTCCACTTCGTCGCGACGCGGACATCGACGCCGTACGTCGCCAGTGCGAGCGCGCAGGTCGCGCCGGTCGGTCCGGTGCCGACCACCAGGACGTCGGTGTCGTAACCGGTGTCGGGTCGGCGGTAGTCGAGGGCGGTCATGAGCTCGCTCCTACCGTGTGGGTGGTCCCGGCCGCGTCGTGGCTGCGTCGGGCGAGGTCCAGTGCGACGTCGACGATCATGTCTTCCTGGCCGCCGACCAGGCCGCGGCGTCCGACCTCGACGAGGATGTCGCGGGTGTCGATGCCGTATCGCTGGGAGGCGTTCTCGGCGTGTCGCAGGAAGCTGGAGTAGACGCCGGCGTAGCCGAGGGTGAGAGTTTCGCGGTCGACCTGGACGGGGCGGTCCTGCAGCGGCCGGACGAGGTCGTCGGCTGCGTCCTGGAGGGCGAACAGGTCGCAGTGATGCTGCCAGCCCTGAAGATTGGCTACAGCGATCAGCGGCTCGATCGGGCAGTTTCCGGCGCCTGCTCCCATCCCGGCCAGTGAGGCGTCGACGCGGGTGACGCCGTTCTCGACGGCGACGACGGAGTTGGCCACGGCCAGCGACAGGTTCTGGTGGGCGTGGATGCCGAGCTCGGTGGCGGGGTCGAGTACGTCGCGGTAGGCGCGGACCCGGTCGCGGACGTCGCCCATGGTGAGTCGGCCGCCGGAGTCGGTGACGTAGACGCAGTGGGCACCGTAGGACTCCATCAACCGGGCTTGGTCGGCGAGTTGGGACGGCTGGGTCATGTGGCTCATCATCAAGAACCCGGACACGTCCATGCCGAGGTCGCGGGCGCGGGCGATGTGCTGCGCGGAGATGTCGGCCTCGGTGGAATGGGTCGCGATCCGGACCGACGTGACGCCTTGGTCGTGGGCGCGGTCCAGGTCGTCGATCGTGCCGATGCCAGGCAGCAGAAGGGTCGTGAGTCTGGCCTGTTTGACGACGGCGGCAACGGCCCCGATCCATTCGGTGTCGGTGTGTGCACCGGGTCCGTAGGTGAGGCTGGCTCCGGCCAGGCCGTCACCGTGGGCGATTTCGATTGCGTCGACCCCGGCCGCGTCGAGTGCAGCGGCGATCGCGGTGACCTGATCGAGGGAGTAGCGGTGCCGGATGGCGTGCATGCCGTCGCGAAGGGTCACGTCTTGGATGTAGACCTTCGGCCCGGTGGTTTCGGGGTGGCTGCTGCTGGTCATGAGTGTGCCTCCGCGGGCAGAGCTCCGGAGCCGGCTGCCTGGGCTGCGAGGCGCTCGGCGACCTGCAGGGCGGCAGACGTCATGATGTCGAGGTTGCCTGCGTAGGCGGGCAGGTAGTGGGCCGCGCCCTCGACCTCCAGGAAGACGCTGACCTGTGTGCGGTCTGCGGGCTCGAGGTCGGGGTTGAGCGTGTGGGTGGTGTCGGCGGCGTCGAGGTCGTGAAATTGGACGGCCTGCTTCAGCCGGTAGCCGGGGACATAGGCAGCGACGTCACCGACCATTTGCTCGATCGACTTCGCCACGGCATCGCGAGCCGGTTCGTCGAGCCGATCGGTCAGGCACAGGACGGTGTCGCGCATGATCAGCGGCGGGTCAGCAGGGTTGAGCACGATGATCGCTTTGCCACGAGCCGCGCCACCGATCTGTTCGATCGCTGCGCGGGTGGTTTCGGTGAACTCATCGATGTTGGCTCGGGTGCCAGGACCGGCGGATTTCGAGGCGATCGACGCGACGATCTCCGCGTAGTGCACCGGTGTCACGCGGGCGATGGCCGCGACGATGGGGATGGTGGCCTGGCCGCCGCAGGTGACCATGTTGACGTTGACCGCATCCAAATGGGCGTCGAGGTTGACCGCGGGCACGGTGTAGGGGCCGATCGCGGCCGGTGTCAGGTCGATCAACTGCTTGCCCAGCGGAGTGAGGCGGGCCGCGTTGGCGAGATGGGCTTTGGCCGAGGTCGCGTCGAAGACGATGCGGATGTCGTCGAAGTCGTCCAGCGCGATCAGGCCGTCGACGCCGTCGGAGGTCGTCGCGATCCCGAACCGGCCGGCCCGGGCGAGGCCGTCGGAGTTCGGGTCGATGCCGACGAGTGCGGCGACTTCGAGGGTCTCGGACAGCCGCATGACCTTGATCATCAGGTCGGTTCCGATGTTGCCGGAACCGATGATCGCCACCTTGGTTTTTGTCATTGGGGTTCTCCAGCGTCAGAGGTCGCGGGCTGGACATCGCCGGTGAAGGCGGCGGTGACCGTTCCCACGCCGGTGATGGTCGCGGTGTAGGTCGCCCCGGCGGTGACGGGGACCATGGGCCCGAGAGCACCGGACAGTACGACGTCACCGGCGCGCAGCGGCGTGCCGTTGCGCAGCGCGGTGTTGGCGAGCCAGGCGACCGCCGCCCGTGGATCGCCGAGGCAGTCGGCGCCACTGCCACTCGACACGATCCCCTCGCCGTCGGTCATGTCCATTTCCACACTGCGAGGATCCAGACCGGTCAGCGCCACGTGGGTGTCGCCGAGAACGAACAGGCCGGACGAGGCGTTGTCTGCCACGGTGTCGACGATGGTGATGTCCCAGTCGGTGATCCGGCTGTCGACGATCTCCAGCGCCGCGACCACATAGTCGGTGGCCGCCTCGACATCGGCCTCGGTGACTGGTCCCGTGGTCAGATCGGCAGCAAGGACGAAGGCGAGCTCGGCTTCGATCTTGGGTTGCAGTAGGTCGCGCGACTCGATCGGCTCGTGCGGGCTCCGGGACATGTCGTCGAGCAGCACACCGAAGTCGGGCTGGTCGACGCCGAGCTGGACCTGGACTTTCGGGTTGGTCAGGCCGATCTTGTGGCCGACCACCGTGGCGCCGGCCGCGAGCCTGGCCGCGATGCCGGCGGTCTGCACGGCGTAAGCGGTGTCGAGGTCGCCCGCAGCGAGGAGATCGCGAACCGGTGGGCAGGGACGGCGCAGTCGCTGAGCTGCCGCCAGACGTTGGACGGCTTCGCGTGCTTGAGGCTCACCGGCGGTCATTGCTGCTCCTCGGCGAGGAACCCCAAGACCAGTTGATTGAACTTCTCTCGCTGTTCCCACTGTGGCCAGTGGCCGGCGCCGGTGACGTGCTCGAAGTGCCCGCCGCGGATCTTCTCGGCCATCTCGAGCCCGGCGGCCGCCGGACCGGACGGGTCGTTCGAGGTCCACACCACCAGGGCACCGTGTGGGACGGCCGCCAGTTCCGCGTCGGTGATCAGGTTGCGGCGCCTGACCTCTGGGTCTTGCAGGCACAGGATGTGCCGCATCGACTCGGCGAAGCCGGCGCGCGCGTAGATCGTGCGGCGGATGTCGACGAGTTCGTCGGTAACGGTCGCGGGGTCGGCCATCAGCCACTCCAGCCGGGCCCGGATTCGTTCGTCCGACGGGTCATCGGCGGCGGCCTGGGACAGGCTGCGGATCCGCTCCATCACCTCGGAGCGCGCCATCGTGCCGCCGGGGGTGTTCAGGACCAGCCGCAGAGTCCGTTCGGGGTGAGCGGCGGCGAACTTCACCGCGACCCACCCACCCAGCGATTCACCGTTCAGGTTGGCCGCGCCGATCCCGAGCGCATCGAGCAGGCCGGTCAGGTGGACGACGTAGTCAGGCAGTTCGAGATCGCTGGTCGCATGGGTGGTGTAGCCGTGTCCGGGGTAGTCGTAGGCGATCACGCGGTACCGCTCGGCGAACTCGGCGATGTTGTGGGCGTACGCCTCCAGGTGGCCGCCGGTGCCGGCCATCAAGACGAGCGGCTCACCGTCTTCTGGGCCGGCCTGCAGCACTCGCGTGTTCCACGGCCCGACCTGGACATATCCGATGCTGTGCGGGGTGGCTGACAACGCCACCCAGACCGGCAGATCCCGTGGCTGCGTCACGGCGGTCACTTCTTCTGCCGTGTTCATGCGGTGCCTTGGCCAGCGCCGAGCGCTTCGGTGATCTCAGCGCTGCTGGTGATCTCGCCGAGCAGCCCGAGCGAGGCGATCGACGCGTCGTGTGCGGCCGGATCAGCGGCACTGCAGGCGTCGGCGACGACGATGGTCCGGTAACCGAGATCGCTGGCCTGGCGGGCCGTTCCTTCGACCGACGCGTTCGTGGCGACGCCGGCGAACACGACGGTGTCGATCCCGCGGGACCGCAAGATGACGTCGAGTTGGCTGGACGCGAACCCGCCGACCCGCTGATTGGTGACGACGATGTCTCCGTCGACCGGCGCGATCTCGGGGAGGATCTCGGCCTTGGGGCTGCCATCGGCCAGGCACTTCGACTGGGCGACGATGCCCAGCAGTGGCGAGTTCACCACCAGGTCGGAGTAGTCGTCTCGCCAGGCGACTCGCGTGTAGACCACGGTCGCGCCGGCGCTGCGAGCGGCGTCGAGAAGCTTCCCGGTGATGCCGACGACGTCGCGCTCGGTGGCCTGGGCCGCGAAGAACCCACCGAACGCGCCGTCGGCGCTGACGATGTCGCGCTGCATGTGTACCGCGATGACGGCGGTGGTTGACGGTGTGAGCTCCATGGCGATCTCCCTGTCTGTGTGTATGGGGTGGCGGGTCAGGCGTGGGCGAGGATGGACGAGCCGATGTCCTGGATGTCGCGCCCGGCAGTGAACGGGTTCGACAAGAAGACGCTGACAATGTCGACGCCGCTGTCGAGCATCAGCTGGGTTTGCTCACGGACGTCGGCCGGTCCGCCGTACATGCACCAGTAGTCGACGAGCTCCTTGGTGATCAGTGGCCGGTGCGCCGGGTCGAGGCCCCGCAGGTACTTCGCCCAGGTCTCCAGGTAGTGCGGCTGGTCCGGAGCGGTGGGGTCACCGAGGTAGGCCATCGCGGCTTGCGTGGAGGCCTTCACGATCGGTTCGCCGAGCTCGTCGATGTGCTCGTTCATGAACCCGGCGTTGGTGATGCACGACGAGATCGGGCCGGAGCCGAACCCTTCGGTGATGCCGTCTTCCCACGTCTGCCCGTTGCGCAACTGGTAGAACCAGGTCAGCGAGATGAGCTTGACCGACCCCTCCGGGCGGCCGGCCTCGGCAACGGCCTTGTCGAGTTCGCGCCGGACCAGCTGAATCATCTCCGGCTGGGGACCGAGACAGTAGACGACCGCGTCCGCGAGCGCGGCAGCGGCCTTGAGACCACGCGGTCCACCGGCCGCCATCCAGATCGGTACGTCGTTGATGTCGTACCAAAGGCCATTGGTGTCGAGGAACTCGATCTCGGTCTCCTGGCCGAGCCAGCGGTGCTTGACCCGCTCGCCGCGCAGGAGTCCACGCGACACCTCGACCGAGTGCACCAGTTCCTTGATGGTGGCCGGCCGGTTGCCCATCGAACGCAGGGCGTTGTTCGCCGTCCCGATCCCGAGAAAGGTCCGGCCCGGGGCGAGTTTGTTCAAGGTGGCAACGGAGTTCGCGGTGACCGGCGCGATCCGGGTCAGCGGGTTGGTGACCATGGTGCCGAGATTGATGGTCGACGTCTGCTGCGACGCCAAGGCCATCTGCTGGTACGGGTCGGAGAACAGCAGCGGGCCTTCGCCCACACCGAAATGACTGACGCCGAGATCCTCGGCCTGCCTGACCAATCCGACCTGGTCGATCTTGGCGCAGGTACCGATACAGAAGTCCATGATGTGCTCCTAATGCGTCCCGGGCAGAGCCGGGGAGACGAATGAAAGGTCAGGCAGCGACAACGGACGACGTCGGAAGCGCTGTGGTGACAGCGAAACCCGCGATCCAGTCCGGGATGGGCTCGTAGTACGAGGCGGTGACCTTGTACTGGCCCGCAGAAGCAGCCAGGGCCGCGTAGGCCGCGATCGACGTGCGAGTCTCGTGTGCGGAATGACCTGCCTGTTCGGTGAACCAGTCCGTGGTCCAGCGGTCGATCTGCGCGAAGTCGCCCGCAGCGAGGACGTCCAGCACATTGCGGTCCCACTCAGGGTTCAGCGGCTTCATCGTCGAGACGCCCGCGGCGTAGTCGCGACCCGCCTGGATGACCCGCATCTGCCGGGCAGCCCGCTGCTCGGGTGTCAGACGCCGGCCTTCAGAGATCAGCGAGGCCGCCACTTCCGGCGCCGCACCCTCCAGAGTCGGCACGGGTGGGTCGTGCGACAAGCCTCCCGAACCGATGAACAGGATCCGCTTGTCCACGGTGGTGGCGTACCGGCCGATCGCCTCACCGAGCAGACGCGCTCGCCGCGGCGGGCCGAGGGGCTCGGCAACGCTGTTGATGAAGACCGGAACTATCGGTGCACGATCCAGTCCGCCCAGCAGCAATTCCAGCGGCTGCACGAAGCCGTGGTCGACGTACATGCGTTCGGAGAACGTGACGTCCAGGTCGGCGTCCAGCACCGCCCGAACCATCGCCATCGCGGCGTCGTGGTCGACGGGCAGGACGCCGGCCGTGGTGTCGTAGTCGCCGATCGATTCGGCGGCCGCGCCGATGCAGAACGGCGGCATCATGTCGTAGAAGTAGCCGTTGTAGTGATCCGGGCCGAACAAGACGACCAATTCCGGGTCGAAGTCGGCAACGAACGCCCGCGCATCGGCCAGCGCGGAATCCACCCGCCCCCGGGTCGCGGGAGCCGGCTCGGTAAAGCCCATCAAGGGCGAGTGGGACATCGTCACCAGAGCGGTGGCCACACTCTTCACCTCCAATAACGCAACTGGCATGCTAGCATTCCAGTTGGAAGGTAGCGCTCATCTTGTTCGTCGCGCAAGACCTCGCCTAGCAGTGATCGATCAGGCGAGGATCCGGAAGTCGCCGATAACCTGGAGCGGTGATGACAGCAGCATGGGACGGCCCGGACTCGCCGACTGGTGGCGTTCGGCCGCTCGCGGCCTCGTCGGGGCGCCGACTGGGGACACTCGCCTACGACCGCCTCAAGGAGCGTCTCCTCGAAGGCGGCTACAAAGCCGGCGAGCGACTGTCGATGGAGGCCTTGAAGGCCGAGTTCCAGGTCTCGAAGGCTCCTGTCATGGATGCTCTACGCCGGCTCGAAGCTGACGGGCTGATCGAGATCATTCCCCAGAGCGGATGCCGCGTCCCGGTGCACTCCGCCCAGTCAGTCGCAGACTTCTTCGCAGTCTTCGGCGGCATGGAAGGAGCCGTGGCTGGTGTTGCCGCACAGCGCCGTACCGAGTCTCAACTGCAGGAGCTGATCGCGGTCAACGACCAGATCAAACAACTGGACGCAGACCCCGACCCCGCCGCACGCGCCCACGGATACCGGCTGCTGAACCGCCGCTTCCACGCGATCATCCACGCCATGGCGCACTCGCCCGTCGTCTCGGAGATCAGCAGTCGGATGTGGGATCGCTCCGACCTGCTCATCAACACCAGTGGGGTGCCACAGCCGCTCGCATCGGCCGTCTCGGGCAGGCACGCCGACCATGAGCGGATCATCACCGCCCTCAAGAAACAGGACAACGCCGCTGCTCGTGCCGAAATGGAGGCCCACATCCTCGGCACCATCGACGTCATCCATGCCGAAGCCGCCTCCCGCGCCCCAGGCACAGCCTGACAACGCAAACGGCACTGTGCTCGGCCCTTCAGGCATCCTGACAAATGGAAATGCCCGAGCAGGCGAACAGCCGTTGTGTACCTCCCGATCATCAGCTCAGATCGCAGTCCGGGAAAGCCCGGCCTGGTATCACCAAGCTCCGGCGCGCGGTCGAGGCCCAGGGCGCCGTACTCCGGCTGATCGCTCCCGCAGGCGGCACGATCAAGCGGGCCCGCACGACGCACATCGACACGACGGCCCCCGGCATCCTCCTCGGCGAGAGCATCGCCAAGCCCTTCACCACCGACCTGATCAACCAGCTCGGCCTCCACCGCGCGTGGGACCGCGCCCAGCAGGTGATGGCCCAGTAGGCGGTCACCAGCGGCCCTCTAGCATTGGTTGCCATGGGCATCTCTGGGGTTCCGGCGGTCGAGGTCAGTGAGGGCATCTACGCCTACGTCCAGCCGGACGGGAGTTGGTGGATCAACAACGCCGGCTTCCTGGTCGGCCGGCGTGGGGTGATCAGTGTCGACACCTGTGCCACCGAGAGCCGCACTCGCGACTACCAGGCGACGATCGCCAAGATCACCGAGCAGCCGGTACGGACCATCGTCAACACCCATCACCACGGCGACCACACCTGGGGCAACGCGCTGTTCACCGGCGCGACGGTCGTGGGCCACGAACACCTCCGCGGCCAGATGGAGGCGTTCGGGCCACCCGCGCAACTACCGCCGCTCTGGACCCCGGTCGACTGGGGCAACCTCGAACTGCAGCTCCCCACACTCACCTTCGCCGATCGCGTCACCGTCTGGAACGATGACCTGGCCTGCGAGGTCCGGTACGTCGGTCAGCCCGCCCACACCACCAACGACTCGATCGTCTGGATCCCCGAGCGCAAGGTCCTCTTCACCGGCGACCTCCTCTTCAACGGCGGCACGCCCTTCGTCCTGATGGGCTCGGTAGCCGGCTCGATCGACGTCCTCGAGAACGTCCTCAAGCCGCTCAACGCCGAGACGATCATCCCCGGCCACGGCGAGGTCAGCGGCCCGCAACTGATCGATGACGTGCTCGGCTACCTCCGCTTCATCCAACAGACGGCCCAGGCAGCCAAAGCAGCCGGCCTCACCCCACTCGAAGCAGCCCGCAACACCGACCTCGGCCAGTACGCCGACCTGCTGGACCCCGAACGCCTGGTCGGCAACCTTCACCGCGCATACGCCGAACTAGACGACTCCACCCTCGACCTCATCGGCGCCTTCACCGACATGGTCACCTACAACGGCGGCCCCCTAACCTCGCACGCCTGACGGAATAGTCTGTTGGCATGAGCGATCGTGGGATGCAGGAGTTGGCGCTGCTGTTGCTGACGGCGCTGGCCAATGAGTCGCGCCATGGGTATGCGATCGCTCAAGAGGTCAAGAGCATCACGGACGGGCGGGTGACGCCGCGGACGGGGGCTCTGTACGGGGCTTTGGATCGGCTGCTGGCGGAGGGGCTGATTCAGGTCGAGCGGGAAGAGGTGGTGGGCGGGCGCGCTCGGCGGATCTTCGGGCTCAGCCCGGCTGGGCGCGAACGGCTGGAAGCAGAGGCGGAGAGGCTGGCGTCCACCGCTCGCGAGGTTCGACGGCGGCTGGCCGGGGGGACCTCGCCGGCCGTATGAGCGACAACCTTCTCCGGCTGTATCCGGCCGGCTATCGAGACGCGCACGGCCGCGAGATCCTCGATGTACATCGTGAGATGACGATGGATCTCCCGCTCGCGGCCCGGCTGCGCGCGGACGCCGACCTCATCGCCCACGCCCTACGAGTCCGCCTCGGCCTCGACTCCGCCTCCCCCGGCGGGCGCTTCTTCGCCCTCACCACCCCCATCGCCCTGGCAGTCGCCGCCGCGTACGGCGGCATCCAACTAATGCGCTGGTACGCCGGAGTCGCCATCTCCCCCGGCTCAACCTGGAGCCACGTCGCAACCACCGACGCCCCCCAAGCCCTCAACCTGCTGCTCCTAACCCTGATCCCCCTCGGCGCAATCCTCACCCTCACCCACCGCTGGCCACCCGGCCGAATCCTCACCACAGCAGGCCTCCTCGGCTACGCCCTCCAATGGACAGCCTCACCGAACCTCTACGCCAACGGCCCGATAGAACCAATCGCAGCAGCCCTAACAGCTGCCACCCTCCTAGCCTGTCCCCCAGACCTAGCCGGCTCAGCACTCAACTGGCCAACCCACAGCGGCAGCATCACCGGCCGGCGGCTGGCTGCGTTGGCCGGGGCGATGGCCGCTGTCGCCTGGTTTCCGATTGCGCTCGTTCAGACGCGGGCCTTTGTCGTCAGTACGGATTACGGCGCTTGGCCGGTGCTGGTTCTCGGCGCGACCGGCGTCGTCCTCGCCTTTCAGGCGCGGCCGTCCAGCCTGCGCGCGCTGGCGGCGACGGCCGTCGCCTCGCCGCTCTTCCTCGCCCACGCGTACACATCAGGGTTTTGGCAATAGTCCGTTGAAGTGAGTACTCTCAGATGCGGACTATCCCCAGCAGAGAGCGAACCCAGACGATGCCCTTCACCCTGGCCCATCCTGCCGCGGTGCTTCCTCTGCTGCGCCACCCCTTCGTCCCAGCAGCCCTGGTCGCCGGTTCCATGGCCCCCGACCTCCCGTACTTCCTCAGAGCCGCCGGCATCACCTCCACCACCGCCGGCGACTGGTACGAGCCTCTCCTCAACGCCACCCACACCCACTCCCTCAGCGGCCTCCCCATCGACCTCCTGTACGCCGTAGCGCTGGTAGCCGCCTACTGGATGGTCCGCGCCCCAATCACCGCCCTACTCCCACCCGGCCTAGCCCTCCCGCAACGGAAAGAACCACACAAGGCCAAGTACGCCGCCTGGCTACTCGCATCGGCGGCAATTGGCGTCGCCACCCATCTCCTCTGGGACGCCTTCACCGACACGGACCTACTCCCAGCGCAACGCCTACTCCAGTACGCGAGCACAGCGTTCGGCCTGGCCGTCGTCACCTGGTACCTCTGGAAACACCGCGCCCAACTCCGCACCAACGACGACGCGACTCCCCATCTCACCATCCCGATCCGACGGCTGACCGTCGCCTTCCTGATCGCAGCCCCGCTACTGGGCGCCGCCGTACTCGCCCACCGCGACTACACCGACTACCAGACCGATTCGGCCACCTGGACCGCAGTCGCAGAAGGCGTTCTGACCGGTGCGGTCAAGAGGGCGGGCGCCTCCTTCGCGATCGCCCTCTTGCTCTACGCCGCAACCTGGCAGCTGATCAACCGCCTACAAAAGCAGTCACAGCCTGCTTAAAGGCCTCAGGTTCTTCCAAATGGCCAAAGTGTCCACTGTTCTCTAGGACCACCAACTGCGAACCAGGGATCAGCTTGTTGAGCTCCTCAGCCCACCGCACGCCACAGATGGGATCGAGCCGACCGACGACCACAAGCGCCGGGACGGTGACGTCACCCAGCACCGAGCGGTCGTCGATCACGTCCGGCTCACCATCCGCGTCGACCCCCGAGATATAGGTGCCACTCACCTTCGCCTGCAGCGGTGCAAACTCCTCCCGCCGATTCCAGTAGTCGGCGACGTACAAGGGGATGATCCCGGCGAGCGCCGCGGTCATCCCCTCATCGGTCGAGATACTCGGGATCGCCTGCACCGTGGCCAGTACCTCCGGAAGGTCCGGATTCCCCTCGTTCCGGGCGACGAACTCCTCGATCTTGCGCATGAACTCGGCACCGTGCTCTGGCCCAGTGACCGGCGCACTGTCGTACAGGATGATTCCGGCCAGCCGCTCGGGATGCGCCAGCGCATACCGTTGGACCACGAAGCCGCCATGCGAGTGGCCGAGCAGGTAGACCGGGCCGGTCGCGAGGTGCTCGATCAGGCTGTCGAGCGCCTGGACGTACCGATCGCGGGTGTAGCCGTTGGGGTGGCTCGCGAGGCGTCCGGAGCCGCCCGTGCCGATCGGCTCGACGTAGACCATCGTGAGGTGGGCTTCCAGCTCCGGCATTCGCAGGTACTCCCAGAAGACGCCCGGCCCACCAGGGTGCGCGACGCAGACCGGGCCGGCGCCGTGGACGTGGTAGCGCTGGGCGATGCCGTTCAGGTCGACGGTGTGCGTGCCCATCGCCAGCGGGTTCAGATCAAGGTTGGTCATGCCGACAGGACGCGAGCGTACGGACGAAGTTCAATCCAGGCTGTGTGACCTGAGCCACCAAGCTCAGGCGGCAGCCGCGATCCTCGCGGGGTGGTACAGCCGCAACTCGCGGACCATCCCCTTCTCCAGCGACATCAGCCAGATGGAGGCCGGCGGGCAGTGCTCGGGATCGTCCGGCGGATTGATCAGCTCCGTCTCCCAGAGAACGATCTCCTGGCTGGCGACGACATGCCTGAGCCGCTGATGGACCCCGGCATCCAGATCGCCTTCCATCCCGCGCAGCAGGAAGTCGTGTCCGACGATCCGTTGCCCACCGGTGATCAGAGCAACGTCCGGCGACCACCGTTCCGCGAGCACCCCGGCGAACCTCCCCCGCTCGGCCTCCGCCAGCGTCTCCAGCCCCTCGCGCCGACTGGCCTCGGTCAACGCGGCCGCATCGCCATGCGCCGCGCTCGCAGTACCGCGCAACGCCTCGGCCAACTTGGCCCGGCCGTGGCTGAGCCGACTGCGAATCGTCCCCACCGGCACCCCGCAAACCGCCGCGATCTCCTGGTACGACGTAACGCCGGTACTGAAGTGGCGCAACATGACCGCCATCCGGATCGGCGCCGGCAGCTCCTCGATCGCCCGCCAGATCCAGTCGCGCGAGGCGTGCCGATCCAGCACCTGCTCGGGAGTCGGCTCGGTCGATGCCAACGGCAAGCTTTCGATCGGTACCAGCGTCCGGGCCGACCGCAACCGGCTCCGGCACGCATTGCGGACGATCATCCGCAGCCAGGGCCCCACCGCCGCCGGATCCCGGACATCTCCGATCCGCCGCAGCGCAACCAGAACGGCATCCTGAACCACGTCGTCGACATCAGGCCCGAACCCGAGCAGGCTGAGCGCCACCACCCGCATCCCGGCCTCATGCCGCTGGAGCAGTACTCCAAGGGCCCCGACATCGCCACCCTGGGCACTCCGCGTGAGCTCGGCGTCGGTACCCCCGCTGACCATGCTCCCCAGCGTACCGAGGCGGCCTGCGTCACCAGATATTCGCCTGCAGTACCCCACCAGTCACACCAGAAACGCGTGTCCCGTCAAGATGCGGGGGCATCGTTGCGGAGCTATGGTCTGAGCCACGAGCCCGGACGCCCACCGGTTGAGGAGCTCGGTCGTTCCCCTGGAAGGAGGCCGCGATGCGCGCCGGCCATCAGCAGTTCAGCGCTCTGCGGCGCTGGGCCTGGACGATCATCGGCAACCGCGCTGTCCGTGTCACCGCCCTGCTGGGCGCCGTCGGGCTGTCCTTATGGAACGTCGAGCGGGTTCCGCATACCGCGGTGCTACCGGCCATGATCGGGCTGCTGCCGTTCGCCATCGGCAAGTACGTCCTCTGCCCGCTCCGCTGGCACTCGCTGTCCACCAGCGGCCGATCGCGCTGCTGGCACCTGCGGGCCTATGCGGAGAGCGAGATCCTCGGCCTGATCTCCCCCTGGCACGCCGGCGCGGACCTGTGGCGGATCCACCGCCTGGAAGGGACCGGCGTACGCCGAGCGCCCGCGGTCGCCGAAGTCGCGCTCGACCGCTTCGTCGGTACGGTCGGGCTCTCCTGCGCCGTCGCGGTCTGTGGGGTGGCGTTCCCCCGGAAAGTACTGATCATCGCTCTGAGCGTGGCCGCTGTGGTCCTCGCGGTGGCGCTGATCGTGAATCGACGACATCCCGGACTGGCCGGCCGGTGGCCGTGGCCCACTCCGAAGGTGTTCGCGGGCGGCATCCTCTTGTCGGTCGGCTACCAGGCAACGATTCTCGGCCTGCTGATCGGTGCGCTGCATGCGGTCGGCGACTCGGTGTCGGCGTTCCAGTTGGCCGCCGTCTTCGGTGCCAGCCAACTCGCCGGTGCCTTGCCAGGCGTCCATGGCGCCAGCCCGCGTGAGGGTGCTCTGGTGGCCGGCCTCGCGTCGATCGGCGTACCGTGGACGGCCGCTTTCGGGGCGGTCGCTCTCACCGCGATTCTCTACTGGATCCCGGCCCTGCTCATCGGCGGTACTTTCCTCTTCCTGCGCTGGCGCGGCTGGTTCACCGATCCCGTACTCATGGCTCGCCCGGCCGATCAGGTCGCGTAGCACTGTTCGGTCGGGACCGAAGTACTCGAGTCGTACGGTGCTTCACGTGCTGACCGATCCGAGCTACCTCGTACCGACCACGCCGCCTGCCCCGACTGGGGTCGCCTGGTTGCGTTCATCCGTCGCGCGCTTCAGCAACGGCGCGACCCATGAACGCCGACGGGCACTCGCGGTGGCCGCGCTGGCTGAAATCGACCCATCCGAGCTGCGTGCTTTGGCAATCCGCCGAGGCACCGGCCCGGTCGAAGTACTGGCCGAAGCCCTCGGCCTCCCACCCACGATCGCCGACGACATCGCCGTGATCGCCAAGTCCTACCAACCGCACACCACGATCACCCCCGAGGCAGACCAGGCCGCGGCCCGCCTAGTACGCGTCCTCGGCTCCGACGACGAGCGAGCTGCGAACCTGATTGCCCTGCTGGTGCAGGCCTGTGACGCCACCAAAACTCTGGTCGAGAACACCCTCGCCGACCGCACCGACCCACCGGTGCCTCTCACCCGACGCGTTGCCCCCGACGGCACGACCGTGGAGATCGACCTGACCGAAACCCCCTTCGGTGCCGGCCCACACGCCTGCCCCGGACGCCTCCACGCGCTCGCGCTCGCCGACGGACTTGTGCAGGCCCGACGCGATCGATGAAACCGATCCGCGATGCTGTACGTCGTACCCGCCGTCAACGCCCAATGACACAGCGGAGGTAGCAATGAGTCACAAGATCAGCAGACGTCAGGCCCTGATGCTCGGTGGTGGAGCGCTCGCCGGCGCCGCGACCCTCGGCTCGGTGGCCGGGGCCGAGTCGGCTTCGGCAGCCAAGGGCCGACCCGATTCGGCGGCTAGGCCGCGACCGGCTCAGGCTGCGAGCGACTGGGTTCGGCTCCCGGTCATCACGGCCAACATCGGCCGCAAGAACCTCGGCGCGCGGGAGGCGGCGATCCGCGACGTGCGCAACGGCGATCCCGGCAACCGCCCGTTCGTCGGCTGGCAGGAGATCAGCGAGGGCGACAGCGGCGAGCCGGCGATCATCTCGCAGTACTTCGGCGACGCCTACCAGAACGCGTTCCTGCACCACGACACGTCGTACCGGGTGCCGATCTCCGTCCCGCAGCCGTGGACCGTCGTCAACTCGCAGGCGACCTTCGTGCACCCCGGCATCAGCGGAGTGACTCCCCCGCGATGGATCAACGAGGTCGCGGTCGAGCATCCGGCGTACCCGGGGCTGAAGTTCGTGATGATCAACTCGCACTACATCGCCGGCGCCTACAACGGCGGCCAGAACCCGAACCTGCGCGACGAATGGGACCTGCACAAGAAGACCCATCGCGAGCAGGTGATGGCGCACCACGATCGTGGCCACCTGGTGATCTGGACGGCCGACACCAACAACGCCAACTACGACCAGGCCACCGGTCAGCCCGACGAGCACAAGGTCTTTGCCAACGGCATCGACCGGATCGACTGGCTGCCCGGCGACGGCACCGTCCAGCTCGAACTGCTCACCGCCAAGACGATCCCGATGGCCGTCGACGGCCACGAGGCCCGCGAAGCCATCTTCCGGATCCGCCTCGCCTGAGCGTCACCGGGTGCAGGCGCGCGCCCCGATCACGCCTGCCGGCCGGCCGCCTCGATTACCTCGCGGCCGGCCGCCCGATCATGGCTGGCGCGTGGCTGCCTCGATCATCTCTTCGCGGGGTACGACCTTGATGCGTTCGCGGCCGTGGGGCTGGCCGAGGGACTGCTCGTGGGCGTCGAGGCGGGACCAGCCATCGGCGTCCACGACGGTCGCGCCGCGGTCGGCGAGGTGGGCCAGGATCGCGTCCGGGTCGGAGATCTCGGGCCGCGGCAGACCGTCGAGGTCGGCCAGCAGGCTGGCGATCGTCTCGGCCGCGTCCGACTTGGTGTGACCGATCAGCCCGATCGGGCCGCGCTTGATCCAGCCCGTGGTGTAGAGCCCGGTCAGCGGTACGTCGTCGATGTCGAGGACCCGGCCACGGTCGTTGACGATCACGCCGGCCTGGTGGTCGAACGGCACCCCCGGCAGATGCGAGGACAGGTATCCGACCGCGCGGTAAACGGCCTGCACCGGCGTATCGACGTACACGCCAGTGCCCTTCACCGTGCCATCACCCTGAAGCTCGGTCCGCTCGGTCCGCAGCCCCTCGACCCGATCGGTCCCGAGCACCTCGACAGGCGCCTGGCACAGGTGGATGTGGATTCGGTGCTCAGCTCCGGTCGGCTCGGCCTCGAGGTACTTCAGCAGCGTGTCGACCATCAGCCGCGTGCCCTTGTTGGAGTTGATCGCCTGCTGGCTCGCCTCGTCGATCTCGAAGCCCTCGGGGTGCACGATCACGTCGACGGCCGGCGAGTGCGAGAGTTCGCGCAGCTCCATCGGGGTGAACTTGATCTGCGCCGGACCGCGCCGGGCGAAGACGTGCACGTCGGTGGCCTGGTTGGCCTTCAGCCCCCGGTACACGTTGTCCGCGATCTCGGTGGTGAGCTGCTCGTCGGCCGGCTTGGCCAGCATCCGGGCGACGTCGAGCGCCACGTTGCCGGCGCCGAGGACCGCGACGTGGCGAGCCTCCAGCGGCCAGTCACGCGGTACGTCGGGATGGCCGGCGTACCAGCTGACGAAGTCGGCGGCGCCGTGGTTGCCCGGAAGATCGATGCCCGGGATGTCGAGCTCGCGGTCGGTGATCGCGCCGGTCGCGAAGATCACCGCGTCGTAGTGCCGGCGCAGGTCCTCGAGCTTCAGGTCGGCGCCGTACTCGACGTTGCCGAGGAACCTGATCCGGTCCCGGCCGACCACCCGGTGCAGCGCCTTGATGATCTCCTTGATCCGCGGATGATCCGGCGCGACGCCGTACCGGACCAGGCCGAACGGAGCGGGCAGCCGCTCGATCAGATCGACCGTGGCGGTCTCGTGTTCCTTGGTCAGGATGTCAGCCGCGTAGATTCCCGCAGGCCCGGCGCCGACGACGGCGACTCGGAGGTCTCTCACAGATCTCCCCAGTTCAGATTAGGCAAGCCTTACCTAACCATTCTAGGTTGCCCAGGGCCCGAATCCCAACTCTTGAGAGTTAATTCACAAGCAGCCGCAGGACCCTCGGAGAACCACTTCGAGAGGGAGCATCAGGTGGGGTTCCGCAGGCCGGACGCCACCGATCAACTGGAAGAGTCTCACGGTCGCGGCCCGGGCCAGTTCCTCGGCCGGGATGTGGACAGTGGTGATACCGGGAGTAGTCACTCGTGCTAAGCCGAAGTCGTCGAAGCCCACGATCGACACCTCCCCCGGTACGTCGAGACCGCCGTCCCGCAGCTCGGTCATCGCGCCGTACGCCATCTCATCGTTGGCCGCGAAGATCGCATCGAACCGCTTGCCCGAAGCAATGAGCTGCCGAGTCAGTGCCCGTCCCGACTCCTCGGTGAAGTCACCTGTCGACTCGCCCGCCGACTTGAGCCCCGCGGCCTTGAGCGCCTGGCGGAACCCTTCCTCTCGTTCGATCGTCACCTGATGCCCCGGCGGACCACCGAGATGCACCAGCCGACGCCGCTGGTGCGCGACGATCAGATGCTCGGTCACCTGCCGCGCCCCGTCCCGGTCATCGATGCCGACACTGACCGCCTCGGGCAACTGCGGAAACCGCCCCATCAGTACTACCGGAAGCCCCGACTCGACCAATGCGCTCAGATGTGGATCCTCGACCGTCGCCACGGTCACGATCGCGCCATCGGCAGCACGCGACCGGAGTACTCGGTCGTAGGCCGCGACGCTGTTGCCCTCGTCCTTGTTCGCCGAGATGATCACGTTCGCGTTGTGCTCGCCGCAGACGTCCGTGACCCCGACGAGCAGGTGCATGAAGTACGGATGGCCGAACGTGTGCGGGCCGGTGTCGGGAACGATCAGCGCGATCGATCCCGACGACTGCGATCGCAGCGCGCGAGCCGCGGAGTTGGTGACGTAACCGAGCTGCTGCGCAGCGGTCCGGACGCGCTCCTTGGTGCCGGCCGCGATCTCCGGGTGATCCGAGAGCGCCATCGAGACCGCGCTGCGGGACATGCCCACATGCGTCGCGACATCGATCAGGGTCACCCGGCGAGGTCTCTTCATGGCGTCGTCATGGCGTCAGGTAGCAGGACTTGACGACCTTGAAGGCGGGATCGTTGTCGAAGCCGCTGAAGGTCGAGTTGCAGGGCGCGCTGCCGGTGAAGGACTTGTAGACGAAGGAGCCGCGGCCGCCGTAGGCGACCGTGCGGAAGCCTGCGAACGTACAGACACCGTTCTCGGACGCGCAAGGTGCGCCGAAGCCGGTCGGGCCGCCGTTGCGCACGTAACAAGCCTTGGCCACGTTGGCGATCGGGTCACCTCCGAAGGTCGCGCTGGCGCAGGACGCGTTGCCGGCCAGGGCACTGTTATACCTGAACGCACCCTTCGCGCCGTACGCCACCACCGAGCCGCTCTCGACTGCGCAGGTGGCGCCTTCGTTGCCGCATTGGACCCAGGCCGAGCTCGGGCCCCCAGTCGGCGCGACATAGCAAGACTTGGCGACGCCGGCGAAGGGGTCCTGGAAGACGCCGTTCGTACAGGCGGTCGAGCCTTGAGCCGTCACGTAGTTGAACTGGCCGTTGTTGCCATAGGCAATTCTTGCCGGGCCGCCGGGGTTGCAGGTGCCGCCCTCGGTCGCGCATTGCGTCCAGCCTGTTGGGCCGCCTTGCGGCGCGACGTAGCAGGACTTGAGGATTCCGGGGGCTGGGTCGGTACCGCCGAACGCGGCGCCGTTGCATGCCGTAGTACTGGTTGCGGTTCTGTAGGAATAGTTGCCTGCGCCGTAGGCGACTCGGCGTGGGCCGGAGAACGAGCAGGTCTGGCCCTCGGCCGCGCAGCTGGTGTAGCCGGCGGGCAGTTCGTCGTAGACCGTCGCCGGGCTGCCGCCACCGCCGTTGTTCATCGTGCGTGACATGGCGATCAGGGCGAGGTTCGCTGCGCGGACCCGGGGCCAGTCGTACTTCGTCACTTGGCGGTCGTAGGTGTAGAAGCCGACCGGTTCGCCTTCGACGTCGCTGATCTCGGTGAAGACGCCGGCGCTGGTGCCCTTGGTCCGGATCAGGCCTTGCAACTTGGCCGCCATTCCGACGTACCGATCTGTCATCGCGGTACCGGACGTGAACAGCTCACCCCACCCGTAGTCGCCCCGCGGGCTGTACTCATGGCCGGGTGTCCGCAGTGCCAGCGAGCCGTACTCGCCGGTGACGGCGATCCTGGTCGTCGACGCGTGCCCGGAGTCGGGCCCGGGATAGTTGTGCTGGTCGTCGACCTGGCCGGCGCCCGTGTCGTTGTTCGCAGTGATGTTGTAGCCGGTCGACGCGTTGACCAGACGGGTCGGGTCGTAGGACTTGATCGAGTTGGAGATCCGTACCACGTCTGCCGGAGCCGGCTCGCCCCAGCCTTCGTTGTAGATCACGTACATGATCACGGACGGCGAGCTGCGGTGCTGGTCGACGATGTTGCGCATCTCCTGCTCCTGCTCGGCAAGCTGCGCCGGCGTGCGGGACGCGTAGTACTGCTGGGCGGGCACGTCCTGCCAGACCAGGAGACCGAGGCGGTCGGCCGCGTAGTACCAGCGCTGGGATTCGACCTTCATGTGCTTGCGCACCATGTTGAAGCCGAGCTCCTTCTGCTTCTCCAGGTCGAAGCTCAACGCAGCGTCGGTCGGTGGCGTCATGCCGCCGTCGGGCCAGTAGCCCTGGTCGAGAGTGCCGGCCTGGAAGACGAACTGGCCGTTGAGGGTCGGCATCAACCGGCCGTCGATGAGCTTGGTGCCGATCTCGCGCATGCCGAAGTAGTTCATCGTGGTGTCGACGGCCTGGCCGGCCGCGTTGCGGAGGGTGAGTCGGAGGTTGTAGAGGTACGGGTCTTCGGGCGTCCAGAGGCGTGGGTTCGGAACAGGGACGGAGAAGTCGGTACCTGGGTTGCCGGTCGCGGTGCCGACGACAGTTGAGCCGCTGAGCGCTTCGGCGTACACGGTGAAGCCGGTGGTGTTGCCGGACGTGAAGACGTGCGTGCGCAAGGTGCTGTTGGCCAGGTTGGGATAGGTATCGGCGCTGAAGATCGACGACACCGGAGTCGGCTCCAGCCAGACTGTTTGCCAGATGCCTGACGTCGGGGTGTAGAGCACGCCGCCGGGGTTGATGGACTGCTTGCCGAGCAGCGGACGGTCGGCGCCGCTGTCCGTGGGGTCGAAGACGCGGACGACCAGTTCGTTGCTGCCGCCGTTGAGTTGCGGCGTGATGTCGTACACGAAGGAGTCGTAGCCGCCGGTGTGCTCGCCGACCTGCTGGCCGTTGACCCAGACGGTGGTGCGCCAGTCGACGGCGCCGAAGTTGAGGTTCACCCGGCGGCCGTTCCAGCCGGCCGGGATGGTGAAGGCGCGGCGGTAGGTGAGGTAGTGGCGGTTGTCGTTGGCGGCGCGCATGATGCCGGACAGCGCCGTCTCGACCGCGAAGGGGACGTTCACTCGCTCGGGCAGGGTCGCCCCGAAGACCGGCGGGGTGTCGGTTGTGGACTGCTGCAGTTCCCATTCACCGTTGAGGTTTGCCCAATCGGGTCGGGTCATCTGCGGGCGCGGGTACTCCGGCAACGGAGTTCCGTTCAGCGCGGACGCGGTCCATGGAGTCGTCAGCGGTGGAGTCTTCGCCGGTACTGCGCCCGCGGGCGCCGGCGAGATTGCTGCCAACCCGGCGATCGCCAGCAGGAAATCCAGCAGCATTCGACCTGAACCACGCATGACGGCTCCTTCGGCTGGATTCCCTGAATCGATTCAGACCGTAGGTGCGGCTCGCCGGGCGGTCAAGATCAGCCGACCCCGATGTCCGGATCAGGCCACCGCTCAGCCAACGAAGCCGGATCCAGCGCGCCGAGCTTCACGTTTACCCGGGCGGGCAGGTGGAACTGGTGACGGAGGCGCCGACGCTGACGCCGGTCATCACCAAGTTCCTGTCGAGCTGAGTTCCTGGCTGAGGAGTGGATATGAGCACCGACCCGATCGACTTCTACCTGCTGGAGGCCCTGCTCGACGACGAGGATCGGCAGCTGCTGCACGCAGTACGGGACTTCGGCGACAAGCAGGTCGCGCCGATCATCAACGAGCACTGGTCGCGGGCGACGTTCCCGTTCGAGCTGCTGCCCGCGATCCGCGCGCTCGGCATCGCCGGTACGCCGTACCAGGGCTACGGCTGCCCAGGACGCAGCTTCCTGATGGACGGGCTGATCGCGATGGAGCTGGCCACCGCCGATCCGTCGATTGCGACCTTCTGCGGCGTCCACGGCGGCCTCGCGATGGGGTCGATCTACCTGTGTGGATCCGAGGAGCAGAAGCAACGGTGGCTACCGCGGATGGCGACCCTGGAGCTGATCGGCGCCTTCGGGCTGACCGAGCCGGGCGTCGGGTCCGGCGCGTCGGGCGGGCTGCAGACGACCGCGCGGCGCGACGGCGACAGCTGGGTGCTGAACGGCGAGAAGAAGTGGATCGGCAACGCGACCTTCGCCGACCTGACGGTGATCTGGGCCCGGGACGAGGCCGACGGTCAGGTCAAGGGCTTCGTGGTCGAGAAGGAGACGCCGGGCTTCAGCACCAGCAAGATCGAGGACAAGATGGCCTTGCGGGTGGTCCAGAACGCGCACATCACCCTCACCGACGCCCGCGTGCCGGAAGAGAACCGGCTGGCCAACGCCAACACCTTCCGGGACACCGCCAAGGTGCTGCTGATGACCCGGGCCGGCGTCGCCTGGATGGCCGTCGGGTGTGCCCGCGGCGCGTACCGTCAAGCCCTGGACTATGCGGGCCAGAGGCAACAGTTCGGGCAGCCGATCGCGTCGTTCCAGCTCGTCCAGGATCTACTCGTCAAGATGCTGGCCAACACAACGGCCTCCGCCACCCTGTGCACGCGGCTGTCCCAGCTCCAGGACGCCGGCCTCGCGTACGACGAACACGCCTCGCTCGCCAAGATGTTCTGCACCGTCCGGATGCGCGAAACCGTCGGCTACGCCCGTGAACTCCTGGGCGGCAACGGCATCCTGCTCGAACACAACGTCGGCCGGTTCGTCGCCGACGCCGAGGCGATCTACTCCTACGAAGGCACCCGGGAGATGAACACCCTGATCGTCGGCCGCGCGATCACCGGCCAGTCGGCCTTCGTCTAGGGCCCGTTGGGGGTGCTGTTGGTAGGGGGCTGTGGATCGCGTCGCCGGGCCTGCCGCCATCCGTCTTCCCCACCCAAGGGGCTGTGGATCGCGTCGCCGGGCTGCTTGAGTGTCCTAGTCGAGCCGGTGGGTATCAAGGGCGCTTCGCGTCCCTTCGGGATCGAACAAGTTCGACCCTTGACACTCACCACCACGACCAGGGAAAGACGCAGCTATCCCGGAGCCGCTGACAAGACCGGCAACAAATGACAGACCAACCAGACATTGCCCGGCGCACCCGTATTGCGGCCCGCGACGAGCACGGCCAGCCATGAGGCGTGGCCCATCACCGGCCGGCACCTTCGTGGGTCGCCTATGGCAGGTTTTGGGGCCGCTGGCGTCAAACATCACGCCAGCGGTACAAAAACCCGTCAGCGGACCCGCTCCTCGCTAGCGAAAGCCGCAGCTTCAGCGACTGACCTCCATGGGTCGCCGGCCGCCGGACAACCCGCCAGCAGACTTGGTCAACCTGCCGCGGAGCAAAAAACCCTTCAGGGTAAGGCGGTTGGGGAGGGAAATGCGCCGGATCGGGGGGAGGATCTTCCCCAGACCTGGGGAAGATCCTCCCCGAAACGGTTAAGTTGAGCGATCGGTGAGCGGCTGACGATCTCTGGCGGGGCACCTCTTGGGGCGGCCCGTTGCCGGGCCACCCCAAGTCAGTTACTTGGCGAGGGTGTAGCGGAGCATGTCGTTCCGCAGTACGTCGCCGGACACCTTCACGATGCGAAGGGTGTGGTTGCCGTTCGTCAGGCCGGCCTTGCTGAACACCTGCTGCTGGGTGAGCCGGGCATCGCCGTGCAGGTTGACCCGGGTGACGAGCTTGCCGTCGATGAAGACGTCGGCGTTGCCCTGGTCCGGAGCCAGCGCGGTGACCCAGTCGACGCTGACGCCCTTGAAGGCGAACTCGAAGGCCGCGCCGTCGGCGGTGGCCGCGTGCACGTCGTCGCGGTAGTCACCCTTGAAGCTGAAGTCCAGCTTCGTACTGCCGACCGGCTGGGCCGCGAGGTACGCCTTCTTGATCGTCACGACCTTGCCCGCGACGGTGTAGTCGGTGCCCTTGACCAGCACCTTGGTGCCGTTGGCAACCGAAAGCAGCTCGCCGGGATCGCGGGCGATCTCGGTGCTGACGTCGGCCTGGGCCTGCTTGTCGAAGGACGCCGTACCGGGGTTCAGCAGGCTCTCCTGCCGGATCACCAGCTTGTCGACGAGCATGAACTGGCCCGACTTCTTCACGCCGCGGATCGTGTGGCTGCCGTTCGGCAGATCCGAGATGCTGAACACCGTCTGCTGCGTCGATCGCGTGTCGGCGTGGGTGTCCACGGTCGCCTTCAGTGCGCCGTCGACGTAGATCTCGACCTCACCTTGGGACGGATCCTTCTCGGTGATGTAGTCGACGCCGTTGCCGACGAAGCTGTACGAGAACGCGTCGCCGTTGGCCTCGGTGTACTGGACGTCGTCCTGGTAGTCACCCAGTCCACGCCCGGTACTACGGCTCCACGAACCCGTGTAGACGATGCCCGAGTTGTCGTTGTTCAACTCGACGGTCCGGGTGCCACCGTTGCCCGCGACCGGCGGGGTCTGGGTGCCGGTGTCCGTCACGTCGACCGTCAGCGGCTCAGATACGGCCGGTACCTCGTTGTTGTTGTTCCGCGTCCAGACACCGTCGTACGCGACGCGCAGGTCGTCGTCGTTGACCCGGATCGCGGCCTTCTTCGCCGGCGTGACCTTGAACAGCCGAACGCCGTGCGGGGGTACGACTGCCGCGGTGTAGCTGCCGTTGTACTGACCCAGATCGCGGCGCGCCCACAGGTCGCGGACCGTCGCCGAGCCGTCCAGACCGAGGTCCGCGAAGTTCGCCGTCATGTTGGCCTCGGTGGTACCGAGGTTGAACAGCGCGACCGTGTACGAGCTGTCGGCGTTGAGCGAGTACCAGACCTGCTTGTTCGTCTTGGTCGACACGGGCTGCGCCGGACGTCCGGCCTGGTTGACCGCGATGACCTCGGGGTTCGTGAGCAGCTCGAGCCCGTACGAGTCCAGCTTGGTCATGTCGTTGCCGATGTAGAACGGTGCCGCCGAGACGGCCCACAGCGTGGCCGCGGTACGGCGCTCGTCCTTGGTCATCCCGTCCATCGTGCCGTTGCCGACATTCAGCGAGTCGAAGTCGTTCCAGCCACCAGGGCCAGCGTGCCGCCACCAGTCGGCGGCCTTCGGGAACAGCCGGTTGATGTTCGGCCAGGCCGTGAGTGCCTCACCAGGGCAGTAGCACTCGACGTCCCACTCGACCCGCCAGCCGTTCGCGACCGACTTCCAGTAGTCGGCGTAGTTGATGTCGAGCGCCCAGGACAGCTCCAGCCACATCTTGTGCCGGGCCAGCGCCTGCGACCAGCCCTTGACCTCTTCGCGAGCGTCGAGGGACAGGTCGTTCTTGCCCGAGCCCGGGGTGACGCTGTCGAACTTCAGCAGGTCGACGCCCCACGAGGCCATCAGGTCGACGATCGAGTCGATGTACTTCTGCGCGCACGGGTTGGCCATGTCGACGCGGTAGCCGAAGCCCCAGTAGTCGCCCTGCTGCAGCGGCTGCTTGGCCAGGTTGCCGGTCCGGCACTCGGGGGCGCCGTAGACGGGATAGTTGGCGTCCAGCACCGCCTTCGAGATCCCGGGGATGCTGTAGATGCCGACCTTCTGGCCGTTGTCGTGGATGTGCTTGATCAGCGCCGGCAGGCCGTGCGGGTACAGCTTGGCGCTCGGTACGGGCCGGCCGTACGCGTCGGTGCCGCTGTTCCAGGCCGCGTCGATGTTGATCCGGTTGTATCCGTACGGCTGCAGCTTCTTGTGCATCGCGTCCGACTGGGCGGTGAGCTGGGCCTCGTTGATCCAGTTGCTGCCGTCGTTGGAGTACACCTGCATGCTGTAGCTGCTCCAGCCCATGTAGGGCTTGGCCGCTTGCGCTCCCGCGGGCCCGAGTGACGGGCTCGCCGCGGTGATGACGTTCGCCGGCATCGAGATGCTGCCGGCCGTAGTACTGGTGGTGGTCTTGGTCTTGGCGTCCGCGGCACTCGGCGCGGGCTTGGCTCCGCCCGGCCCTTGAGCGGCGGAGGCGGTCAACCCGATCGGGACGACGGCGGCGACGAGAACCCCCGCGAGGATGCCTCGCCTCGTCTTGTTACGAAGGAACCTGGACATGAGCGATGACCTCTCTTTGTGGCTCGTTCAGCCCCCGGCGAGAACCACAGATCGGATAGGATATTGGAACCCTCATGCCTGTGGCAGGTGATGTCAAGATCCCAGAGGCAGGATTATTCACGCCGTTAAGTAATCGCTACCCGGGGAGCGGGATCCCGCTACGCCCGGTGGTCGGCGGACAGCGTCGCGGCCAGCTCGATGGTCGCGTCGTCGAGTTGAGCTGGTTCTTCCTGTACTCCGTACGCGGTGGTGACCTTTTGCTCGAAGGTGTCCGGGTCGAAGTTGGGTAGCTCTGATTTCAGCGAGCCGACCGAGGACGCGTCGAACGGGAGGTCGAGGTGGCGGTAGATGTCGCTGAGGAGTGGGCGGAGTTGGGTGTCGGCGCCGAGGATGACCAGGGCGCTGAAGAGCCAGGCGTTGCGGACTACGCGTTGGCCGGTGCCGACGAGCTTGACGACGCCGCGGGCGTTGACGCTGTGGGCGCCTGGGCAGTACTCCCCGGGTACCGCGCCGACGCGGGCGTCGATGCCGGAGTCGCGGAGGATGTCGGCGTACAGGTCACCGAAGTACTGGAATCTGCTCTCCAGGCCGTCCGGTGCGAGCGGCTCGTGCTTGACGTGGTCGATCACGAGAGCTTCCGGGGTGTACGCGACCGGGCGGCCGCCGACGGCCCGTACCAACGGTTCGAACCCGGCTGCGCGGGCGGATCGGACCGCCGCATCGAAGCCGGGGAGGCGCGTATCCCGGCGGCCGAACACCACGACGGGGGCTGTCGGGCGGTAGATCCGCAGCGCCTCGGTCAGGTCACCGGTGGATGCTCGCCGGACCATCGCATGAGCAACAGCCAACTCCATCGCCTCGTCGCCACCTGCCAACGCACCCGAGATGAGCCGCACGACGCCATCGTGCCATGGTTGGTTGCTGTGACGACCTATCGGGACCGGTATCCACTGTCAACGCGCGAGATCGACGGCGTCACCGTCCGGATCATCAGTCCGCCGCCTGGTGTCGAGCCGGCGTCCGGACTGCCCTGGGTGTGGCGGGCGGAGTTCCTTGGCGCTTTCGACGATGCCGACGTGGCGATGCTCGATGCGGGCTGGCATCTGGTTTATGTCGAGGTTCCCGATCGGTACGGCGATCCCGTTGCGATGGCCGCTTGGTGGTCGGCGTACCGGTTCCTGGTCGACGAGCTCGGCTTCGACCCGCGACCCGGCCTGATCGCGCTCAGCCGAGGCGGCCTCTATGCGATCTCCTGGGCAGCAGCCCATCCCGACTGCGTCAGCGCCATCTACCTCGACAACGCGGTCTGCGATCTCCGCAGCTGGCCCGGAGGCCTGGGCGACGCGCGCCCGGCCCCCACCGAGTGGCAACAAATGCTGAAGGTCTACGCGCTCGACCCGGCCGACCTCGACGGTGTCGCCGCGATCAGCCCGATCAGCAAACTCGCCCTGATCGCCGCCGCCCGCATCCCGCTCCTGGTCGCCTACGGAGACGCCGACCGTGCCGTACCGGCCAACGAAAACTCTGTCCCCCTCCTGGCGAACTACACCGGCCCGTCGCAGGTAGTCGTGCGTCCCGGCGCCGACCACCACCCCCACGGGATCGACCCGGCCACAGTCCGGACCTTCTTCATTTCCCACAAACAGCAACGCCATTAGGCGAACCGGGCCGACGGGCCCACTCTGAGGCATGAGCCACCTAGAAGTACTGAAGCCCGAAGAGTTGTCCACCCGCCGGCTGAACGTGCTGCGTGCCGGCTACGCGTTCATGGCGATCGGCCTGATCATCGTCAAATGGCCGGTCGTTCTCCAGGACGCCCGCTCTCTGCCCGTGATGGAAGGCGTCGTCGCCTGCCTGCTGACAGCGATGTCGCTGCTGGCGATCCTCGGCCTGCGCTACCCAGTCAAGCTGCTCCCGATCCTGGTGTTCGAGGTGCTCTGGAAACTCATCTGGCTCGCCGCGGTCGCCCTCCCCCACCTCATCGCCGGCGACGTGGATACGGAGACCGGCAGTGTCCTGTTCACCTGCTCCTTCATCGTCGTCATCATCGCCGTCATCCCGTGGCGATTCGTCTGGACGCAGTACGTCAAAGGCCCCGGCGCGGCCTGGCGCTAACGGGCCTCGACGATCGACATCCGGCTGGGGGTGTCGATGACGCGGGTCTGCCGCAGGCCGGCGGCGGTGAAGAGTTCCGCGTACTGGTCCGCGGTGCGTTCCCGGCCGCCGGGCATGACCAGCATGTTGATGTCGGAGAAGGCCGCCTGGGCCTCTTGGCCGGGGCGGTCGAGGATCGTTTCGATCACCAGGACCGCGCCGCCCGGGTTGAGGGAGCGGGCGCAGACGCGGAGGATGTCGACGCAGCGGTCGTCCGGCCAGTCGTGCAGGATCGACTTGAGCAGGTAGACGTCAGCGGGTGGCACTTCTTTGAAGAAGTCGCCGACGGCTGCCGACCACCTCGAGGTGACGGCAGGCGACACCGGCTCGGTGGCGACGACGTGTTCCTGGTCGAAGACCGTGCCGACCAGCTGGTCGTTGGCACTGAGTACTGCGTCCAGCACGATGCCCTTGCCGCCGCCGACGTCGACCACCGTACGGACGCCGGCGAAGTCGTAGGTCGCCGCGACCGCCGCCGCGATCTTCCAGCTGAGCGCGGTCATGTTGTCGTTGAAGATCTCGTTGTGCTCCGGCTGGTGCTGCCGATGCGTCCAGACGTCGACGCCGTGCAAGGCCTCGAAGGCGTTCTCACCGGTACGGACGCTGTGCCCGAGATGCCCCCAGGCCGCCCAGAGCGCGGGATCCTGCAGCGTCCGCGCGAGCGGCCGGAGGGTACCGGGGACGTCCGATCGCAGCATCTCGCCGAGCTCCGTGTTGCTGACGGCGCCGTCCTTCTCCGCGTAGACGCCGATCGCGACGAGCGCCTGCACCAGCCGCTCCAAGGTCTCCTCGTCCACCCCCGCCGTGGTCGCCAATTCGGCGACGGTCCGCGGCGTCTTCGCCAGTTCGTCCGACAGCCCGAGCTCTGCCGCGACGCTGAGCGCCGCGGAGAGCCGGTAGCCGGTGATCATCGATTCGAGCCCACCCCTGGTTTCCATGGATCCGATCATGCACCCAGAACGCCGCGACGGACTCGGCTCGGACGCGACTGCTTTTCGACAGCGCGTGTTCAGCCGGTAGTCGCTCGCTCACCGCAGACTCGGAGGGTTGCCCCCTTCGAGAGGACAGAAGATGAGCTGGCTTGGAAAAGCGCGCGCCGGGATCGTGGCCGTGGCGGTCGCGGGACTCGGGATCTCCGGTACTTCGTACAGCTGGGCCGCGACAACATGGCCGGGAGGCTCCGCCGTCACCACCGCCGACGCGAGCAACGTCTTCGGCAAGAACCTGAGCGGCCTGTCGTTCCAGAGCGCGAGCGTCTTGTGGGCTGTCGACAACGGCCCGGGCAAGGCGTACAAGCTCATTCCCAACGGCGTCACCTGGAAGCCGGACCCGGTGGGTGCGCGGACGCTGCACTACAGGAACGGCAAGGGCGACCCGGATGCCGAAGGTGTCGTCGTCTCGCCCGACGGTCTGGTAGCCGCGACCGAGCGGGACAACGACAACAATGACGACAGCCTGCTGAAGGTACTCCGCTTCGACGCCGGCTCCTCGTCGTCGACGCTCAACGCCAACGCCAACGCCGAGTGGAACCTCACCGCCGACCTGCCCGACGTCGACCCCAACGGCGGTCTCGAGGGCATCTCGTGGATCCCCGACTCGTTCCTCACCGCCCACGCCTTCCGTGACGAGCACACCGGCGCCGCCTACTCCCCCGCTAGCTATCCGGGCCACGGCAGCGGCCTGTACTTCGTCGGCCTCGAGGACAACGGCACGATCTACGCTTATGCGCTCAACCAGTCCAACAGCAGCTACACCCGGGTCGCCACGATCAGCAGTGGCTTCTCAGAGGTGATGGATCTCGAGTTCGACGGCGCGACCGGTCACTTGTGGGCAGTCTGCGACAACGGTTGCTCGGGGCAGACCAAGACGCTCGACGTCAACGCGCAGGGCAAGTTCGCGGTCACGGCGACGTACAGCCGGCCGTCCGGCATGTCCAACCTGAACAATGAGGGGTTCGCCATCTCACCGACCTGCTCCGGCGGCCACAAGGCGGTGCTGTGGTCCGACGACGACAACACGAGCAATCACGCGCTCCGCGCTGGCACCTTGAACTGCTAACTACTTGACGGCCTTCGCGGCTTTGTCCCAGTTCTCGTGCAGGTTGTCGAGGTACGACTGCGCTTGAGCACCCGGGGTGGCACCGGTCGCGAAGGCCCGCATATTCCCCGCACCCGTGTTGTAGCCCAGGGCAAGCAATTCGTCTTTGCTGAACTTGCTGGTACGCCGGTCCGGCAGTCGCCTGGCCAGGTCATGGAGATGCCAGGCGGCTGCCTCGATCGCAAGGTCGGGATGATCGGGCAGCTCTTCCCACTGCCGCTTACTGAACCGCCCACGCTTGGTGTCGTCGAAGGCCGCCCGATGCATGTTGGCGATCCCGAACGCGGAGTCTTCCTTGATGTGCTGCCAGGACCGCTCCAACTGCGGATCGTGCGGCTTGTACGCCTCGTTGTACAAGATTGCCATCAGCAACTGACTGCTGATCCCGGCCTTGCCCGCGTACTTCCGAACCGGTACCGCGAACTCCGCCGGATCGTAGTTGTTGAACCAGTCGTCCCGCTGCGCATTCGGGGCCGCCGCCGTCGGACTCGGCTTCTCCGTGGCAGTCGGCTTCGTCGGCTTCGTAGGCTGAGCCTGAGGCGTAGCCGACGTACTGGGCCGGGAAGCAGCCTCCGGGGAAGGCGAGTCTCCCCCACGCGCAGCCCACGCCGCGACGACCACCGCGCCCGCCACGAGCCACCACCAGCCCTTACTCACCCACGCCTCGCATCCCAGCAGCGTACTGGGCTAAGCCTTCTCCATCCCGAAGCGAGCCATCAACTCCCGTTCTTCATCGGGCGTCGGTGGCTCGCCGCGGTTCCAGAGGTCGTGCAGTTCGGCGAAGTAGGCGTCCATGGCCGGCGTTGGTATGGCGGTGGGGCGGAGGCCGGCGTCCGCCGACCGGCAGGGTGCGCTCCATCAGCGACAGGTCACCGTCGTCCTGGCCGGCCAGCGCCTTGAAGAACATCCGGCTTCCGCGAGCCGTGTACTCCTGCTCCGACTCGCCCGGACCCAGCATCCGCACCACCGTCACCACCCCTTTCGGCCTAGGGGTAGTTCACCACGTTGACCGGCACGGTGCCGGGCGGAGTGACTGCTCCGGTGTCGTTGATGACGTGGGTGATCACGCCCTGGTAGTTGAGGGAGACCGTGCAGAGGCTGTGGAAGCGGACATTGGCGTTGTTGGGTACCTCGAAGGCGTTGTAGGCGCTGACGGACGGGTTGACGTTGAAGAAGTTGTAGCTCCCCAGTCCCCAGGCCTCGTGCGAGGTGACGTTGTCGCCGACCTTGTACGCCGGATAGCCCGCCTTCCCGCCAGGCCGGTTCCAGCTCGCCTGGTTCGGTACGTCGTACGGCATCTCGTTCTGGAAGAAGATCGTCTTGCCGCCCTGCCCGTTCCAGATCACCTGGGACTTCTGGTAGTGCTCGACGAACAACCCGCTCGCCAGCACGTTGTTGCCGTTGACAAGCAATCCGGTGTCCGCGGTGGCCTGCGTCCAGCCCCAGGTGCCCGCGTTGCCGTGGTCGGCCCGCCAGGCCCAGATGTGGTCGATGATCACGTTGTTGCTGTTGACCACAAGGCTCGTGGTCGCGTGGCCGGCGATCGAGCCGCCGATCCGGAAGAACACGTCCTGCAGCGTGGTCGGGTTCGCCGCGTGACCAGCCGATGAGCCCGACGGCCCGACGGTCAGCAGCGCGGCGCTGTTCGTCGTACCGGCGTCGAACAGCAGGCCCTTGATCCGTACGCCGTCGACGTCCGCGACCTGCATCGCGTTCACGCCGCCGTCGGGGATCAGCGTCGGGTAACCGATGCCGAGGACAACAGTGTTGGCCCGCGTCACGTTGAGCGTCTGGTTGAGGTGGTAGACGCCCGGCGTGAAGAACAGGTTGCAGCCTGCCGCGAGGGCCGAGTTGATGGACGACGCGGTGTCGCCACCCTTGACCACGTAGAACTGGCTCATCGGGATCGACGTCCCCGGAGTCGAGCCGTTCGCCCAGCTGGCGCCCGAGGCGTTGGTCCGCAGCGACGGCGTGAACACCCGGTACTTCCCAGCGCCATCGATGTAGAGGTAGGGCACGTCCCGCGAGACCGGCGTGGTGGCGAGGGTCGTCTCGGGCGGGTTCGGGAAGGTGGTGGCGGGAGCGCCCGTAGTACCGGAGAACACCATGTTCCACACGCCGCCGGCCCAGCTGCCGAGGTTGCTGTCCCGTGTGTACCACTGCTGCTGCGAGATGGACGCCGTCTGGCCGGACACCTTCGTGTCGGCGATGTAGCCGCCGCTGGCGAAGCCATAGCTGGCCGGGTAGAGCTGCAGGTTGCCGCGGATGTCCATCCGGCGGAACGGCGCTGCCTGCGCGACCGCCCAGCGATCCGAGCCGCCGACCGGGTTCACGGCCATGTTCTCGGCGGACCGCCAGAAGTTCTGCAGGGCCACGCCCTGGTCGGAGGCGTTGAAGGCGTCGACCGTGATCGCGCCGTTGATGACCACGTCGCCGGGGTTCTGGCCGAGGCCGGCGACCGAGGTGTAGTAGCCGACGTCGTCGTGCACGCTGTACGCGCCGGGCTTGAACAGGTGCGCGACCCGGCGGTTGGCCATCTGCGCGGTCAGCGTGTCCTTCTGGTTGTTGAAGTCCGTGTCGAGCTGGGCCTGGATGGTCGCGGCCGACATGCCCGGGTCGAAGATGCGCGTGTTCGGGCCGAAGTTCGGTACGTCGGGCTGCGTCGTGCACCCGGTCGGTACCGAGCCGATCGTGTACGACGCGCTGCCGACGGCCGAGTTCGTCAGGCCCGACTTGAGGCCGATCGCGTTGATCGTCCGCGACGTGGGCACGCTGATCGGCCCGGAGTACAGGGTCGAGGACGCGGTCGGGGTGGAGCCGTCGACCGTGTAGCGGATCGTGGAGCCCGCGGTGGAGGTGGAGATCGTCACGGTCTGGGCGGAGGTGTAGTTGCCACCGGCCGGCGAGAAGGTCGGCGTCGCGACCGTCTGCGGCGGGGTCGTACCGCCGTGCGTGTAGCTGAAGTGCGGAGTGTCGTACTGCGGTCCGCTCTTCTCGTACGTGAACCAGTAGTCGATCACGCTGCCCGATGAAAGGCCGCCGACCGTCTTGCGCCAGGTGCCGCCGGACAGGTCCATCCGGAAGTTCTGCTGGCCCTGTCCGGTGACGATGTAGTGGACATCGACGTACAGGGCTGCCGTGGTCGGGGTGAACGCGATCTGGGCCTGCGTCGAGTTCAGCGAGGTAGCCGACTGGGTGTAGTCGTCGGCCGCCGTCGCTACGCCGCCCACCAGGAGGGTCGAGCAGACGGCCAGGACGAGCGCGACGATCGCCGCGCGCCAGCGCATACGGCGTCGGCGGGTTTGGACAGGGGTGGGTATCACGACTGCACCTCCGGGGCGGGAGAGGGAATTCCCGTGTGAGAGCGCTCACACGGACCTTGAAGGTAAACCGGATCGCCCGGTTGCGGAAGACCTCGGCGGCCATCGCCGTGAGCATCACCACTCCCCTCCGGCCGCGCCCGCTCCGGCGACTAAGGTGGGGTTGCCTCCCCGGGGTGGCCCGAGGAGCGACATCGACGGAGCAGAGGACAGACGCGAGTGACTGAGTCGACCATCATCTACACCCATACGGACGAGGCCCCGGCCCTGGCGACGTACTCGTTCCTGCCGGTGATCCAGGCGTACGCCGCACAGGCCGGTGTGGGCGTGGAGACCCGGGACATCTCGCTGGCCGGGCGGATCATCGCCGTCTTCGGCGACTACCTGACCGAAGACCAGCGGATCCCGGACGCGCTCGCCGAGCTCGGCGCGCTGACCAAGACGCCGGGCGCGAACATCATCAAGCTGCCGAACGTCTCCGCCTCGGCCCCCCAGCTCAAGGCCGCGATCGCCGAGCTGCAGTCGCAGGGCTACGCGCTGCCGGAGTACCCGGACGAGCCGAAGACCGACGAGGAGCGCGACATCCGCGCCCGCTACGACTCCACCAAGGGCTCGGCCGTGAACCCGGTCCTGCGCGAGGGCAACTCCGACCGCCGCGCACCCGCCTCGGTGAAGAAGTACGCGCAGACCCACCCGCACCGGATGGGCGCCTGGACCGCCGACTCGAAGACGAACGTCGCCACCATGGGCGCCGACGACTTCCGCTCGACCGAGACGTCGACGGTGATCGAGGCCGACGGCACGCTGCGGATCGAGTTCGCCGGCGCCGACGGGACGACCTCCGT